>CAJXJK010000004.1 GCA_913054135.1 uncultured Flavobacteriales bacterium | reverse complement strand
ATGCCACTTTTTATACCCCTATTACCTTTTGGTAGTAGGGGTATTTTTGTTTGTACCCGTGAAAACCATTCAACTTTTACCACTAGAAAGAAAAGGGTTTGGTTTAACTTACCTTTTGAAATAATTAAGCAAGATAGATCTTACTCAGATAAAACTAAACTCTGTGTTGAATCTTTAGATATACGAACTTGGTTTGATATCATCATACCAGGGATGGCAATAAGTCTGTTTTCGGAATCACTGAGAACCATAAGTTCATCTTTTTGAAATCGATTATATTTTTTATCTATTAAAATATCGCTGACAAGTTTGGAACCATTCATACCGAAGGGAATAATCCTATCAGAATTCTCCCATGGTCTCATCTTGATTGGGAAGGATAGTTTCTCTAGATCAAGAAAAAGCTTAGGATTATCTTTGAGTTCGTTTATGTTTACATTTTGAGCAGAAAGACGCCAATTATTCACAGTAATTGGAAGCTCATAAAGTTCAATTGTTTTTTCCTTACCTTTTGTAGGCGTCCCATTTGGTTTAAATAGAATCTGTTCCCTGTCCTTTAAAAATGTATGAGAAGAACTTTGGAAAAGTGATCCTGTGATACTTTGAGTAAACTTAAAAAACTCTGCTGTTCGAGATCTATGAATGCCATATTCCTTTAAAAAAAGCTTGGCTAAAAAGGAATCATTAATCGAATCAATTGATATCCCTAAATAATTCTTGTGGTCTATTAAATGCGGGTATATTGTATTCTTGATTTGTTCCTTTAAAAAGCTGTCCAATTGATTTTGTTCAGCAAAAAGCGCCGTAAATTTTTTTCTAAATTCTGGTGAAAGCTCTTCAATTAGCGGAATTAATGAATGCCTTATTTTATTTCTTAAATACTTGTTTTGAGAGTTAGAACTGTCTTGACGATAGTCAATATTATGTTCTTCAATAAACTTGAAAATTTCTGATAATTCAAAATTAATTAAGGGTCTATAAATCTGACCATTTCTAGCAGGAATCCCGTGTAGTCCTCTAATTCCAGTACCTCTTAAGAGATTTATAAAAAAAGTTTCAATGCTGTCGTCTCGGTGATGAGCGGTCAGCAAAATATTTGCAGGAGCTTCTAACATCATTTGATTGAACCACTCGTATCTTAAGTTTCTAGCAGTAAGTTGGATGTTATCACCTCTCTTATCAGATTCTGATGCGGTATCAAAAGATTTAGTAATGCACTTAAGTTGATATTTTTCGGCGTGCGCTTTTACAAACTGTTCGTCCTCATCAGATTCATGTCCTCTTAATTTAAAATTACAGTGTAATAAAGTATGTTTAATACCAGATTGAACTAACAAGTGAGATAGCGCCATAGAATCTTTCCCTCCCGAAATAGCTAGATAGAAGTTGATATTACCCGATTCAGGAAATTCAGAATTGAAATATGAAGTAAACTTTTCTAGCACACAGATTCTTTAATTGCTTTTAATTTAATGAAACATTCTTCATATTCTTCTTCATCATTAGAAAGAATGGTGATAGCACCACCCACTCCGATTTTTGAATTCTTTGTGGCTCTATCAAATATTAATGTTCTAATTATTACATTGAAATCAAAATTACCGTTTGGTTCGATAACTCCTATTGCCCCCGAATAATATCCTCTTTTAAACTCTTCATGGTTTTCGGCAAATTTCATTGCATTCAGTTTAGGTGCTCCCGTCATTGAACCCATAGGGAAGGTGGCCTTTAGAATCTCCGAAAATTCTACCTTATCTATTTTACAGCTCACCGTTGAAATTAATTGATGAACAGATTTGAAAGAGTACAATTGGGATAATTCATCAACTGCGACCGAATTTTTTGATGCAATTTTTGATAGGTCGTTTCTAACTAGATCTACAATCATTACATTTTCGGCGTGATCTTTTTTGCTTGATTTTAATTGTTTGACTAATCTTTCATCTTCGCCCTTATCATCACTTCGTTTTGCAGTACCTTTAATTGGTTGAGAGTATAATTTATTGTCAATTTTCTTCAAGAATCTCTCCGGAGAGCCGCTCAAAATATCGAAATGACTGTTTCTTAAAAAAGCTCCAAAGGGCGCTTGTGTTTTTTCTTGAATATTTTGAAAAGTGGCATTAGGATTGAGATTTTCTTTAAGCAAGTGAAAGGCCGTACAATAGTTTACTTCATAAATATCTCCCCTTTGAATTAGATGTTTCAACTTTTCAATTTTTAGGAGATAGGCCGTCTGATTTTCTAAGGGAGTGATTTCAAGTTCAAACCTATTGTCCTTTGTATTCAATCCTGCCTTAAAAAGTGAAGTCACTTCAGGCACTTTATCCTCCAAGCCGAAATATAAAAAATCTCCTTCGTTGCAGACAATTATATTATTGTATGTTGAGAAAGTACTTTGCTCTTCGTTAAGATGTGATATATTTTGAGAAGAAAGCACGGGATAAATACTATTCTTAAGATCATATGAAATTAATCCAAATAAATAATCGCCGGCGTTGTCAGAAATAAATTGATCTACACTTAAAAAGTTGGCGTAATCATTGTCAATAGTGAGCTTTTCTTTAAGGTCCCAACCCAAAAGAAAATTTTGTTCATCTCTTTTTAGAAGCGAAAACTCATTCGGCTCGATTTTTGAAATCAAGTCATGATAAGAACCTTCGATCTGTATGGATGAATATTTTTTCACTAATAAAACTTGTTCAAAAGTAGTATCTTCACTTTAAAGGAAACCAAATTGTGGCAGTTTTTCGACTTTATATAATTTTTTTGTTCTCAGTTTTCTCGTTCAGTCAGAATACTGGCTTTCATTCTCATTCATCAGAATCTACAGATATTAGATTTGAGAATTCAATTAACGAAACCGAAAAGGTCAATATTGTTGCCTATGACTACTTATATAATGGAGCTGGAGTGGGAGTGGGAGACTTTAACAATGATGGTCTGATGGATTTATTCTTTGCGGGCAACTTCGTTAATGATGAACTTTACTTTAATCAAGGAGATTTTAGGTTCAAGAACGTCACTACATCAGCAGGAATTGATAAAAATGGTTGGAGTTCAGGAGTTTGTATTTTTGATGTTAATAATGATGGGTTCGAAGATATTTATGTATCAAGATCGGGTCCGAATCAAGATGTTCTTACAAATGTATTGTATGAAAATCAAGGAGATGGCACTTTCAAAGAGGCGGCAGAAAAATATGGTTTAGACATCTCAAATCATAGTACACAGGCGGCTCCGCTTGATATCGATTTGGATGGAGATTTGGATTTGTACATCATGGGACATCCAAAAGAATTTAATAAAGCTGTTGATTATCAAGATATCAGCACAAATATCAACGAAGGAAATGTGGAAACAGATTTGCTGTTGGAAAATGTTGGAGGAAAATACATTGATATAACTACCCAAGCAGGAATTTTGGAATTCGGTTATGGATTAGGACTGGCGATTTCAGATGTTAATCAAGACTCGTATCCCGACATTATTGTTTGTAATGATTTTGATGAGCCCGATCATTTATTTATCAATCAACAGAACAATACTTTCAAGGATGAGAATTTGAAATATTTTAAGCACACTTCGAATTATTCAATGGGTAATGATGTAGGTGATTTTAATAATGATGGATTGATGGATTATGTTTCGGTAGACATGGCGTTCAATGACCATAAAAGATCAAAGATGAATATGGCATCTATGAATCTTAACAAGTTTTATACACGTGTTCAACTCGGTTGGGGATATCAGTACATGCACAATATGCTGCAGTTAAATACTGGCATGGGATCTTTTCAAGAAATCTCTCAATTTGCCGGTGTCGCAAAAACAGATTGGAGTTGGGCTCCTTTGTTATTTGATATCGATCAAGATGGGCTTTTAGATTTATTCGTGACCAATGGATACAAAAGGGATACAAAGAACAATGATATTGGTCAGAAGTTAGATAGTTTAAAAGAAAAAAATGGAAGCGTGAAGACGTTAGATTTTCTTGATCTTATCCCTTCTGTAGAAATCGAGAATTATTTCTTTAAGAATAATGGTGACTTGACTTTTAAGGATAACAGATCGGACTGGGGAATTGATGAAAAACTTAATTCTAATGGTGCTGTATATGTTGATTTGGATAATGATGGCGATTTGGATTTAGTTCTCAATAATGTTGATGCCCAAGCTTCAATTTATGAAAACAGAATTGAATCGAAGAGTAATAGCCTGGTTGTTGATCTTTCAGATATTCCTGCTGGTTTGAAAAGCGGAATGAGAGTTAAGGTTGAAACATCAAACAACACGTTTGTTCAAGAACACAATGTTGTCAGAGGATATTGTTCAAGCGTTGATCCAAGGCATTTCTTTTATGCAAAAGAAGGTGAAGGATTTCAGATACTCTTTTTGAATGATTCAATGTATTTGGACATACCAAAAAAAGGAGGAGTTATCAAGCCGAAGCCAAATGAATTGAAGCGAGTTGAAACCGTTCCCGTTTCGGATTACAAAAAGGTCTATTTCAAAAATCTAACCGAAAGTTCAAAGTTAGATGCGGTATACAAGGACAACAAGTTCAATGACTTTGTGAAGGAATCATTATTACCCCATCAAATGAGTACCTCAGGGCCTGAAATAGCGGTCGGTGATTTTGACAATAATGGTTACGAAGATTTCATTGTGACTTCTTCAGTTGGGAGAATTCCTACCGTCTATTTACAAAGTTCAAAAGGCACATTCAAGAAGATGCTCTCACGTTCATTCTATAATCATCAGTCGTCTGAAGATGCCGATATTAGTGTGTTTGATGTGAATGGAGATGAAAAGTTGGATTTGATTATTAGTTCAGGTGGATATGAGCATCAAGAAGGAGATACAGCTTATTACAATCGTTTGTACATAGGTAACGGTCTTGGAATGTTCGGTTTAGTCAGAAACGGAATGCCTTTGGACGGACATAACTCTGGAAGTACCGAAATGTCTGACATTGACAAGGACGGTGATTTAGATCTATTGGTTTGCGGAAAAGGGCATCCGCAAAAGTATCCGTATGCTGGACAAACAAAAATCTATGAAAACGTAAAAGGTTTTTTTCGAGATAAAACTTCAATTATTGCGCCACAAATGGAGCGTATAGGAATGGTGAATGATGCTGAATTTGCTGATGTTGATGGGGATGGTGATGAAGATATCGTGCTTGTTGGGGAATGGATGGATATTGAAATCATGGAGAATGTTGGGGGGAAATTTGTTAGAAAAAGTAAAGAGATGAACCTTAAAGGATGGTGGTCTAGCATCTCTCAAGCCGATATTGATAGTGATGGCGATATTGATTTCTTGTGTGGTAATGCGGGAATGAATAATAAATACAATGCATCAAACAAGAAACCTTTAAAAGTATATGCAAATGACTTCGACAATAATGGAACATTAGATATTGTATTATCGAAGGATTATAAAGGAAATGAAGTTCCGTTGAGAGGAAGAGAATGCTCTTCAGGGCAAATGCCTTTTATAAAAGACAAGTTTCCTACCTTTTTATCATTTGCGAACTCAGAATTAGAAGACATTTATGGTAAAGAAAAACTTGAGCAGGCGCTTCAATATGAAGTAAACGAGTTTAGAAGTGGAATATTAAGAAATGACGGAATGGGCAATTTTAAATTTGAGCCATTGCCGTCTGAGGCTCAATTCTCTTTTGTTAACGATTTTGAATTTATTGATGTTAATGGTGATGGAAGAAAAGACATCATAGCAGTAGGTAACAGACATAATACAGAAGTTGAGACGACAAGGTATGATGCAGGTTGCGGTTTAGTATTCTTGGTCAAAGCAAATGGTGAACTTGAGTACTTAGACCCTACTGAATCTGATTTTTACGCACCCTACAATGCTAAAAGCTTAACTAAAATTAAGCTAGCAAACGGAAGTACCGGTTTGCTCATTGGTAATAACAATGAGCGTATTCAATTGTTTGAAGTGTTGCACAGACCTTTATCTAACGACTAGTGATTTGGTTGTTCGTCCTTTCTCAGATAATATAGAAATGAAGTAAATACCTGGTTCAATTGAAGAAACATCAAATGAGTAAATGGTAGAATAGATTTCTTCGGTTGAAATAAGTCTTGAGTTGACATCTCGTAATTCGAAAATCACAGATTCATTAATTGAACCGAATTTTAAATTCACTTTTTCATTTGCAGGATTGGGATAAATTGAGAAGTCTATTTCATTTAGGAGATCGAGACCAGCATCATCAAAAACTACTATGTTTGAATCGCAAAACGTCTCTACGCATCCGTTACCATTATTCACTTGAACGCATACACAGTAAGTGCCAGCAGTGTCAAACTTATGCCAAAAAGGACTATTATCTGTACTGAAATTTCCATCACAATAATTCCAAACATAAGTTGCAGATCCATTCACCCCGGTTAAGGTGAAATCTATGTACAAAGAATCAGAAGAAGCGATATTGACGTTAGAAAAGTTAAAAGCCAAATGAGGTTCTTGATTAATTTCAATGTCTATTATAGCAGTGTCATTCGGGCATACACCAACACCAGGCACAACATATTCAAAAGAATAATCATCCTCGGTAAGATCAGTGTAATCAAGGAAACCTGAGGTCGCATTAAATTGACCAGAAGATGTTGTCTCGTTCCAGTTTCCGCCTAAATCTCCATCTAATAATGTGTTCAAATCAATTGAATCATTGATGTTACAAAAGATGTTAGAATTGTCAGATCCGGCATCTGAAGCTTGATCAATGTTAATAGTTATCGTGGTAGAATCTAAACAACCAGCTCCGTCATCTGCAATGAGCTCAATATCATGAGTAGCGGCTGATCCAAAACTTAATACCGCATCAGTGGTTGTTGCGAAAGTAAATTCATCTAAGTGCCAAATATATGAGCTCGCACCATTAGAGGTGTTTGTAAAATCAATGATATCACCTGTGCAAAAATCTAAGGCAGTTGTCGTAAAATCTGCCGTAACAGCACATGAGCCTTGCACTTCAACAGTATATCCATCACATAGATAGGCGCTAAGCAGACAATGAGTGAAATCGTGACATTCCATTTGATAAATTCCTGGAGTATTAAAAGGGGGTGTCGTAACTGAATTCGGTGGTTCAAATACGTTAGGAACTTGCAGCATTACATTGTTTGCTGGAGAACCCGCAAATTGAATATCGTGCCATGAAAGTGAGTATCCTCCTAAGAAAATATTGTGAGAAGTGAATTCTATCATATCTCCTTGTTGAATGACCAAATTGCCCGGAGTGAAGACTCCAACTTGTCCACCTCCACATACGCCAGCATCTGGTTCAGCAACACAAACCTGCCATGTGGTTTGGCTATACGTTATCATAGAAAAGGACAATAATAATGAGAGAAGTAGAGATTTGGACATGGCTCAAATATTTTTGAAAAGTTACGAAAAAAAAATCTTGACCACTTAATTGTAAAAAAAGTCAACAAAATATTGATTTTACCGTAAGATTAAAATAACGTAAAAGGCTTATCTTCGCGGCAGATTAGCAACTCAACTACGTTTAACTGATTCTTTATGAAAAAAGAACTGACAAAAGAATTCCTTGAAAGGCTTCAACTCATGTTGGAGACAGGGAATAATACGTCTGTTTTAGAAGAGTTAGAAAACATCCATCCTGCCGATATTGCTGATATTTTAACCTCATTAAGTGTTGATGAATCAAAACAAATATTTGATTTACTTGATGATGAAGTATCGGCTGATGCTTTGATGGAGTTAGATGAGGATTATCGAGAAAGATTTATCAAAACCTTATCTACTGAAGAGATTGTAGAGCAAGTTGATAATCTTGAAACGGATGATGCAGCCGATTTATTAGGTGAGTTAGAGGAAGATGAGAAGGATGAGATTATTGCTAAACTTGAAGATCAAGAACATGCCTCTGAAATTACAGATCTTTTAAAGTATGATGAAGATACTGCAGGTGGATTGATGCACAAAGAGTTTGTTAGAGCAAAGGCTTACTGGGCAGTTGATAGATGTGTTGTTGAATTGAGAAGACAGGCCGAGGAAGTAGATCGAATTCATTCAATTTATGTTGTAGATAAGGATGACGTTTTGCTAGGAATTCTTTCATTAAAAGCATTGCTATTTGCAGATGCTAAGACTTTGATTGATGACATTTACATGCGCGAGAAAGTTCATTATGTGAAAACGCATGAGGATAATGAAGAAGTGGCGAACGTAATGGAAAAGTATGATTTGGTAGCTATTCCAGTTGTAGACAGACAAACGAAATTAGTAGGTCGAATTACAATTGATGACGTAGTAGATGTCATTAAAGAAGAGGCTGAGAAAGATTTTCAAATGGCTTCGGGTATTTCTGAAAATGTAGAGACTTCTTCGGGTGTTTTGAAGAACACAAGATCTCGATTGCCATGGATTTTAATTGGATTGGCAGGTGGAGTTGCTGCTTCTCAGATTATCAAAGGATATGAAGGGCAGATTGATATGAATCCTGCATTGGCCTTCTTTATTCCGTTAATTGTCGCAACTGCTGGAAATGTCGGTGTTCAATCATCAGCAATCATTGTTCAGGGATTGGCTTCAAAAGATTTTCAATTCACCTCTATTTTTAAGCAAGTTGGTAAAGAAACTTTGGTAGGTATGCTGGTTGGTTTGATTTGTTCAATCATCATTTTCGGAATTTCTTATGCTTTTATGGACGACATCAAACTTGGAATAACTATTTCAATCTCTCTATTCATAGTGGTCGTTTTTGCGGCAATTCTAGGCGCCATGGTTCCGCTCTTACTGGATAGAGTAAAAATAGATCCCGCCTTGGCAACAGGCCCTTTTATCACCACTGCCAATGATATTATTGGGTTAACGATTTACTTTGTGGTTGCCTATTTTGTTTATCTGTAACAATCGTCACAAACATTTACCTTCTCTTCGTGTAGCTTTGAAAGAAAACACATGAAACTTTCTACTCTCGCACTTGCTTTTATTGGATTTTCATCCATTGGACATTCACAATTAATTACACCAGAAGATTATGCGGTTGAAATTGAACCTTTAGTAATCACGAATACTCCAGGAATTCATTCTTATTCATGGGCGAAAGATGATCAGGGAAGATGGTTGATAGTGGGCGGACGAATTGACGGATTACACCAAAGACAACCTTTCGCGGCATTTTTGGAAGCTGATAATAATAAGTTTGCTTTCGTAATTGATCCAATTAACGAGCAAAGTTGGTCAGCCGATTTAAGTGTTTTAAATGCTGGTTTATTTGAGCAACTTCAATCTACCAACCAAGAGTTTTATCAGAGAGACACCACATTATATGTGTTCGGTGGATACGGTTTTAGTGCTACCTCAAGCGGGCATATTACTTATACAAATATTACAGCCATTGACATTAACGGTTTGACGCAGGCTATAGTTGATAACGCTTCGGTTACTCCTTATTTCAGACAAATTACGGATTCGAGAATGAAGGTTACAGGTGGTCAAATTGGTTATTTAGATTCTATGTTTTATTTAGTTGGAGGCCAACTTTTTGATGGAAGCTATAACCCAATGGGACCTGATCACGGACCAGGCTTTACACAAGATTATACAGATGAAATTAGAAGTTTTAAATTGGAAGATGACGGCACAACCATGAGTATTGTGGATTATGGTGCGCAAACTGATTCTGTGAACCTTCATAGAAGAGATTATAACATGGCTCCTCAAATTTTTCCGAATGGGGATTTTGGATTCACTGCTTTTTCAGGAGTGTTTGATCCGAATGACTTACCTTATTTAAATTCGGTAGATATCACCCCGGCCGGATACACTGTAAACAATACTTTTAACCAATTCTTAAGCCAATATCATTCTGCAAAAATCTCAGTTTATGACAGTACGGCTTTATCAAATCAAACCTTGTTTTTTGGAGGGATGAGTCAGTTTTATTTTGATGGCGGAACATTGATTGAAGATACGGATGTACCATTTGTTAAAACCATTTCAAAGGTGACAAGATTCAATGATGGTAGTATGAATGAGAATGCTTTGACTTATCTTGAAATGCCAGCTCTCTTGGGTGCGGGATCTGAGTTTATACCGACAGGAGATTATTTGATTGAAGGCGAAATTCTTGATATCAATGCGATACCGAATCAAAAAACATTGATTGGATACATCTACGGGGGAATAGAAAGTTCAGATAAGAACATATTCTTTATAAATGATGGTACTCAAAGCTCTGCAAGCAACACTATTTTTAAGGTTTACATTAACAAGTCAATAGCCGGATATGAAGAGCAAGAGATTATCGAAGATTTAGTTCAGAATATGAATGTTTTTCCTAATCCAGCAAAAAAGGAGATTACTATACAGTTCACGGTTCCAAAATTAAGTGATGTGCACTATGATATTATTTCAACTGACGGAAAAATACTGAAGAAAGATTCATTTGGTATTCTTGAAAACGGGATTTATGATTCTGAAATTGATATTAGAGATTTAGAGTCTGGAAATTACATTGTTCAGTTGTTTAATGGAGAATATTTGATTCAATATAAGTTCATCAAAAAATAATTGCGAATTTAGATTCGTGAAAATTGCATTCTTAGATACAGTTCATGAAGTTCTTGAAAAAGGATTAGTAGAGTTAGGGCACCATTGTGATGATCTTACTTCAATTAACAATGAAGAAGTTAATAATGTTATTGCTAATTATGACGGCATTGTTGTTCGCTCACGTTTCCCTATCAATAGGGAGTTTCTTGAAAAATGTTCAGCATTAAAATTCATTGCTCGATCAGGAGCTGGGATGGAGAACATTGATATTGATTATTGTGCTGAAAATCATATTCAGCTTTTTAATGCCCCCGAGGGAAATAGAAATGCTGTAGGTGAGCATGCCCTAGGAATGCTGCTTTCTCTTTTCAACAATCTATCAAAAGGAAATCTTGAAATAAGAAACGGAAAGTGGGATAGAGAGGGAAATAGAGGAATTGAGTTGGATGGTAAAACAGTTGGCTTAATTGGTTTCGGTAATAATGGTGCCGCCTTTGCTAAAAAACTGAGAGGATTTGATGTCAAGGTTTTAGCTTATGACAAGTACAAATTCAATTTCGGGAATGAGTATGTGTCAGAATCGACTTTAGAAGATTTATTTGAGTATGCTGATATTCTAAGTTTTCACATTCCTCAAAACGAAGAAACAATTTGGATGGCAGATGAAGACTTTTTGAATAAGTTCAAGAAGAACATTTGGTTGATCAATTTGGCAAGAGGAAAGATAGTAGTAACAGCTGCTTTGTTGGCTGCGATTAAAACCGGGAAGGTTCAAGGAGCGTGTTTGGATGTTTTAGAGTTTGAAAAATCATCATTTGAAAATATGTTTGAAGGTCAAGAAAATTCTGATTTTCAAAAATTATTGAATTCAGATAAGGTAATACTCTCGCCTCATGTGGGTGGTTGGACTGAAGAGTCATATTACAAATTGAGTAAAGTTTTGCTTGAAAAGATAACATCTCACTTCCATTGAACGAGAAATCTAGTTGTTTTATAGACTTATCAACATTAATTCACAATTTACAGAATCTCTTGTATTGTAGGGGTTCTAGACCATTTTCTTCTAGGTGTTAAACGTAAATTGTTGATTTATTGGACGTTTTAATTTGATTGGGCAACATTTTTTGCTTATTTTCGTTAACAATTATAGTTGGCAGGTAATTTGCTTCAACAACAGACAAAGATTAAAAAACCGAAAAAACCAAAAAGATGAAAAAAGGAATATTAGCAGGATTATTAGGAGTATTCGCTTTAGGAATGGTTAGTTGTGGCGGTGGGCATACTTGTGATGCATACAGAAGCTCTGACTATTCTCAATACAAAGCAGAACAAACTCAAAAAATCGAAATGATTCAAACGCTTACTGAGCAAACGAAGTAATTTTTTGATTTTAAATATTTATCCTGTCTTGGCTTTGCTGAGACAGGATTTTTTTTGCCCACTAATTTTCATTTGACTTGCGTTTGATTTATTCGTAGTTTGTTGACTTCAAAAACAAAAAAAACCGAGCATGAAAAAACTATTGGCAATTGGAGCATTGGCTTGCTTCAGTCTGACCTTCACAAGCTGTGGAGGAGGACACATTTGTGACGCTTATGGCGGACAAGCAGATTATTCATCTTATAAAGCTGAACAAATACAAAAAATTGAAATGGTCCAAGTGTTGACCGAACAAACAAAATAAAAAAAAGCCTCTCATTTCTGAGAGGCTTTTTTTATGATCGCTTTTTTAGTTTAATGAAGGATTCACCTTCTCTTTCTTATTCGAGAAAACTAATTTTCCTTCAAACATATCTAGATGAACCTTACTATCTGTCCCTATTTTACCAGCAAGTAAATCTTTTGAGAGCTGATTCAATAAATCCCTCTGCATTACACGCTTCACTGGTCTGGCTCCGAATTGAGGGTCATAACCTTCAAGTGCCAGCCATTCTAAAGCTTCATCACTAGCGGTAAGCTCAATGTTACTTTCCTTTAATCGCTCTTGTAAGAAACCGAATTGAATATTTACAATTGATAATATGTCATTTCTATCAAGTGGTTGAAACATTATTGTTTCGTCAATTCTGTTTAAAAATTCAGGACGAATAGTTCTTCTTAATAAATCGAATACTTCAGCCTTTGCCTCCTCAACTATTTTTGGGCGGTTCTTGTCAGTCATGTCTTCAAACTTTTCTCTGATGATATCAGAACCTAAGTTTGAAGTCATAATAATGATGGTGTTTTTGAAATTGACTGTTCTTCCCTTATTGTCGGTTAATCGTCCATCATCTAATACTTGTAGCATTATATTAAACACATCAGGGTGCGCTTTTTCAATCTCATCCATCAATACTATTGAATAAGGCTTTCTTCTAACAGCCTCCGTCAGTTGACCTCCTTCGTCATATCCTATGTATCCAGGAGGGGCTCCCACCAATCGTGAGACCGAATGTTTCTCTTGATATTCGCTCATGTCAATTCTGGTCATGGCGTTTTCATCATTAAATAGATAATCGGCTAAAGCTTTTGCTAACTCTGTTTTTCCTACTCCGGTTGTTCCCAAGAAGATGAATGACCCAATTGGCTTCTTCATATCTTGTAAGCCTGCTCTAGATCTTCTCACGGCATCTGAAACAGCTACGATAGCATCTCTCTGTCCAACAACTCGTTTTCCTATTTCTTCTTCTAGTTTCAGAAGCTTCGCTCTCTCACTTTCAATCATTTTTGAAACCGGAATCCCCGTCCACTTTGAAACTACATCAGCAATTTCTTCGGCATCTACCTCTTCTTTTATCGTTTTCGAATTCTTTTGAATTTCAATGAGGTCGGCTTTCAGCTTCTTAATGTCGGCTTCAGTATTTTGAATTCTGCTATATCTTATTTCAGCAACCTTTTCGTAATCTCCTTCTCTCTCTGCCTTCTCAGCCTCAAGCTTAAGCTGCTCTAATTGCGAGCTGGCATCTTGAATTCCATCTACGACATCTTTCTCAGCCTGATACTTCGCTTGAAATTCGGTTCTCCTATCCGTCAATTCAGCCAATTCAATTTGAATAGCCTCCAGTTTCTTGGTATCCTTCTCTCGTTTAATAGCCTCTCTCTCAATTTCTAATTGCATTATTCTTCGGTCAATCTCATCTAGCTCTTCAGGTTTGGAGTTCATCTCCATTCTCAGCTTAGATGCTGCTTCATCAATTAAGTCAATAGCCTTATCTGGTAATTGTCTTTCTGTAATGTAACGTTGGGATAACTCAACGGCCGCAATAATTGCTTCATCCTTGATTAATACCTTGTGGTATGTTTCATACTTTTCTTTAATTCCTCTAAGAATTGAAATGGCATCATCCGTTTCAGGCTCATCAATCAATACTGTTTGAAATCTTCTTACTAATGCTTTATCCTTTTCAAAATACTTTTGGTATTCGTTCAGTGTGGTTGCTCCCACAGCTCTTAATTCTCCTCTTGCCAAGGCTGGTTTTAAAATATTTGCCGCATCCATTGCTCCTTCACCTCCGCCACCAGCTCCCACAAGAGTGTGAATCTCGTCAATGAAAAGAATAATTTCTCCATCTGACTTGATGACTTCTTTTACTACTGATTTTAATCTCTCCTCAAATTCTCCTTTGTATTTTGCTCCTGCAATTAAGGCTCCCATATCGAGTGAAAAAACCTTTCTTGTTTTTAGATTTTCAGGTACATCTCCGCTTACAATTCTATGAGCAATACCTTCTGCAATTGCTGTTTTACCAACACCAGGTTCACCTATGAGTATTGGATTATTCTTTGTTCTACGAGATAATATTTGAAGAACTCGTCTAATTTCTTCATCCCTTCCGATCACTGGATCAAGCTTTCCGTTTGATGCCATCTCATTAAGGTTGTTGGCAAACTTTGAAAGTGCTTGATAAGTCTCTTCTGATCCTTGAGAATTTACGGATTCTCCATTTCTTAATTTCATAATTGCTTCTTTTAATGGGGCTTCTGTAATTCCCATATCCTTCAACATTTTTGCTGTTGAATCAGATCCTTTGACCAATCCTAAGAATAATATCTCTAGAGAAAGGTATTCATCTTTAAAGGCATCCATTTGTTTGAATGCTGTTGCAAATAGTTTGTTTGAATCTTTAGACATGTATGGATCTCCTCCGCTCACTTTGGGATAGGATGCCACAATGCTGTTAACAGTATTTTTTACTGCCGATATTTCTAAGTTAAACTCTCCTAAAAGGAAAGGTAGTATTGAATTTTCTACTTCAAGAGCACTCTTTAATATATGACCTGTTTCTATCGCCTGCTGACCTTCGCCTTGAGCAATCAACTGGGCTTGTTGAATGATTTCTTGAGTTTTAGTTGTCAGTTTGTTAATATTCATTTCGCTCGTGTTTTGTTCTGATTTACATTGGTCAAATACGAAGCCAATTGTCTTTCTCTGCTTAAACAATGCTAAAATGTCTGAAAAGTATCGATTTTACTGACAAAATAACATGTTGAGTGAATAAAATATGACCTTTTTTCAGGATAGTTAATAAATAATTAAAAATACCTTCATAAATAAGGATTATTACCAATAAATTTGTTCTCCCGCACCAAAGCGGAGAAAATTGAAAGCATGTTAAATATTGTTTTATTCGGACCTCCGGGCGCAGGTAAAGGCACCCAAGCTGAAATGCTAGTCACAAAGTACAATTTATGTCACCTTTCAACTGGTGATGTTTTCAGATATAATATTAAAAATGAAACAGAACTTGGCGTTTTAGCCAAAGGTTTCATGGATCAAGGGAAATTAGTTCCAGATGAAGTAACAATTAAATTGTTGATTTCTGAAGTAGAGAAAAACCCTCAAGCAGAAGGATTTATTTTTGACGGATTTCCAAGAACTACACCACAGGCTGAGGCTTTAGATAAGATTTTGACTGAAAGAGGAACATCTATTAACATGATGATCGCGCTTGATGTCGAAAAAGCAGAACTAACAGAGCGTTTGAAAAATAGAGCTTTAAGTAGTGGAAGAGCTGATGATGCAGATCCCGAGATAATTGAGAATAGAATTAAAGTGTACATGGATGAAACATTTCCTTTGAAAGAATTCTACGATCAACAAGGTAAATTCATAAAAGTCAATGGTCACGGAACTATTGAAGATATTACAGCTCGTTTATTTGAAACGATTGATTTGGCTTTAGCCTAAATCTAAATTTTTACCAGTGCTATGAGTAATTTTATTGATTACGTAAAAATACATTGTCGTTCAGGTAAAGGTGGAGCAGGCTCTCAATATTTACGCCGAGAAAAATATAATGCACAAGGAGGTCCCGCCGGAGGAGATGGCGGAAGAGGTGGACACGTTATCGTAAAAGGTAATGCTCAACTTTGGACCTTACTTCCTCTTAAATATCGTAAACACGTAAAAGCTGGTCATGGAGATCCAGGTGGTAAAAATCAAATGCATGGTGCTGATGGTGCTGATGAATATGTTGAAGTACCACTGGGAACTATCATTAAAGATGAAGAAACTGGTGAGTTTATAGGTGAGATTTCAGAAGATGGTCAAGAAATGATCGTCATGGAGGGTGGAAAAGGAGGAAAAGGAAATGTTCATTTTAAATCTTCAGTGCGTCAAACTCCTAGATATGCACAACCTGGTATTCCGCTTAGTGAAGGTTGGTTAGTTTTAGAGTTGAAAGTATTAGCAGATGTTGGATTAGTAGGTTTCCCCAATGCAGGAAAATCTACCTTATTGTCTGTGATTTCTGCTGCAAAACCTGAAATTGCTGATTATCCTTTTACAACCTTAACTCCAAATTTAGGGATTGTAGCATACAGAGATTTTAGATCTTTTGTAATGGCAGATATTCCCGGAATTATTGAAGGGGCTCATGAAGGAAAAGGTCTTGGTCTCAGATTTTTGAGACATATTGAAAGAAACGCACTTCTTTTATTTATGGTGCCTGCAGATGCTGAGGACATCCATAAAGAATACAAAATTTTGGTAAATGAATTAGAGCAGTTCAATCCTGATCTAATTGATAAGCCAAGATTGTTAGCCATTTCAAAATCAGATATGTTGGATGATGAACTCAAAGCTGAAATAAGCCAAGATTTACCTGACATCCCTAACGTATTTATTTCTTCAGTTGCCCAACAAGGTTTGGTAGAATTGAAAGATATGATTTGGGAAGAGTTGAATTAGATTTCTTAAATTAGAGTCTTAAGACTCATGAAACATTTCATTTTAATTTCATTTTTATTAGTTCTCATCTCAGGATGTAGAGAACATGTGCGTGAACCGTTGATAGGAGGTGGTTACGGGCTTGGTGAAATGGTTGACAATGAAAAGATAGGGGAGTGGAAGTTCTACAGATCAGATGAATCTTTAGAATCAATCGGTCAATTTGAAGAAGGCAAAGCAGTAGGTAATTGGTCATTTTATTATCCAACAGGAGAATTGAAAGAAGAATCATTCTGGACCAAAGGATTACTTGATGGAGATTTTGTGGTGTATTGGCCAAACGGAAAATTGAAAGAAAAAGGAAGCTATGTCTTAGATCGAAAATATGGGAACTGGACATATTATTATGAATCAGGAAATGTAGAAAAAGAAGGAGCTTTTGATCAGGACTACAAAGACGGCAGATGGCAATTCAATTATGATTCAGGACAATTAATGGCGGTCAATAATTTTGATAGCTACCTTCCGCATGGTCACTTAATGGAATGGTATGAAAACGGGAATGTAAAAACTGACGGATATTACAAAAGGGGATTACAAGATAGTTTGTGGATTCATAATTTGGAAGATAGCACGGCCTCAGAAATAACCTCTTGGAAAAATGGAAAAAAGCATGGAATGTCAACAACTTTTTACCAAAATGGCCTAAAAAAAATAGAGGGTAATTATCTTTACGGTTTAAAGAACGGAATTGAACGTTATTATTTTGGTGATGGACAATTAAGTATTGACGGCCAATATGAGAATGGCAAAGAGCAGGGGGTCTTCAAGTATTACTTTCCTAACGGAAATTTAGATGAAGAGATTTGGTGGGAAAAAGGCGTTCAAATAGATGAGCCCGAGCAGATGAAAGGGGTTGATAAGGCCGTAGTTAACAAAAATGATATTGTAGATTAGAAGCAATGAAGATTAATAAAGAATACGCAACAAAAGAGAAGGCATTAGCATTATACAACACTCCACTTATGGATTTGATGTATCAGTCGGCAACAATTCATAGAAAATTTCATAATCCAAATGAGGTTCAAATGAGTTCGTTAATTTCAATCAAAACAGGAGGATGTCCTGAAGATTGTGGATACTGTCCGCAATCAGTAGTTCATAATACTGAGCTAGAGGTTGAGCCAATGATGTCAGTGAAAGAAGTAGTAGGCTTAGCAAAGAATGCTAAAGCTAGTGGATCTTCAAGAGTATGCATGGGAGCTGCATGGAGAGAAGTGAGAGATAACCGTGATTTTGACAAAGTAGTTGAAATGGTTCAAGAGATCAACGGCATGGGAATGGAAGTTTGCGCTACTCTTGGAATGATGAATGAGGCTCAAGCAAAGCGTCTTAAAAATGCAGGTTTGTATGCATACAATCACAATTTAGATTCATCTGAAGAGTTTTATAAAGACATCATCTCTACAAGAGAATATCAAAATAGAATTGACACTATAGGTAATGCAAGAGCTGCAGGAATTTCTGTTTGTTCTGGTGGTATTATCGGAATGGGTGAAACAGCTGAAGATAGAATAGGTATGTTAATGACATATGTTCATATGGAGCAGCCACCTGAGTCAATTCCAATCAATGCATTAGTTGCAGTTGAAGGAACAGCTTTAGAAGATCAAAAACCAATTGATACTTGGGAGATGATTAGAATGATAGCTACGTCAAGAATTCTTTTTCCAGAATCAATCATAAGATTATCTGCAGGTAGAACTGAAATGTCACATGAGTCTCAAGCTTTATGTTTCTTTGCGGGAGCATCTTCAATATTTGCGGGAGATAAGTTGTTAACGACTCCAAATCCTGAATTTAATGAGGATAAAGCCTTGTTTGATATCTTAGGATTAACTTCTAAAGAGCCATTTCAAGATGGAGAACAACCTGAAACTAAGGTTGATGAAAAGGTAGAGAATGCTAAAAAAGTAAGAGCTGAAAAAGAAGCACGAATCAAGGCTAAAGAAGAAGCTAAAACCGGTTTTCAACCAAGAAAAGTCACAGTTGAGTAAGTGAAAAATTTCCCAAAATCTTTGTCCAAAAAAATAGAGGAGCGTAAAGAAAACAATGCTCTTCGAACTTTGATGAAAGCTGATGGGAAGGTTGACTTTTTTTCAAATGATTATTTGGGTGTAGCTCAATTAGTATTTGATACTGAGGCTGAGTCTGGATCTACAGGCTCAAGATTGATATCAGGAAATTCATTTCGTTCAGAAGAGATAGAAAAGGATTTGGCAGAGTTTTTCAAACATGAATCTGCATTGCTTTTTAATTCAGGTTATGACGCCAATTTAGGATTCTTCTCATCAGTTCCTTTAAAAGGAGATACGGTCATATTTGATTCACTTGTGCATGCGTCCATCAGAGATGGAATAAGGATGTCACTTGCAAATTCATTCTCTTTCAAACACAATGACCTCGACTCTCTTAAACAAAAGTTGACTAGAGCAAAAGGCCATGTATATGTGGTGGTTGAAAGCATCTATTCTATGGATGGCGATAAAACAAAACTTAATGAGATCGTAGAGATTTGTAAAGAGGCTGAGGCCTTTTTAATAGTAGATGAAGCCCATGCTGGTGGAGTTTTTGGACCAAAAGGTGAGGGGCTTGTTACTGAGCTTGGATTAGATAAAGATGTCTTTGCAAAAATAGTAACCTTTGGTAAAGCTTATGGTAGCCACGGCGCTATAGTACTCGGACCAAATGAATTACACACTTATTTATTGAACTTCGCCCGTTCATTAATATACACCACTGCCTTATCTCCTCATGCTCAAGAAAGAATACATGAAGCAGTAGAGACGGTGGCTGAAATGCACGGAGAACGATACAGATTAGAAAGAAACATTGTGTTATTTACTTCTTCAATAAATGAAGGTAAATACGATTTGATTCCAAGTGAATCTGCAATTCAATCTATTGTTGTTCCGGGTAACACTGAAGTAAAAGCACTGGCACAACGAATTCAAGATGGCGGATTTGCCGTTAAAGCAATTTTGTCACCAACTGTGCCAGAGGGGCAAGAAAGATTACGAATTTGCATACATTCGTATAACTCTGAAAAGGAGATTATAGCACTTTCACATTTGATAAATGACTAGAAAAATATTCATATCGGGCATTGGAACAGAAGTAGGAAAAACCTTTTGTTCAGCAATTGTTGTTGAAGCTCTTAAAGCAGATTATTGGAAACCTGTGCAAGCAGGAGAATTAGATGACTTAGACTCTTTATGGGTGAGAGATTTTATTTCAAATGATAAATCTGACTTTCATACAGAACGGTATTTATTGTCTGAACCAATGTCGCCGCATGCAGCTGCAAAAATTGACGGAATTGAAATCGAAATTTCTGATTTTGTTGTACCAAAGACTGATAATACCCTCGTTATTGAAGGAGCCGGAGGCTTAATGGTTCCGATCAATGAAAAAGGAGATATGATTGTCGACTTGATTCCACAAGTCGCAGACGAGACGATTCTAATCTCAAAGAACTATTTGGGATCAATCAATCATACATTAATGAGTATTGAGTTGTTAAAGAGTCGTGGTATTAAAATTACCGGAATCATTTTCAATGGAGATCCAAATCCTGAAACTGAAGCTATTATTCTAAAAACTACAGGCGTAAAATGCTTAGGGAAAGTACCTATGGCAGATTCAGATATCAAAGAATTCATCAAAGAACAAGCTGGAAAGTTGGATATTTAATTGCTATTCCTTCTCTAAAAATATCCCTTCTTGAGAAATCGGGTTCAAAGACACCTTTGTTTTATATCCTTCTTTTGAAAATTGGATTTCGATATCTGGGCAATCAGGTACACATCCACCAAACTTATTACAAACATCAAATACTCCGGTACTGTCTGTGTAATAATCCCCGGGGCCAGTTAGGTTCACTACATGCACACTATCAAGCAGTTCATTTGTCTCTGCGTCCATAAGAATCCCATTTCCGCATCTCATTCCTTCACAAGAACAAAGAATAATTAAGATAGAAAAGGCAAATATGAATTTCATTAATCTGAAAGACGTCAATGTGATGAATTAGGTTTGGTCAATCTATTCAATAATCAGAATTTCAAACTTTCTGCCGTTAAATTCGAAACTTTCACCTGCCTTTTTAGAACGCATTGCCATAGCAATCGGGCTCACTGGTGAAACCGCAAAGATTGATTCTCCCTCCACATCAACTTTACCAACACTTATCGAAATATAGTATTTGGCCGTATTGGTTGAAACTAAGCTTCCTAAGGCTACTTCGTCCTTCCCAGATTGAGCAGTGAACTGCGCCAATCCCATTTTTAATTTTTTTGCTTCGGCCAACTGCTTTGACTTTTGTTCTACATCATTTTGAGCCATGGCCCTTGCAGTATCATGCTTATCTCCTGCGGTTGACTTCGTTTCATTATTCGCGGCATCTTGTGCGTTTGTTATTGCATTTTGAATTGACACAATCCTTTCATTTGCTAGGTCAGTGCAGGCTTGATATAGTTTGTTTTTGAAGTCGCTAGACATGCAACAAAAGTAGACTTTTCAATCTAAATGTAATATTAGATGTCTTCATTCGTCAAAATAATTAGATAGATGTTTAAACAATCATTGGTTTAAATGGTTATTAGTGGTAGATAATACTAAATTTGCAGCAACAAATGAATGATACATTAATTAAAGATATTGCCGAAATGGACATTGAACAAGTAGGGGATTTACACCTCTTCTCGTCTTCTGAAACCCCAATGCGTAAAGATGCATTTGATAAAACAGACGAAGAGAAAATGTCAGTGATTGAAGAGAAATTCGCAGAGATTATGGATGCGCTCGGACTTGATTTAACTGATGACAGCTTAAAGGGTACGCCCAAGAGAGTTGCAAAAATGTATGTGAAAGAAATTTTTGGAGGATTGAATCCAGCTAACGCACCAAAAAATTCAAATTTTGAAAACAAATACAACTATACTGAGATGTTAGTTGAAAAAGACATCACGGTCTATTCAACATGTGAACATCATTTCTTACCAATTGTAGGTAAGGCTCATGTAGCTTATTTCTCAAACGGAAATGTAATCGGTCTTTCAAAAATGAACAGGCTAGTTGATTATTACGCTAAAAGACCTCAGGTACAAGAGCGAATGACCATTCAAGTGGTCAAGCATTTGCAAAAGTTTCTAGGAACTGAAGATGTGGCTTGTGTGATTGATGCGAAACACCTTTGTGTGAATTCTAGAGGTATCAGAGATATCCAAAGCTCAACCGTTACAGGTGAATTTGGAGGTAAATTTAAAGATGCTGCTGTGAAGCAAGAGTTCTTGAACTATATCTCAATGAAGTTAGATTAGAGGATTTATTTAAATATTGAAAAGCCTTCATTATTTAATGAAGGCTTTTTTTATTTGATAAAATTGCGAAAGCAATTTCCCTTCCCATAGAGGAGAAGGTCCGCGCGGCGAATAGTAAGTGGGGTTGAGGCGAAAACCATTAAAATTATTCTCAATTCAATTTCCTATATTTATTCCATGGCCTCTAAAGCAGTTCAGCTGGATACTTTCAATTTCTTTTTAATCGGAGTTTCCTTGGTGGCCGCTATTTATTTTCCTTTTGAATTATTCATCTTAGCTTATGCGATTCTGGGTCCATTACATTATGTGACAGAGATTAATTGGTTAGATAAAAAAGGATACTTTATTAAGCGAAAAAATCATGCTTGGATTCTGGTATTTCTGACAGCAATAATTGCGATTCCCTACATGCTGTGGGAGATTGGAACCTTAAAAGAAGTATTTGATGAATCACATTGGATCTACCAGTTAAAGTCAATTGCGGCCACCTTTGCGCTCACGGCTTTAGTAACGGCCATTGCTATGGTGTTTACCAAGAATTTAAAGGTTGTATTACTAACAGCAGTCCTTGCATTTACAGCCGGCTTCTTTTTAGAAAATGTGTTGTTCTTTGCAGTGGTCACTGGTGGATTGTTACCTACCATTATTCACGTCTTTCTTTTCACGATTCTTTTCATGCTTTATGGAGCTATGAAAAGTAAAAGCAAGGTTGGTTATGCTTCTGTTCTATTCATAGTTTTAGTACCGATTATAATTTACTATTTACCGATAGAGGCAAGAGGCTTTTCAGTTGATCCTTATTTTTCAGAGACCTTTAATGCTTCAAAGCTGTACAATATTAATTGGGCAACAGGGTGGATTTTGGGCGTATTTGAACAAAACCCACGCTATCCAATGACGTCTGAAATTGCTATCCGAATTCAGGTGTTCATAGCTTTCGCATACACTTATCACTATTTGAATTGGTTCTCGAAAACGACTGTGATCGGATGGCACAAAATCATTACCAAAAAGAAACTCATTCTCATTCTTGCAGTTTGGATTGTTTCCATAAGTATCTATTTTTATAATTACTTAATGGGATTCTTAATTTTAGTCTTCTTAAGCTATTTGCACGTCTTAATGGAGTTCCCGCTTAACGTTCATTCGGTTAAGGAGATTGGAAAAGGAATTGGAAAGCTGTTCAATAATAAGGTCACAGAATAAATTATTATGAATCCGAACTCAGAAATATTAGACGGTTCAAATAAGCCTTCTAAACTTGAAGAGTCCATTTTATTCAACGATAAATTTCAGCTGTTCATCAATTGCTCCACTCAAAAGCAATACATATGCTCCTTTCGGAAAAGATTGACAATTAATTCTCGATTCTTCCCAAGTGAATGACATTTCTTGACCAAGAATATTTATGATTCTAATATTGCTTTCATTCATTGGTATTGAAAGTTCAAGGTGCTCAGTGCATGGGTTGGGGTAAGCCTGAAGCATTAGCTTGTCTTCTTCAATGGATACGTCTTCATCCATTTTAAAACTCATAAATACTAAATCAGTAATGTTGTTTCCGACCAAATCATTTGCGTATCCACCTAGGATAGCATGGTTGTCATAAAGAACTAAATCTTCAGCACCTTGGTCTTCATTTGAGGTTATGCTTTCATGAAAATTGAAGCCACTTAAGGGTTCTAAGTTTGTATCCAAGCCTTTAAATGAAAACTTGTCAGAATGAACGCCGGGCCCTATGTTTTCGTCCGAAAGATCATATCCACCAATAAAAATTCTGTTATCCCAACTCTTCACAAACTTGGTTTGAAGATCTTGACCTTCTTTTTCGATTACTCTTAGTGTGCTCAGAACTCCATTTGTATCAATCTTTTGCAATAATTGTTTGCCATTGTATAGTTCACCATCAGTCAGCATGCCCAAGTAAATGTTTTCGCCATCAAAGGCAGATGAGGTAATGTAATTATTGTACCCTGGATCTATTTGAAAATTTATAGGCCCCGGACTAATAAAGTTTGGATTCATTTCGCCCTCTTTTGTAATGCTCATGTAATGTACCTGAGAAAAGGCCCCGAGTAAATATTTTCCGCAGAGGAAATAAGTATTGTTAATCTCTAAGATTTCATTGAGATAAAGCCCTTCTCCGTGCCTGTCTTGAGTAAGATTTACATGCATGTAATCAATGAGCACGCCTTGGTGATAATCCCAAACAATTACACCTGTTGTTCCGAAACTTAAATCAGGACTGCCATCCAGATTCAATCTACCGATTAAAGGATATTCAACCAATGTGCCTTGGTCATCAGTAGTTGAGCCACAAAATACTATTCTGTTCTCTTGATCAATTATTAAACTGCCTGGAGTATTGTAAGCTCCTAAAAAAGAATCAGTGAAATATCCATTATCAGCAAAATTTAAATCAAGACTGCCGTCTAAATTCAATTTGCCCACGAACAATTTGCTGCTGTCTGAGCTTGCTGGATTTCTGCCTTTTCCAATAAAATATATCCCTGATGAATGATAGACTGCTTTTTCAATAGAAGAAATGGAGTGAGAAGGAAAATCGGCTCTAAATATCCCTTGGTCAGCAAAGCTTTGGTCAAGCTCTCCAGATGAATTTAACTTCCCTATGAATATGTCATAAGGGTATTCCCCAATCAAATTTTCAGAAGTATTTCCAAAGAAAATGGTGTTTTCATCATCATCTGAACAAAGACCTACTAGATTATCTAAGTCATCAATGTCTAATATCAACTTCCCTTGATTACCAAAAGAAGGAATTAATTCCCCACTTTGCCCAAATAGCAAAGCAGGGAATAATATTAGTATGACACTCAGTCGAATCACTATTTCTTAACAAACGAAGATTGAGCTCTCTTACCTTCTAATTCAAGATGTAAGTGATACATTCCATTTTCAAGTTTTTCGATATCAATGGATGAGTTAATTTTCCCTTCAGAAACTACTCTTCCAACTTGATCAACTATCGTATAATTTGCGCGATCAACACCTTTAACATTCAAAATTCCATTTGAAGGATTAGGATAAAGAGAAAACTCTAAGCTTGAAACTTCATCAACTGAGTTCGTTCCGCCTAAACAAGTTACTCCTCCTGGAATAGTAATATTACCTGAACCTCCACCTACTTCTGAAGCATTAACAACTCCAAAATATTGTGGTCCGACATAGTAAGGGTACTCTGGGTCTCCAGCAGCATCTTTGGTAACAAAGTAGGCATAAATAGTATCCGGAAATTCAGGGGTAACACACCATCTTCCATTGTACTCATCTAAATGTCCGGCATCAGTGAACTCCCAATCTTCTTGGTAAGTTCCTAAAGGGAAAGTTGCATTGATTGCAGGTCCTGGGGGTGTTGAAGTTCCTCCTCCTGGCAGTATTGTTCTGTCAGTAATTGACCTCAAAGAATAACCCGTTTCAATTCTTACAATTCCACTTCCAGCATCATATGGAGAATCATATCCGTACGGTCCATATATAGGAAAACCATCAAATGACCATCCTACAATTGGAGAATGAGTTGTTGTTGATCCAGGATAAAGAGAAATTGGTGTTGCATGATAGTGATAGTTTTCATTTCCGTCCGCATGACCTAAACCACTTGCATCTAATGTCGGACCTTCTGATACCCAAGCATCTGAATTCCAAAGGCCGTCACCCATGGCGTTATTCTCATTATCAGTTGTATTATAAGAACGAGCATCACCGATTCCGTATAAGCTCACACCATTAATTGCGATACCTAATGCACCACCAAATGGTTGATCTTCTTTTGCTCCCATTTCTTCTTGAGGATTTCTTGGGAAACGATAAGTTTTTAAAATAGCTGCCGGTTCATTAGGGTTCATAGCCCATGGCCCCATTAAATAGCTCGCCAACCCATTGGCTCTGATATACACATAGTCGTTATCGTAGCATACAGTAAGCACATCTGCAGAATCGGTAAGATTGACAGTTTGAGTGGTTGGAGGCATACCAGGGTAGTATTCATAACTAGCAGTGGTTCCGTCAGTATTCAACATCCATTCGTCTGCCAATGGAAATTGGGCCATAACTGCTGAAGAGCAAAGTATGGCCAAGAGTGTAATTTTATTTTTCATTTAATATAAATTTTAGGTAAGACATTGAAGATATAAAAAGGTTTAATCAGTAACTAAAAAAGCCCGACAGAAATTAATCTATCGGGCTTCATTAAATTGCGCAGAATAAAATATAAGTGCTCAAAAACATTTTTGTTAAGTACAACAGAATCAGTAGATTTGAATATGATCAAATATGTAGTTCTTCTTTTTTGTTCAATTGCGATTTCGAGCTTTGCTCAAAATTATGCTGATAAGGGCTACTACCTAATAGATTCACTCGAGCTAGATAAAGTTTCACCAGCATATAAAGTTTTATTGGATAGCAACCTTACTCATTATCATGCTTCACAAAATGATGTCGAAAGAGTATGGTATGTTAATCTAATAGTTAAACAATGTTGGGATGAGAATATATGGCCAAAGTACAATAAGTGGGTTTATAATTTTACAAGCGAGAAATTATATGGTGAAGAAAACGAAGAAATGCGAGCTTACTTGCTTCAGGCAAAAGCTGGTGCAGTTTATTATGTTGCTTGGTCTCATGGTACTAGGAATGAATATGATCTTTGTTTAGAGAAATACCAAGAATGCAAGACGATATATGAAGAGATTGGCGATTCAATTGGAGTAGCCAATATTTTAGATAATATAGGCTCAATTCATATGTCTAAAGGTGAGTTTGCTGAAGCACTTGAATATCAAAACCAAAGTTACCAGCTGCGAAAAGCTTTGAACCATGTCTTAGGGATGGGGGCCTCAATGAATAGTATGGGGTCACTTCATTTTGCTCACGGAGATTATGAAAAGGCAAAAGAAGAATTTGAGCAGGCGTTAAAATTTCATACAGAATCGAAATTTTATTCTGGTGTATCTAACGCCTTAAGTAATTTGGGTTCAATTGAAATGCTATTGAAGAATTATGACGGGGCCAATGAATACCTGATTCAGAGTCTAGAAATGAAGGCGCAATTGGAGGATAAGTTGGGGATGGCTGCTACCCAAACTCTCTTAGGTGAATTAAGTCTCATTAAAGGAGATACTCTTGCGGCTTACAAGTACTATTCAGATTGCTTTAAGCTATCTAGTGATGGACAAAATGAAATTGGAATTGCTGGCGCCTTGTGCAATTTGGGTTTCTTAGCGAAACTTAAAGGAGATTTTCCTGACGCAATTAAAAAATTCGAAGAAGCAAAACAACTTACAACCGACTTGGGGGCTAATATTCAAAAAAGGAGCGCATTACTGGGTCTGTTTTCATCTTATTTGATGTTGGATGAGTTTGATAAGGCCGAGGCAGAATTGGTGGAGTTGGTTGAATTGCGAAGAAATGATATTCGAGTGAACTTTGCCGTGCTGGCCGAACACGAGAAGGAATTGTACTTTGCAACCATGGCTGAAGATTTTATGAATATCTACTCTTTCGCCAGTTATAGAAAAGAAGAGAATCCACTAATTTTAGAAATGGCTTATGACAATGCTCTGAAGCTGAAAGGTTTTTTATTAAAGTCGTCAACTGCTTTAAGAGAAGCCCTGTTGAGTAGTAAAGATGATGACTTATTAAGAACGTATGATAAGTGGATGGAGCTAAAAATTCAGGTAGCGGATGCATATGCTCAAGGAGGAGCCGTTGATAGTCTTGAACTCCTTTCTGACAATCTTGAAAAAGACCTGACCATCAGGTCAAAATCTTTCAGCAAATTCTCAGCATCCTCTGATATTGGATGGAAGGACGTAAAGAATAAATTATCGAAGGATGAGGTGGCATTAGAGTTCATTGCGTTTAATTCTCAATTCGGTAATCCTGAGTCATCATTACATTATGCTGCGCTAATGGTGAGTCCATCAAGCAAGCATCCTAAGATGATTGAATTATGCTCGGCTGAAGAATTGGACAAGGTTTTAGGAACCACAGAGGCTAAAAATTTCAATTACATTAATGAGCTTTACGGAACTTCGAATGAAACCAATAAAGCGCTATACAATTTAGTTTGGGCTCCTTTAGAGCAGGAACTAATTAATGTGAGAACAATTTATTTTTCTCCAGAAGGATCTTTGCATAAAATTTCCTTTCCTGCTTTGAGCGATAAGAATGATTCCTTTTTATGTGACAAATACGATTTGATACAATTAAGTAGTACTGCCGAGGTAGTGAATGAAACCCCATTTAAGATTAATCAAAAAAGCAAAGCAACTTTGTTTGGGGGAGTAAAATATAGTACAGAAAATACAGAGCACGTAATTTGGACTTATTTGCCAGGTTCGCTTTCTGAAATTGACTCTATTAATTCAACGGTGAAAAATAAATTGGAGGTAAACTTCTATAGCAAGGAAGATGCAACTGAAGAAAACTTTAAGGCTGCTGCAAGTGAGAGCCAATTTCTGCATTTAGCTTCTCATGGATTCTTTTATCCAGATCCGGATTTGGTAAGAGAACAAACAAAAAAAGAACTGGATCAAGAAGATGTAAATTTTAGAGGAGGAATCGTCAATTATGGGATTTGGAATTTTGTAAACAACAAAAACCCATTAATGCGTTCAGGATTAGTTTTAGCTGGTGCTAATGATGTTTGGGACCGAGATGTTTTTGAAGAGGGTGAGGATGGCGTTTTATCTGCTCAAGAAGTAACTACTCTGAATATGCAAAACACGGATCTTGTTGTGTTATCAGCCTGTGAAACCGGTTTGGGAGATATTAAAGGAAGCGAAGGAGTTTATGGATTACAAAGAGCATTTAAAATGGCTGGTGTCCGTTTCTTGATTATGAGTCTTTGGCAGGTTCCGGATAAAGAGACTTCAGAATTTATGTCCTTATTTTATAAGAACCTTTTTGAGTTTAAAGATGTAAAAGAGGCTTTTTCGGCAACCCAAAAAGTGATGCGCTCAAAGTATGATCCTTATTTTTGGGCGGCATTTGTTTTGGTAGAGTAGGTGACCTTTAAAAATTCGAGACATAGAAGGTTATGAAGTCCGTATTATTTTTTTTCGTTTTCATCATAAGTGCCGGAAGCTGGGCGCAAGACACATTACTTTCTCACGATTATTATTTTCACTTGGCTAAGACAAATCTGCACGAAGATCGATTGTTTAAGCTAGATTCTGTTTATTCTTTATTGACTCAAGACCATAACCCTGATAGTGTTGAAGTAATTTATAGCAGCAAGGTGCTTAAAGTTTCGAGCGTGAGGTACTCGCAAAGAAGGGCTGATTCAATAGCACATTATTTATCCTCTAAGAATGCAAGAATCAAGTTTAAATCCAAAGGAATTTCAATTGGTGTAGACCATTTTAACAGTAAAGATCCGACCTATTTTCAGCCAGATATTTCTTTTATCAGTTACTTCAATGATTTCCCTATTCATCTTGTTGCTGTGCTGTCTCCAATTGATCTATTCTGTCTCGATAGTTTCAAACTTCAAATTTTTGAAGAGGATGAACTTATTCTTGATAGTGGATTTGACACCAACATGATTTTCAAAATTGATACTAATCTGATTCAGAAGAATAAGAAATATACCCTCAAAACCTTTTCAAAAGGCGGACACACATTTCCAACTTCTGAAGATATCTATACTTACAATTACTCAACAAAAACAAGGATTATCAGAGAATATAGAATGGTGAGAGCCTTGGTTCATTTTGAGCCTTTTCCTGATTACTCTTATTCAAAAAAACAAGATCAGCTCGATCCTAAATCAATAGAACAATTAGAGGGTGTGGTTGCTTTTCTGAATTTTCATTGTCTGAGCTTCATTTCATTGCGATACTATTCAAAGTCTTCAAAACAAAATAAAACAGACACGAAAAGATTAAAGCAATTACTCGATTATTTTAAAGATGCAGGACTTTCAGAAAGAATATCCGTTGATTTTATTCAAGACAAAGAAAAGGCTAATACTGTGGATTTCAGATTAAAAGGGGTAGAATGAGTTTTTAACTATCTTTAGAATGTGAGTCCTTCTAAAAAACATATCTCTGCAGATGACCTGGCAAAACAGGTTGCCAAAAAGCGAAAGCTGAGTGCCCGTTTAGAGCAAGAGAAAAAAGAACAGACTTCAAAATCAAATCTCACATATAGAAGAAGGTTAGATCAAAAGAGAATTTACTTGCACATTACGAGATGGACAGACTTTAAATCGCTTTGTGTTATTTTCACTTTCTTATCGGTTAGTTCCTTTCTTCCGTTTTTTTTTATGTGGGCTATGATGCCGACTCCTACTTCGTTTAAACCATCTAACTTTGCTTTATTTATGGCCTTTTGGTCAGTATTCTGGATCGTAGGAATATTTGTTGCCCGAACTAGAATTAAAGCTAAAGTATTAGAAGAAAAGAAGTGGATTGAAAACTTACCTTTCGAATTGATAGCATATCCTGATGTCTTGGTTTATCGCTCATATCCTTCTATTTATTTTACCATTAAATTCAAAAGAAAGAAACCAGAATTGAGCTATCTGCTAAATGTACTATCAACCACATCTTATAAAGTGGCATCTAAGGTGGAGTATGAAAAGGTCGAGTCTTATGACGATCTCGTTCCACCACCTGTTGAAAGATTGGAGGATTGGTTTGAAGAAGAAGATGAGGTGACAGAAATTCCCGAAAATGTGAAGAATCTAATCTTTAAATTTGAAATGAGGAACGATACGGCCAGTAAGTTCAATCGTCACAGACGTTGGGCAAGAAAATGGATTCTTCAAATATGTGAAGTTCAGTTGCAAGCCATTCATGATAAATATCCAATTGAGTCTGTCACATTGAATGACGGTACTATTGAACTAGACTTTGATTGGACAATTTCGAAAAGAAAGTGGTGGCAGGTATTTTAAATGGTTCAACTTCGTAATAAAACCGCAGGATGTAGCTTTAGCCTCTGTCGCACTTCCCAAGTCCTCGCTCATCATAAAAATAAACTTCTTAGCCTACATCTGAATGTCATTCGGGTTCTCAAATGGAGCCGGCATGTTTTCAGGGTCTTCATCTATAATCTCCAAAATATCTCTCGTAATTCCTCTTGAAATATTTGAAATAGGAACATCATTAGGAGAGCCTTCAAATGGATTTTCACCTGCTAACCCTATTCGCAGCATAGTGTTGAATACCCAGATTACTATGACAGTAAACGGAATATTAAACCAAACAAAATGCTCTGCCATTCTTGGATAATGGTCCACCATATCTTTCCCCACTGTAGCGAAAGCTGGTACCACGGCAAAAGGCAGTAACCACATAAAGATGTGCACGAAATGATATCCAATACTACCGTATTGCTTCGGGTAAGGGAAGTTTTTAATTCTTTCAGATTTACCTTGAAGAGCAGTCATTTCTTGCAACATACCTTGCATTTCAAGAAGAGAAAAGTCCCACACCTTTCCTTGATCTGCCATTTTTCTTAAGTGCTGAGATTGAAGGCTGATGACAGCATTTGGCTTATTGGCATGTTTCATTACATATTCAAATTCTTTCTCAGATAAATATGGTTTTAACTCATCTTCGATTGGTGAGTTTTCTTCGGGAACATTATATGTGAACCCTTTCTTTTTCATTGCATTGTAATCAGTTTCCCATGACTTTTTTGCTCTCATTGCATATCTTAAGGCTGTAAGCCAAGCAATATGTCTGTCGGTTACAATCTTTAATTCAGCAGATTCATCCTTAGTAGCCTCCTTATTATGCACATAGAAGCTGTCTTTCACAGTAATGATAAAAGTACGAGAGACGTTTACGATTCCGCCCCATATTTTACGCGCCTCCCAAATTCTGTCATAGGCTGCATTGTTTTGGAAACCTACCATAAAGGCAACAGCCGTACCAATAATTGCCACAATTCCTAAAGGAACTTGAAGCCATTTTATATCTAAAACGACATATGCCGTGGTAACTAATGTTGCGAAGATCGTAAAGAAGATTAACTCTCTTTTTGTCCAATTGATAACGCTTTTAAAGGGGAATCGTCTTTGTATGTACATGCTGTATTTTTTATTAAAAGTAATTAAACTTCACGACTCATTTTATAAGTCACGAAGTTTAATTTATGTTTTTGATTAGTCTGCTAGGCTCTCTTTCTTCTTATATAAGAAATAAGAAATACCTAAGAGTACGAGCACCATAATTGCCCCATATTGTTCTCCATCTTCTACATTTAGATGAGCAGCAACAGCCAATAGTAAGTTGAAAGTCAATCCTGCATAGGCCCACTCGGCTATACTTTTAATCTTATTAGTCCAGATGGCTATTAATGCTAACGGCTTAGCCACCATAAGTATATAGATCAGAAAGGCAGGGAATCCCAGACTCAAGAATTGCAATTTCATTTCATCTGTTTTTAGAATATACATTGATACACCCATTAATAGCATAGCACTCATTAATCCTGTTACAATCCAGAACATGATTTTTACTGTTTTTTTATTTTTCATTTTTATTGGTTTAGGTATTTGTTAGTAACCGTGGTAAAATTTACCATGGTAAGTTTTAGTTTAAATTTTTTTTAACCTCTGAGTTTATCTATTAAGTCACTCATCATCTTGGCTTCTTTTTCAGTTATATTCTCTATAAATTTCATTTGTGAGCCATCATTGGTTTTATCTATGTCAGCTAGCAATTTTAATCCACCCTCAGATATTTGCAAGAACACTACTCGGCGGTCTTCGTCACATCTGCGTCTTTCAATCAACTCTTTTTCAATCAATTTATCGCAAAGTCTGGTTGTATTTGGTGACTTCTCTACCATTCTCTCTCTCACCTGGTTCATGTTCAGCCATTCACCTGCACCTCTTAAAATTCTTAAAACATTGAATTGAGGCGAACTCAGTTTATAGGGCTTGATTGACTTTTCAAAATTTCCTCTGATCCATTGACTGGTGTACACAATATTAGCTAGCAAACGAATCTTGTCGTTCGGAAACTTTGTGTCCATTTCTTTGTCAATTTTTCCCATTTGAAATCAAAGGTATATAAATTTTATTTACCATGGTAAATAAATTAAATATTTTTCAAATCCTCTCTTTAGAATGGATCACAATTTGATCTTAAGAACCTTCATTTCAGAGTTGTTGATTCCTAAAAGAATATAGGTTTCACCAATGATGGTGATGGTGTCTGCTGATTTGATGTTTTCAATGATTCCTAGCATTTCAGCTTCGTAGAAAGGAGAATTTCCATCCAAGAACAAAGATGGATTGCCATCATAGCGAATCGTTTCAATTTCAGCTTCAAATTTATTTCCGAAGGAAAAGATATCTATTGAACCATCTGCATTAAAATCGTCAATTAAGAATTGATTTATTGGTCCGGTTTGAAAAACTTCAGGGAGTTCAAATACCATTGATACATCTTTATCAATTTTAAGAAGTGAATTGGCAAAGGTGTGCAGTTCAATCTGTAATGCCGAATCAAGTTTCTCTTGAGTGTAGATGTCTTCTACGTCTGCCTTGGCGAATAAATCATAGTTTGAAAACTTTTGAGCAACAAAAGGCATTTGTTGAGAACTACATTGACGACCTCTAACTGGATATAGGATGTCGTTCTGTGATTTTGCGAGCACAATATCGTTGGTCCCGTTATCATCAAAATCAGCCATGTAAACGTGAAGTGGCTTGTCAATAGATGGATGATATTTGTTGTTCAACCCTAAGTTGCCAAGCATAAAAACAGCTGCTCCATTTTCTTCTTTGTAATATTCAATGGTATTCCACCAACCAACAGTTTGATCTAATCCCATTTCGGTTGTTGTGTTCTTGAGCACATTATTTTGCCAGTCAAAGATGGTGACAGGCATCCATTCACCTACAATTATTAACTCTTCGGCAGAATCATCATCTATGTTTGAGAAGATGGCATCAGTGACCATTCCCAATTCTTCAAATCCAGGAGCAATGCTCGCCGTTTGATCTTCAAACTTTCCTTCATTGTTTATTAAGATGTGAGAATTTGGTGGGCTAGGGTAGGCTTCAGGTGTTTGCCTTCCGAAAACAACAAGGTCAAGCCATCCATCTGAATTTAAATCTTTGACAATCACTTTTTGTCCACTTAAATTTAATTCTGGAAGTAAGCCGTTGGACAATACGAAATTCTCCTTTCCGTCATTTATAAAAAGTTGATCTTGGTAAGAGGCATCTTTGTTAGGAGCTTCGTTACTGCCCATACATACATATATGTCCTGGTCACCATCATTGTCGGCATCAATGAAAGTAGATGAAATTTCTTCAGACAGAAAATTTGTTTTAAATAAGCCAAGTGTTTTCTTATTGAATTTCCCAAGACTATCTTGAATGAAGAGATAGCCATTAGACCCCTTAGCAGCTGGCATGTACAGGTCATCTAATCCATCATCATTTATGTCGTCCACATTTATAATAGGACCAATTTGAGACATTTTGTGTGGAAGTAATACTTCTTTCTCAAAATCGTCATAGCTAAAGTCTACATGTCTTGCAGATAAGCCAGGAACATCCGTTTGTGCTAGAATTTCTTTGTTTTCTGCGAAACTTTTTGTTTTCGAGAGGTCAGCATTCGAGAGGTCAATTTCAAAAATTCTTTGAGGATACATCCATTCTTTTTTAAAAACCACAACTCCCTGATGCCTTACAATTATAGAGTCAATTTGCTTGTTTATTCCAATGCCAAAATGAACAATCTGAGAACTTGATGATTGAAAACCGCGACAGGATTGAATTTCTCTTACTTGGGATTTGTCATCTATATAGATCTCAACACGGCTGCCTATAACTGTTTGATTCGGGTTTTTATTGATGAGCTTTATTTTTAGGTAATGATTGTGGTCATTAACGTTCTCCATGATAAGTGATGCCTCATCACTTGCATTACAAACCAAATCTAAGTCGCCGTCATTATCTAAATCAGCATATGCTGCGCCGTTCACATTAATTAGCTCTTCAAGTCCCCATTCATTGCTCTTTTTATCAAAGGTTAAGTCACCATTATTTTGATAGATGTAGTTGTGAGTTTTAGAAGTTGGAATCAACTCTTTAATCTCATCAAATGATTTAAACTCTTTTGAAATTTGAATTCCGCGATCATATTTTATCGTGAAATCATTGTCTCTCAAATCCCTTAGGTAACCATTAGAAACGTATAAATCTTGAAAACCATCATTATCAAAGTCGGCAAATAGGGGAGACCACGACCAATCTGTTTTACTCATTCCCGACATCTGTCCGATATCTATGAACTTGTGCCCAAGATTGAGTTGAAGAGCATTATACATGTATTGATAATGTTGATCATTGTTTACCAGCTTCCAAAAATTCTCTGAGCTCATGCCGCCCATGTTCTTTTTTGATTTCACATGGTCGGCGTTAGCCATATCAACAGTCATTAAATCCATGAGTCCATCATTATTGATGTCTCCGGCATCTGCGCCCATTGAGAATAATGGAAGGTGCATAGTCTTAGATTTTAATTCATCATTAAACTTTTCCTTACCGGTATTCATGTATAACCTATCGGCATCTTCAAAGTCATTGGCTACATAGATGTCTTGCCATCCATCTTGATTAAAATCCGAAACGACAATTCCTTGACCATATCCAGGAGAGCTAATACCCCAATCTTTTGATTTATCTGTGAACTTACCATTCTCATTTATGAGTAGTTTATCGTGGCCAGGATACTTGCGCATTTTATTTAATTCAAAAAAGTATTGGGTATTTTTTCTGAGGTACACGTGATTAAGAAGGTAAACATCTAGATCTCCATCATTATCTGCGTCAAAAAAAGCGGCCTGGGTAGTATTCAAAGAATCATCTAAACCCATAGATGCTGCTTCATCAACGAATTTTTTTCCTCCCTTATTAATGAACATCTTATTTCTTCTGTCTTCGCCATTATAAGCATATCCGGCGGCAGAAACATAGATGTCAAGCCAGCCATCATTGTTGATGTCAACCATTGTTGCCCCCGTATGAAAATCAAACTTTTGTTTTTTGAAATACTTTTTCGTGACGTCTTTAAACTTTAGGTTTCCTTGATTTAAGTAGAGCTTATCGTCCACTTGGTTTCCTGTGAAATAAACATCCTCTAATCCGTCATTGTTAATGTCTCCGATAGCGACACCACCGCCATTGTAGAGATATAGATAGCTCAATCCATTAATGGTATCATCTTCATAGATTGAGTTGGTGAATTCAATGCCTGATTCTTTTTCAGAGAGCTTATTGAAGCCTTGTGCAAATAAGCCAGCACAGTTCAGAAGTGCTGAAATTAAGATGATTGCTCTCATTGAAAAGTATTTAATTTGAAGTTAATGAAATTATATGGTGTTTAAGTTGATATATTCGTGATAGTGGACTTGTTCAGTACTTCTAAGAACATATTGCCCTTTGATGGTGAAGCAGAATATCACGGACCAATTATGAGTTTGAGTGATGCTCAACATTATTTTAATTCCTTATTGAACGACATTGAGTGGATGAATGATCAAGCAAACATCTTTGGAAAATTGATAATCACTAAGAGAAAAGTGGCTTGGTATGGCGAAGAGTCCTTTAACTATACTTATTCGAACACGACCAAATCGGCCTTGCCTTGGACCAAAGAATTATTAGAATTGAAAGAGCTGTGCGAAAAAGAATCTGGTGAAACTTATAACTCCTGTTTGCTTAATCTATATCACTCGGGTGAAGAGGGGATGGCGTGGCACAGTGATGGAGAGAAAGATTTGAAAAGACATGGCGCTATTGGTTCATTGAGCTTAGGAGCAGAGCGTAAGTTTGCCTTCAAACATAAATCTACCAAACAAAAAGTGGACGTATATTTAGAGAAAGGAAGTTTGTTGGTGATGAAAGGAAGAACGCAAGAGAATTGGTTGCACAGATTGCCGCCTACAAGGAAAGTGCTTACTCCTAGAATTAATTTGACCTTTAGAACGATTGATAATACCTAATAATTTATGTCTAGAAAGTCTATAACTTTCCTTATTCTAATCTTAGCTTCATTCATCTATTCATGTGAAGAAGAGAAAGAAGAATTTCCACATGCTGAAGACAGAGGTGGTGGATGTGCTATGTGTAAGTTCGAGGAAGATGAAAATTAAACCTTCCCTTCAATAATTGAATCGACTACAGATGGGTCTAGCAAAGTAGAAACATCTCCCAATGAATCTGAAGTTCCGTCAGCAATTTTTCTAAGTATTCTTCTCATGATTTTACCAGATCTGGTTTTAGGTAAACCAGTAACAAATTGAATTTTATCTGGCTTTGCTATTCTACCGATAACATCTGAGACAATAGCTTCCATTTCTTTTCGCATGGCATCATCCTTTCTTGCGGTCTCAGAGCAAATGACATAAGCGTAAATGCCTTGTCCTTTAATATCATGAGGATATCCAACCACAGCAGATTCGATTACCTGAGGATGTTCATTGATGGCATTTTCAACTTCAGCTGTTCCTAAACGGTGACCTGAAACGTTAATTACATCATCCACCCTTCCAATAATTCTATACAATCCGTTCTCATCTCGTTTGGCTCCGTCACCTGTGAAATAATGGTTTTCAAATGCTGAGAAATATACTTGACGACATCTTTCATGATCTCCCCAAGTTGTTCTTATCATTGACGGCCATGGGAATTTGACAGCCAGCAAGCCTTCTTGATTATTCTCTTCGATCAGTTTGCCTTCAGCAGTTAAGAGAACTGGTTGGATTCCTGGTAATGGTAATCCAGCATGGGTTGCTTTGTGAATTCCAATTTTACCCAAATTCGAAATCATGATTCCTCCTGTTTCGGTTTGCCACCATGTATCAACCAAGGCAGCTTTTCCTCTTCCGATTTTTTCATTGTACCAATTCCAAGCTTCTTCATTTATGGGCTCACCAACTGATCCAATCACTTTAAGTGAATCCATTTCATATTTATCGGCATGATGATCGCCACATGCCATTAGTGCTCTGATAGCAGTAGGAGCAGTGTAAAATTGGTTGACTTTGTGTTTTTCAACCACTTGCCAAAAGCGATCAGGCTCAGGGTAAGTAGGAATTCCTTCAAACATCACACATGTTGACCCTGCTAATAAAGGACCATATACGATATAAGAGTGGCCTGTTATCCAACCAACATCTGCAGTGCACCAGAATACGTCATCTCCTTCATATTGAAAAACATTTCTGAATGAGTAGTCTGCGTAAACCATATAGCCTCCAGTTGTATGCACAACACCTTTTGGTTTACCAGTTGAGCCTGAGGTGTATAGGATAAACAATTCATCTTCTGAATTCATTGTTTCTGCTTCAAATGCTTCTGAGGCTTTTTCGTAGGCCTCATGATACCAGACATCTAAATGATTCGTGTTTACATTATCACCGGTATGTTTTACGGTCAAAACTGTTTGAATGCTAGGGCAGTTTTGGACAGCATCAGCCACAATGTTTCTTAGTAACAGTTTTTTTGTACCTCTCACCAGTCCGTCTGATGTAATGACCATTTTTGCTTCAGCATCAATGATTCTGTCAGATAAGGCTTTGGCTGAAAATCCTGCAAATACAACAGAATGAATAGCACCCACTCTTGCGCAAGCTAACATGGCGAAAGCCGCTTCAGGGATCATGGGTAAATAAATGCAAACGCGATCTCCTTTTGTAATTCCGTTTTCTTTTAAAATGTTCGAAAATTTATTGACTTCTTTAGCTAGTTCAGCATAAGAGTAGGATCTCACTTCATCATTTGGATTGTTCGGCTCCCAGATGATTGCGGTTTTATTCCCTTGATTTTCAAGATGTCTATCAATGCAGTTTTCTGTGATATTGAGTTCTCCGTTTACGAACCATTTAACATCAGGTTTAATGAAATCAGATTCTAATACCTGAGTCCATCTTTTCTTCCATTTGAAGGTTTCAGCTATTGATTCCCAGAACATTTCAGGGTTTTGAGTTGAATTTTGATACGCTTTGTCGTAAGCTTCTTGGGAATTAATCTGATAAAATGGTGTACTCATCTAGCAATTGATTTTATTGTCCCTTAAGTTAATAAAAGCTTGTAATTTTAGGATACCGATTAACCTTAAAAACTCACTCAATGAAAAAACTTTTGATTCCTTTATCAGTTATCCTTTTAGCAAGTTGCGGAGGTTCAACAGATGCCGAAACTACTGATTCAACTGAAAATGAAAATGATTCGACAGCAAATGTAGAAGTAGAAGTTCAAGAAGCCATCATAGACATCACCTTAACTAAATTAGATGAGGTTCCTTCGAAGTGTGAGGTTGCAGGTAATGTTGTAGATGCTTACAGCTGGATGGATGAAAACGGGACGAATTACTTCATCAGAACAATTACTGAGATTGATATGGCTTATCCTGTGACGGATGGAGAAGAGATGGATTCTCAATATCTCTATGCCTATCATTATGCCTTGAATCAAAAGGGAGAGATGACTTTGCTAAAAGAAACAACTGACTTCGTTAAAGATTGTGAGTTTGATATTGTGTTATCACATGAATTAGACGCTTTAACACTCACGGATATTGACGAAGATAATGTTGGAGAAATTACTTTTATTTATCGAACAGCTTGTACTTCAGATGTTAGTCCTTCAACTCAAAAATTGATTATGCTTGAGAACGGAGACAAATATCCGCTAAGAGGTACAACCAAGGTGATGGATATTGGAGGTGAATTTGAAGCAGGCGAAGAGTTCTCTAGCGCTCCTGATGGATTTCTTACTCACGCCGAAGAGCTTTGGAATAAACATATCGTTGAATACGATTTTGAGCTTTAGAAGATTAATCTACCCTACTCAAAATCAAAGTCGTCATCAGATCCATCAAGGATAGAATCGTTGGTCTTTACACCTCCGTTTAAGTATCCCGAAGAATCACTTTTGATAAAGACAATGAATAGCGCAATATCAAGCGCTAGGCCTATGGCTACATAAATCGCCAATGCATAAATCATGATATTCTGAGAATTCATCAGCATCCATGTTAGGCAAATAGCGTTATAGGATAGCATTGCTAGAATTGAATACTTACCGAAGTTGTAATTTTCAGGAGTAGCTTTCAATAATTTGGCACCACCTACTATGTAAAACACGCAGGCTAACAATCCTATTAAAGCAAGAATCAGCATACCTGTAGCTTGAGCTTCGGACATCCTAAATATTCCGCCCAAAACAGCATTTCCATTATTGAAGTTATGGCTGATTTCAGAAAAGGATCTGATCATGAATTTGTACAACTGCAGAAATATTCCGAGTGATCCTAAACAGATCATTATTATTCCTATTGCTTTTCCCCAAACTGGTGGTTTCATATTTTCTTATTTAAAGTACATCAAAATCATCTACTGTCTCTTTCCCTTCTTGAACCGTTGGTTCGCCAATTCCGTAAGCTGATTTGTCACTTGTGAGCAGAATTATTAGAACAGCAATATCAAAGGCAACTCCTACACCTGTGTAAGTAAGCATAGCTGAGAGGTAGAAGCTTTCAGAGTTCATACTTAACCAAACAACACTGATTAGGTTAAAAGCAAGAAAGACAATTACGCTATTTCTAGCCATGATGTAGTTTTTCTTTTGGGCTTGCAATAGTTTGACTCCTCCTATTAAATAGAAAATCGCCAAACCAACTCCCAAAAATCCAATGATCATAATTATGTTTCCTTGAGTTTCGCTCATGTAAAACATATTCTTCATGATTGAACCGAACGGATTTGGTTTATCACCAATTGGAATATCTCCAAATCCATCCATTACATCACTTTGAATTCTGGCAAATCCTCTCAGAGATATTTTATAAAATTGCATAATGATGCTTAGTGCCCCAAGGCATATCATTACAATTCCCATGGCTTTTCCCCAAGATGGTGCTTTCATAAGTGTTTAGATTAAAGGTCTAAATTAAGAAAATAATCAGATTAAATGGGCTTCTAGAATATTCGGCAACTAAGTATGGCCGTATCATCTACATACTTACATTTCCCTCTGTAATCATCAAGTTTTGAAAAGATGATTTCATTCAAATCTTCCATTGAGAGTGGGTAAAAATTTTGTACAATATTGATGAGTCTCTCTGTTTCGAATTGTTCTTTACTCGGGTTTTCGAGCTCAACCACACCATCTGTATAGAGGATTAAAGTCGTGTTGTTTTGAATTTCAACTTCTCCACTTTCTAAAAATGGAAGTTCTGGAAGCATGCCAAGACCAATGCAACCTTTATTCAATTTAGTATTCGTTTTTCCTCTCAAAAGTAAAGGCCAGTTATGACCGGCATTCACATATTTCATTTTTCGCGTAGTAGAATTATACTCAGCAATGAAGAAGGTTATGAATTTCTCACCCTTGGCATTAGCGAAAACCTTTGAATTCAGTTCTGTCACCAGTTCTTCTAATTCAAAGCGCTTGTATGTATAGAGGGTTCTTACAGTGGCTTGAAAGTTGGCCATTAACATTGCCGCAGCAATCCCTTTTCCTGAAACATCAGCAATACAAATGATAAACTCGTCTTCATTTAATTGAATGTAATCGTAGTAATCTCCTGAAACTTCAGAGTGCGAAAGATATTTAGCACTTACGTCTATTTTTGAATTGGTAGGGAGTTCTTCAGGGAATAAGAGTCTTTGCATTTCTGATGCGATCTCTAATTCCTTTTTCACACTCTCTTGATGTATGCTTTCTTTTGCTAACCTTTTATTCTCAATGGCTACAACAATAATGTTTGTAAGGGTCTGAACAAAATTCAAATTGATAAATGATCGTTTGTCCTTACTTAATAGTTGATCCTTGATTCCGCCGAGCACTAAGAAGGCAAGAGGTTGATCTTTGTGATAAACAGGAATAACCACATCAAACTTATCGAGTGATTTTTTATAAGATGATTCAATTACAGTGATTTCTGAAAACTTTAAGAAGTCTTCTTCTACATCAATGTCTTTGACTTTACCTTTAATCCCCATTTTGTCAAGAACATGCCAAGACTTTTGATGGTTGAAAAGAATAAATTTTCTAATTCCTAACTGTTCAGATAGGATGTAATTATAGATGTTCAAAATTTCGGATACGGCACGATTAGAGTTAATTGCTGTCGTAATTTCCAACAATGAGTTAATCTTAAAATCTTTTGATTTTAACCTATTCTCTAATTCTAAAAGTGCTTCTTCTGAAATATAGGTCATTGATTCTCTAAAAATGATGGCAACTTTTTAAGGGCCGCTAATTCTTTAAACTTTCGTCTTGATTCTTCACAAGGAGATCCCAAATAACTTCTTCCTCCTTCTAAACTTCTTCCTACACCAGATTGTCCGTATACAACTGCGCCTTCGCCTATTGTGATGTCACTCACAACACCAACTTGCCCCCAAAGGGTCACATTATCTTCAATAATTACGCAGCCAGCTATACCTACATTTGCCGCAAACAAACAATTCTTGCCTATTTGGGTATCGTGACCTACGTGCACTTGATTATCTATTTTGGTTCCTTCACCAATCTTTGTGTTTGATGTTACACCTCTATCAATTGTTGTGAGGGCTCCAATTTCAACCTTGTCCTCTAAGATGGTGCCTCCACAACTATGCATTTTGTGGTATCCATCTTGTTTTTTTTTGTAATAAAAGGCGTCATGACCGATAACAGCATTTGGTCCTACTATCACATTTTTACCGATTGTTGAGTTATCTCCAATCACTGCTCCGGCACTAATTATTGTGTTTTCACCTATTTCAACATTGTGTCCAATACTAGCATTTGGAGCTATAATTACAGTAGGATGTACTCTTGTGTTTTCATTTATAGCCGACTCCCACTTTTTAAAGGGTGCATGATGTTTTGTAATTTTATTGAAGTCATCAAAAGGAGAAGATGAGATGATAATCCCTTTCCCCTCGGGGAATTCAACCTCTTGATCTATTAAAATTACGTCAGCAGCTGATTCTAGCGCTTTCTTGTAGTACTTTGGATGATCAACGAAAACTACGTCTCCGCTTCCAACCATATGAATTTCGTTAATTCCTGAAATAACTAAATCAGGATTGCCTTTGAAAGGGCATCCTAGAAAGTTAGATAGCTCAGATAGGGTAGTATTTTCTTTAAATTTCATCCTGATATTATAATCCAAGATGAAATTACATATATAATAAGCTGTGAAAGTAAGGTGCTAGGCGAACTTATGCATAGCGGATTGTTGAACTACTGGGCTTTTTTGTTCTTTGGGACATAAAATATTAAGCCCACCAAGAAAGCAAAAGCAGACACTAAAACTGCTATATCTAAAATACTTCCCATTGATTCAGGAGTTAGTTCGAACATGAAGTAAGCAATCATATAGATGTTTGCCAATAGTGTTAAAAGCCCTAATATCTTAAGGATTCCCTTACTAATTTCCCAATCTAAAATTTGCATTTGAACAAGTGTCACGAAGAGTAAACCGACCCCCATTAAATAGTTCCAACCTGACTTGAAATCAATTAGGTTAAAGGCTACGATTGCACCAAATATAACAAGCCCGCCTCCTAATGCCCAGATAATTTTCTTAGTCATTGGTTTTGTTTCGCAATGATTGTTTACCAGGTAAATTCCAGCAAGGACAACAAGTAAAACTAAATTGACTATTGAAAGCTGAACCAAGGAAGCACTAAAATTTATTCCTTGTGAAAGGATGGTGAATCCTAATAAAGCCAATGTGATAAGAGACACAAGGGTTAAGATTCCCATGATATTTTTCTTCTTCATCATATTTTCACTCCAATTACGCAAACATCATCAACTTGCTCTATATCACCTTTCCATTTTGTAAAGGTTTCTTTAATTCTTTCGTGCTGTTCTTTCATTGAAAGGTGAGAGATTGATAAGACGTACTCTCTCATTTTCTTCACCATGAATTTCTTTCCTCTTGGTCCTCCAAACTGATCTTGGAAACCATCAGTGAGGGTGTAAATTTGATCTCCTTTTTGGATGTCATATTCACCACCTTTGAAAGGGATATCATCTTTATCATGTTTACCCACTGGCATTTTCTCTGGCTTAATCTCAGTCAACTCACCGTCTCTTATCACCCAAATTGGATTTTGAGCCGCCACATAAGTCATTTTACTCTTATCTGCGTTGAAGGTAATCAAGCTGGCATCCATTCCGTCTTTTCCTCCTTCTGGGCTTCCATCTTTTTTCAGTCGTTCAATAATGGTATTTCTAGTGTCGTTAAAAATATCACCAGGATCTGTCAGTTTATCTTTCACTGCAGATTCAATAGATGAGATATTTAAAATACTCATAATCGCTCCAGGCACTCCATGTCCTGTACTATCCGCGTTCACAATAGCGAAGTTGTTGTCGGCTAAAGTTGCTGCCCAATAAAAGTCACCACTAACCACATCTTTTGGTTGAAAGAAGACAAAATATTCATTCAAGTTAGCCGCCAACAGTTCATCAGAGGCCAAGAAACTCCTCTGTATTCTCTCCGCATACTTGATACTGTCTAAAATGTCATTTGTTTTAGCCTGAATCTCGGCTTTTTGGTGCTCTAACTCTGAGTTTTGTTTCGCAATCTCAGCTGTTCTTTCATCCACGATTTTTTCAAGACGCTCATTTTGAGCTTTTACTCTACTAATACTAACACTAATAATACCGTAAATTAATAGGATCACAAGTACTCCATAAATCAAATAAGCCCACCATGAACGATACCAAGGAGGCGATACAGAGAATGCAAAAGTTCTTTCTTCAGATTCAAATCCGTAAAAGTTCTTCGCCTTCAAATGAAAGATGTAATCACCTTCGCCTAGTCTTTGGTAAACTGCTTCTGGCTTTGACTTCCATTTACTCCATTTTTGATCTTCACCTTCTAGAAAGTAAGAGTATTCATTTTGTATCCCGCCTAAATATGCATTAGACGAGAATTCGAATTTGAATGAGTTATTCTTATAATTGATTACGTATTCAGATCCGCTTGCATAGTGTGTGTTTTTGAGGTAGAGCTCTTCTTCATTTAAGTAAACATTCGTAATAAAGGCTTGAAAAGGTTTGCCGAATTCAGATCCGCCATATTCGTTGTAAACGTAAATGTTATTGCCGCCTCCAAGCCAGTATGTTCCATCTCTTGACTTAGCCAAGCTGAAAATCACTTCATCCTTCAAGGGAGCGAAGTCAGTAGAATTCCATTGCAGTTCGCCATCTTTCTCTTCGAAATAACCAAACTCTCCAACTTCATTGTCACTTCCTGAATCAAAGAACATGTGGATGAACATTTTACCATCACCATCATTCATAATTCTATGAATAAGCAGTTGTTTTTGTACAAATTTTTCGTTCTCAGCAGTGAAAGGAACTAGCTTATCATTTTCTACTTGATAAAGTCCGTTCAGTGTTCCAATGAAGAGTTGCTCATTAAAAATTTCTAATGTGAACTGATCGTATTCAGTAGAATCACCATATTCACGAAGTCCTTCCAGCTTGTTTTGTTCTTGCGTCTTCAGTGTGTCTAAAATGTGCACACCTTCATATTTCACAGTGTAATAAACTTTTCCGTTTAGTTCACAAATGGAGCGAACATCACCTGAGGTTCCAGGATACTCTTCATAAGTGAATTCTCCATCTTTGTAATAGAGTGCGCCAACACCTCCGCCATCAAGACCAATGTAAATCCTATCTCTGTCGGTTTCTGATTGAAAAAGATCCCAGGCGTAAACACCATTTGCTATGTCCTCGGTGTTGTGGTCAGCATCCATGGTGAGAATCCCGTCATTCCCGATCACCATTTGCACGAATGATCCATCTGAAAATTTGAAGTTCTTAATTTGAAATAATCCGTTTTCGAAAATCCCTTGCGGTTCAAAATTAATTCTTCCCTTATTGATGTTGTTGGTGAAGAGGTCATTGTGAGTAGACAGTAATATTTCATCATTATAGAATGTTATATCTTCGGTAGTTCCTGCAGTGACTCCGTTTGATTCATCAAAAGTTGTGATTGCTGATGAGGTTTCAATAAAGAGCACACCATTGTCGGTACACAACCAAAGATTGTCGTAGTAATCGAAGTAGATGCTATGCGTTTGAAGATTTTCTAATCCTTGAGCGCCTGAGAAAGATCTCAGGTATCTACCATCAAGATTGAAAATTTGAACTCCATTGTTTTTTGTTGCAAGGGCAATCATTTTATCATTTGCTATTGCACACATTATCTCAGCAGAATCTTTTACTTCTAGTGCTTTTCGAGCATCTGCAACAACCCTATATCCATTTTGATTTTTCTTTAGCTCATAGAATCTTCCCGTTTCATCTAAAATGAAATTTCTGTTATCATAAGCCAAATTTAATCTAGGGATTAAGTGCTGCGAATCAAAAACTTCATTGAACTCACCATCAACAAAGGCATAAACCGCTCTGTGTCCTTCAAAAAACATACGGCAAATAATTTTGTCGTCAAATGCAAATGAAGAAACTAGTTCACCTCCTTCAGGTATGCTCATTGGTATGATTCCGGTAGAATCATAGATGAAAATATATTGACGGCAGGCAAAATATGTTTTTTCTCCAATACAATGTACTTGCCAAATATCTTTGAAATCTAAGCTGTCTAAACCTTCCGAAAGCTTTTCAACATAAGCCTCTCCTTTATCGGTATATCCAATTTTCCCAAATTCATTGATACCCCCTACAAAGATTTCTCCCCTATCATTTTTATCAAATGAACGCGGATGCTCTTTATTGTCAAACTCAAATTTAGTCCAGCTACTCCCGTTAAATTCTAATACTGCTTCAGTGTTTGCCACATAGATGTAGCCATCATCATTTTGAATGACATCCCAATTTTGAAATCCACCTTTATTCTCATTCTGATCAAAGGTTCTGATACCAAATTGCCCGTATGGATACATGTTTTGCGAATACGCAAATACACTAAGAAAAAGAAAGAATCCTCCGAGCAGAAATTTCATGGAGATAAAGATAAAATTATTCTATTAATATTCGCTCAGGTTTTAAGCCGATTTGCCACTTAAATCCTTTAAGGAAAAAGTCAGTAGGCTTCAGGCTTTCAATAGGCGAATATTTTGCTGTAGGCTGGTCAACAAATGAGACGCTATTAATTTCAGATTCTTTAAAATGAATATAGATTTCATTGCAGTCAATTTTGTTGCGACCAGTCATGGTCTTAATTTCCTGATTTAGAGAGTCTTTCTTGCTTTCGGATGTGAAGTAAATGGATTCAGAATTTTGTTGAATGAACACTTTTTGAATCTTAGAAGAGTCTATCCAGGCAGTCATAAACTTCCCTTTTAATTGATCATAATGTGAAGTGTCTTGTTCATTGCAAATAAATGAATTGTGGTACAGGTAAACTTCATGAAAAGCTTCATCATAAAATGAAGATAGAATTGAGTCAGATGTCATTTGTGTATTCTGACTCCACATTATTGGGTTTTTATGAAATTTGATAATGGAATCTGCAGTTCCAAAATATGCCGAATCACATCTGACTCGAAGGTCACCGTTAATTATAGCAACATTGGTTTGAAATATCGAAGTTTTTTCTTCTGTTAATGTGTCTTCATAATGAAATATTGAATCGGCTAATAAAAAGAGGGTGTCGTCTTTGTTGTATTGAATTATTTTGGCATTATCGGTCAAGATGAGACTGTCGTTATTGGACGATTTCCATAAGTAATCAGATTTGAATTGCACGTTCTCTGTTGAATCATAAAGGTCAACGTTCATGTATCCTTCGCCAACTCTAGTGCCTTGATTGTAGAGTAGGCTATCAGCATAAAATGTGCGATTAGTGTCAATTAAGGTAGCTCCGTTCCAAAGCTGCACATAGTCTTCTTTAGTGAAGAAAGTACCCTTACTGCATTCTACTCTAGATGAATCAAAATAAATTATAGTGGGCCCATGAATATGAGCAGTGCTTGTATTTGTTCTAAATTCTAAAGTATCTGATTCTAGATTATAATCAGGGTGGGTAATTCGAACACTATCTTTGAAAAAGAAAGTTTTCAAGTTGGCATGATAAAAACCCTTAATTGAAGTAAGCTTCATATCATTGGTGATGCTCGTTATTGTAGCGAAATTCTGATAGTGTCCGATTGATTGCTCTCCATTATATTCAAGAGAATCTGTGACCAGCTTATACTCTTTGTCACGCATTCTTACATTTCCTTGAAGCTTAGAAATTTTTGTTTTCCCGTCATAAATTAGCGAGTCACAAAACATATTGATGGTGTCACCTTGATTGACATGCACTTTGCTGTATGCATGAATGAGGTCTAGGTCTCTAAAGAAGAGGGCAGAATCGCAGTACAAGTTTGTTTTATTATGTTCAAAATGAACGTTACCGACAGCCTTGGTAGTATTCACATGACCTTCAGCATCCTGAACAGTTTCGGCATAAATCAACTTAACCAGATCTCCGTCGTTTTCAAAACGCGACTGGCTCCACGCCAAATTAGCAGGCATGAAAACGGCGCTTAATAAAAGCGCCGTTAATCCTATTTTTATTTTGTCAAGCAATCTTAATTTCTAATAATTGTTTGTTCTCGGTCAGGACCAACAGATACAATGCTTATAGGAACGTTTAATTGTCCTTCTAAGTATGTAATGTAATTCAAAAATGCTTCAGGGGCATCTTTTAAGTCTCTCAATCCGGTTAAGTCTTCGCTCCAACCTTCAACCTCAGTGTAAACTGGTTTGATATCTAAATCAGTAATATCGTAAGGAAGGTAGTCAACTCTTTCACCATTGATTTCATAGTGAGTACATACCTGAATCGTGCCAAAAGTGTCAAGAACATCAGCTTTCATCATTGAAAGTTGAGTGGCTCCATTGATCATACAAGCATATTTTAATGCTGGCAAATCAATCCATCCACATCTTCTGTCTCTACCTGTAGTAGCACCATATTCGTGCCCAATTTTTCTAATCTCTTCTCCAACAGCATCATCTAGTTCAGTAGGGAAAGGTCCTGATCCAACTCTTGTGCAGTATGCCTTGAAAATTCCGATAACTTCTCCAATTCTATTTGGTGCAACACCAAGACCAGTACATGTTCCTGCTGTCACTGTATTTGAAGAGGTAACGAAAGGGTATGTCCCAAAATCAATGTCTAACATTGTTCCTTGAGCACCTTCAGCTAGTACTTTTTTACCTGAAACAATTGCGTCATTGATGTATTGCTCACTATCAATTAACTCAATGTTGCTCAAAAACTCAAGTGCTTCAAACCATTTAGATTCTGTCTCATCCAGGATAGATTGGTAATCATAGTCACCTAAAATACCTTTATGCTTATCTGCTAAATTGTTGTATTTCTCTTTAAAATTAGGAGATTCTGTATCTCCCATTCTTAATCCGTTTCTACCAGTTTTGTCCATGTATGTTGGACCGATACCTTTAAGCGTAGAACCAATTTTCTTCTTTCCTTTAGCCTCTTCAGATGCTTTATCTAACACCTTGTGAGTTGGAAGAATTAGATGTGCTTTTTTCGATATTTTTAAATTGAGAGCAACATCAACACCTTTAGCGTTAAGTGCTTCAATTTCTGCCTTCAAAGTGATTGGGTCTATCACGACACCATTTCCAATTACATTGATGGCATCTTTTCTAAAAATACCAGATGGAATAGTGTGTAAAACTTGTTTTTGCCCTTCAAAAATTAGAGTGTGACCTGCGTTAGGGCCTCCTTGGAATCTTGCGATTATATCATAATCTGGGGTAACTACATCTACGATTTTTCCTTTTCCTTCATCTCCCCATTGTAATCCTAGTAAAACGTCAACTTTCATTGTCAATTGCGAATTGGTTTATTGCTTCATTTAGTGAAGGTGCAATATTAAGAACTGTATTTAGTTTAGTCATCAGCAAAACCTGACTAATTTTATCAGAGATATTAACAATGTATAAATCGCCACCTTGATTTCTGCATTTAGTCATCACTTTGATTAAAGAATTTAATCCTAAACTGTTTAAAAGTTTAATTTTTTCGAGGTTTAAAATTATGTTGGCCTCTTGATTATTGAGCAAGCTATTCACTTCGTCAATTAAGGGATAAAAGTCATGATCAGTAAGGGGGTTGCCTTCTAAAACAACTTCGTTACAATTAATATGATGTTGTAATCGAACGTCTAGATTCATTTTTCAACTTTTGATGGTTCTGTAATTTTCTCTCCGTAAAAATAAAGCGAATGGTTATGAATTTTCACATTGAATAATTCTTCAACAGTTGCCTTAATTTTTTCAATTCTTGGATCACAAAATTCAATTACGTCTCCTGAGTTAGTGCAAATGACATGATCGTGTTGTCTAAAGCCGTAAGCTTTTTCAAATTGTGAAATATTATCGAATTGGTGTTTTCTAACCAAGTTTGAAGAAAGAAGAAGTTCCATTGTATTGTAAAGCGTAGCTCTACTTACTCGATAGTTTTTATTCTTCATGTTGACATAAAGCGACTCTATATCAAAATGACCTTTGTGAGCATAGATTTCGGCTAAAATTGCGAATCTCTCGGGCGTCTTTCGGTGACCGTTATTCTCTAAAAAAGTAGAGAAAATTTCTTTGACCGTTTCTTGAAGTTCTTCTTTTTCCATATTGATGGATTATGTAAGTAAACCTACTTAACCAAAGATAGAAAGAAATATCGTTTAAAATCAGATTCTGCTGACCTGTTTTACACCTTCAATTTGTTCAAATCTTAAGATGAGCTGGTCTAATTGCTCAGTATCATAAACATAAAGCTGAATTTTACCTTCAAAGGTTCCGTCTTCTGACTCAAACGAAATTGATTTCATATTCACTCCAATCACTGAAGAGACAATTGTTGTAATCTCATTTACGATTCCCATATCGTCAATTCCAGTAATCAATAATGCTGTCAATCTTTCTTTTAATCGATCACTTTGCCAAGTTGCTTTCATTATTCGGTAAGCGTAGTTTGACATTAGTTGAGTGGCATTAGGGCAATTCGTTCTATGAATTTTAATTCCGTCAGTTGCCGTTATGAACCCAAAGACATTGTCTCCTGGAATAGGAGTACAGCAATTGGCCAACTTGTATTCAAATTCTTTAAAATCTTCACCAATTATAATCGTATCCTTCTTGGTGTCAACCTTTTTAATGATAGTTTCAAGTTCAGAAGACTCAACCCTTTGGCTAGCTTTCTTTTCTAAGACAAAATCGTGATTGTTGATTTCAATCTGTCTCATTTTTGATAAATCAACTTTACCTTTTGCAATCTGAAAATAGAATTCAGAAGACCCTGATATCCCGTAGTATTTTTCAAGAGCCTGGATGTTTTCAGAATTCCAAGTAACTCTTAATTGGCGAAGTTTTCTTTGTAGAATCTCTTTTCCGTCAGAGGCTATTTTCTTGTGTTCTTCGTTGAGGGCTCCTTTGATTTTTGATTTTGCTCGGGCAGATGCCACAAATTTGAGCCAATCTTCTTTTGGTTTTTGTTGTTTCGAGCGAATAATGTCAACTTGGTCACCACTCTTAAGAATGTGGCTCAAGGGCATTAATTTACCATTCACTTTGGCTCCAATACAGGATAATCCAATATCAGTATGAATGTCAAAAGCAAAGTCTAAGGTTGTTGCATTTTTAGGTAAAACCCTTAAATCTCCTTTAGGAGTAAAAACGTAAATCTCTTCTGAGAATAAATTCAGCTTGAATTCATCAATAAAGTCTTGGGCATTTACTTCAGGATTTTCAAGAAGGGCCCTAACTTCGCCAACCCAACGGTCAAATGTATTGTCTTGTGAAAGACTGTCTTTATATTTCCAATGAGCTGCGTATCCTTTCTCTGCAATCTCATCCATTCTTTTAGTTCGAATTTGAACCTCAACCCATTTTCCGCTTGGGCTCATCACTGTTGTGTGAAGTGATTCATAACCGTTCGTTTTCGGAGTCGATACCCAATCTCTCAGTCTATCAGGGTTAGGTTGATAGAAATCCGTCACCATTGAGTAAATTTTCCAACAAACTGGTTTCTCATTTTCAAAAGGAACGTCAACTATTATTCTAATCGCAAAGATGTCATAGATCTCATCAAAGGTGACATGCTTATTTTGAATCTTCTTGAATATTGACGGGATACTCTTTGTTCTAGCCTTGACGCTATAGTTAAGATTTTCATTATCCAATCTATCTTTAATCGGATTAGTGAACTGACGAATGAATCTATTTCTAACTTCTTTCGTTTTTTCAAGCTTCAGCTCGATTTGCTTGTAAATTTCGGGCTCTTTGTATTTGAAGATTATGTCTTCAAATTCAGTTTTAATTGCATTAAACCCTAATCTATGAGCTAGGGGAGCGTATAAAAACTCGGTCTCTGAGCAAATCTTTAATCGCTTGTCAGGTCTCATGGATCCTAGCGTTCGCATATTGTGCAAACGATCGGCCATTTTGATGAACGTCACTCTTAAATCATCAGAAATTGTAAGAATTAATTTTCTGAAATTCTCAGCTTGTAGTGATATATTGTCATCAAATACTTCAGGGATTTTGGTTAGTCCATCAATAATTGTTCTAACCTTCAATCCGAATTGTTCTTCAATATCGTTGAGAGTAATGTGAGTATCCTCAACTGTGTCATGTAACAATGCACAGACAATTGCGGTTGTCCCTAAACCCATTTCTTCACAGCAAATCCTTGCAACTGAAATGGGATGATATATGTAAGGTTCTCCTGATTTACGGCGCATGTCTTTGTGCGCCTCAACAGAAAGATCGAATGCTTTACGGATAATTCTGGTGTCCTCAGCATTTCTGTAATCTTTACTCGCTCTGAGTAAACCCTTGTAAGCGTTCAGAATTTCTTTTCGCTCTTTTTCTAAATCAATATTTTGAGGACTAGGAACCATTCAGATTATTTGGCAGGTAAAATTTTAGTGCTCACTTCTCCAAAACCAATTCTGATTTCGTCGTTTTGACAATTTCCTCTCATGATAACAGTATCCCCATCTTGCAAGAATTTACGTTCAGTTCCATCTGACATCTTGAAAGGTTTTGTTCCTTTCCAAGAAATCTCAAGCATTGATCCGTATTGACCTTCGTTAGGACCACTAATTGTTCCAGAACCCATAGCATCACCTAAACCGATATTACATCCGTTTATTGAGTGATGAGCTAATTGTTGATTCATGTTCCAATACATGTACTTGTAATTTGATCGTCCAACCACATTTTCATCTCCGTTCTCCGGCTTAATGATTACATCTAAATTGATATCAATGTGTTTATCTCCTTCGTATTCTAAGTATGGTAAAACTTTAGGCTCCTGAATCGGACCAGCAGTTCTAAATTGCTCAAGTGCGTCTATTGTAACGATCCAAGGTGATACAGATGAAGCAAAACTCTTTCCTAAGAATGGTCCTAATGGAACATATTCCCAACCTTGAATGTCTCTTGCTGACCAATCATTAAATAAGGCCATTCCGAAAATGTAGTCATCTGCTTCGGCAGTTGTAATCGTTTCTCCAAGAGGTTTCCCTTGAAATGTAAAGAAGACAGTTTCTAATTCGAAATCTAACAAGTTAGACTGTCCAAATGATGGGATAGAATCTGTTGGCGGTTTCTTTTGACCTTTTGGTCTTACTATTTCTTGACCTGAAGGAATAATTGAAGAAGCTCTTCCGTGATATCCTACAGGAATGTGTTTCCAGTTTGGTAATAAGGCATTTTCAGGATCTCTAAAAAGACAACCTACATTGAACGCATGTTGTTCGCTAGAGTAAAAGTCAGTGTAGTCTCTTGAGTCTATTGGTAATAGCATTTCAACTTCACCTTGAGTCAGTAAGACTTTCGCAATGTCTTCAGGTTTTGACTGTAGCTCATCATTTGATTTTTCTAGAAGTTCAAAAATACGTTCTCTTAACTTTCTGCTTCCTGACTTGCCTTTACGCATCATGTTGTTTAAAAAACATGTGTCAAAATCTTCTGAATCAAAACCAATATTATTTAGATAACCTAAATCAAAAAGTGCTTTCAAATCTAGAACTTGTTCACCGATTGCAATACCCACACGAGGCGAAAGACTGCTGGTTTTGAAAGTTCCGAAAGGAATGTTTTGGATTGGGAAATCTGAATTTGAAGGAACTTCAACCCATGAAGTTGCCGAATTTGTGATTTTGGTTGACATAGAATTTAATGCTTAATTTGTAACAAATTTAATAAGATTCCGATTCTGAAATCAAGAAACAAAATAATTGCTGGATGCATTGCATTTTTATTTGTGGTATTTCATTCGCTTAGTCTTATTATTTATGCGGCTCCGACTGAGGTTGTCCCGACAAAAATAAAGTCATTAGTTTCTCCTTATGTATCGCCTTTATTTGAGCAACAATGGTCAATGTTTGCTCCATGCCCATTGGTTGAAGGCAGTGTTTTGATGAATATTCAGCACGAAGATGGAGAGACAGGTTGGATTCATCCAGCAGGTGAATCAAATGAATGGCATAGAATATTTCGGATGACACATCATGCTGAAATCGCTTTGCTTGAAGCTAATCTGGTTTATTGGATTAACTATGATAAAGATGATTTTGGACTGAGACTTGATCAAGAGTTTGACTATGAAATTGCTTGGATATTTAAAGAGCAGGGTCACAGTTATTACCTATTGCAAAGATATATTTATGGTGTTGCCTGTAATATGGGAATCAAACCATTAAGTGCTGATCTCAAATGTGAAATGCATAATGTGAAAACAGGAGAAGAGGGGACACTCTACTATCCAAGATACTTGTGGAAATGGTGATAGGCAAGATTTCGCATATTTTTAATCGTCCATTCGAGCACTTCGAAAAAGTTGATTTTTTCAGAAAAGTCTTATATCTTTTTTTACTGCTTAATGCTTTGTTATTGCTGCCTATAGCTCAAGATCTATTCGGCTATCACGGACTGGTTGGAACCAGAGGATGGAATACGAACCTGCCTCTTTACAGACAAGGGACGCATGGATTGATAAATATATTGAGTCATCCCGGAAACGGTTCTTATAGTTGGTTTTACCTTGTGTTCGTAATTGGTCAAATCACATTTCTAATCAGTGGTCTTTTAAATTTTTGGCCAAAAATTTCATCTTTTTTCGTTTACTTCTTTACGGTCAATTTATTTTTAAAAGGATATTTGGCATTTACTGGTGGAGAAGTATTAATCAACTTTTTGCTCTTTTATTTGATGTTCATTCATAAAAGAAAAGAGGAGGGCACTTTTGGTGATTTGCAAAACATACTGAACAATACATTCTATTGGATTTTGTTGATTCAAATCTGCATTCTCTATTTTTTCAGTGCATTCTATAAGTTGTATGATCCAAATTGGACTTCAGGTGAAGCCATCATGTATATTTCAAGAATAGATAATTACAGCTCGGCTCCTTTTGAGTGGCTTTTTGGAGAACGTTTGTGGCTGTCAATGATTGCTACTTATTTAACTTTAGCCTACCAGTTGCTGTTTCCTTTGTTGGTTTGGATTAAAAAAGTAAAGACTCCTTTCTTGATGGTAGGAGTAGTTTTTCATTTGGGGATTGCCTTCGGGATGGGTATTTTCTCTTTCGGAATTGTGATGATAATTGTTTATCTCTTATTCCTTGATTTAAAGCAGATAAGAAGAATAAAAGATTTCTTGAAACAATCTAAACTAAAAGGTTTATTTAAGCCTTTTTACAGCCAAAAGCTCAATATCGAAGATTAAAGTTGAGTTAGGTTCAACTACGCCTTTACCTTCAGGTCCGTAAGCTAAGTTGTGAGGAATGTAAAAGCGACTTTGGCCGCCCTCTCTCATAAGTGTTACGCCTTCTTGCCAGCCAGCAATCACACTAAGTAGCGGTCCAGAAAAAGGGACGTTTGAAGGAACTGTCGATTCAAATACTCTTCCGTCAATAAATCGTCCTGTGTAATGAATCGTAACAGAATCTGCTAAATTGGGTGAGATGCCACTTCCTTCTTTGATAACTTCATATTGAAGTCCGCTTTCAGTTTCAATGACTCCTTCAAAGAGTAAATTTTCTTCTAAAAATAATTTCCCATTATCTAGGTTAAGCTCTGAGTAGTATTTATCTATTTCTCTTCTGGCATCCATGTAAGGGATTGAAGGTGTAAGATTTTGCATTCCATCTTTTATTCCTTCAACTAATAGTTCAACCTCTATTGTTTGATCTATTTTACGTCCTACCAAAGAGCTTACAATATTGAAAGCTTCATCTAATCCCACTGCATAGCTAGCGTCATTCTTCGAAACAGCCATTTCATCAACTTCACCGTTTGGGAGTAGATAGAGGTCTAGTAAACTATCTTTTTCAAGAAAAGACACCTGCAACTCTTCTCCCAATAGATAATCGACCATTCCGGCCTCAATTTGTCTTAGGTTAAATTTATCTGCAGTGGCAGGTGAAGAATAAGCCTTATAGCATCCCCTTGCGTGATCAAGGCCAATGCTATAGCTTATCTTCTCGTTATATGTATCAAATTCTAATTTATTTTCAGTTGTCACTTCATCATTATCCTGATCAGTATCAACTGTTGGTGTCTCATTACAAGCCACTAAAAATAAAAAAGGAATTAATACTTTAATTTTCATTAGGCAATGCTAATTAATTCTACATCAAATATTAACGCCATGTAAGGCTTAATAGGTCCACCTGGATGCGGGTTAGCACCATATGCCAAGTCTTCAGGGATATATAATCTCCATTTTGAACCAGCAGGCATCAATTGTAATGCTTCTGTCCATCCTTTGATCACTTGATTCACACCAAATGTTGCCGGAGTCCCTCTTTCAATAGAGCTATCAAATACAGTTCCGTCAGTTAGAGTACCGTGGTAATGAACTGTCACTTGCGCTTCAGCTGAAGGCTTGTCACCAGATCCATTTTCAACAATTTCATATTGTAATCCTGATTCTAAAGTAGTAATACCATCTTTCTTTGCGTTCTCAGCTAAGAATTCAGCTCCAGCAGTTTTAAACTGCGCAAATTTAGATTCGTTTACTTCATTTAAATATGATTGAATTTTCATATTCGCTTCTTCAGGAGAAAATCTTAATTCAGCCTTATTAAATATATCACTGATACCTTTTACGAACTCATCTAAATTGATGTCTTCAAGGTTTTGGTTTTCTAAACTTTGTGCTATGCTCATTCCTACACCATAGCTTGCGTCATTCTTGCTGCTCATTCTATAATTTTTGACAAAGATACGAACAAAAAAAATCCTGACACGAAAGACTTTCGGTCAGGATTTTAAAATAAGTTAAATATTCTAGTTCTGTTCTAGTACGAAGAATGCTGTACGTCTATTTCTTTGATGGTACTCTTCTTGTAAATCTTCATTAGTGAGGCCATAAATGAACTCAGGAGTCAAGAAAACCATGCTGTCATCAGTGTGTTTAATCTCTGCAGGTTTAGTTTCACCATATCCCTTAGGAACTAATCTTTCTCTCGGTATTCCATGATCTACTAAGTAATCCACAACACTTTTCGCACGACGATCAGATAAATCTAAGTTGTAAGCATCATTTCCTCTCTCATCTGTGTGCGAACGAATCTCAATTTTTAGATTGCTATTCAGTTCTAAGAAATCTAATAGGTTATCCAAAATCTCTTCTGAAACTGGTCTTAGCTTAGCCGAATCGAAATCGTACTCAATACCTTCAATCTCGATCTCCCCTTTAGGAATTTTCTCTAAATAAAAATCTTGTTGGTAATTTTTAGATTCTGTGGCTCCAAGAGTGAATACAAGGGCTTTGTCAGCAAAGTAATCTTTTTGTGACGCTCTCATGAATAATTCAAGATTTGGCTCTAATTCATGCTCATAGTAACCATTCTCATCCGCAATCATCTCAAAGTGTTCCCATTTGTAAGTAACGTCTTTAAATTCAATTTTTGCACCTGGTAATATCTCATTTGTAGCTTCATCATATACATAACCAGAGATGAAGAACTTCATTTCAGGTTTCTTAACCTCAAATACTTTATTACAGTGAATGCTTAAGTTATAGATTGAATCACATTCGGTACAGGCATCTCTGTCAGAGGTCACATAGCCTGTTTGTAATTTAGGATCAATTACGAAATAGCTATCGTTTCTTGAGGTGTTAATCGGTGCGCCTGCATTTAACGAGGCTCCAAACCAATCAGTGTCTTCATCAAATCTACTTGAGAATACGTCTAATCCTCCGAATCCAATATGACCTTCAGATGCGAAATAAAGCGTTTTTGTATTCTCATGGAAAAATGGAGTTACCTCATTAGAAGGAGTATTGATTTGATTCCCCATGTTTTGAGGTTCAGTAGTTTCTCCTTGAGCATTCAGCTCAGTGTACCAAATATCCATTCCACCTTCACCACCTGGTCTATTCGAAGCGAAGTATAATGTTTTACCATCTGCTCCAAAATAAGGGTTCATTGATCTAAATCCATCAAGATTTACATTTCCATCTAGAGGGAAAGGCTTTAACCATTGATTATTAAATTTTCTACTTGCGTAAATTTTAGTTTCGTTTCTGTTTTCAGGATCCATCTTCGTGAAGAACATAGATGTACCATCAGAAGATAAAACTGCAGATCCTTCGTGATAATCTCTTGAGTTAATTTCAAACGGAAACTTCTCAGGTTTGCCTAGGCTTCCATCCTCATTTATTTTCACCATGTAGATATCAAGAAGATATAATTCAAGAGGATTTTTCTCTTCATCTAACTTTGTCGAATCAATTTCTGTTTCAATTCTTGCTGAAGAGAATAACATATATTCTTCAGATGCGAATTGCATTCCAAAACTAGTGGAACCGGCATTCATTATTGAATCTAAGTTGTTGACCTCTACAGTCTCTTTGGTGTTCCCTGGATTTAATGCAAATTGACAACTAGCTATTTTGTCTGATGCCAGCTTGTAATATTTATTGTCAGGATCATTATTGTTCGTTTGATATTCTTCGAACTGCTGTTGAGCCTCTTCAAACTTCTCATTGTACATTAATGATACTCCATAAAAGTATTGAGCGTAAGGAAACTCTTCATTCGGATTAGCCAATGCCGATACATACCATTTCTCGGCATTTTTGTAATCGTCAGCTAAACGATAAGCATCTGCCAATTTATGAATTACCTTAACCTCCTTAGCATTAGGGCTAGAAGGCGGAGCAATTGTTCCATTTTCTTCCTTTTCAGGTTCTCTGTAGGCAGTTGAAATTTCGTAAGGGTAATACAATGCTTCTTCTCCTTCTTGAATTTTGAATAAAATAAAAGAATAGTAGTGGACAGCATTAGAGTAACGACCATTGATCATGGCAGCATCCCCCATTTTCATCAATTCTTTATTGGTTTGACCGAATAAAGAACCCGCAGTCAATACTGCTAGTATAAGTAATGTGCTTATTTTCTTCATTATAATTTCGGACAAGTTGGTACTGGATTCGGATTAGGTCTATTGAAAATATAGGTAACTGAAAGTTCAGAACCACCTCTTCCGTTTGTTGCGTTATTCAAAGTAGAAGTATTGATGTCGTAACTGAACCTTCCAGTCCATTGACCATACTTCACGCCAAATTCTAAAATTGCTGCATCTTTATTTCTATAAGTACCTCCACCTAATAAAAAGATGTCATATGATTCCAAATAGAACTGACCAAGAGCACTGAATGTTAATTCACTTGCTTGTTCTTGGTACTGAAATAGTACTTTAGGGATGATGGCTATTTTGTTAGTCAAAACAACTCTTGCTCCAGCAATTCCCTGGTATCTGAACGGCAGTTTATTTCCGTCGTCTTCAATAAATGATTCTGTAGGTCTATTTACGTGATACATAGAAACACCTCCAAACGGATTTACTCTGATTCCTGGTTTTGCATAGTAATACATGATTCCTAGATTCACATCTAAGTTGATTTGATTTGCATCCCCAAAAGCTTCTGCAGTTGAGTTTGAAAATGTACCTCCTCCGTACGGAGAATATTGATCTCCGAATGTTAGTGCAGAAATCTTAATTGATTTTTGAAAAACTCCAGCTTGAGCACCTATACTAAAAAAGCTGAATTTCTTTTCTCCAAAAGGGAGTTTAATAGCCGCAGAAGGTAGGATACTAATCACATTATATGCTCCTGTACCGGCTCTAAAGTTTGCTGCCTGAATTCCCCAACCCCATTTTCCTTGATTTGCATCAAATGCAATTAAACCAGTTGTAAAAGGTTTAGTCGCAATAGCCATCCACTGAGTTCTAAAGTGGCCGTGAATTCTGTAATCGCCTTTAAACACACCAGTCATTCCTGGATTTGCGTTTAGAGCGGCGGCATCATACTGCGACAAGTGAAAATCTTGCGCATAAGATTGAATTGATAACAAAGCAATCCCTATGACTGTAAGTATTTTTTTCATTCTCAAATTATCTAATTAATGATACATCTCCTTTTAATACATGCTCTTCGCCATCAAATGTGACAACTGTCGCTACATACACATATACGCCCATTGGCTGATCAATGTTTTTGTAAGTACCATCCCATCCTGCATCATTTGGATCTAACGTCTCATAAATTTGTTCACCCCAGTTGTTGTAAACCTTGAAATCAACTGATTCAAAATTACCTCCAAGAATATTTAAGAAGTCATTGTTTCCATCTCCGTTAGGGGTAAAGGCAGAAGGAACTAATGGTCCGTGATAAACTGGTACAACAACTGTTATAGAATCTGTACAACCTGCTTCATCAATAACTATTAAAGTAACCTCATATTCTCCTTCAGGGTCAAATACGTGAACAGCATCAGGTGAAGCTAAAGTGCTTGAGTCACCAAAATCATACAGCCAACTAACAATCGCTTCTGGATTAGGAACAGAATTGTCCGTGAAGTAAATATCGTCACCTACGTTTCCGCTAGGTGGGCTTACAGTAAATGCTGCTGTAGGTCCTTCGAAAATTGTAATAGCTACTGTTGTTGAATTGCTACATCCAAATCCTGAAGTTACGGATAAAGTAACGTCATATGTTCCAGATCCTGCGTAAATGTGAGCAGGGTTTTGATCAGTACTAGCAGCAGAAGCATCTCCGAAATCCCAATTCCAAGAAACGATCGAGTCGTTTACAACAGATGAAGAGTCAAAGAAGAAACTTGCAGGTTCTAAACAAGGTGCTGGAATTCCAAAATCAGCAACAGGAATGTGGTGAGCGTTAACATCTGTAGTTAATGTATCGGTACATCCATTTGCTGAAGTCACAATTAATTCAACTGGATGAATACCTGGTGTAGTGAATGTATGAGTAGGGTCTGTGTCTGTTGACGTCTCACCTGGTTCAAAGATCCATTCGTAACCAACAATTGGGTCAATTGAAGTTGAATTATTGGTAAATACTGTGGGGCTACCAAAACAATCTTCTACAAATGAATAATCAGGAGTAGGAGATGGTACAATTACAATATCAAGTGTATCGTATAGTGCGGCACAGCCTCCATTATCTAAAGATTCAAAATAGATTGTTACGGATCCAGTTGTTTCGTCTAATACACCATGGTCGTAAAGTGTTGCGTCTGAAGAATCAGGATTGAAGATTCCGTCACCAGAAGTAGTCCAAAGACCATTTCCTGTAGTAGAATTTGAATTCAATACAATAGGGAATCCTGCACATACAGTATCGTCAAATACAGTTCCTATAGTAGGAGGAGAGTTGAAGAATAGCCAAACCGTATCCATGTCATCAGGACAACCTGAGAAGTTAAACGTTTCAATTCCGAATGCAATTGAGTCACCTGCGATAATCTCTCCAGGAGAGAAAGTGTATGTTGCATCTAAAAGTCCGTCATCATCAAATGATCCGGCTCCGTTTGTCGTCCAAACCGTATTGGTAGTGAACTGAACTGTGGCTCCTAATTGTATATAGGTAGTGTCATCACAAACTTCAATATCTAATCCTGCATCAATAGTAGGAGTATCTAAATATTGGATAGTCAAAGTATCTGTCACTGCAGCACAATAAAGTGTTGCATTTGAAGTCAGTACTAATTGTGTTGATCCATTATTTAATTCACCTAATGAAGCGAAATATGTTGGGTTCATGATTGTATTACTTGGTGTAAATACCCCTCCAAGTCCGGACCAGAATCCGCCACCTGTTCCTGAAATACTTCCGTTTAGTAAAAGGCTTGGATTAGATACACAAACAGCTGTGTCCATACCTGCATCTACGATTGGAAGAGGAATTACTTCAACATTTTGTACGATTGTATCTTTACATCCAATGTTTGAAGTAACGATTAGTTCTACCGGCACAGTACCAGTTGTACCGTTATATTGATGAGTTGGATTTTGTTGAGTTGAAATATTCAAATCTCCAAAGTTCCAATCCCAATCAGTAATGGTAGTTCCAACTTGTGTGATAGAAGCATCAGTGAAACTAATGTTGTCTCCTTCACAAATTGTATCAACTGATACAAAATCAGCTGTAATTTCTGATACTTGAATATCTAGGGTTGTTACGGTCTCACAATCAGTTCCCTTTTGAGCAGTTAATACAATTGTGTATGAACCAAATGAAGGGAACGTAAAGGTTGGATTATCTAAAATAGATGTGTCTGCTGGGTTGGCTGTTCCAAAATCCCAATGGAAACCAGATGCACCTGCAGGTGAAGCGTTAGAGAAGTCTACCGTCAATCCTGAACAAAAATCTGTAGGTCCAATGATCGCTTGTGGAGCGTCTTCAACAGTAATATCAATCGTAATAGAGTCAATACAACCTAAATCTGATTCAACAATCAGTTGAACGTCATAGTCTCCAGCAACTGTGTATCCTATACTTGGATTTTGTGATGTAGATGAACCAGCACCATCAAAGTCCCATTGCCATGAGTCAACAACTCCACCACCTGTAGTGAATGAAAGATCTGAATAAGGCACTAATACATTGGTACAAGTTGTGTCAACAGCAGCAAAATCTGCCGTGATGTCTGAAATAATGATTGTGTATGAAGCAGTGTCAGCACAAGATGTACCTTTTTGAGCAACTAAGTTAACAGTATAACTTCCGTATGAACCGTAAGTAAAGGTAGGGTCAGTGAGATCAGAAGTGTCAGCTGGGAAACCAGTTCCAAATTCCCACCAAAGACCAGTTGCAAGCGGGTCGCTTGAACTCGTAAAGTCAACAGTTAATCCGTTACAACCAGGTAAAGGAACAATTCCAGCTTGTGGCGGAATTTTCACGTGCATCATTTTAGTAATAGTGTCTGAACATCCTACATCTGTGCCAACAATAAGTTGAACCATAAAGTCTCCACTTGTTGCGAAGGCGTGAGTTGGATTTTGTGCGGTAGAAGTATTCCCATCTCCAAAATCCCACTGCCAGCTATCAACAACACCATTTGCTGCAGGAACTGAAATGTCTGTCCATGTTCCAGACTCGCCGATACACAATGTATCAGGAGGCGTAAAATCTCCATTCAAGCCAGAAATAGTCATAACATAAGTGACCGTATCGGCACAGAGTGTTCCTTTTTGAGCCATCAAGGTTACTGTATAAGTTCCGATTGAAGGATAAGTAAATGTAGGTTCAAAAACTATAGAGGTATCTGCAGGATTTGCAGTTCCAAAATCCCACCAGAATCCATTTGCTCCGGCACCTGATTGATTGTCAAAGGTAATTGCTACTCCGTTACATGCATCAATTGGTCCAATCGCCGCATCTTGGGGCGGAGGACAATTCACTACATTTAATTGAAAGTCTCTTGTAATTCTACCAATTAGAGAATCGTCACGATACTCATCTACCATTACACCAACTACGAATTGACCAGTTCCATCTGGAGAACCAGTAATGAAACCAGTTTGTGCGTCAATATTCAATCCATTAAAAGGCGCATTGTTATCAAGCGGGTTATTAGCATTAAATGCACCAATCCAAGTAATTGGTTGTGCTTGAAAATTATTTGGTGGTAGCCCAGGACCATAAGTTATTCCGGTACCGTTCACTCCATCATAAGGAGTATAAAATGAGTAAACCAGTGAATCTCCATCTGCATCTGTGGCTCCAAAATCTAAACTGAGATCTTGGTCATTACATACATAAACTGGAGGGAAATTAGCTATTACAGGACTTGAGTTTGTCAAGTAAATGTTGTTATCAGGAACGTAAGCATAAAAAGTTTCTCTCGCATTCAGAGGAGCATTAATATTAAGAATACTTCCGTTTCTACAACAAAGTTGGTAATAAAGGTGATATCCTCCAGATCCAGGAGGTAATGAAACCACTGAAGAATATATTGCTTCCTCTACACAAATACCAGGGTCGAAGGCACATGTATCAAGCTCAGGACTCAATGTGTCACGTCCTAGCATGGGAAGCGTGAATGTTGTGTAAGCTGTTCCATCTCCTTCGTCAACAATAACAGCAGTTGTGAGCGGGAATTGAACAGAGCTCGGATCACAATCTCGGTATAATTTTACCGTTAGTATGTAAGATGATCCACCAACATGTTGATAGATTATTTCACCCCCAACTACGTGTGTAGCGAATGAATACCCTGATAACAGGATAGTGAATAGTAGTAGTAATCTTTTCATTTTCAACTCAGTTTTGTGAGTAGGTACAAAGTCACGAAATTATAGATATTAATCATCTAATGCAAACTTTTAGACGCTAATCTGATAAATGTGACAATTCGTCCTAAAAAAAATACCATCCGTCAATGAAAAGTTCACATCTATCTGATTGAAATTCTTTGATTCTGTGTACATTTTCTTTACTTTAGCCAATTGAAATGCTTAAAACTACACTTATGTCAAGAATTGTACTCGTTGTACTTTCAACTTTTTTCTTGAATTTATCTTTCGCTCAAATCAATGTTCAATGGGAATCCAGGCTAAATGGTGATGGAAGTTTCATTGATCAAGCAGTTGATTTGGAATTGGATGCATCCGGTAATACATATGTTACAGGAACATCTTTTGACTCAGATGGTAACTACGATTGGGTTACCGTAAAATATTTGGCTGATGGAACTGAAGATTGGCGATATGAACATGGTGGTTCTGGCCTAGATGAAGCATCAGCTGTTCAATTGGATGGAGCTGGAAATGTCTTAGTGACGGGGTCAAAATTTATTTCAGGAGATGATTGGGATTTAACAGTCATCAAAATCAATGGGACGACAGGTCTTTTGATGTGGGAATATGTTCATACTGGTTCAACTTTGTTTGATGGTGGTAAAGATGTGACTGTTGATGCTAATAATGACGTAATTGCAGCAGGAACATTTTCATTTAGCGCAACTGATATTAATTACTTAGTGGTTAAAGTTGATGGGGTTACAGGACTCCTAGATTGGTCTTATTCAAATGGAACTACTAATAATGATGAAGCAAAAATTGTTAAAACAGATGCTTCAAATAACATCTATGTAGGTGGACATTCTGACGTAGGGTCGGGAACTTCTTATTTTGATTTTTTAGTTATGAAGTATGCTCCAACAGGAGGTGCTCCAACTAATCAAGCTACAGTTGATGCTGGGTTTAATGGTTTAGATACGCCAAATGCAATGGAATTAGATGCGGCTGGTAATATTATTATTGCGGGACAAGCCTTTAATGCTCCTGTAGAGGAAGAAGATTATGCCACAATGAAATTCAATAACAATTGTGTATGGCAATGGACAGAAACTTATTCTGGTGACGCAACCGCTTTAGATAGAATTAACGCCATAGCTGTTGATCAAGTTTCGGGTAATATTTTTGTTACTGGTAGATCTAAGTCTTTAGCTTCTTCTGAAGATTACTATACTATCGCCTATGATAATAATGGAACATTCTTATGGGATGACCGATACACTAGTACAGGATTAGGGTTTGATGAAGCTACTGATATTCAATTATCGGGAACTGGATTTGTTTACTTAACAGGTTATAGCTACGAGGCAGGTGTTAATAATGATTATACAACCGTAAAATATGATGTATCAGGTAATCTGATCTGGGATACAAGATTTGATGGCCCTTCAGGTTTAAGTGATCAAGCAGTAAAAATGCAGCTAGATCCTACAGAAAATATTTTTGTAACTGGTTCAAGTCACGGTGGAGTAACGAACTTAGATTATAGTACAATTAAATATTGTCAGTTAACCACGGTAGCTTCTGCTGATACAGCAATTTGTCTTGGACAAGATGTTGATTTAACTGCAACTGGTGGTATAAACATCACTTGGGCCGTTTTATCTGGTGATGCTGGGAGTTTGTCATGCACATCTTGTGGAACAACAACGGCAGACCCGAACACGACATCTGTTTATACAGTGAGTAGTGAAAGCGCTTCGGGTTGTGTTGATTTTGATACTGTGACTGTTGTGGTGAATTCAATCCCTTCGCCAACTATTTACAATGACACACCTTTAAGCTTCTGTACTGGAGATTCAGTAACACTATACACAGACACTTATGACTTGTATTCTTGGAGTACTTCTTCAGTAGATAGTTTTACTACAGTGTATTCAACAGGAACTTACACTGTAACAATAACTGACACGAACGGATGTGTAAATTCTGCCAATGCAAATGTGACCGCCTTTGCCTTACCAAACGTGGATGCAGGAACTAACACTTCAATTTGTCCTGAAGATAGTTATCCAATGAATGCAACTGGCGCAGCTACTTACTTATGGGATGTTGATGCTACATTGTCTCAATTGAATATTCCTAACCCTATTGCGTCACCAACTTCTCAAACATGGTATTATGTAACAGGTACTGATGGAAACGGATGTGAAAACAACGATTCTATTCAAATTTCATTATTCACTTCTCCTGTGGTTAATGCAGGACTGGATGATCAGATTTGTGTAGGTGATACTATTGGATTGTTGGCAACAGGAGCTGTATCTTATTTGTGGGATTCATCTCCATACTTATCAACTTTAGTTGATGCTGACCCAGATGCATTTCCGCCTTCATTAACGACATTCACAGTAACGGGAACAGATGGTAACGGATGTATTGATACTGATGATGTAACCATTTCTACAATTTCTTTACCTGGAATTGATGCTGGACCGGCTGATTCACATTGCATTGGTGACGATTCTCAATTATTTGCAACAGGAGCTCTGACTTGGGTTTGGACAGCAAACTCTGACCTTTCAAATGAGACAATTAGTAATCCGGTAGCTTCTAATACAGTGGATACTTGGTTTTATGTATCTGGAACGGATGTGAACATGTGTACGAACATTGATTCAGTTTTCATTAGTGTTGATCCTTTACCAAATGTTTCGGCAGGTGTAGACTTTAATGTGTGCGTTGGATCTCAAGCGCCATTACTTGCAACAGGAGCTGACACGTACCAATGGGATTTTCATCCTACATTCATAACTGCAACTAATATAAGTAACCCAATTTCAGAGCCTATTACAATCACAACTTTCTCAGTTACTGGAACGAATTCTACTACTATGTGTGAGAACACCGCTAGTGTAACGGTTGGTCTTAACGCTCTACCTACAATTGATGCTGGTGCCGATACTTCAATGTGTATTGGAGACTCATTACAACTGATGGCGACTGGTGGAGATACATATGTTTGGGATAACGACCCATCATTATCATCTATAATTGTTTCAGATCCTTGGTCTTATGCAACAGTAGATACTTGGTATTATGTTGACGCCTTTGATGTAAACAGCTGTTTTGGTGAAGACTCAGTTTTAGTTACTGTAAACACACTACCAACTTCGCCAGTAATCTTTGAAAATGGAGCCTGGTTAGTTTCTTCTTATAGCTCAGGAAATCAATGGTATTTTGATGGGTCTCCTGTGACGGGTGGAGATAACGACTCATTGAACTGGGTAAATGAAGGAGTGAACGGATCATACACATTACTATACACTGATGGCAATGGATGTTCTAAGTTCTCTGAAGTAACAAACATTATTGTGATAGACGATATTGGCTTTGATCAAAATGAAGCATTTGAAGTTAAGGTTTATCCTAATCCGACAAACGGAGTTATCAATGTTGAATTGACTGAGGACATTGATTTAATACAAATTATAAATGTTAATGGTCAAGTAGTATTGAATCAGAGCATACTTAATTCTGGAATCAACAATTTTGATTTGAACGGATTTGAAGATGGCGTATACTTCTTGCAAATCGTTAAAGGAGACCAAGTCGTTTCTAAGAGGATTATCAAAAACTAAAAGGACTTTTTAAAATAGAATCCGCTCTTGTTTTTCAAGAGCGGATTTTTTTTGTCTCACTTTTTATGAAAGCTTAAGACATAGAAATTGTTAAGAAGGCTTACTAGCTGTAGTTTTATAGCAGTATGATGAAATTCCTTTCTTTGCTATTTATATTGTCTTCAGTAACGGCAAATGGACAAGAAAAGCACGCATATGTAAATATGGACTCTGTGATATTTGCTAGTGCTTACTATTCTCAAGTTAAAAAAGAGATAGATTCAAGTCGCTCTATTGTACTTGCAAATGGTATGATGTATTTGGATTCTCTGCAATCAGCATTTGAAATTAATTTCAACACATTGATTGCCAGCCTTGATACAATTTGGATCGAATCTTACTTTGAGGAATTGGAGACATACAGCATTCGGCAATTTGATGCTTCAATGAGCGACATCAACCAGGAATTGTACTACTTAGATTTTATTGAATATAATAAGATAGAAATCGAATTGGGATACAAAATTCAAAAATTCTCAAAAGAGATAGGAGTTGAATTATTAATGGAGGGTTTCATGTATAAAGAAGCAAAAGGGACCAGTTTGACTTCACAATTTTGCTTTTATCTTTTGTCTGACACTACTCATCTAGAACCTCAGGATTACCTTACTGTATTGCGTTCTTGTTACTAAGTAATTTGATTGACAGAATCAACATTATTATTCCTAGGCTAAAGGCAATTAGACGGTAAATATTGAGTTGTGCAATCTCCTGATCAATCAGATTGTTGTAGGATTCAGGTAATATTTTGGATTTCAATCCAGACTTGCCTTCAGCTAAGAAGTGTATGACCCCAGCACCTATAAAAGAGAAAAGACACCCAAGAACGACAAGAGACTTCATTTCTCTATTCGTCTTGTCCTAGAACGAAGAAGGCCGTTCTTCTATTTCTTTGGTGATATTGGTCCTGAAGATCTTTGTCAGTAAGAGCATAAATGTACTCTGGAGTCAAGATCACTTTGTCTCCATTATGATCAGCAATCTCAGCAGGCTTTGTTTCGCCATATCCTTTCGGTACTAAACGTTCCATTGGTATTCCATGCTCAATTAGGTAGTCAACTACTGATTGCGCTCTTCGTTGAGATAATTTTAAGTTATATGAATCACTTCCTCTTTCATCAGTATGAGAACGAATTTCAATTTTCAAATTATTGTTAAGCTCTAAGAATTCAATCAAATTGTCAAGAATCTCTTTTGATTTAGGACGAAGAGTTGCTTTGTCGTAATCATATTCAATACCTTCAATGGTGATTTCTCCCTTTGGAATTTTTTCTAAGTAAAAATCTTGGGTATAATTTCTAGACTCAGTTTCGCCTGATGTAAATACTATTGCTTTGTCGGCGAAGTAATCTTTTTTCTGAGCTCTCAAGAACAATTCAAGCTTAGGGATCAATTCGTGCTCATAGTATCCTTTCTCGTCTGTCTTCAATTCAAAGTGTTCCCATTGATAAGTAACATCTTTGAACTCTACCGAAGCGTTTGGAATAATTTCGTTAGTAGCCATATCAAATACGTAACCTGAGATTTTAAATTCAAGAGGTGGTAATTCAACTTCAAAGATTTTATAACAGCTTGAACAAAGCGCTTGAAAAGAAGAGTCACACATTGTACATGTGTCTCTATTAGAAGAAATGAATCCTTCAGTTAAATCATCATTTGTTATAAAATAGCTGTCGTCATGTTCCGAATTCACTGGCGTACCCATGTTTTTAGGTATGCTGAAGTATTCGGCGTCTACGTCATAATTAGCTTTGAAAATATCTAATCCACCAATTGTTTTATGCCCGTCTGAGCTAAAGAATAGTGTTTTAGAAGTCTCATGATAGAATGGTGATCTCTCGTCTGCGTCAGAGTTCACTGGCTTACCAATGTTTTCAGGTTGTCCATCTAGTTGTCCATTTTCTCCCAGCTTTATTCTCCAAATATCAAATCCACCTTCTCCTCCTGGTCTGTTAGAAGAGTAGTAGAGGTATTTACCATCAGGAGTAACGTATGGGTTTATCGATTGGAATCCTGGGAAATTTACAGTTGAATCTAATTTCTGAGACTCAAAAAATCTCATTCCAATTTCCCTTGCAACATAGATATATCTTTCTCTTTGATTATCATCTCCCCAACGGGTAAAGAAAATTGCGTGTCCTTGATCAAAGCAACCTGAAGCTTCGTGTCTTGAAGAGTTCAAAGGTCTCCCAAAATTTGTTGGTGCTGAATACTTTTCTTCACCTTCACCTTTTTCAGTCCAATATAAATCAAGCAGGTATTCAGGGTCTTGAGTTTCAGGGTCAAGAAGTACACTACCTTTTCTGGCGCTTGAGAATACTACTTTTCCATCTTTACCCCAATAAGTAACTCCGAATGCACTTGTTCCTTTATTAAATACCGCGGTGTCAGCAATGTTTACAAAAACGTCATCATCTGCTTCAAGTTTGATAGCATAATTACAACCCGACATATCGTCAAGGCTTCTCTCAAGAAGTTTGTCCCCAGCATCTTCCATTCCTATGAATTTACCATAGGCTTCCATAGCTTCAGGGTATTGACCCATATTCATCTTTGAATTGGCTATATAATAGAAGTCATCAGTGTAGCCTCCTGTAGATGCAGATTTTTCAAAATGTTCTAATGCTCTTTCGTAGTCATAAGACTTTCTGTAACACATAGCAATTTGATGATGAACATAGTCTTCAGTGCTAACTGTCTTAACAGAATCATTGCCGTCTTTTGGAACTTTTAGTTTTTGATTAGAAATTACATGCTCATAAGGAATTACTCTTGTTGACAGTCCTAATGAATCGTTAAGAACCATTTGATAAAGTCTTAAGGCAGATGCAAAGTCATTTTTTTCATAGAAAAAATCAGCTTTATACATCCAAACTTTTTTAGACTGAGCGGATGCATTCAAGGCAAAGATTGCTAATCCAAAGAAAAGTAAAAGTTTAGGTAATAATTTCATCATAATCTCGGACAGATTTTTACCGTTTTCTTGTCTTTATTTTGATGCATGTAAGTGAATGAAACTTCGAAACCACCTCTACCAGTTGAAGCTGTAGAGAGAGTTGAAAGGTTCACATCATAACTCACCTTTGCAATGTAATTAGCTTTCTTAAGACCAACGCTCATTATGGCTGCGTCTTTATTTCTGTAGATTAATCCACCTAATAAGTACAGTTCACTTTTCTTCAAGAAAACCCCAAGATCGGCAGCAAATGTCATCTCTTGAAACTGCTCTTGCCTCATATAAAGAACTTTAGGTATCACATATATGATTTCTGTTATGTTAATTCTAGTTCCTACGTGACCGTAAAACCTCATTGGCAGTTTGTTGTCTGCTCCGTACCAGCTTTCAGTTGGAGTCAATAGATTAAATGCAGACACTCCTACAAAAGGGTTGAGTATACTTTGTTGTTTTGCGTAGTAATAAAGAAATCCAGCATTCAACTCAGGAAGAATAAAAGATTGACCTCCGAAAGATTCCCCATTATCCATTGAGTTGTCAAAAGTACCTCCGTCGGCATTAGAGTATTGGTTATCGAAAGTATGTAATTGATGTTCTACTGATTTTTGGCTTAATCCACCTTGCACTCCAAATGCAATAATGTTCGATCTATTTTTATCTAGAGGAACTGAATAACCAACTGAGCCTAATCCTTGTAGAACATTGTAATTTCCAATTCCCGCTCTGTAATTTGAAATTTGGCCACCAAATCCCCAATTTTTAACAGGCTTATCAAAGCTGACAAGAGCCGTTTGAAATGGTTTGAAATTCACTGCCTTCCATTGAGTTCTGTAATGTGCGTGCACTCTCCATTGTCCTTCGACAATTCCAGTCATTGCTGGGTTCAAGAACATTGGTGCAGCATCATACATTGATAAATGGAAATCCTGTGCCTTAGAATTCAGTTGAACTCCAAAGCAAATGAAAAGCAATATGTATAGATTTTTCCTCTTCATGCTATCTCATCAAGGTGACATCACCTTCTTTAATTATTGTTCTATCTCCAATTATCACTACTGTAAATGTCCAAGTGTAAACTCCTACTGGTGCATCTTCACCTTTGTAAGTTCCGTCCCAACCAATGTTTGCGTCATCAGTACTAAATACTAGTTCACCCCATTGGCTATAAATTTGGAAATTAGCAGCTAAGAATGGTCCTCCCCTAATAATGAATACATCATTTTCAGAGTCGCCATTGGGAGTGAAGGCTGTTGGTAAAACAGGAAGTAGTGCAATTTGAACCACATTTTTAGTTGAATCTGTACAACCTGCAGTATCTGTAACAGTTAAGATCACGTCAAAGAATCCACCTTCGGCGTACTGATGAACTTCATTTTGAGCTGATCCTCCGATTCCATCTCCGAAGTCCCAGAACCAATTTGTGAAAGGACCACCAGTTGATTGATCAATAAGGTCTAAATCTTCCAATGCCAATCCAGGATTTGGATTAACTGTAAAGGCAGCAGTAGGGCCACTTAAAACTTGTACATCATTTGTAATAGTAGCAACACATCCTGAATCACTAGTTACAGTCATTGATACAGGATAAGATCCTGGAACACCAAATGTGAAAATTGGATTTTCAATAGTACTTGATCCCGCTCCATTGTCAAAGTCCCAATCCCATTGAACTATGTTTCCGGAAGCTAAGAATGAGATGTCATTGAAATAGATTACTTCATTTTCACAAGCATAATTATTATTGAACAGTGGTACTGGCTCAGGGTTTACCCAAATTGCTTGAGTAATAGTGTCAAAACATCCATTGTCAGATCCTGCTATTAAAGTCACATTAAACTGTCCTGATCCTGTGTAAGTGTGATTAGGATTTTGAGCGATTGACGACTGTGCATCACCAAAATCATACTGCCAGTTATCAACTGTCCCTGAAGACACTGTTGATTGATCAGTAAACAAAGTATTCTCACCCAGACAAACTGAAGAGTTCGTAAAGTTTGCTTCCGGAGCAGGTTTGTAAGTGATTAATGCAGTGTCCTTATCAGGAAGACATCCAAAATCTGCTGAACTCGTCAAGAACAATTCCACTGAACCATTAGTGATGTCTAGGTTAGATGGGAAATAGAAAGTCGTTAATAAGTTAGGAGATGGATTAAACATTCCAGTTCCGGTAGAACCCCAAGTTGCACCAGTTGCACTTCCGCCTAAAAGACCAGCTAAAGAAACAGGTTCGTTATCACAGTAATCTTGGTCTAATCCTGCATCTACAATAGGAGGTGCCACAAACGTAATAAGTAATGTGTCTTTTTCAACTGGACAAAGTCCTCCATTTGTTTCAAGTTCAATTTGGATTAATCCACCAATCGTGTCTGCTGGAGTCACAGTGTATGTTGTGTTCAGTGAATTTGGATCTGCAATTCCGCCTGTACCTAATACATTCCAAAGTGTAGAATAACCGGATGTCACAGTACCTGTCAAGTCAATTGTTGGATTGTTTGCGCATAATGAATCCAAAGTTGTAATATCTACAACAGGTTGGTCAAGTATTGTGACTACCAAACTGTCAGATACAGCCAAACAGTTACCATTATTAGTAGATGTGACGACCAGAGTAATTGATCCAATTGTAGTATCAGCTGAAGTAATTAAGTAGTGATTCCCTAAATCTAGTTCAGATGGAGAAAACGCTCCAGAACCTGAAGTTGTCCAAATTCCGGTAGTTGTTGGTCCATTAACCGTACCTGCCACAGCAACACTATCAGTTGTTCCGCAGGCCACAATATCTGGTCCGGCCGTTACGACCGGTGGTTCGGTAAAGAAGATCACTAAAGTATCTTTATCATCAGGACATGCGAAAAAGCTACCATCTGATTCAATGTATAGTGCAACACTGTCATTCGCTAAGTCTGTTGGAGAAGGTGTATAAGTAGTGTTCAAATCGGCAATATTCGCTATCGAACCACCAAATCCACCTGACCATTCAGATGCCACTGCAAATTGCACAGATCCACTGATTGGAATTGCGCCCACATTATTCTTACAATAAATATCATCTAATCCAGCATCTGCAATAGGAGATTGGATAAATGCTACTTTCACTGTATCAAATTTAGGATCACAATTACCTGTTGATTCTAATACAAAAGTCAATACTCCTTGATCATAATCAGATTGAACAGGATCATAAGTTGTAGTAAGACTAGTAGGTGTATTTAATGTTCCTGCTCCATCTAATACACTCCAAATTCCAGTGGTTGTTCCACCAGAAACGGCACCATCAAGATTCACGACAGTTTCTGCATTACACAAAGTAGTGTCCGGTCCTGCATCCACGATAACTCTTCTTAAGAAAGAAGATAAATAGTGATATAATACTCCGCCGGTAGCTCCACCGTTGAATACACCCATTGAAAAGAAATCTGCAGAATTTGTCAATAAATTACTTGAATTCATAGCAATTTGAGCATTTGAAAACTCAATTGTATCACCAACATAAGCGCCGGCCGTTCCAGGTACAGGATCAAAGTCTAATGGATCAATAATAAATGGATTACCATTCAAAACAAAGTCATCTTCTGCTCCCGCAGGACATGTCAATGTAATAAAGAAAGGTTGAGTTTTGTTTCGAGTAAAACTTACTTGTTCAGATCCTGCACAATTCAATGGAGGGAGCAGGGCTTCACCCATTTCACATCCGTAACCTGTTGCGTGCAATAGGTAGACATTTTTATCGGTGGATATGTAGGTGAGGGGTTCCGTGACACTGTGGGCAAAGGTTTCTCCTTGATTTAAGATCTGTGTTGTAATCGTAACTCCGTCATCAATTGTTACAGTAGTGAAGTTTTCAGTTGCAACAACAAAAAATGACTCATCTCCAGCAGGCACTAAGAAACCTTTACTTACAACATAGTCAGTACCAATAACGTCTACTGGAACTATTTGGTCACCCATAAGGTCATAACAACCTCCTCCGCTTGATCGGACTGAGTCATCAGAACAGGTCACTGCGATTTTCTTATCAGAAACCACCACGGTTCCCGAAAGATTATTTCCAGGAACATTCGTATTTAATACTACGTTCTCACAAGTATATGAGCTTCCTGCAAAAGGCAGAAATACTGAGTATGTTACTCCGGCAGCATGTCCGACAATATCACACTCGGGTGTTATATATATTGTGGTGTTATCTTCAGTTGCCGTTATATTAATCTGTTGTTTGGGGTCAATTCCAGAAATGTTTTGGCTAAACCATTTTGTTTGGAACGGGCAAACAAATTCATATCCTAAACCATTTTGACCTTTTAGTGAGTAGGTTTCAGGATTGTTAGCAGTAGAGAGAAAATCGTAAACAACAATTATTGGAAAATCTGAAGTAATCTCGAAACCCGTTGTTAGTACAGTATTGGCAGGTTTCGTTTCTAATTCATTTAAAATGTGAGCTAAGTCTTTTGAAAAAAGGCTATTAGCTGCAACCGTGAATGTTGTATCATAAGTAGATGCCGGTTGTCTTAATCTAATTGTAGTGGCATTACCGAAAGTTGAAAATAGGAATGCCATAGGCACATTTCCTGCATGATCTGGAGTTACCCATGGGGCAGCAAACCAGAAAGTTGTGTCAATTTGGGCCTTTGCCTCTTGTGTTCCAAAAGACGACCAAAATCCAAGGGTCAATATTATTATTTTCATCCACTTCATACCAACTGTATTTAGTTATTCTTCTTTCTTTTTCTTCTTCTTGTTGTCGTCAAATATGCTATTGTTTATTTCTTCGTCTTGTTCTTCGATTGATGGTTTCTTGTTCGTCACTTGGAAAGTCAGCATCAATTCATGCGAACCATAGTTGTACGATTTAATATCTCCTAGTGAATAGTCAAATGCATATCCTAAATTGAATCTCTTTTTAAGCGTTAGTCCTAGAGCGATACCGGCTGCATCTTGTGTACGGTAGGTTAGTGCGATCCAGTATTTACGATCGAATGTTGCTTTTAACATAATTGTTCCTTGTGGATTTATTGGCTTAACATATTTAAACAAGAACACTGGCATTAATTCAAAGTCCTTTTTTCTTTTAATTACATTGCCTTCTTCATCTGTTTCGGGTTTTTTCTTAGCATTAACAAGCCACTTATAACCAACAATTCCTGTATAATGTCTTGATAGACCTTCATTGAATGATGTCACAGTAATAACGTCTGTCAAAGCATTTCTCATGGACGCCATGAAGAAGAATTTCTTAGAATAAAGGTTGATTCCTGTATTAAAATCGAAGGCATTTGTAGAAAGTACATTTCCTGTTAAAACGGCATCAGCCGGATCCGCTAATTGAGCGTCATACAGTTTTACATTGTATTGAATGTATCCAGGTTTGATTCCCAATCCTAGCTTCCAGTTATCAGAAAGACGAACATGGTAAGCATAGTTAAGATAAAAGGAAGTGTTTTGAACTAATCCACTTTGCTCGCTCATGATTGAGGCTCCATAACCGTGCTTCATTTTGTTGCCGGCCGAACCGTAAAAGTTAGCATAAAGAGTTAGCGGAGCGTCATCAAATCCAGCCCATTGATTTCTGAACCCAATATTGGCATAATGAACATCCTTTGATCCGGCGATTGCAGGATTATAGTAATAGTCATTCATCATGAAATTGGTGAATACCTTTTGCTGCTGACCAAATGAGGTAGCAGACACTAAAAATAACGATATGACTAAAAGCTTCTTCATTACTAATTGCCTCCGGATATCATGACGAGCAAGGCTCCTTTAAACACCTCTGTGTCACTTAACTTAATTACATAATAATAGTTTCCTTCAGGAACTAGCTCGCCTCCGTAAGTTCCATCCCAAGGCTCTGCATATCCAATTGATTCAAAAACAGTTTGTCCCCATTTGTTCATGATGACAATTTGTGCATCTGGATTAGTTAATTCAATAAATTCTAATTTCCAAACATCATTTTTTCCATCAGCATTCGGAGAAATAGCGTTAGGAATTAGCTGTTCAATTGAATCGGTGATAGTAGTTATTGTTATTATCTGAGAAGTCGAATCGATACAACCTAAAGGACCAGTAGCAAATAAGGTAACCTCATAATCACCATTGTCAAAATATACAGTTGATGGATTTTGATCTGTTGATGTTTCTCCATTTCCAAGCTCCCAATACCAAGACGCTACATAATCAGATGTGTCAATGAACATAAACTCTGCACCCACATTTAATCCATTAGGGGTATTATAAAAGAAGGCCGCATTTGGAGCTGGTGGTATTGTAATTGTTTGCAAAATCGTATCCGAACATCCGTCAGTTGTTTCTACGATATGAGTGATGATGAAATTTCCTTCTCCATTGAATAATTGAGATGGGTTCTCAACCGATTGCTGCCCTTGACCACCAAAATCATAATACCAGTAATTAATTGTGCCATTAGTAATGGTAGAAGCATCTGTAAAATCAATTACAATTAGTTCATTTTCACATGAAGATGTGTAGTTGAAATCCGCTACAGGTAACTCATAAACGGTAACCACTTTTGAAGAAGTGTCAAAGCATCCAGCATCTGACTCAACAACTAGTTCAACAGTATATGTGCCGTCATTGGCATAAGTATGAACTGCATTGGCCGAGTTTGCTGTGGACGCATCTCCGAAGTCATAGTTCCAATCTATTATTGTTCCAAATCCATTTAGAGAGAAATTAGTAAATACCATTTCTTCATTCAAGCAAACATTGTTGTAATCAAAGTTCGCAAATGGTGGAGCTACAAAATCAATAGTAATTTGATCGTTTTCTGATAAACAAGTCCCATTGTTGGTTGATGTGAGTGTTAATGTCACTGAACCAGAGGTGATTTCAGTATTTGTAGGGGTGTAAGATGTTGCTAGAGTTTGATCATCTGGAGAATACATTCCGCTTCCTCCTGACCACTCTCCAGTAGTGGTCGGTCCACTGACAAGTCCACTTAAATCAACTGCTGCTTCATTTGTACATGCAAACATGTCTGGACCAGCATTTACACTAGGTGGGGCAGTGAAATTGACTTGAATACTGTCTTTAACAACATCACAAGTTCCATTGTTAGTAGAGGTTAAATAGATCCAAATGCTTCCACCATTAACATCTAGCGGACTTGGCTCATAAGTGCAATTCAAAGAAAGGTTGTCAGGATTAAATAGTCCATTTCCTGAAGTTGTCCACTTTCCTGTTGAAGAACCTCCTCCAACTGTTCCACTAAGACTGAAAATTTCATTATTTGAACAAACATCTAAAGAGGTTGGGCCGGCATCCACAAAAGGAGCAGGTGTAATGCTCAAATACATAGTGTCAGTTGTTGGATTACACGAAACGGGTCCAGTTGAAGTCAAAACTAAAGTGATATTACCCAAAGTTGTATCTGCATCTGAAGGAACATATTGAGCGTTTAATGTTGCACTATTCGGTAAAAATGTTCCTGTTCCGTTTGGAGTTGACCAGTTCCCTGTCATTGCTCCACCTGAAACTGTTCCGTCCAAATCAATGGTTGCATTATTTGCACAAACAATTTGGTCAGTATTTGCATTAACTATAGGAGCTGGAGTGACTGTGAGGATTAATGTATCTTTAATTTCAGGACAAGGCCCTGTAGAGGTTAATATTAATTCAATTGGGCTAATGATTGAGTCAATTTGAGCCGCTTGGTAGGCATTGTTTAATACGTCCGTAGCCGAAGTAAATGATCCGAATCCGGTATGACTCCACACAGCAGTTACGTCACCTCCACCAATTACACCATTTACACTGAAAGGCATGTTAGCACAAATTGAGTTATCAAGACCTGCATCAATGAATGGGTAAGAAATGAATTCAGATACATATGCAAATCCAGAACCATTTCCGTTAGAACCGTTCATAATAGCCATTCCGAAAATCTCTTCAGTATTTGTCAACTTATTGAAACTTCCTACTGGAATTTGAGCAGTCGTAAAATATTTCAATGCAACTACAAATTCTCCACCTGTTCCAGGAACTACAGAAAAGTCTCCTGCAGTTAAAAGGGTTGAGCTTCCGTTCAATAGAAAATCATCTTCGTATCCAGCTCTTACATGAACAATAAGCCCTAACGAATCAGAAGTTCCGCGAGAAAAGGTTTGGTCGTATTTACCTGCACAATAAATAGGAGGGACCTGAGCACCATTTAAGTTACATCCATTCCCTGATGCGTGCCAAATGTAAACAGGCTTAGTAGTCTTGATATAGTTAATATCATCAGTAAGGTCAAGTTCATAAGTTTCACTCCAGCTAATCAATGATGTCGTCGTTGAAAGGTTTTCAATCGTTATCCCTGTATTGTTTTGAGTTCCTAAGATGTAAACTCTGTCATCTGATGAAGTACCTTTTCTAATAATAAAATCAGTTCCTAAATTATCAGTAGGCGTAATTTGATCTCCCATTGTCGAATTACATCCTGAATTGACCAAGGCTCCTGAGAATAAAGTTACCGCAATATCTTTATCTGCAGAAATGATCGAACCGGCTAAAGTAGTTCCGGCTGAAAGATTAACATCTCTAGCAGAGTATGTTTCTCCTTCATTCAATAGAACGACATAAGTGACATCTTGTGGATGTCCGACAACAGCAGTTGTAGGCGTTATCGCTACTTGAGTTCCATCTTCAGTTGCAACAATGTCAATAGAAGAGAAAGTTCCTGGTGAGACTGAAGCATTATCCCATTGTTTTTGAAATGGAGAGTAAAAATCAGTTCCCAAACCTTTGGTTCCTTTCAAAGAGAAAATTTCTTTATTGCTACCAGCCGTTAATTCATAATAGGCGGTAATTAATTCTGTAGAAACAATTTTAAGTCCGTTATCACTTACAGCATCTGCTGAAGGCGTTTCAATATCTGCAAGAAATGGAGTAAGATCAACAGTTGAAACCGCATTAGCACCTAAATTAACAACTATTGGGGTGAATCCTCCATTCGCAGGTTGTGTAATAGTCACTGTTGCAGCATTGTCGTATGAAAGTAGTTTTAAACCAATTGGACTTTGTCCTTGTGAAGAAGAAACATCTGGAGCAACAAACCAAAATTCAGTATCCTGTTGTCCGAACGAATTAAACGTTAAAACGAATAAAGCTACTGTTAACAGTGCTTTCTTTAGACTATGTCTATCCAATTTTGGGTAAGAAATTTTCATTTCTCTATTAAGTAGTTGTTTTTCAAAGGTCAAATCTAGCAATTCCTTCTACTTTACAAAGCAATTGTTTACATTTTAACTTATAAGTTCTCAACAGTGAAGACGGTTTAAGTTCAGAAAAGGTTGATTTTTTTTTTACTTTTTGAGAAGCTCGGTTTCAAAGAGTTTCAAAATACGACCGTATTCGTCTACCCAACTGCTAGTTTCCTTGAATCCGTGAGGTTCAATTGGGTATCCGATTAAATCCCAATCCTTCTTCCCTTCCTCTATGAATCGTTGAGATAATCTCACCACATCTTGGTATTGAACATTGTCATCTTCAATTCCGTGAAGCATGAGTAGTTTATCCTCTAAGTTTTGAGCATAATATATTGGAGAGCTAATTCTAAATGCCTCAGGGTCAGTGTCAGGCGTGTTCAGAATGTTCGAGGTGTAGGCGTGATTGTAATGCGCCCAATCTGTAACCGAACGTATGGCGGCTCCACATTTAATCTTCCCAGGTTCAGTGAGCAGTGCCATGAGAGTGATGAATCCGCCATAGGACCCTCCGTACATGCCTATTCTATCAGGGTCTATGTCATGTTTGTTTATCAGATATTGCCTTCCATCCATATTGTCTGATAAATCTTTTCCGCCCATGTATCTATAAATACCAGTTCTAAAATCTCTACCGTATCCTTTGCTGGCTCTGTAGTCAATGTCTAAAACAGTGAACCCCATGTCAGCTAGCAAATTGTTGAACATATACTCTCTGTGATAACCGCTCCACCAGTTGTGTGCGTTTTGAAGATAGCCCGCTCCGTGAACAAATATTACGGCCGCTCCATTTTTAGTATCCTTTTTTGGTTTATATACTCTGGCATTTACATTTTCATTGTCAGTTGCTTTAAAGGTGATGACCTCTGGTACTCTCCATTCATATTTTTTGAATTTGTCAGATTGTGAGTTTGTAATCTGCTTCATTTTTGTGTTTTCTTTGAGGGGAGCAGTGTAGATTTCCCAGGGTTTGTTTCTGCTTGAATATCTTATTGCTAAATAAGATTCGTCTGGAGAGACCGCAACCTCATGATTTCCTTCTCCTGCGAGTATGGTTGTGAATGACTTTGATTTCAAATCGAGTTTTAAGAAATCTCTGTTGCCAGGATGGCTTTTATTTGCAGAGATAAATAGTGCTGATTTATTTTGATTTAAATAAGCTTCATGGATTTCAAATTTACCACTGGTTAGCTGTGTTTTGTTTTTTGAATCGATATCATAAGTGTATAGATGGGAATATCCGCTCTCTTCAGATTGATAAAAAAATTGAGAATCATTGATCCAGTTTACGTTTCCAGGGACCATGTTCCATCCACTGATTCCCGGTCCGCCAATCCATGCTTTGTCATGCTGATGTTCGGTCATTTCATATTCACCTTTCTGATCTATGGTAACTATCCAACGATCTTTATTATCGTATGATTTAATTTCAATTAAGCATGATGTTTGTTCCTTGTTAAAACCATGGCCATGAAAAATAATTTCTTTTGGTTCATCAAGAGATTCAATTTCTTCGGCATCCTTTTTCACCATGTATTCAGGGAAATCCATTATTCCTTCTAGGCTTTCAAAGGTGAACTCTTTTTGCTCATTTGTATCGAAATTGTAATAAAGTAGTTTATGTTCAGGGTTCGTTGATCCTACTTTTGGTCTGGCGTTTCTTAATTCAGTTTCTCCAGATTCATTGAGATAAGAAGGGTAGTAAGTGCTTGTGTTTTTATGTCTCTTAGTTAATTCGTAGATCATCCATTTACCGTCTTCAGCCATTTCAATCCAATCTACAGACCAGCCGTCAAGGTATATGGGCTTAATATTTTCAGTTCTTGATTTCTCTCTGAAATCATCTCTTTTATTCTTTCGGAGTTTTCTTTGCTTTTGAATTTGAAAAAGTTCTAATTGCTGATCTTCGAGATGAGAAGGCGATTGACCTTTAGTCGGTTTCTTTCCTTTCGTAAAATTAGTTAGCTGCCTGAATGTACCTTTGGTAGGGGCGAGGTCAAACAAGTTGTTATTAATTGTTATGAATAGGCGTCCTTCATTTGTGATTTTCTCAACGTAATAAGAATCAAAATAGGAGAAGACTTCTGTTTCTTGTTCATTTTCAATTTTAAAAATTGAATTACCTCTTTTAGAATAATTGAAAACGCCATTATCAGAACTCAAAAACCCATTGTAATTGTGTTTTGAGAGTTCTTTCGTTTCAATTTTAGTTGGTTTGTTGGATTTTAGAGTTCCCTGGTAGTAAGCTTTGTATTCATCCGTATTGTCCCATTCAAAATAAAAGGATTTGCTATCTACGGACCAAACTATATTCTTCGGTTGATGTCCAATAAAATCATCACCAGCCATGATTTCTTCTAGTTTCAGCTCTTGAGAAAAAGCCATTGAATTTGAGAGGATAAACAAGGCAAACCAAATCGATTTAAGAGTGGAGTTCATATAGTTGATAAGTTGGGTGGTAAAAAGAAATAAAAAATATTTCAAAAAAAATCCTAAAAAATTATGCGCGCATAAGAAAAAACCGCTAACTTTGATACTAATATAGCACTAAGAAATGAATAAAGAGCAACTTTTTGAATTCCATGTCCGCAATAATTGGTTTAAGATCTCAAGATATTATAACCAAATGGCGGCAAAGCACGATATGTCTTTCTCTTGGGGATTCATATTATTGAATGTTGAAAGAGAAGGTACGCCGAGTACGGCACTCGGTCCAAAGATGGGAATGGAACCTACCAGTCTCTCAAGAACCCTTAAAAACATGGAAGACAAAGGTTTGATATATCGTCAAACTGATTCAGTGGATAAGAGAAAATCTCTTGTTTTCTTAACAGAAGAAGGAGTAGAGAAAAGATCTGTTGCAAAAAAAGTCGTACTTGAATTCAATGAAGCTCTTTATGAAAAATTACCGAAGACAAAGGTGAAGGCCTTTTTTGAGGTGATGCTAAAAGTAGATGAGCATTTAACAGAATTATTAGAAGAAAATAAATAGAAATTTCATTATCAGATGAAAAGAAACATTAAAAAAGTAGCGGTATTAGGATCTGGAATTATGGGATCTGGTATTGCCTGCCATTTGGCGAACATTGGTTGCGAAGTATTATTGTTGGATATGGTTCCAAGAGAATTGAGCGACAAAGAGAAAGCAAAAGGATTGACTTTAGAAGATAAAGCAGTTAGAAATAGATTAGTTGATGACTTTTTGAAAGCATCACTGAAGTCAAAGCCTTCTCCAATCTATAAAAAGTCATTCGCTTCAAGAATTACCACTGGGAACTTTGAAGATAATATGAAAGATATTGCTTCTTGTGACTGGGTGATTGAAGTTGTTGTAGAAAGATTAGATATCAAAAAGATAATCTTTGAAGGAGTTGATAAATTCAGAAAACCAGGAACATTAGTTTCTTCTAATACTTCTGGTATTCCGATTAACATGATGTTAGCGGGCAGATCTGAAGATTTTCAGAAGCATTTCTGTGGAACTCACTTCTTTAATCCTCCGAGATATTTAAAGTTATTGGAAGTTATTCCAACTCCAAAGACTGATCCTGAAGTAACAGACTTCTTTATGAAGTATGGCGCTAGATTCTTAGGTAAGAAAACTGTTTTGTGTAAAGATACTCCTGCATTTATTGCTAATAGAGTAGGTGTTTATTCTATTATGTCGTTGTTCCATGCCGTTGAAGAAATGGATTTGACTGTCGAAGAAGTTGATAAATTGACGGGGCCAGTATTGGGTCGTCCAAAATCAGCAACTTTCAGAACATGTGATGTTGTTGGATTAGATACTTTGGTTCATGTAGCTAATGGATTAACCGAAAATTGTCCTGAAGATGAAGAAAGAGAATCTTTCAAATTACCAGCTTATGTGGCGAAAATGGTTGAGAACAATTGGTTAGGATCAAAAACTAAGCAAGGGTTTTATAAGAAAGAAGTAAAAGATGGCAAGAAAGAAATCTTGACACTTGATCTTAAAACAATGGAGTATCGTTCAAAATTAAGAGCTGATTTCCCAATTCTTGCGGCTACTAAATCAGTTGATGATTTGGCAGAGAGAACTAGAATGCTTTATTATTCAAAAGACAAAGCAGGAGATTTCTTCAAGAAATTATTTTCTGGTTTATTCTCATATGTATCTCACAGAATTCCAGAAATTTCTGATGAGGTTTATAAAGTAGATGACGCATTAAAAGCTGGATTTGGATGGGAATTAGGTCCATTTGAAACTTGGGATGTTGTTGGTTTAGAGAAAGCAATAGCAATCATGAAAGAGCAAGGGAAAACTCCTGCTGCTTGGATTACAGACATGGTTGCTAAAGGAAATACATCATTCTACAAATTAGAAGATGGATTAAAAAAGTACTACGATCAAAACTCAGGGGGGTACAAAGTGATTCCTGGAACTGAAGATTTATTATTCATTGATAACCTTAGAGATTCTAAAACAGTTTGGGAAAATTCAGATTGTCACTTGATTGATTTAGGAGACGGAATCTTAAACTTAGAGTTCCATACTAAGATGAATACAATTGGAGGAGGTGTTTTGGCCGGAATCCAAAAAGGAATTGATTTAGCAGAAACTGAATATAAAGGATTAGTTATTTCAAATAACGGTCAAAATTTCTCAGCTGGAGCCAATGTTGGTTTAATCTTCATGATGGCTGTAGAGCAAGAGTATGATGAGTTAAACTTTGCTATCAAGCAATTCCAAGACACTATGATGAGAATCAGATATTCTTCTTGTCCTGTAGTAGTTGCACCTCATAACATGGCCTTAGGTGGTGGATGTGAGATGTCAATGCATGCAGATAAAGTTGTTGCTCACGCAGAGCTTTACATGGGGCTAGTTGAGTTTGGAGTTGGTCTTATCCCTGGTGGAGGTGGAACGAAAGAGTTCGCCAAAAGACTTTCTGATAATTTGAATTCGGGAGATGTTAGAATTAACAGATTCAGAGATTCATTTTTGACAATTGGTCAAGCTCAAGTTTCAACATCTGCTTATGAAGCATTTGATTTAGGGTACCTGAGAAAAGGAATTGATGAGGTTGTTGTTGATAGAGATTATCAATTAACAAGAGCTAAAGAAGCGGCACTTTCAATGTTCAATGCGGGATACACTCAACCAGTAATGGCGAAAGATATTACTGTATTAGGAAATGAAGCCTTAGGTATTGTTTATGTTGGGGCCGATTCAATGGAGCATGGAAAGTACATTTCTGAGCATGATGCATACATTTCTGAAAAATTAGGATTTGTATTAGCTGGTGGGGATTTATCTGAACCAACAAAAGTAAATGAACAATTCTTATTGGATTTGGAGCGTAAAGCATTCTTAGACTTATGTACTAAGAAGAAGACGCTTGAAAGAATTCAGAGCATTGTAACAAAAGGAAAGATTTTAAGAAACTAAATCGTGTTTCGTACTTCGTTTGTCGAGTCTTAATTCGAAAAACGGAAAACGAAAAAACGAAAAACGAATTAAATATGAGTACACAAGCATATATCGTAAAAGCCTACAGAACAGCAGTAGGTAAAGCTAATAAAGGAGGTTTTAGATTTTCAAGACCTGATGATTTAGCGGCAGACGTAATTAAAAAAATCATGAGTGAAGTTCCAGATTTGGATCCGGCACTTATTGATGATGTTATTGTTGGTAACGCAATGCCAGAGGCAGAGCAAGGACTTAACGTAGGTAGATTTATTTCTTTAATGGGATTAGATACTGACAAAGTTCCAGGAATGACAGTAAACAGATATTGTTCTTCAGGAATTGAGACAATGGCCATTGCAAAAGCAAAGATTGAAGCTGGTTTAGCTGATGTTGTTATTGCTGGTGGAACTGAATCAATGTCAGCCATTGCAATGGGTGGATGGAGAGTAGTGCCAAATGCCAAAGTTTCTAAAGAACATGCCGATTGGTATTGGGGAATGGGAAACACAGCTGAGGCAGTTGCTGAGAAGTACAAGATTACTAGAGAAATGCAAGATGAATTTGCGTTCAATTCTCACATGAAAGCATTGAAAGCGCAAGAAGAAGGAAAGTTTGTCAATGACATAATTCCTGTTGCTGTTGATGAAGTTTATGTTGATGCTAACGGAAAAAGAGCTGAAAGAGTGAATAACATTGCTTCTGATGAAGGACCAAGAAAAGGAACTACAATTGAGGCATTAGCAAGATTAAAGCCTGTTTTCATGCAGGGCGGAACCGTTACTGCTGGTAACTCTTCGCAAATGTCTGATGGTGCTGCATTTTGTTTGATGATGTCTGAAGAGATGGTGAAGAAGTTAAATCTTGAGCCAATTGCTAGATTGATTTCATACAAAGTTGTTGGTGTTCAACCTAGAATTATGGGAATCGGACCAGTTGAAGCTATTCCTGGAGCGATTGAAATGGCAGGATTGAAAATGAATGACATTGATTTGTTTGAGTTGAATGAAGCATTTGCTTCACAATCTCTAGCAGTAATCCAAGAAACTGGTGTTAATCCAGATATCGTGAATGTTAATGGAGGTGCAATTGCATTAGGTCATCCGCTTGGATGTACTGGAGCAAAACTTTCGGTACAAATCATTAATGAGTTAAAAAGAAGAGATCAAAAATACGGAGTTGTTACTATGTGCGTAGGTACAGGTCAAGGTGCAGCTGGTGTATTAGAAATATTATAATATCAAATTGAAATGGAAGAGAAACAGCCAATTAAAGGAGCAGAATTTTTAATTAGAGAATCAGAATATTCTGAAATCTATACTCCTGAAGAATATACTGAAGAGCAAAGAATGATTGCTCAAACTTGTTTAGATTTTATCCGTCAAGAAATTGACCCAGATAAAGAAGCAATTGAAAGCATGCAAGAAGGTCTTATGCAAACTAAGATGGAGAAAGCAGGTGAGCTTGGAATGTTAGGAATGTCAGTCCCTGAAGATTTAGGAGGAATGGGTGTTGATTTCCCAACTTCTTTATTAGCTACTGAGTATTTAGGAAGAGGAAATTCTTTCTCTGTAGCTTACGGAGCGCATACAGGAATCGGTACTTTACCAATTCTTTATTACGGAACTGAAGAGCAAAAGCAAAAGTACATTCCCAAATTAGCTTCAGGTGAATGGAAAGCGGCTTATTGTTTAACTGAGCCTTCTTCGGGTTCTGATGCAAATTCAGGAAAAACAAAAGCTGTTTTATCTGATGATGGAAAAACATATTCAATCACTGGACAGAAAATGTGGATCACAAATGCGGGATTTGCAGATGTGTTCACAGTATTCGCTAAAATTGGAGATGATGAAAAATTAACTGGATTTATCGTTGAAGGCGGTACAGAAGGAATCTCATTAAATCCTGAAGAAAAGAAGATGGGTATTAAAGGATCGTCAACTAGACAAGTATTCTTTAATAACTGTGTAATCCCTGCTGAAAACCTTTTAGGAGAGAGAGAAGGCGGATTTAAAATCGCATTGAATATCTTGAATATCGGACGTATTAAATTAGGTGCTGGTGTATTAGGAGGATCAAAAGAGACTATTAATTACTCAGTAAAATATGCTAACGAAAGAGAGCAGTTCGGAAGACCAATTTCTAAGTACGGAGCAATCCGTCACAAATTAGCTGAGCAATCAATTAGAACATTTGTATTAGAATCTGCAGTTTATAGATGTGGAGCTGATATTGATAACGCTATCAAAGCTTTAGAAGCTGGCGGAATGGATAAGCAAAAAGCAACTCTTAAAGGAATTGAGCAATTTGCTGCTGAATGTGCCATCTTAAAGGTTATCGGATCTGAAGTATTAGATTTTGTCGTTGATGAAGGTGTTCAAATTCATGGTGGAATGGGATTCTCTGCAGAATCTGCAGTTGAGAGAGCATACAGAGATGCTAGAATTAACAAGATTTTTGAAGGAACGAACGAAATCAACAGAATGTTAACGGTTGATATGATCCTTAAGAAAGCAATGAAGGGTGAATTAGACTTAATGGGACCTGCTATGGCAGTTGCTAATGAGTTAATGAGTATTCCTGACTTTGAAGATCCTTCAACAGAGTTATTTGCTGAAGAAAAGAAAGTAATTAAGAATTTCAAAAAAGCAGTATTGATGGTTGCTGGTACAGCAGCTCAAAAACTGATGATGGAATTAGCTAAGCAACAAGAAATCTTAATGAATGTTGCTGATATGGTAAACTATGTATATGCTGCAGAATCAGCTATGCTAAGAGTTGAAAAAATGGTTCAGGCTAAAGGTGAAGAGGCTAGCGCAATTTACATTGCAATGGTTAAGACATACATCTTTGATGCAGCTGATGCTATCAACAAACATGGTAAAGATGCTTTAATGGGATTTGTTGCTGATGATGAGTTGAGAATGATGATGATGGGACTTAAGAGATTTACAAAAGTTCAGCCTTTCAACACTAAAGATGCGAGACAAGCGATCGCAGCTAAGTTGATAGATAAGAACGAATACTGTTTTTCTGATGCAATAAATCAGTAAACACTTTTTGATTTAAATTGAAGGCTCTTCTCTTATGGGAAGGGCCTTTTTTATTTAAACAATAACATTTCAACCTTGTTCTATTAGTATGAATGCATTAAGTTTTTGGTTACGACTTTTGATTTTTACAATCATCAACTTCGGAGCACTTGCTCTTGGGGCCTTTCTGATGTCAGAGGGTCCAAGTTCTCAATGGTATCAAAATGCAAATCAAGCGCCATGGACTCCGCCCGGATGGGTTTTTGGAGCAGCTTGGTTTACAATAATGGCTTGCTTTTCTGTTTACATGGCAAAGCTGTCTAAAAACAAGTCTAAAAGAAACATAAATCTATATATTCTACTGACTTTGTTGAATATAGCATGGAACCCACTCTTCTTTTGGCAGCATCAAGTGGCAATATCTCTGGTAGTAATCTCATTATTGACCTTGCTCTTGTTTTACTTTGTTTGGGCGAATAAAAGTGAGCTGAAGTCTTGGTCTGTATTGGTTTTCCCATATTTGATTTGGTTGTGTATCGCCACTTCATTAAACGCCTATTTCCTTTTCAATAATCCTTAAGTTTTTGTGACAACCATTCATCCTTAATTATTTGGAATGATTCTTAATAATACCTAAACTTGAACTATGCCAAAGGCCGAACAAACGATTGACACTTCAACTTGGGTAGATGACTATTCAGACATGCTCTATAACTTCTCAGTTACGAGAGTGAATGATCATGAAATGGCGAAAGATCTGGTTCAAGATACTTTTGTTTCGGCAATCAAAGGCTTAGATAATTTTCAAGGAAAAAGTACGGTTAAAACCTGGCTCTTTTCAATCCTCAAAAGAAAAATTATTGATCATTGGAGAAAACAAGAGTCACGACAAACGAGACCTATGTCTGCTTTAGGAACTGATAGCGAGACCGGCGAATCAAAAATTATTGAACGTCAAAACAAAGGTGCCGTCTCAGAGATTGAAATTAATTACGACAACAAAGAGCTTAGGGCAGCAATAATGGGTTGCATCCAAGATCTTCCTGATAAATGGAAAGGGATAGTGATTGATAAATTGGTTGAAGAAAAGAAAAGTGAAGAGGTTTGTAAGGAGCATGAAATAACCGCGTCAAATTTGTGGGTAATAATTCACCGAGCTAAAGTACAATTGAGAGACTGCTTGGAATTAAAATGGTTTAACTCATGATGAAGTGCAATGAAGCGGGAGCTATGATGGAAAAGGAAGAGTTTGAAAAACTTCCCTTCATGAAGCGATTTAGTTTAAGATTCCATCTTATGATGTGTAAATGTTGCAAAGGATATGAAAAGGACGTGACTCCTCTAAATTCTATCATTAAATCGGCTAATTCAGATCATGCTGATACTTCGCTTTCTGATAATGAAAAAACCGAAATGAAATCTTCTATTGCTCAGCAGTAATATTGCTAATTAAGTAAAGCTTTTCTAGCTCACCATGTTAATCCCAGTAAAGTTTTGAGGATTAATTTCTCTTAATTCAGCTTTGATAGCATCTGAAACATCTAAAGTCTCAATGAATTCACTTATCGATTCTTTTGTAATAGACGCATTGGTTCTAGTCAATCCTTTTAAGGCTTCGTAAGGCTTAGGGTATCCTTCTCTTCTTAAAACTGTTTGAATAGCTTCAGCCACTACTGCCCAGTTTTGCTCTAAATCAGCATTCAATTTGTCGCCATTAAGTAATAGTTTGCTTAAACCTTTAAGAGTAGATTTGAAGGCGATTAATGTATGTGCCATTGGCATCCCAACATTTCTTAATACGGTTGAGTCAGTTAAATCTCTTTGTAATCTTGAAACCGGAAGTTTTGCTGCAAGATGTTCTAATAAAGCATTAGCAATTCCTAAGTTTCCTTCTGAGTTTTCGAAGTCGATAGGATTTACTTTATGAGGCATAGCAGACGATCCAATTTCTCCTTCTTTAATTTTTTGTTTGAAATAATCCATTGAAACATAAGTCCACATGTCTCTATCTAAATCAAGAATGATTGAGTTGATACGCTTCATAGCATCAAACAATGCAGCTGCGTTATCGTAGTGCTCAATTTGAGTTGTTGTCTGGCTTCTGTCAATTTGAAGAGTGTTGTTTACGAAGTTGTTTGCAAAGTTTACCCAATCAATTTCAGGGTAAGCCACGTAATGCGCATTCATGTTTCCTGTCGCTCCACCAAACTTAGCAGAGAAAGGTACCGCTAAAAGTTGTTGCTTTTGGATGTCAAGACGCTCAACAAAAACATAAATCTCTTTTCCTAATCGAGTAGGAGAGGCCGGTTGACCGTGTGTTCTAGCAAGCATAGGAATGTCTTTCCATTCTTGTGAGAACTCATTTAAGGTCATCATTAAATCATCCAATAATGGAATGTATTCGTTTTGCACAGCTTCTTTAAGTGATAAAGGAACAGCAGTGTTATTGATATCTTGAGATGTTAATCCGAAATGAATAAACTCTTCGAATTTTGACAATCCTAAAGCGGCTAGTTTTCCTTTAATGAAATACTCAACAGCCTTAACATCATGATTTGTGGTCTTTTCAATTTCTTTAATCTCAGCAGCATCATCTTCAGTAAACTGCTTATAAATAGCCCTTAAAGCATCTTCTTTCCCTTCAGGAAAGTCAGAAAGTGCACCAATGTTTTCTTTGGTTAATCCAATGAAGTACTCAATCTCAACAAGAACTCTGTACTTGATTAAGGCATACTCTGAAAAATAGCTTCCTAAGTTTTCAACTTTTGATCTGTATCTCCCGTCAATTGGAGAAATTGCTGTTAAGGTATTCATTCGATTAGGGGTTTAAAATAAATGGCAAAGATAGTGAAAAGCTAATTTTAGGCAATACCGAATGACATTTAATAAATTTCAAGGTCATCAGATTGAGGCTTAGATTCCTCTGGAACTCCTTTTTTATTCTTGCTATTGTCATGATTAACCACATTACTTGTCGTCTTCACGACAGAGAGAATAATTAAGAGCAAGCCAATCAATGTCGCAATTCCACCAACAACTTGGAGAAATCCAATTCCCATATTTAATAGGGGTAAAAACATGAAACAGAATCCAACCAAAAAGAGCGGTATACCTGCCGTTAAATAGCGATAGATACTTTCTTTATTAACTTCTTCAGGATTGTGTTGTTTCTCAAATCTCTCTAGTCTTGCTACTTGAGCTTCGTCTTCATTGTAATCTGGACACTCATCTTCGAAAGTAGGTTTCGCATCAGTGAGTCCACAAAGGATACCTTCTGTTCTACTCATTTTACGGTTGGTGCACCTCTTACAACTTTCGTATTGATACATGCTACCTAAATGATTTCGTCAAAATCTTCATCCAAAATATCAGAAGTGTCTGGCTTAGCCATCTCTTTGCTCTTGTTGATTCCAGCCTTAACGAGCACGATAATTCCACCAATGATTAAGAAGAATGGGTAAAAGAATATTCTATCAAGAGCAAGTCCGCCGACCAACCAAGCAACACCACCAATAATCATTAGTAGGCCTCCCCAGCCGCCACTTTGCATCATAGTTTTTTCTGAACCAAAGGCGGCAGAATTGTCCTGCTGCATCTCCTCTTTTTGCTTTACAAGACGCTCTTCTCGTTTTTGGGCTAACTGATCAATTTCAAGATCTTTACATTCATCTTCAAAGTCGGCATATTCGCCCGTGAGTGAGCAAACCAATCCTATTTTTTTATCAAACTTTCGTTTTACACATGTTTGACAGATTGCTACATATTCTTTTCGGCTTAAACTCATGATCTAAACTGTGAATACTAAGGTTCCATCAATTCACTGATTATTTTTTCAATTGTATACCCTTCAGCTTCGGCTCTGTAGTTTCTTACTACTCTGTGTCTCAAAATAGGGTAGGCTACGGCTTTTACATCTTCAATATCAGGCGAGTATTTCCCTTTAATTGCGGCATAACACTTTGCGCCAATAATCAAGTATTGTGAAGCTCTAGGTCCAGCTCCCCAATCCAAGTACTTCTCAGTTAAGGGGTGAGTGTGACCACCTGTTTTTCTTGTTTTCGCAACTAACTTAACGGCATATTCGTAAACTGCATCTGGTACAGGTATTCTCCTAATAAGGTCTTGGAAATAAATGATCTCTTCTCCATTTAGAATTGACTTTAATTCCGTTTTCTTATTTGATGTTGTATTCTTTACGATTGATATTTCCTCTTCAAAGGTCGGATAGTCAACCCAAATATTAAACATGAACCTATCCAATTGTGCTTCTGGTAAAGGATATGTTCCTTCTTGCTCAATTGGGTTTTGAGTTGCCAATACAAAGAATGGCTTGTCTAATTCATATTTTGTTCCGGCAGCTGTTACCGTTTTCTCTTGCATTGCTTCTAAAAGTGCTGCTTGAGTTTTGGGAGGTGTTCTGTTAATCTCATCTGCAAGAACTATGTTCGCGAAAATGGGACCTTTGATGAACTTAAAATTTCTTGATTCATCTAATATTTCTGAACCCACAATGTCTGATGGCATCAAATCTGGCGTAAACTGAATTCTCTTGAAAGAAAGTCCAAGTGAATCTGAAATCGTTTGAATTAGTAATGTTTTTGCAAGTCCCGGAACACCAACTAAAAGACTATGTCCGTTTGAGAATACTGACATGAGTACTTGCTGAACTACTTCGTCCTGTCCAACAATAACTTTGTGGATCTCACTTTTTAATTCGTTATACTTTTTAACTAATAAATCTACTCCCTCTTTGTCTGATAGTTGTTCCATACTGTGATTTGTGTTGAGTAAATTTAATGAAAAGGGATTATAATTAAGGCGGCTTTAACTTTTTATTATGCTTCTTATGGTTTCAATATATCAATATCACCACTTGTGGATTTTTTTGCACCCTTTTTGTTCTTCAACATGAAACCGAATGCCGCACCAACAATTCCACCTACAATGTGTGTTGAGTGCGCAACCTGATCATCAGAGAATGTACCAATTACTTCTTTACCAATGTATACTAATACAATTAGAACAAACGTCAGTGGAATTTCTTTGTTTTTAAAGTTCACCAATGAAACGAGTAATATTAACATAAACACGATCCCACTTGCCCCCAGTAAACCTGAGTTTGAAAATGTGATATGAATCAGCCCAGTCAATAAGGCTGTACTGAACATCATAATTATCAAATTTTTCGCGCCGTATTTCTCTTCTACAATTGGTCCAAGAAGTAATATAAATGCCAAGTTACCCATCAGGTGTTCCATATTAGCGTGTCCAACTACGTGAGAGAAAATTCTGAAATACCAAACGGGATTTGACATATCCCAGCTAGGTTTTAAAACAAATAAATCTCCGCTAATCCCCATTGATTGCAATAAGTAAACACCAGCACAAATAGCTGAGAATATAAGTATGACCGGAGAGTTAAAAGTTAATTTCATTTTTTGTTTAAATAAATAATGCATCCCATTTAATCAGTTTTAGAATCAGATTAAAAGGTAAGTGAGTTCGTTAAGTAGATTTCTTTTATTTTTGCTGCATGCGTTTCAAATATAAGAGTAATATTTTTTTACCTGCAAGACTGACTTTTTTGTTGCTTTGTTTTTTATCCTTCTCTTCTCATTCTCAAATCGTTTCTGGTGAAATGGGCTCTGAAGACGAGAAAAAAGAGAAGCCGAAAAAAGAGAAAAAGGAGTTCGAAAGAGACAGCTTAAATGGCACAACATATTACCTAACAGGAATGTATAATTATGGACACAGATCATTTACCGATAACTCTCCTTTCAATTCTTATGAAACTTGGAATGATCAAACTCCTGGAGGATCAGGCGGCTTAACGCTTGGAATATTGATGGATTTGAATGATTACATAAGCTTGGATATGGGGATTTCCTATTTTGGACAAAAGGAGAATTATAATTTTGATGATCCAGATTCTGACTCAACTTATTTTTTCTCGAATACCTATATGCAATTGGGAGTGCCTATTAAATTGAGGTTCACCACTGGAGATAAAATACAATTCTTCGGATTTGTAGGTCTTACTCCTCTTAACCTTCTTAATGTAAGGTTTAACGAATCTTACAATACCAAACAAGGTTTGTCTGTGATTAGTGAGACAGAGCTTATAAAAGAAAAATTATCAACTTTCAATGTGCAATCAAATGCTGGTTTTGGGGTCACTTACAATCTAGATTGGGTTGGATTTACTTTATACCCTGAATTCAGATATAACTTGATTAACACATACGACCCTAAGTCTAAGCCAATTGAACATAAGATGTTCGGACTCGGAGTTCACGCGGGCTTGACGTTGAGGTTCTAGATTGAAAAGCTATTCATTGCCTCAGGCAATAGATCAATAACATCAGAAGCAAGTAATCCAATTTCACCTTTTTGGTAGGCATGTAAATCAGCCGCATAGCCATGAATAAACATTCCACACTTTGCAGCTTCTTCTGCAGAGCTTCCTTGAGCTAACAAACTTCCAATAATTCCTGTTAATACATCACCCATTCCAGCAGAAGCCATCCCTGGGTTTCCTGTCGAGTTAATAAACACTTTACCTTCAGGAGTTGTCAACTTAGAAAATGCACCTTTTTGAATCACATAGACAGAATGTGATTTAGAAAAAGCGATTTGTTTAATTAATGTTTCTTCTGAATCTTTGGATGTGCCAAGAAGTCTTTCCAATTCTCCAAGATGAGGAGTGAAAATGGCATTCTTAGGGAGCAATTTTAAAAGCTCATCATTTTCAGCAATCATGTTGATGGCATCAGCATCAAGAACTATAGGTAGTTCAGTTTTAAGCGCTTCAATTAATAGTTTAGATACCAACTCATCTTTTCCAAGTCCAGGTCCAATTGCAATTGCCTTAGTTTTTGCTGAAATTTCGTAATCAGAATTTAGCTGGCATATAACTTCAGCTTGGCTAACCATTAGGGCCTGTTTAGATTCAGGTGTAGTGATGGTATCCACATATCCTGCACCAGTTTTCATAGCGCTTCGAGCAGATAGAATTGCTGCTCCAGGCATTTTTACTGAACCTGCAATTAAAGTCAAATAACCCGATATTCCCTTGTGGTCAAAAGTTTGTCTTTTCTTTAATTGAATGTCTTCTCTCCTAAGAAAATAGGCAAATGGTGTTTCAGAAAAATTTGGATGTAAGTCAATATTCAAGACTACAAAATCACCAATAAATTGATTGTTCTCGGCATAAAAAAAAGACATCTTTGGTGACATGAATGTCAATGTTAATGTGGATCGAACGGTCGTTTCACTGTATTGACTCACTCCTTCTGATGCTAATCCAGAAGGTATGTCAATGGCTATGACTTTTGCATTTGAGCAATTGATTGTTTCAACTACTTTTGAAGTAATTCCTTGAATTGGTCCCTTGAGTCCAGTACCAAAAAGGCAATCAATGATGATATCATCAGAAAAGCTGTCTTCACTGAAGATATCATTGATTTTTGTTGTCTCAATTTTCTTCGGAAGTTTTTCAAGGTTAGCTTTAAAGTCGTCCGAATAATTAAGTGAATCTAGATAATATACCTTCACTTTTTTGCCACATTCGTGCAGTAATCTCGCTATCACCAAACCATCACCTCCATTATTTCCGGGGCCACAAACGATAGCAGCAGAGGAGAATAGGTTGTTGCCAAGAATTTGTTTACAAGCGAGACTAGCTGCTCTTTCCATCAAATCCAATGAAGAAACGGGCTCATTCAAAATGGTGAATGCGTCCCAATTTGACATCTGCTTTGAATTGTAAATTGGAAGGCTCATTCAAGAATTTTGAAAATTACGTTTTCAATTTGAGGAAGCAGCAGTTGTAATTCATCATTATTAATGATAAAGTCTGCTAGCTCTGCTTTCTTTTCATCTGGCCACTGTGCTTTCATTCTACTTTCAACGGCTTCTTTAGAAATTCCGTCTCTCATCATCACTCTTTTTGTTCTAACTTCTTTAGGAGCAGCAACCAATATCATCCTATCAAAATTTACGTGAGCACCAGTTTCAAAGAAAATGGCCGCTTCGTTAAAGATGATTTTCGAATCAGAATCCTGCGCCATTTGTAGAAATGCCGCTCTCACTTTTGGGTGAACGATTTTGTTTATTTCATCTCTCAGAGAAGCATCTGAGAATATTTTTGTTGAAAGATATTTTTTATTGAGTTCACCAGAACTGGTGTATGCCTCATTTCCAAAAACTGCTTTGATTTCTTTAATGGCTTCGGTAGAATTGACCATTATATCTTTAGCAGCCTGGTCAGAATAAAAAACGGGATAACCCATGGCAGCTATGATTCGGCAAACAAATGATTTACCAGATCCTATACCACCGGTTATCCCGATCGTTATAATGTTTTCCATAACGCCTGAGGCGAAAGGTCAATTTTAGATTTCTTCTACTTCGATCATTTTGAACGGAAGATCGATTATCGCTTGGTAATCTTCACCAGCTTCTTCCATATCTTCATCATCTTCTTCAAAATACCAGTTCACCTTTACTTCAGTGTTTCCAGCATTTAACTTCTCTAATTGCTTGAATAAATCAAGAATACATTTAGATGAAGATGTGTTAAAGTACTCTAACTTGACGTCCACAATCGTGTTCGGCTTAGGAGAGGCAGCATATGCATCAATCCAATCGTTCAACGGTTTGTAAAACTCAATTGAGTTTTCAGGGATTGATCTTCCTTTTAATTCTAAAACACCATTCTCGCTATCGAAACTTACTGTTGGTGTTTTTGCTGATCCTTCTAAAGTTAAATTTTCCATATTCATTTGTTATTACTCAGCTATTTTAACAGCTAAACTAAAAAAAGTTGTTATTTCATTAATAGGCATAAAATTGTAATCTAATTTCTCACCCGACTTTCTTGCTATATCTATCATCCCCAATCCTGCTGTTCCCTTACTTGAAAGCGAACCTTCACTTAAAACTTGTTTGTAATAAGCCTTTAATTCAGCTTTATCCATACTGTTTACTAAGTCAAGTTTCCCTTTTAGTGGTTCAACATCTGAGGTTTTCATGTAGTTACCAGTAGTAATTACGTATTCGCTATTTGCCTTGGCAATCATCAGTAATGCTGACTTATCCTCGGTAGGAACATGTACGAAATCTTCTTGGTCAATGTGGTGATAAAGATTCTGTAAGCATTCAACTAAAATGTTGAATACCTTTTTCTTAACCTTCGGTTTTTCATCAATGTGGTCCATTTTAGACTCCATTATCTGTAAAATCGTGGTTAACAGCTCAGAGGTTATCATTCCTTTAAAAGATAAAAGAACATTCTTCTCTTCTAACTGCTTGTATATGTCGAATACTTTGTTGTCCACTATAAACTACGTGCAAGCAAATATATAAAATAATTTAGACGAATTAGATTCACAGCTTTATTTTTACTGTTTACTGAAAAGGTTGTTAATTTTGCACAAAATTTATTTTGATGGCAGATTGGTTCGCCTCTTGGTTTAATACGAAATACTATCACATGCTCTATGGCAATAGAAACGAGCATGAAGCAAAAGACTTTATTGATAAGCTCGTTGACGTTATTGATGTAAATCCTGATTCTTACCTTCTTGATTTATGTTGTGGTAAAGGTCGTCACTCTCGCTATTTAAACGAAAAAGGTTTTTCGGTAAAGGGCGTTGATTTATCTGATCAAAGTATAGAATTCGCAAAACAATTCGAAAATGAGACGCTAAACTTTGAAATTCATGACATGAGAGATCAAATGGCAGGAGTTTCATTTGATGTGGTATTGAATTTGTTTACAAGCTTTGGATATTTTGAAAATCAAGATGACAATCAAAAGGTGATTAGCTCTGTAAATTCTTATTTGAAAAAGGGTGGAATCTTCGTGATTGATTTCTTAAACGTGAAAAAGGTGATCGACTCATTACCTGTCAATGAAACTAAGTCTTGTGAATCAATTGATTTTAAAATTAATAAGACCTTAGAAAATGGGTTTATCATTAAAACAATTGAGTTTACTGACGGAGATGACTATAACTATCAAGAAAAAGTGGCTGCACTCGAATTTGATTTCTTTGAAAAAGCATTAGAGAATGAAGGTTTTGAAATTACAGACGTCTATGGTTCTTATGATTTGGATAGCTTTGATGTTACAAAATCAGATCGACTAATAATAAAAGCAACAAAAAAGTAAATGGATATTTGGTTTAAAATAGCTGTCCTTTTTTCTTCGGTAATTATCGGAGGGTTCTTAGTAGATCTTTTTAAGAATAAAAAGCATCTAAAGTTACTACTGTCATTTTCCGGTGGATATCTGTTGACAATAATTTTTACTCATATTTTACCTGAAACTTACCATGAATTAGGCATTAAGGCAGGTTACTTCATATTAGTAGGGTTCTTACTTCAGCTTGTATTAGAGTACTTTTCTCAGGGTGCTGAACATGGACATACTCATATTCATTCAGAGTCTTCTAAGGTATTTCCAATGGCGATTTTTATTTCGCTTTCATTACATGCCTTCATTGAATCTATACCTCTTGATCATCATGGTCATGGACATGTCACTGATTTATTTTGGGGAGTGTTTTTGCATAAAATTCCAGTCGCGGTGGCATTGATGACCATTTTTAGAGCGTCTGGTTTTGAGAGACTTCAGTCTTGGCTTTATGTCGGCATATTTGCTCTTATGGCACCTTTAGGCCTGTTATTAGGTGAGCCAATTATTTCACAGTTGAGCATTAATCCTGATTATATACTTGCAATCGCAATAGGGATGTTCTTGCACATTTCAACGACCATTATCTTTGAATCAAGCGAAGGTCACAAAATAAATGCCTTTAAGTTATTGGCTATCATTGGTGGATTTGTTGTTGGAATTTTAACGACTTAGTAACACTTTTAGTGAACCTAATTGGATGCTATTTGTTCAAATTCTAACTAACTTTGTACGTAGAAAAATTAACAATCAAATTATAAAGATAAAATGGGAGTATTAGTAGGAAAAAAAGCACCTTCATTTTCAGCACCAGCTGTAGTGAACGGTGGAGAAATAGTAAACGACTTTTCTTTAGATCAGTTTATAGGAAAAAACTATGTTGTTTTATTCTTTTACCCAAAAGATTTCACATTTGTTTGTCCTAGTGAATTACACGCGTTTCAAGCTGTTTTAGATCAGTTCGAAGCAAAAGGAACGAAAGTGGTTGCTTGTTCAACAGATACTGAAGAGTCTCACTGGGGATGGTTACAAATGGATAAGAATGCCGGAGGTATCAAAGGTGTTAAGTATCCAATCGTAGCTGATACGAATAAAACAATTTCTGATGCATATGACGTGCTATTAGGAGAATACGATTACACAGCTGAAGGAGAATTAGTTGCTACCAACACAATGATTGCGTACCGTGGTTTATTCTTAATTGATAAAGCAGGTGTTGTAAGACATCAATTAGTTAACGATTTACCACTTGGTAGAAACGTTGATGAGGCCCTTAGAATGGTAGATGCACTTAATTTCTTCGAAGAAAATGGAGAAGTTTGTCCAGCTAACTGGAGCGAAGGCAAAGATGGTATGACTGCATCATTTGATGGTGTTGCTGACTATTTAGCGAAGCATTAAGCTGTTAAAATTCATTAATGCAGAACAGCCACTAAGCAAAACGTTTAGTGGCTGTTCTGCATTAATACCAACCTTTTTTTTACATTTGCGTTAACTAATTTAAATTAAACAAATCTTTTATAAAATGAAAAAAACGATTTTAATGTTTGCTGCTGCTGGATTGATGATGGCAACACCTTCTTGTAAAAAAGGAGAAAACGACCCTTTTTTAAGCCTATCTTCTAGAAAGTCAAGAGTTGCTGGAGAGTGGGAAATGAGCAATTATGTTGGAAACACACAAAATACTGAGGTTGATGGAGATTTCTCTGCTTCTACTTCTACTTATTCTGGTGGTGTAATCACAACAGAAAATAGCTGGTATGATGCAGGTAGTCAAACAACTACTTCTTCAACAAATAATATTACTGTAAATCAAGCTACTTGGAGTTTCATGAAAGATGGTACTTTTTCTAGCACAATGAACACTACATCTGTTAGTGCTTCTGATATTGCTGGTTTCACTACTACAACTACTACAGTTAGTACTAGTACTTCAACAGGAAACTGGAGCTTTATTGATAAAGTAAAAGATTCTTACAAGAAGAAAGAAAGAATGATCCTTAACACTCTTACTGAGACAGGTTCAAATCAAACTACATCTGTAACTGTTGATAATTCAGGAACTTTCCCAACTACAACTAACGTTGGTGACTTAACTGGATGGACAAATAACTATTACTCTGGTGAAACTGCTGAAACGTGGGAAATTGATCAATTAAAAGGAAAAGAAATGATCGTCAAAATGATGAATCAAAATTCTGGAACTTACTCAATTACACCTAACGGAGGAGCAACTACAACATCTACAAATGATGTTTACACAGGAGACATTACTATTACAATGGCTGCTGTTAAGTAGTAAGTAAATTATAAATTTTGAAACCCTGTCTCGTCCCGGCTAAGCCGAAATGAGCAGGGTTTTTTTGTGGACAAACCTCTCTGACTTGTTGATAAGTCAAATCAAATTCTTCCAATTAAATCCGTAATTTTAGTCTCCCTTAAAACTGGCTAAGAAACAGGATGTACATCATATTTGATACAGAGACCACAGGCCTTCCAAAAAATTGGAAAGCACCTATCACTGATACTGATAACTGGCCTAGGTGTATTCAGATAGCATGGCAGTTGCATGCTGATGATGGCACATTGCTTGAAAACAAAGATTTTTTAGTAAAGCCGGATGGCTTTAATATTCCTTTTGAATCAGAACAGATACACGGAATATCAACTGAATTGGCGGCTGCTCAAGGTGTACCTCTGGCAGAAGTGTTATCAGAGTTTAATACCGCCTTGTCAAAAGCAAAGTTCGTTGTTGGTCAAAACATTCAATTTGATTTAAATATCATGGGATGTGAGTTCTACAGGGAATCTGTAGCGTCTCCAATGCTTGACATGTTGGTTTTAGATACTTGTACCGAGAAGACGGCTACATTGTGTCAGATTCCTGGAGGTAGAGGAGGTAAATTCAAATTACCAACCTTAACAGAACTTCATGAATTTTTGTTTAAAGTTCCTTTTTCAGAGGCTCACAATGCCACTGCGGATGTTGAGGCGACTACCAGATGTTTCTTTGAGTTGATCAGAACCGGAAACTTTTCAGAACAAGAGCTTGATGCTTCTGATACTTACATTCATGACTTTCTTCAAAAGTATCCAACACCAATTGAAGCTGTTGGATTACAGCATCAGAATTTAAAGGCTGAAAGCGAAAAACTTAAACAAAGTCAGCAAACAAAAGATGTTCCCGTAGTTGATATAAGTGAAAACTTAAATAGACTAAAGGATGTTTCTTTTACCCATTTACATAACCATTCTCAATTCTCTATTCTTCAATCTACTATCAAGGTTTCTAACCTAGTTAAGAAGGCCGGAGAAATGGGCAGTCCTGCCGTGGCATTAACCGATACGGGTAATATGATGGCGGCATTTCACTTTGTGACTGATGTTTCAAAGTATAATAAAGGAATTGCTGCTCAAAAGGCAGAAGCAGAAGAAAAGGGAGAACCTTTTACGAAAGAACCAATTATTCCGATTGTTGGATGTGAATTCAATATTTGTGAAGATCATCTCAATAAATCTGTCAAAGACAATGGATATCAAGTAGTCTTGCTTGCGAAGAACAAGAAAGGATATCACAATCTTGCGAAGATGTCATCTATTGCCTTCACTGAAGGATTCTATTACATTCCAAGAATTGATAGATCAGTAGTAGAGCAATACAAAGATGATATCATGGTCCTCACTGGTGGGCTAAATGGAGAGGTGCCCAATAAAATTCTAAACATTGGTGAAGCACAGGCCGAGGAAGCTTTAATGTGGTGGAAGGAGCAGTTTAAAGATGACTTTTACATTGAGTTAATTAGACACGGACTTCCTGAAGAAGATAAAGTGAATGAGACGCTTGTTGAATTTCACAAAAAACATGATGTCAAGATAGTTGCCACAAATAATACCTTCTATTTAGATAAAGATGATTCTGAGGCGCATGATGTACTACTTTGTATAAAAGACGGCGAGCTTAGGTCTACTCCTATTGGTAGAGGTAGAGGGTTCAGATACGGATTACAAAACCAAGAATATTACTTCAAATCACCTGATGAGATGAAGCAATTGTTTTCAGATTTACCTGAAGCAATTGAGAATACTAATGAGATTGTTGCTAAGTGTGAAGGGTATGAATTGGCAAGAGAGATTCTACTGCCAAACTTTGACATTCCTGAAGAATTTCAAGATGCAGCTGATGCCGGAGATGGTGGAAAAAGAGGGGAGAACAATTACTTAAGGCACCTTACATATGAGGGTGCAAAGATGCGTTATGGAGAAATCACTCCAGAAATATCTGAACGTTTAGATTTTGAGTTGGAGACCGTAGCAAATACAGGTTATCCAGGGTACTTTTTGATTGTATGGGATTTCTTGGTAGCAGCAAGAGATATGGGAGTTTCTGTTGGACCTGGAAGGGGATCAGCCGCCGGATCAGTAGTCGCCTATTGCTTGAAGATTACCAATATTGATCCACTCAAATACGATCTACTTTTTGAGCGTTTCTTGAATCCTGAGCGTGTATCCATGCCCGATATTGATATTGACTTTGATGACGAAGGTCGTCAATCAGTTATCGATTGGGTTATCGAGAAGTACGGATCTAACCAAGTTGCTCAAATCATTACGTACGGTACCATGGCTGCAAAGTCATCTATCCGTGATACATCAAGGGTTTTAGATTTACCGCTTCATGAAGCAGATCGATTAGCAAAACTAGTTCCAGACATCAAACTGAATAAGATTTTTGGTTTAGATGATGTGGGATTAGCTGATAAACTAAAGAACAATCAAGACGATATTGAGCGAGCTAATACGCTTAAAGAAATAGCAACAGGGACTGACTTAACTGCAGAGGTGGTTAATCAAGCTGTCGCTCTTGAAGGATCAATGAGAAATACCGGGATTCATGCTTGTGGTGTAATTATTACACCTAGCGATATCACCGATTTCGTTCCGGTTGCATTGGCCAAAGATTCTGATATGTACTGCACCCAGTTTGATAACTCGGTGGCAGAAGATGCGGGTCTACTAAAAATGGATTTCTTGGGATTGAAAACGCTAACCTTAATTAAGGATGCGGTTAAGATTGTTAAAGAAAGACATGGTGTTGAGTTAGTTCCTGATGATTTTCCAATTGATGATGAGAAGACGTACGAGCTTTTCCAAAGAGGAGAAACGGTAGGGATTTTCCAATATGAATCTGCAGGGATGCAGAAGTACTTGAGAGAATTAAAACCAACGGTATTTGCAGATTTGATTGCAATGAACGCATTATATCGTCCTGGTCCGCTTGAATATATCCCTTCATTTATTAGAAGAAAACACGGAACTGAAGAGATCATTTATGATTTACCAGCCGTTGAAGAATACTTAAAAGAAACTTACGGAATTACAGTTTACCAAGAGCAGGTAATGCTACTTTCTCAAAAGTTAGCTGGCTTCTCTAAAGGTGAAGCGGATACCTTGCGTAAAGCAATGGGTAAAAAGAAACTAGACCTTTTGGCTAAGATGAAACCTCAATTCTTAGATCAAGGAGAAGGGAATGGTCATGACCGTAAAACATTAGAGAAAATTTGGGTCGATTGGGAAGCATTTGCCTCTTACGCCTTCAATAAGTCTCACTCTACTTGTTATGCTTGGGTAGCTTATCAAACAGCTTACTTAAAAGCTCATTATCCAGCCGAGTATATGGCCTCTGTATTGAGTAATAACATGAATGATATCAAGTCGGTTTCATTCTTTATGGAAGAGTGTAAACGTGCCAATATTCCGGTATTAGGGCCAGATGTAAACGAATCTCAATACAAGTTTACCGTAAATAAAGAAGGAGCTATTCGTTTCGGATTAGGAGCGGTAAAAGGTGTTGGTTCAAAACCAGTTGATGCTATACTTGAAGAAAGAGCAGAGAACGGATTATTCAAATCTATTTTTGATATGACTTCACGTGTAAGCTTAAGAGCTTGCAATAAAAGAGTATTTGAAAGTTTGGTTTTAGCTGGAGGATTTGATTCATTTGGAAGAATCCATAGAGCTCAGTTCTTTGCTGAGGATACCAACAAGAAAGTATTCTTAGAAAACGTAGTAAAATTTGGTGCAAGAGTTCAAGAGAATAAAGATTCTTCTCAAGTATCTATGTTTGGAGAAGCTGGTAGTGAAGACGTGCCACAACCGCAACCACCAGCTGTTGAGGAATGGCCCACTTTAACAAAGTTGAGTAAAGAGAAAGAAGTTGTAGGAATCTACATTTCAGGACATCCTCTAGATGATTTTAAGCTAGAACTGAAAAGCTTTTGTAATGCTAATGTGAGTAACATCATTGAATTAGAAAAGTTTGCAAATAAAGAACTGAAAATGGCTGGCATCATTACAGATGCTCAACACAGAACTACCAAACATGGTAAGCCATTCGGAACTTTTGATATTGAAGATTTTAGTGATAGTCAAAGACTATTCATTTTTGGAGAAGATTACATGCGTTTTAAGCATATGCTTTCACTCGGAACTTTCGTACATCTCACAGGTAGAGTTCAAAAGAAAAAATTCGGAGATGAAATGGAGTTTAAAGTAACCGGCATGGATTTGCTGACTGAACTTCGAGAGAAGAAAGCGAAATCTCTCACGCTTTCAGTTGAAAACTCTGATTTGACTGATCATATGATTGATGATTTGTATCACATCATCCAAGAAAATAGTGGGAATTGCTCACTCAAATTTGTGATAAAAGATCACAAAACCAAAGCCGAGATTAAAATGCCATCAAGAACTCTCAAAGTTTCTGTTGACAATGAGTTTATCAATAAGGTAGAGGAATTGGGAGTCTTTGAATACTCAGTGGATTAAATTCATCATTTATAATTCCTAATTAATTACATGATATCAGTAGATCAAATAGCCGTTGAATTTAGCGGCAAAACCCTTTTTAAAGATGTTTCTTTCTCAATAAATGAGAACGATAAAATAGCCCTCATGGGTAAAAACGGAGCAGGGAAATCTACCTTGATGAAAATCATTGCTGGTGTTTCAAAAGCGAACAGGGGAGGTATCCGAACACCCGACGGGACTGTGATTGCATATCTTCCTCAACATCTACTTACAGAAGATGATTGCACTGTTTTTGAAGAAGCTTCAAAAGCTTTTGGTGAAATCTTGGGGATGAAGAATGAGATGGATCGCTTAAATAAAGAATTAGAGACCAGAACAGATTATGAGTCCAAAGAATACATGGACATCATTGAGAAGGTGACTGATTTAGGTGAGAAATTTTATGCCATTGAAGAGGTAAATTATGATGCTGAGGTTGAGATGGCGCTTAAAGGTCTTGGTTTCAGAAGAGAAGACTTTACACGTCCGACTTCGGAATTTAGTGGTGGATGGAGAATGAGAATTGAGTTGGCGAAAATCCTTTTGCAAAAACCTGATTTGATTTTGTTAGATGAGCCAACCAATCACGTAGATATTGAATCAGTGATTTGGTTAGAAGATTTCTTACTAAACAAAGCAAAGGCTGTGGTTGTAATCTCACATGACAGGGCCTTTATTGATAATATTACCAATAGAACCATTGAGATTACAATGGGCAAAATCTACGATTATAAAACCAACTATTCTCACTACTTGGTGTTGAGAGAAGAGCGAAGAGAACAGCAATTGCGTCAATATAAAGACCAGCAAAAAATGATAGCTGATAATCAGGCTTTCATTGATAAGTTTAAGGGCACATACTCTAAAACCAACCAAGTTTCTTCTCGTGAGCGAATGCTTGAGAAGTTAGATATTATTGAGATTGATGAGGTTGACAATGCTGCTTTAAGGTTAAAATTTCCGCCTTCAGAACGTTCAGGTGATTATCCTGTATTAGCTGAGGGACTTTCTAAGTCTTACGGTGATCATGTAGTTTTTAAAGATGCCAATATGGCTATTGAGAGAGGCCAAAAAGTATCTTTTGTTGGGAGAAATGGTGAAGGGAAGTCTACCATGATTAAAGCCATCATGGGTGAAATTGAATTTGAAGGAAAATGTGATTTAGGACATAACGCAAAGGTCGGTTACTTCGCTCAAAACCAAGCAGCCCTCCTAGATGAGAGCTTGACAGTTTTTCAAACCGTAGATGAAATTGCTAAAGGAGATGTCAGAACTCAAGTCAAAAGTATTCTAGGTGGATTCATGTTCTCTGGAGACGATATTGATAAGAAGGTGAGCATGCTTTCGGGAGGAGAGAAAACAAGGTTGGCAATGGTTAAATTGTTGCTTGAACCGGTTAATGTCTTGATTTTGGATGAGCCTACAAATCACTTGGATTTGAAATCAAAAGATGTCTTAAAGCGAGCATTGACTGATTTTGACGGAACCTTAATTTTAGTTTCTCACGATAGAGATTTCTTAACTGGTTTATCTGAAAAAGTGTTTGAATTCAAAGAGAAGAGAATCATTGAACACTTTGAAACAATTGATGACTTCTTAGCTAGAAATAGAATTGAAAGCTTGAAGCAGATTGATCTTAAGCAATCTTAAATTTTACCCATAAATTATCAGGGTGCATGGTGAAGGCAAACTTGTCCTTCACGTCTTCAGCTTTCACTGCTAATTCAAAATCAAACCTTTTGCATAGAGCCGAAATCAAAACGGTCATTTCATGCATTGCCAAATTCATTCCTGGACAATATCTTGGTCCACCTCCAAATGCTTTAACGACTTTTGGTGAGTGTTTATGGTCTACAGGACACTTTCCTCTCATCCATCTATCTGGATTAAAGGTTAGCGCATTTGTAAAATAGTCATCTGAATTTTGAGCAATTTTAGATTGTAGAACAACTATAGTAGCTTTTGGGACAGAGAGCTGTCCGACAATAACGTCTTCATTCGCCTGCATATAAAGTTGAGGAGTTGTGGGTTTAATTCTGATGGCCTCTTGCGCTACAGCATTAGAGAACTTCAACTTCGCGAAGCTCGAATACTCTTGAGGTAAATCAGTGTCACCATAAACTTCCTTAGCTTCATCTCTTATCCTTTTTACAATTTCAGGATGTTGAGCCAAGTAATAAATAGCCCAAGAAATAGAATTTGAAGTGGTGTCTTCTCCCGCCAAGAGCATGGTAAATACATTGCCATAAATCTCTTCTTTGCTGAAAGTTTCTCTCTCTGATTCAACCAAAATAGCTTCAAGAAAGTTTGATGGATTAGCTTTTAGACTCTCTGAATTATCAAGTCTACTTTTTGCTTCATCAATGAAGGTGTAGATCAGCTTTTTAATCTCAGAAAGTGAATGATCAAGAGCTTTACTCTCTTTAGATTTCACTATACGCCAAAGTGGGAGAGGAGCTGTGATCCTTTGGTTAATCATTGGAAAAATTCGCTCTAAATGTTCTTGAAAATTATCTGCAACATTTTCAATTGAATTCATCTGATATCCGAAGGCAATTTTTGTCGTGATGTCTACCGTGTATGCCATCATTTCACTTTGTACGGCTACTTTCTCTTTTGCCTCAGCATAAGTTGAGAATTTTGAAAGCAGGATATCTGTTTTCTCAAGAATTGTTGGGTAAAATGATTTTACATTCTGAGCATTTAATGCTTCTGAAGTAATTTTTCTATGCCTTTTCCATCTTTCACCTTCTGCATTAAATACCCCTGTGATTCCTAGCTCGGTAAATATCTCGTCAATTTTGCCGAATCTTCTGAATTCCTTAGGTCTTAGCTTAAGTATTTCAGCATTTAAATCTGGCTTTGCTGACACCACGAAAATTTTTCCGGCCAGTGATATCTTGTAAAGATCACCACATTCTTTGGCCCATTCTTCTAAAACAAGATGCTTATTCTCAGTTTTAAATTCAGGCAAATTTCCAAGTATGATTTTTCCTTTTGGACTAGGTAAGTCTTTGATTGATGTCAGTTGGGCAGTTTCAGACATAGCTTTGATTTTGAATGCCTGAAGTTAAGAAGTTTTTGATTTAAGCCAATTGCATAAAATGATTTGTCTGTTTTCACGTTATTCTTCAAACCACTTTTCATGCGAATCTTATTTCTTGCTGTCATATTATTGGTGTCTAATCCTTCAGATGCTCAGTGGTTTAGAGCTTCTGTAGAACCGCATGTAGGCCTTCATTATTACAAATCCATCAGAAAAGTTTATGAGTTCGATCCTTATCATGGTTTAGAGGGAAGATATGGATTAAAGGCCTATGCTCATTTCGGGAATCATTTATCATTGTCTGCTGGAATGGGCGGAATGAACGGAGTTGGAAATGGAGATTTGTTTGCTCAAGCTACCTTGAGATGTTTCTTCTTTAAAAATTATCAAACAGGATTTTCAGCATTTGTTGAAAGCGGATTAGAATTTACAGATTGGGGTGATGACGGTATTCCATTCTACTTGGGTACACAGCAAAAACTAGGTAATGGAATCTATCTTAATTTCAGGATGAGATTGCCAACATTCATGGATGTAAAATACTTTTATGATCTCAATCATTTCAAAACAGGGGTTGAGCTAGGTCTTCAGTTTGATCTCATAAAAATGAGGCCTCCTGATCCTTTGACAAGGAATGGAAATCCTTTTATTTTGATGTAAATTATTCTGGTTCCCAATCACACCAGCACGAATAAGATCCGGTATACCATGGGTCACCAGCTTCTTTTAATGAATCTATCTCATAAAGACGTTCGTAGCACTTGTCTTCAGGTCGTCCTTTTTTATAGATGAGGCCTTCTCCCCAGCAGTCTAATGTGTCGGTTACCCAGTAGTTTTCAGTATCTACCAAATAACAGTAATAGTTTTCTTCTTTGTGACAGCTGTTGAATAGGCACAGAATTCCTAGCCCGAATAGGCCGAGTGTAATTTTTTTCATGATTTGCGATCATTTTGGTTGTCTAAAAAAGTATCAATTATCGTGCCTGAGAAAATTGCTATTTTAGTTGAATGGAAGATGAAAAGAGAAAAGCTCAAGGAAAGAGGGGAATAATCTTATGGATGATTATAGGCTTTGTGATGATGGTAGTGACTTTACTTTCATATCCTGAGATCAGTGATGTTGGTTACTTTATTATTGTTTCAGTGATCGTCTTGGAGGTGATTAGTGTTTACCAGCTGATTAAGCATAAGAAGAACGAAAGTAATGAAGACTAACTGAAGAAATAGAACTTCATTCTTCAACTTTGATGTATAGAAATATGTAAGCAGATGGTAAATTATCCCAATCGCTTCCGCCTTGAAAATGGCAGGTATAAGTTTGGGCTTGGCTAAGAATATTTAAAGGTATTTTGTGCGTCCAGTTGTTTTGCTCACTTTCAAAAACAGTTTTTCCGCTTTCATTTTTGACTACTAAGATGGAAGCACAACTCCAACAAGGCAAACCACATGAAATTCTTTCAGCTTTCAAAAACTCAGAGTCATTCAGTTCATTGAGCTTTAAAACTATTGTTTTGTCATCTGGCTCAGGAGCCCAGGAATAGTTAAAAATAAGAGAGTCTGATAGGTGTATATTCCAATAATCAACAGTGTCTTGTACTGCTGAGAAGGCAGTGAAGTTGACTAGTGATATTATGACAAGTGCTATTCTCAACTATTCTTTAATCTTAAATGAATTTACAAATTCAGTTGCCTTCTTCTCATTAAAAACCTTCTTGTTTGGGGCAAGAATTGTAAGACGATATTCTACTCCATCTTTGATCGCAAGGGCATACATATATCCGTAGAAGTTCATTTTTTTACCGCTTTTATCTTTTACTTTCCCTTTAATTGGTGTCATTAATCCTTCATACGATCCTACTTTCCAATGCGCAATTTTCTTGGCTTTGAATTTAGAGTTGAATGAATCAGAGGTGATAGCTAGAGCTTCAACTTCTTTTAAATTAAGCTCGTCTTCAGGTATCTCTGCTTTATAATCGAAACAAGAGGTTAAGAAAATCATGGAGTTATAATAACAGTTCAATGAGATGACATCCATGCCTTCTCGCTCTTCATCCTTCTCATCAAAATCGTCAGGGAAGTCAATTGAAAAACCATAAACATCATTAGCATACTTCTCTTGTGAAAAAGCCGTTCCAGCAGATAAAGCAATTAAGGTTGTTATTATAAAGTTGGTCAATTTCATTTAGTCAATTTGTTGTATTGGGCTCATTTTTTCTAGCCACATAATAAAGGCATATTCTAAAGCTACTTCTCTTAGGGCTTCAAATCTACCACTCGCTCCGCCATGTCCTGCTTCCATATTTGTTTTAAGCAGCACAGGGTTATTGTCTGTCTTTAGTTCTCTCAGTTTTGCCACATATTTTGTTGGCTCCCAATATTGAACTTGTGAATCATGTAACCCACTTGTCACTAACATTGCCGGATAATCTTTCTTCTCTAAATTATCATATGGTGAGTAAGACAACATATAATCATAATACGTTTTGTCATTTGGGTTACCCCATTCATCATATTCTCCCGTCGTTAAAGGAATGGTATCATCTAGCATAGTAGAGATTACATCTACAAAAGGAACTGCAGAAACTATGCCTTTCCATACATCTGGACGAGTATTTGAGATTGCTCCCATCAATAATCCGCCCGCAGATCCACCCATGGCGTATCGTTTGTCTTTAGCGCAATAACCTGCATCAGCCAGGTATTCAGCAACATCAATGAAGTCTGTAAATGTATTTTTCTTCTTTAATAATTTTCCGTTTTCATACCACTGACGACCTAAATATTCTCCACCCCTTATGTGTGCAAGAGCGAATACAAATCCTCTATTTAAAAGTGAAAGTCTGGCAGATGAGAAGTAAGGATCAACGGTTGAACCATATGAGCCATAAGCATAAATCAATATTGGATTAGATCCACCTTTCTTGAAATGGTCTTTATGATAAACCAATGAAACAGGGACTTTTGTTCCGTCTTGAGCAGTAGCCCACACTCTTTCAGATTTGTAATTATCTGCATTGAAACTTCCTAAAACGGGAGTCTGCTTTTTTAATTCTCTTTCAAAAGTCACCAAATCCACATCAAAAACAGAATGAGGTGTTGTCATTGAACTGTATCCAATTCTTACAATACCGCTATTCAAATGTGGGTTGGTTCCTATGTATAAAGTGTATGTTTCTTCAAATGGTGGAATTACTTTATTCTCGCCACTATTTCTATCATAAACTCTAAGCTGTGCGAGTCCATTTTCTTTTTCTTGAACGACAATGTGGTTTTTGAAAACCTCAAAATCTTCTAAAAAGATTTCTTTTGAATGTCCTTGAATTTCGGTCCAATTTTCGGGCGTTCGTTCTTGAAGACTAGAAGAGACTAACTTATAGTTCTCAGCATTCAAGTTAGTTTTGATATAAGCTGTGTCGCCAAACATCTCAATGTAATACTCATGCTTTCTTTGACGTGGTAAAAACACTTGAAAGTCAGAGTCATCATCAGCTGACTTGAATTGATGTTCGGTGGTAAGAGTGCTATATGACCCTAACAAAATGTATCCAAAATCTTTGGCTTTAGAAACGCCGCAAATAAAGGTGTCATCTAATTCTTTGAATATTTCGGTACTATCTCCTTTTGCCAAATCGTAACACATAACTTGATGCGGACGAAGCGTTTCAGGATCTTTAATCGTATAGTACAATCGGTTATTGTCATTGTGCCAAGCTAGGTCACTGCTGCAGTTCTCAATCAAATTCGGAAGCACTTCTTTGGTTTCCAAATTCATGAATTTAATTTGATACATCCTTCTACCTGTAATATCCTCAGCAAAGGCCATCAGCTTGTTATTCTTGGTAACAGAAAACGCAACTACATCATAGTAAGGATGTTTCTTTGCCTCAACGTTCTCATCAATAAGAATTATTTCGTCAGATTCAAGATTCTCTTTTTTACGGCAGTGTATTGGGTATTCTTTCCCTTCTTCATATCGTGAATAATACCAGTATCCATTCTTGAAATAAGGGACCGAAGCATCATCTTCTTTGATTCGCCCTTTCATTTCATTGAAAAGAATTTCTTGGTCTTTTTTGGTGTCAGCTAATACATGATCCAAATAATCATTTTCAGCATTGAGATGATCAATTACCTCCTGATCTTCACGATCATTCATCCAAAAGTAATTGTCTATACGCTCATGATTATGGGCAACTAACGATTTAGCTACCTTTTTAGGAGAAGGATGATTCATAAATTGAAATCAATTGAATTTTCTAAAAGTATTGGTAATGAACTTTTCATCACGACCGTAAATATCGGGATGAAAAATAACATTTCCACTACTATCTCCAGTTGCGGTGAAATATTCAATGTAAACTTCAAAAGGATCTTTCAATTCTAATACTCTCTGATTTCCTCTTACGACGAGGCTGTCTAGAGTGTCTCTTACCATCTCATTTCCGTCAGCAATCAGAATTGCTTCGGCTAGATCAAAGGGTTGGTGTAATCTTACACAACCATGCGAATAGGCTCTTACATCATTTTGAAATAATCTTTTTGAAGGAGTGTCATGAACGAAAACAAAGTGCTCATTAGGGAATAAGAATTTAATTCTACCTAAGCTATTTCCACCACCACCATCTTGGCGCACTTTATATCTAAAGCTGTTTTGTCCTACTGAACTCCAGTCGACAGTTTTAGGATCAACTCTTTCACCGTTTTGAAATAACTTGTATCCTTTCTTCGCGAAATAACCCGTGTCCTTTTTAGCTCCGTACAAAATCTCTGTTGAAGAAATAGAGTAGGGCACATGCCAAAACGGATTAGTAACCATAGTTTTCATGGTAGCATGAAATTCTGGTGTTTGAGTAGCATACGCACCTACTACAACTCTATGCTTTCTCTTCACTTCGTTACTGTCTACAAAATACAAGGTGAACTCAGGAACATTCACTCTCATATATGTTTCAGGCCATTCCTCTTTCCATCTCCATTTTTCAAGAGATAATGCAGCCGAGTAAAAACGATCTTCATTACTTTTATTCAATGCTCTTCCGGTCCATTTACCAACAATGGCATCATCTAACAATCCGTTAACTTTCTGAAAGACTTTGAGTTGGTCAATAAAGGCAGAATCTTGAGTGGTAACGGTTGAATCAATGAATTTATGCCCCATCAATGCTTTATGAGCTTCTTGATAACACAATACCGAATCTTCTTTAAAGGCTGGGATATCATAACGGTTTGAATCCAACTCATATTCATCTAAGAACTTTGCTAATCCGGCTTGTAATTGTTCGTACTCCCAAAAATCAGGTTGATGTTCTTTTATTACATCTTCAGGATTTTCTCCATTAGCAACTCTGTCTAGTTCTTCAGCTAAATCAAAGTCTATCAGGTCTTTTTTCCAAACATATGACATAGTCGTTGTGTCAATACAACCTGCATCAACATGTGTTACGAATAACATGAATGCATTTGACAATATCATTTCAGCATCTTGAATGTCAGATTCACTTGCTTTGGTTAGCTGTTCAAAGGCGAACATCTCAGGCATTAGTCCGTGATCTCTTGAATTATGCACTAAATCAAACATGATATCTCCATTCTCAGTAAAACCAGTTTTCGTGATCCAAATAGGAGAAAAGTCTCTCTCTTTGTAATAGTCTAAAACCTCAGTCGCGGCTAATAGAGTATCTGATTCATAAATAAGATTATCGGCTGATGAAAATTTTGTTTTTAGAGTCTCAGAAACTTCAACTTCTTCTTCAGATAATTCACGAGAATTTCCTCCGCAGCTAACAAGCGAAACAAAAAGTGCTAAAAAGAGTATATTATTTATGTAGTGTTTCATATCAATTACTTAGTCCTGAGTATTTAGTTATCAGGTTTCTATGCAATGTATGTAAATCTAATAATACCAAACAAGAGAACCTAATAAATGTATATTACCTATTTATTATTAGTGGTAACTATCTTAATTTCCGTTAAGGCTTTTTCAGATGAAGGCTTTAAATGGAAGCTAATGTTCAATCCGTATAATGTGGTTCATAAGAAAGAATGGTACCGTTCTTTTACTCATGCATTCATACATTCTGGTTGGATGCATTTGATATTCAATATGTACGTCCTCTTTATGTTTGGAGCCGAAATGGACAGTAGATTAAGGTATCATAATCTAAGTTTAGAACCTGATTTAATAGAAAGATATGGGGCAAAAGGTTATCTGTACTTCGGGTGTTTGTATGCAGGCGGGATATTATTCGCAACTATTTGGTCACTTCAAAAGCATAAAGACAATATGCACTACAATTCACTTGGAGCTTCAGGGGCAGTAAGTGCAGTTGTGTTCGCATACATATTATTGAATCCAATGGCCGAACTTGGAATTCTGTTTTTACCAGGTATCAAACTTTACGCATACATTTTCGGGCCGTTATTATTAGTCCTAGAATACTTTTTGAGTAAAAGAGGCGGAACAGGTATAGCTCATGAAGCTCACATTGGCGGAGCTATTTTCGGGGTAGTATTTATGTGTATAGTAGATTACCAATTAGCAATAGACTTCTTTTCAAAAATCACAGGATGAATCAATACGTAAATAACAATGGGGTACTCATTCCGGCGACATCATATTCGATTATGGCCGGAAACAGAGGGTATTTATACGGAGATGGGCTTTTTGAATCAATTAGAGTAATGAATGGAAGGGCGATTAATATGGATAACCATTACAAAAGATTGGTGTCTGGTATGGAAGCCCTTAAAATGAATGTACCTCCAGCTTTGACTGTAGAGCATTTCTCTAAAGAGATTCAAACTTTAGTAAACGAGAATAAGATTATAGCAGGAGGTAGAGTAAGATTTTCAATTGATAGAAAAGCTGGTGGAACATACTTGCCTGAAACCGATCAAGTAGATTATTACATTGAAGCGAAAAGTTTTAAAGACAATTCATATAAACTGAATGAGAAAGGGTACAATATTGATTTGTATGATGAGATTAAAAAAGACATTAATCCACTTTCAACCTACAAAACCAAAAATGGCTTGATCTATATAATGGCCAAAATGAAGGCCAAAGAGAAAGGCTTGGATGATTTGCTCATTCAGAATTACAAGATGGGTATTATTGAAGGCGGCTCATCAAACCTTTTTGTGGTGTCTAATGGGGTGCTATATACCCCTGGATTAGATCTTGGTCCGCTTGGTGGAACCATGAGAATGCAGGTCATTAATTTGGCTATAGCTAATGAAATCAAGGTATATGAATGTAATATTTCACCTCAAAACCTACTGGTAGCAGATGAGGTATTCTTGACGAATGCAATTCAAGGGGTCTTGTGGGTAGATTCTTATCGCACTAAAAAATACTGGAATAAAACCGCTCAGCATTTTATAAAGTTGTTGAATGAGAAATGGGCTTAATTAAGCGCAGGATTCTTAGGGAAATGTGAAAAGGCTTTGTATTTACCACCTTGATCTTTCATGTAGTCGTTCCAAATATTCTCGTAGCTGCTATCCATAATATCATCAACTGATTTGATATCTGCTACCAACCAAGAGTTATGTTTTAACTCACCTTCTAGTTGTTTCTCAACCCATCCTGAATAGCCTAAAAAGAATCGAATTTGTTTTTCTTCTACCTGACCATGTGCCATCATGTCTTTCAACTGTTCAAAGTCTCCTCCAGCATAGAGGTTTTCGTGAATCTGTAAGCTCCCTTTAAGTTTTTCTCCTAAGGTATGAATGTAATAAAGGTTTTTCGTGCTTACTGGTCCGCCAGTTCCTATTCTGGTTTTAAACTCAGGAATGCCCTCAAATTTATCTAATCCAATTTCAACATAGTTATTGAGAACAAATCCGAATGAGCCTTCTTCATTATGCTCACACAATAGGATAACGGCTCTTTGAAAGTACTCACCTTCTAAGAAAGGCTCAGTAATGAGTAGTCTGCCTTTTTTAGGCGCCATATTGTTATAAACATTGAGGTCTAGCACTGTACTAATTTAACCAATTTGGCGTCCAATTGCAATTATCATTTCATATTTACGAATTCATCATTTTAAATTCTCCTTATCTTTGTTCTAATGTCAGTTGAGATTAAAAATAAGAAAGCACGTTTTGAGTATGAGTTCCTTGATGACTTTACTGCAGGTATTGTTTTGACAGGTACTGAGATTAAATCTATCAGAGCTGGTAAAGCGAGTATTATGGAATCTTTTGGTGTAATGGTCAAAGGAGAGTTGATTTTGCGAAACATGTACATTCAAGAATATGAGAATGGATCGTACAATAATCATGTACCTAAACGTGATAGAAAGCTATTGCTTCAAAGAGTTGAGCTAAAGAAACTTCAAAAGAAATTGAAGGATAAAGGGCTAACTGTGGTGGCATCAAAGATGTTTATCAATGATAAGAACTTGGCTAAGCTTAGAATTCACCTTGCAAAAGGTAAGAAATTGCATGATAAGCGTTCTGATCTTAAAGACAAGGATACCCAAAGAGATATGGATCGAGCAATGAAACGCTAAGGATCTTTATGAATGAAAAAAGCCCTCAACGTTTTCACGCGAGAGCTTTCAACCTCAAATAAACTATTTTTTAAGAGTCGTACTCAACTCCTTTTTTCTCTTGTTCTGATAATGTCCACTTATCTGTGATTGTCGTTTGCAACCAAAGATTTCCGGCTCTTCTCCATACTTGAACGTTTACCCCAAAATGCTCTTTGAAGTTAGATTCAAAAGTTGAAGTTTTTTGATGTCCATCAATACTTAAGTCTCCTTCTGAATGATTTGTTCTGATGTCTTTTAAGTAAAGCTCATCATCATACATTGACTTGTATGTACTTGCTTCACCTGACTCATGTTCTTCTGCGAAAAATTCAATTTTTAAGTGCGAGAACTTGTCATTGAAAGCTTTCTTGATTTCTTTTAATTGGGTAGTATCTGATATATGTAATGTGTTCATCTTTTCAATTTTTATTCAAATTTACTGAGATGAAGTCCTATTTAAAATGTGAGAAGTCAGCCGACTAAATGATAAATATCAATTCTTTAATTGCTGTTCAAGGACATTCCAGATTTTTTCGGCCGTGAAGTCCCAACTGAACTTCTTTGCGCGTTCTTTTCCTTTTTCAATTAATCCTAATCTAAATGATTCTTCTTGATCAATAATCGCTAATCCATCTGCTATGCTGCGAGAAGAAAAGGGGTCTACCAAAAGACCTGCGTTTTCAACAACTTCAGGTAATGAGGTGCGATCACCACAGATCACTGCAGTCTCAGCTTTCATTGCCTCAACTAAGGGAATTCCAAAGCCTTCAAAGTAAGAAGGGAACACTAATGCCTTCGCCCCTCCAACTACTTGAGTCAATTTCTTAATGGGTAAATGACCTGTGAAAATCACATCAGCTTGAAAAACCATTTTAGAAAATGCTTTTTCAAGGTTTTTGTCATTCCATAATTTCTCGCCAACAATTACCAACTTCGTTTTTGATTTCGACTTTGATTTATGAATATCAAATGCTTCGAATAAGCGTTGAACATTTTTACGTGCATGCAAGGCTCCAACAAAAACGAAGTAGTCTTCATTGTTTGAAAGTTCTGACTTTACACTTTCTTTTTGCGCTAACGAAAGCGGAATGAACAGTTCGCTCGCACCATTGTGAGCTACTGTAATCTTGTCTTCAGCAATTTTGTAGGTTTCACAAATATCTTTTTTAGAATAATGAGAAACGGTCACGATATGCTTTGCCTCTTTTGCGAATAGCGGAAAATACTTCTTCAAATACTTGAGAGCCGATTTTGGCAGATCTTCAGGATAATGCTCAAAGTTTAAATCATGTATTACACCCACTTGAGGAACCCCTGTTTTCAAAGAGAGATATCCATCAGGAGAAAAGAATAAATCAATATCACGTTTTTTAAGTGCCTTCGTGACTGAATTATTAAACCAAATTTTAAACAATATTGGATGTCTAGCTTGCGGTTTCAAAACAATTGGAGTGACGTTCTCAGCAAAAATGAACTTTTCATCATATGCTCGGTCAAAAAAGAAAAAGAAGTCATGCTCAGGGTGTTCGGTCACAATTCGTTTAACAACTTCGTAAGTGAACCAGCCAAAGCCCTCCATTTTTGAAGACAAAAGAAAACGTGTATTGATAGCAATTCGCATTGGTGATAAAGATAGTTGAATCTGCTTATTCTCGGTAAACGAATGTAAGGTAGAATTATTTCTAACTTTGCCGCTCGAATGAAAAACGCTATTAAATACATATTGCAAAAACTGATGGGTTATCAACGCTATCTTTTTGTTTTTGCAAAGCGTAAAATTAAAACCCTTAAGGGCGATAAAAAAGAAGGAGACTTTTTTGCATTTATGGAGGCTGTCAAAACAGAAGGAGACCTCTTAGATGTTGGTGCTAATATTGGTATCATGTCTTACCACCTTTCAAAGCAATTTTCAGACAGAACTATTTTAGCTATTGAGCCAATGCCATCTAACTTAAGTGTGTTGATGAGAATTAAAGATCACTTTAAGTTAGATAATGTTGAGATAGTACCAACTGCAGTTGGTGATAAAGATGGTGAGTCAGTTGAGATGGTATTGCCAATGAACGGAAAAGTAAAAATGCAGGGCCTAGCCCACATTGTTCATGACTCAATTACTGAATGGAACGAAGGTGAAAAGTTTAGCATCACTTCTGATACATTAGATAAGATTTGCGAAGGAAGATCAATTGCAGGGATCAAAATGGATATTGAGAATTACGAAATATTCGCCTTGAAAGGAGCTCAAAAACTCATAGAAAAAGATCATCCTGTTGTTTATTTAGAACTATGGGAGAATGAGAATAGAGATCAATGTTTTTCTTTTCTGAATGAATTGGGGTATTCTGCCTATGTTAACTCATCAAAAGGCTTAATTCCATATGATCCGCAAAATCACAAAAAGCAAAATTTTGTATTCAAAGTAGGTTAAGGTAATAGAATGTTCACATTTTTAAATTGATATGAAAAAACTAATTTCTTCAGGTTCTGAATTCGAAAAGAATGTGGCATACTCGCGTGCTGTAGTTCATGGTGATCTTGTTTTTGTATCTGGCACAACAGGATTTGATTACACTGATATGACTATCTCTGAAGATGTGGCAGAGCAAACAGAACAATGTCTACAAAACATTGAAAAGGCTTTAAGTAAAGCTGAATCATCTTTGAAAGATGTTGTTAAAGTCACATACATCCTGCCGAATAAATTGGATTTTGAAAAATGTTGGCCAGTTCTTAGAAAATACTTTAATGAAGTAAGACCGGCCGCAACTATGATGGAGGCCGGATTGTTGGATGAGAGAATGAAAATTGAAATTGAAGTAATGGCCATCAAGGCTTAAAACATTATATTTAAGTATGAAAAAACTTATAGCAATTGCAATTTTAGCAGTAACACTAGTTAGTTGTGGAGCTTCATTATCTGATGTTAAAGTCGGAATGACAGAAGCAGAAGTGACTGAAATATTAGGAAGTGCAAATCATAAATCAATGAACTCAAATTCATTCACCTTAGATGGTGTTGAAGAATCGCATTCTACTGCGACTTGGGACTATGACGGGTTGGGTACAATTGAATTTGAAGATGGTGTCGTAACCAAAGTGGGAGAGTAGATTACTCTTTCTCGTTCTCTATGCGATCATTTACATTAATTTCCTCTTCAGCTAATTCGAAGTCATTTTTCTCAGCAAAAGTATATTGGGCTTCAACCCATAAATCATCTATTGCTGCGTACACTTTGTAATCTTCGGCGTAGAAATCGTACAGAGCAATTTGATCGTCAGTCCAATCTTCATCCTTGATGATATAAAACGCTATAAGTTTTGAGATGTGCGTATCAATCATGTACATGATTTCATTCACCCATTTGTGAGTCAATGATACAAAAGCATTTTGGTATTCGAATATTGGCTTCTCGTACTTTGCTAAGATCTTCTTGAAATCTTTGCTTTCTGAAGAGATGTCTTCAATACATTTTTTAAAAGGTCCAATCGGAGTTGTTTGTATGCTGTCTAGTATCTCAATTTTTCTGAAAAGCACTTCTATTCTTACTACATGCTCTACAACTCCTCGAAAGAAATTTTCAGCATCTATACTCTTGCCATTATCAAATTCTTCAATGATTGAATCGTATTTTTCGGCAATGTGCGATTGACTATTTACACTAGCTAAAACAATTGATGAGCTAAGCGAAAGGGCAAGAATTAATAAGATTTTCTTCATAGAAATAAAGATATAAAAAAAACACAGCTCCCGATTTCTCGAGAGCTGTGATTAATTTAAATTTTAAGTAAACCCTATTACTTATGTATTATCGATTTCTCGATAACTTTTTCATCTTCGGCAAATGAAGAATGTTTTTGAATCAACTAAATTGATTTCTTGTTACAAGGTAAGTCAAATGTTTTGATAAAGTGAAAAAAAAAGAATGTTTGATCATTTTTTTACAAAAAGATGAAATCAACATAGATTTTACACAAACGCAGCTATGTCTTAAATGTAAATCCTAAATGTCAAATTAGCTTTGCAATAAATAGAAGATTTTATTCTTCTGATAACCAAACGACTAATCTTTTTTTATGCTCAAAGCGCCAGAAGGACATTTACTCACAACATCAATAATTTCTTGTTTTGATGCTCCTTCTGTTTGAATCCAAGGTTTTTCTTTTGGTTTAAAAACTGAAGGTAAACCTTTAGCGCAAACTGCCGCATGCTTACATTTCTCTTGTTCCCAAACTACTTTGATGTCTTCTTTTTCGTACGTTTTCATTTGATTGATTTTGGATTCTTCACTCTTTGCTTCATTAAAGCAAGCTTCAATACTTCATCCATGTGCGTCACATAATGAAACTTAAGTCCTTCTAAATATTTTGGATTAATATCTAAGATGTCTTTTTCATTCTTTTGGCAAAGAATTATTTCTTTGATATTAGCTCTCTTTGCGGCTAAAATTTTCTCTTTGATTCCACCAACTGGTAGCACAGCTCCTCTTAGCGTAATCTCTCCTGTCATTGCTAAGTTTGCCTTCACTTTTCTTTGTGTAAATGCCGAAGCCATAGCTGTCAACATAGTAATACCCGCAGAAGGTCCATCTTTTGGAGTGGCTCCTTCGGGTACATGTAAATGCACATCCCAATTATCAAATAATTCTTGTTTTAATCCTACCAAAGCAGAATGAGCTTTTAAATATTGAAGCGCTAATACAGCCGATTCTTTCATTACATCTCCAAGACTTCCTGTCAAAGTAAGTTTTCCTTTACCTTTAGTTAGGCTGGTTTCAATATTCAAGATATCTCCTCCAATACTAGTCCAAGCTAAACCTGTAACAACACCTGCATATTCATTGCCAATGTATTTGGCCTTAGAATAAGCAGGTCCTAAAATATCAAGTAGTTGAGATACTGAAATTTTCGCAATATACTTTTCTTTCATTGCAATTTCCTTTGCTCTATTTCGAACTAGCTTCGCAACTCTTTTTTCAAGTCCTCTAACACCAGATTCACCAGTGTATTCTTCAACAATTTTCTCTAAAACGCTAGTTGGTATGTTAATGTCTTTTTTCGACAAACCATGCGCTTCAATTTGCTTTGGAATTAAGTGTTTCTTGGCAATTTGAATTTTCTCTTCAACCGTATATCCATTCACCTCAATAATCTCCATTCTATCTCTTAACGGGCCTTGAATTGAACCTAAGTTGTTAGCAGTAGCAATGAATAGAACATTTGATAAATCGTAATCTAACTCAACAAAATTGTCATTGAATTTACTGTTTTGCTCAGGATCTAGAACTTCTAATAGTGCTGAGGATGGGTCACCTTGATGGCTACGACCAATTTTATCAATTTCGTCTAAGACAAAAACCGGATTAGATTTCCCAGCCTTTTTTAGGTTTTGAAGAATTCTACCTGGCATGGCGCCTATGTAGGTTCTTCTATGGCCTCTTATTTCAGATTCATCATGCAATCCACCCAAAGACATTCTCACATACTTTCGTCCAATAGCCTCAGCAACTGATTTCCCTAAAGAAGTTTTACCAACTCCCGGAGGTCCATACAAGCAAAGAATTGGAGATTTCATATCTCCCTTTAGTTTAAGCACAGCAAGATATTCAAGTATTCTCTCTTTCACTTTTTCTAAGCCAAAGTGATCACGATCTAAAATTTTTGATGCTTTCTTTAAGTTGAAATCATCCTTTGAATAATCTCCCCAAGGAAGTTCAAGAATTAAATCAATGTAATTGAGCTGAACGGAATACTCTGCTCCTTGCGGATTCATTCTCCCAAGCTTTTGAAGCTCTTTGTTAAAGGCTTTTTCAACCTTCTTGCTCCACTTTTTATCTACAGCTCTTTTTCTAAATTCGTTTACTTCATTTTCAACTGGGTTACCACCTAATTCATCTTGGATGGTTCTCATTTGTTGATTCAAGAAGTATTCTCTTTGCTGACGATCCATGTCTAACTTTACCTTAGAATGGATTTCATTTTTCATGCTTAACATTTTTATCTCGTGAGATAACTGTTCAAGCACTAATTCAATTCTTTTAATTATTTCGTTTTGCTCAAGTAACTCTTGCTTTTTAGGTACTTCAGAACTTAGGTTTGAAGCAATAAAGTTGACTAAGAAAGTCGGACTTTCAATATTTTTAATAGCAAATGTCGCTTCAGAAGGAATGTTCGGATTCTCTTTAATGATACGCATTGCCATATCTTTCATTGAAGAAACAAGAGCTTGATTTTTATCAGTAGCCGGATCAATTTTAGCATCTTTCAATCCTGTTACCTTGGCCTTAAAATAAGGTTCTGTTTGTACAAAATGTTCTACTTGAAATCTTCTTTTACCTTGAATGATAACAGTTGTTGAACCATCAGGCATTTTCAATCGCTTAATGATGTGGGCAACAGTTCCTATTTTATGACAATCAATTGGCTCAGGATTTTCAACCGAAGCTTTAATTTGTGAAACAACACCAATGGTTTTGTCTCCATTATATGCTTCTTCAATGAGCTTAATCGATTTGTCTCTTCCTACTGTAATCGGAATTACAACTCCAGGAAAAAGAACATTATTTCTTATTGGTAAAATTGGAAGTTCTGTGGGAACATCTTCTTTATTCATTTTATCCTCTTCTTCTTCAGAAATTAAAGGAATGAATTCAGGTTCTTGGTCTATTATATTACTTAGGTCAATGAAGTCTTTTTCAAAAATATCAGACATATATTCAGTTTTGTCAGTCAGTTTGTCATTTAATGAGACGATTGTAGTCTCATTCTATTGTTTGAAGTGAAGAAAATCCAGTAAAATGGGAGAATTCAACTCTTCCCTTTAAATAAGTCAATTCTTATGCCAATTGACTAAAAAGGTGATGAAGAATTTTTTTGTCAGTCTCTGTCAGTTCGAGCTTTCTTCTTTTCATCATGTTTTGTGCAACTTCATAAGCCTTTTCAATTCTAAAAACTGGGCTATCTTCAAATCCTCCCCAACTAAATGAATTTACTTTTTTAGGTGGAAATCCTCCGCCAAATATATTCGCGCACACACCAACACTTGTCGCCGTATTTAGCATTGTGTTAATTCCTGTTTTTGAATGATCTCCCATGATTACGCCACAAAACATTATTCCTGTTTCAGACATCTTGTTTTCTTCATAAGAGTGAACGCGCACATCTGAATAATTGTTTTTGAGATTAGAAGTATTCGTATCTGCTCCCATATTACACCATTCACCAATTAGAGAGTTTCCTACAAAGCCGTCATGCCCTTTGTTTGAATAAGCATAGAATATTGAATTGGTTACTTCACCTCCCACCTTGCAGTGCTCTCCAATAGTAGTATCACCATAAATTTTTGCTCCCATCTTCACGGTCGCATTATCACATAAAGCAAATGGAGCTCGAATCATAGATCCTTCCATAATCTCAGCATCTTTGCCAATATAAATGGGGCCATCAGTTGCATTCAAAATGGCACATTCAACTATCGCTCCTTCTTCTACAAAGATTTCGTGCTTTCCAATTGTTCTGTTAGTTGCGCTTAAGTGCTGTCTGTTTTTGTTGGCAGTTACAATGTCAAAATCCCATCTGATTGCTCTTCCATTATTTTGAAATAAATCCCAGGGATGATTAACAACTATGATATCCTCATCTGAAAACTGAAAATTTTGAATGTTTTGGCCATTGCCTTTAACGGCAATTTTTTCTCCATTAACCATCAAGGTAGAATCTGAAGGCAAGTTCTTTACTTCTTCTACAAGCTTTGATGAGGGCTTAATGTTTCCTGAAATGACAAGATCGGCCTCAAGGTTTTCGTACTTTTCTGAAAGATAATCTTCAGTAATAAAACCAACGGCACCTTGGTGATCAAGATACTGTAGCCAAGAATCTTTAATTGTAAGAATTCCAATTCTCAATTCACAAACTGGTCTTGTCAAAGTAAGTGGAGCGAGCGCAAGATGCCTACCATTATCATCAAATGAAATTGTCATGCAGTGTTTTTTTATAAAGATAATTTATAAAACGAAAAAACCCATTCCGAAATTATCGAAATGGGTTCCTTTAAATATTATTAAGTTTTTATCCTTTTTTTCTATCTCCGTATCTGTTTTTGAACTTGTCAATTCTACCAGCAGTATCAACAAATTGCATTTTACCAGTAAAGAACGGGTGCGATTGTGAAGAAATATCCAATTTAATCAATGGATACTCGTTTCCGTCTTCCCACTTATCAGTTTCTTTTGCTGGTGCACATGAGTTACATACAAATGAGTAACCGTTAGACATATCTCTAAAAATTACCATTCTGTAATCCTCTGGGTGAATTCCCTTTTTCATCTTCTTATCTTTTAATTCAAATTGTCCAATTTTCAAACTTATGCCTGAAAACGGGTCGCAAAGTTACAAATATTTTTTTATTCGATATTATTTTCTTTGCATTAAAATAAAAAAAGTAAAAATACGTGATTACCTTTGATTTACACGCATGAAATTATTCCTTTCTATAATAGCTTTAGTACTGCTTACCTTTACGTCTTGTAAAAAGGATAATTCATTTACTAAAGACCATTTAGATTTCTCTAAAGATACGGTCTTATTTGATACAGTGTTTACTACTGTGGGTTCAACAACCAAGAGGTTAAAGATTTATAACAATAACAATCAACCCATTATTATTGATGCTGTAGAGCTGATGGGTGGAGCATCTTCACCTTTTAGAATAAACTTAGACGGTATTTCAGCTGACTTCCATTCAGAAGTAGAGATTCCAGCTAATGACTCTTTGTTTGCTTTCGTTGAGGTTACTTTAGTAGTCAATAATGCTACAAATCCACTCATAATCTCTGATTCAATTCGGTTTGAAACAAATGGTTTAAGTCAATATGTGAACTTAGATGTTTGGGGTCAGGACGCTTATTTCCATAATAGTGAAGTAGTTTCAGGCAATTGGGCAAATGATAAACCACATGTATTATATAATACTGTTGCGGTCGGATTCCCAGGTATTGATTCAAATTTGAATTTGACAATTCCTGCAGGTACTGAAGTGTTTTGTCATAAGAATTCTCAGCTTATCGTCTACAAATCTTCTATTGACATTCAGGGATCTTACGGAAATGAGGTCGTCTTTCAAGGGGATAGGTTAGAAAGCTTTTATGATGACGTTTCAGGTCAGTGGTGGGGAATTAGGTTAATTGAAGCCAACACTTCTAATATTGATTATGCAATAATTAAAAATGGTTCAGTGGGATTGCAAGTTGATTCTACTGCATCAGCTGTTACCTTGAATTTGACAAATACTATTATTGATAACAATGACTTTTTTGGATTCAACGCTAACGCGGGCCCAATAATTAACGCATCAAATTGTTTCTTCGGAGATGCGGGTATAAGTTCAGCATACTTATTTGCCGGTGGCGATTACACAATAACACATTGTGACTTTATAAATTATTGGAGTGGGAGTAGGGCAGGCCCAGCATTAGCTGTTGCAAATCATTTTGAAGTAGAAAACATTACCTATTGTAGGCCTATGACCGCCACCTTTGAAAATAATATTGTGGACGGTACTATAGATAAAGAGTTTGTGATGGATACGCTTGATTGTTCTGTAAATATGACTTTTGGGGTAAACTATTTTAAGCGAGATGAAATCTATGACTATACAAATTATAGTAATGTAATTTGGTCAGGTGATGCGGGTTATGTTGATGTTACAATGAAAGATTTTCATTTGTTAGAAACCTCAATTCTACGAAACATAGGTTTATCAACCTTTATTGTGACTGACTTAGAAGGGAATGCAAGAGTTTCTCCTGATTTAGGTTGTTACGAGTTTAATTAATCGTAAAGGTGGCGGTAGCCGTACTTTGATCACCAATCCAAGAATACCTCTCATAAGCTACAAGCTCAACCGTATAGGTTCCAGGCACTGTAAAAGTGTGATCAAATATAGGTTCAGAGAATTGAAGAGAATTTGCCGGCGCTCCAGCTGGTCCGGAAAAAGACCATATATAACTCAAAGTATTCTCAGAACAAGAAGTGAAAACAATAGGGCTCGTAGTAGAGGATGTTGTGTTATCCATCTGAATACAAGAAACAACTTCTTTCTTACAAGAAGTCATTAGTACTGTCAATGCTGATATAGTTAGTAGTAGCTTTTTCACTATTTGACCTCTAAATTATGAAAGAAGAATCGATTAGCTATGGTTTATTTATAAAAATTTTGGCTGACGGTTAAATACGTATAGGTCAAGGATCATCAAGAATTTAGCACCAATCTCTCTGAGGTGTGTAAGGTTCCTGTTGCTCTGAATGTCTTGAGCGTTATAGCCTTGCGCTTGAATTCCGTGATGGTTAGCCGCAAATACGGCTCTTTGATTATGGAACTTTTGACTAACGATTATTAATTTTTCGCAGTTGAAAACTTTTTTCGCTCTAATAACAGAGTCTAGCGTCCTAAAACCCGCATAGTCTCTAATAATGTTCTCATCAGGGACACCCAGAGCGATCAGAGATTCGGCCATGTCAGTTGGTTCATCATAAGAAACGATATGATTGTCACCAGAGACTATGAGTTGATTTACCTTTCCCGAATGATAAAGTTCGGCGGCAGCTTCCATGCGGTATTGAAAGTATTGATTGACATTTCCATTTCTATAATATTTTGATGCTCCCAGTACCAGACCGGTTTCACATGCTTCAATTTCATTAATGTCATCAGTCATTTTGTTCTCTGAAAAGTTGCAAATCTTTGAATTCGCGCCCCAAATCAATACAGTCAAAAAAAGAAAAGATGCGATAGAAATTCGTGTAAATACTCTCATAGATTGAATTTTACATTTTTTATTTAGACTAAAAAGTTGTAACTTATTTAAATAGATAGTCGTTTTTTATTTGTTGCCCATTGAAAATTATTTGACATAATCTACACAATAAGTAGATTTTATAGACGTTTAAGATTTGTGGCAAGCAAATTGCAACATACTCTGTAACCAAACAACCGAATTACATTATACAATTGCAAAGAGAATTAAACCAAACTAAGAACTATGTCAGTAAACCCGATTTATCATCACACAGAGGATCGGCTCAAAGAAGAGCTGAAGTGGGTGCAGTTCGCAAAAAAGGACCCGAGGGGATTTGAGCCACTGTACAACAAATATTACGAACAAATTTTCAGATACATTTATCAAAGAATGGATGATAAGGAAACAGCTTATGATGTAACATCACAAGTGTTTCTTAAAGCATTAAATAACATTCATAAGTATGAATATAGAGGAGTGCCTTTTGCTTCTTGGTTATATAGAATAGCAAAAAGCGAATTATATCAATCATTTAGAGATAAGAAAGCTAGACGAACAGTAAATGTCGAAAGCATGCACATTTTCGAGATGATTGAAGATTGGGAAGAAGATACAACAGACGAGAATCGAAAAGTATTGCTCAATATTATTTCGCAATTATCAGAAGATGACGTGCAAATGGTAGAGTTGAGATTCTTCGAAAAAAGATCTTTCAGAGAAATTGGTGACATTCTAGATATTACTGAGAATAACGCCAAGGTGAAAGCTCACCGAGTTGTGAAAAAAATGAGAAAAATTTTTGAAAAATAAATAATTAGATGGCCTCTTTTGTTACCAAAACAAGAGAGGCCGTTATTACTTTTAATGACAGTGAATATGGACATGCTTGAAATAACTTCTAAATTTAGAAAAGCAGTTATTTTAATTATCTCAAAGTAAAACTGTCGATAGATAATTTAAATTGAACAGATGAAACGATTAAAAATTAATTTGGATAGACCAGCAGTTGATTCTAAATCTATTCAAGCCAAAAAAGACTTTGACGGATTGATGAATAATCATGCTCTAATGAGCAAACCGTTTTATAAGAGTCCATGGTTTTTCGGAACCGCAGGTTTGGCTTCAGTTGGTATTGCAGTAGGAACCGTTATTGCATTTCAAGACACTCCTGATGATGTTCCTGAACATTACAGTGAGCTCATCACCGAAGCGCCAATGGAGATTATCCTTCCAGATAACAATCCTTTAGCAATTAACTCAGGTGAGTCCAGCTCGAAGCAACTGGATAACTTGGTTCAACAAACTTTACTTTACTCATCAAATACAGAGAATATAGATAACACTCCTACTTTAAACGAAAATCCTGAAAAAGAAATTACAGATGCTGAAATCATCATTGATGATGAGGTGGATGATCAATCTGCTATTGCAGTAGTTATTGACGATAAGTCTAAGAAAAAAGATTTGAATTCAATGTTACTTCCAAGAATTGGAGGAAAAATAAACGGATCAATTTCAAAAGATGAATTGTTTGATAATAAAGGAATCACGACTGAGTCAGATGTAAGCGTAATCCACTTTGAATTGCATTTAATTGATGGATTAGGAGGGAAAGTATTTGAAGAAGAGAGCAATCAGTTAAATGATGAGATGAAAGCAGCACTGAAAAAAATCGGTGGTGGTGAAACCATTTTCTTTGAGAATATCAAAGGTAAAACTGATAAAGGGGACGTAGTTCGCTTAAACCCTTTGAGATATGTGCTTATGAACTAATTATCGTGCGGCAATGTAAAATTATCGACAACAAATAGTTAATAAACGTCTTAATCTATTGGTCTTCTTCATAAAAAAGCTATTTTTGTAGTGGATATTTGTAGAGGAACTTGAAAAAACTATTCTTAATATTATTTTGCACGTTATTGACGTTTGGAAGTCAGGCTCAGCCCACGAACTTCACAACCAATGATTACTTTAAGCACCAAAGAAAAGAGATTTTCTTTGGAGTAGGTGCTACCCAGACTTTAACTGATTTGGGAGGTCTGAATAGAATTGGTACTGATTACTCTTTTGTAGATCTTGAATTTTCTCAAACAAGAATTGGAGGTCACTTTGGATATAGATATAGGTTAAGACCTCTCTGGTCAACTAAAACAATTCTTCAGTACGGATGGTTCTCAGGGGATGACAAAACTACGAACGAGCCCTTCAGAAGAAATCGAAATTTGAATTTTTCTACCCACATGTTTGAACTCTCTCAACATCTAGAGTTTATCATATTCAACAATGAACATTTTGGAAAAAGACACAGTATTAAAGGACTGAAAGGAATGAGGAATAAAAACACCTTGGTGTATGTATTCTCGGGAATTTCTGGCTTCTTGTACTTACCAAAGGTTAAGGGCGGCGCTTTCTTGAGACCTCTTAATACTGGTGGCCAAGGTTTACCTGGTGGCCCAAAAAAATACGGAATGTTCAATTACGGAATTCCTTTCGGAATGGGATGTAAAGTTGGGATTGACGCTCTTTGGAGAGTAACTTTTGAATTGAGTTATACCAAAACCTTCACAGATTATTTTGATGATGTTTCGGGAGTTTACTACGATTTTCAAGGCAATGGTTTATCGGCACCAGCTGAGGCTGACCCATCTAACGGGGCGTTCGCAGGATGGACAGCTCCGGGACAAATTAGAGGTGATGAGAAGCAAGATGATGCTTACTTTTTCTTTAATATATCTGCGGTTAGGAACATAACCTATAAGCGAACGAAGAAAATAAAATGGAGATATAAAGCTCGCTACTAAAAAATTCGTTAAATAATTCTTGGGTCTGCATAATATTCTGCTATAGTTTTTTAACTTTGTATGAAAGCTTACAGCACAGATGTATAAAACGATTTTGCGACCTATTTTATTCCTTTTTGATCCTGAATCAGTACATCATTTCACATTTAAATCAATAAAATTTTCTTCTTGGATACCTGGAGTTAAGTTGATTCGTAAATCAATCTATCAAACTAATGATAAAAAGTTAGAGCGTGAGCTCTTTGGGATTAAATTCAAAAACCCAGTAGGTATTGCGGCAGGGTTTGATAAGAATGCTGTGCTGATTAATCATTTAGAAGATTTCGGATTTGGATTTGTTGAAATCGGAACTGTTACTCCAAAGCCTCAAGCAGGTAATGAGCGTCCAAGATTGTTCAGGCTAAAAAAAGACCAAGGAATTATAAATAGAATGGGCTTTAATAATGCTGGAGTTGATGAAGCTGTTAAGAAGTTAGCAAAGAGAAAAACTAAAATAATTGTTGGAGGTAATATCGGTAAAAATACAGCTACCCCCAATGAATCTTCCAAGCCCGACTACATATATAACTTTAAGGCACTTCATGATTACGTGAATTATTTCGTAGTGAATGTGAGTTGCCCAAATGTTGGGGATGTAAAAAAATTACAAGATCAAGATTTCTTAATTGATCTATTAGGAGATTTGAAAGAATTGAATGCTCAATACGACCAACCTAAACCTATCCTTTTGAAAATTGCTCCTGATTTAAATGACGGACAATTAGATGAAGTGATTGAAATTGTGGCAGCCACAAAAATTGATGGGATTATAGCTACGAATACAAGTATTCAACGAACTGGCCTAAAAACTACTGAAGAAGAATTGAATGCGATAGGGAACGGAGGTTTAAGTGGTAAGCCTTTGAACAATAGAAGTACCGAAGTAATTCGTTATCTTTCTGAAAAGTCAAATAAGAGCTTCCCGATTATTGGAGTTGGTGGAATCCACTCAGAAAAAGATGCTCTTGAAAAAATTGAAGCCGGAGCTACTTTGGTTCAGGTGTATACGGGTTTCATTTATGAAGGACCCAAATTAGTGAAACGAATAAACAAAGCAATACTAGCAAAAACGAATGCTTAAATTAATTGAATGTCCACGTGATGCAATGCAGGGTCTGCATGATTTTATCCCTACGGAGGTAAAGGCAGACTACATTAATCAACTTTTGAAGGTGGGATTCGATACAATTGACTTTGGTAGTTTTGTTTCGCCTAAGGCAATTCCGCAACTAAAAGATACTGCTGACGTGCTTTCTCAGTTAAATTTGGCAGAGACGAATTCAAAACTATTGGCAATTGTTGCCAACAAAAGAGGAGCAGATGATGCTTGTAATTTTGAAGAAATCGATTACCTCGGTTTTCCTTTTTCAATTTCTGAAACATTTCAAAAAAGAAATACGAATTCTTCAATTGAAGAATCATTTGAACGTGTGGCTGCAATTCAAAATCAATGTGTAGCGAATAATAAGAAGTTAGTGGTCTATATTTCAATGGCCTTTGGTAACCCTTACGAAGATCCTTGGGATTTAGAAGTTGCAGCAAAGTGGAGTAGAAGACTGCATAAAGATTTGGGAATTGAAATTTTGGCTTTGTCTGATACAATTGGCGTTTCTAATAGACAAAATATTACAGAATTGTTTTCAGGTTTAATGAGTGAGCTACCCAATGTTGAATTTGGAGCACACTTACATTCTACCCCTGATTCAGTTCAAGAAAAAGTGGCAGCAGCTTATGAAGCCGGATGTAGAAGATTTGATGGCGCAATTAAAGGATTTGGAGGCTGCCCAATGGCCAAAGATGATCTAACTGGAAATATGCCGACTGAAGGAATGTTGTCGTACTTTAATGAGAATAATATTGGTACAAATATTGTTGACACTGAGTTCAACAAATCAATGATGATGGCTCTAGAAGTCTTCCCTAAATAAGAACTTATGAAAAGAATTTTAACCTTGACCCTTATCCTAGCAATGAACATCACTTTTGCAGGAGAATTTGAAAAAGAACTGACAACATTCAATACCATTACAGTTGCAGGTAATTTTGAAGTTTATCTTCTGAAAGGGGAGAAAGAAGGAGCTAAAGTTGTCAACACTGATGCTGAGCTTTTAGATGAAGAGGTTGAATTTATTCAAAAGGGAGCTGACCTTAAGATTACGACCAAAGGAAACTCGCTTAAAAAACTGGGATTAAAAATTTACATCACCTACACTTCAATTGTTGAGATTACTTGTAGAAATGGAGGTTGGTTAGAAACTAAAAAACCATTAGAAGGAGATAAGATTACCTTAAGTTGCGCAACAGATGCTGTTATTCATGCACAATTAGCATGTAAATCTGTAGAGGCATCAATTCTATCTGGGGGAACTATTAGATTAAGTGGTGCAGTTGAAATTGCTGACTATAAAGTAAGCGCTGGTGGATTTGTGAGTGGTAAAGAGGTTGTGGCTAAAACGGTAGTTGCCAAAATTTCATCTGGAGGCGATATTAGCTGCCATGCCACTGAAAAAATGGATTTGAAAACATCAATTGGAACGATCAAATACATTTTTGATGGAGACAAAAAGAATTTTACAGAGAAAGCTACACTTAAAGGGGTAATTAAAGAATTTGATAAGTAAGCTTATTATGAGGTCAGTATCAAAGTTATGTTTTATACTTCTTCCTGTTATTGCCGGCTTGTCTTCATGCAGTGAAGATGCGGCTGACGAGGAAACGACAAGCGAAGAAGTATTCAAATCAGAAACAACTTACGTAAGTGATGATTATCCAGTTTTATCTGATGAGGTAATTCCGATTATGGAGCAGTTGCAAATCTGCACCACTAACGACACGGTTTTAACAATGCCACCTTGTTCAAATGATTTTTTTAGAATATTCGATCATAGACCAACTATGGATTATGATGCAGGTTTCATTGTAGAAATGATTCCAGGCTTATACAATGCTCCAGTGCACCAAGTTGTTATTATTGAGAATTACTTTGGTAAATATCAGATCGTGAATCAATATTTGGGACATTTAATTGAGTTAAGAACTGATCAAACAACTTACAGTGATTTATTAATTGGTTATGACGACCCTGATTTAGGTGTGGTGGCGATAAGACATGAGTGGCAAGGGAAAAAATACGAGCCAGTAGATGTTGAAGAAATAAATAATCATTTTGTGAAGCCAGAAATGAAAGATTCAATCAATAATATTTTCTTGCCTGCTTTTAGTGCCGGTCATTAGATGTGGCAGAAGTCAATCTTTTGTTATTTTTGCTAACATGTTGAGAAAACTCAATCTCCTTTTTATTCTATCTGTCTTATTTTCAACGGTGGGTTTCACCAATGATAAGTTAGTATTGTCATATCCTGATATTGCTTTTGATGGAGTAGAAACAAGGGTCGAACTTGATTTTGATACTCTCGCAGTTCCTTCTCATGTCGTTTTTGATGGCGACTCTGTTGAAGTGATGGAAGAGGAGGAGACCTTCGTAATTTATCCTATTCTTAAAGAAAGTGGTAACGGAAAAGTAGATGGTTATGAGGTTGAATCCAAGACAAAACCTTCATACATCCCTCTTTGGATGTCAATTTTACCACCTCTTCTTGCAATTATTCTAGCACTGGTTTTTAAAGAAGTGATCTTTTCTTTGGTTTCAGGAATCTTTTTGGGTGGGGCTATAATGGGAGCTTACGCCGAAGGATGGACAGGGATTTTTACAGGCTTTTTTAAGATTATAGATACTTACATTATTGGTGCCCTCAACGATTCAGGGCATTTGAGTGTTATTCTTTTCTCAACTATTATTGGAGGAATTGTAGCCTTGATTTCGAAAAACGGTGGAATGCAGGGAATTGTAAACGGAATTGCTCGTTTTGCAAATACTGCTAGAAACGGTCAATTGGCAACTTGGTTTTTAGGAATAGCAATTTTCTTTGATGATTACGCGAATACACTGGTTGTAGGGAATACCATGAGGGCTATCACTGATAAGTTAAAGATATCAAGAGAAAAGTTAGCCTATATAGTTGATTCTACTGCGGCTCCGGTTTCTGCTATCGCATTCGTTACTACTTGGATTGGTGCTGAGCTTGGTTATATAAGCAATGGGTTGGATAAAATTAATGCTGATGGTGAAGCAATTTCAGAGGGAGTATATTCAATCTTTTTAAACAGTCTGGCATATTCATTCTATCCAATTTTGACATTATTTTTCATTTTTTACTTGGTGTATAGAGGTAAAGATTATGGTGCAATGTTAAAGGCAGAGCGCCGTGCAAGAGGAGGAGAGGTCGTGAATGAAGAAGATAATCACGGAGATTTAACTGAATTAGAAGATGTAGCACCTATTGAAGGGATTAAATATCGTGCATACAATGCAGTAATACCTGTTGCTATTATCGTTCTTGGTACCCTCTTAGGTTTGGTAATTACGGGCTTTGATTCACTCTCGGCTGAATTGGCAGCAGAAGGAATCAAAACTGATGGATGGGGTTCTATTTGGTCAAAGTTGAGCGTTTATGATTCTAATATTGACTCGTTTACACGTAAACTCGGAACTTTAATTGGATCCGCAGATTCATACGTAGCCTTGTTATGGTCTTCATTAGCAGCTCTAGTAGCGGCAATGTTCTTGACAATAGGTCAGAAAATTATGAATCTAGAAGATACTGTTGGTACAGCAATTTCTGGATTCAAAACTATGATTCCAGCCTTGATGATATTGATTCTGGCTTGGGCACTAGCAATGGTTACTGATGAAATGCATACTGCTGACTTTATTACTAGAGTGCTTGATCAGGGTGGAATACCTTATTGGACGATTCCTGCCATAACATTTGTTTTAGCTGGATTTGTAGCATTTTCAACTGGATCTTCTTGGTCAACTATGGCGCTTGTATATCCTATTATCTTACCAGCAGCATGGGCAGTTTGTATGAAAGCTGGCTTTGACGGACCGGATTCAATGGCAATATTCTACAATACAGTAAGTGCAGTTCTTGCCGGGTCAGTATTAGGAGATCACTGTTCGCCAATTTCAGATACAACCATTCTTTCATCCCTAGCTAGTGGATGTAATCATATTGATCACGTTAGAACCCAAATTCCTTATGCCTTAACTGTTGGTGGTATTGCTATCATTTGTGGAACAATACCTACCGCTCTTGGATTTCCACCTTTATTGGCTTTCGTCTTAGGATTCGGAGCCATAATTTTGGTCATTGAACTGGTCGGTAAAAAAGTAGAGTAATGGCAAAAATCATTGCGTTAGATTACGGAACCAAACGAACAGGAATTGCGGTAACTGATGATTTACAAATTATCGCTTCTGGCTTAACCACTGTTAAAACGCACGATCTATTCACTTTTCTAAAAGACTATCTTTCAAAAAATGATGTTGAAGCCTTCGTTCTCGGCGAACCCAAGAGGTTAGATGGTTCTGAGACCGATAGTTCTGCTCATGTAAGAGGTTTGTATAAAAAACTAGGCACAACTTTTGAGTTAGAAGTGCATATGGTTGATGAACGTTTCACTTCAAAAATGGCATTTCAAACTATGATTGATTCTGGGCTTAAAAAGAAGCAAAGACAGAACAAGGGATTAGTGGATGAAATTAGTGCTACCATCATCTTGCAATCATATTTAGAAACCAAAAAATAAGAATTCAGTATACTCTAACATGAAAGCTCTTTTATTTTCTCTATCATTTTTACTACTTAGTTCTTCTTTCGCTCAGGTAATGAGTGTAGGAAATGGTGGACTCAGTTATGAAGATGGAAAAGGGACATCATTGATGAAGCCCTTGTATGAAGAGTGTTGGTGTATAGTTTCAAAGAGAGATTCACTTGGAAATCCAACCGAATTAAAGCCAATCACTTATCCCTTACCTGTTAGGCTAGATGGGAAATGGAGATTCATTTCAAAAGACCGATCACAAATGGTAGATCCTGGTTCAGGAGAATTGTCATTGATGACAAAAAGCGGAAGGGTAATGCTAAAAGGTTTCTCTTCAAAGAATCACGAATGGTCAGCTGCAGAAGATGCAACTCTTGAACTCTTAGATTCAACTGGATCAGTTAAAACAACCTATTTGGTAGAAGATCATTATGAAGGGACATTTTTGGTAACTGAATCTCAAAAGGATTGGGGCCTCCTTGATTCTGATTTAAAAGTCGTTTTACCAATTGAATACATTGCAGTGCATGCTGATGGTGATCAATTTAAATTCAATTCAAAAGGCGTTCTAACGCTAAGAAAAAATGAACCAGGAAGTTATTATGGAGCAGTAAATCATAAGGGTAAAACGATCATTCCTTTCAAGTGGAAACTGATTTCATACATCATTCAAGATGAAGAGCACATCTATGTGATGAACGAATATCTTAAGCGCGGATACATCAATATCAAAGGACAAACAACTCTGCCTTTTAAGTATAGCTCTATTCCTAGAGTTTTAAAAGATTCGAACAAGGTAACAACCGAACATTACATTTACTTCTTAGATAAGAATTTAAAACAGCTGGGTCCCAGATATCAGTCCTTTGAGAAAAAAGGAGATGTTTATTTTTATAAAAGAGACAACAAATGGGGAGTCTTAAATAAGCAATATGAGGAAGTAATACCGAGAGTGTATACATCCATAATGGACGGGCCTAGAATCAAAGGAAACCTCGATTTCAAATGTTATATTGTCGTGAAGAATGGTTTGTATGGCCTAATCACAACTGAAGGAGAAACGATAATTAAGCCAACATATGAATGCTTATGCGGCTTGAGTTATTTTGCTCCATCTGCTTATTACATTGAATTCAAAAAAGCTGGAGTTTCTTATAAGTTCTCTGAGACAGGAGAATTAATTGAAAAAGGAGGCAAAGGTTCTAAAGCTTGCTTTTGCGAATAATATGTACTTAGCACTTGGTAAATTCGTCCTTCAAAAAAAGAGCAAACTCTTTACTTTTCTCAAAATGTCTAAGCAAATAGAAAAGCAGGCTTTAGTCTCTCATGGAGTTGTTGAAGTTAAATTAATCGGAACAAGTTTGAATACGTTTTATACGGCAACATTGTGGGAAACTGAAATTGATATGAAAAATTTCGCACACTCAGGTGAACACATGGAGGCTATCAAAGTTGCTCAATCTTTAGCTAAAGAAATGAGTTTCGTATTCTATGAAGCAGATAAAATCCCTTCCAAGAAAAAAATAGATAAGATCTTAAAAGAGCATCCGGCGGTTAGAAACTACTAGCTATTCCCAAGACTAAACTCATTATCTTTCATCTGTGAAACGGCAAGATAAATCTTAGACTGTATATTCTTAAAGCTCAAAATGCTCAAAATATGCTTTTGAGAACATTTCGACCTGTTCAGTCGTTTCTGAGTCACCCGATTTTAAAGCTTTGCTTTCTTTCATCATGGCATGAAGTACAATGTGATATTGGTTATGATCTTCTCCTTCCATTTTGCACTGATCTATGATGCTTCCTAGTTCAGCCTTTATATCAGATCCCAGGGCGACATAATCTTCTTCTTGAAAATTGTTAATCAATGAGTCAACGACAAGCATCCCTGCATTCGTTGTACTATCAACTTTCCATTTCGCGCCTTCGTTTAAAATTAACCCTTCTAATGGGGCTTCAGAAATTTCTTCAACGACTTCAGTTATTGCTACTTCTTCATTCTCAGCTGTCTCTTGGTTGTCTTCACTAGAGCAGCTTATAGCAAACAAGCTGAGGGCTGCAATTGGCAGTATAAATTTTATTTTCATCTAATAAAGTTAATATGATTAGTGCAGCAGGATTAAGTAAATCAATAAAGCAGCATTAATCTTCAACAAACATTTTTATTTCTCAAGTACTTCAATCAGAAGCTTAGTGAACTGATTAATCCTTTCATCCACTTCTTCAAGAATTGAGGCACCTGTGAATCCATCTATGCCTTCCATTTGGATTTCTCCAGATGAAGAGGTAGCGAAAACAATCATCTTATTTGGGTCATAGTTTTTACTTAAGAAGTTCTTTACATCAGCCTGCGGTTGCGAAATTTCCATGGTATGTATTATTAGCATGGCATCCCATTCATTTGAATTTTCATTTGGCAATGCTGTTGCGTCAATGACTTTAAGAAAATCCCCTCTTGGTTCAATTTCTTCAATAACACCTTCAATAACTTTGTTTTTGAATTCACTTCCTTGTGAAACGATCAATACTGATTGTTTGTCAGAATTCTCATTGATACTTCTCTCCTCAATAACCTCCATTGAAAAGGTGTACTTATACCAGACTAGAAACAGCACGAATATGGTTAAAGGAATCGCACTCATTTTTATAAACTTCTTGAATTTCTTGCTCACTTTCCTTTTTATTACAAAGGTGCGTATGATTGATTCTCTAGTTGTTGAGATTGGTCAGTGGCGTGTCTGAATTACGTCACTCCACTTTCAAATTGAGTGCTTCAGTTACACCCAAGTCAGAATTCAAAACATAGGTCTTTTCATGTTTGCCATCTTTCAGACTAACACTTACTGTGTTTGGCGGAATCTCTCCCAAGTTAACCGCTACGATTTTAAGAATATGTGCTCCGGGCGGAATAGCAATTTTAAAACTCTTTTTCCTCTTCTTGATTGGTATTTTCTTTAGTAAAATGTGATCATCCAAGAGTACTGTAACTGTGTCGTGGTCATATTTTAGGTGATCCCAAAGTCTTATTTTAACTGGGTTTTGTTTCACATAAAAAGTGTCTTTCACAACAATTTCCCTGAGATCATATTCATGCGTCACAATGCTATCAGTAGCTTCTTCATGAACTTCAATTGAGTCCTTAATTTGCTGTTGAGCCAAAATCGCAATATCTGGTTGAACAAGTGGTTTAAAATCAAATTGAGAAGTGTCTGAGCTTAGTTTTAAACCAACACCATCAATGAACATATAGGCAGCTAATCGTTGGGCAATGTTGCCGTCTTCAGTAATTGTCTTTCTTTCTCCGAATTTTCTGAAGTTGCCAAAGGTGGCATACTGTTCACCTCCTTTGGCAATGTAGTTCCCTGATATTTTGGTCCAATTAATTGTATCGGTTATAAAACTTCCTTTTGGGTTGCCAATGTGCTCTTGCAATGGAACTACCTTAAATTCTTGATCGTTCTGTCCCTTGGGTTCATTAGTTGAAAAGTTTGCTCCGTAAGAATCAATTCTGTGTGGATACAAAGTAGATGGTAACACATAAAACTCTAAGTAGTAAGATGAATCCTTGACCATCTTTTCGTTGAGCTTAACTACAATATATTCGCATTGATTGAGGTGGCTGTAATAGACGAATTGGCCTACATAGCCTTGTCCTTCATACGGTAAATTACCCGGCGCCATAGGATTAATAATTCCGTGGTAATCACAATTACCATAATAGTAATCTGGAGTTCCTTTATGGTTTTTAATTTTATGCCAATTGTTAGTGTGTCTTAAGTAAACACTGGCTCCAGGACAACCTGAGTTTGATTCAAACCCTGGGTTAGGAATGAGGTTTTTAGGCTGAGCGAGACTGCTTGTACAAGAAAATAGTACAAACGCAAAGAGAAAATAAGAACGAAAAAGTGTCTTCATGTCTTTTCGATTACAACTACTTGCTACATTTGTTCAAATTATTTGAACTTTTTTATATTTCTTTGGTTCAGAGTATTAAAACCTTCTATTATTTGTGACTTATGTGGAAAACAGCCCTGTTTTTAATTTTTACACTGATTGCTGTACCAATTTTAACATTTTATTATGATGAACCACTGAGCTCACTTCAACGAGATAGTCTGACAACACAGTTTATTGTTTATGGAGTTGCAGGTTTATTGTGCTTTGTATTGAGTTCGATAACGGATAACTATAGCCAAGTAGATAAGCTTTGGAGCGTCATTCCAATTCCATATGTTTGGATTGCTGCACATTATGATGATTATTCTTCTCGACTCGTTTTAATGGCCATATTGGTAACAATTTGGGGAGTCAGATTGACTTATAATTTTGGAAGAAGGGGAGGATATTCATTGAAGTTTTGGACCGGTGAAGAAGATTATCGTTGGTCTATTCTACGTGCCAAACCTGGTTTTGAGCAAAAATGGAAATGGGTTTTATTTAATTTCTTATTTATTTCGGCTTATCAAATGGCGCTTATTTTAATGATGACATTGCCAACTGTAAAGGCTACGGGCTCCTCAATGCCTTTGGGAATTTGGGATATAGTTTTGTCAGCTGTTATAATTGGCTTAGTTATAATTGAATTTGTAGCTGATCATCAACAGTTTCAGTATCAAGAAAAGAAGCATGCATTAAAAAAGGACGGCAAAGAGATGTCGAACTTTTATAAAGTTGGATTCACGCATACTGGTTTGTGGGGATACATGCGCCATCCGAATTATATGGCAGAGCAAGGAATTTGGATTGTATTCTATTTCTTTTCAGTAATTGCCACCGGTCATTGGATTAATTGGTCAATTGCAGGAGCTCTGTTACTGGTACTTTTATTCAAAGGGAGCTCGGATTTCTCTGAATCAATTAGTGCTAAAAAGTATCCAGAATACGGGAGATACCAAAAAGAAGTGAGTCGATTTCTTCCGATTAAGAAGAAGTTCAAATTATAGTTTAAGTCAACCAAATTTCTTTCAGCTTAAGGCTAAAACTTTCGTCTCTTTCATTTCCTATCAATATTCCAATTTCAGCCAGTTCTTCTCCCAGATAATTTGGCATTCTAAGCTTTATTCCTCTGTATCTTGGAAATAGTTTATCAAAGGGGATACTTACAATCTGCCAATTATTGGTCGTATTAAAATAATAGACATAAGAATGGTCGTCTGATATTCTTGTTTTTAATCTGAAGAGATAACGTTTACCATCACCTTTAACTTTGAAGTTGATTGAATTATAATCGGTAACATCAATGCTACCAAATTGTGACCGAAAGGAAGCGAAACCTCCATTGTTTAAAGTAGAAATACTACCGTTAAAAACTAAATTATTCACCTTGTCTGAAGCTAAAATGGCTTGTGACATTCCACCCATAACATTGTCATTTACAATTGAAAAACTTGAAAAACTATTAGGAGATTGGTTTGAAAACAGAGTTGTATAATTTGATTCCATAATGAATGTGTAATAAGACGATTGTTATTAAATAACAATTAACGCACTGAAGTGTTCGCCGTTTTTAGATCTTGATTTGCGTTGAGAGCTATTCTTTAATTTCATATGAGTAGTTTTGTGTTGCACAAATGAAGTTTGATAAACAAACCATAAAGGACCTTGAGTTTGACGAAATATGTATTCGTCTTTCTAAGTACTGTAAGTCTAATAAGGCGCAGCAAAACGCACTTTCAATTAAGAGTTTAAATTCACTAGAAGAAGTTAAAGCCGAATTGAACTTATTAGACGAAATCAAGCAGATTCATGAGGCAGATGATTTGAGTATGCCTCATCCGGCATCAGATTCAATTGATGGCGCTTTGAAATTACTTGATATAAAGAATGGGGTGCTGACACTAGATGGGCTTTTGAGAGTTTATACTTTATGTTTGGGAACTCAAAAGTTGATTGCATTTACCTATAATCAAAGGCATCAATTTCCATTGATCCATCAAGCCACTGAACACATTTCTGAAGTAGAGAGTATTTTGAAGTTGATTCAGTCTGTATTAAATGATAAAAGCCAGATTAAGGATGATGCCACTCCATTGTTAGCGAATGTTCGCAAGCAAATGGTATCCAACAAAAGAGAAATCAATAAGAATTTTGATAAAGCTCTTAAGAAGGGGAAAAAGGATGAGGTTTTGGCCGATACTTTTGAAACCTTTCTAGATGACAAAAGACTACTGGCCGTAATGTCGACTTTTAAGAATAATGTAGCAGGGAAAATTGTCGGGGTAAGCTCTAAAGGAAATGTATCCTATGTTGAGCCTGAAATGAATGTTCGTTTAAATCAGCATCAAGCTCAGTTGCGAGCAGAAGAGCGCTCTGAGATTTATCGAATATTGTCTGATCTGTCTGATAAACTAAGACATAGAAGAAAAGATTTAGAAGCCTTTCAAAGACTGTTAGTTAGATTCGATTTGTTTAATGCCAAAGTTATTTTTGGGCAAACTTATTCAGGAATAATTCCAACAATAAAATCTTCACTTTCATTTGAATGGTTTGATGCAAAGCATCCACTCCTTTATCTTTCAAATAAAGAACTTGAGGAGAATACTATTGGACAGGATATTGAGCTTAATTCAGATAATAGATTCTTGGTTATTTCAGGACCGAATGCAGGAGGTAAATCGATCACTTTAAAGACAGTGGGATTACTTCAAATGATGTTTCAATCAGGGTTGTTCGTTCCTTTAGGAATGAATTCTAGTTGCTGTTGGTTTGAAAATATTTTGTCAGATATTGGTGATAACCAATCTATCCAAGATCAACTCAGTACGTACAGTTATAGGCTTAAAAGGATGGAATTTTTTTTAAGAAATGCAGATGCTAATACACTTCTTTTGTTGGATGAGTTTGGCTCAGGTAGTGATCCTGAATTGGGAGGCGCTTTAGCCGAAGTGTTTTATGAAAAGCTATATGCAAAGCAGTCATTTGCTGTGATCACCACGCATTACGCCAATATCAAAATATTGACGGCAAGTCTTGATAATGCTGTGAATGCTTGTATGTTATTCGATACGCAAAAATTGATTCCTCTCTATAAGTTGAGTATAGGGCAACCGGGTTCATCCTTTACTTTTGAAGTAGCCAAATTAAACGGCATATCAGAAGATTTGATTGATGAAGCTAAATCAAAAGTCAGCAAGTCAAAATTAGAATTGGATGATTTGACGGTTGAACTACAAAAAGAAAAGTCAGACTTGAAAGAGCTGAATGAAAAGAATACTAAGAGTTCATTAGCTGCTGATCTCAGCAAACAAAAGTATGACGCAAAACTGCTAACACTCACTCAAAAGGCTGAGAGACAGGCGGCGTTTTTTGAGCAACAAAACAAATTTGTGAATGCTGGCAAGCGTATTTTTGAATTGATTAAAAAATACGAAAAGCATGAAACGAACAAGGCATTAAATGAGTCTGTAAAGCGATATGTGGCTCAAGAAAAGTCAAAGATTTTGGTGCTTAAAAAGGCAAAGAGAGATGCGGCCAAGAAGCGAAAGATAAAAGAAGAGACCAAAATAAATGATGCGCTTTTGATGGATAAGCAGTTGAAAGCTCCTGACTTGCCAAAGTTAGCTAAAGGTCAATTAGAAGATGCCACCAAAAGGTCAGCACCCAAGGTGGTGGTTAAGAATTTCAAGGTGGGTGACATAGCCGTTCTTAAGAGTACTAATCAAAGAGGTACAATCAAAGAGATTAAAGGAAATAAAGTAGTAGTGCTTGTTGGTAATTTTGTGATTACCACGAAATTGTCTGAGGTAGAGTAGGAAACTACCCTTTACTCAAATCTTCAATTTTTTTTAATACTTCGTTCGCCTCGGCTGTTTTTTGATCGCTTGCCATTCTATTTGTTTTTGACAATTGAAATGCTTCAGCAATTAAGGCGTCATACTTGGCTTCCAATTTTTTAATCGGAGATTTTTTTGTGAAAAGTCCCATAGATGTTTTTTTAAGAACAAGCGGGAAGTTGTAATGTTCGGAGAGAAAGATACTCTCTTACCAAGAGAAGGCTTTTTTGAGAAGTTTGTCGTATTGATTTTCTAGTTTGGAAGTTGGGGATTTTCTTTTGAAAAAGAATTAGAGTTTTACGCCCTTAACGGTGGTGACCGTGTAATAAGAACCCCCATAATTTGAAGACTCAGGATTCCAATTGTGATAATAGTTCTCTGCAGATATTGACCAATTGGAGTGACCGCAATTGTGATTTTCTATGCTTAACCCACCCGAATTAGTAACAAAGTGAGTTTCGAATTCGTGATTCATTTTTTTCTTAATCAGAATATCGGTTTCAGCAATTCCCATTTTCACTTCACCAGTATCTATCCAATTAGTGTCTGTGTGTGAATTGTTTACCCAGCCTCCACCAGTGCTATCAGGGTACCACATGTAATCCCAAGTGAAAGTTTCGCAAACGAATTCCCATTCACCAACATACTGCCATCTGTAATCGTCATCTTGAATAACATATGGTTCCTGGCCAGATTCTTGGGTTGGATTAATGTCATCTTTTCTGCAGGCGATAAGTGTTGTGAGTAACACAATGCTTGAAAGAAATATAAAAGGGAATTTGATTTTCACTTCTGGGCGTTTCTATTACTAACGTTAAATGAAAGGTATTCGTTGGTACTACTTCACCAGCCTAATGCCGTTGGATTCAATTGTAATCAATCTGTCTTTGTATAAAGCTCCAATAGCTTTCTTGAATACCTTTTTAGAGATGCCGAACATATGCTTGATAACTTCGGGAGAAGACTTATCAGTTGCCTCTACGAATCCACCATTGGCCTGCATTTTTCTAAGAATATCACCTGCAACTCCAATCACACGTTCATAACCTTCTTTTTGAAGACTAACATCAAGTTTCTCATCTTCTCTGATTTTCTTGATATAACCGGTAGTTTTTTGTCCTGGTCTTAAATCTTCGAAAACTTCATTGTGATATAAGAGCCCAGAATGAGTTCCGTTCACGATTACTTTTACTCCGAGATCTGATCTTGTTGCAATAATCAACTCAACTTCTTGACCTTCTTCGTATTCAGCTGGAACATTATCTAAGAATTTATCTGTTTTGGCCGAAGCCACAATTCGCTCTGTTTCTTCATCGACATAAATGTAAACGAAGTAACGAACATCTTCAATCATGTCAACAGTTTGCTCTGAAAAAGGGCATAGCAAATCTTTCATTAATCCCCAATCCAAAAATGCTCCGTAATCAGTGGTTTGCGCACATTTCAAAAAGGCAAAATCACCCACTTGAGCTTCTGGAGTCTCATTTGTAGCGATTAATCGGTCTTCAGAATCTAAATAGATGAAGACGTCAATAAAGTGATCAACCTCTGTTCCTGCATCTATATATCTTGTTGGTAACAAGATTTCTCCGTCTTCACCTCCGTCAAGATATAATCCAAAATCAACTTCTTTAACGACTTTAAGTGTATTTACTCTTCCAATTTCAACCATGACTGCAAATATAATGACAAAAAAAAGAGCTCTCTTGGCCTAGCCTAGAGAACTCCTCAAAATTTAAGTAAAATCTATTTATGAAAGTAAAACTGCTTTAGGATACATTTCCATCCATTTAGCAAGCTGTTCTTCAGTTTTCAAAGTAATTGTAGTTTTCTTGTCCAATTGTAATTTGAACTTTGGCGTTGAATTTTTAATTTCATTTAAGATCTTCTCCACTTTTTCATTCGACTTTTTACGTGCCATAACAATTATTTTTTGTTTGTACAATTATAACACAAACATAGACGTATTGTTGTGACTTACATTACATTATTTCTGAAAATTAGATGAAATTAACATTAAATCAGACGAATGGTGAATAAAAACGTATGGATGAAACCTATGCTTGCATAGTGTTTTTCCACCTCTTTAATTCCGATTTTAATCGTTTTTCATATTTTTTAGGAAGCTCAATCGCTACTTTTAGAGGCTTTTTGCTTGCTGGATGCACGAATTTCACGCCTGTTGCACATAAAAATAAACCTTTGTTTTTCAGCTTAAGTGCTGGAGGTGAGTATGTTTGGTCGCCAAGTATCGGGAAGTTCATCTCTGATAAATGCTTGCGAATTTGATGTTTTCTTCCTGTTTTTGGGTAGATTTTCAATAATGACAGGTGGTTTGAGCGTAACGACCTTACCGTTTTTAATGTTTCAAATTGTGTCTCTGAGTCTTTATCGTCAATTTGAGTATGAGATTCAAACGATTTGGATGTTTCTCCGATAACAATTGCATGATAGGATTTTTCAATCTCTTTGGCTTCAAACTGCCGACCCATTTCTATTCTAGCAGATTGTGATTTAGCAGCAATCAATATGCCTGATGTTGGTTGATCAAGCCTGTGTACTACAAGAGGCCAGGGCAAGGCATCTTTCGCCTTTGAAGGCGTGAAATTGTAAGCTAATATGTTGGTTAAGGTCTTAAATTGATTACCGCTTACTCTTATACCTGCGGGCTTATTCACAATGATAAGGTGGTCGTCTTCAAATAATATTTCTAAATCTAAATGATATGGTTTAGGAGGCTTGTTTTCGAGATCTACTAATTGAATTCTTTCACCTCCTCTTAGCCAAAATCCCGTTTTTTCAGATTTTCCATTCACCAACATTCTATTTTGATCAATGGCATTTTTGACGCTTTTACGACTGGGTAATTCTGTAAATCGACCATTGCAAAAATCATAAAGACGTTGGTCGGCTTCGATTTCACATACGATTTCAGCTAGAATTTTCACTCTTAATTCATGTATTTACTGAAGATTCTCAGTAAATCTTCTGGCGGAATAGCACTGTTAGGAAATTGATGCATTCTCATTAAAGCTTCTTTGACTGCATCTGGATTCAATCCCATTTTAATTGAAGCAAGGCGCACAAATTCAACTTCTTCTGGCATGACGTCCTGATCAACGTTAATGATAAGCATCATGCGTTGAAATTGTACAATTCTTTCCATGTGATCGGCTGGTGGAATAAAATCGGCAGGAACTCTGAATAGTTCTAAAATATCAGGGTTTTTGATACCCATCAGGTTTCCAATCTTTTGAATTAGACCAATTTGCTGGTCCGAAACATAGCCATCCACGGCACTCAATGCAATGAGTTGTGAGAGAAGACCTAGTTTTTCGTTCATGAATTGGATTTGCCTAAAGGTAAGAATTGCATTTTAATCCTAGTTAATCACGATTTTTTGTTGGATATTTCTTCCGTGAATATCAGTTCCGGCGATTATGAAATTCCCGCTTCCTAAGTATCCAAGATCAAGATGATTAAGTCCTGGCAACAATGAGATTTTGCATACAACTCTGCCCATCATATCATAAACTTGCACTTTCGCGTACTCTGAAGTTTCTAGAATGAAACGACCATCTGTTGAAGGGTTTGGATATACTTTTTCGTGAACATTAATAGCTACTTCTTCAACTGAAGTGACATCACTTAATTTGAAATCCCAAATTCCTCTTCCATAAGTAGCAAACCTTACGATTTGTTCACTTGCAACAAATTCAACTGAGGTGTAAGATTGAATTGGTGCATCTGTTCCTCCTAAATAAAACCATTCATCTTGCGATACACTATATACGTAGGGACCAGCATCTGAAGCTGCGAATAAGAAATTCTCTTCTTCATCCATACATAAGTCGTGAACCATTGTTGCAGGTATGCCGTCACCGGTTGCGGTAAAATCTTCACCTCCGTTTGTAGAAAACCATACAGGAGAACTTTGGTAGTTGGTACCACCGATATAAACAACTGAATCATTTAGCCTTGAAGAGTAAATGTCATTTGACCATACCCAATTATTTGAAGGTAAGTTGTTATTGTTCGTTTCAGTCCAGTTGTCTCCGCCATCTTCTGAATGATAGAATTTGCCATTTTCAGTGCATACATACCATTTGTTGTAATCAAAAGGCGTAGTTTCTAAGGCTGCAATCGCCGTTCCTGATTCTTGTTTAAAATCGAAAGGAAGGTTTGTCGCTACGGCAGTTCCATTGTCGTTTTCTAATTTAATTATGAATGATCCAGATCCTCCTGTGGCACTTCCTCCACCAACTAATATGTAATCATCTGCTGGGTTTGGAGCCGGAGCAGTCGGAACTATCCAGTTTGCATTAGGCATATCATCTCCGTCAATATCATACCAAAAGTCGTATCCGCCATTTAAAGCATCACTATAATATGAGAATTGTGCAAATGGATATTCCGTCCAAAATGAATTACCGTTATTTGAAAATTGTTGCGCTCCATAATCCCCTGAAATAACTTGTTCAAAGGCGATTGATCCAGGTGTTGTTCCTAAATTGGTTCTTTGAAGTCCTTGATCCTGAGTTCCTCCAAATATGTATGAAGAGTTTACTGGGCTGGTAATGACGTCATAAAACTGACCAACATTTAAATCATTCATTCCAACATTTGGAGTCGTAACACACTTGTCATAAGAAATGTTGATTCCGCCATGATTACAAATAAGCGAAAATTCAGTTCCATCTGTTTTCTTGTAAGTGGCAATATCCATTATGTCGGCATGAATATAAAATGAAGGGTCAACATAATAATCTCCCCAAGAAGATATCATGTTCCAGGTCAAACCACCATCTGTTGATCGGTATGAATCCACTTCTCCATAATACAATGTGTTCGGTTCATCAATAGAAACTCCGATTCCGCAATCCCATGCAGGCGTGGCAAGTGGACCCACCTCAGTGAAAGTAGCCCCTGCATCAGATGAACGATATAAATTTTCATCATTTGTTAGGACATATAAGACTGTGTCTGTTCCGTCCATTACGCATTCAATTTGTGAAGTTGCGCTTCCTGTAAATAAATTGCCAAGACTTACCGGAGAATAAACGCCGCCTTCAAATTTGTGTACATCATCATTACCATCCATAATGAATGCTACAGACGAATTATGAGGAGATGCCATTGATGCATATCCTGAGTTCCATGAATTCAAGTTCTGAAGGAAATTAAATGTCTCTCCGTGATCAGTTGAGTATGCAATTTTATTTTGACCGCTTCCGTTCCAAGCAATTTGGGTAAATAAATAAACTAAGGTGCTATCGTCATCATTTAGTTCGATTAAGTCTATTCCCGAACCATTTGAAGTATTACCTGAAAATCCAGCAGCCTCTTCCCAATTTGCGCCTTCATCATCTGAATACCAAATTCCAAATCCAATTGAACTCACAAGTCTTAAACTTCCGTCAGCCAAACGAACTGATTCTATTATTGCAGGAGTCAATAAGAATTCATCATTCAATGATTGCCAAGGGCTATTATTTAAATCTCCTTTCCAAAGAATTCCGCCATCTGAGATTGCGTAAATGTTTTCATCAACTTCGTCAAAAGCTGAGACTACTACGTTTCCGGCTTGGTTAGTAGAACCTTTCTCAAACCATTCACCCGCAATTTCTCCGTTGGCATATGAAATGACGGCCTTATTTTGCCTCATGGCTTTTCTCTTTTCAACTAAATCTCTGAAGTTTTGCTCAATGATAGCTTTCCAATCAATGTCTTGACCTCCGGTATGAGTGAGCTCAAAATATTGTTCTTTCGCATTTTCAAAAGCTTCTTCATCATCCATTTTCTCGTGAACTTGAGTAGGAATCGGAATTGAATTTAATTCTGTTGAGTTTTCTTGTAGCTCACTTTTGTCGTTTTCGAAATTCAAAAAGAAATAAGCTGAAGTAATGCTAATTAGGGCAATGCTGGAAAGAATAATTTTTGACATCAAAAATAGTTTTGAACCAAAATACGAAAATAGAATTTGATACGTTCTGCTAAATGTTGTATCGATTGAATTCCTGATAGGTTGAAATCGTTACTTTTGTTGACCAAATTGAACCAATGACTCAAGATCCAAATTTTAACTCTGGTGATTTAATCGCCTTTGTATACGGAAAAAGAAAACCGTTAATCATCATTACTTCCATAGCCATTGTGGCTTCGGTGGTGGTTTCATTAATGATGACGCCATATTTTAAAGCGCAGGCAATTGTGTTTCCAACTAAATCAAATTCAGTGGATTTTCAAGGAACCGGACGAAATTCGGTGGTTGAGTTTGGAGACGAAGCTGATGCTGAGCGTTTACTTCAAGTATTAAACTCTCCTGAAATTAGAGATAGCTTGACAGACAAGTACAATTTGTATGAGCATTATGATTTAGACAAAGAGGCAGGTCAAGCAAGAGCCAAGTTTCAAAAAGCTTACGAGGGTAATGTTCAGTTTAACAGAACTCGATATAATTCAATCACAATTGATGTTTATGATGCTGATCCAGAGATTGCTGCTGACATGGCGAACGATATCGTAAGATTAGTTGATACGGTTATGAATCGAATGATTAGAGAAAGAAGTAAAGGGCCAATGTGGGCTGTTCAAGATGAGGTAAGATTGATCAAAACAGAGATGGGAGATTATTCAGATAAAATGAAAGTTCTTTCAGACAGTGGAGTGGTAAATCAGGAGACAAGAAGTAGATTGTATTCTGATTATTTATCTGCACTAAAGGCCGGGAAAAATGATGTGGCATCAGAGATCAAAAGGAAGATTGATGCTTCTCAAAAATACGGTTCTGACTATGATATTTACTCAAACTTGTCTGAGTTCTTTAGCTTGAGATATTCAAATATTCTTGATGTAAATGATCAGGCCACGCAATATGCGAATACGAACATCCAACAAACGATTAGACATTCAATGGCTGAGGTGCCAGATAAAAAGGCGAAACCTAAGAGGGCTGTAGTAGTAATCATGTCAACTATAGCGGCATTTTTACTTTCAATATTCTGGTTCTTGGCAGTTGAAAAAATCAGAGAATTAAAGAAAAACGCATAGTCGTTTATCAAACCATAGTTTGAATCAGTGAAAGCCATATTAAAAAATAAATCAGTTTATCTGATTGCAGCATTATTCATAGCTGCAAATTTATTTTTTCTGTGGCGTGGAGAGATCCTCTTGAATGCTGTTCCGATAGCTCTTTTGTTGGTTTATGTAGCCTTGTATCATTTTGAGCAGCTATTCTTATTTGTGGTCATGTTTACTCCTCTCTCTGTTAATATAGAAGAGTTTGTAAGTTCAGATGTGGGATTGTTTTTACCAACCGAACCTATATTGTTTGGAATGCTGTTGATAATCATCTTGAATCAGATGAAGGGGAATCAATTTGATGCTAGAATCATACGTCATCCAATTTCGATCATTTTCATATTACAACTCTTATGGATAGGGGTGACCTGTATCACTAGTGAGTTGCCAATGGTTTCGGCAAAGTTCTTAATGACAAAACTGTGGTTCATTGTTCCCATCTTTTTCTACGGGGTGATTTTCTTTCGAAAAGAGAAAAATATTAAATGGTTCATTTGGCTTTACATTGGTTCTCTCACAGTTGTGGTTCTCTATACGTTGACGAATCATGCGATTAATGGTTTTGATGAGGAATCAGGGCATTGGGTTATGTTCCCATTCTTTAAAGATCACACTTCTTATGGTGCAATTTTAGCCTTGGTTTATCCAGTGCTCTTTGGTTTGCTCTTTGGCAAAAAGAATTCGGCTCCAATGCGACTATTTATCATTGGATTGATAGTGTTATTCGGCTTTGCAATTATCATGTCTTATACAAGAGCAGCTTGGATTACATTGTTTGGAGCCCTCTTAGTTTATTTGGTGATCAGATTCAGGGTAAAGTTTCAATATCTGGCCATTCTTTCATTGGGCATCTTGGTTTATGTAGCCGTTAACTGGACGTCTATTATGCATTCAGCAGAGAAGAATAATGCTGAGCACGCTACCGAGAATATGAATGAGAGGTTAGAGTCCATGACCAATGTCACCACAGATGCTTCTAATCTTGAAAGATTAAACCGTTGGGGATGTGCTATTCGTTTATGGCAAGAAAGACCAATCGTTGGTTGGGGACCAGGTACGTACGCTATGGTATACGCTCCTTTTCAATTGGCTTCGGGTAAAACAATAATATCAACCAATTCAGGTAATAGAGGTAACGCTCATTCTGAATATCTCGGCCCCTTATCAGAGCAAGGTATTCCGGGAATGTTGCTTATGATTGTATTGGTTGGATACATCTGCTATACGGCTGTCACATTATATTTGAGGATGCCTGAAGGCGAAATGCGGACTATCATGCTGACCTTGTTTCTTGGTTTGGTGACTTATTTTGCTCACGGCATATTGAACAATTATTTGGATACTGATAAGGCAACAATCCCTGTTTGGGGATTCACGGCGATAATTGTAATGCTTGATTTGAAGTATCCGAAGGTTAAAAAGAAAGCAATTGAAGATAAAGAGGATGTAGTTGAATAATTTTTATCTAATCACAATTAATCTATTTAGTTGATGACTCTTTAGAAATAAATTCTCGCTAAATTGGTAATCCAATAAAATTGAGAGTGTAATAAATAAGCCCAAAAAATTCTTGATGAGCACCACAAAAATTAATGTTTTTTTAATTGATGATTCTGAAGAAGATAACTTCTATGTAGAAGATATTATTTCGGAAAATGAGCGAATTGGTGAGGTAACTTCTTTTTTGGATTCAGAAAAAGCACTTCAACATATTATTGATCTTGATGAGAGAAATCAAGAATTGCCTCATTTAATCTTAATTGATGTGAGAATGCCTGATTTAGATGGCTTTGAATGGATTGATGAAATTGATCAGCATTTTAGAGAGTTCAAACCGGTTTTAATGATGTTGACGAGTTCAAGGCACAGAAAAGATGTTGAGTCTTTTGACAAACAATTTTTAGCAAAAGAGTTGCTTTCTAAGCCTTTAGAACAAGCTGTTTTTGATGAGTTGTTAAAGAAGTATTTCTAATAACTGTTTCTACGACTTCTTAACGTACTGAGTCAATATTACAATTCCTTGACCGTTCACTTTTCCTTCTATGTGGTTCGCATTTTCATTGTCTAGTGAAATGTTACGTACCGCCGTTCCTCTTTTAGCCGTAAAACCGGCTCCTTTGACATCAAGATCTTTAATCAGTACTACTGAATCTCCTGCTGAAAGCACTACGCCGTTAACATCTTTATGAATAACCTCCACTTCACCTTCGGCAAGCAATGTTGATTGAGCCCACTTCAAATCATCTTCTTCCAAATAGATCATGTCTAAGAGGTCTTGAGGCCAACCCTCATGTTTAAGTTGGTAAAGCATTCTATATGCAACTACTTTAACTGCCGAAAATTCGCTCCACATAGAGTCATTAAGGCATCTCCAATGATTTGAATCAGCTGTAGAGATATCTTCAATTTGTGAAATGCAGGTAGTACAAGCTAGTATTGAGTTGTCTTGAGTATCTGCTGAGCCTGCTGGCGGAACATTGTAGATGCCGAGACCATCTGTACTCTGGCATAGTTCGCATTTATTTCCGCTTCTATTTTCTAATGTTGCAAGTAAACTCATCTCATTGGTTTTTGACAAATGTAGTTTTATTCTTTTCTGATGGCATAGATTAATTCATCTAAATACTCTCCATTTTTAAAGAGAGTTTTTTCCAAACTGGCTTCCAATACAAATCCACTTTTCTCAAGAGCTTTCTGTGATGCAATGTTGTGAGGATAGGGAGTCGCATAAATTCTTGAAATATCAAAATTGTCAAACCCATATTCAACCATGAGTGGAATGGCTTTCGAGATTATTCCTTTTCCCCAATATGGTTCTGCTACCCAGTATCCTAATTCTGCATTTTTTTTATGAACGTCAGTTTTAGGATGAACTCCGATACAACCTATCAGCTGGTCATCAATGGTAATCGCTTGTACATGATGAGGTTTGTTTGATAATATTCTATCAATAAATGCTTTTCCTTTTTCTGCATCAAAAGGATGTGGAAAGGCATCAGTTAGATTATTAAAAATATTTTTGTTGTTCGCGTATTGAACTAAATTCGAGAGGTCACTTTCTCGCAATGATCTAAGCTTGAAAATCATTTGAATAAAATCGTTTAGTTTTTGATGAATTTTTGGGTACTGACTTGCTTGTCTTCAATCACTTTAATAATGTAATTCCCTTTTTCTAAAGCGCTAATATCAAGAATAGGAGTGGCAGAAAGGTTCGTTTTTCTTAAAACCATTTTACCGCTTAAATCAAAAATTTCTATCACTGCTTTTTCCAAAGTTGTAGATCCGGCTATTGCAATTTGTGAATTCGCGGGGTTCGGATAAACTTGTAAATGAGGTTCATCTTGTTCAGGATGACTTTCGATTCCGGCGTAAACAGCTGTTGCGCAAAGTGAATCCCTTTCATCTGAATTTAAAACTCTAGTATACATTCTCACTTCGTCTACCTCGCAGTCTAAGAATTTTTGATCAGCAAAGACATCTTTTCCAATTCCAAGTTCAGCTGAAGAAGAAATATCAGGTGTAGGACCAGGGTTTGTTTCGGCTCCTTCTAAGACGCAGTCAACATAAAGTAGCCAAGTGTCTCCTCGCACAACACCTAAGACGTGATGCCATAAACTGTCATTGATGGTAGTTGCAGAAAAGCCCGTTTGACGATAGGTTCCAGAACCATCTCTTCCGGCTAATCTAATTTGACCTAAAGATATCTGAAGATGATATCCTTCATCATTTCCGGGGTCATATTTACTCACAATATCACCAATACCATCAAAGGTCGTTCTAACAAAAACTGAAATTGACATAGTATCAACAATATCTCTATTGTGTGTTCCACAATCAACAAAAGAAGTGGAGGTTCCGTTAAATACCGCGCTTGAATTTGCAGCACCATAAACACCAATTGAATAGGTGACATCAGTTGGAGTTCCGTCAAAGCTAAATCCACTCAGGTCATCAGCATTACCTTCAAAAGGATAATAGGCAACCATGTTTTGATTTAGGTTGACTTGAGCAATGAGAGAATTCAGAGGCAATAGTAATAGGAGTAGCGTAAAGTTTTTCATAATAGTAGTGTTCAATTATTCTACGGTATAATCCTTGCAAAGGTTTGACCAATATCGGCCTTAAATATTTGAAGCTGAAATATTTCTGCCTTTTTATTATATTCATCCATGCTTATGAAATTTTTAACGAGAATCTCCTTTTTCACCCTGTTTGTGTTTTTGACTCATATGTCTTTTGCTCAGAGAGACTTGCCTTCAGGAGGAGTTTCTTGTGCGACAAAAATTACGAACATCACAGTGATACCAGCCCACGTTGATCAAGTTTATGAGAATCAAGATGTTGAGATTGCTTGTGATGGAGAAATAACGAAAATAAGTCCGCATTCAGAACCAACCGAAGAAGATTCGACACACTTTGCTCAATTTGGTGATGATGGTTTTTCAACCCACATTGACGGCACAGGAAAGTTCTTGATAGCAGCTTTCTCTGATGCTCATGTGCATCTGCCAAAAGAAGAAGAATTGGAAAGATTTTTTCAGTTGAACTTAATGAATGGAGTGACATCAATGAGATCAATGAGAGGGGAGTCTTGGCATCTTAAAATTGATAAAAATGGATACTACACCCCGAAACTTTACCTTTCGGCACCTCCACTAGTTGATAGCTCGTTTGTCAATATTGATTCATTGCAAAAAAGCATTCAACAGTATGCAAGAGAGGGATGGGACTTTGTTAAGTTGCTTTCGGTTGATACCTCTTTAAATTATACCAAGCTTCAACGCATTGCGAAAGCTGCAAAGATTAAAGTAGCCGGTCATTCACCTCACGGAGTTAGTATTCAGGATCTTTGTAATCAAGGAAATTTCATGTCAATAGAACACTTGGGTGGAATTTCGGACTTGTCTGATATGGAGCAGATTGTTTATGCAATTAAATACACTAATCAGGCAGGAATCTATCATTGCCCTACTATCAATTGGGCACATTCATTTCAATTTACCAAAGAAAAGCTGCTTGCTCAAGAAGGATTAAAATATGTTTCGCAATCAATGACAGATGCTTGGGATGAAGAATTAACTGAAAGTGCAAAGGGCAGGTCTGAAGAAGAACTCACGCAGTTTAGAATGATGGTTAAAAAGCACTCTTCAATGATGACTTCATACCTTCAGTTTCTTTATCAGCAGGGAGGAAATCTGCTACTTAGCCCTGATGCATCTGGAGCATACAATGTACCTGGTTATTCTTATCATGACGAAATACAGCATTTCAAAGAGGTGGGTATGTCGAACCGAGAAATATTACATATTGCTTCATCAAATATGGCTGACATGTTTGGCGAAAGAGAAGAGTGGGGAATGCTTAAGACTGGTGCAACAACTGATTTGTTAATTTTGAATTCAAATCCTCTTGCGGATATTTCAAATGCACGTGATATTGACGCGGTTCTAATGAGAGGGAAATTAATCTTTAGTTCTGATATTAAAAGTAATTTACTTCATCCCTAAAGAGTTTTGATCTTCGTAGGTAAGGTCTAAAGCTGAGATTATCTTTTCGTTTGTTGGTTTTAAGGTGATGAAGAACAATATTCCGAAGAGTGCAACAATCCCAAATAAGGCATTTTTCTGAGTTAAGAAAAATACAATATTCAATAATACTGCGCCTTCACATAGTGCATATCTGACCATTGAACTCGTATTAAACATAGTTGTTTTTTGAGTCAAGCTATTTGATTCTTTGGCAGGAGCGATAAGTTTCTCAAATAAAAATTTCCCTGCAAAGATGGCAGCTCCTAAAGCTCCAACTGAAATCAATAAATAGATTATATCCTCAGGAATAAAAATTACAATCGTTTCAGTCAAGAATACGACTACTCCTAAAAACAATACCATGCCAGCTAGTAAAGCAAAGAAAATAAGCTTGTTCACTTTTAAAAAGTTTTGTGGATTCATATAGAAGGATTTGCTGTGTTAATAATGTAATGCCCTACGAAAGCATGTCTTTCAAATGATAAAATCCAAAAGTGTAATAACTCAGGATTGTCTTCATCCCAATGTAGCATGGGTCCGTCAATTCCTACGTGATGGCTATCAATCCAAAGTCTGTCGGCGTCTAATAACAAACCAAAATACTCTGAAGATTTTGAAGGGTGAGCCAAGGCACTTTCGTAAGTCTCATAAAAAGTGTGATTACCAAATCCCATTGAGTTTTGCCATCCTTTATTTACATCATTAGTTGCAAGGGTCGGAATCTCATTTTTATCTAAGCCTGAAACTATAAAGTGCGTTTTCTTCTCACTGCTATCCGCATTGAACACCAATTCCAGCTCAAAGAGTCCGTTCGTTAATGATCTATAGTAAGTAGTGTCTAATCTAGCTAATCGGCTTAGTTCAGTTGCTCTGGGGTCTTCTTGGTTGTAAAATCCTGGAGGTGAAAAAGTAGCGAAAACAGTTGAGTCAGTTAAGAAATCTTGAATCACGGCTGTATTTTTAGGATACATAATATTCATGTGTTTCTTCTTACGCTCTCCTTCTAATGGAAACTCTTCATTGTTTTTGTTTTCGAAGTTTGCGCTAAATTCATTTTCAACTTCTCTTAATTTGGAAAGTTGAATTGATTCATGCTCTGGGTCTTCCCAATGCTCTAAGAAAGAACTGTATTCTGCAAATTCATGTCCGTTTCTAAGTTTAAAAAGTTCGGCATATAATTCGTGCGGAAAATCAAACCATCCATGATAATAAGGTTTTGAGACGCCATCTTCTTCAACATAAAATATGATCTCCCATAAATAAGAGTTCAAACAGTTTCTAGCCACATCAACTCTTTCAATGTTTTGAGAGTTTGAGCCTGAAACTTCAAAATCTCCTTCTAAGAATTTCACTTGTTGTCTGTTCCATTCTTGATTTACAATTCCTAACTTCTCTAGATATTCATCTCCTTCAACTTTCGAACAAATAGTAGGCATGAACTCAAGTATATCAACATCATGAAGTATTACTGTGTCTTTATCATCTGAAGGATTAATGATGATGTCGTAGTGTCCATCATCACAACTTTTAAGGTCCAAATTTTGATAAGCTATATTGGTGTAAGATGAATGACATATAGACATGTCTGGATTATTAGGATAATCATCTCCGAGTAATTCATCCAACTGAACAGTCCACCTGTTTATTGGTTCTGATTCTTCAGTTTGTTCATTTTCAGTTGAAGCACAGGCTCCCAGAAAGAACATGCCAATAATGAGATTCCTCTTTTTGAACATTGGGCAATTATATAATTTGTGATTTACTTCAACCAATACCTATCGGCTTCTTCATAATGAGTGATTGGAGAAAAAGAAGAGAAATGAAAGTCAGTTGTAATTTGACCATCTTCAGCAATTAGCTTAGCGCCTTCCTGCTCTACCATCACTTCTGTTTCGGTGTCATTAGTACCGTACTCGGTTTCATAAAACGCAATGTTCACCAAGTAAGTATCTTTTTTTGACTTAATTCTTTCAATTGCCATGATATTGTCCTTTTGAAAATAGACGGCAGTTACTGAATTCATTGAAATTCCGCTATCCCAAAATTCTTCAGGATCAATTTCTTCAATATCGCTATTGATTGTCGCAATATAAATGCTGTCTTCAACTCCCATTATTGAAATGGCAATGTTTAAGTGTTTTTCGTCTTCACCTTCGGCATTCGTACTCTCGGTCATATACCAAGACTGAGTATCGGGTGGATAATCGGTAATTTCGGTTTCAGTAGAGTCAACATTTTCTTCTGTTGTCTCATCATCAATAGGGGCGTCACCTCCACAAGAGGCCAGAAAAATCACTAAAAATAAGGGTGCAATAATTTTATACATTGGCTAAACAGTTTAAAACATTTGTTTCAATTCTTTTCTCAATATCCGAATTATCTGCTTTAATAAACGATTCTCCTGAAATCTTTTCAAACAATTCAATATATCTCTCTGTAACTGAATTGACAAAATCTTCAGGCATGTTAGGTAAAGTTTGAGCTTCAAGTCCTTGAAATTCATTGGCAATTAACCATTCTCGAACAAACTCTTTTGAGAGTTGTTTTTGCTTTTCACCTTTTGCTTGGCGCTCAGAATATCCGTCAGCATAGAAATATCTTGAAGAGTCAGGAGTATGGATTTCATCAATTAAATAGATTTTGCCATCCTTCTTTCCAAATTCATATTTGGTGTCAACCAAGATCAGTCCTTTGTCAGCAGCCATTTGAGTTCCGCGTTCAAAAAGTGCGTAGGTGTAGGCTTCTAATTGTTTGTAATCTTCTTCAGAAACAATGGCCTGATCGATAATTTCTTCTCTCGAAATATCTTCGTCATGTCCTTCTTCAGCCTTAGTAGCTGGTGTGATAATCGGAGTAGGGAATTTATCATTCTCAATCATACCCTCAGGCATGTCAACTCCGCATAAAACTCTTCTGCCAGCTTTGTATTCTCTAGCCGCGTGACCAGACATATAACCTCTGATTACCATTTCAATTTTAAATGGTTCACATTTGTGACCTACTGCAACCATTGGGTCAGGAGTGTCAATTAACCAATTGGGAACTATGTCAGATGTCGCCTTCAAAAAGATGGCAGCCAGTTGATTTAATACTTGACCCTTGTATGGGATTGCTTCATGTAAAATGTGATCAAATGCCGAAATACGGTCAGATGCAACAATTACTAAAAAGTCATTTTCTAAGGTATAAACATCCCTTACTTTTCCGTTATAAACAGCCTGCTGGCCAGGGAAGTTAAATGTTGTGTCTTTTACAGCCTTCATTTCAGAATTATTTGATGCTGCAAAGTTAAAATCAAAATGGCCTCTTTTGGTAAATAATTATTCACAAAAGAAGGAAGTTTTCAATCAGATGTTAAGTTTAAACATCCTTCAAAGCAGAAATTATCGCTTTCACGAGCTTATGTCTTACAACATCATTCTCATTCAGTTGAACGATCTCAATGCCGTCAACATCTTTCAAGAAATTAGTGGCCATGACTAGACCAGAACTTTGGTTTCTCGGTAAATCAATTTGGGTGGTATCTCCGGTAATAATGAATTTTGCAGATTTTCCCATTCTAGTCAAAAACATCTTCATTTGAGCAGTGGTGGTATTCTGTGCCTCATCCAAAATCACAAATGCCTTATCTAAAGTTCGTCCTCTCATAAAGGCTAAAGGAGCAATTTCTATGATACCGTGCTCAATATATTCGGCCAATTTCTCAGCCGGAATCATATCGCGCAATCCATCATAGAGAGGTTGCATATAGGGATCCAGTTTTTCTTTTAAATCTCCAGGTAAGAAACCTAAGTTTTCACCTGATTCAACAGCTGGTCTAGTTAAAATAATTCTACGAACTTCTTTATTTTTCAATGCTCTCACTGCTAAAGCAACTGAGGTGTACGTTTTTCCTGTTCCAGCCGGTCCTATCGCAAAAACCATATCGTTTTCTTGAGTTGCTTTAACCAGTTTTCTTTGATTAGCGCTCCTTGCCTTCACCAATAGTCCTGCATTTCCGTGAACTATAGTTTCTCCATGATCTTTAAAAGGAATGGTAGATTCTTCTTGCAACATTAAATTTTCAATGTTGTTGTCATTCAAAGAATTGTATCTATTGATATGTTTGATCATCAATTCAAACTTGATTTCAAACTGTTCAATGATTTCTGGTTCGCCCATTACCTTTACGGTTGAGCCTCTTGATACAATTTTAAGTTTCGGAAAAAACTTCTTTATGTACTTTAATTTTTGGTCGTTAACACCAAAGATTAAAACGGGATCTATCCCGGCTATTTCAATAATTTTCTCTTGCAAAATGTTAATTACTTATTTTCAATTCAATTAATGGAGTAAAAATTAGAATTAATTTTGAATAAAACTAGGCATTTAGCAAATCAAATGGCATTTTTAATGTTTGTTTGAAGAGTGGATGTAAGAGATTTTAAATGAGAATAATCACATTAACGACAGATCTTGGATTAAAAGATCACTATGTGGCAGCATTAAAAGGGCAGTTGATGTCTAAAATTGATGCTTGTCAGATGATTGATATATCTCATGATGTTCAACCTTTTAATGTGGCTGAAGCTGCATATTATATCAATAATGTAATTGAAGATTTTCCTGAAGGAACCATTCATTATATAGGGGTTGATAGCTTACCATATATTTCTATAGGAGCGGCTGAAGACAATCTTTATCCTTTAGTGATGGAACTTAACGGTCACTTTTTTGTAGGCTGTGACAATGGAATTTTCTCCTTGATCAAGGATTATGAAAATGCAACTAAGATTATTCGTTTAGATGATTTTTCGGCCAAAAGCTCGTTGAGGTTTCCTACAAGAAATATTTACGTTCCTGCAATTGTAGATTTATGTAAAGGAAAAAGCCTTTCAGATATGGGTGAAGATATGCCTAACATTAGAAAGGCATTTACGACTCAGCCTACAATTTTGAAAGATCTCATCAAAGGAACAGTGATTCATGAAGATAAATACGGAAACGTAATTGTAAATATCACTGAGAAGCTTTTTAATGAGGTAGGTGGCGGAAATCCATTTACCATCTATTTTAAAAACTCTAAATACTTTATTGAGAACATTTCTAGTAACTACTATGATGTTCCAATGGGAGAGAAATTGGCCATTTTTAATGATAACGGATTTTTAGAGATAGCCATTAATAAAGGAGTTCAAGGAAATGGAGGAGGAGCGGCTTCTCTTTTAGGGTTGCATGTGAAAGATGTGATTAGAATTGAATTCCATCCAAAAGGATCGAAAGATAGAATTGACGATCTATTTACACAAGATTAAATTATGCCCATTCAACGAATTGTAAAAATGACCTTTGAGTTAGATCGTTCAGAAGAATTTGAAGGTTTTTTCAATGAGATTAAAGATCAAATAGCAGCTCAACCAGGTTGTTTTAGTGTTAAATTGCTGAGAGACAAATTGGACTCTGGTGTGTTTTTTACTTACAGTGTTTGGGATGAGCAAAGCTCTTTAGACGCTTACCGTCAAACGGAGCTGTTTGGAATGGTTTGGCCAAAAGTTAAGAATTGGTTTACTGCCAAACCAGAAGCTTGGAGTACAGAGATTAAAGGAGAAGCAAAAAGTTAGATTATGAAGAAATTTATTTATGGATTTTTAATTCTTGGATTGTGGTCATGCGGCGGTAATGATGAAGTTGTTAGTGAGGAGAATGAAGAAGAATCAGATACTCTGATGACCGAAGTTGAAGAAGAGAACGAAGAGTTGGCCGAAGACGTATTCATCCCAGAAAATGCTGATGGTAATTGGCAAATTGATGATTATGCTGAAATGTTGACAGGAGATAAGATTGCGGCTTCGGCAGAAGAGGCGAATATGGAAAATTCAGTTGGTTGGTTTTACCAAGAGTTAGATTTATCTGGTGGATTTGCTTCAGTAACAGGAGCGATAGAAGGTTGGCAAGAGTTCGTGGTTTGGAGAATGGCCGACGGAGATGATCTAGTTGGGTTTATGTCTGTTGGATGTGGGCCAGTTTGTGATTATGCATTCAGATTTTATAAAGGACAAGGTGAAGATGCTCAGCAAATTGAAATGAATGAGGTATTTCCAATGAACGAAATAAATGAGTTGCAAGAGACTAAGCATAAAGAGATTTTAGATAGAGATAACGGTTTCGGATTTGATTATCCTGAAGATGCACAATTGTATTATCACTTTCCTAAAAAAGGAACATCAATGGAAGTTGACATAGTGATTGGAGCAGATGAATTACAAGAACCAATATTCAGCCTTAGTTGGGATAAAACGAAATTCAGTATCGCTAAAAAGTACTGATGAAAGGGCTAGTAATCGTCATATCAATATTGTTTATTCAAATTTCTTTCGCTCAAGACTATTCAAGAAAGAACAGAGCTTCAATTCATATGTATGCTGAGCGAATGCTTTCGTCAAAAATAGCAGACAAACAAGAAGACGTTGCCGTACGACAAGGAGTACTTTATTATTACAAAGAATTAGATATTCCAGGGAAATATGTTCATGTTTCGGGTGGTTTTTCAGGCGATTACGAATTTGCCATGTGGAAAATGGATAATGGAAATGATCTTATTGGAATTACGTCTGGAAATTGCCAGCCAGTTTGTGCCTATGCATGTAGTATGTTTGAGTTTTCAGAAAATGATTCAACAGATGTTTCAAACACTGTTTTTCCACTCAAAAAAATGGAGAAACAAATGTTGAAATTGAAGAAAAAAGTTTTGGCCGCTAATCCAGAGATCATTGACGAGCAAGCACAGTATAAATTTGAATTACCTAAAGATGGTGAGCCAATGATTGTGTATCTTTCAATAAATAAGAACAAAATAGAAGTTCCACTTCTAGAGCTAGATTGGGACGGAGAAGGATTTCAGATCAATAAGAAGTATAAAGAATTACCCGAAAATTGAAAAAGAACTTAGCCATATTGTTGATGTTTGTGAGCAGCATTTCGTTTTCACAAGTTGAAATTGATTCTGCTGAAACTGCGAAGCTGCAGGGCTTTCAGTTTGGAGGTCTTTATAGGTCTGCTATTTCTGCCAATGCAGGCGGAGTGAGTGGTTTGGCCGGAATTACCTATGATTTGCTTCTGAGTAAACATTGGACCTTTGAAATTGGAGGAGGTTACCCTGGCGCAGGGTTTGGGTTTACTTATTATCCAATTGAGGTTGAGCGTTCTAAGGCAAGATTTCATATTAGCCAAAGAAACGCAATAGTTGGTCAAGCTTTTGGGAGGCCAACAAGAATGCAATATGCGCTCTGCTTTGGTCTCACTCAATTTGGAACTCGAAAATGGAATTGGGGACTTGACGTAGGTCCAATGTACGAGCATACTTTAGATTCTTTTGATTTTATTGCACCTGAGAATGGGCCAATAGGTTTTATGTTCAACCTTAAGGCTGGATATCGTTTTTCATTCAAAGCTTGGAAAAGAGCAAGAGAGTTGAATTCAAAATAATAGTTCATTATCAAAATGGAAGCTAAAGGAAATACCAGTTTTTTAGACAGACATTTTTCAGTGATTTCTGCCGGCCTCATATTGGCTCTTTGCATTTTTCTTTATCTACCTATTATTCAAAACTATTCTCTAACACCAAAATGGATAGGCTTGACAATTGCCTCAGTCGTGTTGGTCATATTGAACGGAAGATATTTAAAATCTTCTCCTTCTAAATTGATGATATCCTGGTGGGTATTCGTAGTGGTTTGTATAGCTTCCTGTTTTCGCTCCTACAATTTTTGGGACAGCTTGCTTCATCTCAGTCCTCTTATCATAGCGCCGATAGCTGTTGGCCTCATTAAGCTTAAAATTGAGAACATTGAGTCTTTTTATTCTAAGCTTTCATTGGTGGTTGGCCTTATAGTCCTGCCTTTAGTTCTGCTTACATTATATGATATCCTCATCTTGATGTTGAATGGTGACTATAACCATGACAGTACCTATTCGTTTAGGTATTCATTTGGGCATAGAAATCAGTTTTCTCAATTCTTAGTGCTGGTTGTGCCTCTTCTGTTTGCAAGCTTTAAAGGAGGAAAACCTAAAAAAATATTCTTGCTAATTCTAGTCGCATTCATCTACTTAACGGCCATCCTTTTGAAAAATAGAACAGTACTAATAGTGCTGTTTGGTATCTATCCAATGCTTCTTTTTTTCTTTGCTATTCGTAAGAAGTCCAGAAAAATTAAAGGAATTATTTTGATTTCATTTTTGGTTTTGGCCGGAACAAGCTTTATCGTTCTAAAGAGCACTAATCTTGATCCAAATTCAAGAATTGGTAATCTATTAGAAACCAATTTTGGAAGTGGAAATGAGCGAATTAGAATTTGGAAGAATTCAATTGAACTAGCAAAAGAGCATCCAATAATTGGATATGGAACGGGAGATTGGAAAGCAGAAATTTTAAGAACACCACTGCGCTTCACTCAAGCTGAAAAAGGGGAAGTCTTTTACCAAAGAGCACACAATGATTTTATTCAATTGTTAGTTGAACAGGGACTACTTGGTCTATTGTTGTTTGTTATCTTCTTTGTGCTTGCTCTCATTAGAATACTCAAATCAACAGTCGATTCTAAAGTCAAGCATGCAAGTCTGGCAGGTGTTCTAGGGTTTATGGTAATTGCTTTTTTCTCCTTTCCACTTGAAAAGGTAGAGCTCTTAGTTCTCTTGTTTCTCTTTTTAATTCCGGTATCCAAAAGCACATCCACTAAAACTGAAGAGAACTCGAGATCAATATTTAAAGCGCCCCAATTTTATGTTTTGACCATTGTTTTAGTAAGCTTGGTTTCTAGTCTTATTTATCTTCTTCAAATGGAATTGACCTACTTTGAGTACAAAAAGACCTCTAAAGTATCGGTCTTAGGTGAAATCAATAAAGATTTTTACACAATTGATCCTAACTCGACACCTGTATATTGGCACATTGCGAATGACCTTTATCAAAAAGGGAAGTTTGAAAAAGCGATAACGAATTATCAGTTAGCTCTAAAGGCGAATCCTTATCATGCCCATGCATTGAATAACACGGGATCATCCTACTACGCTTTGGGTGAAATTGATTCAGCTAAGCTATATTATGATAAAACGCTAGCTGTAAATCCACTTTTCACAGAGACTCTAATGAACTATGCATCCTTAAAATTCAATGAACAGGATATTGATGGTGCATTGAATTTAATACTGGAAGTTGTGATAGAGTGGGAACCTTCTGATTATCAAATGTATATTGCCGCGATTGGTAAGGCTAAATGCCTTTGGTTAATTGATTTGCATGATCAACCTGATTTTGAAGTTTTTTTGGCTGATGCTGCCGAAGATCCCGAATTACTTTATCAAATATCAGTGAATTGCAGAACCACAGGAGAAGACTTTGAACAACAACTCAGAATATATTTTTCAGAAAACTTTATGTAAGAATGCAACCACCTGTACGTTTTTTGCATCAATCTTATGTTGCGAATAGCGTAGCGATCAAAATAAGATTACGACTTTCAATAATAATTGTCGTACCTTATGAACTAATTTAGAGCCCATTAACAAGAATATTATGAAATCGATTACTAAACTTGGAGTACTAATTCTCTCTCTGTTGGCAGGACCAATGGCTTTTGCTCAAACAATTAATTCTGTGTCTCCTAATACAGGTGAAAAAGGAAGTTGGACATTGCCAATTACAATTACGGGTTCTGGGACATCATTTTCTTCAGCAACTTCTACTGTTTTGAGAATTAAGCAAGGGGCCGACGAATTAGAAGTATTAGCTATCAATAATGTTGAAGCTGAAACTGTAGAGGCTGATATTCGAATTTCAAATCTTAAACCAACAGGTGCCTATTCGGTAGAAGTTTATGATTCAAATGATGGATTAATCAATCTTTCAAATGGTTTTACGGTTTCTTCAAACAGTAACGCACCATCTTTTTTAACGACTACGCCTGAAGCGGGAAGTGAATCTCAGATGTTACCCGTTACAATCTCTATGGAGAATACACACTTCGCACAAGCAACTGATAATACTATTTATTTGACACAAGGAACATTTACAATAATGCCTGTTCCTGGTTCAATTGAGGCTTTGAATGATAATTACTTAAAGGCAATGTTTGATTTAGATGTGCCTTATGTTTCAAATGGAGACATCTTAGATTCGCATTTTGGAAATTCTCATGACGGATATTTTTCTGACTACTTAGCGATCAATGTAACTGAATTGACCACGATTAATGGAATCGTAATTTATGGAGGAACTTATAATGGTGTGGTAGAGTTGTATCAAAAGAATGTTGGCGTAACACCAGCAACTTATTCATTGGTTGCAACTGTAAATGTAGATGGGTCAAACAATTATTCATTTAGCGGAGTTGCTAATGCTGAATATTTGATGAGATCAGTTCCAGTTGGTATGGCGGATGTTGTAGCAACTTATTTTCCAAACGCAATTGATTGGACGTCTTCAACTTTAGTGCAGTCAGATCCATTGAATGTAACTACAGCTGATATCACTCCTTTTAATAGCATTGATCTAACTGGAGGCGTAACCGTGAACGGAACATTAGGTTGGGGACCAAACGGATTCACAAAAGCTGCTTCAGTAGTTTTGGCTGAAGGAGTAGAGGTGTTTATTCAGGATGTAAACAATACAACTTATGCTCAAGCAACTACAGATGCGAATGGTTTATACACATTTAGTAATGTACCAAACGGTAATTATCAAATTGTAGTCAATTTACCGGGCTATTCACAAATAGATACCTATGATTTTGTTGTGAACGATAATTCTACAACTTTTGATGAACTTGATTTCTTAATTGATGATCACGAAATTTTTAAATCTGGTTTCCTTTCTGTTTCTAAGGATTTTGATAATGATTTAGTTGCTTTTCCTAATCCAACAAATGGCAAGGTTTTCATTCAAATGCCACATGTATTCGGAAACTTTTCGGCTGACGTTTACAATATGACTGGTCAAAAGATTTGGGATAAAACGGTCACTGGAAATAATGTTGATCAATTCAATGTTGATTTAACTGACTTGCCAGCAGGAATGTACTTTGTAAAAGTGCAAAGCGATTCTGAAGTTCTTGAAATTAGAGTTGTTAAGGAGTAGTCGAAACCTTTGAAACGACTCCACATAAACTGACTTATTGTAAATTAGTTTTAACTAAATTTCAAAACCAATTATACAAACGTCATCTGTTTGTTCAATTTCACCTCGCCAGCTTTCAAATGCATCATTGAGTTTTTGTTCCTGTTCAGCAAATGATAATGCATGAATGTCAAGTAGCAAATTCTTAAAAGGTTTGTACATGAATTTCTTTCCTTTAGGTCCGCCAAATTGATCAGGGAATCCGTCAGAAATAAGATAGATTTTTTGTCCCTCTGTCAGTTGTAATTCTTTCGTGACGAAAGGTTTTGGATTAAAAGTAAGACCAACCGCTTGCTTATCACCTTTCACTTCAGTTAGTATAAAATCATTTTTCTCAATCACTTTACCAACGGCAACTGATGATACTTCAGGGTCATTTTTTGGATGTATAATCCATATAGGATTATTGGCTCCTGCAAATTTAAATTCGCCAGTTTTTTTGTTGAAGACACAAAGTGAAATGTCCATTCCGTCCTTAACATCTTCGCCACTTTTTTGAAAGGTTTCAACCACAATTTCTCTGGCCTTGTCAAGAAGTAGACCGGGGTCTTTGATATTAAACTCTCTGATGCATCTGTTTAAAGCCGCATTACAAACCACACTAACCATAGCGCCCGGCACTCCATGTCCTGTGCAATCTGCGGCAGCTACATATACTAAATCATTCACCTGTTCAACCCAATAGAAATCTCCGGCGACTATGTCTTTAGGCTTATAAAGAATAAAAGATTCTGGTTTATGATCTTTCAAGCTTGTGTCTGAAGGTAGAATCGCAGTTTGGATTCTTCGTGCGTAAGAAATACTTGAAGTGATTTCATGATTCTTTTCTTCTACAATTATATTTTGCTGAGCAAGCTGTGCTCTCTGAGTTTCAGTCTCTGTTTGCAAATACTCTACTTTTCTGAATTGAGAAGCGAACTTTGAACCCAATATCAATGACATAGAAAGAATGAAGCCAAGTTGTAATCCTGTGTAAACAAATGGCATTGGATCAACTAAATCTAAATATTGTACAATTGTTAGAATAGCACCTGACAGCAAACAGATAATTGCTGTCCCTCCAAATAGAGCTCCGTTTTCTCTTGCTTTTAAGGCCTTAATGATCACAACCAAAATCACAATTAAACTAATCAGAGTTAACAGTTGATGTGGTAGTACTAACCAAGAAAAAATAGTTGATGGTAATAAGATCGATAGTGCGGCCTCCACGAACATGAAAATGGCGAACCATTTAAGAAGTTTTTTTGGTGATTGTTTAGGAAAGCGCTCTCTAATAAACAGCAGTGTAAAGGCCGAGGGTAAAAAGAGAGATAAATATTCTAAATGAATCAAAAGGTTCCAATTGAAATCGGGGAATATTGAATATATCATGTAGTTTCCTGATACAAATGGACGAATAGCAACAGTCAGGCAAAAAAGCGCAAAGAAAAGTGGTGTCTTATCCTTTCTTCTGAAGATAAAGAGTGTCAAGAAAAAACATCCAGCAAATAGACATGTGCTCGTTTCAAATCCGTTGAGCATCATTTGCTGTCTTTGCAATGCATAGATATCTTCTTGCTTTCCAATGTAAAAAGGGTCGTTGAAACCTCCTTTACGGTGGTGGAAGTTAGATATCATGACAGTTATGATGAAGTCTTTTTTATCTTCTGGTATCGGAATTATTCTATCTTCCCAACTAGGCTCCATCAACTCTTTTTTGGTACCAACTTTTCCTATCTCTGCAACCAAGTCATAATCAATATAAACGGCCGCGGCACAAAGCGTATTCCGAATAACGATATTCAGCTCCCCTTCAGGTAAATTCTTGACTTCAATACGGTAAGTGGCAAAACCTTTTGCGGGAAAATTCTTGCCATTCGAATCTTTATAGCTGTTCCAGTTTTGATGACAATTTCTGTATTCTCTTTGGTTGGTATCGTTCAGGATGTAATCGGCAGGATCTATATGTCTTTTCCAATAAAACTCCCAATCACCATTTAAGGTTTGAAGTGGTGTTTTGTTTAGCTCCCAGCTAGAAAAATCAATAACTCCCTCTGAGGCTTTGAAGTCCTTCGCATCTGCACTAAATTGAAAACAGATTATAAATAAAAAGAGCATGATTCTATTCACAATCACAAAATACAGAAATTATGGCACAAAAAAACCGTCAAGGCTTAGCCAAGACGGTTTCTAATATTTAAGGATGAAATTAAGCTACAACTTCAGAAGCTGCAAAATGAAATTCACCTTCAATTCTTGCGTTATCATCTGAGTCAGAACCGTGAACTGCGTTCTCAGCTTTTGACTTAGCAAAGTTTTTTCTGATTGTTCCTTCAGCTGCTTCAGCTGGGTCAGTTGCTCCAATTAAAGCTCTGAAATCAGCAACTGCGTTATCTTTCTCTAGGATAGCAGCATAAATAGGACCACTTGACATATAGTCAACTAATTCTCCATAAAATGGACGCTCTTTATGTACTTCATAAAATTCTCCTGCTCTTTCTTTTGAAAGTGTAGTTAATTTTAACGCTTTGATTTCAAATCCTGCAGCAATAATTGCGTCAATGATTTTTCCTCCGTGTCCTGCTGCAACTGCCTCAGGCTTTATCATTGTAAATGTTCTGTTCGTAGCCATTTCTTTTATTTCAATTGTTAATTCGGCGCAAAGATAGGATTTTGATTTTAACTGTCAATCAATTAGTGTTCAAAATCCTATAAATAAAAGAAAGCTCAGCTCATTTTTATGTTCTCCACATCTTATTTTTAGTCATACCTAAAAATTATTTTGTATATTTGTGTAACTCAAATTGAGATAAATGAAAACAATTGTGTTGTTGATAGCATTGCTGCTAGGTTTTAATGGCTTGACACAAAACATATTAGAAGGTGTGATTCGCTCTGGTGAAAGTGCTGTTCCTTTCGCAAAAGTTGTTCTTTACCCCACTGAAAAAGGAGTAATTTCTGATGAAGATGGAAAATTTCTTTTTGAGAATGTCAAAGAAGGCAATTATGAGATAAGAGTGAGTTCGGTTGGCTTCCAAGAATTTAGACAAGCTATTGAAGTTAAGAAAGACTTCAAACCTCTTCAAATTGAATTAGAAGATCATTTAGAATTAAATAAGGTGGTAGTGACCGGAACCATGAGAGAGACTTCGGTTGCAAAATCACCGGTCAAAATACAAGTCTTATCTCAAAAGTTCTTTATTGCTTCACCAGTTTTCTCTGTAATAGAAGCCCTTGAAACCGTAAATGGAGTTCAAGAGCAAGTTAACTGTGGGGTTTGTGGTACAAATGATATCCATATTAATGGAATGGAAGGTCCTTACACACTGGTCTTAATTGATGGAATGCCTATCGTTTCAGGATTGTCATCAGTATATGGCTTCAATGGTATCCCAACCTCATTAATTGATAGAGTTGAGATAGTTAAAGGGCCTTCAAGTACTCTTTATGGTACAGAAGCGGTGGGAGGAGTTGTAAATATCATCACTAAAAATCCTTCTAAATCTCCGCTCATTGAAATGGAGGCAAATTTTAATACGCACCAAGAACTTAAAGGGAATTTTGCCTACACCCCCAAAATTGGCAAACGAGTTTTTACCTCATTAAGTGGTGATTATTACTACAACAATTTGAGAATAGATGAAAATAATGATGGATTCACTGATATTCCACTGAACAATAGATTATCACTCTTTAACAAATGGAGAATCGAAAATAAAGAGGGAGAAACTGTGCTTTCCTTGGCGGGTAGATATTATAATGAAGATAGGTTTGGTGGAGTGATGGATTGGACAAAAGCGGATAGAGCGAGCAGTACACTTTATGGTGAGAGTATCAAAACAGAGCGTCTTGAAGTCTTAGGTTCTTACATTTTTCCCTTAAAAAAGAGAAACTTGAAGTTAGATTTTTCGGCTAATTCTCATAAACAAGATTCTTGGTATGGTGATGTTAGCTATCAGGCTAATCAACAGGTATTCTTTTCAAATTTGATTTGGTCTCAAAAGATTAAAAAGAAGCATTATTTCATAGCGGGATTATCAAATAGGTATAATCTTTACAGTGATAATACGCCTTCACAAACTGATGAGAATAATTATGTTCCTGGAGTCTTTGTTCAAGATGAATGGGATGTGACTGATGAGTTAAAAATACTGGGTGGAGCTAGACTTGATTATCATAAGAATCACGGCATCATATTCTCACCACGATTGAGTATGAAGAAGCAATTCGGAGCATTTTCAGCCCTGAGATTTAATTACGGAACAGGTTTTAGACAAGTTCATTTGTTCACTGAAGATCATGCATTTGTTTCTGGCTCAAGAGATGTTGTGATCTTGAATGAATTGAAGCCAGAACGTTCACATAATGCAACATTGAATTTTAACTACACCTACACTGGACTCGGATACGGGAATTTTGATGTTGACGTTTTCTACACTTACTTTCAAAACAAAATAATTCCTGACTATGACCAAGACCCGAATCTAATTGTCTACGATAATTTAGATGGATACGGAACTTCAAGAGGTGTATCGGTAGCTGTAAATCATTCATTTAAATTCCCAATGCGATTAAGAATGGGAGCAACTTTCATGCAAGTATTTGAAAAGGTAGAAGATGAAAATGGCGAGATGATAAAGATTGATCAGGTATTTGCCCCTCGCTTCTCAGGAACCTTTGGACTAACGTATAGTTGGAAGAAAGCAGGGATAGAATTTAACTGGATTGGAAAAGTTATGGGGAATCAAAAATTACCACAATTTGATCCCATATATGAGAAGCCTGAGGTGTCTCCATGGTTCACAGTACAGCATTTTCAAATTACTAAGAACTTGAAAAAGGCTGGAATGGATGTGTATATGGGAGTGAAAAATATGTTCAACTATACGCAAGATTCACCCTTAATTGATCCATCAAACCCTTATGGTGATGACTTTGATACCTCTTATGCTTACGGGCCGTTACAGGTGAGAAGATTCTTTTTAGGTATTAGATGGAAATTAGATAGAAAAGATGACAAAAAGTAAGGCGCTTTCTCAATCTGAGGAAAATTATGTGAAAGAAATTTTTCATTTATCAGGAAGAGATAAAATGAAAGTAAGCACCAATTCATTGGCTGAAAAGTTAGATACCAAAGCTTCTTCGATCACAGATATGTTGAAGAAATTGGGAGATAAGAAATTGGTGTCATATGAAAAATATAAAGGATGTGTCTTGACTTCTCAAGGTGAGAAAATTGCTGTACACATCATTAGAAAACACAGGCTTTGGGAAACCTTTTTAGTGAACAAACTAAACTTTGGTTGGGATGAAGTTCATGATGTTGCCGAACAATTAGAGCATATTCAATCAAGTAAATTGGTTGATGGTATTGATCGTTTTTTGAATTTTCCAAAGGTTGATCCTCACGGGGACCCAATTCCAGATAAGGATGGGAATATAGATTATCAAGAATCTAAAGTGCCATTGAGTGAAATTTCAATTGATGCTATAGTTGAGGTAGTGCAGGTAAATGAAGACTCATTTGAACTCTTGCAGTACTTAGATCAAATCAATTTGTCTTTGGGCAGTTCAATAAAAGTGACGGAAAGAGTTGCTTTTGATGAATCCATTATGATTGAATTAGACGATAAACATAAGCTCTCATTATCAAAGAAAGTGGCCGAAAATATTGCAGTAAAATTTAAAACAAAATGAAGAAACTGATTTACATATTAATAGCTGGACTGGCATTGGTTTCATGTCGTTTAGACGAAGAAAAAGATGAGCGCTTGGGTCCATTGAACATAGTTACTACAACTGGGATTATTGAAGATGGATTAATCAATATTGTCGGTCCAGACTGTGAAGTAACAGCTCTTATGGGGCCAGGAACTGATCCTCATATGTATAAACCGACTCCGGGTGATATCGAGATTTTAGATGAGGCTGATGTCATTGTAGCCAATGGCTTGCATCTTGAAGGAAAAATGGCCGAAATGTTAGAAAAGTATAGCAAAGAAAAACCTTTGATTCTGGTTTCTGATGGCTTAGACAAAGAAGATATAATCAAGTCTGCAGACTTTGAAGACGCGAATGATCCTCACATTTGGTTCGATACTGAAAAATGGATGAAGGGCTTAACTCATGTTACGAAAGAATTAGGTGAGATTGAACCAGAACTTGATTCTGTCTTTCAGGTGAATCTCGCATCTTATGAAAAAGAAGTAAAGAAATTAGATAGCTGGGTAAAAAGAAAGTTGAAAAAGTTGGATGAAAACTCAAAAGTACTGGTGACTTCACATGACGCCTTTTCCTACTTTGGAAAACGATATGACATAGAAGTTAAAGGGATTCAGGGAATCTCAACCTTGTCTGAGGTGGGCTTAAAGGAAATAGCTGATATGGTTGACTTCGTGATTGAGAGAAAACTAAAAGCAATTTTTGTAGAGACTTCAACTTCTGATAAAACAGCACAATCAATAGTGGACGGATGCCGGGCAAAAGGATACGAAGTGAATCTTTTAGGGCCACTTTATTCTGACGCATTAGGTGAACCGGATGTTGATGCCGGGACTTATATCGGGATGATGAAAGCGAATGTCATTACAATTGTAGAAGGGTTAGAATGAAGAATCAAGTCTCAGTAGAAGTTCATAACCTAACGGTTTCTTATGACGGAGGTCCCGTATTATGGGATATTGATTTTGAGTTACCTCAAGGTCAAATCATAGGGATAATTGGTCCTAATGGTTCAGGGAAAACGACACTTCTTAAATCAATAATGGGTTTAGTAGAACCATCTTCTGGTTTCGTAAAAATCTACGACAAGAATTTAGATGATGTAAGAGAGCGAGTGGCCTATGTGCCTCAAAGAGAGTCAGTTGATTGGGATTTCCCCGCCTCAGTATTTGATGTCGTGATGATGGGTAGATATCGTAAAAAGAATCTGCTCAAAAGAACAAACAAGGCAGATGTAGAGATTGTTAACCAATCAATTGAAAAAGTAGGATTAACCGAATTCAAGAATCGTCAAATCTCGCAATTATCAGGAGGGCAGCAGCAGAGAGTTTTTATTGCAAGAGCGCTCGCACAAAAGGCTGATTTGTATTTGATGGATGAGCCATTTGTTGGCGTAGATGCGGCCACTGAATCTTCAATTTTGGCTTTATTACAAGAGATGAAGGCAGATGGAAAAACAGTGCTTATAATCCATCACGATTTGCAAACAGTTTCAGAATACTTTGACTACTTGGTATTGCTTAATACCAGGCTAATTGCAAAAGGAAACTTACAAGAGGTGCTTACTAAAGAAAATCTATCAAACGCTTACGGAGGTCAGCTTACACTGCTTTCTAAAGTGGTTGACTTAATTAAGAAAACCGAATTCCCAATTAGAGAGAAAGACGTGGATTTATAGAACCGAATTGCGAGTCTCCAAAACGAAATGAACACCTTCATTGATTTCATAACATTCAAAGATCCTAACGTACTTTATGTAGTGCTAGGTATGTTGTTGATTAATTCGTCTTCGGCTTTGATTGGTACTTTCGCTTTTCTAAGAAAACGAGCGCTCATTGGTGATGCAGTTGCACATGCCTTATTACCTGGTCTTTGTTTGGGCTTCATGTTCTCCGGTGAAAAGAATGTGACATATTTAATGATAGGAGCCTTTGCCTCTGGTTGGTTAGCTACTTATGCGATTGATTTGATTGTGAATAGGTCAAAGGTCAAACAAGATGCAGCAATTGGGATTGTACTGTCTTCTTTTTTCGGATTAGGAATTGTGCTTTTAACCTTCATTCAAAAGAATGCAGCCGGACAACACTCAGGACTCAACACTTTCTTGTTTGGACAAGCCGCCGCCATCAATAAATCTGAAATAATAGCATTTGCCATCATTCTGGTATTAATTGTAATAGCATTGGTCTTATTTTATAAGGCCTTCGTTATAGTCGCCTTCAACAAAGATTTTGCTCATTCAGTTGGTTTGCCAGTTCGATTTATTGAATTCCTGATTACCTCATTAACGGTTCTGGCAATAGCAGCCGGCATTCAGGCTTTGGGTGTGATTTTAATGTCAGCATTAATTGTAACACCTGGTGCAGCAGCAAGGTTGTGGACGCATAAATTGAGACTGATTCTGGTATTGGCAGTTTGCTTTTCAATCTTTTCAGGTATTGGGGGAGCTTATGTTTCGTACGCAAATTCAGGTATGCCAACAGGTCCTTGGGTAGTGGTGATTCTTTCAGTATTCATGTTTGGTTCCATCTTGATTGCGCCTCAAAAAGGTATGATTTCAAGATGGAGAAGAGCGAGGGGAAATCGAAAGAAAATCTTGCATGAGAATATACTAAAGGCCATCTACCAATGGCATGAGAGTCAGAAGCTTCATGAGAGTTTGTCAGTCAAATTAAAAACAGCCGACTTAATTTCAGTTCGAAAATTTGATACCTCTGATTTACTTAACGGCCTTAACCAATTGATGCGTAAAGATTTTGTCTTGCGAGACGGTGAGAGTTATATCCTCACAGAGTCTGGCAAAAAAGAGAGTCGAAGAATTGTGAGATTGCATAGACTTTGGGAACAATATTTATTGAAAAGAACAACCATTGATACTGATCACGTGCACTCAGGTGCTGAGGTCATTGAGCATATCATTTCACCAGAATTAGAAAAAGAACTAGAAAAAGAATTAGGAATAACCGGAATACCAGAGGAGGATTATTAGCGCTCGTTGATACGAGCTTCGGACGAGATGGCAAATGCCGTTTTTCGTGTTTCGTTTTTCGGTAAACGGAATCGAAACACGAAAAACCATAAGTCTCAGCGCAGACGAGACGAACGAAACACGAAAGAATGAACGACATATTCATCATATTAACTGCCAGTTTGGTTGCAATCAATGCTTCCATACTAGGTGTGTTCTTAGTATTGAGAAAGATGTCAATGGTAGGAGATGCCATTTCTCATTCAGTGCTTCCTGGAATCGTGGTGGCCTATTTTTTATCAGGTGATAGAACTTCTCCACTTTTGTTAATTGGCGCAGCTCTGACTGGCGTTCTCACTTCTTTTTTGATTAATTGGTTATCTAAGAGGGCTAAGATTCAAGGAGACGCATCTATTGGAATTACATATACTTTCTTGTTTGCAATCGGAATGATTATGATTGCTGGAGGTGTTCAAGGAGATGTGGATATTGATATGGAGTGTGTCTTGTACGGCGATATAGCCCTAATCAACTTAGATAAGGTCATTGTTGATGGCAACCTATATTTGGGCCCAAGGGCTTTCTTTATTGAAGGTTTTGCGACAATTATTATTGCTTTGGTGGTAAGGATAGGATTTAAGGGTTTTAAACTCTTGTCTTTTAATCAAGATTTTGGCTGGTCATTAGGTTTGAATATGAACAAGTGGCATTATATGATGATGGGATTGGTATCCTTAGTCACAGTGGTTAGTTTCGAAGTAGTAGGCGCTATTTTAGTTGTTGGATTCTTAATTATTCCGGCAGCAACTGCCCAATTGATTACTCTGAAGTTGAAAAGGATGATGCTTCTAGCTTCACTTTTGGGAGTTCTGGCAGTTTTAATAGGGTACTACTTTGCTGTCTATCTAAATGTCAGTATTACCGGAGCAATGGTTAGTGTTTCTGGTTTAATCTTTTTTGTAGTACTTGGTTTGAAGCAGATCAAGAAAAAAAGTAATTCATCTGAATTCGAAGCATTGTCCACAGAATTATAAGATGAGTAGTTACATTTCAAGAAATAGATTGCCTTTGAAAAGTGAGCAGAAGATTGATCACTATTGGTTGCCATTTAGTGGCCTAGCGGTATCTTTGATTTTATCTAGTATTTCAATTTATCATCATTTTTTTAAGGAAGACTATATTCAAATCCATACGCTGGCAGAATTACTGACAATGCCGTTAATTCTAGCGTTCCTTTCTTTGTTGCTCTTAGTTTTAAAGATTCGAAGGTTAAACTTTAAAAAAATTGATTTGAAACTTTCTGGCGAAGACTTTGAAGAAGTTATGAATCGATTGGTGAACAATGAATTTTGGGAATTAGAGAGAAAGGCTACTCACAGTTTTCAGTACAGGGCTGCAATTGATAGGCTAAGTGGTGAAAGATTGATAACCCTGATTAGAAAAAAGGATCACATACTTTACAATGAAATTAAGTATCCTAATGGGTCTAGAAAAAACCAAGGTATATCATTAGGGCTTGTAAACCTGGATTTGAAGGCATTCATCCATCATGCAAATGATGTCCTCAACAAACGAGAATATTCAAAAAGTGCTGAGTTCAATGATTCTCAATGGAATTGGAAGATGATTTTAATAAGATTGTTCTTGTATCCATTATGCATATTTATGATTTCATTGGGAATACTAGCATTTTCGAAAGGTGCCTATCTACTGGGTATCCCATTTTTCATTATTCCAATATTTTATTTTACCATTGATTGGATTGCCCTGATTCAAAGTTCAAGAAAATAAAAAAGGCCAAATCTTTATGAGACTTGGCCTTTTTCAAAGAGTTCATCTTTTACTTAATACTGAACTTAACTGGTAGCATAAATCTTTTGTCAGCTTCAAAGTTCTCATCTAAAAGATGGTCTTTAGGCATGTTCTTAGCGATTTGAATTGCCTTTGAGTCAAGGTCTGGAGAGATTCCTTCTTCAACTTGAATGTCATTCATTAGTCCGTTTTCAGATAAGGTAAAAGAAACATATACGATTCCTTTTTTGTTTTCTTTCAACGACTGTTTAGGGTAAAGAACAAATTCTTTCTGCCATTTTTGAAGGATTTTTTTAGTTGGGTTTATTCCTTCATTTCCATTTCCTGCGAAAGCTGCTGATCCGATCAGTAAGCTTAAAATTGCTGTTGTTATGATTTTCATATTTATTATTTAATTGGTTTTCTTATAGGACCCAATTAATCATCATAAGTTACAGCAAAATGAAATTTTCACCTTTTTTAACTTTTGATCTCGACTAACATTTTGCCTCTAGTTCTTTTTGTGCTCAATTGCTTAATTCCTTCTGCAATCCCATCTAATTTACAGGTAGCCATAATTGGCATTTCTGCTTTGCCACTGGCCAGAATTGTAGCCAATTCTTTCAAGTTTTCTTGTCCTGCGATTTCGTTCACCATTTTGATTTTTTTTGAGAAGCTGAACATGTATCTCATCAAATGCTTCGCAGATGTAAAACCAATTACAGCACATTTCCCCTCACCGCGTAGAATTGGCTTTACTTCCTTTGGTTTTCTGTTACCTGCTACCTCAATAATGGCGTCATATTGAATTCCTTGAGCACAGAAATCTTCTGTTTGATAATTTATCACATGATCGGCTCCTAAGCCTTTGACAAATTCTATATTCCTCTCGCTACAAACTGCCGTAACTTCAGCTCCATAGTATTTAGCAATTAAAACTGCATATGACCCAACGCCTCCTGAACCTCCATTCACTAGTACATTATCACCTTTTTTTACTTTGCATACTTCTCTCACAGCTGTGAGTGCTGTTAATCCTGCAACAGGTGACGCGGCTGCTTGTTCCCAGCTAACGTTTTCTGGTTTAATGGTGAGAGCATCAGCTTTAACTGAAGCATATTCAGCATATCCACCAGTGAAGTCTTCTCCAAATACCGCATCTCCTTTTTTGAGATGCTTCACCTTCGAGCCTACTTCAGTTACAATTCCTGAAATATCGGCACCAATAGTCTGAAATTTAGCTTTTGGTTTTCCAAAGCCTATTTTCATCTTTACCAGTGTAACACCTCTAAATAGATGCCACTCCATGGCGTTTAGAGATGAATATCTTTGCTCAACGATTACTTCATTTTCTTTTGGTTGAGGAATTTCTTTATCAATGACTTCAATAGAATTGTAGTCGTTATATTTTTTGAATACAAAAGCTTTCATAATTAATAATTTAAAGTTTCACTGTATACTCCGTACTGCCTAAGTAATGGGATGATCTCTTCTTCGTCTAGAGGAAGTAAACCTTCTATTCTCAACACATTGTCAATGTCTTGCGTGTCTACATTCCAGCTAATAATTTGGGGATGTAGATCTAAAATTGGGGCAATAGTTTTCACTTCTTGAAGAGACTTCAAGTCAGTTTTTAACACATGAATTTGCATGATTATTTCTTTTTAGGTTTCCTCTTTTTAAACTTGTCTTTGCTGGCGTCATAAGTGAATACTTCACTTAATTCTACTTCAAAAACATTTGCGATTCTGAAGGCAATTTCTAAGGTAGGAGGATACTTACCTTTTTCAATGGCCACGATTGTTTGACGTGTTACGCCTATTTCGTCAGCAAGCGCTTGTTGAGTCAATTCGTCTTTGAAGAAACGAAGCCGCCTGATGTTATTTTGTATGTGATCTTTCGCCATCTTAAAGTCCCTTTCTGTAATAGTACAACTTCCACACGTCTCCTAATGTTCCACCAACAAAGCCAGAAAATAGCATAATCATAAACATCCAGTAAACAGGTTCACCCATTGCGACCGGAATAAAAGAGCATACGAACCCTAAAATGAAAAAGTAGTTTCCGTTACGGTCTGATTTCATTTCGATTCTTTTATCATATTCATCTTCGAATTCAATGTCTTCGTCTTTATGTGCTACAGTGAGGTAGATATGAAAAAAGATATGAATGATAATTTTTAAGACTATGGTTACTACCATGAATGTTAAAATAAACTGCGCCCAGAACTGAACGTCATTTTGTAGCGGTAAGTTTTCATTTGCGTGAATACCGAAAGTATAGTATAAGTATCCTCCAATTATAAGTACTGAACTTATGATGTTGAAGACTGCTTTCTTTTCTTGTATTGACATAATTTTAAATTTATTTAATGTTAATTATCATGTACTTGATGACACAAATATATGACAAGATGTTAAATAAACAATACATAATGTATGAAATATTATACATTTAGAATCTAAACATTTGTAAATCATAGGTTTATGAGTTGAGAAAAAATGAAATAAAATTGGAGTTAGCCTTTCGTAGAATCAAATTCGGCTCTATATGATTCAAAGAGCTCAATAATTTCAGAGCGTTTTTGAGTGATGTCTGATTCGATTTTAGCATTGTCTGCAAGAAACTTTCTAAGCTTCATTCTTCTTATGATATAATTGAGGGAAGAAAGATAAACAAGCGCATAGGCTCCACTCAAATACATGGCAACTGGCAAAATGAGAGAATAGTAGGAGAGTGGTGTGAAGTTCCAACAAAGAATGGTAAGTGTTGTGAACCAAATTAAGAACAGGCCTAAACCAAAGCCTAGTATCATAGATCCCTTAAAGCTGTCTTTAAAACCGAGTTTGTTCTGCAATGCGACATTTATTTTATACGGGATATAATTAAATACCCAACCTAATAGAAAGAAAGGAGCGCCAATAATATATCCTAATGTAAGATGCCAAGGAACCTTTTTGTTAACATTTCTAAATTCTCTATCTCTGATTCCTTGGGCTTCTAATGATTTGATGTATTCATCTAACAAAGCTTTCATTTTAGAATAATCTTCAGGCTTACTCGTGTGAAAATGATGAACAGCCGCAATGGTTAGCTTATTGAGTTCAAATTCTCTGTCTTGATCTGAAAACTCTACGCCAAGTGTGTTCTTCAAGTCTCTTGTGTAAGTCTTATTAATTCCATCAATGATATCTTCAACTTCTTTACTTTCAATATGCAGAACGGTATCAATCATTCTGTCTTCAATGTGCTGGGTAAGTTCTTTAACTTCTTCTTTTTCTTTTTCGGGATCATTTGAAAAGAAGTCTGCTGCTAAAATGGGTTCACCTATGTTCACGAAAAGGTCTGAACGAAATGTGTGCGGGTCAGTATAGTTTAAACCTACCGGAACAATTTTAATTCCTGCCTTTAATTCTAATGCCAATTCAGTTTCTCTTGCAATTCGTGCCACGCCCGTTTTAAGAGGTAGTATTTTTTTCTCAGTTACACTCACACCTTCAGGGAAAACTAAGAGGCATTTTTTCTTTGATAGGTGTTGTATTGATTTGGCAAAGGCCTCTTTGTTTTTGTGAGTATCACCAGGCATAGTGTCAGGCCTGTAAATGGGAATCATATGTAAGAACTTATGAAAAAACCAAAATTTGAATCCTTTACCCATATATTCTCCAGCTGCTAAAAAGTACACTGCTGGTTTGATTGAAGATGCCACTACAATTGGATCCATGAAAGCAGATGGATGATTGGCTACGAAAATAAATGGACCGTCACCTTTCAAATGTTCTTTACCCTCAATCTTAACCTTTCTGAAATAGGCCAACAGGGTTAGTTTACACAAGATTTTAAGAAAATGATACATCTATGAGTTAAAGATAGTAGAATTGAGAGACTGACGGATTATTCGCCCATTTCAATTCTCTAATGTAAGATTCATCAAAAAGTAAAGCAGAAACTAAACTTAGAAGTAGAAATTATCAGCTACCCGTTTTTACCCATACATGCTTGAACTCGCATGAGGTAGCATACTGCTCTGAAATCCAGATATAGTTCCCACTGATTTTTGATTTTACCCAATCATCAATCACTTTTTCTTTTTTCTGGTTGAGAGCAGCCATTTGAATTAACTGATAGTCGTCATCTAAATTAGCTACGTGAGGCTTAGATTTACTCAGTAATTTCACAATTCTAATTCCTTGTTTTTGCTCATAGAAATTGTCATAAAGAGCGGCTGGTGCAATTGCTCCAACACTCAGTCTATCAACAATTCTTGACATTTGTGGGTCAATCTCATTAATGTTTTGAAGGTCCCATTTGTAATCTCCTGAATATGGGTTTACAATTTTACCGCCATTGGTATTTGACTTTAAATCATCACTAAATAATGAGGCAGCTCTCTCAAAAGTCAAAGTGCCTTTATTTATGGCAGCTGCGATACTGTCCATTCTAGCCTTCGTTTTATAAAGTGCCTTCTTATCTACCTTAGGTGAAACTAAGACATGACGCACATGATAGTTGTTTCCTTTTCTATCTAATAATTGAAGGTAATGGAATCCGTATTGAGTCTCAAAGATTGGAGAGATTTCATTTTTCTCAAGTTTTTCAATTTCTGCCTCAAACTCTGGTACCATTGTCCCTTTTGTTTGCCAGCCTAAGTCTCCACCTTGTACAGCAGACCCTGGATCTTCAGAAGTTAATACCGCTTCAGTTTGAAATGATCTTGCTTCTGAAATAACTCTTTCTTTACTTTCTTCAATTGCTTTTTTAGCAGCTGCTTTATCAGCATCAGTTAACTCAGGATACATTACAACATGGGCAACAGTTATCTTTGAATTGATGTAAGGAATACTGTCTTTAGGTAGGCTAGAGTAAAACTCTTTTACCTCCTTAGGAGTGACATCAACCATTTCAGTAATGGTTTCTTTCATTCGCTCAGCTTGCATTCTCTTTTTAATTACTTCAAAAAATTCAGCTTTTATTTGAGCTACCGATTTTCCGTAAAACTCTTCTAGTCTTTCAATTGAACCAATTTGCTGAGCAATAACCTGAAGTCTACTTTCCATCTCTTGGTTAACGATTTCATCACCCACTTCAACCGAATCAATAACGGCTTGATTTGTCAATAGCTTTTCATACATCAATCCCTCTAAGATCTCGCAATCCATGTCGTCAGTAGCAATTACATTGTTCTGTTGCAATGACAATTTTTGATTTTGGATGTCAGATAGTAAAATGTATTCTTCACCAACCTTGGCAACAATTTTATCAATCGGCTTCAAATCTTGCCCAAATGATACATTTAGATAAGTGATTAAAAAGCCCGCTAAAACTGCGAATCTTTTAATATTTAGTGACTGCATTTTGTTCATATGCTTTTGAAATAATTTCATTCTTAATATCCTCTCTAAGATCCATCACTCTTTTATTGATGATTCTCTCTTTAATGTTGCTACTTTCAAATTCAATAGGTGAAGTGGTATTCTTCAACTTGTAATCTATGATATTCAAAAAGTAGTACGTTCCCTCTTCTTCAAAACGAATTTTAGACCTTTTCATTATGAATCGATCCTTATTTATATCCTGCAAAGGTATCTCTTTTAATAAATCATCAAAATAGATCCAGTTTTCTTCGTCGTAATAATAGTTCGTCGCATAAAGTTGAGCGAACTTATCAATCTCATTCAAGTCTTTTTCATCTCTCAGTTTGTAATGCCCTCCCATTTTGTCAATGTCAGGAGCGTCTCCTGGAACCTTCAAGTAGAGTACTTTCACCAAGTAATCGTTTAGTTCAAAATCTTGCAAGTGACTGTTGTAATACTCTTCAACCTCTTTTTTAGAAACCATGGTGTCTAATCTCTCATCCACAAGAACCTTTTCTAGTTCCATAATAATGAGGTCGTTCTTTATTCTTTCAGTCTTCTGTTCAATATCGCCCACTTCAATCTTCTCGTTCTTATCTGCTTCTATCACCAAAATCTCAGATTTAATCCATTGATCTATAAAGTCCTCACTAATTGCAGTGCTATCTTCAATTGAGAATGTCTTATTTCTAAATAAAAAATTAAGGTCTGATTCATACAGCTCACTTTCAAAAACCTTGGCCAACAGCTTTCCTTTGTCTTCGTTTGAAGAACACGCTCCTAAAAGGAGGATGATTGCTAAAAGCTGCCAATACCTAAGCATAGTCAAATGTATATATAAAAAAAGCCAAACGCATTTTTAAAAGCGTTTGGCTTAAATTCATTAACAAATTTTATTATTCACCTACCGCGTAAAGCGCTTCTTGGTGAATTTCAATTTTGTGACTTTTTCTTAAAGAAGTCAACCAATCCTTTTCAAGTTTATTCTGATAAGCAGCAGTTACTAGTCCCTTTGCTTCCTTAAACTCCCTTGTTCTTGGTTCAAGTACATCTTCAACTTTGAATACATAGTATTCGTCATTTCTTTCAAAAATTTTGTTCAATCCAGGTTTGAATTTCCTAACCTTTTTTCCTTTTTTGAAGGCTTCAGTTGTTTGTGAATTGAAAGTATGTTTCTTAACCACCAAATTCAACTGAGAATCTTTGTTTATCTCTTCTTGAATTTTCCCAAAAGTCATGCTGTCAACTTGCGTCATTGCATAAACTTCTTTTGCAGTTGTTTTATCTTTACACTTGTACAATTCCCCTTTATATCTTACAGGATATGTGAAGTCAGTTTTATTTGATTCGTAGTAATTTTTGATTCCAACAGTATCTTCTGAAGCCTTGTTCCAGATCTCATTCTGCATAATTTCGAATACTAAGATTCCATCTCTATATTCTTGAATCAATGATCTAAATTCAGGATACTTAGATTCTAAGTTACTGTCTTCGTATTTCAATAACTCACCTCTTGACCAGCTTTCATATTGTTGCTCAATGAAAGTTTTGATTGCCTGTGGTGAACCTTGAAGGTTTAGATTAAGTAAGTGTTTTTCAAAATCTGCAACTGTGAAGAACTGATCTTTGAATTCGAACATCACTTCATCATGCTTCGTTTTGTTTTCTAATCCTTTCCACTTACCAGCAAAGATGTCATTGTTCATGAAGTCATAGAATAGAGGAAGTAATTTGTTGCTGTTTGCATGTTTGAAATTGTACTCTTTCTTCAATTTATTTATAAATGCGTCTTTAGTAGATTGAGCTCTTACGTCCTTTTCAACCTTAAGCTTCAATTCTCTATACATCTGTTCGTAAGTAGCTACAGGATAAACTTCATGTCTTTGAATGATGTGCCATCCGTAAGCAGTTTTAACTGGCTTAGTGTACTCAAAGTCTTTGCTAAGATTGAATGCTGCCTCTTCAAATTCAGGAACCATTCTTTGCTTTGATCCAGCTCCGAAAATTGGAAGTAAACCTCCTTTAGGTTTTGATGACTGATCATCAGAATATTTTTGAGCTAGTTCAGGGAACTTTTGTCCTTCTTCTAGTAAAGCATAGATTTCATTGATTTTTTTCTCAGCTTCTTCTTTCTCTTTATCACTCATTGAGTCGTTTGAAAGCACCATAATGTGAGCTGCTTTTATTTTTCCTCTTGATGGTCTTTGGTCGTGTGACTTGATAATGTGATATCCGAATCTTGTTCTGATTGGCATTGAAACTTCTCCTGCAGGAGTGTTAAATGCTGCTTCTTCAAAAGGATAAACCATTTGCAGTGCAGAAAAATAGCCTAAATCTCCTTTGTTTGTTTTGGCTGAAGGATCTTCTGATCCTCCTTTTCCTGCTGCAACTTCACCAAAGTCTTCACCCCCTACAATTCGATCTCTAATTTTCATGATCTTGTTATAAGCTGCTAAAGAGTCTTCTGGTTTAGCGTCAGGTTTAACTCTGATTAGAATGTGACTTGCTCTTACTTCATTTTTGGTTCTTTCGTAAGCTTCTTTGATCAAGTTCTCATTTTGATCCTTATCTACCATATATGGTAAAGAAAGTTGCTTTCTGTATTGAGCTAATTCTGATTTTAATTTCGGAATAGTATCATATCCCAATCTTTCTGCTTCAGCAACTTTTAATTTATAGTTGATGAATAGTTCCATGTAAGCATCAAGATTTTCTTTCTTATACTTTTCTTTATCTGAATCATTATTATTCTTTAGGTAGATATATAAAAATTCAGAAGTATGAATGCCTTCACCGTCTATAGTTAGTACGATTGGATCATCTTTATCATCATGACCGAATGAAACGGCTGCAATAAATAATGTTAAAAGTAATAGCTGTATTTTTCTCATTTGTTTGTTATTTTTTACTGTAATTTGGAGCTTCACGTGTAATTGATACATCATGTGGATGGCTCTCATGAACACCTGCACTCGAAATTCTAACGAAAGGTGCGCCCTTAAGGTTGGAAATATCTGCAGCTCCGCAATATCCCATTCCAGCTCTAACGCCTCCAATGATTTGATGCATTACTTCAGCTAATTCTCCTTTATATGGCACTCTTCCTGAAATTCCTTCTGGTACTAATTTTTTATCATCAGCCTCTGCCGCTTGAAAGTATCTATCTTTTGATCCTTTCTGCATAGCCTCCACAGATCCCATTCCTCTATATGTCTTAAATTTTCGTCCTTGAAAGATGATAGTCTCACCAGGACTTTCTTTAACCCCTGCAAACATTGAACCAACCATGATTGTATCGGCTCCAGCTGCAATGGCTTTTACAAAATCTCCTGTATATCTAATTCCTCCATCTGCAATAACCGGAACCCCTGATCCTTCAAGAGCAAGAGCCACATTGTTTACTGCTGAAAGTTGAGGGACACCAACACCTGCAATAATTCTGGTAGTACAAATTGAACCAGGTCCAATTCCTACTTTAACTGCATCCGCGCCAGCATCAACTAAAAACTGTGCCGCTTCTGGAGTTGCAATATTTCCAACTACAACATCAATGCTAGTATGTTTTGCTTTAATCTCTTTAAGCTTAACGACAACTCCTTGAGTATGACCGTGAGCAGTATCGATAATAATTGCGTCAACACCTGCTTCAACCAAAGCATCTACTCTTTCAATGGTGTCATTAGTTACTCCCACTGCAGCAGCAACTCTCAATCTTCCGAAAGTATCTTTGCAAGAGTTAGGATGTTCTTTAACTTTAATGATATCTCTAAAAGTGATTAATCCAATCAACTTATTCTCAGTATCAACAACTGGTAATTTTTCAATTTTATATCCTTGAAGAGTTTTTTCAGCATCCTCTAGTGTAGTTCCTTTGGTAGCTGTAATGATATTATCAGAAGTCATCACCTCTGCAATCGGTCTGTTGACTTGTTTTTCGAACCTTAAATCTCTATTGGTTACGATACCCAATAGTTTGTTCTCAGAATCAACAACTGGAATTCCACCAATTGAATTTTCTTTCATCAGCTTCAAGGCATCTGCAACTGTAGATTCTATTCTAAGTGTGATCGGGTCTAAGATCATCCCGCTTTCTGAACGCTTAACTTTTCTTACCTCAAGAGCTTGTTCTTCAATTGACATATTCTTGTGAACTACACCAATTCCACCTTGTTGAGCGATAGCAATAGCCAATTCCGATTCCGTCACCGTATCCATTGCTGCCGATACAATCGGAGCATTTAGAAAGATGTTTCTACTGAATTGAGTTTGAAGCTTAACTTGATTAGGAAGTACTTCAGAGTATCTTGGCACTAGAAGAACATCATCATACGTTAATCCCTCAGTGACATTTTTAAGATCAGAAATTCCCATTTTTTTGAATTTATTTCATTTATAAATTCCCGCAAAGTTAATAAAAATGAATTTGATTTAGGGTATAAAAACGAATAGGTTTTAGAATGATTCTAAATTTTGTTAAAATGTTTTGTAAGGAGCCATATTATGAGGATATTTGTATAGAATGAAGAAGGTTATTAAATACTGTTTATTGTTTGTGTTGTTAATGACTGTGAACAAAAGCTGGTCTCAGAATAATGCAGCAGCAGATAAGGATTCTATAAAGTACATTCAAATGACAGGAATTGTCATTACGGATAGTATGATGAGAGTCCCTTTTACAAAGATTGTTGATATCACTACAAACAGGGGAGTAATTGCAGATTATTATGGTTACTATGCATTGGTGGTACATCCTGGAGATACCATTCAATTTTCTTGTTTAGGATTTAAAAAGAAGCAATATATCATCTCTGACACCACTGAGCTGAATGCCTTTAGCTTAGTTCAAGTGATGAAGTTTGATACCATCATGTCAAAACCTGTTGACGTTTATCCATGGCCTTCGCGAGAAGCTTTTGCCGAGTCTTTCGTGAATATGGAGAGTCCTAATAGTGCATTAAAAAGAGCTAGAAAAAGATTAACTCCTCAAGAAATGGCTTTTGTTGGCGCGATAATGAATTCAGATGGTTCTTCATCTTATAGCAGTTCTCAGCAGCAATTTATGCGTGATCAGTATACAAGGGGGCAGGGACCTCAGAACAATTTGCTAAATCCAGCTGCATGGTCTGAGTTTATTGGTGGATTTGGTTCAGGTAAATACCGAATATCTAACTAAGATTATCTCTTAGCATACTTTCTAAAGTTTGAAAATCTGGAATTTCGGTAAGAAATCTCAATTCTTTTTTCTTAAGATCAACAAAAGCACAATAGTGGTGTAGGCCATTTGTTAAAATTAGTAAAGAGGCGTTCAAAACCTTGTTATATCTAGCAATTTGATAAAAAGTGTCTTGCGTTAATTCTACCTTCGGCGCTTTGCATTCTACGATAGCATCTACCTTTAGTTCTTGATTGAATAAAGCAATGTCGCACCTTTTATTCATCCCATTATACTTAACTAAATGCTCAGAAACTAGACGTCCTTCGGGATATTTTTTTGATTCAATCAAATAATTGATGAAATTCTGTCTCACCCATTCTTCAGGAGTTGATTTGTACCACTTCTTTCTTAATCGATCCCAAATTTGACCGTCTTTAACACGAACATCACTATCAGGAAGATTAAGTTTAGGGTACATACTTCAAAGTTAAGTTTTCTAAACAAGACTAAGGACAAAAGGTGTATAACTCCTGCGAAACAATGATTAATCCTAATTATAATTGCCTAATTTTGTTAGGATGCATTTGGATACTTTATCGCTTGTGAATTTTAAGAGTTACACTGAGGCTACAATTAATTTGAGCCCAGAGATAAATGTATTTGTAGGTAACAATGGTCAGGGCAAGACGAATATGTTAGATGCCATTTATTATCTCTCATTTTGTAAATCTTTTTTGAATCCAGTTGATAAGCAGAATATCAAAATGGAAGAGAAGTTCTTTTTACTTTCTTCTAAATATCAGAAAGAAGAAAAGAAGATAGACATCACGATTTCAGTTCAGCAGGGTCAAAAAAAGAAAGTAAAGCGAAATAAAAAAGAATACGATAAACTGGCTGAGCATATAGGTCAGTTTCCAGCCGTGGTTATTTCTCCTTACGATACAAACCTTATTATTGAGGGGAGTGAAACCAGAAGGAAGTTCATTGACAGTATCATTTCTCAGTACGATAGATTTTATTTAGATACTTTGATTAGGTATAATAAGGTTTTGAAACAAAGGAATGCACTTTTGAAGCAATTTCAAGAGTTAAGAATATTTGATCAAGAAAGTATTGAAGTTTGGGATGCTCAACTCATAGATCTAGGACATTCAATCCATGAGAAAAGAACTACGTTTTTGACCGATTTTATTCCGATTTTTCAAAAGTATTTTGATTTGATTGCGAATAAAAAAGAAAGTATTTCAATTTCGTATGATTCACAATTGAGTAGCGGAGATTTTGCTGAACAAATTGAAAAAAGCAAAAGAAAAGACTCGGCTGTAGGGTACACTACTGTTGGGATTCATAAGGATGACTTGACTTTTCTTATTCATGGGCAGCCTATAAAGAAATTTGGGTCTCAGGGTCAACAGAAATCATTTTTAATTGCATTGAAATTGGCGCAATTTGATATGATCAGTTCTTTGCTCAATATGAAACCTATTTTATTATTAGATGATATTTTTGATAAGCTAGATCATGAACGAGTAGCCCATTTAATGAAGCTGGTCTCAGATCATGCCTTTGGTCAAGTATTCATTACAGACACAGATGTTGACAGGATTGAGAAAGTATTTAGTGAGATTGATATAGAGAAGTTTGTATTTAGAGTAGAGGAGGGAGCAGTTGGAAGATTCTAGATATAAAGACGGAAAATCCATGAAGGACTCTGTTCAAGGTTTCTTAGAGGCCTTGGGTATTGATGCTAAAATGCATGAAGTTTCAGTTCTTTCTAAATGGGAAGAGATCATGGGGTCTGCTGTAGCTAAGCGAACAGAAAAAAAATATATCAAAAATCGCGTTCTCTATCTTGAACTAAATTCTAGCGTCATGAGAGGAGAGTTAATGCAACAAAGATCAGAAATAGTAAAGAAAATAAATGCAGTTTCGGGAGTGCCGATAATTGATGAGGTTCATCTCGCTTAGTGAGAATTGAATAAAATCATTATTTTAGTGCCACGAGCCCAACGTTTTAATATATAGATATGAAAAAAGGATTAATGATAATTGCTACCGGATTAGTTTTAGCTTCTTGCGGTGGATATAGTGACGAACAAGGAAAAGCAGCAAATGATTTTTGCGACTGTATGGATAAAGATGCATTCGGAGATTTCGATATCAACTACTTTGAATGTGATGTTGAATTGAACAACAGCTATGACGGAGAAGTATTTGCTGATGAAGGATGGACAGAAGCTTTAGAAGAAAAATGTCCGGATGTTGCAGGTAAAATGACTACTGCAGAATAGGATAAAAAAAGACACAAAAAAAAGCATCATGACGATAAATGTCATGATGCTTTTTTTATGCTTGAAATCTTCTTAATCTTCTATAACGATACTCTCAATAGTATCTCCAACTCTGATATCGTCAACTACATCAACTCCGTCAGTTACGATTCCAAAACATGTATGGTTTCCGTCTAAATGAGCAGTATTCGTTCTTGAGTGACAAACAAAAAACTGAGATCCACCAGTGTTTCTTCCCGCATGAGCCATTGATAAAACTCCTCTTTCGTGGTGTTGCTTATCAGCAGTTACTTCGCAGTCAATTGTGTATCCTGGTCCACCAGCACCAGTGCCATCAGGACATCCACCTTGGATTACAAAATCAGGTAATACTCTATGCCAAGTAAGGCCATTGTAAAATCCGTCCTTTGCCAGTTTTACAAAGTTTGATACTGTGATTGGTGTTTCTTCAGCATATAAATCTGCCGTCATAACACCTTTATTTGTTGTGATAATTGCTTTCATTTTTCTTGATTTTTCAGAATGCAAAAATACAAAATCATTGGTAATGAATCAATTTCATCATCTTAAATTCTAACTTTGTGTTATGCTCAAATCAAGCTATACCTTTGATGAACTTAAAATGTCATCTAAACTAATTAGAGATCTAATTAATGAAGACGCTCAAACCTCCCAATTTATTGAGGATTTTTTCAGTTTTGATAATCTCAAGAAACAAATTGAGAAGAAAGAATTATCATTTGAAACAAGAGAAGTTTTAGTAGATCAATTGAAGATTCAGAATAGTACTCTCAAATTGAGCCAGGCAGCTTCAGCTAATATTAATAGCCTACTACATGATAACACTTATACGATAACCACTGGTCATCAACTTAATTTATTGAGCGGACCGCTTTACTCTGTTTATAAGGTGGTTCAAGTGATTCAAATAGTAGAACGTCTTAAAAAAGAGAATCCTGATCAAAATTTTGTTCCAGTGTTTTGGATGGCCACAGAAGATCATGATTTTGAAGAAATTAATCACATTAACCTTTTCAATCAAAAAGTAGAATGGCTGAAAGAAGGGCAAGTGGATGCAATTGCTGGAAGAATTAAAACCGATTCAATAGATTCCTTTTTGAATCCTATTGCTGAAAAATTTCAGAATCCTGAATCAGCTGAGATAGTGAGTTCATTTTTGAAAATGTACTCAGAGACCTCTAATTTGCAAGAAGCAACAAGAATCTTAATGAATTCACTTTTTGAAGATTACGGTTTAGTAATCATAGATGGTGATGATGCAAAACTGAAAGGTTTATTCAGTGAAATAGCTATTAAAGAAATTGAAGAGCGATTTGTTTATGATAAAGTCAATGTATCAAACGAAGATTTGAAAGGATTGGATTACCATCAACAAGTGTATGTAAGAGAGTGCAATCTTTTTTACATTGATAAGAATAATGTGAGGCACAGAATCAAAGAAGATGGAGAAGATTATTCGGTAGCCGGTAAAAAAATGAAGGCATCTGAGGTTGTGAGTTTGATCAAAGAAGAGCCACAGTCAATTTCTCCGAACGCTTTGATGAGACCTATGTATCAAGAGTGTATTTTACCAAATCTTGCATATGTAGGTGGTGGAGGCGAAATAGCTTATTGGCTGCAATTGAAGAATTCATTTCAAGCAGCAAACCTCACATTCCCTTTGTTGAGAGTGAGAGATTCTGTCTTGTTAGTAAGGCAAAATCAGCTAGACCTTTTAGACGAATTAAAAGTAGAGCTACTTGACCTAAAATTAGGTGTAGATCAAATTATCAAAGACATGGCGCTTGAAGAATCAGGTGACGATCTAGATATAGCGCCAATAGTATTTCAAATAACAGCTGCAAAAAATGATTTATTGAGACAGGCCAACGCAATTTCAAAAGGATTAGATGGAATGATAGAGGCTGAATTTTCAAAATTCTCTAAATCGCTTGATAAAATTGAAGCGAAAATGATAAAAGCTGAGAAAGGAAAATTCGAAAAGACACAAAAACAAGTTCAGAAAATAGCATCATCTTTCTTTCCAAATGGCGGATTTCAAGAACGTTACGAAAACGTCTTGCCTTATTTAGTGCAAGACAGCAGTTTTGTAAGTAAAATAATGGCTAATTTCAGTGCAGACAATAAGGCACAAATCAGAATCATAAAACTCTAAATCAAATGGCATTTGAAGCTTCAGAATTAACACTAGATAAAAACGGAAAAATTTATCATTTAGGGATAGGACCTAATGATTTGGCTGAAACAATAATTCTTGTTGGAGACCAGAATAGAGTTGATTTGGTTGGAGAGTTCTTTGATGAAGTAACCTTTAAAGTTCAGAACAGAGAGTTTTGCTCAATTACAGGTAAATACAATGGCAAGCCAATTTCTTGTGTTTCAACTGGGATAGGAACTGACAATGTAGATATCGTTTTAACTGAGATTGATGCTGTTTTCAATATTGATTTAGAAAAAAGAGTTGAAAAAGAAAACAAAGTGTCTTTAGATTTTGTGAGAATTGGGACTTGTGGAGCACTTCAAGCTGATATTAAGCCAGGTTCACATATCATTTCAAAGTATGCTGTTGGAATTGACGGTATGGCGAACTTTTATCAAATTGATTATTCAGATGATGAAAGCGGAGCCATGAATCACTTCACAAAGGCAACCAATTGGGGAGAGAATTTGAACCGTCCGTACATTAAGAGATCTTCTGATAGATTGAGAGATTTATTAAAAGAAGGAATGGAAGAGGGGATCACGACAACTTCAAACGGATTTTACGGACCACAAGGAAGAGCAATTAGGATTCCTCTAGCAAATCCTGATTTCAAAGAGAACTTAAGAAAGTTTGAATGGGACGGCGCAAGAGCCACTAATTTAGAAATGGAGACGTCTGCAATTTACACTCTAGGATCGGCATTAGGACATGAGTCTGTTACTTGTTGTTTGGTGTTGGCTAACAGATATTCAAATGAGTTTATGCCTGACTATAAAGAACAAATGAAGTCTCTAGTAAAGACAGTGTTAGACAGATTAACCAAATAATCACTGGATTTCATACAGGGATAAGTTTTTGATAATCAGTATTTTGGTTATGATCTTTTCGGTTTAAACTTCAAGTAAACTAACATCATCTCGTTTAAAACATTTAAGTGGTTGAAAATAAACCAGCTAATCACTGCCGTACATTTGTCTCAGTGGAAACAATGTTGAATATAGAAGAGAGACAAGTTAATGCTCTCATACGTTTGGTTGAAGATCCAGACCCAATAGTTTTTGATCATGTCAAAGACAGATTGATTCAAATGGGAGAAGGAATTGTGCCTTGCATTGAAAACACTTTGAACATCAGAAAACAACAATTTGCGTTTGAAGATGGCGGACATGGTGAACGTCTTGAAGACATTCTTAAAGAAATTCAGTTCAACCAGCTTAAGAATGATTTGACAGCTTGGAGAGGATCTACCACTAGAGACTTACTTAAAGGTTCAATGATTATTTCAAGATTTCAATTTCCTGAGATTCAAGAATCAGATGTAGAGTCAGAACTTGAAAAGATTAAGCAAAAAGTTTGGTTAGAAATTAACGAAGAGCACACTGCTTTTGAGATTGTTAAGATATTTAATCATGTGATTTTTGACTTATGCGGATTTCAGTCAAGCAAAAACAATTTTTACTCTGAAGAGAATTCATACATCAATACAGTATTAAGTTCAAAAAAGGGAAATCCTTTATCACTTTCAATTTTATATTCAGTAATAGCACAAAAATTAGAGATTCCGATTTATGGTGTAAACCTTCCGAATCACTTTGTTTTAGGCTTTGTTGATGAGTTTCAAACATTGAAAATGCTCGGTATTACGGATGATAGGAATATCCTTTTCTATATTAATCCGTTTAGTAAAGGAAGGATATTTGACCATAACGAAATTGAGAATTATCTTCGTAGTCTCAATTTGCCTTTGCAAAAGAACTATTTTGAACCGTGCTCCAATACAGAAATACTAAAGAGAATGTTGACCAACCTAACGGTTGCGTACAACAAAAAGGGCGAGCAAACCAAGATAGATGGTATCAAAGAGTTGCAGCTAATCTTGGAATCGTAGTATTACTGCTAATTTCTAATGCTGCTTTTTCTCAGCAAAAATCTTACATCTTAAAAAAGAATGAAATCAGAGATGGCATCTCGCCAAAATCTGTTGTTTCATCTGGTACCGGAATTTTCGCCGCCCAAAATATGATGTATCGTCATACCATCACTATTTATAATGAAGAAGGGAATCGATTAGCAAAAATTAGAGATGGAGTAAATCTTAAAGAATTCGGATTTGATGAATATGAAGACAGAACTTACTTAGGAGGCCCTGTAGAAGCAGCATTCACTTCAGACGGAAAGTATTTGTGGATCTCAAATTACAGTATGGTTGGGCCAGGATTTGAACATGAAGGCTGTGACGGATGTATTGGGAAGGAGTATGACCCCAGTTTCTTGTACAAGATTAACTGCAGTACTTACGAAATTGAATCTGTGGTGAAGGTTGGAGCGGTTCCTAAGTTTATTGCAATTTCAGATGATGACAGTAAGCTGATCGTTTCAAATTGGACCAGTAGCGATATTTCAATCGTAGATCTTGAAGTTGAAAAAGAGGTAAAAAAGGTACAGCTGGGTGCTCATCCTAGAGGCGTTGATATCACTGCTGATGGAAATTTTGCCTATGTGACAATTATGGGGTCAACTAAATTGGCTGAGGTAAATCTGAATAACTATGAGGTGAATTACATTAAAGATATTGGGCGTTCACCAAGACATCTGATTTTAGGTGATCACGATTCCACTTTATTTGTCTCAATGAATTCAGGGAGTAAGGTGGTGAAATATAACCGTTTTGATCATTCGAAAACTACTTGTAAAACTCCTTCAGGACCACGTTCTATGTGTATTTCTGAAAATGAAGACTACTTGTATTGTGTGAATTATTTTGATCATTCATTTTCTAAAATCAGAACCGAAGACATGGAAGTTATTGAGACCATTGAGACAAGTGAAAAACCAATTGGAATTTGCGGTAATTGGGATGAATCTGAAATTTGGGTGGCTTGTTATTCAGGTAAAATAGAGGTTTTCAAAGATTTTCACTTAGATAGTTTGAAGAATGGAAATTCTATTTTCGGAATTGATTTAAGTTCATTTTGGCCTACGAAGGTGAGAGAAGAAAGAGTTGAATCAGAAGAAATTGTGATTGACACAATAATTGAAGTGATGGATTCGGTAAAAACTGAAGTGGTAGAGGAGGTGGTTAAAATTTATCAACCTAAATTATACATGAGTGAAGATGTTCTACCTCAAAAGACGCGATTTGCGATTAAGCCTCAAAGTAATGAGGTTTGCAGCTATTACGTGGTTTGCGGTTCATTCTCGATTCTTGAGAACGCTTACAAGCGAAAAGCTGAACTTGATAAAAATGGCTATAGTTGTACCGTGATTGAAGGAACCAAACTGAACTATGTGGCACCTACTTGTTTTGATAATAGAAATGAGGCCGAAGCATCTGCCAAGCAATTAAAATCGTCTGAAGGATACTCGGCATGGATTTTGAAACGTTGAGGTACAAGATGAAATCATTTTTTCTAATCATAGCTATTGCTTTTTGCAGCATTTCAATCAATGCTCAAGGAGTAGAATTCTATATGGGAGACTTTGAATCGGCAAAGCTAGAGGCAGCAAAAGAAAAGAAATTAATCTTTATCGATTGCTACACTTTTTGGTGCGCTCCTTGCAAGGCAATGGATAAAGAAGTTTTCCAAGACCCGAAAGTTGCGAAGTATCTTAAGAAAAACTATATCTCTTTGAAGATCAATATGGAAACAGATGATGGCATGGAAATCATGCAAAAATATGTGATAACGAAATATCCAACGCTACTTTTTACTACAGCTACTGGAGAAGAAATAAGAAGAGGTGCTAAGAGAATGTCAGCTGATGAATTTATAACTCTAGCTAAAGGAGTTGTTAAACCAGGTAAATCTGTGCCTGAAAAGAAATCGAAATTGAAGAAAATGAATTAAATTGAACCGAAGTTCAGAAATTAAGAAATTATGAAACGCATATTAATTATCGCCCTTTTAGCTTTTACTGCTCCTGCAGCAATGGCTTTTCAATCACAAAACTTGGAAACTCTAAAAGTTGAGGATTCTAAACCCATTTCGGCTGAAGATTTTTCAAATGTAATGGATGTTATGAAAGGGAGAGCGTCTGAGTCTGTAAAGCTGAAGGCTGCAATGAAAGGCCTTAAGAAAGGAACTTTGAATATCGACCAGATTGCTGAGGTAATGGATTATATGCAAGAAGAGAATTCTAGATTAGAATTTGCTAAGGCCGCTTATGATCAGTGCCCAGAAAAAGAAGCTTTTCGTGAAGTTGTAGATGAGAAGTTTAAAGATGAGGCAAGCTTAAAAGCGCTTTCGGAGTACATTAGTGAAAATAAATAAAATTAATGTCTCTTTTGTCTTGTCACACTGAGCTTGTCGAAGTGTTTATGACTAATGTAAGAAGGCAAGTTTTAGCGAGACTTCGACAAACTCACTCTGACATCAAAATTGATTAGTTCCTACTTAATCGCTGACAAAATAATCCCAGTAGCCATTGCTACATTGAGCGACTCGGCTTTGCCTTTTTTCGGAATTGTGATGGCTGTACTTAAAGCAGATATCTCATCCGAAACACCATGAGATTCAGATCCCATAACCAATACCGTTTTCGAATTAAAGTCAAAATTAGTAAGGTCTTCTCCATCCATATCTGCTGCTAGAATAGAAAAGTTTTCAGCTTTGGCGGCTTGAACTTCTGATAATAGGTCGCCATACGTTACATCCACTCTAAATATAGAACCCATTGAAGATTGCACCACCTTTGGGTTATACAATTCAACTGAAGATTCAGAGCATCTGATTTGTGTAACTCCAAACCAATCAGCCGTTCTTATAATGGTTCCCAAATTTCCAGGATCTCTCACATTATCTAAAAAAAGTATAGTTTGATCTTCAGTGTAATCAAGTGCTTTCAGCTTTTTTTGTTCAACTGTCACAAACACTTGATTCGGATTCTTAAAAGATGAAATTCGCTCTAAATCCTTATTACTAATCACGTTCAAATATTTGCCGTGTTCAACTTTGAGCTCATCAATTAAATCTGATTCTTCTACAATTAAAATTTGGTCAATTTCAAAGGTTTTGGCTTCAAGTAGCTCTTGAAAAAGTTTAACTCCTTCAATGACAAAAAGACCTTCTTGATCTCTAAATTTCTTTTGCTGTAAAGACTTGTAGAATTTTATTTCGTTTTTTGATAAAGACAATCTGTATTCAGTTTATTCGATTATTTTTGTAAAGCTTCTGCCTTCGGCAGATTTAAGGCAAATATAAATGATTTAGTGAAGCAAAATCTGATTACATATTTCGGTTTTTTTCTGCTGCTATTTGCAGTGGTTGGATGCCGCCAATCAAAATATGTGGGAGAAAACTATTATTTGCTCAAGAAAAACAACCTTCACATAGCACAAGAATCTGAAGATTCACTCAGTATTGTATGGGGTGAATCACATGACCTTTTAGATGAAGGAGAAATTCAAGATCTCATTCGTCCAGAAACAAATTCGCGCTTTGCCCTCTTTGTTTACAACCGAATTGATACAGTAAGGTATCAGAAACAAGTCAGTAGAAAAACAAAAAAAGTCAACCGTAAAAACGATAAAAGACAGGCTAAAGAAGATCGAAAAAACAAAAAGCGAATTGCAAAAGCAAGAGAGAAGGGTAAAGATGAATACAAGAAAAAGACTAAGAACAAGAAGTCAATGCGATTGGGTTGGCGACATTGGTTAATTACCCATTGGGGTGAACCTCCCGTAGTTTTAGATAGCGGTAAAGTTGATAAGTCAAAGAATCAAATGGCTATCTATTTAAAGCAAAGAGGTTTTAAGTATGCCGAAATCAATGATACTGTTGTGTTCAACGAGAAGAAAAAGAAAGCGACAGTCAATTATTACGTTGAGCCCAACAAGCCTTACATCATCACTTCAATAAAGTACGATTCCACTTCAAAGCACAGAAGTGTCGGAAATATGTACAAGAGAATGAAGAAAGAAGAGGGCACTCTGCTTGAAGAAGGAATGTTGCTAGATGAAGCTGTATTGGACGAAGAACGAACTCACTTCACCAAGTTTTTGAAAGACAATGCATTCTTTGGATTCACTAAAAATTACATTTCTTATGTGGTAGACACAACTGTTGGGGATTTTGAGAGTCACTTGGTGGTTTACATCCACGATAAGTATCTTGATTCTAATTATTTGGCTCACAAAACCTATAAGGTTGATGATGTGACTTTTAGACTCAATAACCCTGATGAGCAATCTTTTAAAGACTTTGAAGCCTACAAACGAAAATGTAAAAAGCTCGGTTTAGAGTATAAAACAGAAAAAGGTGATTACCATTTGTTAGACACCATGTTTATCATTGACACGCTCATTAGAAAGCGATTTATAACCTTAAATAGTGATGACAGAAAAACGAATAACGTCAAAATGTTTGAGCGTTATATTGATACAAACATCTATTACAAAGGAATTTTTATTTTCAATGAAAAACCATTTATCGAGCCCGATTTACTGAACAAGCAAAACTTTTTAGTGCGTGATCAATTCGCGAAAGACTACTATCAAGATCGCTCAACTCAAAGTTTGTTAAGGTTAGATGTTTTCTCAAGGTTATCACCCCAAATGATTCTTGATCCTGAAAATCCTAGAGGTAATAAGGTGGATGTGATTTATGATCTTACCCCTGGTGATAAACAAAAATTTCAGCTAGAGCCGCGAGCTACGAACACCCAAAGTATTTTGGGAGTTTCAGGTCTGATTTCATACACGAATAAAAACCTTTCGCGTTCGGCCAATAAGTTAGTTATTACCCTCTCAGGTGGGTTTCAATCACAGCCGTTGGTTGCTGGAGATGGAACAGAGGCTCCAAAAACATTCAAAATTAGAGGCTTGAATACTTTTGAGTGGGGACCAGAAGTAACGTACAGTATCCCAAGGTTTTTTCCGCTCTCAAAAAAGAGGCAAGAAGAGATTTCTAAAAGATCTTTTCCAACAACCCAAATTGGGGCACTGTATAATCACCAACTTCGTTCTGAATTTGACCGACACGTAGGTGAATTGAACTACAAATGGAAACTCAATTCGCCCAACTACACGCAAGTGTTTACGATCACTCCTCTGCGTTTTAATTATGTATTCATTGATAAGGATCCTGAATTTGAAGAGAATTTGAAAGCCACGAATGACCCATTTTTATTGAATTCATACAGTAACTTTCTATCATTAGGTATTCTGAATATCAGCCATCATTACAACAACCTGAAGCTCAAAAAGAAGAAAAGAAAAACGAAACACACCTTTGATAATGTCATCACTTTAACAGCTGCAGGACTTGTGATGAACTCAATTGATGCTGCCTTTAATGATTCATTGAGCTATTTAGACGCCTTTGTGCTTGACACCAAAAAAGTGTTTAAGGTCCCTTACACTCAATACGCTAAATTAGAGAACACCTTCACTTTTAACCAATTCATTACACCAAAACACAGAATGGTTTATCGTCTTTTGACAGGAGTTGGTTATGCCTATGCAAACGGTATTTCTTTGCCTTATACGCAAAGTTTTGTAGCTGGAGGATCAAATGATATTAGGGCCTTTAGCGCTAGAACAATGGCTCCGGGCGGAACCCAAACTTATCTTGACCCCAATGCAACTACCACGCAAATCGGCGATATGAAGCTAGAATTGAATTTAGAATGGCGATTCGACATGTCAAGCGTTTTTAAAGGCGCCGTCTTTGTGGATATGGGTAATATATGGAAAATTAAGGGAGACCCAGGCACTGATTTGGGAGTGTTCACCTTTGGCGGATTCTATAAACAAGTGGCTATTGGGACAGGTTTTGGATTAAGAGCTGATTTCGATTTCTTAATTGCTCGTCTTGATTTATCTTGGTCATTGCACAATCCGTACTTACCTGCTGGCGAACGTTGGTGGACATCTGGCAAGGCAGATTACAAAAACTATTTCAAAACAAATCCTGAAAAGCCTGATGAATTGGTGGATTATATAAATCCTCATTGGCCAAGACTTAATTTCGGTATAGGATATCCTTTCTAATTATGAAAAATTTATTTCTCTTACTGATTGCATTTACAGCAAGCTCAGCTTTTTCGCAATTTAAAAATGTGGCATTGCCATTACCTAAAAAGGCGACCTATCCCTATTCACAAGTAGAGCCTTCAATTTATATCAATCCGAAAAATACGGATGAAGTAATTGCTGGTACCGTAATGAATGATTATTACTGGTCAAAAGATGGCGGAGAAACTTGGAAGTCAAGATCTATCAAATCAAAGTTCGGAGTGAACGGAGACCCTTGCATGCTTATTGATACGCTTGAAAGATATTATTACTTCCATCTCTCAAAAAAGGGAGACGAGATTTTAAAGTACGGTATGGTTTCTCAGTATTCTAAGAAGTTGAAAGGGAAGTTCAAATACCAAGGCCATACCATTGATAACGGTAAGTTTCATGATAAAGAGTGGGTAGCAATCAACCGTAAAAACAATCATATTTACATGACCTGGACACAGTTTGATGCTTATGATTCAGGAAAGAAAGAAGACGTGAGTAGAATCTTGTTCTCTAAAACATTTGATGGTGGTTTAAGCTGGAGCAATCCAAAAGTTTTGTCATCTACCCAAGGAGATTGTAAAGACAATGATTTAACTGCCGAAGGTGCAGTGCCTGCTGTGGGGCCTGAAGGCGAAATCTATTGCGCTTGGGCAAGAAATGACAGTATCTTCTTCAATAAATCTACAGATGAAGGTGAGACATGGAACAAGAAAGAACAATACATCATTGATCAACCTGAAGGCTGGGTGATTGATATTCCAGGTATTTATAGATGTAACGGATTACCTGTAACAGCTTGTGACGTGAGTGGCAAAGAATATAATGGTAACATATATGTGAATTGGGCCGACCAAAGAAACGGAACTGACAATACAGATATTTGGGTAATCAAATCAACAGATAAAGGAGAGAGCTGGGGCAAACCAGTTTTAGTGAACAATGACAAAACTAATCGTCATCAGTTTTTAACTTGGATGACCATAGATCAGGTAACAGGCTACGTTTATTGCGTCTTTTATGATCGAAGAAATTCTAAGGGTAGAGCCACTGAAGTAACGCTTGCTGTATCTAAAGATGGAGGTGATTCGTTTGAGAACTTTGTGATCTCAGAAACACCTTTTGAGCCCAACCCAAAGTTCTTTTTTGGTGATTACACAAACATTTCTGTGCATAATGGAGTAATAAGACCCATATGGACACGTTTACACAAGGGTAAAATTACTGTTCATACAGCACTTATTAATCAAAGCCAATTAGAAAAGTAAGCTTAAATGAAGCTTTCAGTTGTCATAGTTAATTATAACGTAGAGTTCTTTTTAGAGCAATGCCTTAACTCTGCTTATGCGGCATTGAAGCATGTTGAGGGCGAAGTTTTTGTTGTTGACAACAATTCTATTGACGGATCATTAGACATGGTTCGTGCTAAGTTTTCAGATGTGCATTTGATTGCAAACAAAGACAATGTTGGTTTTTCAAAAGCCAATAATCAGGCCTTGAGAATAGCTAAGGGCGAATATCATTTGCTACTAAATCCTGATACCATTGTTGAAGAAGACACCTTTAAAAAGGTGGTTGACTTTATGGATGAACATCCTGATGCCGGTGGACTAGGAGTGAAGATGATTGATGGTAAAGGGAACTTTTTACCAGAGTCTAAAAGGGGATTACCAACACCTAAAGATGCTTTTTACAAGATTTTTGGATTGTCTCGTCTGTTCCCAAAAACAAAAAAGTTTGGGCGCTATCATTTGTCTTTTTTAGACATGAACGAAACACATGAGATTGAGATTCTTTCAGGTGCCTTCATGTTGATGCGCAAAGATGCTTTAGATAAAGTTGGCTTGTTAGATGAAGACTTCTTTATGTATGGAGAAGACATTGATTTGAGTTATCGTATTGTTTTGGGTGGATACAAGAATTACTACTATCCAGAAACAAGCATTATCCATTATAAGGGAGAGAGTACAAAGAAGAGTAGCGTAAATTATGTATTTGTGTTTTATAACGCCATGATCATTTTTGCGAAAAAACACTTCTCTGAAAAGAATGCCAAAACCTATTCTTTCTTGATTAATATGGCCATCTATTTTAGAGCAGGAATGGCTTTAATGAACAGGTTCATCAAGAGAGCCATAGTGCCATTCATTGATTTGGTGGTGGTGATATTAGGTTTGTTCTTGATTGCCCAAAATTATCAGCAAATAGAGCAAATTTTTATTCCAGAGATTCTATTGTTCTGGGCTTTGCCAACTTATGCTGTCGTATGGTTGTTGACTCAACTATTTGTTGGCGGATATGACAAACCTATCAAGTTATTTAAGAACGCTCTGGGAGCTTTAATCGGGACCGGAATTATTTTGATGACCTATGCTTTGTTGCCCAAAGATGTGCAATTCTCGAGATTGATCATCTTATTAGGCGGAGCTTGGGTGTTGCTTTATTTCTTGTTTTCAAGGTTCGTTTTACATCATTTGATAGGAGAGGGGTATCGCATTGGCGGAGCGAAGAACAAGCGTTTTGTGATCGTAGGTGATTGGAATGAATCTGAGAGAGTGAACCAAATTCTACAGCAAACGAATAGTAAAATACAATCAGTTCAATTTTTGTCAGCTACTGATACTAAAGAGAACGATAAGCAAATAGGAACCCTTTCACAGTTAGATCAAGCCATTGATATTCATGGTATTGATGAGGTGATTTTTTGTGCTAAGAATGTTTCGGCAGCTGAGATCATTGCAAAGATGCAAGCCTTAGGTGATGGCAATGTAGATTTCAAAATTGCTCAACCAGAGACGTCATTTTTGATTGGTAGTAACTCAATTGATTCACAAGGAGACTTGTATGTGATGGATATCAATCGTATCTCTAAACCGGCCAACCGCCGTAATAAGCGAATAATAGACTTCTTTTTATCATTCTTGATGATTATCCTTTCTCCCCTAATTATATGGGGATACAAAAGTAAAGGCGGATTCTTCAAAAATATGTTTGGGGTGCTCAGAGGTAAAATCTCTTTTGTAGGCTACGCCAAGATTCATCACGCATCAAATCTGAAATTACCAGCCATTAAAAAAGGTATTCTTTCGTCTTTGATGCTGGTACCCAACAACCAATTAGATGATGACGCCATTTCTCGTTTGAATCTAATCTATGCTAAAAACCATTCCTTCAGAATGGATCTCAAAATCATCTTTAAGAATTTAGGGAAGTTGGATTCGTAAGGCTTAGAATCAAATTACGGTTGACCTTTCTTATGAGCTTATTAAATTGTAGTGACTACTTTAGAATTCGTAACTTCATCTCAATGAGGATATTATTCAGTTTCATTTTTTTGGTTTTATTTACTCTTTCATGTACTCATGTCAAAAATAAGGTGAGATTAATTGGAGGCTCAATGAGAATTGTAAAAAATGATGGGTGCTATGATAATCAACAGAAAATAGTAACAGTGCCTTCGCAAGGAGACAATTGTTTGGGAATTGCAATAGCATTTGATGTAGAATATTATGCCGACAATTCCGAAAGTGTGGGAGTTATAAATACATCCACTCAAGGTGAAGATGGAGTAGGTGATATGATAAATCAAGTGACTTTTATTGGTTCATCATTCCCAATTAAGGAAGTCTTAGTGGACTCACATGGAGATTCACTTTATAAGATGAAAAGAGAGAACTTTCTTTCTGGTAGAGATTATGTTTGCTCTCCAGATTCTAAAGAGTTATTTGTAACACATTCCTTTGTTGACATAGAAGATTTCATTGTAAGATATAATGACAGAGAAAAAGATTTAGTCATTCGTGACAATCTTGAACGGGAGTTTTTTTTCTGGCTTGAGAGGGATGTTACGTACAATGTGCAAAAATTTCAGAATCTCAAATTGAAAATTGTATTCTCTGACGAGAGAGAAGTTTTGATTGAGATGAACTAGATTGGCTAAAGAATAGTTTCAATCCTCCAAGATACCTTTCACCTTCTCAAACTCACTACTGATAACATCAGCCAATTCATCATATGAAATTTTGAGTCTATTAGAAACAATAAGTAAAGGAGAGCCATGAAATTTAAAGGCCTTACCCATGGATGGCTGCATTCCCATTTTCGCTTGCTTGATGTACTTCTCAGGTTTATCGGTCATCACCACAATAGATTTTAAAGGGCCATTTTTCACTCGTTTAATTCCTGTGATATCATTCCATTCAATAAGTCCTGAATAAGTGGCGTTTGAATGATCTGTTATGCCCTTTTCGTCAATGATCAATCCTGTTTTATTTCTAAACCATTTTACAGATTGAAAAGCTGCCAATGCAAGCATAACGATAGCGGCAATCAAAGTAAATATTCCAAAATTATCATCCTTTTCATCCATCTCAGAAAAAAGAGTCTCTGGTGAGAAGTAACCGATAAATCCAATAGTGGACATTATCAATAAAAATATGATGGGGATTGATGCTTTTCCTTTGCTGAGGGGGATTTCTATATTGTTGTTCATTGTTGTGTTCTGATCGTTTAGGTAAAGTTATTACTTGAAGACTAAATGCGCAAGAAGTGAACTTTACTTATTTTGTTAGTTTCAGTTTTATTCCAATGTTGATGCAAGTCATCTTGAAATTATAAATTTTTCGGTGATTGAAACCTGATTCGTTTTCATTTCAATGAAATATTGGCCATGAGAAAGAGATGAAATATCTACATCTTTTCCGGGATGTGGTGTAAGGACAAGTTGACCAATTTGATTGTAGATGTTGATTTCATATACCAAATCATCATCAAGTTGAAGATGCAAATGGTTTTGAGCTGGATTGGGATAGGCTTTAAAGAAGGGGCTTTCTTCTTTAAAATTCAAAAAATCTGCTTTGTCCAATCTTCCACACACATATCCTTCACCTTGCAGATAATAACTACCAAGCCACAATTCACCTGGATTCACTCCGCTAAAGTAGGCGGCGTTTGAAGTTGCAAATATTTCATGCCCGTAAAAACCTGGCTTTTCTACATAATTAGAAACATTTCCATTCGAATCTAATAAAGCAATAAAAGCGGTAGGAGAAGAAGTAGATGCGCTCAATGTTGATTCTCCATTTGAGCGAGCCATTACCATTAATTGATTAGAATAATTTGCAATATCTATAAAGCCTGCTGTGGCAAAACTATGGAGCCATTGTTCATTTCCAAGGGTGTCTAAAGCAAGTACAAAGTTTTGAGCGTCAGCCAATCCTGCCACGTTAAATGGACCAAAAGGTGTTGACCAAGAGCAGTTACCTGCAATATAAATGTTATCGTTGATTCTTTGAATAGATTGGGTAAACGCATACATAGAATATTCGTTTACCCATTGAAACACTCCTGAAGTATCAAGGTTGAGCAGATAGTTTCCATAATTATTTAACAAGGCAGCATTATTTCCAGGAAAAATAGTGTTTTCAGCATGTTGTCCAGTCAAATAAATCTGGTCTAAATATACTTTGATTTCGTTGGCTGTGGCAAGTGAATCTATTTCACTCAACCAATAATAGTTGCCGCTTGTATCTACCTTGTATATATATGATTCAATGATTGCTGGAGATGTGTTCATGATAGCTGTGTTGGGTCCAACATCAACATTTTCACCATGTTCACCAATGCAGTAGATATATCCATCTGCATAACTTAAGTTTCTTCCAAAGCCATTTTCATGAACAGTTGCCCAGATTGCATCACCGTTTGTATTCAATTTTCCCAAAAGTTCTCCTTGCCCTTCAACAAAAATGGTGTCGAAATTCATTCCTGGCGCAATGTAAATGTCAAAATATGCATTGATGTATAAATTATCGTTTTCATCAATATCCATGCCTCCAAATTCTGCTGATGCCTGATGGACCTGAAGTTGATCGGACATCATTTCTTTTTCCCAGATGATATTATTGAGTGTGTCCATTTTGACAATTGTGAAATAATCTTTGTTGTAGATATATCCACCTCCAAAATTTACTTTTTGAGTAACATTAAAAGCCAAAATCGGATTTCCTTCAGAATCAACCACTATATCCTTCAATTCATATGAAAATTTGGAAGGATCTGCGTTATCGTATTGATTTAGCCAGGCAGCTTCAATGGTTGATTGCCCATTAGAATTCAATGCTACAATGCAGCCCAATAAAAACAGTTTTAGGTGATTGATCATAAAGAGAATGCTTTCAAATACAAACGACTAAATTAAAGAATTAGTTGGTTCACATGTTTAATTTTTCTGATTGCAACTCAGGTTTAGTTGAAGTTAGACTTCTTAATCAATGAATAGCTCTTTGTTGTCTCTGATAAATCGCACTTGAAGAGAGTAAAGGTCTTCTTCCATGTCATAGAATTCTGTATCAAGGTCGTTCAAAGGTTTGTCATTTTATCTCAATTATTCAGAACGTTTAAGTAAATCTACTAATTTATTGACAGAACAATCTGTACCATTAAGCTTGTTCATTTATAGGTTGAAAGCGAGCAAGAAGTAGTGCCGGAATCATGTTGTTGCCTGCTTAATTCGTGCTCAATCCATCTGCATTCTTTATTGGCTTTATACCTGCCCTTATTAATTCCAATTCCTTCTTCTATTTTGTTGGCGAGTTTAAATAGTAAATCTCCGTTCCCACATCCAAATTCAATCACCCTGCTGTCAGGCTCAACAAGGTTTACAATTTGTAAGAGAATTGATCGTAAATATTTGTCAACGGTATTTACCTTTAATTTCATTTGGATTAATCCCACCAATTAAATAATCCTTCTCCTTCAATTTGAGGTTTCCAATACTTACTATGATCCTCAAAATCATTATTTTTCTTGGTAATAGGACTAAGTATTCTATTCATTTTCGGATGCTACCATTTTACGATTTCTGATGGCACTATGCACTTTACTAATAATGCCAAAGATGATAATAGAATAGGTCAGAATTGATAACGACCATTTTAAGATAGTGACACCTGACCCCATTGAAACTAGACTTTCTGAAAGCGCATTTAAATTCATATATTCTTCAAGCATTGCAAGTTCAAGGTAATTTTCAAGCCAGTCACTGAACATATGAAGAATGGGTATAATCAAAAAGAGGCGCCATTTCTTCAAGAGATAAGCAAACCAAAGTGCATACATCAAGGTGTATACAATAGGAAAAATATTATCCCAAACACGAATGAATTGAGCATAACAATGGAGTTGCTCGAATGACCGTATATCAAAAAAATGATAAACATTATTGATATCATAACCAAAAGATAAACCCAGTGAATTTGAAGTTCCGTTTATTGTAAAGCAACTGCTATAATTTCCTAAGATGAATTGGGCATATAGGATCATTATGATGGTCGATACAATGGCCAAATACAATGTTTGATTTTCCTTCAAATGATTAACTGCTCTGTTCATTCATTTTGGCTTTCGTTCTCCTTAGAACGATTCAGTCTTGATTGCGGATCCTCTCTCATATAAAATGACCGTTGATTTTCTTCCCTTGTCATCATAGAAAACCCATATTCCATCTCTATCATCACCGATTAGCGTTCCTTCTCTTATAAGAATTCCACTTTCATTAAAGTATTTGCAATTGCCTTTAGGCTTGTTTAAAACATAATTCTCCTCAGACATGACTCGGCCATTTTCATGGTAATATTTATGTATGCTATCTTTTTCACCATTGATGAAATTTCCTTCTGATTTAAGATTGCCGTTTGAGTAGTACCATGAACAATACCCATTTAAATCACCATCATTAAAAAAAGCTTTATACTGCCAATTTCCGTTTTCATACTTCCTTTCCCAATATCCATCCTTGTGCCCGTCAACGAATCTTCCTCTACAACGAAAACTGCCATCAGGATATAGTTTACTCCATTCGCCTTGTAGCATTCCAAATTCATCTATTTTATTTATAGTGTCTCCTTCAATTATTCTGAAAGCCTGCGAGTGGGTCTCTTTATTCATATCCTTAACTCCAAGAGAGAAATTTAAGTCAAGCAATGCACTTTCAAGGTATATGTTATACGGAGCTAATGATTTCGCGACATCTAGGTATCGCTTTGCTTTTCCATAAAAGATAATTATTGAATCCAGTCTTTCTTGTGACACCTCCCCAGTCTCAATAATTCCAGGAGTGATCATTTCATATTTGGCATGTTCCCAATACAGGGCTCCCAGTTCAAAATTTGTGGTAAGTGAGTCTGGATATTTTTCCCAATTCGAAATCAATTCAATCTCCAATTCTTTAAAACTCTTTGCTTTATTTTCGAATAATCTCTCTTCTTGCGCAGAGCCTGTAATAGGAATTAGTAGTATTAAAATTCGTAATAACATATTTAAATCCAAATGGTTGTAAATGACGTTTGAGTAAAATTAGGCATTGACGCCGACTTGCACAAGCAGTTCATTTTACTTAATGTCAGCTTTCGCTTTTTTCACTATTGTTTTGGCCTGATTGCTTAAATATAAGATTGAGGCTAAGGAAAAGAATCGAATGCTAAGAATTTAATCTTTAACTAATTTGATGACAGATTGTTCTAATCCAAAGTCTAGCAATACGAAATACAATCCTGGAGGCTGTTCTAGTGAAAGGTCAATTTTTTTGGTGTCTTTAAACCTTTGTTGATAGACTTCTTGTCCCATAACGTTCGTTATTGTTATCGCAACTGAGGCTTTGTTTTCATTAAGATCAATTGAAAAGTTTCCTTCTGTTGGATTAGGATATGCCGAATACACTTCTTTTGAGAAATCTAAGTTTTCAACTGAAAGAATAGAACCGTAGCAAGGAGAGAATCCTTCCATATACATCACATTCCAAGCCGTTAAATACCCAATTTTATGAGCCATCCATGTACGCCATTCGGTTGAGTCTGTTGGTTCAGGCAGTCCTTCTAGCGCGCATTCACTTGTGAGAATGGTGTACATGTAAGTCGCAATGGATTTGTTAACATCACTACTCAAGTGCCAGTCATCACCAGCTGGGTATATATCTATACCAGGAATCTCCTCTATCATTTGTGATATGATTGTTCTAATCGGTACGTTTCTCGCCGAAGGGAGTTCTCCTTCTCTAACCATATCAAGTGCAACACCTATGTCGGTCTCTACATCTTCTTCGTTCGCGCGTTGATCAATTCCATATTGCATAGATGTATGGCCTGTTATAGCATTGTCTTGTAAAGGGTATCCGAACGAATAATTAAAAATTGAAGTATCTATTACGTAAAGATGTGTTGTACCCATACTTGATCTTCCATAATTGAAGTGCACATATGGAGTATTGCCATATTGAAGGGTTTTTTGATCTTCAGCTAAGACCCACTGCAAACCAGTAAGTATGCCATGTTCAGTACTGGTACCTCCATGATTATAGATTAAAGCTGTGTCGCTTATTCCGCAACTTTTGTAAGGAGAATTAAATGCAATTTCTCCAGTATAATGGGTTTGAGATGAGGCATTATCAATTGTTGTGTGCGTAATGTCAGCAATTTCATCATCATAAACATAGTTGGATGAAGAAGCGCTTTGATTGGATAAATGAGAATAAATTGCCGCAGCACATACAAAGGCTCCGTTAGGCGTGGGATGGTCAGTAGCAACATCTATTTTTCCGCTCGGTAAATCATTCCAAGCCAAACCAGCAGGTACAATATCAACTGGAACCTGAGCTCCATCAGCCGCGCGATAAGTGAATTCTTCAAAGTGTCCAATGTCAGATGCATCCTTAGTCCAAGGCATTAGTAATATCGGTTTACCACCTCCGTCTGCCACTTGATAAGCAATTTTGTTTACTCCCAGGGAATAGAAGCCTGGGACACTTGAAATCATCTGAGGGTCAGCACCTATTACAACATAATCCCAATCTGTTCCGCCTTCTCCTCTTAAATTATCGATTCTAGAACTTCTGTTTTCTGGCCAGAAATAGTATTGAACTAACGAATGACAGAAATGGTCTACATTGATGCCTGTCCAATCATAAGCGATACCAGTCAGTACGCTTTCCGTTCTATAAATATCTTCAGCCACCACATTTATTGAGAGTGACAAAGAAGGATCATCTGTCAAGATGTTTTCTAATTCAGTGCGGATTTGAAAAGGAGAGAATTCTGCCGAAGTATCTGAAATTGATTCAGAGGTACCGATAATCAAAATGTCTAGATTTCCATCTCCATTAATGTCTGTAAGGTTAGATTGAGCCATCAAAGATGAAGGGCTTAATAGATAAAGTAATAAAATGAAGGTTAATGTTGATTGCCTTGAGAAATGAAATGTAGATTTTACCATTAGCCTAAATTTTAATTGGAGAACTTCTGTTTCTTCCAACGCTTTACTTTCAAATAGGGTTGCCTTAAATTTCAAATTAAGTATTCTAGTGGCGCCTGATATTTTACCTAAACATTATATAAGAAGGCAGAGTGCAGGTTAGGTTTTGTTAGGGAACTATTTTTATTTTCTTAGACCTATTGCGAAAGAAAAATTTGCGCGCCACCCCATCAATATGTTGTTGAAGAAGTGAGTAGGGCTTTATTCATAGTTCTTTTTCTTTAATCCGCAGTTTTCCATGGCGGTAACTTAAAAGGTATTCTTTTGCGTAAAATCGTTTTCCTCCAAAAGATAAGCTAATTACCTGCGTGTTATTGTCTTCATTGGTTTTTACATAATTGAGTAGAACATGTTTGTCACCCGGTTTTCTAACACATCCTCTGTTAAAATTTTTTTCTTTTGTTGCTATCTCAAACCTTGAGATACCAGTTTGTTTGAAAAAGGCGGCAGGAATAATATTTAGTTTGTTGGTTGATGGCGTTTCAATAAAAGAAATTTCGGTAATTTTTTTGTTAGTTTCTGTTGAGTAATAGACAATGACATTATTGCCTTCATACGGCGTTTGATATTTCTCTTCTACATAATGAGATATCCAGGTCTTGTCGCCTTTAGGTGAGGTAATACTATAACGTCCCGGTGTTACACAACCATAGTCATAAATATCAAAGACTCCCTTTACTTTAGATGCTTTACGGACATTTTTTGGTGATGTACGATCGTAGTAAACAGAAGTGTCATTTACCAACATATCAATCTCTACATTCCTTTTTGTAATAACATAGTTAATACTCACTTTTTTGTTTAGAAGGTCGTCTGTTTCGTAAGTAGGGAGATAAAGGTAGAGAACAGTAGTTTTACCATTGCTCAATATGGTTACATCCCGTCTCTCAATCCCAAAGGTCATAGTCTCTTTTATGCCAGTTATTGTCCCTTTAGTGGAGAAGGTGTCAATGTCTTTATTGAAGGGGGCGCTTCCTTGGGAATGTGCTTTAATCGCTAATAATGGTGCTAATAATACTAAAAAGAGGCTAAGTTTCATGAAGTGATTTTTACACAACTAGTCAAAAATCACGCCAAGATTTTTTTAATAACTAGGCAAATGTATTAACGCTTTAGTAAAGTTATTTGCTCGAATACGAATCAAGTAAGTGTTGAATATGACTTATTTTGGTGTATCCTGTTTTATACCCATGTTGATGCAAGTCATCTTGAAATGATAAATTTTTCGGTGATTGAAACCTGATCTGTTTTCATTTCAATGAAATAATGGCCATTAGTAGATATGTATTCCAATCAAATTAAATCGGTGCCGTAATGTGCTTTATTTTTAGGTAAAGCATATTTTTCTGCGTTCGGCCCAATATGAGCAGTATTATTGTGTACACATTTGAAAACGAATTGAAATGTTAAAAAGGTAGTTTCCGCAGTTTAGAACTACTTCAAAAGTTTAGACCCACCAATTGTAAAAGCGATAATAAACACTGAGGCAGAGATCACATGCTTTGGGTGCATCAGCCCAATTCCCTGTGTGTCTTTGGTAGTGATAGATGCCATTAAATAAATAACTGCTCCGGCAGCAATTGCCAGCATGATATAAGGAAAAGCTTTTTTCATTTTAGAAATCATCCATTTGTTCTTGACGTGCAAATACTTTTTGGTAGTTGTTCAATTTCAAAGAAACTGTTAATTGTACTTGCGGAGCTAAAGGCCTTCTAATGGTTTCTAAATCAACATTAGCTGTTGACCAGTAGTTTACTCTTCTTGAAGTAGCCAATAGGTTTCTGCTTTGAAGTGTAAATGCTAAACGGTTTTTCCAAAAGCTTTTCTTTAATGAGATATCTTGAGTGAAAGCTCCGAGCTCTCTACCTTGAGCAGTAACTGATCCACTCTTATATCTAGAAACTAATTGCAACATCCATCTATCTCTTTTACCGGCACCTTTTTTACCAAGAATGAAAGTATTGGTGATTCTACCTCCCCAGTTAAATGATTCAGCTTTATAAGCCACATCATTTAAAGCGCCATCTAATTCAAAGTAGTAGCCATTGAATCCTGAATTGATTTTCCACCATTTTTTAATTGGTAAATCTAATGAAGCCTCTAAACCGTAAGCGCTTGATGTTCCAATATTATAAGGTTGTTCAATTAAAATTCCTTCTTCATAAACAGTCGAAATTCTGTTAATCACATTGTTGTTGATTCTTGCGTATCCTTCTAAGCTGAAAAAACCTGATTTCTTAACCGGAATCATATAACTCAACTCAAAAGCATTTATGTACTCAGGTTGTAAGTTCGGATTTCCTGACCTTACAGAGAATGGACTTTCCCAAGTAATGAATGGCTCAAAGAACCAGCTTCTAGGTCGTTCAATTCTTCTTGAATAACTCGCCAATAACTGACTCTTATTATCAAATGAATAACTAAAGTGAGCTGAAGGAAACCAGTCTAATCTATTGATAGTTGTAAAGTCAACTGCTGCAGTTGAAGTAATGGTTCTGTAGGTGTATTCAGCTCGCATACCTACTTGGTATCCGAAGTTCTTTGTTTTACCTCCAAAAATGGCATAAGCGGCATGTACATCTCTCACATAATCAACATCTGAACTGAATAATTGATTGAATTCAAACTCTTCGAGCCCCACATTATAGGTGTAGTTTCTACCAATATCTCCACTTTGTCCGAACTGTGCTTGAACACCAGTTTCAAACTTCATGTCTTTATTAATTGGCAGTTTGTAATCAATATTGAAACGGTAAGAATTCGCAGGACCAGTCTCTGTATAAAGGTTCCCAGCAACTATAGCTCCCTCACTGTCATACGATAGCGTGGTGTCGTTTTGAACAACATCTTTCAGGTTAGCAATTGCTTTTACACTGATGTAATGATCCTTATTTCTTTTGATGTTGTATCTGTAGTAGATGTTAGAAGTGTTATTGAAAAGGGCAATGTTTGCACCTGCATCCGTAGAGAACTCATCCACCAAAATTCCGTCATCATAACTCTTAAAGTGATTTAGGTTAGATGGAATCATATCCATCCATTTGAAGTTGGTTCTGATCGCTACCACATGAGAATTGTTAGGTGCCCATTGGATTCCTCCGCCTCCTCCATAATATCTTCTTTGCCAGTTTGATTCTCCTTCTGATTCAATTCTATTCACCAAAGAATCGTATGTAGTGGTTCTAATTTCAGTTTGAGACCGCGGATGAGATCTGTTTCCTGCATTGGCAGAAATATCAAATGTCCATTTATTCTTTTTGATGTTTAAAGAAAGGTCTCCGTTATAATTATTGAAACGTCCGCCAGTTAAGTTAACTAGGGCACTCATACCTTCAAGCTTGCTCTTCTTTGTTATGATGTTAATTACCCCTGAAGTTCCTTCGGCGTCAAACTTGGCAGATGGATTCGTGATGATCTCAATATCCTTAATTGTAGAAGCTGGGATTGTTGCCAAAGCGTCTGAAGCATCCATTGCAGTGGGTATTCCATCTATTAATAATACAAATCCTGAAGAACCTCTTAAGCTAACCGTTCCGTCTGCCGATACGGTTACCGAAGGTACATTCTCTAATATCTCAACGGCTGTTTGACCATCTGCATTTATTTGATCTTCGACATTAATTACTTTTTTGTCAATCTCATATGTGATGGCTGGCTTGTCTCCTATTACTTCTACAGTTTTAAGTGTTGTTGGTACAAGTTGTAAGTTTTTTAATTGATAAGTGCTGTTCTCTTCGTTCAATTTGACGTCAACGAACTGGGTGTTGTACCCAACAAACGAGATTTTCAATTTGTAGCTACCATAAGGTACATCTGGGATAGAGAATGAGCCGTTATCAGAAGTTACAACTCCGCCTATCATCTTATCTGTAGGTTGTCTTAGAGCGATTACTGTAGCATAAACTACCGCTTTGTCGGTAACTGAATCTTTGATGTTTCCGAAGATTTCACCTTTTGGTTGATTTCCTCTTCCTCCTGGTTTCCCACGGCCTCCACCTGGAGGTTGCGCAAAGCTCAAAGACGCTAGGGCGATTAAGAAAAATGTGAAAAAGAGTTTCATTTCAAAAATTTTGGACAAAGTTAAGACTTTAATAAGTCAGAAAGGTTTAAAGAATGCTAAAAGGATTTTTTTAAGGATAAAATATGTCTTTCATACTTTGTAAATTTGTGACATGAACAAGGACGAAATCTTAAAGCACGGAGCCAAACACATTGGTGAGACCAAGAAGTTGGCAAAGCGTCTTAAAAAAAAGAAGCCAAAAGACTTAGATCAAATTGTTCATGATCTTCATGATGAAACGTTTGAAGAGATAGATTGTTTAGATTGTGGGAATTGCTGTAAAACTACGAGCCCTGCTATTCATGATAAAGATGTTGACCGTTTGGCAAAACATCTCAAGGTAAAAGCGGTTGATTTAATTGCTCAACACATGGAGATGGATAATGATGGTGATTATGTTTTTCGTTCAGCTCCTTGTCCGTTTTTAGGTGCAGATAACTATTGCTCTGTGTATGAAGCCAGACCTTTGGCTTGTAGAGAATATCCGCACACGAATCGTAAGCGCTTTTATCAAGTCTTAGATTTGTCGGTGAAAAATACTGAGATATGCCCGGCGGTGGTGAAGGTTTTAGAGGGGCTGAAGAAAGCTTATTGAGGGTAAGAATCAAGATCCAAGAAACAAGAGTTAAGATCCAAGAATAGAGAAACAAGAATCAAGATTCAAGACAACTAATTTAACACTCAGCTAGTTGAAGTGTGGCTGAATCAATCCTAAAGTGAGATCATGAGTCATCTCTGCTCCGACAGGCTCAGGTTGACAAAAGGAAATAGGTTTCTCAGAATAAAATAAAGTCTCATTTGAAGCTCAAGATTCCAAACTTTCTGCCAGGGGTAGAAGCGGCAGCTCCTGACGCTTGTGGTCAGGACTTGATCGGATGTCCCGCCCGGGCAGCACAAAAAAAGCCGACTCTCAAAAGAAAGTCGGCTTCATATAATTTTTGATAATCTTAAAGTAGTTCTTCAATGATTACTTCAGTGTCTTCACCTCTAACTATTAACGCAAGAATGCTTTCAACATCAACATCATCAAGATCTTTGTATCCGATTCCGACAGCAATTCTTTCTAAAATTGCCATTTCAGCATCATCAACTTTCCCGTCAGCTTGTACCATTTGTATAAGGTTAACTATTTGTTCAAAACGCTCAACTCTACTGATTGGAGGATTGATTTTATAATTTTCTGGATTTTTAATGATGTTTTTCATCACCACATTAGTTAAACCAAGGTGTTGTCCTATATCATCAAGTAGGGCAGATTCTTCTTCTGAAATCTCACCATCTGCTTTTGCTATCATTACAAGGTTTCTGAAGTGACTTTTGTCTTGTCTTCTTTCCCCGTCTTCATATAATTCTGCAATACTCATTGTCTAATTTTTTGGCAAAAATAGAATTAATCAAAACATAATTCTACTCTTCAACTTATTTTTTTATTAACTATTTCTTAGGAACACCAATCAAATAGGGTACCGTAATTCCTTTGGTCTTGTTTTTACCAATTTGCCAATCGTATTTTTCGTGCCCTTTCACTAGAGTAACTAATGCTTCCATTTCTTTCACACTATAGGTTCTTAGTACTGATATTACGCCATCCCAAAGTACGAATAAGGGTACAATTGGGAGCAGATAAGTGAAGAAGATTCTTCCTAAACTGAAAGGTCTAATGAAAGGGGTAAGAAGGAGTATTGAGATAGGAGAGAAGAGGTTTTTAAAAAAGTGTGGTACATCTCTTACTTGACCTTCAAAAATGCCAATAGGTTGGTTGGCGTCAACGGCATTTTGTAAAATCTTTATTCCGTCTTCAGGTTTGAAATGATGGAATGATAAGAATTGAGTCCTAAATCCTTTTTGATCGCCAGGTACTTTCGTAGCATCAATTGGATCATATGAATAATCAAATACTTCAGGATTATAATCTCTCATCTTTTCAAATGCAGCAATGTTCGGATAGAAGTCTGACAGCCTAACTTTCAATTCAGGGTTCTCTTTCATTAAATGAGGGCTCAGACTCTTCCAAGCTCCGCCTCCGCCACTTCCCATGTCTAAGATTTGATTGTGCCCAGTTTTTTTCATGGCTTCAGAAATCATTGGGGCAACACCTTTGTAAAAATCAAATTTGTTGGTCACAAATTGCAAAAAATCTGTACCGTAATTTCTGATGGTTTTAGGAAACCATTTAAAGTCTTCAAATTCAAATGCGTGAATTCTACTCATGCGGTTAAGTATAAAATGATTTGATCTTGAAATATATAGAAGATTGAGAATATACTTAAGAATATGATTCCGGCATAGGCCAACAATTTCATCCATTTAGGAGGCTGGTGACCTTCTCCGATATACTTTGCATTCATCAATTTAAGATTAAAGATGGCAACAATAGGTGCTAAAGCAAATGATATAGAAGTGGCGATATTTACTAGTTGCTTGAATGCTTTAGGGTCTTCTTTTGTGGGCAAGAAGAAGTAAATCAGTAAAAATGACCCCATTGAAATGATGAGAAGAATTAATCGGTAGATGTTTTTACTTTTCTTTTCGCTAAAGGGTTCTTTTTTCAATAAGGTGCGACTTTCTTTAACAATGGCGCCCATTGCTCTAGAGTATCCATCAAAAACGGCTATGCAGGTTCCGAACATGATAGAGAAAGAAGAGATGGCTATTATAATGTAGGCACTATCTCCAAATGAACTGGTATAAAGTCTAATTACATCTGCCGAGAAACCTACAGGAGAATCAGAAAGTGTTTCAGGAGTTCTAAACATGACGAAGGCTCCTAATGTGACAAAACAAATAGCCAGCAAAGCCGACAGAATATATCCAAAATTGAAATCAAATAAGGTTTCTTTTAGTTTAGGATGATAGCCAGTTTGTTTGATTCTTTCTACTGTCCATAAACTATTCCAAGCAGATAGGTCAACAGCTGTAGGCATCCAGCCCATGAGTGGAATTAAAAATCCTAAATAGGCCACTTTGTCTATTCCGTCAAAACTGAACAGACTTTGATCAGTCTTAGAACTTTTAGCTAGGACAATAAAGAATGCGGTTAGGGTAGAGATTAAAAGAATGATTCCTACAATTTTGATGAGAACATCTAATACCTTGAAGTTATCTGAAATTAAAACAATGATACACACTGCAAATACGACTGCTACGGTGGTGAGAATTTCTTGAAGCCCAAAAAGGTTTTGCATAAAACCCGAAGTCACAAAGCCAACTGCAGCAGTCACTAAAAACATGGAGATTACTGTAATGATAAAGTAAAAGAAAAGTGGGGTTTTACCGAGTTTTCGATATCCACTGATTATACTTTCACCAGTTGCGTTGGCGTATCTGCTTCCGAATTCAAAAAAGGGATATTTAAAGATGTTGGCAAGTAATATTGCCCATAAAAGGGTGAATCCAAAATTTGCTCCTGCCTGAGTTGATTGAACTAAATGAGAAACACCTATTGCCGTTGAGGCAAAAAGAATGCCGGGACCAAGGGTTTTAAGAAGATTGTTCAATGATTAGAACTTGGTTTTGGTCTTCTTACCGGCTGAATCCCATTCGTACCAAACTTCAACCTTTTCACCATTTGAGTAGGTTCCTTTTGATTTTGGCTTACCAGTCATGTACCACTCTTCCCAAAGTCCTTCCTTACTTCCCGCTTTATAAAAGCCATTGGCGATAAGTTGACCATTAACGTGGAAAGTTTTCCATAATCCAATTTGATTGCCTTCTTCATATTCACCTTGAACTGAAATAGAACCGTCTTTAAAAAATGTCGTGTATTTTCCATTTTGAACGCCGTCAACGAAGTTAATTTCAGAAGAAAGTGCTCCTCCTTCAAAAAATGATTTGATATCTCCGTCAGGTTCTCCTTCCAAGAATTTTCCTTTTCCTTTGAGGTTTCCATTTTCATAGTAAGCTTCATATTCACCTGATTTCTTGCCGCTGATGTATGTGGTTAAAGATTTCTTTTTTCCGTTAGCGTACCACTCTTGTTGAGTTCCTTCAAGGTTTCCGTTCTCGTAATTAGATTCCTCAGTCATTGTACCGTCTTCAGTCCAATACTGAACGATTCCGTTTAACTTACCATTAGACCAATTCTCCAACGCTTTTTGTTGTCCGTTTGGATACCAGATTGATCTTTCACCATTTAATTGACCTTTCACAAAATTTACTCTTTTTAAGAGTTTATCATTTTTATCAAAGTATTTCCACTCCCCAGTCTTTTCGTCACAAGCCAATTGACCAATAACGTAAGAACCGTTCTTATACTTTTCAGTATACTCTTTCTTGTCGCATTGTGCGTTTACGCTAACACCAATAAATAATAATGAGCTTAATAAAAGTAAATTTTTCATCATAATTTCCATCTTTTCACAAAGCTAAAATACTAAAATTTAGTACTTCGTTTTTGTCTTCTTTCCTTTTTCATTCCATTCAAACCATTTCCCGATCTTTTTACCGTCTTCTGAAAAGGTTCCTTGAGACTTTGAATCTCCGTTAGAATAATACTCTTCCCAATATCCAATCTTCGTGCCGTTCTTTTTTAAACCCTTCATTTTCAGAGTTCCGTTAGGGTAAGAAGATGAGTAATTTCCTTCTTCAATTCCTAGTTTGAAATTTGAAATGACGGCAATTTCTCCATTTTTATGATATTCAATGTAAGGACCATCTATCTTGCCCATGGTGTAGTTGGTTTCAATATATTTTGGGCCTGTACGATAGAATCCTTCATATGATCCGTGTTTTTTATCCTTATGAACGTTTGCCTTGAAAAATAACTTTCCGTCTTCGTAATAGCCGTTGAGAGGTCCTTCAATTTTTCCCATGTCGTGTGTGCCTTCTTCTTTCAAAGTACCGTCTTCATAGTAATAAGAAAAAGGTCCTGCCAAATCTCCTTGAACATAGGTTGCTTTATAGTCAGGAGTCCCGTCCTCATGAAATTTCTCATATGGTCCGTCTTTCATATTTGCCGTGTAATTCACACTTTTCTTAATGTTTCCATTTTGATAATAAAAAGTCAACTTACCTTCTCTTGATCCTCTGTAATATTTTCCAGTCTCTTTGATGGCGCCATCATCATACCAAGCTTTGTAATTGCCGTCAGGTTTGCCCATGTGATAATTATCTTCTTCTTGTAATTGCCCATTTCTGTAATAGTACTTCCAAACCCCATGACGATAACCACAATGTAATTCACCTTTTCCTAAAGTGTCTCCATCCGTAATTTCATATTTGGTTTCAATTAGCGGAGGTGTTTTCCAGTTCAATTTGACAATATTTCCTCTTTCAAAATGATTCTTCTTTTTACCGTTAATGGTCATTTCAGAGTGTTCTTCAATGATTCTCAATCTAATTTTGTTATTGACTTCATCATAGCCTGTTGCCTCAGCCTTTGCAATATCGAGCCAACCTGTAGATTTGAATCCGAATAGAGACGACTCAAAATATTTATTCAAAAAGAGAATTTGACCCGGTCCTGGAATCATTCCGTTTCTGTCATCTAATTTGATTTCAACTTTTTTCACTCCATTGGTGACCATGGTTCCGCCAACTTCTTGTTCAGTTGAGTCACATTGAGAATTCGCCGAAAGGCTTATTGCGGCTATGAATAGCGTAAATAGAATCTTCATAAAAGCTTTGGTTTATGTATAACAAAAATAGTTCCCTTTCAATATTGAGCGTAAAATTTCTCTTAATATTTCATAAATAGCCTGAAAGTGGTAACATTTCCGCCTGTTTCTTCGTTTAATTAATTAAAATTTTGACGAATGAAAGGAATCGTATTAGCAGGTGGCTCAGGAACAAGGTTGTATCCCTTGACAAAGGCTGTTTCAAAGCAGATTTTGCCAATCTATGATAAGCCCATGATTTACTACCCTTTATCAGTTCTCATGCTGTCAGGGATTAGGGATATTTTGATTATTTCTACACCAAGAGATATTCTAGTATTTGAAGAGCTGCTAGGTGATGGAAGTGAATTAGGGATTTCAATTGAATACAAAGTTCAACCATCACCTGATGGTTTAGCACAAGCTTTCATTCTAGGCGAAGAATTCATAGGTGACGACTCGGTTTGTCTGGTTTTGGGAGACAACATTTTTTATGGATACGGACTTTCAACCATATTGAGACGATCAGCCGAAATTAAATCTGGAGCAACAGTTTTTGGATATTATGTAAACGATCCTGAAAGATATGGGGTAGTGGAGTTTGATGAGAACAAGAAAGCAATTGGCTTAGAAGAAAAGCCTACAAATCCTAAATCAAATTATGCAGTCACAGGTCTGTATTATTACGATAATACTGTGGTAGAGAAGGCTAAAGGCCTTAAACCTTCGGCAAGAGGAGAACTAGAAATTACTGATTTGAACAAATTGTATTTAGAAGAAGGCACTCTCAAAACTGAATTACTTGGTAGAGGAATGGCTTGGTTAGATACCGGAACTCACGAATCATTGATTCAGGCTTCGAATTTTATAGCCTCAATTGAGCAAAGACAAGGATTGAAGGTCTCTTGTCTTGAAGAAATCGCATTTAGAAGAGGTTTTATAGACGCCAAGCAGCTAGAGAAATTAGCGCAGCCATTGGCAAAGAATCAGTACGGGCAATACCTGCTGAAGATATTAGACGAAAAAAATAAAATGATATAAAAAATGGGAACTATTAAAGATATCCTTATTGAAAGTATGAATGGATTTTCGCCAAAGAACATCCCAATCATGCTTTTTCAGTTAGTAATGGCTGCTTTGTTAGCTTGGGTCATTCAGAAAATAATAAACAAAAAAGCAGGAGAAACGGCTGTCTCTTCAGCACCCCTTATTGCGGCCTCAGTGGCTTTAATTGTTGGGATTGCTAAATATTCGCTTCCTTTCGCAGTAATGGCCGCGGCTGTCTTGATTATTCTAGGAATGAAAACAGAATTAAAATCTAAGGCAAGTGTCCTAGGATTCTTTTTGATTGTACTTCTTGGATTAGCATGTGGAGTAGGAAGTGTGGTTCAAGCAACAATAGGTATGGTCTTTATCTCATCTCTTATCCTATTAACTCCTCTTAAATCAGAGTGAAACTCTTAAAAAAAATAGAGTTATTACCAGTGTATTTGACTTCAATTGCACTTCTACTTTTGTCACTAAACTTAGCAGGTTTGGTTTCATTAGAAACTTTTAATGTTCAAGAAACTCATGTTGATATTGACTTTTATGAAAATGTGAGAGTTTCTGAAAATGGACAAATTAGTGTCTTGAATCCTGACCTTGAGATCTACGCATCAATTGATGGAGGTGAAAATTTTGAGTCGGCAGGAAAGTCAATCAACTTTGATTCATTCGAGAACGAAAATATTTCACAATATCCATCAGCATGGAGATGGTATGTGCCCCATTGGGACCAGCCGAAATTCTCCTCACTAAATCTTATTCTATTCAATGAGAAAAAGAACATTCGTTCACAAGAAGTTCTTGAAGTAAAATCCAATAAATCAAATTTGGCTCAAGTGCATATTTCTATTCCTAAATCTCAGTTTGTGGGTTATCAAGACGGGATTAATGTTCTAGGTTATCATGGAGATAACATTGATGGCTTTTCTGAGGCCTGGTTTTACAGAGATGCGAATTTTAGGCAAAGAGGGGCAGACTGGGAGAAATCAACTTTTGTGAGTCTACAAGAAAATGGTCAAACAATTTTTAATCAAAAATGCGGAATTAAAATTAGTGGTAACGCAACAAGAGGATTTGGGCAAAAGTCTTTTAAGCTCTACGCTCGCAAAAATTATGGGGCAGATCAGTTTAAAGGTGATGTTTTTGAAAATCAAAATGGTGCGACCTCTTATGTTTTAAGAACTTCAGGGAATGATAATACAAAAACCCTTTTCGCAGATTTACTAATGAATCAGTTGGCTGAAGGCTCAAAAGTGAAAGTGCAAAAAGGAAAAAGAGTGGAGGTCTTTATAAACGGTAATTATTGGGGGATATACAACCTTAGAGAGAGGATTAGTACTTACAATTTGGCGCATGAGTTTGGAGAGAAGTATGAAAAAATCACGCTCTTGGAGAACGGAGAAGCTGAATTAAAAGATGGACTTATTGAAGAACATTCGGCTTTTCATGCAATGCTATCAGACATTGAATCTAAAGAGTCTCTTTCAAATGAAGATGTTAAAAATCTTAAGGATCGGATTCATTTCAAGTCGTTCATTGATTACATTTTTTTTCAAACTTATTATGGTAACAATGATTGGCCTCACAATAACACGATATGTTATAAAATCAAAAAGAAGCCTTGGAAATGGATGTTGAATGACCTTGATTATTCACTAGCATATCCTGGAGAAGGGAACGTGAATTATAATGGCTTTGACCACTTAAAAAGTAGTGACACATATCTCGGGACAATATTCTGTGGTCTAATGACCAATGAAAAATTCAAAGCGAAATTTGTACAAAGATGTGAAGAGTTGCTTGAAAGCAATTTATCAGATTCAAGAATTAATGAGGTTTATACTGATAATAAAAATGAGTTGGAAGAGCATGTTGATGACCATATCAATAGATGGAGAATTTTCACGAAGAGTGAATGGAATGAGAATTGTCAAAAGAACTTAGATTTTCTCCTGACTCGAAAATCAATTTATAAAGAGCAATTGAATAAGCTATAATGATTACGGCATATAAATATCATATTCAGTTCATCATCATATTAATTGTGATGTATGTTCTTGGTGTATGGGTAGAGCCCGTTATTTATGTTTTGTTCCCTTTGCTAGTATTTTTATTAGGATCTAAAGGAAGAATATTTGAGTTGTTGATTTTGGCGATTTGGATGCTTATTTTATCTGACTACATTCCTGTGAAAAATGCCACGTTTGCGGATCTTCAATTCGCAAAAACCTTGAAACCAATAATTCCACTCTCACTTTTTGCATTCTTTCTATTGAATAAAGAACGCTTCAAGCCAATACCCGCCTTTCTATTAAATTTTGTTCCTTTTTTCATCATAACTGTAATTGCCCTGGCATTCTCTATTAAGCTGGAGATTGGAATTCAAAAGACACTATCTTTCATTTTGATGTATACCATGATTCCTATTTATATCAGCACTTTACACAGGGAGCAAGGTGAATTATTTTGGAAATCTTTGTTAACATATATAATTGGAATGCTCACCATTGGGCTTGTGTTAGGAGCAGCAGTTCCACAAATAGGGTTGCTAGAAGGAGGAGGAAGATTTAAAGGGATTTTTGGTAATCCAAATGGAGTAGGAGTGTTCTTGAATCTGACCTTCATATTATGGATTATCCTAGAAGAGTTCAACTTAATAAAATTGACAAAGAAGGAAAGGTGGTATGTTTTATTTGTAATTATCGCTTCTTTATTATGGTGCGGTTCTAGAAATGGAATCATGTCAGTGGTGCTTTTTTATTCAATTTATAGAATTGTCAAGTTCAATTGGTTTGCAGGTTTCTTGTTCATTTTTGTATTCGTTATTTTTTCGGATATGATATTTCAAGGATTTCTTGATCTGGTCTCATTTGTTGGCCTAGAGTCGTACTTTAGAGTTGACTCTCTTGAAGCAGGTTCCGGAAGACAAATAGCCTGGTGGTTTGCTTGGACGCAAATTCAGGAATCATTCTTTTTAGGAGGTGGATTTGGACATGATGAAAATGTCATGCGACCAAACTACTACTGGCTGAGTTTTAGAGGACATGATGGAGGTGTACATAATTCGTATCTCTCGTTCTGGTTTGACTCTGGTTTAATAGGTGTAATTTTTTACTATTCTGCTCTTATTAGAATATATCTTAAGTCATTTAAAATGAGCCCGATAGTATTGGCTTTTGCGGTCTCCATATTTTTCAATTCTACCTATGAATCATGGATGGTGGCTTCATTAAACCCATTTACAATTTTATTCTTAATAAATTTGACAATCTTCGGCTTGAACTTAAGAGGAGAAGAGACTGAATTAGCAGAATCTGAATTGGAAAATCTAGCTTTGCATCCACCTGAAAAAATGAATATTAGTAATGTCTAAAATAAGGCTAAATAAAAGAAAATTTATATTCAGGATTACTATTGTATTCCTGCTGTTAATTGCTGTCGCAGTCTTCTTTGCTAATAGAGAAGTGAAGAAGGTGGGGTTCGAAAATTTGTCTGATTATATCTCCAATTATTTTGATAATAAAGAGTTGTCGAAAAACGCGAATGTCAAAAATTTGAAGATTGACATGTCCGATAAGGATTACAAATTTATTGAAGACAAAAGGCAAATAGCTTTGGATAGAGGAGTTCAAATAAATGTAGGAGATAATTATGTGCCCTGCACTTTAACTGGTAATGATCAGAACATTTCGGCAGAAATTAGATTGAAAGGACATATGACAGACCATCTTGAAGGTGATAAATGGTCATTTAGAGTGAAATCAGAAGAATCAATTTTTGGAATGTATCGGTTTTCATTGCAACACCCCGGAACAAGAAATTATGCCTACGAATGGGTTTACCATGAACTTCTTAAAAATGAAGACGTGATCCACTTGAACTATGATTTTATTAAAGTGAACTTAAATGATAAAGATCTTGGGATTTATGCAATGGAAGAGCATTTCGGTCAACATGTTTTAGATCATAATAACAAGCCAAATGGAGCTATCCTGAGGTGGAATCCAAGTTTATACTGGGATTGGCGTATTGACGAATTGCAAGGCACTTTCTTAAATGAAGAATATTCTGACTATTCTAGTTCTTACCCTGAGCCATACGATAGGGGAGTTGTGAAGAAAGATTCTTTCTTGATTGAGACGTACAAAAAAGGAGCTCAGCTCTTAGAGTTGTTTAGAAGAGATTCACTTTCAACAAGTGAAGTTTTTGATGTCGAAAGAATGGCAAGATTTCACGCAATTATCGACCTTGTAGGAGGGTATCATTCTCTTGACTGGAGTGATGTCAAGTTCTTTTATAACGGTGAAAGCGGAAAAATAGAACCAGTAGGATATGAAAGTTTTTCAATTAGAAAATCTGAGGCAATTGCTGGTCAAAGGATTCCTGACTTAGAATCTGGTCCGAATTTTAATTATCATGACAATCTCTTTTCTGATCCTGTGTTCTATGAGGCTTACATTAAGAATCTTGAAAGAATTTGTCAAGAATCTTACTTTGATGACTTCAGGTTAAAGATTCAAAAAGAATTAAATGAAAAACTGGGTGTTCTTGCTACTGAATGGCCCTACAGGCGTTTTTCATTTGAGGGTTACTATGATAATATTGAATTAATCAAGCATAACTTGAATCTGCCAAAACCTGCTCATGCCTTTTTGAATTCAAAAAGTGACTCTACTATTGTTATTAGCATAGCTCCGGTTTCAGATTTCCCAATTAATATTTCTGAAGCTGTTGTAAATGGAGAAGCTCCAATAAAGTTAGATGATGTAAATCTCGAATCTAAACCCCGAAATTCTTTTACTGAATACAAGGAGTTTGAATTTAAATACAATGGAAAAAAGATAAAGTCGATAATATTAAAGGCTCATATCCCAGGGTCAAACAATTATTTTGACATTGAAGTTAATGAGTATCCTAATTACTTAGCACTTGATTCTTCAAAATCAACTGCAGCTTTTGAAAGTATAGTCAACCATCCTAAGGTTGCTCAAAACAAGGAAGGTACACAATGGTATTTTTCAGAAGGAAATGTTGAGATTGATTCTAAGTACTTCGTTGAAGAAGGTACGGAATTAGTCATATTCGGAGGGCAAACTGTTAGTTTTGTTGATGAAGGACAACTTAAAATCAAAGGGAAGCTTTCAATATCCGGGTCTCAAGATTTACAAGTCGTTTTGAATAATAATTCTAAAAATGACGCATTTATTCTTGAAAATTCGGAGTCATATGCTACCAATGCAACTTTTGTAGGAGGAGGTAAATTTTTCAAGGTTAATGAATCAATATGTAATTTCTCTTCAATCCAAGCGGCCGATATGAACGAAAACTTCATGTATTCTTCAAAGTCCAATGTTCGCTTTGATAATGCTATTTTCGGTTCAGTTAACTCAATCGGAGAGTTTAATGAGAGTGAACTTCAAATTCATAATACTTCTGCTCAAAAAGGTGACGAGCTAATAGTAGCGAATAACACTTATCTGATAATAGTCTCTCTAGATGTAAGTTCTTTTAACTCTTTTTCTTCACTTGATTATGGTTCTTACCTGAGGCTTGGAAATTCTACTTTCAAAAATCTTGCACATGTAAGTTCAATAAATAATGGATCTAAGTTCTTCGGATATTCTTGTGATTTTGACTTCAATGATTACGGCTTTGATTTAGACTCAAATTCTGATTTGGAATCTAGTTCGTCTTATCATTTAAGTGGTGGAAATTCAGACGACTTAATTAATGTAATAAAGGCTTGAGGAATTTAATTTTAATATTAAGTTTAATCTTTGCTGCTGCCGCATCAACATGGTCGCAGGACTCACCTTTTACCAAGAAAGAGATTCAATTCAATGACTCACTAGAGAGTTCATATAGTTTTTTCGTCAGTGGTCATTTTTATGGAGGATCAGACAATAAGACGGGTTATCCAGTGAATTCTATTTTGGGGAATGTGAACTACCTAAATTCCTCAAATGCTAAAATGTTGGTTTGTTTGGGAGATTTATTCAAAGATGTAAAAAACGATCATTCATATTATCAAAGATCACTTTTCAGTTCATTAGAACTCCCATTGTTTAACGCGGTTGGAAATCATGATTTAACTGATGATTACTATCAAAAAAACTTCGGAGAAACATATTATTCTTTTGAGATTGATAATGATATCCATCTGGTTTTAGACACGGAATTAGATGATGGAAACATTACAACTGAGCAGATTCAACTTCTAACGGATGCCCTCAATAAGGCAAAAGATAAAAGCATTTCTAACGTTTTTATCTATGCCCACAGAACCATTTGGAAGGATGCCCTTCCCGAATTAGAACCAATTTTTAAAGATAATACTCAAAGCATTGGAGGAAACAATTTTGAATCTGAGGTGCTACCGATATTAAATGATCTTAAAAAAGTAACTAATGTTTACATGTTTGCTGGGTCTATGGGTGGAGCCGCTCCTGCTTCCTTCTTTTATCATCAAAAAGGTGGAATTACATATATGGCTACTGCTGTGAGAGGGTTAAAAAGAGATGCCATTCTCAAAATTAAATCTACCAAGGGAAAACTCACTTTCGAAACAGTCTCTTTAACTGGTCAAGACTTACTAAGCATAGAAGATTACAATCTAGATTATTGGACTTCACACTCAGCAGATGAATCCTTTAATTGGCGTTTATTGCCTTTATACCTTAAGACAATTCTTCTTCACTATGTTTTTTGGATTGGAATATTCACCTGCCTATTTTTTGTTTTATCAATCAGATTCTTCAAAAAATGGAGAGCAAAAAGAAAAGCTGCTTAAACCTTCTAATTAATTCTGAGTCAAAGATGTAGATGTTCCCAAAACCTTCTCATCAAAACTTTGAATTATGAATAAGAAAGACATTTTATATTTTACGATTAAGGTTCTATTATTGGCTAATATCTTTTTAGCTGGCGGACTTTAAGCCCGCTAGCCAATCTCATCAACAATTTCAGATTCTTCGTCAGGAATGGTATCATTCTCTTTTGAAGGAACGAAAAGAAGAGCAATGAATCCGGCTACAAAGAAAGCGATCAATGCAAGAACAGCAAATCTCATGTCTCCTGAGGTTGCTTCAACATATCCGAAAATTACCATTCCAATTACGATTCCGATTTTCTCAGTAATGTCATAAAAACTAAAGAAAGATGCAGTATCTGTTGTTTCAGGAAGAAACTTAGAATATGTTGAACGAGAAAGTGCTTGAGTTCCACCCATTACGAATCCAACGATTCCTGCTAAGATGTAGAAGTTGATTTCATCATACACAAAGAAATAGGCAAATGCACAACAAACGACCCATACAAAAAGGGCCACTCCTAATGTTTTCAAATTACCAAACTTCTTAGAAAGGGCGCTAAACAAAAGTGATCCGGGTATCGCTATAAATTGAATTAGCAAGACCGCAATGATTAAGCCGGCTTCGTTTGAATCGGGCTTATTGAACACTTCTTTTTTTGCGAATAATACAGCCATCAACATGACAGTTTGTACTCCCATAGAGAATATGAAAAATGCAATGAGATAACGCTTTAATCGTACGGTCGTTTTAACAAACTTCCCAACCTTCTTTAGCTCTCTAAAGCCGTCACCCATAATTTTTTTGGTAATCTTATTACCCTTGGTTCCAGAAGGAAGTCGTCTATATGTGATCTGTGCAAATCCTATCCACCACAAGCCAGTTATCCAAAAACTATGTTTAGCAGGCATTCCAAAAGCTTTAATTGCAATTAAAAGTGAGATCAATAATAAAGCACTCCCAATGTATCCCATAGAGAACCCCTTGGCAGATAAACTGTCGTGATCTTTGGGTTCTGCAATTTCAGGCATAAAGGCATTATAGAAAACTAAGCTATTCCAAAATCCAAGACTGGCTAGGAAAAGAAAAGTCATTCCTAACTCAATAGGAACTTCTTTGAAGAAGTATAAGCAAGAAACCGAAGCTGCACCTAAGTAGCAGAAAAACTGCATGAAACGTTTTTTACTTCCAGCAAAGTCAGCTATACCCGAAAGAAACGGTGATAGGACAGAGACAAGTAAGAGCGAAGCGGCTATGACGTATGAGTAAAGAACCGTATTTTTAATGTCAGTGCCAAAGAAATTTACAAGATCAGTAAGTCTATTTCCATCTGCATCAAATTCGCCAGTGTTGGCTTCAAAAAAAATAGGAAATATCGCGGTAGAAATTACTAAAGGATAAACAGAGTTTGCCCAATCGTAAAATGCCCAGGCGCGCATTGTTTTTTTATCCCCTTTTTTAATTGGGTTTGTCATACCCTAAAGATGGCAAAAAAAAACCACCCTGAAATAAATCAGAGTGGTTTCATATTTAAAAAGATGTATTTCTTAATTCAGTTTGAAGATTACTCTTCTGTTTTTTGCTTGGCCAATTTCATCACCACTAGTTGTTTGCGGGTCATCTGCACCTTTAAGTACAACTGTGATTCTTTCACCAGAAATTCCTTTTGAAACTAAGTGCTTCTTAACAGCATCAGCTCTTTTCTTATCAACTCCTGAAGCTTTAGTGTCTTCAGCTTCTTCAGAATCCATGTGAGCCATTATTGTTAATTTATGTGCGTCATTACCAAGCATCACTTTTTCAATGTTTGATAAGTGTTCAAAATCACTCTTTGTGAAATCAGAAGCACCATATCCAAAGTATAACTCAGTGAAACGTGCAATCATTTCATCCTTCATTCCTTCAGGATTAACAGCACCAACTTCATAAATGTATTCTGTTTTTACATCATGCTCTTTAATCTTACAATCACATTCAGTTTCATCATCAACCATTACCACTGATACATTATCAATGTAGTAATAAGCAGATACTACTGAAGTTCCAGTAAAATCTTTTACTTTCTTAAGTCTTTGATTTTGAGTTTCACCATTTGAATAGAAGTTACCGATAGTCAAGAATTTCTCTCCACCTTTAGCGATATAAGTTCCGCAAATCTCTTCCCATCCAAACACTGCATTAAATACAGGATTATCCTTGTGCTCAAGGTGAGTAGTTGTCATGATACTTTTGTTCTCATCAATATTGTATTGTTTCTTAGAGAAGTTTACTCCTATATTATTTGAAGCATATTTAGATCCTTCTGCCATTGAAACGTAAAATTTCACACAGTAAACTGCTTCTTTTCTTAAAGGCAACTTAAGTTTTGTAGAAAGATAGTTTCTAGGCTCTTTATCATTGTAAGAGAATGCTCTAATTCCAGCATAATTCTTTCCGTCTTGCGGATCTTCGTATCCGTAAGTGTTTTTAGGAGTACCGTATCCTTCTTTTACTTTACCAGAGTATAAATCAGCTGCCGCTTTAGTTGGAGACATCCATCCCACAGCAACATTGATTGCTCCACCTCTTTTAATTTTTCCTTCTATAGCCTCAAAACTTGGATTTTCGACCATGTTTTGACTGTCTTGCGCTACAGAGAATATCCCTAGAGATAGCGTAAATAACGAAATAGCAATTTTTTTCATCTTTTCAATTTTTTAATTTTTAGCAAATCCTTTCACGGTTTCGATAAAGCATTTCACTTTTTCAGGGTCAGTGTCCGGATATACTCCGTGCCCTAAATTAGCTATATGCCTTTGATTACCAAAAGAATTTAGCATGTTTTTTGTCTTACTTTCAATCGTAGAAAAGTCGGCGAACAATACACATGGGTCAAGATTTCCTTGTAATGTTTTATCCTCTCCAATCAATCGTCTACTTTCTTCGATATCCATATTCCAATCAATTCCAATCGTTTGACATTTCAAACTGGCAAGATCTTCTCTTGCGTAATACGCTCCTTTTGCAAAAACTGTTACAGGAACTTCATTGATTGCGTCACATATCCTACTTACATACTTCATACCAAACTCGGCATATTCAGTAGGAGAAAGGATTCCGGACCATGAATCGAATATTTGAACAATATCTGCTCCGGCTTCAATTTGAAGCTTTAAATACTTGATTGTCACATTAGTTATCATGTCCAATAACTTGTGAGACATGGCAGGATCTTGAAATAATAATCTTTTTGCTTTTGAGAAAGTTTTTGAGCCTTCTCCTTCTGTCATATAACAGAATATTGTCCAAGGAGCTCCACAAAATCCAATTAAAGGAACACGACCGTTTAGTTCTTTTTTTGTGAGTTTGATTGCTTCAGGTACATATGCCAATCTGTCTGCAACATCAATTTGATCTGAAACTTTAGCCAAGTCTTCCATTGAATTAATGGTGTTCTCAAACCAAGGTCCTTTTTTCTCAATCATCTGATAAGGAAGGCCCATTGCCTCAGGAATTACCAGAATATCTGAAAAGATAATTGCGGCATCTACTCCGAGGATGTCAACTGGTTGCACAGTTACTTCTGCTGCTCTCTCAGGTGTCTCCACTAATTCTTTAAATCCGCTCAAGCTTGATCTTACTGCCCTGTATTCAGGTAATATTCTTCCTGCTTGGCGCATTAACCATACTGGATAGCGTTCTGTTTTTTCACCTTTGATCGTTTTTAAAATCAAATCGTTTTGATAGTCACTCATATTTTTTACCACTTAATTGGTTGAAGTCCGTGCGAAATTAACAATTCGTTTGCTTTACTGAAGTGTTTACAGCCAAAAAATCCTCTATAAGCCGAAAGAGGTGAGGGGTGAACCGATTTTAGGATGTGATGACGCCTGGCATCAATTAATTGTTCTTTCTTTTGAGCCTGAGAGCCCCATAAAATAAACACGACATTGCTTCTATGTGTCGATATTTGTCGAATTACTTCATCTGTAAATTCTTGCCACCCAAATTTTTTGTGAGAATTTGCTTCTCCTGCAGTAACGGTTAATACTGTGTTCAATAAAAAGACACCTTGATTAGCCCAGTGTTGAAGGTTACCATGTATAGGAGGCTGTTGTCCTAAATCAGATTCAATTTCTTTAAAGATGTTTTGAAGAGATTTTGAAAAAGGAATTACTTCTTCAGGATTGGAGAAGCAAAGTCCGTGTGCATGTCTGGCAGTAGGAAATGGATCTTGTCCTAAAATGACCACCTTAATATTTTCAAATGCACAACTATTGAAAGCGTTAAAGAGATCTTTTCTCTTTGGCCAAACATCTTTCAACGAATAAGTCGAATCAACTTTTTGAGTCAAATCAGCAAAGTATGGCTTCTCAAATTCAGTTTTGAGCAGCTCTTGCCAATCTTTATTTAACTCACTTTTCATTTATTTAAACAAAAAAAGTCTAATCCGCATAGCAGATTAGACCTCAAAATTTTTATAACACCAAGCTTATTTTAAGCTGTTCACCTTTTTTGCAAGGCCAGACTTTAAATTTGCCGCTTTGTTCTTATGGATAACGTTTCTTTTAGCCAATTTATCAAGTAAAGCAGTCACTTTAGGAAGCATTGCTTGCGCTTCTTTCTTGCTCTCAGTCTCACGTAATACTGCAATAGCGTTACGTACAGTCTTGTGCTGGTACTTGTTTCTTAATCTCTTTGCATTGTTAGATCTAATTCTCTTTAATGCTGATTTATGATTTGCCATAATCCTTATTTATTTCTCTTCAATTCAGTAATTCATTAGAATTACCATTTTTTGAGTTTAATCGAAATTTGTGTTTTCAATTTCACTCGGTTAAATTTCTAATTGTAGCCCATAGGAGAATCGAACTCCTGTTTCCAGGATGAAAACCTGGCGTCCTAACCACTAGACGAATGGGCCGTTTTGGTGAAAAATCAATGTATTATTCGCCAAAAAGGAGTGCAAATATACCGCTAAAAAATTTTATAGCAAGAAAAAACAAAGATTTTTTAATCCAATTTATCCTTGAATATCCGTATCAGTCTGGAACTGAAAACCTAATCGTTTTCCTGTCTTCAATTTTGAGTTACTGCTTAATGTTTGCAGTTCTCCCACTGAAACTTTGCTAACTACCTGGTACGGTGGAGTCAAGAGGTCAAACTCTAATGAGTAAATTCCAATTCTTAGAATAATTTCTTCAATCACATCTGCATTTAAAACTTGATTCATGAAGTTCTGATAAATAAAACCTAATTGTCCTTTACCTTCTACTTTGAAATGGTTCTCAGCATTGATGAAAATTCTGCAAATCATGTATCCGACATCATGATGTCTGTTATACTCATAAGAATCAGCTAAAAAATCATAAACGTTAATGACACCACAATATGCGTTTTTTGGATTATTCATCACATAAGAAGTCTGAGTAGCAAAATCATTCGGAGCCAATTTGAAAACATTTGAATGCATATGAAATACCAAAACATCTGAACCAATCGCTAAATGTGCTTCAGAATCTCCCTTATCAGTGTACTTAAGTCTAATTCTGTCGTCATCTAATGAAGCTCTTAGCTTTGATACACAATCTTGAAGCTCTTCTTTGAAAATTGCGAACTGTTCTTTTATATTTCTGAATACATCTTGTTTGTGTCCAGATTTTGACTTCAGTAATTCAACCAATACTTTTTTTCCTTCTTCTTTGCTCATCTTAATATGCTTTTGCGAATATTACTCTTTGTTTTGAAGGGGCGCCTGTCACCATACACTTACCTTCTTCTTTCTCTCCATCTAATGGTAAACAACGAATTGTAGCTTTTGTTTCTTGTTTAACTTTTTCCTCAGTTTCTGCTGTTCCGTCCCAATGTGCTAAAAAGAATCCACCTCCGTCAATTTTTGATTTGAAGTCTTCATAAGAATCAATTTTTTGAATGTTTTTCTCTCTGAAGTCAAGAGCTCTCTTATGTAAATTATCTTGAATCTCATCAAGCAATGCAACAACATGATCAGCACAGCTTTCAATACTAATAGTCTGCTTTTCTTGAGTGTCTCTTCTAGCAACTTCTATATTTCCGGCCTCTAAATCTCTTGGCCCAATAGCTAATCTAACCGGAACACCTTTCGCTTCGTATTCAGCAAATTTCCATCCCGGCTTTCTATTGTTATCGTCATCAAACTTAACTGTAATCCCTTTGGCTCTTAATTCGTCAATTGTTGATTTAAGTTTTTCTTGAATCTCTTCTAATTGAGAGTCTTCTCTATAAATTGGAACAATCGCAACATGAATTGGTGCTAATTTCGGAGGAAGAACAAGGCCCAAATCATCTGAGTGAGTCATTATTAATGCTCCCATTAATCTAGTTGATACTCCCCATGAGGTGGCCCAAACGTAATCTTGTTGGCCTTCTTTATTGGCAAATTTCACGTCAAACGCCTTAGCAAAATTCTGTCCTAAAAAGTGTGATGTTCCAGCTTGTAGAGCCTTTCCATCTTGCATCATTGCTTCAATACAGTAAGTTTCATCTGCTCCTGCAAATCTCTCACTTTCAGTTTTCAAACCTTGTATAACTGGCATGGCCATGAAGTCTTGCGTGAATGTTGCGTAAACATTATTCATTTTCTCAGTCTCTTCAATAGCTTCAGCTTTTGTAGCGTGAGCAGTATGACCTTCTTGCCATAAAAACTCGGCAGTTCTTAAAAACAACCTTGTTCTCATTTCCCAACGAACAACATTTGCCCATTGGTTAATTAGTATTGGTAAATCTCTATATGATTGAATCCACTTTTTGTAAGTACTCCAAATAATAGCTTCAGAAGTAGGTCTTACAACCAATTCTTCAGTCAATTTAGCAGCAGGGTCAACTTTTAACTTTCCTGGATTTTCAGGATCATTCATCAAACGGTGGTGAGTAACTACTGCACATTCTTTTGCAAATCCTTCTGCATTTTTTTCTTCAGCTTCGAATAAACTTTTGGGAACGAAGATTGGGAAATAAGCATTTTGATGCCCTGTTTCTTTGAACATTTTATCAAGTTGATCTTTGATTTTTTCCCATATTGCAAACCCATATGGTTTAATCACCATACAGCCTTTAACGTCCGAGTGCTCTGCTAAATCGGCTACTTTGATAATGTCTAAATACCATTTAGAATAATCTATTTCACGTTTTGTGATTTTTTCTGCCATTTTTGGTATAATATTTGTAACTTTTCAATTGAAAACAAATGTAGAAAGAAAAACCAAAAGCCTTTCTACTTAATATAATCCACTTATGAAAAAGTCAATATTATTGATCGCGCCTTTGACTTTTCTCATGTCTTGTTCTCAGACATCAGAAATATTTGATGACGCTTACGACCAAGCCGAAGCTCCTGCTTTGGTAGATGTTAATGAAGAATCTGGTTATTCAGATTACATTAAAAACCAAGAAGATATTTATGATGTAGAGGTTGATTCTAGCCGATACGATAATAAAAGTTTAGGAGGTAATCCTTCTTACTATGGTTCCAATAACAGCAACCACAATCACAATCACGGTAACAATTACAGCAATTATGGAGGTTCAGCTTATGCTAACAATAATTGTAACAATAATAACTACTATAACAATTCATACACAGGTGGATACTATGGTTCTTGCCAATATTGGTGTATGACATATCAAAACTCTGGTAGTTGCTGGCATACACGTCCTCAAAACAATTATTACGGTAACAATTATTATAATGGATATTACGGTAACAATAATTATTACGGCGCACCTAATAACGGTTGCTATAATAATGGGTACTATGCAAATGGATACGGTTACGGAAATGGTTATAATAACGGATGGTACGGAAATGGTTATGGAAACGGTTACAATAATGGATGGTACGGAAACGGCTATAATAACAATTGGTACGGTTGGAATTCACCTTACAATGGAGGATACGGGTACGGAAATGGTTATGGAGCTGGATGGGGCGGTCTAGGTTGGGGCTGGAACACTGGGTCTAATGTCTCTGCCAATAATGGATCTTCTAATGACAACAACCCTGGTGGCGGTTCAAATCATCATTACGGTCACAGAGGGGGAACAAATAATGGTTCAACTTCACAAAACAATACTAACTATGCGCATACAGTAAAGGATCACGAAGTAGCATCTTCGCCCTTCCCAACTTACACGAGTTCAAATGCTCATCCTTCAAATCAAACCGGAGGTAAACCAGTTTCAACAAACTCTTTTAGCGGAACATCAAATCCTGTGAATACAAGTTCAAATTATCATGATGGACCTACGAAACCTAATTCTACAGCAACGACAACAACAAATGGCTTGAGTTCAAATGACTTTGTTTCAAATAATCCATCTTCAAAAGGTAGACCGGCAAACAATCAATTCTCGACAGGTAGTTTGAGTAATAACTCTTCTTCTTCAAATGGAGGTACTTCTAGAACGAACCCAAATAGTTCATATTCTTCTGGAAATAGCAATACCACTTATACCTCAGGGACAACTTCGAATTCTCCAAGATATACCAACCCTAATAAGTATAACGGTAATTCAACATCAACGAACTCTTCATCTAATAATAATAATACTTACACGCGTCCTTCTAATACTGGGACTTATTCAAGCGGTACTTCTAATTCAAATACGAATAGTAGAAGGAATACGAATAGTGGGTCTTATAATTCAGGATCAAGCAGAACGACCAATTCAGGGGCGTCAAGAAACACAGGTACAACTAGAACAACCAACTCTGGTAGCTCAAGAAATACTAGTGGATCTTCAGGAAGTAATAATTCAGGAACATCAAGAAGAAGATAGTCATGAAAGTTCTTTCTTTAATACTCGTTGCCATTTTTTGTGGAGCAACAAGCTTTGCCCAAAATGAAGAAGATGCCTTGCGTTATAGCCAAACTTTTTTCGGAGGAACAGCTAGAAACCAGGGGACTGCGGGAGCGTTATCTGCTCTTGGAGGAGACTTTTCAAATGCATCTCAAAATCCAGCAGGATTAGGAAGAATGACGAAAAGTAATTTCTCAATCACACAGAATCTCGAAATCAATTCAATGACATCTGATTTTTATGGCAATGCCAGAAAAGATTTGATAGCAAAGTATAATTGGAGCAACATATCATATGTGAAGGCTTATGAATTGAATCCGAATAAATTTAAGAATTGGTATAGTGTCCAAATAGGAATTGGAATGAGTAGAATTAAGTCTTTTAATCAAGACTACGCTTATCAGGGAGATGCAGATTCTTCAGTTCTACATTCTTTTATTCAAGAAGCTGAAGGGACTTCAGAGTCTAATATTTATAATTGGCACCCTTTCACAGCTGGATTAGCTTATGATACATATGCAATTGATCCTGGACCAAACAACACTTATACAACTGATTTTACTTCGGGTAAAGCAGTGCATGATAGAACTATCAATCGCACAGGTGGAATCACAGAGTATAATGTATTGACATTAAGTGGTAATTATGCCAATAAATTAATGTTAGGAGCTTCATTTAATTATCAAAGGATAAAATATTCTGAAGAATTTACTCATGCAGAATCATTCACTGATAGCGCTCTTTGGATTCAAGGAATTAACTATACAGGAAGCTTGGATATAACAGGGAATGGATTCAATGCAAGAATTGGAGCTATTTATACTCCTATTGAGCAATTAAGAATTGGCGCGGCAATTGAAACGCCAACATGGATGATGATGCAAGATTTTTGGATGAATAATATGACCACTGATACAGATGAAGGACAAAAGTTTATTGATCCGACAAATGTTCCAACTGGCTCTTATAAATACAATATCAGAACACCTTTCAAGGCGAATGTTTCGGCCGCAGCAGTTATCAAAAAGTTCGGTTCGGTGGGAGCTGAGGTTGAGTTTGTTGATTATTCTCATGCTAAACTTTCGGATAAACCTTTGACGAACTCACCTTACAGTTTCAATGATGAAAATGCTCAAATTGATAATATTTACCGTTCAGTCTTGAATTTAAAAATTGGAGTAGAAGGTAGGTTTACAAAACAACTTTATGGTAGGCTAGGTTTTGCTCAATATGGCTCGCCTTATAAAAGTACAAGTGGCAATAACCTCTCACCAACAAGGTTTTATACACTTGGTGCTGGATACAATTTCGGAATCATTTATCTTGATCTTGCATATGTCATGCAGAGCAGAAATGAAGATTATTATGCGTACGATCCTACAATTAACGGGAGCTTAGCGAATATATCAATAAATAATTCTCAAATTTTATTCTCTATTGGTGCACGGTTTTAAGTAATTTATATCTTTGTACCGTTATCAATGATAACAAAAAAATAAGCGGGAGTAGCTCAGTTGATAGAGCGTCAGCCTTCCAAGCTGAGGGTCGCGAGTTTGAGTCTCGTCTCCCGCTCAAAGCACTGGTCAATTTGGCTGGTGCTTTTTTTATGATTAAAATTCACCTTTAGGTTTCTTGTCGTTTAATTCAGAACACTAATCGAAATCCTTCTTCATTTTCGGTATAGCCTTTGCATTATCGGTATCTTTACATTAAACATTATTGAATGAAATTATTAACTCTCTTAATGCTCTTTACAGGCTATTCTTATGGACAGGCTAATGGGCGCCAATTTGATATCATTTATAGTAAATTGGATTCTTTGGCAGAAATAGAATCAGACTTGGTAAATCAGCTGGAGAAAGAGAGATTCAATTGGATCATGAATGAGATGAATACCCTAGAATTTCCTAAGGGAGAAGGGGAAGATGAACCCATTCTACATTCTGCCTTGGCTTTATCTTATAATGAAACTCACGAGCAAGCAAATTGGGTTATGCATTTAATTTTGCCAGCCATTATTTACGGGAATGTCTCCAGAACAAATGATTTTAGAGAAGATGAGCTAGTTAAAACTGGAACGGCACAAGAAGTTGATTATTTTTTGAAGACAATGAAAGCAGACAGCTCTTATAAGTATGACGGTTTCGGTTTTGATAGAGGGCATTTAGCACCTTCGGCTGATTTTCGTTGGAGCCCGATTGCATTGTCTGAGAGTTATTATTACTCGAATATGTCACCTCAATTAGGAGACTTTAATCGTGAGAAATGGGCAGAATTAGAAAACGATTTGAGAGAATATGTAATAACCAATAATGTTCACATAGCGGTTGTAACAGCACCAGTACTTTCAGCTGATCTTAAAAAAGTCGCAAGATCAGTTAACAAAGTTTCTATTCCTAAACTTTTTGTGAAAGTGGCGTTTGACCTTAAGAACAAAAGGGGAATCGCCTATGTTATGCCAAATGAGCTGATAGAGAAACCTTTAGAAACATATGCCGTGAGTATCGATAGTGCAGAAACTTTGTTAGGGTATGACCTGTTTTCTGGGGTAGAAGATCAATTAGAATCTGAGATTGAAAGTTCTTTTGATTATCAATTGTGGATGCCCGAAGACCGAAAGGGAGATGTCCTGCCGCTTGAAAAGAAGAGATTGCCTAAAGGTACTTTAAGTACTGAATCCATTCACATCATGATTAACAGTGGAAGAAAGCATACTGTTTGTGGTAAGGTTGTGAGTACCAAAAAACATGAAAAAGGACACGTGTTTATCAATTTGGACAGGAAGTTCCCAAATCAAGTGTTTTCAGTGTCGATATTCGAATCAAACATTCACAATTTTAGTTATCAACCTCATCTTTATCTGATGGATAAAGAAGTTTGTTTTACTGGCGAAATCACTGACTTTAACAAGACCGCCAACATGGTTATTGAAAACGAGAAGAAAGTAAAACTGTTAGGAGATTATTAATGCTCACTTCTTTCAATTAAATTTGTAGCTCAAGCTTTAGAACATGGAGAACATTAGAGAGAATCTAATTAAGATATATCAGCAAACAAATCAGTTTGGTCATTTAATTGGCATTGATTTAGTGAAGTTTGAAGCAGATGAAATTCGATATAAACTTATTATTGAAGGCAAGCATTTAGCCACGCCTACAACTGCTCATGGAGGTGTCTTATCGGCATACATGGATGGTATTCTTGGATTAGCTGCTCTTTACGTTTCTTCTGAACGAGGAAATTTAGTTTCAACGGTTGAATTCAAGATTAATTACTTAAAACCAGCTCGAAAAGGAGATGTTTTAATTGGGATCGGAAAGGTGATTTCAAATGGTAAAAGAATCATAATTGCACAGGGAGAAATAATTGATGAAGCTACTGGAGACAAGGTGGCTATTGCGACAGGAACATTCAATGCATATCCATATCAAAAAAGTGGAATGAACATGTCTGATTTGGACATGATTTCTTAGGGCTAGGAATCATTTTTTAATAGCTTTGCATAAAAACCTTTTATCTATGTCAATGATATCTGACAAAGTCAATAATTTAGCTGAATCGGCAACGATTGCAATGGCATCAAAAAGTCGCGAATTAAAGGCGGCAGGAAAAGACATTATCTCATTAAGTTTAGGAGAGCCTGATTTCAACACTCCTGACTTCGTTAAGAAGGCAGCTAAAGAAGGTGTTGATCAAAATTACTCTAAGTACATGCCTGTTCCAGGATATTTAGATTTGAGAGAATCTATTTGTGCAAAATTCAAAAGAGATAATGATTTGGATTATACTCCTAATCAAATTGTGGTTTCTACGGGAGCCAAACAGAGTATCATGAATGTCGTAATGTCGCTTGTGAACCCGGGAGATGAGGTTATTATTCCGGTTCCGTATTGGGTGACTTATGTTGAGCAAGTGAGATTGTCAGGAGCTACTCCAGTGATGGTTGAGGCTACACTAGAGCAAGATTTTAAGATGACAGCTGCGCAATTATCAGCAGCTATTACTCCTAAAACCAAACTGATGATTTTTAGCAATCCATGTAATCCTACTGGTTCTGCTTATTCGCATCAAGAATTGTCTGATCTAGCTGACGTGATTGCTGAGCATCCGAATTTTTATGTGATTTCTGATGAGATTTATGAGCACATTAACTTCGTAGGTAAGAATGTTAGTTTGGCTTCATTTGATAAAGTTTACAATCAAACGATTACAATTAATGGCGTTTCTAAAGCATTCGCCATGACGGGATACAGAGTTGGTTATATCGGAGCTCCAATTGAAATAGCAAAAGCTTGTAATAAAATTCAAGGCCAGTTTACTTCAGGAACCAGTTCGATTTCTCAAAGAGCTGCTAAGGCAGCCGTTGATGCTGATCCATCTGAGATAAAATTCATGGTTGAAGCTTTTCATAAGAGAAGAGACTTGGTGTTAGAGAAGTTGGGAGAAATTGAAGGAGTAAAATTAAATGTTCCTGAAGGAGCGTTTTATGTGTTCCCTGATATTACAGCATTCTTCGGGAAATCACATGCTGGTCATACTATTCAAACAGCTACTGACTTATCAATGTATCTTTTAGATGAAGCATTGGTGGCTTTAGTGACAGGTGTTGCGTTTGGAGATCCTAATTGTATTAGAATTTCATATGCAGCTTCAGAAGAAGTACTAACTGAGGCAATTTCTAGAATAAAAATTGCGTTAGATAAATTATCATAATGGCATCAGTATCTAACATATTCAAATCATTTGAAGGCAAAAGAATAATTGTCTTAGGAGACGTAATGGTTGATACTTATATTGAAGGAACTGTTGATAGGATGTCTCCTGAGGCTCCTGTGCCAGTTGTGAACTTTGGTACAAGAAGCAGTAGATTGGGAGGAGCAGCAAATGTGGCTCTCAATTTAAAGGCGTTAGGAGCAGAACCTATTATTTGCACTGTTATCGGTAAAGACGAGCAAGCTGATCTCTTCATGAAGTTGATCAACGAAGCTCAAATGACTTCAAAAGGTATTATTCCGTTTGACGATAGAATTACTACAGTCAAAACAAGAATTATAGGTAACAATCAACAGTTGTTAAGAGTTGATCACGAAAGAGTAGAGCCTATATCATCTTCGGCAACTTTTGCAATGCTTGAAAAGATTAAAGATTTTTGCGAAAAAGAGCAAATAGATGCTATTATTTTTCAGGATTATAATAAGGGATTACTCACTGCCGAGCTTATCACAAAAACAATTGAGTTTGCGAATGAAGTTGGTGTAGTTACTACGGTAGATCCTAAAAAAGAGAATTTTAAGGCATATAAGAATGTGACACTCTTTAAGCCAAATCTCAAAGAGTTGAGAGAAGGTACTGAGGTAGAAATTGATTTGAATGAAAAAGATACATTTCTTTCTGCTGTCAAAATGATTCGTGAAGAGATGAATCCAGATTATGCTTTCGTGACCTTGTCAGAACACGGAGTTTATATCAATGAGGAAAAGAAGAATCACTTTATTCCGGCCTTTCCAAGACAAATAGCAGATGTTTCAGGGGCAGGGGATACAGTCATTGCTGTTGCTACTCTATGTTTAGTGTCAGGTCTCGAAGCCAAAACTTTGGCAACATTGGCAAATCTCGCAGGTGGCCTTGTTTGTGAACAAGTTGGCGTGGTATCTGTTAATAAAGAAGATCTAGTCAATGAGGCGAAGGCTGTATTAAAATAAGAAGCATTGGGAACAAAAGTTAAACCATATAATAAAGAAGAATCTTCAAAGAAGGAAGAAGTAGCCGAAATGTTTGATAACATTTCTAAAAGGTATGATTTCTTGAATCACTTTCTATCAATGGGAATTGATAAAATTTGGAGAAAGAAAGCGGTTAAGATTCTTAAGAGATATAATCCAAAAATCATTTTAGACATAGCTACTGGAACTGGTGATTTTGCCATTTCAGCAATGAGAGTGAAGCCTGCTAAAATTGTTGGCTTAGATCTTTCAGAAGGTATGCTAGAGGTTGGAAGAGAGAAAATGAAGAAGAAAGGTCTTGATACTACTATTGAGATGATTCAGGGAGACTCTGAAAACTTACCTTTTGAAGACAATCATTTTGATGGATACACTGTTGGTTTTGGAGTAAGGAATTTTGAAAATTTGGAAGCTGGTTTGTCTGAGATGCTACGGGTATTGAAACCAGGAGCTCCTGGCATTATTCTAGAGTTTTCTAAGCCAAAAAAATTTCCCGTAAAACAATCTTTTAACTTTTACTCGAAATATGTAATTCCGAAAATAGGGAAATCAATTTCGAAAGATTCTGCAGCCTACACCTACTTACCTGAGTCAGTAGCAGCTTTTCCTGAAGGGAAAGATTTTGAGGATATAATGGCAAAGGTAGGATACAAGAATATTACCTCTAAAAAGGTGTCTGGTGGTATCGCTACAATTTATGTTGGTGAGAAGGCTTAAGTAACGTCTTGCTCTATTCTTCGTTAATGTATAGGATTGGCATCATTTCACTAGATTTGCATTTGCTTGAAAAAAGGATTACTCATATTATCAATACTCTTAAGTATAAGTCTTAACCTTAGTGCCCAAAGGTACGGTAAGAACTATCCTAGTTTTGATTATAAACATCTCCATTTCGGTTTTGCTCTAGGAGCCAATACATCAGATTTTAGGTATCAAATTAATCCTGATTCTTCTTTTACCGATTCGATAACAAGTATTATAATCAAAAAACAACCAGGATTCAATCTTGGAATCATTGGTTCTTGGGATATTGATGAAACAGTGCATGTAAGATTCATACCATCTATTTCTTTTCAAGAAAGATATTTTCAATATTCATATATCAATGATAAAGGAGAACATAGAAGTAGAGATAACCGACTTGAATCAACTTATCTAGATTTCCCTTTGATGTTAAAATTAAGATCTAAGAGGTTGAATAATTTTGCTGCATATGCGCTCGGAGGTTTCCAGTACAGCTTGGACTTAGCATCTCAAAAAGATGTTGATCAGACCTTAGGAGACCCGATAGTTAAAATTAAACAGCATGACTGGCAATATCAAGTTGGTGGCGGATTCGATTTTTGGCTTCCCTATTTCAAATTGGGTCTTGAATTGAAAATCTCGAATGGCGTTAGAAATGTAGCCATTCAAGATAATTCATTTTTTATGGATCCACTGGCTTCTTTGAAGACAAAGGTCTGGTGGTTTTCAATAACTTTTGAGGGTTAATCTTCGAATAATAATTCGGTTCTCAACCTGTTTAGTTTTCTTATAAATCTTTTTGGATTTGATTTGTTCATTTTTGTTCTGAACTCTTCTCTCATTAAAGCCTTATTAAGGTCTACAAGATCATAGTAATTCGTCAATCTAAATTTGACTTCTGCATCATCTAATAGTGCTAGTGAAGCAAAGGCTGGATTCGTTATAGCTAAAATGCTAAATGTGTTATCTTCTACTACGTCAAGCTCACAATACTTTGGGTTTAGGGCAGACAAATCAGCATAGAGTTGAATGTCCTTTTCTTTAAATTTAGCGGCTATTTCAGAGGCGGCATCCACATAATCTTTGAAGGCCAGTTGGATATCGTTTAATTGTGAAAGAATATCTGAATTCTTCATTCCAACATGTGAATCTTTGTAAACGGCCTCTACAGATTCTTTAAGATTTTTAAAAGAGTTATCGTATTCGATAACGAGTTCGTTAGCAAAACTTGAAGTTGCAAGTGCTAAGCTAAAAAGTGCGATCATTTTTCTCATAACTGTGTATTTAAAAGTTTTAGTAAGGGTATCAAATAATATACCAAAATGATAATAAATGGCTGAATATGACGTTTTTAATGCGTGAAGTCACTCTTGGTAGTCGTTTTGTTATTTGCGTCTTCTGCATTTGGTCAGAGGTATGGTAAAAATATTCCATCATTTCACTACCGAAATTGGCACTTTGGTTGCATGTTGGGCACCAATACAACATCATATAATGCGGTCTTCAAATCAAATCCCATGCAATATGACTCTATAGTGAATATCAACATTCAAAGTCGACCTGGTATGGGAATTCACATTCCACTAATCTCATATAATGCACAAGAAACGGTACATTTTAGGTTTTTACCGAGCATTTCATTCCATGAAACAAATTTCAATTATCTGCATTATAAAAAAGGCAGACTCAGAACCAGCTCTTATCGAACTGAACCGGTTAATCTAAATTTTCCTTTATTCGTAAAATTGAATACAAAGAGAATCAACAATTTTTCTGCTTATGCACTGGGTGGAGCTGGATACAGTTTAGATTTATCTTCAAACGCAGATGTACAACAAGTGGCCACTGATCCTGTTCTTAAACTCAAAAAACATGATTTCACTTATCATGTGGGTGGTGGTTTTGATTTTTATTTGCCCTATTTCAAATTTGGATTAGAAATCAAAACGTCTAGAGGAATCAATAATTTACTCATTCAAGATGACACATTTTATTCTTCGCCTTTAGAGAGTTTGAAGTCAAGAATGTGGTGGTTTTCAATTACCTTTGAAGGATAGAAGTAATTCATAATAATGAATTACTAATTCAAAATTAATTAATGGTTTACCAACTTCAATTGAGGATTCCCTCAAAGTACATCAATAATCAAGATTATATCAATGAGCAAATATGTCGCGAGTTGGATATCAGAATAGATGACGCCAATCACATTGAGATTTTGAAGAGATCTATTGATGCTCGTAAAAGAGATATCAAGTACAATCTGAAATTAGAAGTCTACGTTAAAGAAGATTTTGTAGAGAAGAAAGATTTGTACAAACCTCAAAACGTGGCCGATTGTGATGAGGTGGTTATAATAGGGGCAGGTCCGGCAGGATTATACGCCGCCCTTTTTGCATTAGAATTGGGTTTAAAGCCAATTATCTATGAAAGAGGTAAGGATGTAAGAGAGAGACGAAGAGATTTGAAGGCCATCCATCAAGATCATAAAGTAAATCCAGAATCTAATTATTGTTTTGGTGAGGGAGGAGCAGGAACCTTTTCAGATGGTAAGCTTTACACTAGATCGAAGAAAAGAGGAAATGTTAAGAGAGCGTTAGAGTGGTTCGTGCACTTTGGTGCAGATAAAGACATTTTGGTAGATGCACATCCGCATATCGGTACAAATAAACTTCCCCAAATTATTCAAAGCATGCGTGAATGCATTATTGAAAATGGAGGAGAAGTCCACTTTAACTCAAAGCTAACCGATATCGAAATTAATAACGGCGCAATTGCTGGTATAACGATAAATGAAGAAGAAAGGGTTAGCTGTGAAAACTTGATTCTAGCAACAGGGCATTCAGCAAGAGATATATATTATTTACTTCACGATAAAGGAGTAGAATTAGAAGCCAAACCTTTTGCTTTAGGAGTGAGGGTTGAGCATTCTCAAGATTTAATTGATACAATTCAGTATCATGGCCAACTAAGCGGAGAGACTTTACCGCCGGCTTCTTATTCATTAGTTACACAAGTTGAAGGTAAAGGGGTTCATTCGTTCTGTATGTGTCCTGGAGGGATTGTTGCGCCATGTGCAACAGAGCAAGAGGAAGTGGTGACAAATGGATGGTCACCGTCAAAAAGAAACAATCCCTATTCAAATTCAGGGGTAGTGGTGCAGATTGAACCTGCTGATATAAATCCTGATTGGGATGGGAATCCTTTAGAGTGCTTGGATTTTCAGAAAAAAGTTGAGCGTGACTGTTGGGTGGCAGGCGGAAAAACTCAAAAAGTTCCTGCTCAAAGGATGATTGATTTTATTGAAGGTAAAGTTTCTAAAGATCTTCCTGAGACATCCTATCAACCAGGCTTGGTTTCGGTTGATCTGAATACCGTTTTACCAGAAATGATAACGTCACGATTGAAAGTTGCTTTTAAAGATTTTGGTAAAAAGATGGATGGTTACTACACCAATAAAGCTGTGCTTCATGCTCCAGAATCTAGAACATCTTCTCCGGTCAAAATTCCAAGAGATCATGAGACCTTAGAACATCCAGATGTTAAAGGCCTTTATCCTTGTGCCGAAGGAGCTGGATATGCGGGCGGAATTGTATCTGCCGCTTTTGACGGAATGAAATGCATGGAAAAAATCTTTGAAAAAAATTCGACCTCTTCTTAGAGTTGCTCGTCGAATTCTTTTGTGATTTCCGACCTTGATTATTACCTTTAATTCAACCAAAATTTAGCCCATGAAATCATTTTTATTAGTATCAGCCTTATTTATCGGAAGTCTATCATATTCTCAAGTTAATCCACATGCAATCGGAGCTCGATTAGGTGGCTCTCATTTTGGGCATTATGGAGGTGAACTTTCTTATCAACACGGATTTGGAGATGCCAATCGATTAGAAATAGGTGTCGGATGGAGAAATCATAGAGACTGGTCGAGGCTTGGAGTAGCAATAGTTTACCATTGGGTATGGAATTTGACTGATGGATTAAACTGGTATGTTGGCCCCGGAGGAACAGTTTCCTTGTATAATGGAAAGAATAATAATTCTGATGGGTTTGGAGTGTCTCTAGGTGGTCAAATAGGATTAGAGTATGATTTTAACACAGCAGATGTTCCACTTCTTTTGAGTTTAGATGCAAGACCAATGTGGAACTTTATTGGAACCAACGGATATGGTGGCTTTGGATACGGAGCAGCACTAGGAATTAGATATACTTTTTAATAACAAGTAGAAAACAAAAAAAAGCGTCTCGGTTTAACCAAGACGCTTTTTTTTATAATTAGTTTTAAGCTTATTCAGTTATCTCTCCAATTGAGAAAACAGATTTAGAGTTAGCTTGCATTTTTACTTGAGCATCATAATTTGGCATTAGCATAGTGTAATCAACATTTAAATCCCAAAGGTTTGGGTTTTGGAACCACTCATTGATATCCATTTGAATGTCAATTGACGCATCACCCAGAACGCTAAAATTCTTATTCATTTCAATGTGCGCGTAGTTGTCATGAAAAATCGTATCGGTCATAGTGATCTCTCTGATTTTACTTAAACTGTGATATTGAAAAGCAACTGTATCAGTATTGCTATCAATATATCTACCTTCAAATTTCATTTGATGATATCCTCCTCCAAGCATCATTGGTGAAGACCAGCTAGCTGCGTTTAGATCAGTATAAGCGCCGTCAATATTATCAGCAGGAGTAAAGCCAAAATTGAACCCAATTCCTGTGTATGCCGCTACATCAACTGAAGAAGGTAGCGTGTAAGAAAAGCTTGCCGCATCTTCCATATCAATGAAATGGTATCCATCAAAAAATACACTGTCTCCATTTGACTTATAGAATCTCACATCCGAAATTGAATACTGCATTTTAGTAACACTCATTACTTCTCCATTAGCATTGGTATAGTTCAATTGATCAAAGTCTGCTGAACTAATTGCTGTTCCTCCAAAATCCTGAGAAAAATTTAAAGTCACATTTCCTTCGGTAGTGTATTCACATGTTCCGTCATCTTTTTCTGCTTCAGATGAATAATTATCTGCAGTTGAATCGGTACAGCCTTTCTTTTTACAAGAAATCATTGTGGTAGTAGCCGCGATTAATCCGATAAATAATAATCTAGTTTTCATATTTTATTTTTAAAAATTGTAGGCAAAGCCTACATTAAGTTTGTGTTTATTAATTAATTGTGTGTATCCCTTAAGTTTGTTGGATACTGCTTTTTGAAATTCTCCAAAAATTGAGAATGTTTTCCAAAAAACTTTTAGACCTAATTGCCCAAATATTACATGACCTCCGGTATCAAAGTGTTCTTCGATTGAAAAGTCATGATTTGTCTGCTCAATGTTCGCTCCCACCGTTGGTATAAACGTGAAATTGTCGACTTTGGTTTGATAAAACAAGTTTAAAGTTGCATTTGTAGTGTTTCCATATCGATAACCTTCTGCATTGTGCGTGTTTAACTTGTAGTTCAGGTTAGTTGTGGCTCCAAAGTTCTTGTACTTTAAGATGTATTTTACATACCCCAAATAATCTAAACTTCCAGTACCTGGTTGTAAATCGAGATTTGGCCTTTCATTATGATTCAGCAAGTTTATTTTTCCCAAAGGCAATTTAATGCCGGCTCCAATCTCTAGCCTGTGTTTTGCTTTTTGTTCATCATCTTCAACGTAAGGGTTGATCAGCTGATAACCTTGCAGAACAATTGGGTCTCCAAAACCATTCAATTCATATCGGTCTGAACCATTTATAAATTGAGAATTATGGATGTAAGGTAAAATAAGACTTGTTCTCCATCTCTTTTTAAGCAGAAATTGAGCTCTTAATTCATATGTATTAAAATGTTCACTGATTACATTTCCCCAAAATGCAGGATCATTTCCGTGCGCAGCATGTTTTAACATGGTTTGCAAACCATAAGCATTGTAAGATCCCATCATTAATCGGTTTCTGTACATAAAACTCACGGAATTTCTGTCGTCATTTGGAGTGACTCCTAAATAGACATTACAGTTATCGCAACAAAAAGCATTTTGACAAATGATAAACAATGACATCATTATTATTATTGTTTTCATTTTTATTCTTTGCATTAGTATTTCTTGATGCACTCAAAGTGCATCTTATCAACTAAGCGAATTCGGGAGGGTCTAATAGACTATTTTTAATTTCAATACCAAGGTGGTTTTCTTAGAATTCTATCTTCTCAGTGATAACCGAATTTTTGAAGATCTCGATTGTGCCAAGCAGTTCAAATCCCTGAAAAAGCACTAATCCCAATCTAGGAGATTTTTCGTCAGGTACTTTAGCATCAGTTAAAGCCGTTAAATTAAGTTCTTTGTTAAGCTGACAATGTCCATGACATTTCATCTCAGGCTTTTCTATATTCTCGCAAAGTTCTTTCTCAATTGCATCTTGGTTAGCGTAGAAATGAACCACAGTGTATGCTTGCCAAGCTGATGTTGTCAATATCAGGGCCATTGCCAAGAATGAAATAGACTTAACTAAAAGGTTCATTACCTCAAAAGTAATATTATAGTCTCAGTAAGGAAGTGATTAAAGTCACAAAATGTATCTTTATGCCAAATCGAAGTTCATGAAATTAAAAAGTTTATTTTTCATATTGATTCTCGTGGTTGGAGGATTTTTTTCTTGTAAGGCATTAGCCAAAGGAGCTGCCAAGTGGTGGACCAAAAAACAAATTAAAGAGTTTGTTGCTGATTGTGAAAATAAATCAAGTAAGCTACTCGGAGAAGACAAGGCCAAAAAGTATTGTGATTGCGCAGTTGATAAGGTTGCCGAAGAATATCATGACTTTGATGAGGTCAAGAAAAAAGGCGTAATGGCTGTTATTAAAATTGCAAAAGACTGTAAGTAAATAACCCTAGCTCTTGCATAAAATGTAATCTGCGAAGTACTCCTTATTGTCCATTATTTTATTACACATTTGAAGTCCAGAATCCTGAATTAATGACTGCATGATTTTGTCATTATATTTTCTCGAAATTTCTGTATGAATAGTTTCACCTTCTTCAAAATGAAATGTTTTGTCTAATGCTGCAATGAACACTTCTTGATTGCAAGTAGACTTTAAATAACTTTTAGCAATTCCTTCTTCTTCAGTGTAATAAGGGCTGTGCGCAAATTTTTCTAGGTCAAAATCCCCACCTAATTCTGAGTTAATTCTTCTGAGTACATTCAGATTAAAAGCAGCCGTAATTCCTTTTGAATCATTGTATGCCGGTAGAACTATGTCAACAGCTTTTATCAAATCTATGCCTATTAAAAGATGGTCTCCTCCATTTAAGTTGGACGACAACTCATCAATGAATTTCTTGGCAATGGGATCTAACATGTTTCCAATATTTGAACCTAGAAACAATACGACTTTTCTTCTATTTGTGTTTTTGAGAGAAGATAAGACCTCAAAGTATTCACCCTGTTGAGTTTCAACTTCAAGATTGGGCAATTCAGTTTTTAGTCTTGATTCCAATCCGTCAAGAGCGTTCTGCGAAATATCTACTGGTTGATATGAGAAGTTGATTTTTCGATCAACTAATCTTTCTAAAAGTTTAATGGTCTTTGAACCGTCTCCGGCTCCGAGTTCAACAATGTCAAAAGGCCTATCGTTAGTACAGTTTAAGGCAGCAATAAGCTCATCTGTTTTATTAGAGAAAATGTCCATTTCGGCATTTGTAAGATAGTATTCAGGCAAATTCATGATTTGCACAAATAAATCATCACCAATTTTATCATAAAAGTATTTAGAGGATAAGAATTTAGGGTTCGCACTCAATCCATCAAGTACGTCATTTTTAAATTGCTCGTTCATTTATTTTGCTAATCTAATTCCTCCGAATTGCCATCTAGAAGACGGATGAAAGAAGTTTCTATATGTTTTTCTACTGTGGTTTTGTGCCGTGGCAAATGATCCACCTCTCAATACCATTTGACTGACCATGAATTTTCCGTTATATTCTCCGAGAGCCCCAGGCTGCTTAGAGAAATTTGGGTAAGGAAGGTACGCACTGTTGGTCCATTCCCAGAGGTCGCCCCAATCAAATAAGTCTGATGCAACTTCCCACTCAAATTCAGTCGGTAATCTCATTCCTTTCCATTCGGCAAATGCGAATGCTTCATAAAATGAAATGTTCATGACCGGTTCATCAAGAGTAATTTTCTCTAAACCATTGAATTGGTAATACATCCATTCTCCCTTTACTTTATGCCAATACATTGGGGCGCATATCTCATTCTTCTCAATGAAATCCCATCCTTCGGCATGCCATAAATTAAAGTTCTGGTATCCACCATCTTCAATAAAGGCTATGTACTCCTCATTCGTGATGAGTTTATTTGAAATTTCAAAATCATGAAGGTATACTTTGTGTCTACCTAATTCATTATCAAAAGAGAAGTCATTTCCTTTGAATCCGATATCGTAAATACCTTCATTAATCTTAATGAATTCAGATGATCTTGCTGTTGTTCGCAGCTTTAATTTCGTTTCAAAAGAAGGGAAAGTCGGTTGATGACCTAAAATGTACTTAATATCGTAAGCCAGAAGCTCTTGATGTTGTTGTTCGTGATTGATACCTAAGGTGACTAATTCTTCAATTTCAAATGTGGAATTAGTTTTAAGAAGTTCTATCAATGAAGCTGTCACATGATTTCTATAATCGTATACTTCACTCACAGCAGGACGTGTCATGTTTCCTCTATTAGGTCTCAATACCCTTTCTCCTACATTATTGTAATATGAGTTAAACAGAAATGAGAAATCATCATCATAAACCTTGTAATTCTGAGCGTATTTCACCAGAATGAACTGCTCAAAAAACCAGGTTGAATGTGCTAAGTGCCACTTAGGTGGAGAGACATCTACAAAGGGTTGCACAGAATAATCTTCTGTTTTCAAAGGCGCACACAGCTCTTCGGTTTCACTTCTGGTTGCTATAAATAATTTTAATACTTCTGATTCCATCAAGTCTTTTTAACCTTCAATCGATACACCTTTCCAAAATGCCACGTGACCTTTAATAGATTTAGCTAGTTCAGTTACTTCAGGGTAGTACCAAGCGGCATCTTTATTTTCTTTACCGTCTACATTTAAGGTGTAGTATGAAGCTGTCCCTTTCCAATGGCACACTGTGTGTGTATCACTTTCTGAGTAGAATTCTTTTTTAATCGAATCTGCCGGAAAGTAGTCATTTCCTTCAATGTTTACAGTGTTATCACTTTCGGCTATCACCTGTCCGTTCCAAATTGCTTTCTTCATAATTTGTTTCTTAATGAGACGAATGAAAGAGCTCAATCTTTCAAAGATTCTAATATAAATATCTCAATCGGTCTTTTGGTTATTCGACTCACAACAATCAAAAAAAATCGGCTTAGATTTACTAAGCCGATTTGAATTATTACTTAGGCCGCAACTTTACTCTTCTTCTGCAATTTGGCCACTCTTTCTGCTTTTGCTTGAGAGATTTTTCCCGTTTCAGCATAAACTTTTGCGTCATTTAAAACAGTGGTTAGCGTTTCCTCCATTTTTTTCTTCATTTTGCCATTCATCATTGACCCCATTAATCCCTTTGATCTGAAAACAGCTTTCATCACTAGTTTAGACTTGTTCTCTCCTAGAGAGACTACTGTCCAGTCATTTTGAGCTTTTGTGATAAAGCCAGGCATTCCATTGTTCACCTCATAAGCCAAATTCATTTTAGCCGCATCATATTTGTAAAGTTTTTCATTGATCTTTGAAAATCCTTTTACAGATACGTCACAAGATCTTTCGCTACAGCTCGCTCCTTCAAATTCAGATTGCCCTTTTCCTTCTGAGTGATCTACGTTCGAAGCCCATTTATAGACATCCGTGAATCCAGGTCCTACCATGTCCCATAATTTCTCAGCTGAAACGTTTACTGCGATTTCTCTTTCTAAATCAAATCCTTTTTCTTTTGCCATTGTTGTATTTGTTAATGTTAATAATAGTATTGCTACTCCGATTACTTTTTTCATTTTTTAATGATTTTGTGTTCGGTACAAATTTCGGCAAGAAGTAGGGGAAAGGTTTTCCGTAATAGTTCAACTACTTTCTAATTTGGTTCAATCTAAATTTTGAAGGTGATTGACCGTATTTTTTTTGAAAACTATCAGAAAATGTTGTGACATCTTGAAAGCCTGAATCATATGAAATTGAAGATATGCTTTCGTCATTGCAGATTAGAAGAGATGCTGCGTGCTCTAGTCTTTTTGTTTTGATGTATTTTGCCGGGGTCTCTTCGTATACTTTATTGAATTCTCTTTTAAAGCTTGAAAGGCTCATATTACAAATGAATGCGAGCTCTTCAATACTTAAAGGGTTAAATATGTTCTTTTGAACGGCATCTTGAAACTTGACGTTAACAGGAGAAAATATTTCAGATAATAAAGTTTGAATATTTTCATGATTCTCTGATCTTAAAAGGATCATGATGAGCTCTTTTATTTTAAGAATTCCCAGTTCCTCATCAATTGCCTCAGGATCTTCAAAAAACACGACAAGGTTATTCATGTATTGCTCTATCAATTTGTTTCCGATTAATTTTTTTGGAGCTACATTATTCTCTGAAGTAATGAATGAAGGTACTTCGTCTTTATAAATTTCTTGAAGAAGTTCTGGATATAGGTAAACTGCAATGGCTTCACAGCTCTCTGATTTGTTGGATGTCACATATTTTTGAACGTAACTTCCACAGTTCTTTGTGATGGCCTCTTTGTCTGAGATTTGATGTACACCTCTAGCATCATAACTCAACATGCTTCCTTCTAGCATATAAAAGAAACAAGCAAAGTTTTCTAATGTTCCTTGCATTACGAAAGGTGGGTTAAACTTCGCTTTTTGAAAAAGCGGCATTCCTTTAAATTCAATTATTTTACTTTCCATATTGCCTCAAAATTACTCTAAGAATGTTGGTTAGACTTTCTGAAAAAGTTCAAATTAAGAACTGCATGATAACATGGAAGAGCCTACTTTGTTCTTAGCCCAATCAGGTCTTTTGACAAACCATTTATTCATTTCATTTTGATCGTCATAAGGCTTAAGGAGTAGCGTATACAACTCTTCTAAAACAGAATAATCTTCTTTATTAGCCGCGTCAATTGCGAGCTGAGCCATGTAATTTCTCAATACATATTTAGGATTAACGGCCTTCATTTGTGAAATTCTCTTCTCTTGGTCAAGACCTTCTCTTATAATGATAGATTGAAATTCAGAAAACCAATCTTTCCATGTTTCTTCTTGTTTTTTAAGATCTTCTGCGTTCGAATAAGTTGTTTCCAATACGATCTCCCAAAGCTGTTCGAACTTGAGGTATTCTATCTCTGATATCTTTCTAAAAAATAAAGTCATGTCAATTTCTGATTTGAATAATAACCTTTCAAGATCTTGAACAAATGATTTTTGAATTGACTGTGACTCTGAGATTCCTAATTTGGAGCACATCATTTGATGATAAGAAGCTCTGTATAGATTCTTGAAATCTTCTAGGGCCTCTTCTAATGGCTCAGCTTTGTTTACCAAAGGGTAAATTGCGTTTGCTAATTGAGCTAAATTCCATAAAGCGATATTAGCTTGATTTCCAAATCTATATCTTTTATGCTGTGCATCAGTTGTGTTTGGTGTCCATCCGGGATTGTAATCTTCAAGCCAACCGTACGGTCCATAATCAATCGTTTGCCCTAATATCGACATGTTATCTGTATTCATTACTCCATGAACAAAGCCTACCCTTTGCCAGTTGACAATCATCTCGGATGTTCTTTCACAAACAGAATTAAAGAAGTTTACATATTTATTGGGTCCATCTTGAACTTCAGGGTAATGATGTCGAATCGTATAGTCTGACAGTTGTTTGAGTAAGTCCGTATTCTTTTGAGCACTTAAGAACTCGAAGTTTCCAAATCGAATAAATGAAGTCGACATCCGACAGACAATTGCTCCGGTCTCTAATGCCGGATTACCTTTATACATGATATCTCGCATCACCTGATCACCGGTTTTAACTAAGGACAATGCTCTTGTGGTTGATATTCCTAAGTGATGCATGGCTTCACTGCATAAGTATTCTCGAATAGATGATCTAAGAACAGCCAAGCCATCCGATCCTCTTGAATAAGGAGTTGGACCAGCTCCCTTTAACTGCATTTTCCAATTTCCAGATGAGGTATTGATGTCTCCAATGTTGATTGCACGTCCATCCCCAAGTTGTCCGGCCCAATTACCAAATTGATGTCCACCATAGCACATAGCGTAAGGTCTATTTGCTTTAAAGCTTGAGTTTCCGCTTACTACTTGTGTAAACAATTCTAAATCATGAATCTCTATTTCTAAGTCGTTTAATAATGCCTTCGAATAATGTAATAGTTCTGGTTTAGCTGTCTTTTTTGGACTGACGAACGAATAGCAGGCTCCGCGAACTTGTCTTGAAACATTTTCTTCATTGCTGTCTGCGACTAGCTCATTTTCGAATATTGCTTGATTTTCTGCTTCGAAGAGATCTTTCATTTCAATAATTGGCTTGTGTTTAAAGTCGATTTTTAGTCTTTATTTAAATCAATGGATAAGGAATTTATGCAATATCTTAATCCGCTTGGCTCAGGCCCATCAGGAAAAACATGACCTAAATGAGCGTCACAACTATTACATTGTACTTCAACTCTCACCATTCCCATTGATGCATCTCTGATGTATTGAATTGCATTCTCTTTAATAGGTTGTGTGAAACTTGGCCATCCACTGCGAGAATCATATTTAATGGTGGAGTCAAATAAAAGAGTACCACAACAAATACATTCATAAATCCCTGCTTCATGTGAACTACAAAACTCTCCTGAACCTGGAGCCTCTGTTCCTTTTAAACGAGTTATTCTATACTGTTCTTCAGTTAATAATGATCTCCATTCTTCAGCTGTCTTTTCAATTCGTTTGTCTGGCTTTGGATTTCCATTCATTGAGAATGAGATAATATCGTTCCATTTAATCATAAGAATGAAGTTAGTGAAATCATAGCGTAATTTTCAAAACTGACCATAGTCATTTCGATTTGTTTGCAGATTGCTTAATTTGAGTGAAATTCAAAGAGCTTTCATGACGTTTAATCGTAAAGACCATCATAATTTTGGGGAGATTAGACCTAGGTTTAAACTTAAGTCGCATTTGTCTCAAGAAGAGATTAATAGCCGTTTGAAAAATGCGGTTGACTCTGACGATACGGTTGTTGGGAAAGAAGTTCATGGTCAGTTTTACTTGGGAATGCCTAAGGCTGAAAGACATTTTTGGTCTCCTGAGTTGAAAGTAACGCTTGAAGATGACGAGTATGATGAATATGGAGGAGATACTCTTATACGCGTAATGGTTGGTCCAGAATACACGGTTTGGGTTATGTTCGTGTTTATATATTCCTTTCTGGGTTTACTTTCTCTTATAGGTGGTTTATATGGATTGTCAAATCTAATGTTAGGTATTAAATCTGCTTGGATTTGGTGTTTTCCGGTAACTTTTTTTCTAATTGTAGGCGTTTGGATGATCGCGAAATCTGGTCAATCTGCCGCAAGAGATGATACCTTGCATTTAGTGAGTGTTCTTTATCACGCTTTGGGTGAAGGGAATGCTGAACGTTTAGAAGAATAATTATCTGAGCAAGAAAACCACTTTGCTTGTTCTTTTTACACTCCATTTCCTCATTCAAGCAAGCTTGATCGAAAATGTTTGCATAAAAAAACCAGCCCTATTGGACTGGTTTCATTTTAATGGGTGGAAGATGGGATTCGAACCCACGACTTTCGGTACCACAAACCGACGCTCTAACCAACTGAGCTACAACCACCATAAAAAATGCGCCTCACGCATGAAGCGCGGGCGCAAATATATATCTTTTTTGTGATTCTAAAAACTAGTGAGGTTCACTTTTTTTAAATTTTATTCTAGAACCCAGTTTTTCAGCACCATCCATCAGTTTTTTGAAAACATCAAAATATAATGTGATGATTAAAATTATGCTCATTAGCCATATCACTGCTATGTTAGCCCAGTAAGTAGGAACATAGGTGTCTAGCATTGCAATTCTCTTCTTTGAAGCGTAGAAATGAGCATTCCAGAATGATTTATCATATGGATCTAAATAAATAGGGTCAGACTTTTGAATAAGATAACCATCAGACTCAATCAATTTTGTCAGATCAGTTTTGTTAGTAGCAAACTGTTCTAAGGCATCATTGGTGTGATCGTCAACTAAGCTCAAGTACCATTCTTTTCCGTTCTTTTCAATTAACTCCTTATTCAGTTGATCAATACTTTTTCTTGCCTCATCAGCTCTATTTTTGTAGTGCTTCTTTAGAGTTGTGAAGTAATCTTTGATGATGTCGTAAGTGTCTTGTGTGAAGTTCTCGGCTGTTAAACCTTCTTTACAACCTACACATTCTAATTGAACATAGTTTTCTTCCCGTTCAATTTCATTTCGAAGAACTAACAAATCGCTTTGAACCTCTGATTTTTTCTCTGGTTCATCAACATTTAGTTTTACGAAGTCTAGTTTCGCATTAAGCTCTTGCAACCAGTAATCTTTTTTCCAGGTGTTCCAGCTTTTCTTTTTATCAAATGCGTAATAATAATCTCCGTAACTATTGCTTTGGAATTGCTCAACCGCTAAAGCTTCATATGCCCATCTGGATGCCATGACGTTACCAATTAAAGGAACAGCACTTTCATCTCCAAATACTGGGTTAAGCTTATCAAATTTTACAATTACACCACTAAACAATAGTTGAGGGATGATAAATATTGGAATCAAAATGTAGATTACTTTAACAGAATTAAAGCTTGCAGAGATATTTAATCCAAGGACGTTTGCAAAACAAGAGAGGGAGAATAGAATTATCCAGTATTGCCACCACATCCCTTGAATTTCGAGAATCCAATTTCCAATTGCTACAAAGAATACCATCTGCACAGCAGAAATGATAAACATTATAGAAATTTTAGAGACAAGATAGGATCCCTTACTTAAGTTCAGGAATGATTCTCTCTTCAGAATCTTTTGATCTTTAATGATTTCCTCAGCAGCTACAGTTAAACCAATGAAAAGCGCTACGATTACTGATATGAAAAGGAATTGAGGGATATTTTGATTCGTTCTGAACGTATATTCAGCACCATCTTGAATATTATAATACTTTACAAAAAACGCCAGAATAAATGCTAGGGCAGGAGCTTCAAGTAAGTTAATCAACATGTATTGTCGATTCGTTAACTTAGAAAGTACATCTCTAACAAAGTAAACTTTAAGTTGCTTGAAAAAGCCAGGTTTTTTAAAGGTAGACTCTGGTATTTCAGTGGCATCTTCAATAGCATTCGTGTCCGGTTCTAGTTGCTCTAAATAGCTGTCATTCCATTCTTTAGGACTGATTTTTCTATGTTGAGTCTGATTTCCGTATTCATCAACAACTTTTGATTCAATGATGTTGAAGATTTGCTCAGGATTTACATTACCACACTCATGACATTCACTTTCGTCACTTTTTGCATGATTAATGCATTTTTTGAAGTACATCACCCCATCAACTGGGTTTCCGTTATAAATAGGGAATCCTCCAACATCAAGAATTAATAGCTTATCGAACATCTTGAAGATGTCAGAAGAAGGCTGGTGAATTACTACAAAGATTAATTTACCTTTAAGAGCAAGCTCTTTCAAAAGGTCCATGATATTTTCTGAATCTCTCGAAGAAAGACCAGAAGTAGGTTCATCTACAAAAAGAACTGAAGGCTCACGTATCAACTCTAACGCAATGTTCAGTCTTTTTCTTTGACCACCTGAAATCGTTTTTTCTAATGGACTTCCAACTTTTAAGTCTTTAGTCTCATATAATCCCAAAGAAGATAAAGTTTTTAGAACTCTCTTTGCGATTAATTTATCATCCATTCCTCCAAAGCAAAGTTTCGCATTGTAGAAAAGATTTTGGAATACTGTAAGTTCTTCAATTAACAAGTCATCTTGTGAGACATAACCAATTACACCTTCAATTTTATTCTTGTCATGGTGAATATCAACACCATTGATAGTTACTTTTCCTTCAGCAGGAGTGTAATTTCCGTTTAGAACGTTCAATAAGGTTGACTTTCCAGCACCTGATCCACCCATAATTCCGAGTAGTGATCCTGATTCTTCAGCAAAGTTAAAATCATGCAATCCGATTTTTCCTCCCTTAAATTTATAGACTACCTGTTCGGTTTTGAAGACAATTTTCTCAGCTGCCTTATCAGAAAGGAACTTACCAATTATATCACTGTAATAAATTGGTTTAACCTTAGAAGATCTTACCGAGCTACCTTGGTTCAAGATTACGTGACGTCCTTGAGGTAATGGCTGTCCATTAAGATTCAAGTCTGCTTCTCCCAAATATTTGAAGAAATGGAAGTTTACTGAAGGTATTTTAAGAACTCTAATTTGTCCTTCGATTCCTTCAGAATAAATATGTTTTGACGCACTAAAAGATTCTGTTTCATTTGAAGTCACGTATAACATGTCTTCGTGATCCAGAATTTTATCAATTGGAGATTCAACAAACTCTCTGATTTTGTTGTATTCTTCCATTGAAACGTTGAAGGTATCTGCCACTGTTTGAGCAAATTCCAACTCTTGTTCATCAACAACTTCATTTGCGTTAATGAATTCTAAAATTCTAACAAGAACAATTATTTTTTGTCTCTGCGCTAACTCCTCATTGATTTGAGTACAAATTCTTAGAACTTTTACCGAGTGAACAGAAGTTTTCTTTCTTTTTCCGTCTTTCTTTTTTGAGCTACCTTGAAATTGGATAAGGAAGTCATCAAAAATACCCAGGTATTCTTCTACCGCAGCAGAACCAAGTTCTTGACTCAGGAACGCTTTTACAATTTTTCGGCCTTCACCTGAAGTTACCTCTTCTTGGCTATCCAGATTTTCATCAACCCTTGCAATAATTGCGAAGAGTTGCATTAAGGCTTTTAATATTCTTTCACTCATTTAATCTCGAATTGTATAATTGCTAGTCTTACTTGTTAAATCCAATAAGAACCACAAGGCATCCAGATACTTTTTTATCGATATCTAAATATGCTTCAACATAGCAATCTAATGTGTTGTCAATTTTGAAATCCCAGTATGGGTGATTATCCTCATCCGCATTAGAGAATAATAAGTTTCTATCTTGATCATAGACATTAAAAATAACGTAGTCATCTTTTGTTCCGGCCGTAGTCGCTATTCTGTATAATGAACCACCATATAAAGTAACTTTAAATTCAGCTGACTGCTCAGCATCTACAAAAGCTTTATAAACTTGACCATCAGAGATGAAGACTTTACCATCACTTTTAGAAGGGGTTAAGTATTCGTAGCATACATTAACCAATGAATCACATTCTTGTGCTTGAGCACCAATTGCAGAAAGGGCAACTACTATTGCTAATACTAATCTTTTCATAATTCTATCCAATTAATCCGTTTCTGATATTTTTAATTTTAGTAATGATGTTATTTAAAACATCTCCTTCCATTTTTACAGAAGATTTACTTTTAATAGTTGTTCTGTGATTTGCCGAATCATGAATTGGGTCAATGTAAGTGTAATTGAATTCAATCAATTTAAAGTCGGTTTGTAAATCTGTTAAATCCGCAATCAAAGATGAATAGTATTCATCACTGTTGTAATCGTTCAGAAGTTCAATAATTGTTTTCAAGGCAGTTTTTTGTTCACCAATTCTATTTGCAACATCTTGTGATTCTGTCTCTTCGTATGAAAGAGCAGCAAAGTAGAGAGATTCGATCCATCCACCAGTCAAAATTAAGGTAGCGACATCATGCTCTTCGTTATCTTTCAAAAATCTATCACCTTCTCTGTATCCTTCAGACATGATAACCAGCATTGAATCTTGATCATTTCCATTCTCAATAAATCTTTCTAAAAGGTCTTGGTCAAATGCACCAGAAATTCCAAGCTCATCAGATAACTTTTCAACTGAAGATAAGTAAGAAACAGCCTTAGTGTTATTTTCATAGATTGTTGCATAACCTAAATCTGCACCATAAATCCCCATGTTGACAGCTCTTTTAAACTCTGTCGTGAAGTTGGCCACGTTTTCAGGGTCAGTAAGCATTTCTTCATTGAACGAAGAAACGTTGTCCTTAATCATTGTCGCCATTTGAATAGGAGAAGGAATACTAAACATTTTGCCATTGATTGATGCGTTCAAAGCAGAAGCAGAATCAAGTTCACTATCCTGAATTACAATGATTTCACTGTCATCTGGCTGTTCTACATCTACATCAACACCATCACCACCGCAAGATGCAAAGGCAAGAGTTATAGAGCTGAGGCAAAAATACTTGAGAAGAATTTTCATAACTGGATAAAATTTTACTTCCAAAACTATAAAAATAATTCAATTCTTGGCCCAAAAAATGGTACTTAATACCAATTTAAATTAGCTTTTTTAGATATGAATTTTGATAGAGCTGAAACAAAGCGTTACAAAACCAGTAAGAATAGTTAATTTTACACCCAAGCATAATGTTAATTCGACCAAGAAGAAATAGAAAAAATCCTGCAATCAGAGCAATGATTGAAGAGACAACTTTGCGACCGGCAAATTTGATCTATCCTCTATTTATTACGAATAGCAATATTCAAAAAGAAGCTATCAGTTCACTTCCAGATTTGTATCGATTAAATTTTGAAGGTCTTTGCATTGAGATTGAAGAAGCAGTTGAAGCCGGTTTGAGGACTTTTGTTCTGTTTCCAGTTATTGAGGAAAGCAAGAAAGACAAGATTGCATCTCACAGCTATGCTGAAGATAACTTTTACTTGACTTACATCCGTGATTTAAAAGAAAGATTTCCTGGAATAGTTTTGATGAGTGATGTAGCCATGGATCCTTATAGTTCAGATGGTCATGACGGTTATGTAGAGAATGGTGAAATCTTGAATGACAAGACATTGCCTATTTTGGGAAAGATGGCTGTAGCTCAAGCACAAGCTGGAATTGATATCATAGGTCCTTCAGATATGATGGATGGAAGGGTTAGATTTATAAGAGAAGAATTGGATAAGGTTGAATTAGAACATGTTTCGATTATGTCTTATACAGCTAAATATGCCAGTGCCTATTATGGCCCTTTTCGAGACGCTTTAGATTCTGCTCCAAAAGCGGGTGATAAAAAGACTTATCAAATGAACCCAGCTAATAAGCAAGAGGCCTTAAGAGAGGCAGATCTTGATGAAGTAGAAGGAGCTGACTTCTTGATGGTAAAGCCTGCTTTGTGTTATTTGGATGTGATAGCTCTACTAAAAGAGAATTCAAATTTACCTATTGCCGCTTATAATGTAAGTGGTGAGTACGCAATGCTTAAAGCGGCCTGTCAAAATGGATGGCTTGACTACGATAAGGCAATGCCTGAAATGCTATTGAGCATGAGGCGTGCGGGTGCAGACAGCATTCTTACCTACTTCGCAAAAGATTTTGCCAAACTATATAAGAGCTTACTTTAGGGTATAAGAAATACCTTCTTTCCAGTCTTTAAGAATAAGAACAATCTCTTTTTCTCCGTAAGCGAAATCTGAAATATCAAAAGCTAAATCTTCAGTTATTAATTCACGGCAACTATCATTGTTGTTTTGGTGATATAAAGTAATTCCTCTTTGTGGAGGTAAGGATTTCGAAATCATTTTTGATCCTAACAAAGTGAATTCATGTTCTTCGCAACCTCCGCTATAACTCACATTCATACTTAAAACATTTTCCTCTAAAGAAACCGTATTAATTGTAGTGTTTGTATTGTCTTTGTAAGGTGCGAAATCAGTAACTAAAATTCCCTTGCTTGTTACTACATCATCTTTTTTTCCGTCTTTGTCTTTGTTTCCGCAGCTCAATGTCAGTAAGATTAATGGAAGGGATAGTAATAAGTATGCGGTTTTCATGATCTGTTTTTTAGTATTGAAGAGGCAAATATAATTCCAAATTATTTTTTACGCGTTTTTAAGAAGATAAGAATTAGCAGAAAAAACACGAAAATCCCCCCGACAACAATCAATTGTGGTGGAAATGAGATGGTAGGAGGTGGTTTTTCATTCATGTTTTTAGGAATGATGTATTCGGTTGAATCATTTTTTTCAAGAATGATTTCTTCTTTCAACATTTGGTAGTCAAACCTCCAATATTCTATTCGTGGAAAGTACTTTCTGAAATTAGGTATTTTGTATTTTTTCTGGGTCATCTTGGCTTTAACTGCTTTAACATCTGCCAAAATATCCTTATCCCACTTGTTATAGTGTCTTCCTAAGCTTAACGCAATGTATGCCTGACTTAATGATAAGTGGGCTTCAATGATGGCTGCCATTTCTTGGCAAGCATTTGCAATTATTGGATCATCTTCATACACATAAGCAATGATTTTATCCAAGACATATTCAAGGTTTTTTATTGGCATAATGACGTTCTCTTGAAACTTTGGATCGTCTTTATCTAATGAAAATAGCGAGGTGTCAATTTCCCAATTAAGTACTTTATTTTCTTTGTACCATTTATCGTCTGCTTTGTTTTGGATTTCTGCCTCAATAATTTTCTTAAAAAAGTAGATTTTAGAAAATTCTAATGTCATTGGGCTCTTCTTCTTTATTTTATCCAAGGCCCTGTGATAATCTTCGTTTAGATAATCTATCATTAGCTCATCAAACCAATAATCTTCTTCGTGTTTGTAATCTACCTTCAGGTTTTGGAAGTAGAATTTTGAAAGATTTTTATTTCCTGTCTCTAAGGATATCTGTGCAAATTTCAAGCTGTCCAGTCTGCTCCATTGAATTCTTGGTTTTGCCTCTAAGCTATCTAGTTGATTTTTTAATAAATTATTTGAAAATCCCCTCTTAAATTGACCGAATTGAAAGTGGGGTGTTGACTCTTGACGATAAGGAGAGTTAATATACTTAACGCTATCCCTTAAGCCGAAAGAAGAATTGGCTACAAAGAACAATATCAGTAAGAAGAAAAGTTTCTTAATGTGCAGCATTAAAAGCAAATTGAATTATGTTAGCACCCATTTTAAGGGCTTCAGTTCTTTTGTCAGATGAATCTCCATGTACCTCTGTGTCTTCCCATCCATCTCCTAAATCAGATTCATATGTATACAGACAAACCAGTCTGCCTTCATATATTATCCCAAAAGCCTGAGGTCTTTTTTTGTCGTGTTCATGAATCTTAGGAAGACCTTTGTCAAAATCATACTTTTGGTGGAAAATAGCATGTGAATAAGGTAGTTCTTCCAAGTCGTTGTTCGGAAAGACTTTTTTGATTTCCGTTCTAATAAACTTGTCCATTCCATAATTATCATCAATATGCAAGAAGCCTCCTCCAATCATATAGTTTCTAAGGTTGTTGGCATCATCATTTGAGAAAACAACATTTCCGTGTCCTGTCATATGAACAAAAGGATAATTAAAAATTGAAGGGTCTCCAGCATCAACCGTTTCGGTTTCTTCTGAAATATTCGTCTTCAAATTTGAATTACAGAATCTAACAAGATTAGGCAAAGCAGTTGGGTTTGCATACCAATCTCCACCGCCTCTATATTTTAGAACCGCTACTTGATAAGAGCTTTCTTGAGCAAAACTAAAGCTACCAATCAGTATTAAACAGAGTGTAATAAATAAACGTTGTGGCATGCTAATATTCCTGCGGTTTCTGTTCTAAGTCTTGAATTACCGAGCGAGATCGGTTGAAATCCATTTTCTTTAGCTAAGTTAATCTCTTCTGGGCTAAAATCTCCCTCTGGTCCTATTAATATTATACACGGTTCATCAACATTTACCAAATCGGCCATTGATTTTTTATCTGAGTCTTCTTCGCAATGAGCGATTAGTTTGACGTGGTTTTTGTAATCCTTCTTCACCACTTCTGAAAAAGCTCGAAGTTCATGGACCTCAGGTAAATATAAGTTTCCTGATTGCTTCAAAGCGCCTACTGCGACCTTTTGAACCTTATCAATTCTTAGTCTTTTGCGTTCTGAGTTACTGCTTTCAAAGGGAACAACTTCTTTGATTCCCATTTCAGTACATTTTTCAATAAAGAAAGAGAAACGATCAATGTTCTTCGTTGGTGCAATTGCAATAGTTACCGGTAGTGGGTGTTGGTCTGTCGTCTCTTCATGAACAACATCAAATCCAACTTCTTTTTTTTGGGTTGAAGTAATTTTAACTTGCGCCAATCTTCCTTTTCCGTCAATAAGATTCATTAAGTCGCCTTCTTGTAATCTCATAACTTTCGTGGCATGCATAGATTCGCCTTCATCCAAAATTCCGAAATTAATATCCTTGCAAAAAAAAGTATGTTTAGACTTCATCATCAATCAAAAATGTATTTTTGTTTAAAACTACAAAATGTCCTCCTTAAAAGTAGCATTTTTATATTCAGAAATTGCAGGTTATTTTATGGCCAATGTCAAAGAATTGGCAAAAGAGCATGAAGTATTGATTTTTAGGTGGCCGATTAATAGTGAAGCGCCCTTCAATTTTGATGAAATTCCAAATGTTAGAATTGAAGACAGAAGTAATTTCTCACAAATTCAAATTGAGGATGAATTAAAGAAGTTTAATCCCGATATTCTTGTTTGTTCGGGATGGATGGATAAAGGCTATGTGAAGGCCGCAAAGAGTTTTAAAAAGGAAATTCCAGTAGTTTTGACCTTAGATAATCACTGGACGGGTGGCTTAAAGCAAAAAATTGCAGCAAGCATTTCGCCCATATATCTTAAGCGGATATTTACCCATGCCTGGGTTCCAGGAGATCCGCAAGCCCGCTTTGCGGAGAAGCTAGGATTCAAAGGTTCTAATCTAATTCGTAATTTTTACTGTGCAGATGTCAACTTATTTACTTCAAAGTACGAAGAGACATTTAAGGCCAAGGAAGTTAGTTTTCCAAAACGATTTTTATATGTTGCTAGATATGTGGAGCACAAGGGGATTTTTGAGATGTGGCAGGCCTATAAAGAATTGAAAGATTCAAATCAAATTGATTGGGAATTGTGGTGTATTGGGACCGGCAGTGAATGGGATCAAAGAATTGAGTCAGAAGGTATAAGTCATTTTGGATTCATTCAACCGACAGAGATGGGGAAATATCTCGAAGGATCTGGAGTTTATATATTACCTAGCAAATTTGAGCCATGGGGAGTAACTGTGCAAGAGTTCGCGCTAAGCGGATTTCCCATGATTGTTTCTGAAAGAGTAGGGGCAAAGCACACCTATTTGAAAGACAATGGATTTGAAATAAAATCAGGTAGTGTTAAGGCAATAAAAGAAGCAATGTTGAAATTCACAAAAATGAATGATAGTGAATTAGTTGCAATGGGTAAAAGAAGTCATGAAATAGGTCTTTCATTTAGCAATGAAATGTGGGTTGAAAATTTAATAGCAATAGTGAAGTAATGGAAAAACTAGCAATAAAATTATGCATGGGCAAAGACATTGGTGTTCATGGAAACCTGTTTGGAGGAATAATGCTATCCTGGCTAGATGAAACTGCAGCCACTTGGGCATGCAGCATCTGTGAAAATCCAAATATGGTAACCGTCAAGATTGACGAGACTAACTTTGAGCGCCCAGTAAAAATTGGAAATCAAGTCAATATTTATGGTGAAGTTCAGAAAATGGGTAGAACATCTGTTACTGTTTATATTGAAGCAAGAGGCTACAACTTTTACACTGGTGAAGAAAAACTGGTGTGCTCAACTATTTTTATTTTCGTAAGAATTGACGAAAGCGGAACTCCGATTCCTATTGGTGAAGAAGTTCGTAAGAAATACCAACATCTTGAAGAATAATTGAAAACTTATTTAATCATACAAACTGCCTTTATTGGAGATGTGATTTTAGCTACGGCTTTGATTGAATCAATAATAGAAAAAGAACCTACTGCAAAAATTGATTTCTTAGTAAGAAAGGGAAATGACGGTTTGTTGGTTGGACATCCTCATATTAGACGTGTTCTCGTTTGGGATAAGAAAAACAATAAATACGCAAATCTTAAACACTTAGCTAAGCTAATTAGGGAACGCAACTATGATGTCCTCTTAAATCTTCAACGTTTCTCTTCAAGTGGTTATTTATCGTGGAAGAGTAAGGCCAAACAAATCGTGGGATTTAAGAAAAATCCATTATCCTTTTCTTTTCATCATAAGGTTAATCATGAAATAGGCAATGGGAAACACGAAGTTGAGAGAAATCACGCACTCTTATTAGCCATAGGTGATTATAAACAGGCAAAACCGAAACTATATCCAACTTCAGAACAAATTCAGAAGATAGAAGAAGCAGGTCTTCCTGAAGATTATATTGTGATGGCTCCTTCTTCAGTATGGGCCACAAAGCAATTGCCTAAATCAAAATGGGTTGAACTTTTGAATCAACACTTAGATCAAACTGTCTTTTTTATAGGAGCTAAATCTGATATTGAATATTTGTGTGAGATTGGTAGAGCTTCAAACCATAAAAATTGGGTGTGTTCGGCTGGAAGCACCAATTTACTTGAATCAGCCTATTTAATATCGAAGGCGTCAATGACGTATGTGAATGATTCGGCACCTCTGCATCTCGCATCTGCCATGAATGCTAGTGTTACGGCCTTTTTCTGTTCAACTATTCCTGGTTTTGGATTCGGTCCTTTATCAGACGCTTCTAAAACGGTTGAAGTTGCAGAAAAACTCGATTGCCGACCATGCGGATTACATGGAAAAGCTTCTTGCCCTAAAGGTCATTTCAATTGCGGCGAGAAAATTGATGTAACTATCGTCAAATAATATCCGTTTAACGAAGAAAAGTAATAATTAGTCTAAGACCGAGCTATTTTTGTCGGTTGAAGATTTGGGTTTTGAAAAAACTATTAACGATACTACTACTGTTAGTGTTGGGTGGTGCTGCGCACTCCCAAGCTGATTCTTTGTTTTACATTAAAGTAAAGAAACTTCAAAGCTTGTTTGATGAAGCCAATTATTCCCCACTTGAATTTAAGGACACCTCTTTGATCGTAATTGAAACTATTTCTAAAATGCAGAGAAGAGGTAGTGATATTAATAGGTCACAATACCTTGAAAAACAACTAGAACTCACCCAAAAAGATTATGGTGTCGCAGTTACTGGAGGTTTCCAAGAAAATATCAATCCTACAATTGGAGATTTAGAGGATAATTTGATTTATCGAAGAAAATTCAATTTGGGTGCAGAGTGGAACCTGTTGAGAGGAGGTTTCTTCGAGAACAAAGTTAAGGCGAGAATTTTTGAAGATAGAATTTTGCGTGCGCAGATGAATCAAGATGCAAATGTTGAGGGCTACAATTATCTTAAAAGATTTGACCACACCATTTTCACATTCAATGAGGTCAAAATTAAATTATTGAATGAACGAAGAGCTCAGCTTGAAAAGCAGTACCAAACAATTAAAGAATTGGTTTATTTAAAGCGTTTAAAGAAAGAAGATTTAATTGCGCTTGACACAAGATTATCAGAAGTTGAAAGTTTGATTCATGTATACGAAGACTATAATAGTTATTTGAATCCGGCAAATGATTCCTTAGAATTTGATGTTGACAATTTACCCCTTATAGATTTAGACTATCAAAAGATCTTCTATTTATTAGGTCAACAAACCGATAGTCTTCTTTCTAGTCGTGTTTATGATGATTATTATAGCTGGTATCATCAAATATCTTTTAAAACCTATGCAAAGTATAACTACTACGATTTAATAGGACCAACGAATAGATCTTGGTTTACAGCAGGATTCAATTTCAATATTCCTATCCCATTTAACACGAAGCTGAAAAATGAAGTAGCCCAGGAAAAATACAAGTATGACAATGAAAAACTAGTTCAGAAGAGAGTGAACGTTCACGAAGAAGTATTGAGCACGGGTTACGAATTCAGATATAAACTAAAGCAGTTCATAGCATTTTATCAAAAGAGAAAGATGTTTATGGAGAAGTTAAGGGTAGAGAAAGTAAAGGTGCGATTGAATGACAATAATATTGATCCTTTGTTGGGGCTTGAATTGTATGATGATTTATTGCAGATTGATATTGAATTAGTTGACCTTTTGCAAAACATGTACCTGAAGGCACTAAAGGTTCATTCAAAAATTCCTCATTCTGACATAAGAGATGTGGTGAAGTTTCAAACAGCCCAAGATGTGAACCAATACATTGATAATAAGAAGAGAGCAGTTTATGTTTGGTCAAAAACATTTGAAGAGTATTCGGCTGGGTTCTTAACTGAATATTCAATTTACAATGAGTTCTCTAAAATTGTAATATCAACTTCAATGAAAGACACCATTGAAGAGAAAAAGAAGTTTATTGAGTTCGCTAATCAAAATGCTGAAGTGCATTACATGATAGGGGAGAACAGTTTATTCTATTCTGAAGACATTTCAGGATACATTGGAGATGTTTTAGAGAAGTATGGAGAAGTTGACCCGAAAGGAATTCACATTGATATTGAGCCTCACACTTTTGATGATTGGCAAACAGAAAAACCTAAATTATTAAAACAATACCTTGAAATGATGGGTAAAATCAGCACTTTCTGTGACGATAGAGATTTAGAACTAAGTGTTTCTGTCCCATTGCATTATGGTGAAGAAGTGATAGACCAATTGCTTGTTTTATGTGATCATATTTACTTCATGTGTTATGAAAACGTGAAGACCAGTTACATAGTAAACAAGGTTAAACCATTTTTAGATAATGGTAAAGACAAGCTAATCATTGCCTTAAGAACTGAAGATTTTGCGAACAGAATTGAAATGGAGGATAAGATAAAAGAGCTGCAAACGCAAACTTCTTTGAGCTCTTTCGCGTATCATGACTTACGCCGCATGATCTCGTTTGATAAAATGAATATTGAAAAGTAGAAGAAGAAGGAAGTAAAATAGAATGAAAAGTGTAAACTTTAAAAGAAAAGAAGAAAGTTACTTACGTTATTTTGAAGAACAGAATAACAGTAAAGCTAAGCGTCCGTTTAATTGGGATCGCTTTGTGTATCTCCTTTTGCTTGCAATTTTCTTATTCTTTACGGGTAGATTCATAATCAATTCATACTTCTATATAGAAGGTAATGGGCAGGTTCTCTTTGAATCGGTTGATATTAGACATACAGATGATATAAGAATATTAGAGTTTCAAGTTCAAGAAGGAGATGACGTGCATATTGGCGACACCTTATTCTATTATTTCTTAGATGATGATATGTTCGGAGATGGAGGATATGGGGGCGGAGCGAATTCTGTTTCAATTGCAGGTGGAGGAAAAAAAGATTCTTGGATTGAGCGTGAACTGTATACTCTTAGAAAGAATGTACAGCTTAATGGTGTTCGAATTAAAGATAATCAGGCACTTCTTGATGTTTATAACAGTGATTTAGAAAGAGTGCGTAATGAGGTAATCTTGGATGCCGTTTCTCATACAAACCTTGAGAATTTAGAGTACCAAATCTCTAAGTTGAACGCCGATATTAATGTTCTTGGTTCCCAAATAAGTATTTATAGAAAACAGATTAAATATTTAGAAGATCTATTAGCGCAAGCAGAAGATCCACAAGAAATTAGAATTGAGCAAAGTACTAATGGCGGAGGCGGAGGTTCTGGTAATTCAAGCTTTGATGAAGTCCTAAAAAATGCAAGCAGAGATGATTTCTTAATGTTGTCAGGAGTTGAGAACATGCAGAACTACAAGATATTCACTTGTCCGATTGAAGGAAACGTGACGAGAATTCACAAGCAAGCTTATGAAGTTGCCTTAAAAACAGAGACTATTTGTTCAATTCATCAACCAAATAACGTCCACATTAAAGGATTCTTCAATCAAGAAGATTTGAAACATCTTCATGAAGGAGATTTAGTTGATATTGAATTTGCAGATGGAACAATGAGTAAGGGGTTGGTAGATAGATTCTATTCTGCAACTTATATCCTTCCTGAAGAATTCCAAAAGAAATTTGAGCCGACTACTAGAACATTGGCGGCAGATATACTTCCAATTGGTGAGAATGATTTGGAGGTTTGGAAAAAATACTACAAATTGAGTGTAAAAGTCACAAAAAGAACCTTTTAGATGGCAGAGTTGAAAGTAAATAGGGAAGAGTCATTGGTTGAATTTGCAGGGTTTAAATTCTTGTTAATCAACTCTGAAGATGGTTTGAACGTTGACAGGGTTCAATTTCATAACGCCGTAATTATTGACGGAAACGATAGAGCCTTTATTCGTCAAATTGTAAGACGTATTCGATCTGACAATCAACCAGATATTTATTTGAAGCCGATTTTCATTCTTAAAGGAATCAACATCAATGATCCATTTGTAAACAAATTAGTGGACGGAACACTGTTTAGTTTAGATCAAATTGAGCTGATTATTCCTGAGGTTGAACGCATCTTGACCAAGACAAAAGATCTTCACTTTACCAATTCTTTATCTTTTGAGGCACAAATGATTGAAAAGACAATTTCTTTCATGTACACCTGTGAGATTCAAGATTTAGAGCCAATTCCGTACATCTATTCTTCTAACAATTACTCGTATCCAATTCTCTCGGTGAATTTCAGACAAAGAGACGAGCACATTGCTTTGGATATTTTAGAAATTGCAGAGAGAGAAGGAATTTTTGATTCTACATATATTGATAGAATTTACTTGTGTCCATCTTGTCAAGGTGGTCATTTGACTTATCGTGAGGTGTGCCCAAAATGTGGAAGTTCGAATTCTACCACTGAAGATATTATACATCACTTTCCTTGCGCTTACGTTGGGCCATTGAGTGACTTTACCAATGAGATAGATGATCAATTAGATTGTCCAAAATGTAATAAGAGATTAAGACATATTGGTGTTGATTATGACAAACCTTCAGTGCTTCACGAGTGTAAAGCTTGCGATCATAAGTTCCAAGATTTTAACGTGAAGGCAAAATGTTTGGCCTGTACCACCGATAACCTTGTTGAACAACTTAAGGGCAAAGAGATTAGAAAATATAGTCTTACCAAAAAAGGTGAGCTAGCTGCAATTAATGGATTTGTATCTACTTCAAAAGATATTGAAGAAATTATTGGTACTGTGAAGTTTGAGACTTTCGTTACCATGTTAAAATATGAGATTGAGCGATTAAGACAAACTGAGGGTGCTTCAAATATTTGTGCTGTTCACTTGTCTAACCCATCTCAGATTTATTCTAAAATGGGGTCTGAAGTTCAAAAGGTATTATTGAAAGATTTGGTTAAAGTAATTAGATCAAATATCCGTTCTTCAGATATTATTTCTTTCCAGAGTTCGTCAACCATTATTCTATCTATGAATGAGATTCCGACCAGAATTGCTAAAAGAATCTTATCTGAAATTATTGATATGTTGAAGCGTTTAATCGCTACAACCTTTAAAGATATTGATGTTGAGTTTGAGTACGAAGTAATCAAACTAGATTATAAATTATCTCCTCAATTACACATTCAACAATTAACGAAGGCCTTTGGATAGATGTTCGAGGAATTATTAGATAACTATCTCCGATTCTTGGAGAGTCTTACAGTCGAACATTTCATTCGACTGTTTTGGTTTTATATATTCTTTGAGTTCATGCGTTATTTCCTTTTGGAATTTTTCGTTTTGAACCTCTGGAAACTTAGTAAACTTTGGAATAAGAAGAAGTATGCCAAGGCAAAAAAGGAGTTTCATTTTGAGTACCCTTTAGTATCTATAATCATTCCCGGAAAAAATGAGGGTAAGCACCTTTATAAGTTGGTGCAGTCTCTGAATGAGCAAACCTATAAGAATACAGAGATCATTGTTGTTGATGATGGATCTGATGATGACACGCCAACCATAGGGCGAGATCTTGAAAAGGCAGGAAGATTAGATGTTTTTATAAGAAACGAAGTGCGTGGAGGTAAAGCCTCAGGAGCCAATACCGCTTTGCGTTTTACTAAAGGAAAATATATCGTTCACCTTGATGCCGACTGTTCTTATGACCGTGACGCGATTGAGAAAATTATCATTCCGTTTTACCTTGATAAAGATGTTGCCGGGGTAGGAGGAAACGTGATGGTTCGAAATTATGACGAATCTCTAGTAACAACTCTTCAGGCAATTGAATATTATGATACGATCTCTATTGGTCGTGTAGTGACTTCTTATTTGGGGATTTATAGAATTATCTCTGGTGCCTTTGGTGCTTTTAGAGCAGATGCGCTTGAACAGGTTAAAGGTTGGGATATCGGTCCAGGTCTAGATGGTGATATCACTGTGAAGCTCAGAAAACTCGGATACAAAATCAAATTTGAGCAAGAAGCGGTATGCTTGACTTCTGTACCAAATACAGTCAAGAAATTGACCAGACAAAGACTTCGTTGGGATAAATCATTGATTAGGTTTAGAGTTAGAAAACACAAAGATGTTTTGATTCCGAATCAAGCTTTTAGTTTTCTGAATTTTTTCGCCTTCTTAGAAAATATTACCTACAATCTTCTCTTAAACTTCAAATGGTATTTCTATCTGGGAGATATGTTGATTAATTATCGATCAATGCTGGTGAATATTATAATTACCAATGTCTTGCTCTATACTTTGACTAACTTTTTTAAGTTTGTTGTTTATAGTCTTTACCGAGCAAGAACCAATGCGTCTTACACTTACTTCTTGATTTACATTCCTTGTATGGTATTCTATTTCGGGTATTACCTAAGAGTTGTAAGAACGATAGCTTACATTCAAGAGTTCTTCTTCAAACAGTCATACAAAGATCCATGGAATCCTTCTAAGACATCTGTTCATGCGAAGAAAATGAACTTATAAGAGTTTTTGAAAAACGAAAATGTATTCTGTTCCAGCAGGAGTATGATTGCGTTCACAAGTGCCGTCAAGTTGTTCAGTAAAAGATTGAACGAGTTCAACGCCTAAGCTTGTTTCCCTTTTAGGAGCTTTCCATTCACCGTTATCTCTGTAAATTACTGTTGTAGCACCCTTGTCATCTTGCTGCGCCTGAATCTCAATTTTCCCGGTAACCCTGTCAGAGAATCCATGCTCAATCGAATTTGAAACCAATTCGTTAAATATGAGTGCGATAGGAACAATAGATTTAGGTTCGATTCTTTTTACGTTTGAATGAATAGATGTTTCCACCTTTAAGTTCACTGCGTATGAAGAGATCAAATCACTAACCAAAGCATCTAAATAGGATTCCAAATCAATTTCAGTTAAAGACTCAGTGGCATACATTTTCTCATGAATTGTCGCCATAGCTGACACTCTATTGATTGAATCAGTGAAGTGATGCTTAGTCGCTTCGTCTTCAATGTCATGAAGTTGTAGCCTCAACATAGAGGTGATCACTTGAAGATTATTCTTCACCCTATGATGAATTTCTTTTAGCATTACTGTCTTTTCTTCATTCGATTTTGAAAGCTCTAAGTTAGTTTCTACATAGTTGATTTCAGTGAATCTCAAAGTTCCCAATACTTTGATCACGAGGTATGAAAACACGATCCCAGATATTCCAATATTCACTACAAAATTTATTTCTGAAAACTCAGTGAATTCCTTTTGTATACGCACTATTTCGCCCGTTCTATCAAGGTGAAGAATTACGACTATTATAGCAATGTTAACGAATAGGTTAATGATTCCCCAGTATCGGCCAAGTATGAAAAAGATAAATATGGCCATACAGATGATCCAGAAAAAATCTACGAAGTGTCCAAAATTTGAGATCACCATCATGTTGTAGACTGTCATAACTGTGACCATTACCATAGCTACAAATCCTGCCAGTCTGTAATTCTTAAATTGAAAAAGTAAGAACAAAACGATAATACAAATGGCCGCTCCTGCAAGTAGTGGATACATGTTAATGTCGTCCTGAATAAAATTGACAATCCCCAAAGAGGATAAGACAATGGTTAAAAAAGTGAACATATTTCTAGTCACATCAAATTTTGCTTGATGGATAGGGTTCTCTTTATTTGATTGGAAAAATTTAATCACTGATTTTTATCTTATCTATGAGTGACCAGAATTCTGGATAGCTTTTAGCAACTGCTTCGGCCTTCTCAATTTCAATGCCGTGCTTAGTCAAATTAGAAGCAATGGCAAACGCCATGGCAATTCTATGATCATTATTAGAATGAACAGTTCCTGAATTTAAACTACTATGACCTTTAATAATCATTGTATCTTTTTCTAGCTCAATTTGTAAACCCAATTTTGCAAACTCGCTCTGAATGCTCAGTCCACGGTCACTTTCTTTATCTTTCAACCTGTGGACACCATGAATTTTTGATTCACCATTTATTGCAGCCCCTAATGTAGCTAGAATTGGAAACAAATCAGGACAATTAGTGGCATCAAATTCAAAAGGTTTTAAGCTAGATTGTTGAACTCTTAAGTTCTTTTGGTTCCATGTATAGCCAATTCCACATTTATCAAGTACTTCCAATATTGCCCGGTCGGCTTGCAATGAATGTTCATTCAGGCCTTGGATTTCTATGTCTTGATAAAGAGCGCCGTATATGATCCAAAATGCAGCTCCACTCCAATCTGCTTCAACTTCATAGACTTTAGGATTCTTGTATGTTTGGCTTCCTCTTATTTGATAGTTCTTATTGTTTTCTGAAATAAACTGGATTCCAAAGTCCTTCATTACTTGAAGTGTCATGTCAACATACCTGAATGAAACCAAATTAGAAACTTCAATTTGCGAATCTTGTTCAGCTAAGGGAATAGCCATTAATAATCCAGATAAAAACTGTGATGACATGGAGCCATCAATCTGAATATTTCCGCCATTTATGTTGCCGGTAGTGGTGAGTGGAACAAATCCATTATTGGATTCAAATTTCACTCCCAGCTGAGGTAAAAAGGTTTCAAATGAATTCATAGGTCTTGAAACCAAACTTCCTTCTCCCCTTATGGTGAATTGACCACCAAATGTGGTAACGATTGAAGTGGTTAGTCTTATTCCAAGTCCTGATTCTCCACAATTTAGATTTCTAGATATTTCATTGATTCTCGGATTGATCTCTATACCATCTTCAGTTTTTATAATTTCGGCGCCAAGTTGTTCTGAAATAGCTAGAATGTGATTCACGTCATCACTCGTGCCTAAGTTTTTTACAAGACATTTCGACTGTCCCAAAGTTGCTGCAAAAATCGCTCTTTGAGCATAGCTTTTTGAAGCAGGTGCTTGAATTTTTTTAATATCAATATTAGAAGGAACTTTGACGATCATTTCCTGTTCATTACTGAAGTTTGATGACGAATTGATTCTTGGTGTATTGCTTCTAAGTATTTGATAATAAACTTTTTAGATAGATTAGCTTTGTCAGCTGCAGCAAATTGAAGATTCTTAATTTCTTCCCATCTCTCGGGCTGTAAAATGGTGATGTTTTGCATTTTTTTAAAGGCTCCAATTTCTTCTACAATTCCCATTCTTTTGGCAATCAGCTCAACTAGTTCCTCATCAATTTCATTGATCTTTCCCCTCAATGTCTCAAGAGAATCAAAGAAAGCTTGATCATCAGTTTCCACATCCCTTACAATCAGATTGTTCAAGAGTTCCCCCAAGACTTCTGGAGTAATTTGCTGTTTTGCATCTGACCATGCTTCATCTGGAGTGATGTGCGATTCTATCATTAATCCATCAAAAGCTAAGTCAATTGCCTTTTGAGAAACCTCTTCTAAAATGTCTCTTCGTCCACAAATATGACTTGGGTCGCAAATCAATTTAATATTTGGGAATTCAGTTCTTAAACCAATCGGAATCTCCCACATTGGTTCATTTCTATATCGTTCACTTTTAAAGGATGAGAATCCTCTGTGAATTGCATTAACGCTATCTAAACCTGCATTTTGAAAACGCTCAATTGCTCCTATCCATAAATTCAAATCAGGATTAATTGGATTTTTCACAAGCATTTCAACCCCCGTTCCTTCTAATGCATCAGCAATTTCTTGTACAGTGAAAGGGTTTACCGAAGTTCTAGCTCCAATCCATAATTTTTTGAATCCAGCTTTCAAGGCAACTTCTACATGTTGAGCATTTGCAACTTCTGTAATTACAGGTAAGTCAACTTCTTTTCCGGCATCAATCAACCATTGTAAACCAATGGCTCCAACCCCTTCAAAGGAATTAGGTCTTGTTCTTGGTTTCCAAATTCCTGCTCTAAGAATATTGACCTTTCCTATGGCCTTTAATCTTTTTGCAGTATCCATAACTTGTTCAGGAGATTCTGCACTGCAGGGACCCGAAATTATGATGGGTCTTCTTATGTCGTTAATGTTTTGCATCTAATGTTCTAATTTATTCAATATAACCGTTCAAGCTTGACTTTGTTGCATAAAAAAAGCCTCCTAAAAAAGGAGGCTTCAAATATGTTTGATATGCACAGCTTCCCTAATTCACTTTTGTGAACCAGTTCCAAGATGTCATATTTTGTGTTGCTTTCATTGTGCTACAAATCTTTCAAATTATTTTTTGATTATCCTAATTGAATCTTGAATTAATTTATAGATTGATTTCCCTATACCTATGGTATAGAAAAAAAAGTTTCAAAAAATGTTTGTTTTATCCGTAATTATTTTGAAACATTTGCGTTGTCCAAATAAGAGACAAAATGAATTTTAGAAATTTAAATACAAATTGGTGGTGGTCTTCTCATAAACATGAGTGGATGAACTAATTGTATACCTTATAAATTTTACAACGGCTTATCGTACTCACGGTAAGCCGTTTTTTTTTGCTTGCCGTTTTCCAAGCTTTTTAAATCGATAAAAATTAAAAAATGAAAATATTTACAAATTCACAGCAGATACTCTGCGACACTTTTACTCCCATTAGCGCTTTCCTCAGTTTGAGAGATAGCTTTGCTAATGTCTCTCTATTTGAAAGTTCAGATTACTCTACTAAGTCGAACTCCCATTCTTTTATTGTAGTCAATCCGATTGTAACAATACAGCAAAGAGAAGAGCTTGCCGAACTTCGAATAAAAGGAGAATTGCAAGAAGGTGTGGCTGTTTCAAATCACAATGATTTGGATGCATTAAAGTCTAGATTTGACTTTGATGATAAACAGAATGCTCATCAAAATGGGTTCTTCGGGGTCATAGGTTACGGAGCATTACAGTTGTTTGAAGACATTGAATTGCAAAAGATTCAAGATGAATTGCCAGATGTTTATTTGGCTGCATATGAGTTCGTTTTGGTTTTTGATCATTTTCACAATCAGCTAAGCATCTTGCATAATTCATTTGATTCAAAATCAAATAAGTTGGCAGTAATAATGAAAGCTTTGAATCGAGATGTTAAAGATAGCGGGGGATTCAGGGCTACGGGAAATTTTGATTCATCTGAAACTGATGATTCTTTCAAACAGAAAGTTGAATTGGCAAAAGATCACATTTTGAGAGGTGATGTTTTTCAGCTAGTGCTTTCACGTCAATTTTATCAAGCCTATGAAGGAGATGATTTCGAAGTCTATCGTCAGCTCAGAACCATTAATCCTTCGCCTTACATGTTCTATTTTGATTTAGAAAAGGCAAAGTTAATTGGCGCCTCTCCTGAAGCTCAAATAAAAGTGACTGATGGTTTGGCCGAGATTCACCCAATTGCCGGCACAGTTCGAAAATCTGAAAACAAGGATGAGAACTTGAAAAGAATTCAAGCCCTCAAAGCAAATGAAAAAGAGAATTCCGAACACATCATGTTAGTTGATTTGGCTCGCAATGACTTGAATCGCTATTGTAATCAAGTGAAGGTAGAAAACTTGAAAGAGGTTCAATCATTTTCTCATGTCATTCATTTGGTCTCAAAGGTGACTGGTGAACTGAATGACGAAAGTTCTCTTGCTGCTTTTGGAGGAAGTTTTCCTGCCGGGACGCTTTCAGGAGCACCTAAATACAAAGCGATTGAGCTCATTGATCAATACGAAAATACATCCCGTAATTATTATGGTGGAGCAATTGGATTGCTTGCCGCTAATGGTGATGTCAATATGGCTATTGTTATCAGAACAGCTTTATCACATCAAGGAAAGTTGACCTATCAAGCAGGAGCTGGAATAGTTCATGATTCAACAGTTGAAGGTGAGTGTCAAGAGGTTTATAATAAAGTTAAAGCGGTAGAAACTGCAATCAAAAAAGCATCACAATCATGAAAATATTATTGATAGATAATTACGATTCTTTCACTTACAATCTCAAAGCGCTATTGGAGACTACAGGAGCAAAAGTCGAGGTTGAAAGAAATGATCAGGTGAAATCTGAATCCATTTTAGCAGCTGATGTAATAGTGTTTTCACCAGGGCCTGGAATTCCAGATGAAGCAGGTGAATTGATGGATATCATTCAAATGTATCACCCAACAAAACCTATGCTGGGAATTTGCCTTGGAATGCAGGCGATTGGTGAAATATTTGGTTCAGAATTGCAGCTGATGAACAGACCAATCCATGGCTTTTCTGGGCAAATTACCCATCAAGCTGATGCAATTTTCAAGGGTGTAAATGCGCAGTTTGAAGCCGCGAGGTACCATTCCTGGGTGCTAAAAGAAGAATCTGTTCATCACCCTTTAGCGGTGATTGCGAAAAGTGAAGATCAAAAGGTGATGGCCATCAAGCACAGTCAATTTCCAATTTACGGTTTCCAGTTTCATCCAGAATCTGTGTTAACCGAAGTTGGAGTTCAACTGATTAATAATTTTTTAAATGAAGTAAAAGCAGAGAGTTATGCAGAAGTTACTAAATAAAATATTTGAATTTGAAACCTTGAGTAGAGAAGAAGCCAAGGAACTTCTCATTCAAATTACGAACGGAAAAGCTAATGACGCTCAAATTGTTGCCGCGATCTCTGCTTTGAAAATGAGAAGCATTTCATCTTCAGAATTAAACGGATTCAGAGAAGCATTGTTGGAACAAGCTCTCATACCAAACCTTTACACCAAAGATGCTATTGACGTCTGCGGCACAGGAGGAGATGGTAAGAATACGTTTAATATCTCAACACTTGCTGCAGTTGTTATTGCAGGAGCTGGATATAAGGTGATCAAGCACGGAAACTATGGTGTTTCAAGTTTAGTGGGCTCCTCATCAATTCTTGAAGAAATTGGTTATCGATTCACTGCAGATGATTGGAGTTTAAATGAGCAATTGAGAGAGACAAACATCTGCTTTTTACATGCGCCTCTGTTTCATCCGGCCTTGAAAAAAGTTGGACCGTTAAGAAAACAATTAGGCATCAGAACCTTCTTTAATTACTTGGGTCCATTAGTTAATCCAGTGCAACCAAAGTATCAGCTTACTGGAGTTTACAATCTTGAATTGATCAGAGTGTATAAACAAATCTTAAGTGAAGAAAGAGAAGAGTTCAGAGTGATTCACAGTCTAGATGGCTATGACGAAGTCAGCTTAACATCTGCCTTTAAAATGGCGACAAAATCGCAAGAACTCATCTTGTACCCAGAAGATCTTAATCAAGAACCATTGAAACAAGAAGATCTCTTTTGTGGAGAAAGCATTGAAGAAGCGAAAACAATTTTTATGAATGTTTTGAGTGACCAATGCACCATGGTCCAAAAAAATGTGGTGGCCACAAATGCTGCTCTAGGCATACAATGTTTTAAACCAAACGCTTCATTTCAAGACTGCTACATTGAGGCAATTGAAGCAATAGAATCAAAAAGAGCACTTTATAATTTTCAAAAAACAATCGAATTAAGTCAACAGTCGCAAACTATATCAAAATGAACATTTTAGATAAAATATTAGAAATCAAAAGAAAAGAAATTGAAGTGAAAAGAAGACAGCAATCTGTCGATTCATTAATCAAACAACCTCTTTTCAATTCAGAAACAATATCCTTAGCGAATTCAATTAAGAATGGCACAGGAATAATAGCTGAGTATAAAAGATGGTCTCCTTCAGCTGGCAAAATTCAAGACAAGTCAATTGACGAAGTTGTCAATTTTTACAAAGACCATAAAGTTTCAGGATATTCTGTGTTGACAGACGAAGAATACTTTGGTGGCAGAGTAGGAGATATGCGAACAGCAAAGAGAGTAGTTGAAGGTCCCATTCTTCGTAAAGATTTCATCATTGATGAATATCAATTGTTTGAAGCTAAAGCCTATGGTGCTGATGCTGTTTTATTGATTGCTGAGGCCTTAGACTCTTATCATGCGTTGGCTTTAACTACAATGGCTCACTCTATTGGTTTAGAGGTGTTAATGGAGTTTCATTCAGCTGATGAAATTGAAAAATTGAATGATTCAGTTGATGTGATAGGTGTCAATAATCGAAACCTAAAAACATTAGAAACCAGAATTGAAACATCTGAAGAGATGCTGAAGTTCTTGCCCTATAACAAGGTGAAAATCACAGAGAGTGGAATAGAACAAGCCAATCAAATCAAGTTTCTCTATGACCTCGGATTTTCAGGAGCACTCATTGGAGAATCAGTATTAAAAAATCCGGGCTTGCTGTCCGAATTAAGTGAGGCAGCCTTAGGATCAAAATTTGTCAATCATGAAGATTAAAGTTTGTGGTTTAAAATATGCGCTTAATCTTCAAGAGATTGGTGAGTTACCAATTGATTATGCAGGATTTATTTTTGTGAATCAATCTCCAAGAAACGTTGATTATTCCCCTGCTTTGATGCTGGCAATGAATAAACTCAACTGCAAAAAAGTTGGAGTGTTTGTGAATGCTCCAACTTACTTCATCAAAGCTAAGGCTGAGTTGTTTGGTTTGAACGTCATCCAATTACACGGAGATGAATCTGCTTATCAAATTGATGCTCTTTCTAAGGATTACGAAGTGATAAAAGTATTTTCAGTTGGGGATGATTTCGATTTTGATCTCGAGCAATATAAGAACGCCGATTACTTCTTATTTGATACTAAAGGAAAGAAAAGAGGAGGAAACGGAACAAAGTTTAAATGGGACTTATTGAAGAATTATAAAGGAGAAACTCCTTTTATTCTGAGCGGAGGAATTGGTCCTCAAGATGTAGAAGATATTCAAAGAATCAACCATTCAAAATTTGCAGGGATTGATGTGAACTCTGGCTTTGAGAGCGAACCAGGCTTGAAAAAAACTGAACTACTGAAAGAATTTATAAAAGTATTAAATCCCAACTGTCGCACTGAGCTTGTCGAAGTGTAGCTGAAAAGAACAAAATGATATAAAATGAAATACACAATAGATCAAAACGGATATTACGGAAAGTTCGGAGGAGCTTTTATCCCAGAACTCCTTCATCCACCAGTCGAAGAATTGAAAGAGGCATTTTATGCTATCAAGAACGACGAAGACTTCAAAGAATCTTATTTGAATTTACTGAAAGACTATGTAGGCAGACCGACTCCTTTATTTTATGCTGAAAGACTTTCGAAAAAATATGATGCGCACATCTATCTCAAAAGAGAAGATTTGAATCATACTGGTGCTCATAAAATCAACAATACCATAGGTCAAATATTATTGGCTCAAAAAATGGGTAAGAAAGAGATTATTGCAGAGACTGGAGCCGGTCAACATGGAGTTGCAACCGCAACAGTATGTGCTTTGATGGGAATGGAGTGTAAAGTGTTTATGGGAGAAGTTGACATTGAAAGACAGGCGCCAAATGTAGCAAGAATGAAGATGTTAGGAGCAGAAGTCATTCCTGCGAAATCGGGCAGTAAGACTTTAAAAGATGCTACCAATGAAGCTATTAGATTTTGGATTAATAATCCTTCAACTTATTATATCATAGGTTCAGTTGTTGGGCCACATCCTTATCCTGAGATGGTTGCTCATTTTCAGTCGATCATATCAGAAGAGATCAGAACCCAGTTATTTGAAAAAACAGGAAAGGTAAACCCAGATGCTGTGATTGCATGTGTAGGAGGAGGAAGTAATGCGGCAGGAGCTTTTTATCATTTCTTGGATGAACAAGTTGACCTAATCATAGCCGAAGCTGCTGGTCATGGAGTTGAAACAGGAAAATCTGCAGCAACTTCAATATTAGGAACCGAGGGAGTTATACACGGATCAAAAAGTTTATTGATGCAAACAGAAGATGGTCAAATTGTAGAGCCTCACTCTATTTCTGCGGGATTGGATTATCCTGGAATCGGCCCATTGCATGCTCATTTAATTGAAACGAAAAGAGCTAAAGTATTTGCAATTACAGATCAAGAAGCTGTAGATGCCGCCTTTGATTTATCTCGAACTGAAGGAATCATTCCTGCACTCGAATCGGCACATGCCTTTGCTGTTCTTGAGAAAATATCTTTTAAAAACCAAACGATAGTCATTAACCTTTCTGGTAGAGGGGATAAGGATTTATCCACTTATATGAAGTTCTTATGAATCGAATTAATCAATTATTTCAGAGAAAACCGAAAGACGTTTGTAGCATCTTTATAACAGCTGGTTTTCCAAATTTGAATGATACCGTTCAAACGGTTCTTGAATTAGAACGCAATGGAGTAGATATGGTCGAAATTGGAATGCCTTTCTCAGATCCTCTGGCAGATGGTGAAACCATTCAATCATCTTCTTTAGTAGCGCTTGAGAATGGAATGACGATAGACATTTTGTTCAGACAGATTCTAGCTATTCGTGAGCAATCACAAATTCCAATTGTTTTAATGGGGTATTTTAATCCAGTATTCAAATATGGTTTAGAGTTGTTTTTAAAGAAGTGTGAACTTTCAGGAGTTGACGGATTAATAATTCCGGATATTTCGGTTGAAGAATATGAACTTAGCTACAAGAACCTCTTTGATAATTATCAGGTGCCTCTTACTTTCTTGGTGACGCCAAAAACATCCACAGCCAGATTTGAAAAAATAAAGAATCATTCTTCAACCTTCATCTATTATGTGAGTTCGGCATCCACAACTGGGAAAACAGGGGAGTTTTCGGCTGAACAATTAATAGATTTTGAGCAGATGAAAAGTGAAGAAATCAAGCTGCCAGTTTTGATGGGCTTCGGTATTCATGATTCAAAAACATTTAAAACGGCATGTAATTATTTTGATGGCGGAATCATTGGTTCTGCTTTCATCCGAAGCCGAAAAGAAGGAAAACCGATAGTTGACTTTGTAGGTGAAATAAAAGGAATAAGAACGGAAACAGTTTTGAGGTGAACCAATTGATTAATTGAGTGTTCTGTTGTTATGAGAACACTTCTAGTCGCCCTAATTCTAATTTCATTCAATGCAAACGCACAAGAACTTGAGCAGTTCAATTCTAAAAGATTAGAAATTGACAAAAAGTTAATGCTGACTTTAGGCGGATGGTCTTTAGCGAACGTAACCGTTAGTGCTATTGGTTGGGCAACAACTGAAAATGAAGCAAAGTACTTTCATCAAATGAATACGATTTGGTCGGGAATTGACATGGCTTTGGCAATACCCGGATATTTCAAAGCTCGTAAAGCAGACCCTTCGTCCTTTACTTTTGCTCAAACATGGAAAGAACAAAACAGAGCAGAAAAGACTTTTCTTTTTAATACCGCCCTTGATGTTGCTTATGTATCATCAGGTTTGTACCTCAGAAGTATTGCTAAGTATGATCCAGAAACCTATCAGCAAAACCGTGGTTTCGGAAATGGTATAATATTACAAGGTGGCTTTTTATTCTTATTTGATTTGACAGCTTATGCCTTACATTCTACTCACCGAAAAAATAAATTAGACGGCTTTTTAGACAAAGTTGATCTATCCGATAATGGACTCGGAATCCAATATAAACTGGGGAACTTCAATACCTTTGAAAGGTCAATTGTAGAATTATAAAAAAAAAATTGAACCTTTCTTGTCTTCATCTTTATTCAATTAAAACTGAATATTATGAGCGCAAAAAACACATTATTAAAGGCAAGTCTGTCAATAGCAGCATTATTGTTCGTTATGATTGGCTTCGGACAATTGAAAACCGGAACTATTGAAGGAAAGGTTTACGAAGTCAATAAAAAGAGACCAATAGTAAATGCCAGTATCCGTATCACGGGCATGGGATTCAAATTAACAAAGAATACGCTTTCCGATTCTATTGGTAACTATAGTTTTACTGATTTGAAACCTGGTAGCTACGAGATTAAAATTCAATCTCCAAATCATCCAATTTTTAGAAGATCAAATATTGTCGTAAAGGGAGGAGAAACTACAATTAGAGATGCTAAAATGGAACAATTAGTAGTTCCAGATATTATTGAAGTTGATGACGAAATTGAAGAAATTCAAATTAATTATTCAGACGCTTCAAAAGAAAGCTATAGCAGAAAGGTAAAAAGAAACTACTTATCATCTCCGACCATGTCTAATAACAGTGTGGGAGGAAATTCAGGCGGTTACTATAACGATCAGCCAGTGCACAACACAGAGTCATACAATACAATTGATGAAAATGTATTCAAAATAGCTCAAACATCTCCACTTTCAACTTTTTCGGTAGATGTTGATGCTGCTTCATATTCAAATGTTCGAAGATTTATTTTATCAGGAAATAAGCCAGATAAAGGAGCAGTTAGAGTTGAAGAAATGATTAACTATTTCAATTATGACTATGAAGATCCAAAAAATAATGATCCCTTTTCTATTACTACTGAAGTTGGCGAGTGTCCTTGGTCTGAGAATAAATTAGTTCATATAGGATTACAAGGAAAAAGAATCGATAAATCTGATTTGCCGCCGAGTAACTTAGTGTTTTTATTGGATGTTTCTGGATCAATGAATAATGCCAATAAGTTACCATTGCTTAAAAAATCATTTTCTCTTTTGGTGAATGAATTAACAGATCAAGATAAAGTTTCAATTGTGGTGTATGCCGGAGCTGCTGGATTAGTTTTAGAGCCTACCAAAGGTTCTGACGGAACAAAGATTTTAGAATCTCTTGAAAAATTGAGAGCAGGCGGATCAACAGCAGGTGGAGCCGGAATTGAATTGGCTTATAAAACAGCACAAGCAAACTTCATTAAAGGAGGAAACAATAGAGTTATTCTAGCAACTGATGGTGATTTCAATATTGGAATGAGTTCAGATGCCTCAATGGAAGAACTGATTGTGAAGAAAAGAGAAACAGGCATTTTCTTGACTTGCTTGGGATTCGGAACAGGTAATTTCAAAGATTCAAAAATGGAAACTTTGGCTGATAAAGGGAATGGGAACTACGCATACATTGATAATTTATTAGAAGCTAAGAAGGTTTTGGTATCAGAGATGGGAGCAACATTGTTGACGATCGCTAAGGATGTGAAAATTCAAGTTGAGTTCAATCCAAATGTTATTGAGTCATACAGATTGGTTGGCTATGAAAACAGATTATTGAATAATGAAGATTTTAATGATGATACTAAAGATGCAGGTGAAATAGGTGCAGGACACTCGGTTACAGCAATGTATGAAGTTGTGCTCAAAGGAGAAGGAGACGGTAAAAACAAGCCTGATGTTGATCCATTGAAATATCAAACTTCTGACAATAAAACAGAATTTGGTGATGAAATGCTAACCGTTAAATTCAGATACAAAGCACCTGACGGAGATAAAAGTAAATTGATAGAAAGAACTTTGGCTAACAAAATTACAGCTGATAAGTCTTTATCAAACAACTTCAATTTTGCAGCAGCTGTAGCTCAGTATGGGATGTTATTGAGAGACTCAGAACATAAAGGGAATTCAACTTTTGATGATGTCTTAAATCTTGCTGCTAAGTCAAAAGGAAAAGACAAAAACGGCTATAGAGCTGAATTCTTGAGAATAGTTGATGCTACCAAAGTTGTTTACGGCAGCTAGTCTTTAGGGTAGTGTTTAATTAAACGATACAAGCTGGCTTTTGAGGTCAGCCTCCGATAAAAGTAGACATGCGTCATTTTATTTTGGAGAAAAGTAAATCTGATTCCCAGATCGTTGTAGAGGTAATCCGTGTAACCAAAGCCTCGGTCTGGGAAGAAGTTTTTACCCATTAATGAAACCACTTCTTCAACTGAATCACCAAACTTGATTTTGCCATTAACGGTCATGTTCTCTTTGTACTTATCTAATTGGAAGGTGCTTGTCAAATTCATGTAGACAACTTTATCTCCCTTGACATAAGCTTTCCATAGGCAATACTTATTGTGATAGTCAAAAATGTACACTTTGTCAAAGCCTATTAAAAAGACAACAGCCTTACTCAAATCAAAGTCGCCATCTGTCCAAACCTTTTTTTCATCTTCGAATGATCTAATTTCTTTGGGTTCACCCATTTCAGCAACCAGCTCAGTAGTCGACATCTCAATGTGAAGCTTATCAAATCCAAATGGTGTGTTAGCATTGCTTTGGGCAATGCTATCAAAAGAAAATAAGGTAATAATTAAAAGAAACTTGAATGGCATCTTAGGACTAATATCCTCCCATTCCTCCACCTAACATTGAAGCAGGATCAAATTCTTTGATTTCATATCCTGCAGGAATTTCAAATAAGCTAGCGTCTTGAGGAGTTTGAAGAATTTCAGTTGCAGTTTGAGTTGCAGTCACGAATTCTCCGTTACCCATTGGCATTGTTGATTCCATTTGCAACATCACTCCTTGAGTGCCCGGAAAGAAAAGTCCTGCCGAAGCTCCGCCAAATGTTTCAGGGTTTATTAAGTCTAATTCTGTAGTCAGCCATACGAACATTGTTGTGCCCTCAGCTTTGTCCTTCACTTGATACTTTTTACAGGTATAACCCAATATAACCTCAGTAATCGTTGTTGCTGTAATTTCAATATTAGGGTCAGCTTCTACTGTTTGATTGTCTGCAGTATCTCTGTCCATAATGAAAGCAGTCTTTTGCAAATCATTAATGGTATAGGCAATTCTCTCGTCTCCATCCATTAGAATTGAACCCATCAAAGAGGCCATTCCTCCCTGCATTTCAAACCTTACATCTTTTCCCTTGAAGAAGTAAGTGGTACTTTTTTGAAGATAAGCATCATATGCAGACATATCTGCTCCCTCATATTTAAATGTGAAAGTAACTTTTCCTTCAAATTTTTCTGATTGAGAAAATCCGGCAGTCAAAAATAAGAGGCTGAAAATTAATACGATAGCTTTCATAAGGCTTGATTGAATCGTAAAAATATGAAAAACGAACTTGCGGCACAACTAATTCTCGTTTTTAACATTTAGAGATCTGAGAACAGATCCACCTTTGTTGTGAATTTTTGCTCTAATTGTAGTAATTCTTTCTTCATTTCAATCCCCCATGCATAGCCGGTTAAACTGTCATCTGAACCAATAATTCTATGACATGGAATCAAAATACAAATTGGGTTTACTCCATTGGCGGTAGCAACTGCTCTTATGGCCTTTTCATCACCATAAAGTTTTGATAATTCCAAATAACTCAGAGTTGATCCGATTTTTACTTCTTGCAATAGTTTCCAAACTTTTTGTTGAAATTCAGTGCCTTCAGGTGCAAGAGGTATCGTCCATTTTTGGAGATCTCCTTTGAAATAAGCAGCAAGCTCTGCACCCAACTTATTGAATGTCTCATGCTCGTCATTTTCCTTTTTCTCATCCTTTGAGAAGGTAAAAGCCTTCAAGGCACCAGATAAAACTGTTGCCCTCATTAATCCAAACGGAGTTTCAAAGTCGTGCTTAAGTTCTGTGGATGACATAACTATTTGCTTGAGCCAAAGAAGTGACAACTAAATCATTAATGCAAAGATGCCTTGGTAAGGTAGTACTGTAATAGATTAATCCAGCAATATCTTCTGCAGTCATAGGTTCATAGCCATTGTAAGCTGCATCAGCTTTTGCCTTATCTCCATGAAAACGAACAGTTGAGAATTCTGTGTCTGCGGCTCCAGGTGAAATTTGAGTTACCTTGATTCCATGAGGCAATAGGTCTAATCTCATTCCTTTTGAAATGGCATCAACAGCATGCTTAGAAGCGCAGTATACATTTCCATTTGGATAAACTTCTTTTCCAGCGGTTGATCCAATATTGATGATATGGCCACTTTTTCTTTCTATCATTCCAGGAATGATTGCTTGAGAAACATATAAAAGACCTTTCACATTTGTGTCAATCATTTTGTCCCAATCTTCTGAATTTCCATTTTGAATCGGATCTAAGCCACTAGCTAAACCTGCATTATTTACTAAGATTCCGATATTTTTCCATTCTTCAGAAAGTCCGCTTATCGCCGACTTTACTTCAGCTTCATGTCGAACGTCAAAACAAAGTGTATTTACTTTAATTCCCCATTCAACCTGAAGTCGCTTTTTTAATGATTGAAGACGGTCGTTTCTTCTTCCGGTTATAATAATGTCATGTCCGTTTTCGGCAAAGAGTTCTGCAGTTGCTTTTCCAAAGCCTGCAGTCGCTCCAGTTATAAGGGCTATTCGTTTCATTTTATCTTGGATTTAAGCTATTGTGAATAAAACTAAGAATTAATTTTCCAGCATTCATTTTAGAACTACTATTTTTAACCAAAATTAATTTCATGAGTTCAATTCAATTCGAAATACAAGGAAAAGTAGCGGTAATCAAATTAAACCGACCAGCAGTTTTTAATAGTTTCAATAAAGAGATGGCATTAGAAATGCAATCACGATTAGATGAGTGTGAAGAAAATGATGATGTGAGAGCAATCTATATTATTGGAGAAGGAAAAGCCTTTTGTGCCGGACAAGATTTACAAGAAGTAACTGACCCTAACGGACCTGAGTTGACCTCAATTGTAAAGGATCATTACAATCCAATAATTGAAAGAATTAGAAATATTGAAAAGCCAATAATTGGTGCAGTAAATGGCGTAGCGGCAGGAGCAGGTGCAAACATTGCATTAGCTTGTGACATATGCGTGGCCACTGAATCGTCAAGTTTTATTCAAGCCTTTTCTAAAATTGGTTTGATACCCGATTCAGGAGGAACATTCACTTTACCCAGATTAGTAGGGATGCAAAGAGCTGCTGCCTTAATGATGTTAGGTGATAAAGTTGTAGCAAAAGATGCTGAGCAAATGGGAATGATTTACAAATCATTTTCAGATGATACGTTCTCTGAAGAATCAATGAAAATTGCAACAAAGCTTTCTAATATGCCTACTAAAGGTATTGGGCTTACAAAACGTGCGCTCAATCTGTCAATGATTTCAGACTTAACAACTCAGTTGAAGGTTGAAGAGGAATTACAGACTATAGCAGGCGGAACGCATGATTACAATGAAGGTGTTGCTTCATTTTTAGAAAAGAGAAAACCAGAATTTAAAGGGAAATAATAATATGATTAAAGTAGGAATATTAGGAGCAGGTTCAATGGGCTCAGGAATTGCTCAGGTTGCTTCTCAATCAGGACACGAAGTTGTTTTAGCAGATACTAACCAAGAAGCTTTAGATAAGGCGAAAGCCAAATTGGCCAAGATTATGGCTCGTTTGGTAGAGAAAGGAAAGTTTGGACAAGATGTTGCTGACGGAATTCAAAATAGAATTTCTTATTCTACAGATATGGCTGATTTTGCTGGCTCAGGTATGGTGATTGAAGCGATTATTGAAAACCTTGATATCAAGAAAAAAGTATTTAAAACGCTAGAGAATATAGTTGGTGACGATTGTATTTTGGCGACAAATACATCTTCTTTGTCTGTTGCGTCAATAGCTGCGGCGGTTGAGAATTCTGAAAGAGTTATCGGGGTCCACTTTTTTAATCCTGCGCCATTAATGCCATTGGTTGAAATTATTCCTGCTGTTCAAACTTCAGCTGCAACAACTAAAACTTCTAGAGATTTAGTTGATTCTTGGAAAAAAGTAACAGTTTTAGCGAAAGATACGCCTGGCTTTATTGTAAATAGAGTTGCTCGTCCATTCTATGGTGAAGCGCTTAAAATTTATGAAGAAGGAGTAGCTGATTTCGCTACCATCGATTGGGCCATGACTGAACTTGGAGGATTTAGAATGGGGCCATTTACGCTAATGGATTACATTGGAAACGACATTAATTATACGGTGACTGAAACTGTTTTTGCTGCCTTTTATTATGACCCAAGATATAAGCCGTCTTTCACTCAAAAGAGACATTCAGAAGCTGGATGGTATGGTAGAAAGTCAGGTAGAGGATACTATAGTTATGCCGAAGGAGCTGAAATGCCAGAAGCTAACAAGAATGAGGAGCAAGGAAAAGAGATTCTAAATCGAATTCTCGTGATGTTGATTAATGAAGCGGTAGATGCTGTCTTTTTGAATATTGCTTCTCCAGAGGATGTTGATTTAGCAATGACAAAAGGGGTTAACTACCCTAAAGGTCTCTTAAGCTGGGCTAATGAGTTAGGATTAGATAATGTATTGATGCATTTAGATCATTTACATCAAGAATATGGTGAAGATAGATACCGACCTTCAGTTTTATTACGAAGAATGGTAAGAGAAGGAAAGACTTTTTTTTAGATTAGAATTAATATAAAATTTACAAGCCTGATGCCCAAAGGAGCGTCAGGCTTTTTTTTGTTCCAATTCTGTGACTTTAAATTTCACTTAACAGTCTCATCTATTTTTGTTAAATAAAAAACGGTCTAAACGTTTGAGGGGGAACCCCTCTTTTTAGCGGTCATATGCTTGCATAACTTTGCTTCACCAAGATCTATACCTATGAAAGCAATTAAGTTTATCCTCGCATTGTTAGTCTCAACATCATTAATCGCCCAAAATGATATTTCAACTAATGAATTTGACCTAGCAAATAACAGGGCCTTTATTGAAAACAAAGGACAGTTTGAAAATCGAAATTGGCAAGACAATGAGATTAAGTATGCTGTAAATGAAAACCCATTTTATATCTTCTTTACGAATGAAGGATTAACTTATCGATTTGATAAAATCATTAAAAATCCTGTATATAAAAACGGAGATCACAATGCTCCTAAAAGAGTAAACATTTCTGAATTAGTTCACGCAACTTGGATTGGAGCTAATGATGATGTTGAAATTAAGGCAGAAAATAGAAATGAGAATTATTATTCATACGCTTATAGAACAGGAAACGGAAAAGAAACTAAGAACATAACAGGTATTTCTGGTTTTCAAAAGATCACTTATGTGAATCTATATGATAACATTGATGTTGAATACATCATTCATCCTGAAGCGGGAGTGAAGTATTCAGTTGTTTTGCATCCTGGTGCAGATCCTTCTCAAGTACAACTGCAATATTCTTCTTCTCATACAGATACACAAGGTGAGGCTATTTCTTATGGATTGAATGATAAAGGTGAATTTGAAATTGAAACTTCATTAGCATCTATTCTAGAAAAGAAACCATATACATTCGAAAAAGATTCTAAATCAGAAATAAATTCAGCATTTAAATTTGAAAATGACATTCTTTCATTTGACTTGGATAACTATGATAATTCAAAAGAAGTAATTATTGATCCTTGGGTAGTATCTCCAACATTTACAACTTCAACAGCAGTTTGGGAAGTAGAGACAGATGGAGCTGGAAATATCTACACGATTGGTGGAGAGACACCAATGGAATTGAGAAAGTATACAGCTGCCGGTGCACTAGTTTGGACATATGTTACACCTTGGGATACCAATTCAGTTTGGTTAGGAACAATGGCAACTGATGGTGCCGGTACAACATATGTGACTTCGGGAACATCTCCTGAGATTGAAAGAGTCAATAATGCTGGAGGAATGGTGTGGCATCAAAATGGTGGTGGATTCTCTACAGAATATTGGTCGATTACTTTCAACTGTGATAAAACTAAATTAATCGTAGGTGGAACAGGGGCAACAGGAATTTTTGGGCCATTTGAAGCAAGAATTTATGATATGGATGTTACCAATGGTAATGTTCTGAATACACAAGTTGTAGGTCAACAAGGCGGTGGTTTTACGCCAGTTGAAGTTCGTTCAATTTCGTCTTCTAAAAATGCTAAATACATTTATTTAACTCACGATCAAGTTGGAGCCATCAATCAAAATATTGGTGCATGTCCAACGGATGCTCCTTATTTCGAGGTAGACAATGGACATCATTTAGGTTATAAGTGTGAGAATTATTTACCTGCTACTCAAAACGGTGGTGGTTTAAAAGCTTTAGTAGCCAACGATAACTTCTTCTATACTCATGCAGGTGATGAGATACATCAAAGAAACTTAAATACTGGAGCACTGATTAATTCAGCACCAATTCCTGGCGGAAGCAGTAATACTGTATTAGGTGATTTAGTAGTTCACAACAGTGGTTTAGCTGTTGATGATTGCGGAAACGTTTATGCAGGTGCAGATGACAGGATTGTGAAATTTGATCAAAATCTGAATTTTGTTGCTGAAGTAATGACGAATTTTTCTGTCTATGATGTTTCAGTTAACTCAAACGGAGAAGTAATTGGTGTTGGTGCCATTCAAGATAATGGATCTGCTAACCGAAACGGAAGAATGCAATCAGTTGCTTTAACAGCCTGTGCACAATATGCTTTAGTTTGTTGTGATGCGAGTATTTGTCCACAAGATACATTGTGTGAAACAGATGCTGCACTTAATCTATTCACGACAACAGGTGGTGGAACATTTTCAGGTACTGGAATTACAAATACTACTGCTGGTACATTTGATCCGGGAGTTTCTGGTTCTGGTGTCTTTACGATTACTTACACTCAATTGTGTGGGTCAGATGAAATTGAAGTTGTAGTTAGTCCATGTACAAATCTTGAGGCTTGTGTTGAAACTAATGGAGATATCACAGTAACTAACGGTACCGGACCATTTTCTTGGGATGAAGAAGTTCTAGTTCAGGATTGTGGGGCATGTATCATTGGATGTAATTTTCCTGCTGGATGTGCAGTTGACGTTCCAACTTGGCAATTTTTTGCAAACGGAACAACTAATACTCCACCATCAATGCCAATTCAAATCACAGATAATGTCGGTTCAACCCTAATTATTACTGATCCCACTCTTTTGCCTTCTTGTACCACTACATGTGATGCAACAATTACTGCAGCTGGTCCTTTTTGTGAAGATGCAGCAGCTGTGAATTTAACAGCTGCCGAAACAGGAGGAACTTGGTCAGGAACAGGAATTACAGATGTAAATGCTGGTACATTTGATCCAGGTACTGCCGGACCAGGTGTGCATACAGTCACTTATACGCTTGTTTGTGGTGATTCTGATACCGAAGATATTACCGTAACTGCTTTAGATAATGCAGCCTTTACTTATCCTTCAGCATCATACTGTTTAACTGATGTTGATCCTACACCTACAATTATTGGTTTAGCCGGCGGAACTTTCACTATTGACAATGGAGGTTCAATCAATGCAGGTTCTGGTGTAATTGATTTAGATGCATCAGGAACAGGATCATATAATATTACATACACGACGAACGGAACATGTCCAAATACATCTTTATTTGCTGTAACTATAACAGCTTCGGCTGATGCAACAATTACAGCAGCAGGTCCATTCTGTTTAGGGGATGCTGCGGTAAATTTAACTGCTGCAGATGCAGGCGGAGTTTGGGCAGGGACTGGAATCACTGATGTGAATGCTGGAACATTTGACCCAACAGTGGCAGGTGCAGGAATAACAAACATTACTTATACAATTGCGGGTGGATGTGGTGATACTGACAATATTAACATCACTGTAAATGCGGGTGATGATTCTACTTTCACATATCCATCAGGATCTTACTGTTTAACAGATGCTGATCCAACACCAACAATTACCGGATTAGCTGGTGGAGTCTTTGCAATCGATAATGGAGGTTCTATTGATGCAGGAACTGGAGTTATTGATATTTCGGCTTCAGGAGCAGGAACTTATAACATTACATATACTACAAACGGACCTTGTCCAACAATCGCGACTGTGCAAGTTATCATCACTGCTGGTGCTGATGCAACTATTACTGCTGCAGGACCTTTCTGTGAAGGAGATGCGGCCGTGAATTTAGTTGCCGTTGATGGAGGTGGAGTTTGGGCCGGAACAGGAATTACTGATGTAAATGCCGGAACTTTTGATCCAGGAACTGCAGGAGCAGGTGTCCATAATATTACCTATACGATCTCGGGAGGATGTGGTGATACAGATAATATTGATATTACAGTGAACGCCTCAGATGATTCAACTTTTGCTTATACGGCTGGTTCATATTGCTTGACTGATCCAAATCCAATACCTACCATTTCAGGATTAGCTGGCGGAACATTTGCGATAGATGGTGGAGCAACAATTAATCCGGCAACAGGAGAAATTGATATCACAGCCTCAGGAGCAGGAACGTACAATATTACTTATACTACTAACGGACCATGTTCTACAATCGCCACCGAAAGTGTTGTTTTAACAACTGGAGCGGATGCGACTATTACAGCAGCCGGACCATTTTGTGAAGGTGATGCTGCTGTGAATTTAGTGGCTGTTGATGGTGGTGGAGTTTGGGCTGGAACCGGAATCACTGATGTGAATGCTGGTACCTTTAATCCGGCTACTGCGGGTGCAGGTGTACACAATATTACTTATACCATTTCTGGCGGATGCGGCGATACTGATAATATTGATATCACAGTTGATGCAGTTGATGATGCTACTTTCTCATATTCTGCAGCACTTTATTGCTTAACTGATCCTAATCCATCAGCTACAATAACAGGTTTAGCTGGAGGAACGTTTACTATTGATAATGGCGGCAGTATAAATGCCACTACAGGAGAAGTTGATATCACAGCTTCTGGTGCCGGAACATTTAATATTACATATACAACAAACGGAGCCTGCCCGACATTTACGACCGTTCAGCTGGTGTTGACTTCTGGCGCGGATGCGACTATTACTGCGGCAGGTCCGTTTTGTGAAAATGACCCGGCAGTGAACTTAAGTGCAGTTGATGCGGGAGGAACTTGGACAGGTACTGGTATAACTGATGGTACTCTGGGAACATTTAATCCGGTAACTGCGGGTGCAGGAACCCACACAATCACTTATACGATTGGAGGAGGATGTGGAGCAACAGATAATATTGATATTGTTGTCAATGCTGCTGATGATGCTTCGTTCTCTTACGCGGCTACAACTTATTGTACGTTAGATGTTGATCCTTTACCAACAGTAACAGGAACTGCAGGCGGAACCTTTACAATAAACGGAGGTGGAACAATTAATGCTACGACAGGTGAACTCGACCTAGACCTTACAGGAGAAGGAACGTTTACAGTTACTTATACTACGAATGGACCTTGCCCGGCAACTGCAACTTTTGACATTACTATTTCAAGTGGAGGAGGAGCAAGTATAACACCTGCTGGTCCTTATTGCGAACCTGATGTAAATGATTTCTTTACTGCTTCTGTTCCTGGTGGAACATGGAGTGGAGCCGGAATTGTTGATCAAGCAACTGGTGAATTTGATCCAGGAACGGCTGGTGTAGGAACGCACACTATCACTTATACAACTGCAGGTAACTGTGGAACTTCAGTAACAATGGATGTTGTTGTGAACGCAGTTCCTACTACTGACATAGATGGACCATATTGGATTAACTGGGGTGAGAACATTCAAATGAATGCAACTGGAGGAACAACTTATAATTGGACACCAGATGAGTATTTGTCTTGTAGTGATTGCCCAGATCCTGTGGCTTCTCCAGTAGAGTCGACTGAATATTGTGTAATTGCAATTGATAATGGATGTCTAGATACAGCTTGTGTTCAAGTCTTAGTGAACTTAGATTGTGGCGACATATATGTGCCTAACGTATTTACGCCAAACAGTGGTGACGAAAATGCATTTGAATGTGTTATGGGTGGATGTTTAACTCAAGTTCACATGAGAATCTATGATAGATGGGGTGAACTAGTCTTTGAAACTTACGATAAGAATGAATGTTGGGACGGTACTCATATGAGAAACGGAAAACCAATGAGTACAGCAGTATTTGTTTACATTCTTACAGCAACCAAAGTTGGGGGCGAAGAAGTTGAAATGAACGGAAACATAACGCTTGTTAGATAAGCATTAAAAAAGCAATGAAGATGAAAAATTTATTAGCAATATTAGTGATTACAGTGGGTGTTCAAGCATCTGCACAAGATATTCACTTCTCACAATTCTATATGAATCCTTTACAGCAAAACCCAGCAATGGCAGGTGCGGTTTACGGATTAGAAGCGAACATCAATTACAAAGATCAATGGAGGGCTGCAGCTGCACCTTATAAGACCTTTGCGCTTGGCTTTCATATGAGGTTTGATAAGAAACGATCTAATAATGGATACTTAGCAGCCGGCGCTAACTTCTTTAGTGATAAAGCAGGTGATGCAAATATGGGTACAGGCCAAGGGAACTTTGGTTTGGCTTATCATGTGAAGTTGAATCCTTATAACAGACTAGGTGCTGGTATGCAAGTTGGATACTTTCAACGAAGTATGGACGCAACTGGTTTGATGTGGGCATCACAATTTGATGGGTACGATTACAACAGTTCGTTATCTGGCGGCATGGTAAACGGTCAGCCAAGTTTTACTAAAGTTGATATGGGAGCTGGATTGAGCTGGGTATACAATAATACTGGTGGTGATATCAAAGTTACCGATAATCATGATTTGAATTTCAATGCAGGAGTTGCCGTGATGCACTTAAACAGACCTAAATATTCTTTTATAGGTTCGGATGAAAGACTACCAATGAAAGTAGTAGTTCATGGAAATGGTGTTATCTCTTTAAGTGACAATTCTAAGATGGCTATTTGTCCAGGATTTATGTATTACAGACAAGGACCTGCGCAAGAAATTTATTTTGGAACATTGTTTAGACATTTATTAGCCCAAGATTCAAAGTTCACCGGCTTTAAAAATGGAGCCGCTTTCTATTGGGGAGCATACATGAGAACTAGGGATGCCGTTTCAGCTAAGGTTTTATTTGAATATGCTGGATGGGGATTCGGAGTGAGTTATGATATCAATGTTTCTAGCTTAAAAACTGTTACGAATACTAGAGGTGGAATAGAATTCTCATTGAGATTCGTAGCACCAAATCCTTTCCAAAAAACATACGGAGCTGATCACTCAAGATATTAGAATTTAGATTAGTAGATCAAGAGACGGAGTTGAGCAAACGTGCTTGGCTCCGTTTCCTTTTATAGGCGAGAGGGAGATGGTCTTTAAGATTTGTACTAAATACTAAATATCTCATTTGGCCAAAACACCATAGGTTACCTTTTCAAACAAAGAACATTAAGTAATAAGTTTTCATCTTCTTTTTAGTTTAAGAAGAGCGAGGACCCTTTAGGGTTGGGTCTTTTCATAGCGATTAAATGCTCTCAGTAATGTCGTCTTTTTGGTTCGTAAGGCATTATTAGAGGGCATTTTTTATTCTAGTTCTTCACCATTCTGTTCTCAGAGAGAATTTTTCCTTCCTTGTCAAGAATAAGCATGATGTACAGGCCATTTTGAAAACTGCTTATATCATATTTCTCTTGCATAGGCATGGTCTCAACTAATTTTCCATTCTCTTTTCTAAACTCCACTCGATCTTCATCTGGATTATTCACCTTTCGATAAATAAAGTCAGTTGTGGGATTAGGATAGATTTTTACAGATTTCGCAGAAAATGAAATTGGAGATACACTTACAGACGGATTGTCTTGAGAAAATATGTAAACAACATCCTCTGCGGGACAATTATCTAAAGTAAGAGTCGAAGTCGAAATGCCAGTACCACTGAATGTGCTGTCTTGTAAATTTGCAAAATCTTCATAGACGGTAAAGCCATATGCATATGTCATTGGCCCCCAGTTAGAAACATGATGTACTGCACAAAAAGGTCCGCTCCCAAAAGCTGAAGTAGGAGTTGGAATTGTGTTTGGTCCCATATGCAGCTCTAATGTTCCGTCAGCTTCATAAAGCCAAATTTGAAAGCTTATAGTTGAAGAAAGATCTCTGCTAAACGTAGCATTTGAAATTTCTAGCTTGAAAATTTGAGAGCCTGCTGCCCCTTCTAGTTTGTAAGATACCGGTGATAATGAAGATGAGGTTCCTTTGTCCTGTAATCCAGAGACTGTGAAAAGGTCAGCAAAATAGTAGTGGCTGGCATCAAATATAATTCGGCCCGAAGCTTCAAAGTCAAATGAAGTGAAACTCCCGTCCATATAGTCGAACGAAAATCCTATCGGAACATTGAAAGTTTGAAAGCCAGACCAAACTGCTCCATTATTCACTGTAGTTGAATCACTCAAGGCTTCATAATTTGATTGCGACTCACTAAAATAGTAAGGTTGTGCAATAGCTTGTGAGCTAACTATTAATGCGAAAAGAATAAAAAGATTTTTCATTTTTAAGTCTGTGTCAATTAGACGCTTTATTAATTGGATGGTTGTACAATTTGAGCTTTATTTATTGCAATTCACAACAATCAATGGTTAATTCATTTATCGAATAAAACTGAAGACCCATCCTTTAAGGATTACCTTTGTACAAAACAATTTTATGTCATTTGACAAACTCGGTTTAGCTGCTCCATTATTAAAAGCTGTTGCAAAAAAAGGATACACAGAACCTTCACCTATTCAAGAAAAGGCAATTCCACCTATTTTACAGGGAAGAGATGTATTAGCATCTGCTCAAACAGGAACAGGTAAAACTGCTGGTTTCACTTTGCCAATGCTGCAAATTTTATCAAAGCGTGCTCGTCAAGGTAAGAGACAAGTGACAGGATTAGTGCTAACGCCAACTCGAGAATTGGCGGCTCAAATTTATGAGAATGTTCAAGCATACTCTGAGTTTCTGGATATCAGCTCATGTGTTGTTTTTGGTGGGGTAAATATCAATCCTCAAAAGAAGGCATTGAGAAATGGAGTTGACATTGTAATTGCTACTCCTGGAAGATTACTAGATCTTCAATCTCAAAAAGCAATTAGACTCAGTGATGTTGAGTTCTTAGTTTTAGATGAAGCGGATAGAATGCTAGATATGGGCTTTCAAAGAGACATTAATCGCATACTTGCTTTATTGCCTCAAAAGCGACAAAACTTATTGTTTTCGGCTACTTTTTCAAAAGAAATAAAAGCACTGGCGTCTAAGTTCATGCATAAAGAAGTGCTTGTTGAAGCGACTCCAGAAAATACGGCAGTTGAAGTGATTGCTCAAAAAGTATACAGAGTTGATAAAACTGATAAAGCGGCTTTAACTATTAAGTTAATATACGAAGGTGAATGGAATCAGGTATTGATATTCACGAGAACCAAACACGGAGCTGATAGGCTAAGTAGAAAATTAGATAAAAGGAAAATCACATCATCTGCCATTCATGGTAATAAGTCACAAGGTCAAAGAACAAAGGCTCTAGCTGCATTCAAAAAGGGAGATGTCAGGGTGTTAGTTGCAACAGATATTGCGGCAAGAGGATTAGATATTCCGTTATTACCTCATGTAATCAATTATGAGATGCCGCAAGTGCCAGAAGATTATGTACACAGAATTGGTCGTACAGGAAGAGCAGGGGCGAGTGGAGAAGCCATTTCATTAGTATGTATTGATGAGGTGAAACAATTGGCTGCCATTGAGAAATTAATCAAGAAACAGATTCCGAAAGAGATTGTTGAAGGATTTGAACCGAATGACATTCCTGCTGAGAAAAAACCTCAAGGTCAAAGACCACCTAGAAATAAAGGTGGAAACAAGAAAAAGAAGCTGCACAAGAAAAAAGGCAACTGGGATTCAAAGAAAAAAGACTTCGATAACCGCAGAAAGAATAGGAATTAGGCTTATTTACTTTTTTTGATTTTAAGCTTCTCTTTTTTTACATCATAGATAAATCTCAATGGTTTAGAAGAGAGTCGAATATACTTGAAACCATAGGCAGATTCAATTATCGTATTCGCATAATTGTCAACATCTTCTTCATCAATATCATCTGTGAAATTACAGAACCAAGGAAAACACTCTTCATCCTCTTTGCACTCTGCAACCTTTCCAAATTTTAAATAGGTAATACTTGAAATCATTGCTGAAGCGCAGATGTCGTATATAGGCTCAGTTTTTTTGTCAACTATATAGGCTCCAGTTGATCCGGTTGAAGCCGCGTAAGTGGAGTCTCCATGATTTTTCTTGGTTTCAAATATTACTCCGCCAGCTATCTTTTTCTTTGGGTTTTCATTCGAGTGTACATTAAATCCGCAGCATGGATTAAAGACGAATCTGTAGTCGCGGGCTTCATTTATTACGCATAAGATCGTATCTATGTCTCTATTTGCGAATAATCTGAAATAAATGGTATCAATCATATTCAATTTTGGATCTACAGTAATAGTTTCACCAAAAGAAAAGGTCTTATTTTGAATGGTCCATGATCTACCTCCTAAACTGCTGCTATCCTTCCATTTTTCATTGTGCATATTGATAAGTGTATCAGCAAAAAAGCTTGCCTTATCTTGCGCAAAAGAATGACTTGTTTGTAAAAGAAGCAATCCTATAAAAAGCCTAAAACAATATTTCGTCATCATCTTGTTTGTCTTCTTTATCCGGGTAAAACATATCACTCAAATACCAAATTAATCCGAAACTAGCTCCTGAGATTAAAAGTATACTGGCTCCGGGCCAATGCAGGTAGTTGAATATTACTCCTAAGGATACACCTACGGCTCCTAGGTAGAACAGGGCTATAACAATTGGAGGGTTTCCGTTTTCTCGATTTTCATTTGGTTGAGTAAAAACTTTAAGCTTAAAGACAAGAAATACGATTAAGCCGACAAACCCTAAGAGATTGAGCAATTGGAATTGATGAGAAAACGCTCTGCCATTTTCCATATTCAAAAGGATGTATAATGCTTTAGAAGCCCCAAAAATAAATATTGCCAATGCTTGAACAATATCATCAGCTGTTCTATTCTGCTTACTCAAAGCCATTTTTGGATAAGTGAGTGAAACTCCAATATATCCTAAAAGTAAAGCGGCATTCGCAAAAGGCCAATGCATAATTTTAAAGAGGGCTCCAATAATTATGGCTGCCACCGAAATGCTAAGTAAAGTTTTGAATAGTATGTTTCCTGATTTTACTGATTCCATTTTGGCTTAAGCTTTAGAATCTGCTTATTAATTGAGCAATTGTCATCATGAGCTCCCTTTAAATATCCCGAACTCATTAAGAACTCATTGGTAATCTCTCCACCAGTAAACTTGAATGTTTTCTTGAATAATTTTACCCATTCATCTTTTGTTAAAGGGTGCATTTTATCTAACCAATTTTTGAAAGATCCGTGCTCTTTTTTCAAGTCCATTATAACTTGAGCGTTATGAATGGCAGCATTTACTTTCAATTTGTTTCTGATTATCCCGGCGTCCATAAGTAAGCGTTCTCTTTCGCCTTCAGTATAGTTCGCTATAACTTCAATTTCAAAGTTGTCATAGGCCTTTCTGAAGTTTTCTTGTTTCACTAAAATGGTGTTCCAAGAAAGTCCTGCCTGATTAATTTCTAAAATTAATCTGCCAAACAATTCGTTATCACTTTCAATTGGAAAGCCGTAAGCAGTGTCATGGTAAATGACATGAAGGTTAGTTTTTTCTAGATTTTCACAATAGGTGCAATAACTCATTTGTAGTTTAATTGATAAAGAACGGAAAGTAACAATTATATATCAATTGAGTGGCACTTTATAGTAATTGCAGCAGGTTTAATTGGGAGGAAGTAGAGCCTTCACTGTTCCTGATTTTCTAACCTTAGCTATGAATATTTCTCCCATATCCATTCCGTTCCATTCACTTTCAGAAAGCTCATAAGTCAAGGTTCCGAAATCAGAATCACCACTAATTGGTTCAACCAAAACAGTATATGATTCATATTCTGAACCAATTCTTTCTTTTGATTTTAATTTGTAATCAGGCCATTTTGCAGTATGATTACTTCCGCTTGATTTTGGATTGGCTATCTCAAACCAACGTTCAATATCATAAGTGTACCAATAATCGTAAACAGGTTCATCACGATAGATTTTGCGCTCAACTTCTCGAGTACCAGTTTGTTGACTTTCGTAAACAGGTTCATCACAATACTGAGTTTCAAAAGTTCCGTTTCCGTTATCTACTGTTCCACACTCAACTTGCTGTGTACCTACCATTACATCTTCGTAAATTGGTTCTTCATCCCATTCTGAATGATCGTAAACTTCTTTGGTACCGCTTTGTTTTCTTTCTCTTCTTTTTTGTCGCCCTCCTGACGGAACATTCCAACCTTCTTCACTCACCGTTCGCTCCTCTTCAACAGTCATGCTTCGTTCCCAAGAGTATCCAACCACCTTAACTTCTACTTCTGATGTAGCAAAGAATTGAGCATAGATGAACCAAATGATTAGGATAACACCTAAAGCAATGGCTGCAATTTTCAAATATTTCTTGAGCCTAGATCTAACAGGTACATATTCGTCAGCCTTTTGTTTTAGTGTCTTTGAGCTTTTAGGTGCTTGACCGGCTGCATAAGATTTTGTTGATAGTTCACCACCTAAATTAATCCACTTCTCATATTCAGTATCTCTCGGAGTATCACAATGTACGCAGGTGTCAGAGGTCGCCTTGTTGTCATAATTACAATGCATACAAGACCAATTGGCTCCTGCTTTGGCGTCATACAACTCATCCTTGTCTCGAATGATTTTTGCATTGTCTGGCAGATAGAACTCTACATTTTTTGGTCTGTGTTTACCACACTTTTCACATTTGAGAGCAGGACCTCTATTTTCGAAGTTGCACGCTTCTTCACCTGATAAATCAATGTGAGTACATCTCCATTTACCTTCTTTGAATACAGTTTTCTTAGCCATCTAGTAGTTTGTGATGGCTAAATTAATAAAAGTTCAATTAATCTTTGGCTCTATCATTTTACTTCGGATTCACAGGCTTCAAATAGAAAAGGCCCCTTCAAATGAATGAAGAGACCCTTTCTTGTTAGGAATGAAAGTTTTCGTCTTATTTAATCACAAGTGGTAAATGAGATGTTCCTTGTGTGTTGTTGAATGTTACCAAGTAGTTTCCTGTATTAAGGTCAGAAACATTGATTTCTTCGTTTGCTTGAACTTCAGAGTTCATTACAATTCTACCCGACATATCCATAATTTGAACAAAAGTTACTTCGCTAATTCCGTCTACTCTGATGAAATCAGTTGTCGGATTAGGATATACGTTAAGTTCTAATTCGTTTTGTCCAACGCTAGCGAAGGCAACAGGTAATTCAACCATTCCTCCTCCTGCTGGCAATGCTACCCATAGACCAAATGCTGGACCGTTACTGTTTACAGATGGGTCTAAGAATCCACTTGCAACAACAACGATTCCTAAATCAGCTAATGATAGAGTAGCTAAAGGCGCAGAGTAAGAAGATACAACTGTAGTTCCAGTCATATCTTGAACTTCTAAGATGTAATCAGCATTCGCTAATTCTAAGTAACCTGCGAAATCTCCATATGCTGCGTCATCTACAATTGTTCCTGCTCCTACCGCGGCAACATCAACTGTTGGTGCGTCAGTAGATCCGTGAAATACTAATACATCAGTGTTCCCAGAAACGTTTGAAGTTTCTTGACCCATGTCATAAACATCTAGTGAAAATGCTGTAGCTGGAGTGTATCCAGTCATACTGATAATTCCGTTTGCGATTGCAACATATGTTTCGTTAGAGGCGAAAGTTGTAGGGATAACTACTAATGCGTCTCCTACGTCAGTACTGTTTCCTGGTGCGATCGCGATTTCGTTTTCTACTTCTGCAGGAACATCAATGTATGCTGAAGCACTTCTGAATGCGAAATCATCAATTAATAATTCATCATTGAAGTATACGTCTACTTCTGTAGCTGCTGCATCTGCAGAATTGTGAATCACTTGTAATCTAGCTTCAGAAGCTGGTAATTCAACTAGGTCACCACCAGCTGGTAAGGCTACCCATAATCCGAATTCTTCGCCATCATTGTTCATAGATGGATCCAAAAATCCACTTGCTACAACTACTGCTGCTGCATCATCTAATCCTAATGTTGCCAAAGGTGCTTGAAAGCTAGCTACTACTGTAGCTCCAGTTTCATCTGTTACATTTAGTGTGTAATCATCAGTTGGTAATTCTAAATAAGAAGTGAAGTCACCATATGCTGCATTGTCAACCAAGGGTGTCATTGATCCTCCTGGTGTTGAAACATCAACTGTTGGTGCATCTGTAGAACCGTGGAAAACTAAAACATCTGTATTTCCTGCAGTATTTGCTGCTTCTTGTCCTAAAGCCATCACATCAATACTTACGGCAGGCGTAGCGGAGTATCCAGCTGGAATTAATATTCCGTTTGCAATTGCTACGTATGTTTCACCAGAGGCCACTGTTAAAGGAAATGTCGCTAAGATATCTCCGGCTCCAGTTGATGAACCAGGTGCGATTCCGATATTCACTGTTCCTGGCGCTAAATCAAAAAATGGTGTAGCTGTTCTAAATGCAAGATCATCTTCAAAAAGAACACCATCAGCATAAATGTCAACAATCTCTGTTGCTGCATCAGGTGAATTGTGAATGATTTGGACTCTTGCGTCCTGAGCAAATGAGCTTGCTCCTGTTAAACATCCTACTGCAAGAATGTATTTTTTAAAAGTGTAAAAATTCTTTTTCATTTTAGATTGAATTAAAAGTTATATAGGTTGGAACACATAAAGTTCTGTTTTGTTTAACAAAATGAAAGAAAAGTTAAACAGTAATTCGTAAATCCTTGTTTTTGAATTGTTTGAGTTTTGGTTATTTTTTGATTTTTCGAAGCTAGTGAAGATCAAAAATTACATTTGTGCCCGTCAATTGCTCTTTTTTTATTGAAAACTGATTGGAATTTTTGGTTTCTTACAATGCCTTCATATTTTGATAAGCAATGAGTACATGCCATGTGTGAACGGCTACAAATAGAACGGAGAGAACAAAGTAAATTGATGAGACCTTATTAATTTTCAGAAACGATTTGTTGCCGATCAAGGAAATTCCAGCAAGCCATGTTATAGTAGTATAAGCTGGTGCGAGAAATCCGATCTTGCTCAAACTCCAATCACTAATTGGCTCAATGATTAAAGCTAACCATGATGAGAAATAGATGAGGGTTCCGAGAATGAATAGTGCTAATCCAATCTTTTGCTTCTTGGTTTGCACGTTCAGAATCATGAGGATGGGAAATCCGAAAATCACTATTCTCGCCTTAACTAAGCAGGGTAGGGATGTCTTTATCAAAGTTTTCGGATTGGTAGCCAACCGGCAGCTGAGAATATAAAAGTAGGTTCCATATGAAAATTGGAATTAGAAGTAGAAAACAATTTTTGAAGTATTTTTTAGTCGTCATTCTGCCTGAAAGATGATTTTTATCTATTTCCTTTTTGACAAACTGGGCATACATAGATCTTACCCAAAGTTTCCCTCGGCCAACCTCTGCGAGTACAGCCCACATGTAATGTGCTTTTTACATGGGGATTTTTTTTATCATAAATGACTGGGTTTGGGTCGTAAATACCAAATGTAGTTTTTACTAATTTCTTGCGCATCTTCACCTCATGTGCTTCACAGATGTTTGAATGTTTGACTTTTTTGCCTCCTTCATAATGTATAGTCCTGTTCGCCACGATATTGCAAGAATGAAATAAGATAACAATGAATATGATTGACAAACTTCTCATATGATTTCTAGTTCCCATAAGATACTTCAATCTACATCTATTAAGTGAAAGAAACAACTAGTTGTTTCTTTCACTTAATATTTCTTCAATATCTATTAGTGAGAAGCCTTTAGCTTTCAAGAGGATTAAATAGTGATACATTAAATCAGCCGCCTCATTTTTAAATAAGTTGGCGTCATTATCTTTTGCTTCAATTACTAATTCAACCGCTTCTTCACCCACCTTTTGAGCTACCTTGTTTATACCTCTTTTGAATAGTTTGTTCGTGTATGAATTCTCATCATCCTCATCAATGCGTTGATTTATAGTATCCTCTAGTTTATAGATGAATCCCTTAGCAGTTTCTTCTGCGAAACAACTTGTTGTTCCCTTGTGACAGGTTGGTCCTTGAGGGATAGCCTTTATCAGAATTGTGTCATTATCACAATCTATTTGCAGATCTTTTACCTCCAAAAAGTTTCCGGATTCTTCTCCTTTTGTCCACAATCTATTCTTACTTCTGCTGTAAAAAGTGACTCTCTTTTCGGCCTGCGTTTTATCAAAAGCTTCTTGGTTCATATATCCTAACATCAACACTTGAAGAGTGCTGACATCTTGAATAATGACGGGAACTAATCCGTCTCCTTTATTAAAATCTATTTTCATCTTTATTTTCTTATTGATATGTTTTCATTGATTAGGTAATTCTTCAACTCTGGAATAGGCATCTCGCCGTAGTGAAATATACTGGCAGCTAGGCCAGCACTAATATCAGTTTTGAAGAGTTGTTTAAAATGTTCTTTTGTCCCTGCTCCACCAGACGCAATTACTGGAATGTTGACCGCCTTTGTGACTTCAGATGTGATATCAATGGCAAATCCACTTTTGGTTCCGTCATTATTCATTGAGGTGAGTAAAATTTCACCTGCGCCCAATTTCTCAATTTGTTTGGCCCAATTGATTGTTTCTAAATCAGTGATCGTTCTGCCTCCTTGCACAAAAACCATCCATTTATCATTGATGAGTTTAGTGTCGATAGCAGCAACCACGCATTGTGAACCGAACTTATCGGCGATTTCTTTTATCAATTCTGGATTCTTAACGGCTGATGAATTCACACTCACCTTATCTGCTCCGGCTTTAATTAGTTTAGCAGCTGCCTCAAGAGAATTAATTCCTCCGCCAACTGTGAAGGGTATGTTTATCTCACCGGCAATTTCTTTTACCAAATCAATTAAAGTTGCTCTGTTTTCAACTGAAGCATTTATATCTAAGAATACCAATTCATCAGCTCCCTGAGCCACATATTGTTTCGCGAGTTCAACGGGATCACCGGCATCTTGAATATCAACAAAATTCACGCCCTTAACCGTTCTACCGTTCTTAATATCCAAGCAAGGAATTATTCTCTTCTTTAGCATAACTCTTGTAATTCTTTAAGTGAAATATTTCCCTCATAAATGGCCTTACCAAGAATAGCGCCTTCGCATCCAATTTGTTTTAACTCAACTAAATCTTGGATAGATGAAACGCCTCCGCTCGCTATGAGCTTGATCTCGGTCTTATCCAAAATTTCTTTATAAAGTTCTTCTGAAGCGCCAGCCAACATTCCGTCTTTAGAAATGTCGGTACAAATAACTTGCTCGATACCTCTTTCTTCATATGACTTTATAAAATTAATCACATCAAGTTCAGAACTTTTGAGCCAGCCGTTGGTGGCAATCTTTCGATTCAAACAATCTGCTCCAAGAATGATCTTTTGCGCTCCAAATTCTTCAATCCAGCTCTCAAAGAGTTCTTGGTTCTGAACTGCAATGCTGCCTCCGGTAATCTGGCTTGCTCCAGATTCAAATGCTATTTTGACATCTTCTGTGGATTTTAATCCTCCACCAAAATCTACTTTCAGTGAAGTGTTGGAAGTGATTTTCTCTAAAATATCATTGTTCACAATCTTAGATGATTTGGCTCCATCTAAATCAACTAGGTGCAAGAATTCAATGCCATAAGCTTCAAATTCTTTCGCCACTTCAAGTGGATTTTCATTATATATTTTTTTCGTTTCGTAATCACCTTTGGTAAGTCTAACACATTTACCATCAATGATATCTATTGCGGGAATTATTCTCATAAGGCTAAAAAGTTTTTAAGTATTTTTTCTCCAACATCTGCCGATTTTTCTGGGTGAAATTGAACAGCATAAAAATTGTCTTTCTGCAAGGCAGCACTGAAAGGCAGAATGTAATCGCATTGTGCAATTGTATCTGAGCTAAGTTCAGCCCAGTAACTGTGAACAAAGTATACATCATCATTGGCTTGAATTCCTTCAAATAAAGGCCCTTTCAAATCGCTTAAATCATTCCATCCCATGTGTGGCACATTCTCTTTTGGAGGAAATAATTTCACATCCGCATCAAAAATGCCTAAACAATCAGCATCTCCTTCTTCTGAATACTTGCACATGAGTTGCATGCCTAGGCAAATTCCTAAAAACGGTTGTCTAAGATCTTTTATCAAATCGACTAGATCATATTCTCTCAAATAAGTCATGGCACTGCTCGCTTCTCCAACGCCGGGTAGAATGACCTTGTCGGCTTTTAACAACTCAGCCTTATCTCTAGTTAGAATAGATTCATAACCTAATCTCTTTAAAGCATTTTGTACTGAGCTAATGTTGCCAGCATTGTAATCTATAATGGCTATCATATTGTTCCTTTTGTACTCGGGATTGAGTAGTTATTCGTTTTGCTGACTGCCATTTTTATTGCTTTTGCGAAAGCTTTAAAAATTGCTTCAATCTTGTGGTGTTCGTTTTCTCCTTCAGCCTTGATGTTCAAATTGCATTTTGCAGCATCACTAAATGATTTAAAGAAGTGCATAAACATTTCAGAAGGCATTTCTCCTATCATTTCTCTCTTAAAATCTGCCTCCCAAACCAACCAGGGCCTTCCTCCAAAATCTATACCTACTTGGGCTAAGCAGTCATCCATTGGTAATAGAAAACCGTATCGTTCAATCGCCTTTTTTGAGCCTAAAGCTTTTATAAATGCTTCGCCCAAAGTGATGGCAACATCTTCAATTGTGTGGTGTTCGTCTATCTCTAAATCTCCTTTAACTTGAACCGTCAAATCAAGATTACCGTGTTTGGCAATTTGCTCTAGCATGTGATCAAAGAATCCAATTCCTGTTGAGAGTTCATTCTTGCCGTCTCCATCTAAGTTGACATCAACTTGAATGGATGTCTCTTTGGTAACTCTCTTTACGCTTCCCGTTCTCGGCTTGCTGCTCAAGAACGTATAGATTTCGTTCCAACTTTTAGTGCAAAGAGTAGCGTCTGGATTGTCTTCACCAATGAAAATACTTTTGGAATTCAGGTTTTGAGCAAGTTCTATATCAGTAGCTCTATCTCCTATCACAAAAGAGTTGGTTAAGTCGTAGTCACCATAAATGTACTTTTGTAATAGACCCGTTCTAGGTTTACGTGTAGGTGCGTTATCTTCTGGGAAAGATTTGTCTATCAGTATTTCAGAAAACTCTATGCCTTCATTTTTAAATGCTTCAATTATCTTGTTTTGTGCTGGCCAAAAGGTGTCTTCAGGAAAAGAACTGGTGCCCAATCCGTCTTGGTTGGTCACCATTACTAATTCATAATCTAATTCTGTGACAATTTTTGCCAGTTCTTGAAAAACGAAGGGATAGAACTCTAATTTCTCTAAACTGTCTAACTGATAATCAACTGGTGGCTCAATAACCAATGTCCCGTCTCTATCTATAAATAATACTTTTTTCATGACTGCAACTTATTTAATGTTGTAATTAATTGATTGTTTTCTGTTGGTGTCCCTAACGAAATCCTTAAACAATTCTTGATGGCCGAATTTCTGTTTCTCACTACGATTCCTTCATTTAGTAAAGCTGAAAACACCTTTTCTGAATCAGTGAATTCAGTCAGCAAGAAATTTGCTTCTGAAGGATAAACCTGTACTACATTATTTAGTTCAAACAATTCAGCTTTCATTCTTTCTCGTTCACTTTGAATAGTCTGGATTTGAGAATTAATAACCGACTGATTTTCTAAAGCCTCAGATGCGGCTGAAATGCTCAAGGTGTTCATATTGTAAGGCGGTTTGATCTTATTCAAAACAGAGATGATCTCTGCATTTGCGAAGGCCATTCCAACTCTGGCGCCAGCCAATCCATAGGCTTTGCTAAAAGTTTGGAGTACCACCAAATTTGGAGTTGTTTCTATAAGAGCTGTTGCGCTTTCAGCATTTGAGAAATCAACATATGCTTCATCCACAATGACTAATCCATCAAAATTTTTGGCGATTTCTTTTATTGCTTCTGAGCTCGTGCAGTTACCTGTTGGATTATTTGGCGAGCAAATAAACAATAGCCCCGTACAATTTAGAAATGGTTTGATAACATCCAGCTGAGGTATCTCAAATTTATTTGTAAGAGGAATCTCTGCCACTTCAATGTTGTTTATTGCAGCCGAAACCTCGTACATTCCGTATGTAGGCGGAAATAGTATGGCCTTGCTTTGCCCTGGTTCGCAAAATGCTCTGAACAATAAATCAATTGCTTCATCACTTCCGTTTCCAACAAAGATTTGTTCTGCAGGTAGTTTCTTCTTTTCAGCAATCTTCTTCTTTAATGAGAGTTGTAAAGGATCGGGGTAACGATTCAAATTACTCTCATTTGGGTTTTCATTGGCATCCAACCAAATATCAGCTTGCCCCTTAAACTCATCTCGTGCTGAGCTGTACGCTTTCATAAGGCGTACATTTTTTCGTGTTATTTTTTCTAAATCAAACATTCTCTAGTTCTTTTAATCGTAGTGATACCGCATTTTTGTGAGCAAATAGGCCTTCAGCTTCTGCCATTAATTCAATTGCAGATCCTATATTTTTAATTCCGGTTTCGCTAAGTTTTTGAAAGGTGATTTTCTTTACGAAGCTGTCAACCGATACTCCGCTATAATTTCTAGCAAAACCATTAGTAGGTAGGGTATGATTCGTTCCGCTCGCATAATCGCCGGCGCTTTCACAACTGTAATTACCAATGAATACAGAACCTGCATTCACGATTTTACTTAATATGTCGTCAGTGTTTTCTGAAGCTAGTATAAGGTGTTCGGGGGCATATTGATTGCTGAAATCTAAGCATTCATCAATGTTGGCTAATAGAATAGATTTACTATTTGACAAAGCCTCCTTAGCAATTTCTAACCTTGGTAATTGAGTCAATTGCGCATCAAGCTCAGAATTTACATCAGCTAAAACCTTTGCACTGTTAGACAATAAAATTACTTGGCTATCGGTCCCGTGCTCGGCTTGTGATAATAAATCGGCAGCTACAAAAGCTGGTTTGCAGCTATCATCTGCAATTACCAAAAGTTCACTAGGACCTGCGGGCATATCTATTGCCACACCATCTTGTTGAATGAGCTCCTTTGCCTTAGTAACGAATTGATTGCCAGGGCCAAATATTTTATAGACTTGCGGAATACTTTCAGTTCCATTTGCCATTGCGCCTATAGCTTGAGCACCCCCAACTTTGAATATTTTAGTGATTCCAACAAGATTTGCAGTGTATAAAATTGCAGGATTGACTTGCCCATTCTGATCAGGAGGTGTACATAAGACAACCTCCTTGCATCCTGCAATTTTAGCAGGAATTGCAAGCATTAAGATGGTTGAAAAGAGTGGGGCAGAGCCACCAGGAATATATAATCCTACTTTTTCAATACCAACGCTCTTTCGCCAGCAGTTTACACCTTCTGATGTTTCAACTACAGATTCAGCTGAGTTTTGCGAGTTGTGAAACTTTTCAATATTGCTTTTAGCAACCTCAATGGCCGACTTTAGTTCTTGAGACATAAGTCCGTTTGCAGAATCAATCTCTTGAATACTCACCACTAATTCAGACAATTTGACCTTGTCAAATTTTTCAGAATATCTGAATAGGGCTTCATCTCCTTTAAGCTTAACTTCAGAGAGAATTTCAGCCACCACTTTTGTTATTTCTTCTTTTTTGAACTCTGGTCGCGTGGCTAGTGTAGACCAATCTGTTCTGTTTGGATTATTTACAATTTTCATCACAATACCATTTTATCAATTGGAACGACTAAAATACCTTCGGCTCCGGCTGTTTTTAATTCATCTATTACTTCCCAAAACTCCGTTTCTTTGATTACTGAGTGTAAAGAACTCCATCCATCTTGCTCAAGAGGTAATATGGTTGGACTCTTTAGTACCGGGAGTATTGAACTGACTTTTTCAATGTTTTCATTGGGCACATTCATCAAAATGTATTTGGTGTTCTTCGCTCTCAATACAGATTGTATTCTAAACAAAAGTCTTTCTAAAATAGCTTCTTGCTCAACCGAGAGTGAACTGCTTTTTGCCAAGACTGCCTCTGACTTTAGAATAACTTGAGTTTCTTTTAATCCGTTTTTGAAAAGTGTACTTCCTGTACTTACGATATCGCATATACCTTCTGCTAAGCCAATGTTTGGTGCAATTTCTACAGATCCCGATATTACGTGAATCTCTGCGTTAATTCCTTTCTTGTTCAAGTAATTTTGAACTGTGTTGGGGTAGGAGGTTGCAATTTTTTTGCCCTCAAAGTACGCAAGTGATTCGTCTTCGATTTCTTTCGGAATAGCTAGTGAGACCCTACATTTTGAAAAACCAAGCTTCTCTACAATTTCAATTTTCTTCTGTTTTTCAATTAGAAGGTTCTCACCAACAATAGCAATGTCAACAACTCCGTCTTCTAAGTATTGCGGAATGTCAGAGTTTCGCAAATACAAAAGCTCTATTGGGAAATTGGCAACTTCAACTTTAAGTTGATCTTTTCCGTTTTCGATATTGATGCCACAACTTCTTAAAAGTTTGATCGAGTCTTGATTTAACCTTCCACTTTTTTGAATTGCAATTTTAAGTTTACTCATTATTAATTTTTAATGTTTGAGTAAACTAACAGGGGCATGAAAACAAAAAACCCGTTTGATTTACTCAAACGGGTTTTAGAAATATTTTAGTTCAATTTAGTACATATCATTTCCATTTCGCTTGAGAGCAATTATGCAAATGATGATGATGTAATTGATTTATGTTCATTTTGTTTTTTGTTGGTACAAACATATGGTTTTTTTTTTAAGCAGTTGTTATTTTGATAAAATGTTTGCTTTTTCGAGCGTTCTGAGATTTTTCTTACTCACCACCGAAGACGGAACGCAGTGTAGTCGTCTCGTTCGTTTGATGCTGAGCGCAGTGAGGTATTAAATGTAAGAGTCGATTGGCACCCCAGGACACTGGACAAGCAAATGGGAGCCTTTTGCGTGGCCAAGGGACGGGCGTGAGCTTTACATAATATGTTATGAAGCGTTTTCTACTTCTCTATAATGGTCTTTTTGATAATTGATTCAATTTCCTTTGACTTTTCTTCATCTAATGAAAAATACTCTTGATTGTAAATTCGAAGAGCTGCTTCATTTCTTAAGTCATTTATGCATTTAATAATAATATTTTGAACCTCAATGTAGAAGCCATAGCTTGTATTAGGTTTAGCATTTAGGTAAAGCATATAATCTGAAACTTTTTCAGTTCCAAAATCTTTAATGTCCCGAGTTTTAGAGCTATTTTTAATAGACCTCTTTATGAAAGTTGTAATAGAGTCTTTTAGATTCTCAACTGTAATTTTCTTATCGTTCCAAAAGAGTGTGTCATTGGCTGTTATTTCAATTGTTGCTTTTGGGTAATTAGAGTCAAATGTAGGATCTTCCTCTTCGTAAACTTTAAGCGGCAACAATGTTGAAAATTCTGGGCCAGATATAAAAATTCCAGCGTATGTCTTCCAAAAAATAACTTTATAAAATGGTTTTTCAAAGTCAGATTCATTTAGTGAATTCAAGAACGCATTCGCAAAGGATTTTGGCGTAATATTCATACTGAGAGCCAAATCAGACATGGCATTGTCGAGTTTTTCAGAAGTAGAACCAGAGTAAGCTTTATTTTCAAATCGTATTTTACAATTTTCAAAAACTGATAAATTATGTAGGTCTAAAAATGTAGCAGTACTTGGATGTTCCGCCAAATGACTTGTCTTATTTTCTGATTCCATTTTTTCAAGGAATGAAATATAATCAGAACCTTGATCGCCATTTAATTGATTTTCGCTAATTAGATGTGTTTCAACGACATTAATTAATGAATCTAAATTCACCTTGCTGTTTTCAGCAGCTTCCGTGAAACATTCCATTGATTCTCTTTCCATTTCAAGAGCTGGGTCTGAACAAGAATCAAGTAAGCAAAGTAAGATGATTAAGTAAAATATTTTTTGCATTTATTGGGTCTATTTGTCAATGCTTCATAACGTTTGCCTAAAAATAGCAAATTTATTTTGCGGCGCAAAGTGCGCTGGCCAAAACCCGGATTCTGGCTGTCCGACCGAGCGGGCGCCCCAGGATTTGGTATAAGTACTGGGTGAAAAGAAGCGTAGGCCAAGAGTCGGACGTGTTTTTTAGGTAGTATGTTATAAACCGTTTAGTGCTTCATCTCCGCGTGAATTTCACGCAAATGGGCGCAGTCCGCCTGAGCACTTTTGCTTAGAACCGATCCATAAGAATTTAGTAATAAATAATGTTAGAACTGTCCGCCCGCCCGGATACTGCACACGCCTTGGGCGCCCTGGGCGTAATGGTTTATAACGTTTGAGTAAATATAGCAATTTATTGCGGCGCGAATTGGAAGGGCCAAGTCCCGGACTATTATCTGTCCGACCGCGTTGGCGCCCCAGGATGCTGGACAAGCTACTGGGCGAGAAGAAGTGTAGGCCAAGAGTCGGACGTGTTATTTACTTACTGTGTTATAAACCGTTTTCTGGTCTCGTCTCCGAGTCTAGGACACGCAAATGGGCGCAGTCCACCTGCGAACTTTTGCTAAGAACCGATCATAAAAATTAACCGAAAAATATTGTTAGAACTGTCCGCCCGCCCGGATACTGCACACGCCTTGGGCGTCCTGGGCGGAATGGTTTATAACGTTTGGCTAAAGTTAGCAATTTATTGCGTGTGAAGTGTGCTGGCCAAGAACCCCGGATACTGGCTGTCCGCCCGTGATGGCACCCCAGGATTTGGTACAAGTAATGGGAGAGAAAAGGGTTGGCCAAAGGGTGGACATTTACTTTAGCTACTATGTTATGGCCAGTTTTTTACAATGGTTCGCTCAGAACTTGAAATCTTTCGCACAACTCAATAGAACGCTCATGTTTTCAAGTTGATCAATGTCATTTGGAACTGCGCATAAAACCATGAAAAATGTTGAGTCTTCAGGAGCCTCCATTATGAAAGATATTAATGTCATTTTAACCTGATTCCCTTCACTGGATTGAACATGCGAATATTGGGACTCTTTAAACATAAAAGATGTTTTCTCTGAGGCGATTTTTTCAAAACCGGCTGGTAAATTTTCGCTTTTATTTAGATTTTCCAATTCGGCATCAAGTTCATTATTGGACCCTAAATACTTTGTTACTTGCATTCTAAAATTTGGGTCGGCATGTTTTTTCATTGGTTTAAAAGACTCATATGAAAATATACCTAAACTATCATATGTGTCATCTATTTTCCAGTTGTTAGGAAGAGATATGGTGAATTCCATTTTGTCATTGGCATATTCTTTTTTCTCGAATTCAACTGGATTGTTGATGTAATCATCAAATGATAATTCTGAAGAACAGGAGGAAAAAAGTATAATGCACGAAGACAGAATAAGAAGAGAAAGATGAATTGGTCGTAAGGTTGTGTTCTTCATAATGGGAATTGGCCATAACGTTTGGGTAAAGTTAGCAATTTATTGCGGTGCTATGTGGGCGGGAAACCCGGATTATGGGAGCAAGGGTCGGCCACTCGGTTATGGACACATCATGGGCGGTCTTAGCGCGGATGCGGGCGGCAGTTAACTTTAATTACTGTGTTAGCATTAGTTTTCTACTGCTTCAGGCCCGAGTAATCTTTGTACTCTAGATTCCCGAACTTATTGCGTATATATATTCGACTGTAAATACTATCTCCAACTAATTGCGCATGACTCAGGCCCCATAATCCATTTGGATTAATCCATTCAACGTAACCTGAGTTCAAAATTTCGGCAGAAACAATCTGATTCGTTATTGAAGTATTCTCTGTAATGATAGCATTTGTGTCTACAACACCTATTTCCAATTGACCTTGATAAGTCGTGTCTTTTATCAAAGTATCAGGTGCAGAGTAATAATGATGGATTGAACAATTATATGTTCCCGCAAAGGTGTATCCAGAATCATTTTTGTCTTTTTTACATGATAAAACAATTAGAATACAAATAACTGAAATAATTAAGTTTTGGGGCTTCATACACAGTTAAACGTAAAATTCTCAGAATTAGTTTGTCATTAATTAATGCTAACGTTTGGGTAAAGCTAGCAATTTATTGCGTGCGAAGTGTGCTGGCCAAAACCCCGGACTTTGGCTGTCCGACCGAGATGGAACCCCAGGACTTTGGACAAGTATTGGGAGAAAAGAAGCGCGGCCAAGGGTCGGACGTTTGCTTTACCTATTGTGTTATGGCCAGTTTTAACGCCCTAGTTTAAGGATCCTAGCAGCACCTTGTAGTACAAGTAGAAAAACAATTGCTCCAACGATCAGGTCAGGCCAGCTAGAGTTTAACCAAATCACTAAAATTCCTGCGATTATGACACCAGTATTAATGATGATATCATTAGACGTGAAAATCATTGTTGCTTTCATGTGAGCCTCTTCGCTTTTCGATTTTTGAAGCAGATACAAGCATGTAGCATTAGCAATTAAGGCAAATACAGAAACGATAATCATGATTCTGAAATCAGGCATGTTTTCCTCACCAATAAACCTTCTTACTATTTCTACGAAGCCGATAAGTGCCAACGCGATTTGGAAATAACCCGCAAGTTTTGCGATATTTTTCTTTCGGGCAATTGTTCCGCCTACTGCAATCAGGCTGATTCCATATACGAATGAGTCCGCCAGCATGTCAAGACTGTCAGCCACAAGTCCCATGGATTTTGAAATCAGTCCAGTCGACATTTCAATTCCGAAAAAAACGAAGTTTATGATTAGAACAGTCCAAAGTAATTTTCTTTGATTGCTGGATGACTCAAATTCTTGATCTTCAACTTCCGTTGTTGATTGCAGCCTTCCACCGAGATTCAAATCAATAATTGATTTTTCGATTTCGCTTGCTTGGTCGTTATGAAAGACAATTAATGTTCTTTTTTCCAGGTTAAAATCAAGATGCTTAATTGTGTCAAACTGTCCGAGGGATGTTCTGATAATTGCTTCCTCAGAAGGACAGTCCATTTTAGAAATCTCAAATTCAGATTTTAACATGTCCTATTGTAATTGGCCATAACGTTTGAGTAAAGATAGGCAATTTTATTGCCGGCGCGAAGTGCGTTGGCATTCCTGCGTGGAACCCTAGGAAATGTACACGCTATTGGGAGCCATTTGCGTAGGCCAAGGAATGGGTGTGATTTTTACTTAATATGTTAGCTGCAGTTTTTAAATTATTGTTTGCGATATTCGCCAATTTTTGTGGACATCCACGCTATTCAATTAAGCGTGTGATTAGAGAATTAATAATTTTGGTTCTACAAATAAGAGTTGAATAATAAATCAAGAATTAGCATTATGAGAGTATTTTTAGTTTTTTGTTTCATGTTTTCTTACTTAGGCATCTGTCAAGAAAGTGGAAGAACAACATTGGTGATTTCTAAACAAAAAGATGGTGTTAAAAAAGAATTTGTCATAGAAAAAAATGATTTTGTGAGGGTAAAATTAAGAAACGGAGATAAGGTTAAAGGCCGAATTTCGAATATTTCTGAAGATGGATTCTATTTGGATACTGTAGAAATTAAACTTTGTGATATTGAACATTTAGGAATGAATACCAAAGAACGCAGACATGTGGGACAGTACTTGTCTGCTTGGGTTTTGGGTATAGGTTCTGCGGCAGCAATAACTGGAACAATTATATTTACAAATGATTTTGATACTGCTGCAGGACTTTGGGCAATTGGAGCTATTTCAGGAGTCACCTCAATTTACCCTTTGGACCTAGCCTATGGAAAGCGAAAAAAGTTTGATTTGACTGATGATAAATGGGAATTACAGATTACTCCTTGAATAAATACTTTATTGCAGCTAACGTTTGAGTAAAGTTAGTGCTTGAGCACGAACCGAGCAGGCGGTAAACTTTACTTATTTGTCAGGCTTAGTTATCTACCAAACTCTAAAATCTACAGTTTGGTTCTCAATTCTTGAGGTAGGCTGTTGTCTACCTCCCGATAACTCATAAACTTGTTGAGAAACATATTGTTGAATTTCAGACAACCATATTTCACCATCATTGTTGATGTCTGCTTCTTTAGATTTAATTCCATTGATAAAGCAATAGGTGAATAGACCGTTGTTCCATTCATCACCTTCTATTGCGAACTCCATGCCCCCAGCTGAGGAAATTACAGTGGCTCCTGTACCTTTTCTGAGATCAGTAAATAGTGATTTGGTTAATTCAGATGTATTCTGGACACCAAGCTTTGGTGACGCAGTGCTCCCAACTACTCTGAATTGGATCTCATCTTCTTCTTCAATATCTGCTTCTGCCAGCTCTACTTCTTCTTTGTCAATTTCACCTGAATGACAAGCGTCAATCAGCAAGGTTTTCTTTAAAGGTTTGATTCCGTCCAAAAGACTCTCAAGGTCATCATAGGCCAAACCTCTTTCCGCCGGATTCATGAAATCCATGTCATAAGTTGCAAAATAATAATCTAGATTAGCCTCCAACACGCCATGTCCCGCAATGAAAATCATCACTTCATCATTGATATCTGCCTGCTCAAGGAATGATCTCAAAGCCAATACATTTTCTCTGGTCACCTGATCATTGATCAAAGTTTTGGAGAATACCTCCTTATAAAATTTATTTTTCTCAAAAAGCTTGACCATATCCTGAGCATCTTTCGCTGCATAGGTGAGGTTAAAGTCTGACTGCTGGTACTCACTTTCACCAATTGTGATCAGATACAGATCCGGTTTGTCTTTTCCAACAGTGCATTCAATTTCAAAGGTCTCTTTATAGCTTTCGGCACCAGCTTGATTCAGAACAGAGACCTGTACCTTGTTTTTCCCTTTGGCAAGAAATACCTCAATCTTAGTTTGATATTCCTGTACATCTTTGTCTCTGAGTGAGATCCCAACAGTTCCATAAATCGCCACATCATTTACCCAAACATTGATTCTATCCAGCTTGTATTTGCTGTCATGCAATTTTAAGTCGAGCTCAATACTGCCCTGATTGTGAAGCTGCGGTATTTCTTCAAAGTTTTCAATCTCAATTTCAGGCAAATAATAATCATCTTTTAACATCTCTTCTGTGAAGCCAAGTTTCTTTAATCTTTTCGTATATGCACTATGATAAGCATCAATCAAAGATGTATTATTTGGATCAAGTCTTTTTATTACCAAATCAGGTCTATTTAGTTTTAAATCGAATTGGTCGTAATAATATGTGTTATTATCTACTTTGAACTGCAAATAGTTAACTGCACCTGGACTAGCATAATAATAATTGTCTTCAATAATTGTAACGTAGTCAGTAGTGTCGATACTGATGAAACTGGCAATTAGATTCCCAGTTTCTATATTGGAGAGCTGGATTTCTGCAAAATTTCGAGAGATTAGTAATTTGTTTTCAATGTCCACTGCTAATCCTGAAAACGAATAGTTTGAATAGGATTTTAGTACTTCTAGGGAAGAAAAATTTCTTATTTCAGTTAGGCCAGAAAAATAATTGATAATTAATTCATTATTTGATTTATCAAGATAAATAGAGGTTGGAATCTCAGAAGCTTGGGTAAATTCGGTTTTAAGATTTCCGTCTACAATATCCCAAATCTTAATTGTTCCTGATACAGTCGCAGAAATAACCATTTTATTTTCTACAAAGAAAATTCCCATTACTGGACCTTCACCACAATCGAATTCTTTTATGACCTCAAATTTATTTTTCTTCTCCGGAATTTTTGCCCATACGCACATTTTACCATTTCGATCACCGCTTGCAATATAAGAACCATGATTGTTGGAAACTAAAGAAGTTATCGCTCTACCACCATTCATTGGATCAAATGCAAGTTTGTGCCCACCTTTAAATTCCTGCCTCGTACCAGTTTTTAAATTGATAGAGTAAAAATCAACAGAGTTTTCTTCAAAATCACTTCCTGCGTCACTGAATAATAACTCATCACAATTATTAAGAAAATCTACATTCCATATGTATCGATCATGATAATAAGATTGAAAATATTCACCTTTTTTTGTGTAAATGGAAATAGAATCATGACTACTTACAACAAAGTAATTTTGGTTTTCAGACCAACTAGAAGAAATTGTTGGATGTGCATAAGAACAATTGATCGTTTTTTTAATTTTTCCAGAATACAAGTCCCATATTCTTGCTGTGCCATCTAAATAGCATGCGACCACTGAATTATTGATTTTAGAATACGCAAGGTCAAATCCACCAGAAGCTTTTCCTTTTAATATATTGTGAATTTCGCCAGTAGAAACATTAATCACAATAGGGAATGTAGGCTTATTAGGTACTCGACTAAAAACAACTATATACTCACCTTTTGGTGACCAAACGGCATGATTGATCTTATCTTTTACTTTTAATTTCCATTTTTTGTTTTTGGCGCCCTGTGGGATGTACTCTATTTCTCGACCGAACCACCCCCATTTTTTATTGCCATGAGATTTTTCAATTTGATTCACTTTAAAAAAACCATCTCCCCTTGGGGAATTAACTTTTTCACTCATGTTTTGGCCATTGGCTATCCAGCAGCCACTATCTGCGCTGAATCTCAATGGATTTTCAAAATCAGAGAATCTTCTATAAATCTCTTTTATAATTAGATTATCGAAATCTGGGATTTCCGATTTGTCAACATATTTATTCTCATTGACTTTAAGCCATTTGTATTTTCCATTTATTGGAATTTGAACAAGTTCTATATCGTGTGTAAATCTTAGTCTTTGCCAGCCATATTCTTGAAAATCAGCTTGAGCTCTCACTATCGGATTTCCTGTATTAATATCCCAAACAACAATACAGTTATCACGACCAGCAGTAATGATTTTGCTTTGGTCGGATGACCAACTTATAAAATCTATTTCACTGGTATGACCAATTGGTAATATTAGCTCAAGTTCATTGTCAGAATTCTGTGCCAAAGATAAATTCATGGCAAGAGACAAAATCAGTACAGAATATATTCTTGTCATCACTAGTATCTAGTTAATAATAATTAACCCTAACGTTTGAGTAAAATTAGGCATTGATGCCGAGCTGCGCAAGCAGTGAATTTTACTTACTATGTTGTAGCATGTTTTTTATACACGTACTCCAATTACACAAACATCATCCACTTGTTCCAAATCTCTTTTCCATTCGTCAAATGTATCTGAGATTTTTTGATGCTGTTCGTTCATTGATAAATGTGCGTTTTCAAGCAATAAACGCTTGAACGGTTTCACTTTATATTTTTTTCCTTTCTCTCCACCGAACTGATCTTGATAACCGTCAGTTAAGGTATAAATAATATCTCCTTTTTGTAATTCTATTTCACCTCCTTCAAACGGAATGTGATCGTGGTCATGTTTACCAACAGGCATTTTTTCTGCTTTGATGTCAATGAGTTCACCTGCTCTAATGATCCAAATTGGGTTATGAGCAGCTACATATTGCATTACTGTTTTTTCTGCGTTGAATGAAATCAAACTGGCATCCATCCCGTCTTTACCACCTTCAGCTGAGCCATCTTTTTTAAGACGCTCAATGATCAACTTACGTGCATGGTTGAAAACCTCTGCAGGTTTTGACGCTTTGTTTTCAACCGCCTTTTCAATAGAGGAGATGTTGAGAATACTCATAATTGCACCAGGTACGCCATGGCCAGTGCTATCAGCACAGCTCACAGCAAAGTTGTCATTATCTAATTTGCCTGCCCAGTAAAAATCTCCACTCACTGCCTCTTTCGGGTTGAAGTAAATGAAGTGTTCACCTAAGTTTTCGTTTAGCAAAGTTTCTGTTGCTAAGAAGCTTCTTTGAATACGCTCAGCATAGTTGATGGAGTCAGTAATTTCTTTGTGGGCAACTTCTACAAATTCTTTCTGAGATTCGATTTCTCTTTTTTGTTCAAAAATCTCGTCTTTCTGTGACTTTGTGATACGCAAACGATTAAAGATAAAAGCAACAAATAAGGTAAGAAGAATTAGACCAGAAATTACTGCAACCAAAATTATTCTCTGTTGTTTTTGCTTTGATAGTGCTTCAGTTTCTTGTTTTAATAGCTGTGCCTCATGTTGGGCATTGACTTTGACTTGTTTTTTTTCAAATTTATACTTGAACTCCTGTTGAATAACGGCTTTTTGATTTTGCTCGTTGAACATACTGTCTCTATAAATAATGAAGACTTCATGCATTTCTAAACTTTTTTTATGGTTACCATCTATCTTGTACAAACGCCAGAGGGCTTCTGCAGAAACAGCCTTAACTTCAACTTCATCAATCTCAAAGGATAAATCAAATGCAATATTGCCGTATTTTAGCGCATTGCTATAATTTTTATCAGCTTCATGTACTAAAGAGATACCTCTATAATTGCGTATTGATAATCCTTTGTGTCCAAGATTATCTGAAATTTTTAAGCTTTGATTAAAAAAGTCTAAAGCTTTTTGGTGTTGGCCAGTTTTTAGAGATAAAAGACCTAAGTTATTTAGAGATGTCGCTTGCCCAGCTAAATCAGATATTTCTTGATAGATGCTAGTACTTTCGTTGAAACAATTTAGTGCTTTTTGGATACTGTCTTTTTCAAGGTAAATATTCCCCATGCTTACTAGGGTATTAGCGAAGTTTCTTTTATTACCAATTTCTTCTTGAATTCCAAGACTTTCTTTATAGTATGATAGTGCTTGATTTAGTTCTCCTTGTTCATTAAAAATGCTAGCTATACCAGATAAAGCACTTCCTATCATATTTTTTAAATCTAATTGCTCACTAATTTTAAGGTTTCTTATATGACAGGCCATTGCATTGTCATAGTCCCCCATAAGAAAATAGGTATTCCCTAAATTGTTTAAGCTACTACTCATTCCTTTTTGATCATTAATACTAACTCGAATTCCGTATGAATTTTTATAAAAAGCGATAGCTTTAGCTAGGTTACCTTTGAAATATTGAGCAACTCCTAATGTATTGAGGGCAGTTGCTTCATGTGATTTGTTGCCAATGTTTTGTGCAAAATCTAGGTATTCTTCAGCTAAGCAAATGGCACTATCGGTATCAGAAAAAAGAAAGCCGTCCCAAATAATGTCTAGGATGGCATTCATTCTAGTTGTGTCCTGGTTAGTGGTATTCTCCCATTTTTCCCAATGACTATCCATGTCGGGTTGAGAAAAGCCCAAAAAAGGAAACAAGAATAATATAAAAATTATTTTTTTCAAGGTCTATGGCTTATGTGCTACAACGTCTGAGTAAAATTAGGCATTGATGCCGAGCTGCGCAAGCAGTGAATTTTACTTAGTTGTTGTAGCATGTTTTTATTCTTGAATAATGACTTGGGTCTTGGTTGCCTCTTGTGTAATTAATGTTACTGTTTTCAGAATCAAAAGCTAAGTCTAATCAACAATTAATCGCGTGCTATACAATAGATGTAACCTAGACTTTCAATTTCAAATGAAATATTTGGATAAACGTTTAGAGAATCATGTTGAAATAAAGGAATTTCTTGCCAATTACTTGTGTCGATAATAGATTCATATGGGTCTCCAAGGTTTTTTATTCTAAACGGTTTTAAATCTTGGTAAAAATCATTGTTAGATGAGAACAATCCACGAACTGTTAGTGCAGCTGGTAAAATAATGTCTTCGCTATATTCGAAAAAATAAAGTTTAGATTCTAGGCTATAAGCGGGAATAAAAGTTTCTAATGGAAAACCTCCTCCGGTTGCATATTGTGTATTATGATCTTCTGGGTCAATTGAGTAAAAAGCAATAGCAGTTGTTTGAGTCATACCAAATGGTGGAAAAGTGATTTTTGCTCCCGAATAACTTTCTTCAAAATATGCGGATTCGCCTGAAGCTGTCAGAGAAAATTCTTTCGAGACATCTCTTTCTTCATAACTACTGTCTTTGTTGCAAGATATTAGCTGTAATAAAAACGGAATGATCAACAGATTTCTCATAACTCAAATATTGGATAAGATAATTTAATTGAGGCAGAATTCAATCCAGATAATGCAATGGAACTCTGTTCGTAAAGATCCAGATAAGAATAATTATATAGGAATTCTATTGCAAAATCTGACAGCTGGATTCCTAATCCAATTTCATTGCTGACATTGAATTTGCGAACAGGTAATTTCCCATTCAAATCATCAAGGTTACCATTCAGGAAAAAATTAACTATTGGCGAAAGTTTTATGAATCCTATTATATTTTTCTTTTTGATTGCATTCCATTTGATTGATGCGCCAGTTTGAACAACAGAGTACAATGCTTGGGAACGAGAGTAGCTTAAACCAGATTGTCCGTAGTTTTCGTACAGCATATCTACATTCGCACTCTCATATGAAAGGTTGAGGTGTGACAGACGAAGAAAGCTAAGAAATTTCACTTTTCTAAAAGGGCTAAATTCGTATTCAATCTGCAGGTATGGAAGGTTTGTAAGCTTAGGCTTCTTGTTATAAATGCTAATTTCAGTGTATTGTGAGGTCCAATCCCCCAAAATGTAGGAAGAGATGTATTCACCTGAAAATTTGGCATCTGTGTATAGATTGATTCCTAAGCCAATATTAAACCTTCCTTTTGATTTGTCTTTGACCAGATACTCATTGGATGATATCTTTTTTAGACGTTTCAGTGGTTTTTGGAGAAATTTGAAACTCAAACCAAATTGACTAAAGTAAGCAGCTTTGAAAAACGGCGCATCAGAAACTTCGGGATTATAAAGACTTCTTCCGTATTTGAAATGCATGCCAAAGGAGCCTCTGTCTATTGAAAATCCAGCGTACAAGCAAGTCAAACCTTTCCAATTGGCGATATGTTTATTAACAAAATCAGCTTTGGAGGCATTAAATGCGTCATCACCGATTGGCTCTTTAAGATTGTAAAATTTAAACGTATGTCTCAAGCCCGCATTGACAACAAATCTTAATTTTCTGTAATTAAACAAATTATATCCTGCACCAAAAGATAAGTTGGTTGCTGAAAAGCTACCTACACGAAAAAGGTGCCGATTATAATCATATAGTCCATCATTGTCCTCATCAGGAACAGCCCAGGATGCACTGTTCAGGGCAGAAACAAAATCACCATCCTTAGCGGATTGATATAAAGTACCCCAATATTTATTAAGGGACAAAGATGATTCAATATGAATTTTATTTTTTAATTCGAGCTTAGCATCCAACGAAGGGAGTTGTATCCCGACATGAAAATACTGATTAAATGAAATTGACTCTAAAAAAATTTCGCTGCCGTTATTTACAACTGTTGGGATAGACTCGTAAGTTGAAATAGCGCGGCCTTCGAAAAAATCTGACCCTGTAGTGCTTGAAAGAACGAGACTTTGACTCCAGGTCCAGCTTGAGATAAATAATAGAAAGGTCAATATTAAAGGGTGTTTTCTCATTCAAATACAAAATGAAGTTCAATATCAAATGATCTATTATCTTTCAAGTGAAGAGATGTGATATTATTGTGGAAGGCAAATTTCATCTGCTCAAATCCAATGAAAAAACCTTCTTCCAAATCGGCTGGATGCAAAGCGGGGTTATTGTCGTATTCATAAGTAGAGAACCAAATTCTATTACTTGTGTGGTATCCATTATTATTAATCACAAAAACACTATCAAAATCTAGGTGATATGGGGTGTTACTGTCAACTACATTGTTAAGAATATTATTGTAAGTGCTCGCGTGATGAACCTCTTGATAAGAAATATATTCTGTATCATCAATGTCGATTACTTCTTTAATTGCAACGTAAACATCAGGCAGTTCTGTCAAAAATGCTTCATCATAAACTTTTCTTATTGTATATCCAGTGAATTTAATTGTAGGTAAATCCCCCCAAGGCATTTGCATTTGATCCCCTTCATTGAAATAATCTTCATCTGGAACAATTGGTAAATCCTTTTCGCAGGAGGACAATACAATTAATAGAGTAGATATAATTAAATGTTGAACTGTTTGCATGCTACTTATATAATTCAGGATTTAGAAATCTGATTCTTGTTCGAACCTGTGGATGTTGCTTTCCTGAAGAGTGTATCTCAACTTGTGAAGATACAAAATCAAACAGTTCAATTAAGTCTACTGTTCCACTTTCGTCAAAATCGGCTTTCATGCTCTGTACTGCGTCTTTAACATAGTAGGTAAATAAGCCATTTTTCCATTTTCCGCTTTCAACTGCAAATTCAACGCCATTGGCTGATGAAATTATATAGTTTCCATGGTTCTCTCTCGTGTCCTGAAACAATGATTTTGATAGGTCTAAATAACTAACACCACTTTTTAAGTCAAAACGAGTGTTTTTAACTGATCTAAAATTCAGGTCGTCTATTTCTTCAACCTCTTTTTCCATGGCGATTAATTCATCCTTGTCAATTTCACCTGAGTGGCAAGCATCAAGAAAAATAATCCTTGAAAGGCTATTGGATTCTGCAAGTGTTTGCTCTAAAACATCAAATTCTAATCCATTTTTTGACGGATTCAAAAAATTTATATCAGTGGGGCATAAATAATAGTTGTACCGCTCATCAAGCACGCCATGTCCAGCATAATAAAAGAGAACTACGTCATTCACACTTACGTTTTTTAGAAATTCTTTTGATCTATTAAGAATTTCGTCTTTGCTTGGGTTTTCTAAACAAAGGTTATTTACGGTCGAAAATGCACGCGTACCCATAAACGTTGAGCTAAAATCTTTAGCGTCCTTTACAGCATAATTTAGGTTATAAGCTTTGTCAGAATATTCAGAGACTCCCACACTTATCACAAATAAGTTTTGTCGGAAGCTATAGTTGGCGAAAACACTATATTGAAGAATTTTTGATATATATCCTAACTCATTTTTTGTAAAAATTTTTATTTCGTTTATTCCACCCTTAAGGTTGAGTGATACTTCGTCATCATAAGTGGTTCCTTTTATTTCTTTACCATTTTTACCAAATACAGGAACATTATTGATATTGATTTGAAGTGATGATAGGTTGGCACGAGAACTGCTTTTAATTCTGAATGAGATGATACTGTCGTTAACAAGAGGGTTATTTGGGGTAATCACCTCAATTGATGGAACGTCATCTTTGTTATAGGATAATATACTTTTTCCTCCTAAGTTTTTTATTCGACTAGCCTTCGCAAGTTTGAAGGTTTCAATAAGAGCTGAATCAAATATTCCAGTATTCTCAAATACTCTATCTGGATCATTTAGATATGGATCAAATTGTTCATAATGGTAGATTTCATCATCAACTTTGAACGAAACGTAATCAGCTACCTCTTTATTAGCATAGTAATAGTTTTCAAATGAATAGAGCTTTCCTTTTTCGCCAAATATCCTCAAATAAAGGAGTTTTTGTTCGTTTGTTTTCAAGACCATTGTTCCTTCATTGAGGGCCATTGATAATTGGTGTTCGTAATTTTTACTTTTATTCTTTTTATCAGCATATTTTTTTAAAAAAGCTTCCGATTTCATGGCCGATTCCTTTTTAAATCGTAGGTTTTGAACGCTTACGATCGAATATTTTCCTGACAGAAGATTCCAGTGCAATTTTAATATTTCTGCTTTCTCGATATGTTTCCCATTATCGGGTGATTTCAAATACGCAAATTTATATGTGGCTTCTTCATCATGATTGGATACACCTAGATGGGCGATTATCCAATCTCCGTCATTCCGCTCAATTCTTCGGGGCATTCTTAAAAATTTTCCATTGGATAAGGGATCAATGGGTATGTATCTCATATCTCCATTGCGCATGCCTACTAGAATACCGTCATCATCTTCCGTAAAGGCTGAAACGGAAATCTCTGAATCAAATCCATGAAAAGATTTAAGATGAATACCAGTTTCACTATCAATCATGAACATTGCTTTTCCTGATGAATAAATTATACTCTTGCCATTATTACAAAATTGTACCGCTTTAGACTTTTTTGATAATTGATATTGTCCGATTACATGGCAATTTTCATTCAAAATAATCAATGCCCCATTGGAAGTCAAAAGCACACTTCTTCCATGCTTGTCAACGTCAAAATCTATAACACTTTCTTTGTATCCTTTTAAGTTGAAAAATTTGGTAGATGTTTTTCGATCTTCTACTCTTTTCCAAATCACCCCATTGTCCTGAACGCCAAATCGAATTTTTTCAAGTGAATGAACTTCAACAAGATGTTCATGAGTTGATGAGCTGTGTATATGTGACGATTCACCAGTAGTGATATCATATGCCATTATGCTTTCATCTTTCAGATAAAGAAAAGAATCTTGTCCTTTTTTTGATACGATTCTTATAGGTTCTTCCAGTTCAATGGGAGAGATGCTATCATTAATATTACACGCTATTCCATTATTCCTATCTATTATTATTCCGGAAGATATAACATGAAAAGAAGTAACACCTAGCATTGTAGTCTTTTCAAAATCCCGATTTTTCAGACTATATTTTTTAAGAACCTGGCTTTTGTTCAGTAAAACTAATTTGTCTTCAGAAAATAAGGCTTGATCTATTGAGTCAAAAACTGCTAGTTGGAGGTGAGAGTTAATATCCCATAGAATGGCCTTTGAATTCTGATCAGTTGAGATTAGAAAATTTGAACTAGAGTCAACATCAATTTTTTGAATCGTTCCTCCATGTCCAGACTGGAGCACTATTTCTGGCTTTATTTGTCCATTTGATGCAATCGTATAAAATAGAGATAATGCTATAAAAAATCCTTTCATAAAGTGATTCGTTCAGTCAATCAAAAGTACTGCTTTTCAATTAAGGTTGGATTAGAGTAGAATTTTTAATGCTAAATAAAAAATTCAATAATTGATTTGAATATGCTACAACGTTTGGCTAAAGTTAGGCATTTATGCCGTCTTGGAGTGGGCTGGCCAAAACCCCGGACTCTGGCTGTCCACCGTGTTAGGCACCCCAGGATTTGGTACAAGTATTGGGCGAAAAAGAGGGTCGGCCAAGGGTGGACCTGAACTTTAGCTAATTTGTTATGTGCAGTTTTCTACCCCATGGCATTATTGCCTGGACTAGTTCTTCTTTAAAGAGATTTCAGAAAGATGAGG
>CAJXJK010000003.1 GCA_913054135.1 uncultured Flavobacteriales bacterium | reverse complement strand
TAAATCTGAAGATGCATCTGCTGGACAATAAGTAATCGCTCCATTGGTTCCAGCATCTGGTGCTGGGTCAATTGTTACGACCACATCTGCACTTGCAGTTCCACACGGATTTGTAACTGTGTAAGTATAAGTACCTGCAGCATCTGAACCTGGATCAAATACTCCCGTTCCTGATGTCATGGCTGGTGCCCATGTTCCACCTACGTCTGGTGTTCCACCCAATTCGGCAAATAAATCTGAAGATGCATCTGCTGGACAATAAGTAATCGCTCCATTGGTTCCAGCATCTGGTGCCGGATCAATCGTAACGACTACGTCTGCTGAAATAGAACCGCATGAATTCGTGACGGTATAAGTATAAGTACCTGCCGCATCTGAACCAGGATCAAATACTCCTGTTCCTGACGTCATAGCTGGCGCCCATGTTCCAACCGCATCTGGCGTTCCGCCTAACTCTGCAAATAAATCTGAAGATGCATCTGCTGGACAATAAATAATAGCACCATTGGTTCCAGCATCTGGCGCTGGGTCAATTGTTACGACCACATCTGCACTTGCAGTTCCACAAGGATTTGTAACTGTGTAAGTATACGTACCTGCAGCATCTGAACCAGGATCAAATACTCCTGTTCCTGATGTCATAGCTGGTGCCCATGTTCCACCGGCATCTGGCGTTCCGCCTAACTGGGCAAATAAATCTGATGCAGCATCTGCAGGACAATAGGTAATCGCACCATTGGTTCCGGCATCTGGAAGAACATCTAATGTTACGGTCACTGTTGAGCTCACATTATTACAAGGTGCAGACCCATTTACAGTGTAGGTGTATACTCCAGCATTCATGGTTCCGGGGTTAAAATTACCTGCACTTCCTCCTGTCAATCCAGAAGGACCCGACCAAGAACCACCACCATCTGGCGTTCCGCCGAGTTCTGCCAAAAGACTAGAGTTTGGGTCAGATGGACAAAAAGTAACAACTCCATCTAATCCAGAATCTGGTGCTGGAACTACTGTAATTGCAATTGTATTTGATGCTGTATTACCACATACATCAGTTATAGTTGCTGTATAAGTTGTGTTAACTGTTGGGCTCACGGTAACCGGATTTCCGACTCCGCCTCCATTATCCCAAGACACCACATAAGGTGGAACTCCGAATGTACCAGTAGCACTTAAATCTGTTGAAAAGCCTTCACAAATAGTATTTCCTGCTGCAGTTGATGTGGGAGGAGCGGGCTCTTCAACTGTATTGCCAATTACAGTCATTATCCAGTCAGATGCAGCTCCTATACACGTTCCACTACAACCTCCCCCAGCTGTAAAACAACGATAAAATGTCATTTGACAAGGTATGGTTGATATGCCACATTGGGGTGCCGGCATACAAGTACTCACATCAGCAAATAATGATACATTGGTACCTCCACAAATACCTGGGTTCGTGTTATTACAAAACCAGAAAAAACCTGCTGTTGCTGGACTTACACAACCGTTAATATCAAAAGTAAGTGCGCCATCAGACATCCAACACAACCCTAAGGCCTGGTAATCAAAAGACCACTGAACATCTGTTATTTGAACATCAGCCGGAACGGTTGCATTTAGATTAAAATTACATCCACCTGTAAAGCAAGTTGCATTATAACCTGAGCCTGTAATTGCTCCTTGAACCAATGTCGTATTAGCCGTTAATTGAGGGTCAATAGTTAATGGATATTCTAAATTTTCATCATTCAACCATGTAGTTGGTATCACAATATCAAGAGACTGATTATCCATCCTATAATCAAATCTGCCCGCAAGATCTTTATTGGCATTTGCATCATAGCCGTATGCCTCACCGAGCTGAAAATATACTAGTCCTGAATTATTAGTGATGTCCATCTCACCCGAATGTGTTTGGCCATTTTGATTTAATTGATCAAATTTTAATTCAGATGACATTTCAAAATCATCTCTAATCACAATGTTACCGTTAGCGTAATTCTGGTTTGAAGTGATCAAGAAATTCGTTTTTATTTTACCCCGACTCACTCGAACTTCCATGTCAACGGAAGGGAAAATATTAGTTACGTATGCTCCTTCTTCACCTACAGTATAAGAAGACCAATTCGCAAACTCAGTAATAACTTCAACTCCATTTACATCTTCATGAATCAATCTTAAATTATTATTGTACTTGATTTCTTCTCCGTTAAAATTAAGTTGTACAAATTCACCCGAGATGCTTATTTCTGTTGGGGCAATTTGATTAGCCGCTTTGTAAACACCCGCTTGACTGGAACTAGGGGACAACCTACTATCTACTGAATTCCATCTACCATCTTTTTGATAATTTAAAGGTGCAAATGCCGATTGAGTTAGAATTTCTGAACCATTAGTTCCATTTCTGACGAAGCTTCTTGTGAACTCTGTTCGTTCATCTAATAATTCATAACAATCATCACATGGCGCCTCAGAAGGAAGAATCCCAAATTCGGGATGTTGTTGACCTGCAGTGGACGTCTCAGAGATGAGTTCAGGAGTAATCACGGCATTCCTATTACTGAAAGAATAATAGTTCTGTATTTTCACTTTCATTCCATCTTGTGCCTCTTGAGCAAGAGAAACACTTGAGCATAATAGAAAAAATATTAAAAGGGAATTCTGATAAAAGAGAGTTTTTCTTACCATAAGTCAGCATTTTTCAATAACCAAATTTCAAGGCCACATTGTCTTAATATAAGAATAAGACTCCGTTAAAGCAAAAAGGTTGTCTTAAAACCCAACGCATCTCTCTATTAATCAGCAATGAGCAGGCAGAAAAGGGGTATAAAAAAGCAAACACCCATTTTCAACCAACACATCCGATCTTTACTACGTCATCATATTATGATGCATCTAAAACGTTTTTGCTTATTTCTAACAATCTTAATTAGTATTGTTTCATGTTCAAAGAATGACGAATCTGATTTCAGAAATGCTTACATAGGTGATTACTCTTTTACGAAAATTCAAGGTAATCATGATGGCTGGTACGCTTGGACCTCTGATGGACCAGGAACTGAACCGTATACTGAATGGACTGAGTCTCACACTGAAGATACTGTCTGGCAATCTAACGGAACCATTGAGAAAAAAGGTGGATCTGATCGTTTAAAAATTAGCTACGGAAATGGCGAAGAATTTGTGATTGAAGTTTCAACTACAGGTGAAATTAATTGCGTGAAAGACAATTGTGATGACATGACAGACCCTCCTTTTACTCCCAATGCCTATTCAGATGGGGCCTGGCTTTTTCCTGAAAATGAATATTTCATGGATCTCGGAAATAACATCAGTACGCCGAGCCTTCCTTACGGTGGTTGGAGTTATAAAGATTGGAGAATAGTAGGAGAGAAACTCTAAGTCAGAATAATTAATCCAAAAGTTTGAACATAAAAAAAGAGAGCTCAAAATGAACTCTCTTTCAGTGTTGTCCCACCAGGGCTCGAACCTGGACTCTTCTGTACCAAAAACAGACGTGTTGCCAGTTACACCATGGGACAATTTATACTTCATTAGCAAACGTTATTGCTAACGGGATGGCAAATTTAATCCTTTTTTTTTATTCCAACATATTTTCATAAAAAAACTTAATTTTTCACTTCTGAAACAACCTCTTCTTTCCTTTTAGAGTTTTTTAAGAAATTGCTCGAAATATATTTTTAAATTCGTAGCGCTTAATTGAAAGATATGGACTACAAAAGACTGAATAATTACATAGGTTGGATGGTATTAGCTACTGCAATTGCAGTATATTTTATGACCCTCGAACCAACCACTAGTTTATGGGATTGTGGTGAGTACATCACTACTGCTTACAAATTAGAAGTAGGTCACCCTCCTGGGGCGCCTTTATTCATGATGCTTGGTAGATTATTTATCTGGATCGGAGGAGACAATCCTGAGACGGCCGCATATATGATAAACGGGATGTCTGCGCTTTGCAGTGCATTCACCATATTATTCCTTTTCTGGTCGATTACAATGTTAGGAAAGAAAATTGTTCTTCATCCTGAAGTAAAATTATTTGGTTCAGAGTCGGTTTCTGACACCTTAGACGGGCCAACAACTGAAAAAAGAACAATGACCGACGGCTATAAATGGGCCATTTTAGGTTCTGGTTTAATTGGTGCATTGGCATATACATTTACCGATTCATTTTGGTTCTCAGCCGTAGAGGGTGAGGTTTATGCCATGTCATCTTTCTTTACAGCCATTGTTTTTTGGGCGATTTTGAAATGGGATAGTGAATCTCAAGACAAAGAAGATGAGCCAGATAATCTAGAAGTTCAATCAAAAAACGAAAATCGTTGGTTGGTGTTTATCTTCTTCATGATTGGTCTTTCAATTGGAGTTCACCTTCTGAACTTACTTTGTATTCCTGTACTTGCTTACGTTATCTATTTTAGAAAATTCAAAAAACCAACTATTGGCGGATTCATTTTAACAGGTGTAATTGGAATTGCAGCTCTTGGAATTATTCAAGCTGTGATTATCCCGAAAACAGTTGAAATTGCTGGTTGGTTTGAAAGATATTTTGTGAATGACATGGGTATGCCATTCAATAGTGGAGCAATGGTTTTCTTAATGCTTCTTGCCGGAACTCTTATTACTGGAGTAATGGTCACAAGAAAGAAAAACCTTTCAGACGGATTAAAGTATGCATTCTTAGGAATTAGCGGTTTACTTGTTATTTTAATTGTTGTGTTCACGGCGGTAAATGCCGGAACTGTTGCAGCAGTTGTACGATTTATTTTCTTAGGAGGCGCATTAGCAGTAGGAGCTTACTTATTCTCTAAACATAGAAAAGAAGCATACGAAACTGTTGCCTGGTCGGCAACTATGCTTTTCATTGGATACTCTTGTTTCGCCATGATCGTTATTAGATCAAATGCAAACACTCCATTAGATGAAAATGATCCTGAAAACTTAGTATCACTTCAATCTTATCTTCAAAGAGAGCAATATGGTGATTGGCCAATTTTAAAAGGTCAAGCATTTAACTCTGACTTTGAAAGAGATCAAGCTGGAAACATTGATTACAGCTATTGGGATAACAGGTCAGATGTTTATTTAAGAAGATTTGTTGTTCAATCAAAAGATGGGAAAACTGAATATAAAGGATACAAAACCATTGAAGAAGCTAAAGCTTATGCTGCAACTGTAAATGGAGACGTAGTTGAGAAATACTTCCAAACCTTTGACGGAACTCATAAAAAGCCAACCTATAAGGCTAGCCACACCATGTTCTTCCCTAGAATGTATAGTTCAGAAGCAAGACATGTTGATGGATATAAGTCGTGGTCAGGTTATGATGCCTCTGATCGTGTTAAGCAGATGAAAAAATCTAGAGCTTACAAGAAAACGACAGACCCGAGAGAAAAAATGGAGCTGATACAAGTAGCTCAATTACCTTCAATGGGAGAAAACTTCTCTTATATGTTCAACTATCAAGTGAATTGGATGTATTGGAGATATTTCATGTGGAACTTCTCAGGTAGACAGAGTGATGAACAAGGTGATGGTAACCCTAAAGATGGTAACTGGATCTCAGGATTTAATTTCATTGATAAACACCACATAGGTGATCAAACATTAGCACCTTCTGTTATTACAGAGAATCCGTCTCACAACAAATTTTATATGTTACCACTTATCTTAGGTTTAATTGGCTTCATATTCATGGCTACCAAGGCCACTAAGGGCTGGTGGACTGTAATGTTGCTATTCCTATTAACCGGATTTGCCATTATTATCTATCTGAATCAAAAACCAGTAGAGCCGAGAGAAAGAGATTATGCCTATGCCGCCTCCTTCTATGCCTTCTCAATTTTCATTGGATTTGCAGTGCTCGCATTATATGATGCGTTCAAAAATATGCAATGGAAAGAGTTGCTTGCAACTGGTGGAACCTTGATTGGTATCGGTCTTGTTTTCTTAGTATTCGGATCAACAACAGGAGGAGTTAGCTTCTTATATATTGGTGGAATCTTTACAGCCTTATTAGGATTAATGATTGTCCTCAGAAATGGTCTCAATGATAAAATGGCTGGTATGTTAGCCACCATAATCTTGTTACCTGTTCCAATTATTATGGGAATGCAAGGATGGGATGACCACGATAGAAGTGATAGATATACTGCGCAAGCATTAGCTCAGAATTACTTGATGTCTTGTAGTGATAATTCAATCGTTTATACGAACGGAGATAACGATACATTCCCTCTTTGGTATTTACAAGAAGTTGAAGGATACAAAACATCTGTTCGTGTTTGTAACTTGAGCTTATTAAATACAGATTGGTATACAGAGCAAATGACAAGAAAAGCTTATGACTCTGAGCCGTTACCAATTTCGTTCACTGAAGAACAATACAGACAAAACGGAACTAGAGATTACGTTTATGTAATGGGAACAAATGAAATTTCTTTGAGCAAAAAAGAAATTGACGCTAAGTACAAACCAGTAATTGATTTGAAAATTGCTCACAACCCTGAGAAATTTGAACCTGCTTTTGCTAAAGCATCAAAAGATCTTTACTTGGTTTTAGGTCAAACTCCATTTGCACAAACTCACGAAGAGCTTCATTCAATCTTACCAAATTTTGACAGCACGAATACGTACTATCAATTTAGAAACTTGGTAATGAAATTGAAGGCTGATCCTGACCCAAGCACAGATGTGAACCAAGCAATAATCCAACAGGCTAAAGCTATAGGACAAGAGCCTATGTTAGTTAATGAGTTTGGATTGAATGGCAATCACATTTCAGCTGTTATGAATGTAATGATCACATTCAATGATGCCTTTGACTTTATGCCAGCTGACGCAGCTATGGCATTCTTAAGAGACGAGAGCAACATTGAAAGGAATCCAAATAGTGATCAAGAATACTGGTTCTTGCCTGCAAAAGGGTTAACAGTTGACGTTGATAAAGATAAAATTGCTGCTTTAGCAAATGATGACGACCCTTCAAATGATGTTGTTTCTGCTGAAGACTTAGACAGAATGGTTGATAGATTAGAATGGACGCTTCCTAAACAAGGACTTTATAAAGCTGATCTTTTAATCGTTGATATAGCTGCTCACTTTAATTGGGATAGAAATATCTACTTCGCAAGTTCTGCAAGTAAATCAACTTATCTAGGTTTAGATAAATATTTCTTTGCTGAAGGATTAGTCTATAAACTGGTTCCTATTGAAGCAGATAAAAACAGAAACCCTAACTCTTTGGGTGAGGTTAACAAAGACAAGATGTATGAAAACTTAGTTGAGAATTTCAACTGGGGTAACATGGAGAAAGAAGAAGTCTTAGTTGATTACTATACAAGAAGGTTAACAAACAACTACAGAGTTCAATTTAGTGTATTAGCAGATGCTTATACTGAAGAGATTGAAGAAGCTGAACAAATCTTAAGTGTTCTTAATCAAATCGAAACTCAAGACGGACCGCCCGAGCAAGTTGTTAAAACTCCAATGGGAGATTTCGTAAGAAGTGAAATCCCAGCAGAAAGAGCTAAGGCTAAGAAGACCATTGAAGAGAACTCACCAAAAGTTGTTGCTATTTTAGATAGAAGCTTTGAAATTATGCCTGAATTCAATGTTCCTTTCGGAAGAGTAATGCCTTCATATGTTCAAGCTTATTACGTAGCAGGAGCTGATGACAAAGCGGTAATGTATTCTGATTTGGTTCTTGACAAGTGCACAGAAGAATTAGATTACTACCTAAGCCTTGAGCCGCAGTTCTCAAATGCACTAATCTTTAGTATGTATGATTCTTATAGAGGTATTTTCTCTCTATGGCAATCAGCTCAAGTTCATAATGAAGACGAAGCATACACTACGAAGATGACAGAGAACTTGGTTAATTATAGAGCGTCAATTGAAGCGCACATGATTAAAATGAGTAAAGAAGGTTCTGCTTCAGATAAAGCTAATATGAAAGGAACATTCGGAGCAATCTTCCAACAGATGGACATGATGTTTCAACAATAAACAATGAGATTATACACATTTCCCAAATGGCTTCAAAAGTTATATCCAGGAGCCATTTGGGAATTTTCTCATCACAAGAAAAAGACCATCTACCTGACATTTGATGATGGTCCCAACCCAGAAATCACTCACTACATTTTAGGTTTGTTAGAGCAATTCAATGCTAAAGGAACTTTCTTTTGCCTTGGAGAACAAGTTGAAAAACACCCTGATATATACCAAGAAATTCAGGATAGAGGACATACAATTGGTAATCACAGTATGACCCATCCAAATGGATGGTTTACCTCAAAGAAAAAATATCTCTCTGATATTGAAGAGGCTTCAAAGTTGATTAAGTCAAAGCTCTTTAGGCCACCTTATGGCAAAATTAGTCACCCTCAATTTAGAGCACTCAAAAAACAAGGCTACCACATAATCTTTTGGTCGGTAGTATCATATGACTTTGATCCGGCATTGAGAAAAAAAGACCTCATCAGAAAAATGAAAAAGCTTACTCACAAAGGCGCGGTCTTTGTATTTCATGATAATCCAAAAGCAGTTCCGGTATTAAAAAATGAACTTCCTAAGCTAATGCAGTTCTGGAAAGACGAAGGATATATATTTGAAGCCATCCCGCCTAAATAAGTAGAACAAAAATTGATACCTTTAGAGCGTAATAAAGACACATGAATACCATCAGCCACTGTCCGATATGTAATAGCGAAAAGCAATCAACTTTTTTAAAGAGTATTGATTACAATTACACTAAAGAAGAATTCACAATTGTTGAATGCGGCGACTGTTCATTTCGCTTTACGTCTCCGATACCAACCGAAGATAAAATTGGTGAATATTATAAGGCTGACAATTACATTTCACATACCTCATCCAAAAAGGGGATGTTCGAGAAACTCTATCACAGGGTTAGAAAGCACACCATTAAAAAGAAGTTTAAGCTTGTTCAAAAACACGCCAATGATCAAAGTCTTTTAGACATAGGTTGTGGTACTGGTGACTTTTTGGGATACGTAAAAGAGCAAGGTTGGAAAACCAAAGGTTTAGAGCCTAGTGAGGACGCTCGTAAAATGGCCATTGAGAGAAACAAAGTTGAGGTTGAATCAACTGCTGAACTTCCAAATCAAACTACCGATAGTGTAGGTGCTATTTCAATGTGGCACGTTCTCGAGCATGTATATAACTTGAATGCTGATTTTGCAGATTTCAAAAGGATATTAAAGCCAGATGGAACTTTCTTTATTGCTGTTCCTAACTGCGCCTCACATGATGCTTCGCACTACAAAGAAGAATGGGCGGCTTATGATTTACCTATCCATCTTTATCATTTCAGACCTCAAGACATTGAAAAGTTAGCTGACAAATTTGAAATGAAAGTGGTAGATATTTTGCCAATGAAATTCGATAGTTATTACGTCAGCATGCTCAGCGAAAAGTACAAGGCTAAAAAAGAAAAACTTTCTTTAGGTTTAATGATTAAAGGATTTTGGAGAGGTTTCATCTCTAATATGAAAGCCGATAAAAGATCTTATTCTAGTCAGATATATGTGTTAAAGCATAAATAAAAAAGCCAGCCCCAAAAAGGAACTGGCTTTCTATCTACTATTATCTTACTTAAAAGTTGAAGCTCGCCCCAAATGTTAGTGGCTTAGCAACTGTTGATGTTCCGTTTTGAAATAAAGGAAGCATATCAAAGTTCGCAAACACTCCAAAATTTCTGTATCCCATTCTAGCTGTCAATGAAGCTTGAAAAGCATTTAAGTTATAACGAGCTGAAGTCTTATCTTTTGATTCACCTCCAAGCACATCATACTTATACTTCATTTTTGAACCAATTCTCACACCACCGATTATACCTAAAGAAATGTGAAAGTTCTTTTTATGGTCTTTTGAAGTGTTAAAGTGAAGTAAGACCGGAATATTAAAGTAGCTCACTCTCAATTGGTTTAAGTTAAATCCATTTGTCAAAGAAGAATCTACGATACCAAAAGTTGAATCGGCATTTGAATCCAGTCTTAATCGATCATTTGAGAAACCAAATCTCGAATTAGTGAAACCTAATCCGGTAACTAAACCAACATGTTCAGTTCCGAATTTCAATCTCTTTTCAAAGAAATTGAAACTGTATGAGAAAGACTTAGCTGGATCCATAATTAAATGCTCTTCTGTAAAAGAAGGTTGAAACTGGTTGTTCATCAAAATGTTCACTCCAACATCAAAACCTGACCAATAAGTCAAATCTTTGGAGTCATAATTCATTCCGAAATTATCTTTGTCTTTCGGATCCTCATCTCCAGCTTCCATATCTTTGTCTGAATCAACGAAAGAAGTATCATTATCTATGATAATAAACTCCATAGATCCCACTTTGAATCTTGTCGTGTCTGGCCCGCCTTCTTCTTGTGCAAGACCTAAGTTTGCTAAAGCTAGCATTGCAATTATTGTAAATTTCTTTTTCATTTTTCTTTGTTTTTATACTCAAGATGAAAAGGCCTAATTCAATCTTTAAGTGTTGTTAATTGTAGGACGGACTAATCATCCTATAGTTACAGTTCAATAAATTTTATTTGGATTTTTTTCGGTCAAACTCGAAACGGCCTATCTTAAAGTGATAAGCGACATAATCGTCTGTTTCTTTCTTTCTATCACGAGTGAAACTAATATCTCGATTTAATAGATTTCCTGTTCTATTAGTTAACACCTTAAAAGGTTCTTCAACGACTACTTCATTCTCTTTTGTCGGAACTTCTATCACACTAATGTTTTGATCATCTTCAGGGATAACTTTAGGTGTGATTTTAGGAAGTGTGGTTGTGTCTACCTCTGGGACATTGTTTACAATAGGATCTTCTTGATAGATATCAACTTTCATATTGTCAATGGTGTCTTTCATAATTTCATCTGGAACTACGACATCAACTAAGTTTTCATCTTTTATAATTACAAAAGGATTTTCTAATGAATTTGGCTCTTCAATTTTATGATTGATTTTTCTTGTCGCGGCATTTCCATTTGACTTCTTATCTAAAATAGTACCGGCAACAAAAACTTCATTGTTTGTCACAATTTCTTCAGATGATGAAAAGTCTACAGTATTAGCAATTAGTAAAATGATTGCCGCCGCAGCCATCCATTTCGCATAAAAAGGAATAACGAAACCATCTTTTCTTTTCAAATCGGCTTTGGCACCAAAAGTTAAAGATTCGTCTGCATTTAAAATTGTGTTTTGATAAACCTTGAAACTATTTTGCAAACCATTTTGAGAAACATAAGTGTCTAACTGCAATTGTTGTGATTCACTCAAATTTCCTTCAACTGAATCAATCATCCAATCATCAACAGTTAAAGCAGAAATCACTGAAGGGTTTGCCTTTAAGAACTCTTTGTCTAATGAAGCCTCTGCTCCAACAAAGTTTAACTCACTAATATCTCCTATTTCTTCTAATTCGGCAGCCAATTGAGGGTTTTCAGATAAAAACATAGACAATTCAGCCTGTCCTTCTTCAGACAAGTTTCCTTCTAGATGATCTAGAAAAAAGGCTTCATAGTTATGTAAATCTATTCTCTCCATTATTCAATTACTGCTTCTATACTTACTAATATTTCTTTTAATTTTTTTCGAGCTCTAAAAATGTAAACCTTCACCTGACTCTCTTTCAATCCGGTAATATCTCCAATCTCATCATAGCCGTATCCTTCATAATCTCTCAACAAAACCACTGTTTTCTGAATTTCTGGCAATTGATTTAGGGCTTCGTCTAAAATCTCTTGCAAATCCATGTTTTCAAGCGGTCGCTCAAAATGTGTTTTGTCTAGAACTTCAATGTCATCCTTTGGCTTACTTCTTCTTACAACATCAATTAAAGTGTGGTGTGCAGTTGTAAACAAATATGACTTCGCTTTTTTCGCATCAATTGTGTCCTTTTTAACCCACACTTTCGTAAAAGTATCTTGCACAACATCCTTTGCTTCATCCTCATTTTTGAGGTGTTTCAATACAAACCGATAAATATTATCAGCATATTGCTCAACACAAGAATTGTACTCTTTAGCAGTCATTTTTCACGTAGGGTTATTGATAGGACGCTCCATTTGTTGAAAAGTTACAACACAAATATAATTTTAGTTATAACAGCTTCAAAAACAAGACATAAATTCGCATCATTAACAAAACCTAATTATTATGAAAAATGAAATTAAAGTTGGACTATTTGTTGCCCTTTTAGCGGTAGCATTTGGTTTTCAATCATGTAAATCAACTTCTAAAAGTTATCATTCATCTACCGTGAGGTCAAGAGATGTTCAATTAGACCCGATCAAAGCTGACATCAAAGTTGATGAGACAAAAAAATTAGAAGGAAAAAGTAGTGCTACCTATATATTTGGAATTAGAGTAAAAGGTGATGACAAATATGCAGATGGAATTAACTACAGCACAAATAGCATCAGAGGTTTCAGAGAAGGTGGTATCAAAGCTGCAGCTGCTTATAAGGCTTTAGAAGGCGGAGACTGGGACGTTTTAGTTCACCCAACTTACACTGTTTCTAGACAATGGTTCTTTTTTGGAACTAAATATGAAATTGAAGTTAAAGGTTATGGAGCCAAATATGAAAACTTCAGATCTGAGCCGGATACAATGAAATGTTGCCCTCAAGGATTGGGTGGTAACATCAGTGGCGGAGGATTCTTCGGAAGATAAACAAAACTCTATTTAGAGTTTACTTATCTACAATCTATTAACAAGCATAGGCTGCAGAGGTTATTTTAAATACCTTTGTGGCCTATGTTGAGTTTAGACCCTAAATCACTTGCAATTCCACAATTACATGGCTACCTCTTAGGTGCCGTTGGCCCAAGGCCAATAGCTTTTGCAAGCACCATTGATGAAGACGGAAATGCAAATCTTGCTCCCTTCAGTTTTTTCAATGTTTTTTCGGCTAATCCGCCGATAATGATTTTTTCCCCAGCTAGATCGGGCCGCACCAATACCACAAAAGACACTTATAATAATGTAAAGAAGATTGCAGAAGTTGTAATTAATGTCGTTACGCATGATATTGTTCATCAAATGTCATTAGCCAGCTCTCCTTATGAAGCTGGTGTAGATGAGTTTGAAAAAGCGGGATTCACAAAATTGGCATCTGAGACAATTAGGCCTTTCAGGGTTGCGGAGTCTCCTGTACAATTTGAGTGTAAAGTAAATGAAGTGATTGAATTAGGCAATGAAGGTGGTGCGGGTAATTTAGTCATTTGTGAAGTCACCAAAATACACATTGATGAAAGGGTAATTGGTGAAGACGGAAAAATAGATCAACACAAAATTGATTTGGTTTCACGAATGGGAGGTAATTGGTATTGCAGAGCAGATGAAAACTCAATGTTTGAAATCAATAAGCCAATCGTTACCAAGGGCATTGGGTTTGATGAACTACCAGAGGACGTTAGAAACTCAAACATATTAACCGGAAATGATTTGGGTCACCTTGCCGGAATCGTAGAATTACCAAATGAAACGGATGTCAATGATTATAAATTGATTGAGTTAAGTGATTTATTCGTTTCTTTGGAAGACGAACAAACAAAATTAGAGGTAGAATTGCACAAATTAGCGCAAGGACTACTGAAAGAAAATAAATTAGAAGAAGCTTGGATGACTCTTTTGTCATTCAATAATTAACAACAATAATAAACCAAAAGATGTATACTTTAAAAGGAGAATTGAAAGTAATCAATGATGTTCAACAAATATCTGATTCATTCAAGAAGAGAGAATTTGTAGTAGTTGACGCTTCGGGTCAATATGCACAAACAATTTTGTTTCAAGCTGTTCAAGACAGATGTGACTTATTAAACAATTTCAAAGTAGGAGATAATGTTGAAGTAACATTTTTCTTAAGAGGAAGAGAATGGACTAACCCTAAAGATGGTGCAGTTAGATTTTTTAACTCATTGGATGCTTGGAAAATTGAGCCGCTAGGATCGGCAACTGGAACGCCAGCTTCAGCTGACAATGCTGAAACTTTCGTGGCTGAAGGTGATGATGATTTACCATTTTAATAAAACGTCTTAAGAAAGAAAAGTAATCAGATTCCGATAAGAAGTTTATCCTGAACTTGTCGAAGGGTGGCTGAAGGTGATGATGATTTACCATTCTAGTAAAAGCTGAATAAAAAATTCGAAAGGTTCTGGTCAAATGATTGGAACCTTTTTTTTATTCATTTATAATTTATTTGTTTAAACATCTATTTTTATCTATGTTTGTAAAAAAGAAATGAAATGGTCAAAAAAATTCTCATTATAGGAACCGTTCTTGTCGTAATAGGCGTAGTTGTCATCTTCGCTATCCCTTGGGGTGAGTATGAAAGCAATTTAGAGAAAACGGAATTAGATACAGAAGTTGTTTATGATGAGAACGAAGAAATAACGGCGCCTTCAATTGATGAAGGAGCGTATAGCGTTTCTTCTAAAACATCTGACGGAGCAGAAATTCTGTTCTTGACTTCTGGCTTGAAAGACACCAAGGGAGGCTTTGAAGAGTTCACTATCTCATTCAATGTTGCAGAGGATTTTATGTCTTCTGAACTATCAGTTGAAATTCAAACGAAAAGTATTAACACGGGTAACGTCATGAGAGACGAACATTTGTTAGAAGAAGACTTTTTTTATGCCAGTGAATTTCCTACGATCATCTATCAAGCAAACGCTATAGATTTTGGAGACACTTCATATATCGCGAAAGGATCTTTGACTTTAAATGGAACCACAAAAGAATTAGACGTACCATTCTTACATAAAGGAGGTGGAGAAAAAGATCTAATTCCTTTTGAAGCTTTCGAGGGGACGGTCATCTTTGACAGAACTCAATATGGTCAAGAAGAATCATCAGGTGCGGGTAATGAAGTGACATTGAATTTCTATTGTGAGTTAGAAAAGCAGTAAAATTCCTAGATTAGCATATAAAACTATTTATATGCGCGTCCTCTCTCTATTATTCATTCTCATTCTTACATCTCAATCGCACGCCCAGCTATCTGAAAAGTGGGAAGGTAAATTTATAGGGACCCTTTTCTCTACTAATCTCGAAAACACAGTGACTGATTATGAAATGGAACTTCATATCAAACTGAACACTGACTACACTTATAACTGGACAATAGTTTATGGTAAAGACAGTACTAGACAGGAAAGAAACTACGTTTTAAAACCAGATGGGAACAATCATTTTTTACTAGACGAACAAAACGGAATTGAACTACACATGAGTCACTCTGACAATTCAATTACTAGTGTTTTTGACGTCCAAGGTAATTTGCTGCATGTGAAATACACCTTATCAAAAAAGGGAATAATGTATGAACTAACAAGTTCTAATGCCAAAGCAGAAACAGGCGGTGGCAAGATAGAAGGGCAGAAAGTTCAAACAGTTTACACCTACAAAACAATCGCATTTCAATCAGCATTTCTGAAAAGAAGTAAGAAATGAGTTTCGCAGAGAAATATGCCAACTTCTATAAACGCATTTTACCAAGTCCGTTTACGATTGCAATTCTCTTAACCCTTCTTACATTTTTGTTAGCCCTGATCTTTACAAAACCAGAGGGAACATCAAGTGGCACTTACATCTTAAAACTTGCAGGTGATTGGGAATCGGGCCTATGGAAAGAAGGTCCTGGCGGATTATACTTTGCTTTTCAAATGATGCTCATGTTAGTGTTAGGACACATACTAGCTCTCTCAAAGCCAGTATCCAAGCTCATTGATCGCATTACAATAATTTGTACCAACAGTGCAAACACGGCCATGATTATCACTTTTGCCACAATATTTGTGAGCCTTTTTAATTGGGGATTAGGTTTAATATTCGGAGCGATATTAGCTAGAAAAGTCGGTGAAAAATTTAGAGCAGAAGGCAAAACATTGAACTATCCATTAATTGGTGCGGCAGCTTACTCAGGCCTCATGGTATGGCATGGTGGACTTTCGGGCTCAGCACCAATTAAAGCAGCTGAAGAAGGAAACCTTCAAAGCATGGTTGAAAATGTTGGCAGCTTACCAGAACGAATTGATATGTCATCAACTATTTTCTCAACTATGAACATAGTGGTAAGCTTACTTCTACTCATCATATTGCCCGCCATCTTTTATTACATAGGTAAGAAAGAGAAACCTTTCTCTAACCTCCCTCAAAAAGAAGTAATTGAATCTAAAACTGAGGTTGTTGAAGGAGCCGAAAGATTAGACAATTCAGCAATTTTTGCAATAATTTTTGGCTCACTTATTATTCTTTATGCCATTTACAAAGCCTTCATCCTTCCAGAAAAGATAACGCTTGAATTTCTGAACCCGAACTTCATCAACTTTACTTTACTAGGATTAGGAATTGCCTTTCACATGAACTTTGCCAAATTCACAAAGGCGGCAGGCTCAGCTATCTCAGGAGCCACAGGCATCCTTATTCAATTTCCACTTTATTTTGGAATATTAGGCATTATGGTGGGCTCAGGTTTAATTGGTCAGATATCAGATTGGTTTGTACAGGTGAGTACTGAAAACTCTTTTCCTATTTACTCTTTCTTCTCAGCTGGATTAGTAAACATTTTCGTACCAAGTGGTGGTGGACAATGGGCGGTACAAGGTCCTATTATTATAAAGGCTGCAAGTGAGTTAGGCGTTTCTTATCCCAAAGCCATTATGGCTCTATCTTATGGAGATCAATTAACAAACATGATACAACCTTTCTGGGCTCTACCATTATTAGGGATTACTGGATTAAAGGCCAAAGAAATATTGCCTTACACCTTAATCCTATTCATAGCCGGTCTTTTCATTTTCCTTCTTGGACTGCTCATCTTTTAAGGCACCCATTTTTCATCCTTAATCTGGTGAAATAACAATCGCACTAAGTAGAATGGATACCAAAATTGATGGAAAAAAACAGCAGTATATTCCTCACTTTTTAGCATTCGAGATTTGTATAAAGAACTGATTGTAATATCTGCCGCAAACTTCACGAGAAACAATATGAGAATAGCAGGCCTTCCCTCAACAGCAATCAAGCAAAAGTAATTTAAGAAGGCAAATATCAGCAGAGAAATGATTCCAATAAAAAACGGAAAGCTATCACCTGCTCCCATTTTAGAAATCCATCTTTTTCTTTGATTGAGGAGGTCTTTAAAGGTCGAAGGCGACTCGGTTTGTACTTCTGAGTCTTTAGAATAATAGGCTCTTATATCTTTATCATTGGCGCGCATCCATTTTAACAAATAAAAATCATCTCCGCTTAAAATCAAGATGTCTTCACGAACGCTACTGAAATGCTCATAAACCGATTTTTTAAACAATAGATTCGCACCATTGCACAATCCCGCTTTCTTGTTTTGGGCGTCATTAAAAGTTAATATCTGAAGCCATGAAAACTCAATAGATCCTAATTCTTGAAAGATGTCTTTTCCAACCATTTCTACTCCTAACACCCACAAGTCGCATTGAGGTAGCTTTGAAATTTCAGTAAAATAATTCTTCTTCACCTTAATATCAGCATCCCAAGTCAATATAAAATCCAACTTAGAGGCCTGTATACCAACATGTATTGCATCCTTTTTCCCTTTGCCCGTGCTCTGAAGAATCAGATGTTGAATCTTCAGATTTTTTTCAATGAAATTTGATGTTTGATCTGTAGAAGAGTCATCTACAAAAATAAATTCCACATTAAGATGAGAGGGTATGCTCAATTCATTAATGCTTGAGATCAATTCGGGAATTCTATCTCTTTCATTTTTGAAAGGAATGATGACACTTAGTTGAGAAATTGAATCTCCTTCATCTACTGATTTATTTGATCTACCATCATCTATGAACCACCAAACCATCATCACCTGAGCGAAATACAAAAAGCAGACAAAACTTAGAAGTACAATCATTTTGATTTCATTAAAATGAGACCACCAAGCATTGATGGTATAGCCAAGTTAAGAAACCATAGTATAAAAACAGAATATAGAATGGCTGGGGTAGAAATACCAAAGGCTGTCAAAACAAATAATGCAGATGCCTCTCTAATAAAGAGTTTTCCAAATAAAAATGATGGAATAATTGTGGTAATCAGAAATACCACCGCAATTGCCGGCAATATAAGTTCAATATTCAAACCTGACTGAAAGCAACTCAAGCACAAATAAAACTGAAATAAAAAAACACAGTAGCGTAGCAAGCTTAAAGCTAAAATGCCACATTTTAAGCCAAAAGCTTCTTTTTGAACTTCAGTTATGCTCTCTTTCATTTGCTCTGAATAGAGTTTAGAGAGTGGATTGAAATCAATGATTTTAGGAAAAAAATATATCGTAAGTCCAATTGATAGCACAAGTAAAGTAGACCATCTTACCATAACTAGATCTACTACACTTTCATCAAACACTACTAAAAAGAGGCCCGCCAAGCCAAAGAAAATGCTTGCCGTAAATTGGGCTAAGTTTGAATGAATCGTTGAAACTACAGCCTTAGTTCTAATCTCTTTATTAAGATTGATAGTTCTACCAATAAAGTTCCCTATTCTATTGGGCGTCAAGATACTGGTTGAAATTCCAGCCAAAACATCTCTAATTGTGTGCTTGAACGAATGCTTTTCTAATCGATTTACAAGCACATGCCATTTTATGGTTTCAAGCAACCAGTTCACTGGCATTAGCAAACATGCAGTAAAAATTAATACTCTAGCTTGCTTTGAAAAAACGAGCTCCTCAAACTCTTCATTAGATAAAGACGAATAGACCTTGAAACATATAAACAACAATAAAGCCAGCCCGAAGACTAGCTTTATTATCAATTTTTTATTTCTTTTTTTCGATTGCAATTACGCCTATTGATTAGCTTGGTATCTCGTTTTGTTGGTGTTTCTCATGCCATCAATTCCTGCAGCCGCTCTTTTGAATTTTCCAACGCCTGAATTCTTTGCAAGATTTCCGTATGACTCAGACTGATCAAAGTCATTTAACCATAAATAAGCTTCAGATAGATTACAGTATAATAAAGCAGTCACCTTATCATTTACTCTTGATTTCTTATCTGAAAGGTTGCTCTCAGTTAAAGCTTGTTTCCATACTTTAATTGCTTCATTCAATTTGGTAGATGCTCCTGAATGATCAAGCTCTGAACCAACTTTTTGATATCCTTGAGTTGCAGCTGTATAAGCATTCACAAGGTCATTGTATTGGTGGTCTTTAAACTTCTTAACCGTAAAGATCTCAACTGATCTTGTCTTCACTGGGAATCCACATTGATCATTTAATTGTCTTTGGATTTCAGCCAAGGCAGTTTGTCTTGCAGATTTCTCGAACTTGGCCCAGTATAAATCTTTGTTATCAATCCACCATAAGTCATGCTCATATTGCGAAGCGTAGGTGTTGATCTTATAATTTCTCTGATTGTTCATTAAAATTGTTTGCCAAACAATACCGTTTCCATCTTCAACTTTGATGTTAACAGGCATTCTATATTGTATAGTATAATTATACTTCGTTTGCGCACCAGTTCCGCTTGGTTTCATAACAATTTGCATATTCGAAATTGGATTAATTCCAATTGTAACTGTTGCTCCACCTTCACCCTGATCGTATCCGTAAAAATTGATAGCATTTGAAACAAAAGAATCTTCGATTTCCGAATGCATTTGTGGATCCATAACTTTTTTCATCACTGGTGCCGGAGGAATGATAGGGTCAGATGGTTTAGTAGCTGGTGTTGCAGCATTCACTGCTTTTTGCCAAGCGGCCATCTTCGTAAAGTAATCTCTGTCAACAGCATCTTTCTTAACTTGCCAAGCTAATACCTCAGCATCATAGGCTAATGTCGCGGCTTCTAACCTTGCTTGGTAAGCAATAAGACTGTCTTCATTTGCTTGCTCAAAATTTCTTTCAACCACAATTTTATAAGTGGATACTGACTTGTCAAGAGGGTTAAGAGGTAATTGAGTATAGCTAAATGATAGTTTATTTTCTGTCACGTTCTGTGAGATAGCGAGGGTTGAAAAACCGGCCATCATTAATAGTAAAACTCTTTTCATAGGAGGTGTATTTAAATATTAAAGATATAAATATTGATTAGTTATTGCTCCAGTAAACAACAATCTTGCCAATTGATTTTCTTGACTCAAGAAGATCATGGGCATCAGCAATGTTTTCTGCACTGAATTCTCCGCCTATATGCGGCTTTAGTTTTCCTTCAAGAACGAGCTTTACGACTTCAGTCATGCATCTTTGCAAAATCTTAGGTTCGTCATCTCCAATATTCAACATATTAACTCCCATCACAGATTTTGAAGACATCACTAGACCGATTGGAATCATTAAGCCCATTTTTCTCACAAAATTCAATGAAGACAAAATCCCCCATTTCTTTCCTGACCTTTCAGAACCACCAAACAGGAGGAGCTTACCGCCCGAACCGAGTAGCTTTAAATCTTTTTTAAAAGTAGAACCAGCAATTGGATTGAAGGTCGCTTGCAATTTTTGATCGCCCAATATTTTTGGTATCTCAGTAGCATAATCTTTCTCGCGATAATTGATCACGTGATCAGCACCTTGAGATTTCATGTATTCTAATTTTTCTTGAGAACCGGCATTCGCAAAAACTGTACAATCTTTGAGTTTGCATAATTGAATAAGGGCAGTTCCTACTCCGCCAGCACCAGCATGAATCATCACCTTGTCTCCTGCATGCAAGTTCACTGCGTCCCACGACATATAATAAGCAGTCGCATATTGCACAGCTATAGCACAAGCTTCACCTGCATTCATGTCTCCAATTTCTGCGCAGGCCTCCCATGATGTCACCGCATATTCAGCATAACCACCAAATCGTGTAAAGGCCACGACACGCTTAGACATCATATCTTTCGGAACGTCTTGACCAATTTCATCAATTATACCAACAACTTCATAACCAACTACACATGGCATTTTAGGGGCCGCATCATACAAGCCATTTCGGGCCATGACGTCAGCATAATTTAAGCCAAAGCATTCCACTTTTATTCTAACTTGTCCCTGTGTTGGATGGACATCAGGAACTTCTTGAATCTTAAGGGCATCTTTTGAAGATCCTTTTTTGATTAATACAGCTGCTTTCATGATTTGAATTTAAACTATTTGCCACTGACAACTACTACGAATTCTCCTTTGATGGGATTGCTTTCAAAATGAGCTATCAATTCGGTAGCATTTCCTCTCACGGTTTCCTCAAACTTTTTAGAGATTTCGCGGCAAACAGCAATTTGACGGTCTTCTGAAATGAGTTCTTTAAGTTGTGCTAAAGCTTTCATGATTCGGTGAGGCGATTCGTAAAAAACGACTGTTCTCTCTTCATCTGCAATCTTTTGAAGGCGGGTTTGCCTCCCTTTTTTATGAGGTAAAAATCCTTCGTAAATAAATTTTTCAGTAGGAAAGCCAGAGTTAACCAATGCGGGGACAAAGGCTGTTGCACCTGGCAAACAATCTACTTCAATCCCTTCTTTAATGCACTCTCTAACTAAAAGAAAACCAGGATCAGAAATACCAGGAGTACCTGCATCTGACACTAGCCCGTAATTCAATCCGTTCTGAATTTCCTCAACAATTCGTGCTACGACTTTATGTTCATTATTAAGATGATAAGCAATGAGTTTATTCTCAATCTCGTACTTTGCAAATAGATTTTTTGTAGTTCGAGTATCTTCTGCTAAAACTGCGTCAACTTCTTTTAGAAGACGAATTGCTCTGAAGGTGATGTCTTCAAGATTACCGATTGGTGTAGGGATAACATAGAGCTTTCCCATATTATTCGAATTTTACAACATACTTATAGGGATACCATTTACCAGTCAAATAGGTTTTGCCATCTTCTTCATTGTAAGCAATACCATTAAAATGGTCTACACCTGCGGGCTGTAATCTCGCAATTTCAGAACAATCAATGTGTGATAGAATTTTTCCATTAGAGGTATCAATTTCAATAATCTCGGTTGTAGTATAGATGTTCGCAAAAAGATTACCATCTATTAACTCCAATTCATTCATTTGCGTAGCAGATGTTTGATCATCAAAAACATACATTTCTCTAACGATATCAAAGGTTTCAGGATCTCTCCAAAAGATTTTATCTGAACCATTGCTCATAATAAGGTGCTTGCCATCATTAGTAAGACCCCAACCTTGTCCACTATAAGGGAATTCACCAATCAAATTGAAATCCATGTCATATTTGAAACACTTTCTTGCTTGATATGTGAGCTGATAAATCGTGCTATCTAGAATCGTAATTCCCTCACCAAAATATTCAGATGACAAATCTTTTTTTCTGATAATCGTGCCGCTCTCTGGGTTAATTTCTCCTAAGTACGAAGTCCCATATTGGCCTGTGCTTTCATACATCACACCCTTGTAAAACTCAAGACCTTGTGTGTATGCTTCAGGGTCATGAGGCAATTGCTCGATTATTTTTACTGTCTTGCGCACTGGATCTATGTCTGAGAAGAAAGTAATCTTTTGTTCTTTTGAAAGTTCTTCACCTGTTGAAGATGTATAAGTTAACTTCAGTAATAGATTTCCTACCGGCAAGTCTTTAGAATCAAATGTGAATGAAGTTTGGTCGGCTGAAATGTTATCTGAAACCAGAATATCTGAAACATACAACTTCATTTCTGATGCCTCTGCCGCATCATTCACTTTTAGCTCCACCTCAACCTGATCGCCAAGGGTGAACATTTCATTATTAGCAGGAGCCATGATCTCTACCGCACTTTTAGAATCCTCAGCTACATCATCTGGTGGAGTATCTCCTCCGCATCTGTTAAAAGCAAAAAGAAATATTCCTGTCGCGAACACGAATAAGGTGGCACGAAATAAACTTTTGGTATTAATTTTATTCATCAATTAGAAATTTGCGATCATTTCCATTAAAACTTGTTTCTTTCTAGTAGAAACAGGCACTCTTGTTCCATCTTTCATAATGATGTATCCATCAGACTTGATGAACTCCTTTATAAAAACGGTATTAATCAGGTGTGATTGATGCACTCTAATGAATGAGTGATCACCTAATAACTTATCAAATTCTTTTAGTGTTTTTGTAACTAGTAATTTAGTTCCGTCAACAAAATAGAACATGGTGTAATTTATGTTTGACTCACATCTTAAAATCTCATCAACATTAACAATGTGGATTTTTTCTAAGGTGTTTAGGGCGATTCGCTTAGGCTGGTTAAAGTTTTCCTTTAACAATTCAATACGCTCTGCAGGTCTATCTTGCTTTTCAATTTTTGAAACAGCATCCATTAATTCATCCGGATCAATTGGCTTCAACAGGTAATCTACAGCCGAAAACTTGAATGCTTTTACGGCAAACTCATCAGAGGCAGTTGTGAAAATCAGTTTGAACTGAGTGTCCGGCAGAATCTGAAGTAAATCAAAACCAGTTCCATCTTGCATTTGAATATCGAGAAAAACCAAGTCAGGCTTCAATTCTTTGATAGCTTTTGCACCAGTCACGACACCTTCGGCCGAACCGACTACTTCAATATTGACACAGTAATTCTCTAAGTCAGAAGTTAATACTGTAATCGCTTCTGGAATGTCATCAATTATTACTGCTCTTATCATCTTACAATTGGTTTTTAATATCTCCCACACTTATCTGGTTGTGAGAGGTGTCATAAATACTAATTCCGTCTTTCACTAAAATAATTTGTGGAGACTCGTGCTGCACAGCAAATTTATCGGCCAATAAGTTGGAGATATTTCTGTGTGCAATTAAATCTACATAAATTGGAGTAACTTCTTCGTCTAAATCCCAATCATTTTCTAATCGACTTTTGGCCATTGATGAAATAGAACAACGAGTGCTATGCTTAAAAAACATAACAGTTTTGTGATTAGATTCTTCAATAAACTGACTTAATTGTTGTTCATCAGAAAAATGAACCCATTTCACATTTTGATGACTTTTAGAACCGAAAGAGAATAACCCCATTTTAGAATGCTGATTTAAATTGATTCAAGAAACGCACATCATTCTCAGAGTACAGACGTAAATCGCCGACTCTATATTTCAATTGAGCAATTCTTTCTACTCCCATTCCGAATGCATATCCAGAATAAACATTATGATCTATTTTCGCCGATTTTAATACATTCGGATCTACCATTCCACATCCTAATATCTCTAACCAACCGGTATACTTACAAACATTACAACCTTCTGACTTACAAATGGTACAAGACACATCTACCTCAGCCGAAGGTTCTGTAAATGGAAAATATGAAGGTCTTAGTCTGATTTTTGCGTCTCCACCAAACATTTCTTGAGCGAAATATAAAAGTGTTTGTTTCAAATCGGCAAACGAAACATTTTTGTCGATATATAATCCTTCTACTTGATGAAAAAAGCAATGCGCTCTTGCCGAAATTGCTTCATTTCTATAAACTCTTCCAGGTGAAATAGTTCTGATTGGTGGCTTTTCGTTTTCCATCACTCTCACTTGCACAGAAGAGGTATGTGTTCTCAAAGCCATTTCATTAGCTCCTTTTTCAATGAAAAAAGTGTCTTGCATATCTCTTGCAGGATGCTCAGGCGGAAAATTTAATGCCGAAAAGTTATGCCAATCATCTTCAATTTCAGGTCCCTCAGAAACTGAAAAACCTATACGGCTAAAAATTTCTATTATTTCATTTCGAATTACGGCAAGTGGATGTCTCGAACCAAGCTCTAGCTGCTCTGCTGGTCTTGTTAAATCAATCCCAGAAGAGAACGTTTGATTCTTACTAGCCACATACTTTTTTGATTCTTCAAACTTTGATTCAGCCTCTCCTTTGAGCCCGTTAATTAACTGCCCAACTTCTTTTTTATTTTCGTTTGGAACATTTTTCAGCTCTTTGTATAAATCTTTGAGGCAATTTTTACTCCCCAAGAACTTAATCCTAAAAGTCTCAAGATCTTCTGCAGTTTTAATAGTGGTCGCCTTGATTTCAGCTGACAAATTTGAAATAGTTTCCTTCAATTCCATTGGTGATTGTAACATTTTGGCCTTCGTGATTGTTTTACTATCAACCAAGCAAAGATTTTATAGTACGAAATTACAAAAAATAATTTATGAAATCTTTATCAAAAAGCCTGCAATTATTGACGGTTGGGCTCGTTATTATTTCCTTCTCTTTTGCATGCAAAAAAGAAAAGGACACGGTTGCAAAAATTAGAGTGCTAAATGATCAAAACGAAGTGGTTGAAGACGCCATGGTTAGGTTGTGGCCAAACCCAGACCCTGTGCTAGGAGCAATGATACCGGCAGATACAGCATACACGAATGACGAAGGATATGCCTATTTTGATTACACGAACGACTTTAATTTGGGTCAAGCCGGGTTTAGAATATTAGACATTGAAGTAAGGTCAGATGACTATTACGGAATAGGATTGATTAAAATAATTGAAGAAGAAATTACCGAAAACACGGTTGTCATTAGTCAACCTTAAATTAATAAATAACCAACCAAAGAGGTTTAACAGACGTTTGTAAGTCAACAAAAGCGAACTTTTTTAGAAAATTGTCGTATTTTTGTTAGAGACGGTGAGTTAAATCACTTTTAAAAAAACTGAAATGAATAAAATTTACACTAAAGTTGGAATGGCAGTAATGCTTGTAGCAGTCTTAGGATTAGCTACCTTACAGTCTTGTAGAAAAGAGCAGCCAACTGTTGCTAAAATTAGAGTTGTTGACACCTCTGGAACTGAGTTTCCTGAAGCAATGGTGAGACTTTACCCAACACCAACTGTAGTAGAACATGGTGCAATCATCATTGATGACACTATGTGGACAGACATTGATGGGTTTGCTACTTTCGATTACACTGAGATGTTCAACTTAGGACAAGCAGGATTTGCGGTTCTTGATATTGAAGTGAGAAGTGGAGATACATTATATGGTGAAGGAATTATCAAGATAATTGAAGAATCTGTTACTGAAGAAACGGTTGTTTTACAGCCATAGATTCATTTATAATTACTGAAAGCCCGTTTAGATAATTTCTAGACGGGCTTTTTTTATGATTTCATCCCCACTAAACATTTGAATTTGTAGTTTTGCATTATGATCAAGGAGCATATAGAGAAGGCGATAGGAGCTAAAGAATCTGAATTAATGAAAACAAATTCAGAATTTGGTTTTGAAATCTATCACTATTCTAATGACAATCTATCATATCAAATACTTTATACCGTTGGTTTGAGCAAAAATGTTCAAGATGTAGACAGTTCAAATGAAGGTTTTGAAAAAATAGAACTCTATTTCGCTCTCCCGCCTTTTTGGAATATCAAGAACCATAACTGGCCAGTGAATTGGTTGGAACGCATTGCATGCATCCCTCAAAAAAACAGCACCTGGTTTGGGCATGGAGACACAATACCGGCTGGGAACCCTCCTGAATATTTGCACGAAGCTTTCTTGGGTAATCATTTCATGATTTGTAAGCCCGATCATTTACAAGACACCTTCTCAGGAGAAGAGTGGATGAAATCAGGATTTGAAATGATGGCAGTTATGGTACTTTTTCAATTAGAAGTTGATTTTAAGCTCAGAAATTCTCACACAGTTTTGATAAAAAAGCTTAGAAAGAAATCAGTCACAGAAGTATTTGATCCTTACAGAGTTTCAACTTGCAGAAAGCGAATATTAGGAATGGTTTAAACTACCAAAGCCTGTAATCTAAAGATATGTTTTCGTATCGCGAAGTTGGCTTTTGCTTACCACCAGAGATTTTACTTACTTGGAGATGAACGAACTCTTGGATCTCAGACAAATAGACTTTGCCGTCCTTGTTCAAATCAGCCTTGAGAGTTGTTATTCCTTCTAAAAGGGAATAGGTAAAAAGTCCATTTTTCCAGTTCTCACTTTCCATGGCATACTCCACCCCGCCGGATGATGAAATCACAGTTGTCCCAGTACCTCTATTTAAATCATTAAACATTTCTTTTACGGCTTCATTCGTAGCCTTCAAGCCTTTTCTCTCTCTTAGCTCGGTCGTGGCGTTTGTAGATCTAAAAACCACGTCTTCTTCAGTATTTTCAGTTTTTTCAACTTCTTCTACTTCGTCTTTAAATAATTCTCCACTATGACAAGTATCCATAATCAGCAATTTTCGAACCGCCTTAATCCCATCAAACAGCTGCTCAAGTTCGGCATAACTGATTCCGAATTTAGAAGGTTCATTAAAATCCATATTATGGGTGCAATAATAATAATCGAAGTCAACGTCTAACACCCCGTGACCGGCAATGAACAACAACACAACATCATTTGCTTTTGCTTTTGCAAAGAATGACTTCAGGTTTAAAATGTTCTCTTTTGTGACCTTTTCATTTGTCAAAATTTCAGAGTGGACTTCTTGATAGATATTGTGTGACTCAAATAACCCCACAACATCTTCAGCATCTTTTGCCGCATACTGCAAGTTGAAGTTCTCGTTTTCATAATTAGAAACTCCCAGCCCCACTATGTACAGGTCACCTTGATTTTCGGCCTCATGTTTTATATAGACAGTCTCTCTCAATGACTCAACGCCTACTTTATTTAAAACCGAGATTTCGATCTTATTCTCCCCATCAATTAAATCAAATGAGAAATCGTCTTCATATAATTTAAGTTTAGATTGGATCTTTTTACCTGAACGTCCGAAAAGTGGAACGTCATTAATGAAAACGTTAACGCTTTTAAGGTCATATTTCTCATCAACTGCTTGAAATGATAGATTCACTTCATTACCACTGACCTCAGTTTTGAACTTTTTAATTTCTGGCGCATGAATTTCTTCAGATAAATCATCTTCATTAATTCCCATTCTCTTTAATCTTTTTTCATAGGCTTTTCTATATAGATCGATAATATCGGCATCTGCCATATCTAAATCCTTGAGCAATATATCGGGACGATTAAATTTTAAATCAAACTGATCAAATGGGTAAAACTTGGCCTCTTTTGTTTTTCCCTGATTTATATGATACCCAACATATTTGGCTCCTTTTTTTGAAGAGGTAAAGTAACCATCCGGATTCCACAAAACCCACTCATTATCTTCAGAAATAAATAGAGAGGCGACTGGCTTAATTCTGTTTGGAGCACCATTTGCTCCCGCGCCAATTTCATCCAATGACCAAAACCTCACCGTCATGTCAACTCCCGCCGTTACTAAAAATTTTTCATCAGACGAAACCGAAACACTTCTTAATCCGCCCTCATGACCAACGAGCTGCGTTTTCAAATTTCCATTCAAATCATAGGCCTGTAAAATGCCATATGATCCTGCCGCGACAATATATTTATGCTTGACAAAAGAATAAGAGTAAAAATTATTTCCGTCCCAAGGATAAAATACAATTGAGTCATTAATCTTTCCATCTTTTTCAATTAGCAAAACTTCAGAAGGATCGTTTTGAGTTTTTCGAAGGAATTGATACTCCATTAATTTCATTTTTCCGTCTGTTCTCAGAGGATAATTAAACCCATTTATTTTTGGTTTTTTGACGATTTTTCGATCAAAAAGGTCAAAAACTTCGTCATAAGTCGCATTTCCGTACGATTTTGTTGCATTATTAGAAAAAGCTAATTCATGATTTTTTAGGCCAGCAGAATAATAATTCGTTCCTACCCCTTTTATCACTCTTTGAGGTTTGAGTTTACCATCTGCTATTTCAAGAACAGCAATTTCATTTGCTTTTCCTCCAATGCTGGCCACTCTTTCATTACTCAAAAAAGCCGTGCAGCTCACTAAATTATCGTGCTTATAGGTATCAGCAAGTGTCCATTCTTTTCCTAATTTTCGGTAAAGCGCCAAATAGTTGTCACCTCCTTCATCAATGGCTATAGAGAGGCTTTGATTATCAGGCGAGATATCCATATTTATGATGCGATTATCTCCTGTGAAAAAATGTTGTTTCAACTTGAACTTTGCATCAAGAACGAGCATCATTCCAACTTCTTTTCCCGAAACAACAATCATTTCTCCATCCTGAGAAATCTGGACTTTAGATCCAACAACAATACTTTTAAGTTTTTTAAAGAATTTGAGTTCTTTGATAGGTTTCTCTTTTTCAAAATCCCACTTATAAACCATTCCGTCAGGATGACCTGTGCAAAAGTAATCTTGGGATACGGCTATATTGGAGAAACTTTCATTTTCTGATTTATACTGAAAAGTTGGTGTTCTGCTCGCAACATCCCATTTGATTACATACCCTGATGCATCACCAGAGATTAATGACTTACTGTCTTTGGTAAATTTTATATCAAAAACGGCGTCAGCATGAAATCTCATTAAGCCCAACATTCGCTTAGATTGATAATCATATAGTCTAATGTCTCCTAAATCTTCAGATTCGTCATCTTTTCCCATCCAACCAGCTACTGCTAAATATTTGTTGTCTGGAGAGACATCAACAGCATAAATCATTCCTTCTGAACCCACTCCAATGTTACCCAAAAAATCTTTCTCAATTCTTCCGTTATCAGGATTCCATACAATGCATGTTTTATCAAAGGATCCAGTTATGATATTTTGCTTTGCATCAATAGCCACATCATATATTAAACTTTTGTGACCTCTTGGATTAATTACCAAGTGCTGGTTAGACTTTTGTGAGAACAATAATGTAGTCCCGAAAAGGACGCCGAGCAATAAAAATAACTTCATGACAATCTGTTTTGCTCAAAAATAGAGGGACACCACTTAAAATTTCTTAGGGTAAATCCCGTAATTTTTCAAAAAAATCAAAATCAATATGTCCTGAAAATAAGATCGTTATAAACTTTTTTTTACGCCTTTTGTTCAATTTTATTTCAATTGACCGTTGTTTTTGTTTAAATTTGAACGGATGTTTTAGGTTATATGGCCAAACATCCGTAACTTATACATTGAAAAGAACTATTTATTAATCAATTTACTATGCAAAGACTGACTCCTGCAGAGGAGCAAGTCATGTTAAGACTGTGGGGATTACAAGAGGCCACGGTTCAGGATATAATTAATTTTTACCCTGCCCCAAAGCCTGCCTACAATACTACCTCTACCATTGTGCGAATCCTTGAAAAAAAAGGATACATTAAGCACAAGAAAAAAGGAAGAGGATACATTTACTTGCCAAAAATAAGCAAAGTTGCCTATCGCGAATATTTAGCGAAGTGGTTACTTGAAAACTACTTTGAAGGTTGTAATCAAGATGCCATCAATCATTACAATCAAACTAAAAGCTTAGACGAATTGCTTTAACTCTTCTTGTTTGGGAAGAGTTTGTCTCGGACCCTCAATATTGGCATCTCAAAAAACTTGTATGACAAATAACTTGTCACAACAGTCAATGAAAAGGTGATCATTAAGAATAGCAAGTAATTTCTTATGTTGTCTACCTCAATACTATAATCTCTGTAAAACTTGTACACCACATGTATCCAAATAATGTGGTATACATATAAACCATAACTTATCTTTCCGAGTTTAGTGAACACATTTTTATCTGAAAATCTGATCTTCGAGTCTTGAGGAACAAAGACCAAAAGCAAACCGGTGAAAACTAAGGCTGTTATTGTATAATAAAGGACTTTTAAAATGTAAATGTCATGTTCAAATATCTTTGCAAGAAAGATGATCATTAATACTACGCCAATGACGTATGACCATCTTACCCAAAGTGGAATTTTACTTACAAAGGCGGCGATTTTTTCATAACTCGTGGCCACGTAGAAACCAAGCAAACCACTCACGGCAAAGTAATCAAGGTTTGAGAACAAGCCGTGCCAAGTCACTCGGTCATTTTGATAGATATAAGGTTCAGCAACTCTCCATCCGATTGCAAATAGTACACTAGTAATCAAGAATACTGGAATCCATTTTCGTTTTACGAAGAAGAAAACGATCATCCACAATATATAGAACTGTTCTTCAATGCAAAGCGACCAAAAAACCGAAAGGGGTGTTGTCTTTGGCACATTATCTTGCATTATCATATGAATATTCTCTGTGAACGTAAAGGAGTAACGCCAGTCAGGTTCATATCCTCCGCCATTCATATAAAACCCAATGTGCTCGGCAAAATCTGGCGGAATAATCATAGCAATTATAACCATCAAATAAAATAGCGGCCAAATTCTAAATGCCCTTCTAATGAAAAAACGTTTGGGACTAATGTTGCCTTGATGAATCTTATCGAAGGTCAAAATATAGGTGATCAGAAAACCGCTTAATACAAAGAAAAAGCTAACACCAATTCCACCCCCATAAGTGATGTATTCTTTAGCCCAAGAAATCCATTCAGGGTTTGAAGCCGCCATTACTAACGGCGCATGCAATAAAAAAACTTTAAGAAAAGCGAAAAAACGAAACGCATCAAATGAATGAAAATGCAGTTTTTTCATGATCAATTATTCTTCAATTTCCATCAACTGAACTGTGAAGCCGACATCAAGAACTTCGGGTAAAACATCTTCTCTCATTGCATGTTCAACCTTGAAAATATACTTACCGGCAGTTGCAAACCTTCCTCCCCTTGAGATGAGCATTTTGTTCTCAACCACTGTTCCTGTACTTTCACCATACCATTCACCGTCTGGTGCCGCCAAGATATATTCAATCGTATCTTTATCAGTATAACCGTCAGGATATTCACTGTGCAAAAACAAGTAAATATTAGAGTAAGGATAATCACTTGTCGTTCTAAAATTGATGTAAAGATCTAAAGCACTAATTGTATCTGAGATATCAATTTCAAAAGTTTTGATGTCTTCATTATCCCAACCATCATCACCAACTTCAAAATTCTCATCATAGATGCGATTGCTATCACATGAAGCAAACGCAAACAATGAAAACAAAAGCAATGTGGCTATTTTAGTCTTCCTTTTTATCATTATTTGGCTTGTTGTTATTCTGCTTTTTCGGACGGTTATTGTTATTCTTTTTTGGCGGTCTATTCTTGTTGTTATTTGGCTTGTTTCCTTGAGGATTATTCTTGTTTTGGTTTGAACCTTCCTTCTTAGGGCCGTTATTCTTTCCGCGATTATTGTTGTTCTTTTTCTTGAAGTTCTTGTTTTGCTGTCCTCCCTGTTTCTTCTGTCCGTCTTGCTTCTTTTCGCCAGGTTTGTTATTGTTTTGTGGCTTTTTACCTTTAGCGTTTTGGTGCTTATTTTGAGGATTATTTCTATTGCCTCCTTTTTTCTTCTTCTTTTTCTTTCTCTTGAAAACATTGTCAAAACGATTCAAGCTATCTTGACCTACAACATTTGTATAGTCAGGCTCAGCCTCAACTATTTCAACCATAAAGTCTTTAAGATCTGTAGGTTTTTTTCCTTCTTTGTTGAGGGCGATTATTTCTTTAACGCGTTCTGGCGATAAGGGTACAAATGTTCCTGGAACTTTTGAATCTTTATCTTGTTGAATGTACCACATTTGCTCTTTGAAAACATCCGTTTTCGCATGAAAAGCAACTCCTTTTTCGGTATGTAGTTTTATGTCCGCCTTCGGGAATTTCTTGAGTGCATCAACATAAGCGTCTAACTCATAGTTCAAGCAACATTTTAATTTTCCGCATTGACCTGCAAGTTTTTGCGGGTTTAGTGAAAGTTGCTGATACCTAGCAGAAGCAGTTGAAACAGACCTAAAATCTGTCAACCAAGTTGAGCAGCATAATTCACGTCCGCAAGAACCGATTCCGCCTAAACGGGCAGCTTCTTGACGAACACCAATTTGTTTCATTTCAACTCTAACCTTGAATTCGTCTGCTAATTCTCTAATAAGTTGTCTGAAATCTACTCTGTCTTCAGCAGTATAATAGAAGGTGGCTTTATTACCGTCTCCCTGATATTCTATGTCAGAAATTTTCATCTTCAAAGCCAATTGAGAAGCAATCTCTCTTGACTTGAACATGGTTTTTTTCTCACGTTCTCTATAATCTTTCCACTTAGAAACGTCTTCGGCAGTTGCCTTTCTAACTACGTTTCTTGCCTCATGAGCTTTAAAGTTTGGTGCCTTTTTTCTGACTTGAATTCTAGCTAATTCGCCTGCTACAGATACAATCCCGACATCATGTCCTGGGCTCGCCTCTACAACTACCACGTCTCCTACTTGAAGATTCACAGCTTTTAAATTTCTAAAAAAAGCCTTTCTTGAACTCTTGAATCTTACTTCTATTATATCGTAAGTACTTAAACCGTTTGGTAATTCTACATCAGCCAACCAGTCGTATACTGCTAATTTATCACATCCGCCAGTGCCACAAGCACCATTACTTTTACATCCATTCGGCACTCCGTTCCCTGTTGAACAATTTGTGCATCCCATTGTAAAAATATTTGTGTACCAAAGTTACGATTTTTGCTTGAGGATTTTGTCTTTTTCAATCAGAAGACAACTTGAACTCTGTTAGCTCTTGGTAAGTAAGACTTTATAGCATTAATTTGAGTCTGGTCGAATCCTAAATCTCCTAGATTGAGAATCTCTAAATTCTCCAATTCTCCAACTGCTGAGGGCACTGAAAGTATTGAGGTTCCTGAGATATCTAGTAGTCGAAGGGATGACAACTTAAAAAGTGCTTCAGGCAAAATGGTTATTGGATTTTCATCCAAAGTTATTTGCATTAAACTGTTCATTTCTCCAATTTCATCAGGAATCACCTGAATTCTGTTTGATGACAAATGAACGGACTCTATGTCTTTAATTTTTCCTATCTCTTTCGGAATTTCACGCAGCTTGTTGTAATCTAAATTAAGTTCTTTTAGAGACTGAAGATCACCAATTGAAGCGGGTAGTTTAGTAATCTTGTTATCACTCAAATCAATTTCTACCAAAGACTCTAGGGCACCTATTTCAGTAGGTAGTTTCTTCATTTTATTCTCGTAAAAAAAAGCAAACTCAAGCTGATTTAGGTTTGAAATTTCTCTTGGTAATTTTTTTATTTGATTATCGCCTAAGTCAAGAATTGCCAGCTCTTTCAAAGAATACAATACTTTAGGAAATTGTTTAATACGATTTGAGCCCAAATAAAGGGCTTCTAAATTGTCTAGGTTTTGAAAAGATTCAGGCAGTTTTGAAAGATCGTTGACATATAAATCTACAACTATCAAATTCTCTAAATCTCCAATTGACTCAGGCAACTTGGTAAGATTATTCACATAGGCATCAAGTTTACTGAGACCATGGAGTTTGCCAATACTTTCAGGCAAAACTGTTAGTTTGTTTTTGTGCAAGCTTAGCTCACGTAGGGTTGAAAGGTTTCCGATATCTGCAGGTAATTGCGCTATAGCATTATCATTCAGCCTTAGCACCTGAAGCTTTGTGAATGATGTGATTTCATTTGGAACGTCAATTAGATCATTCTTCGAGACATCTAACCATTGTAAGTTTTTAAATTTCTCAATTGCTGGGGGCAAGCTTTTAAGATCTTTAGAAGAAAGGTCTAAAACAACTACCAATTCTGGTTCTTTTAGCGCCTCAGTCAAACTCTTATAAACCTTCTGATTCTTCAATTCAGCTTCAGAAAGCAATTGCGCAAATAATGAAATTTGAACACTTAGTAATAGAAAGAATAATAAGAGTTTTCTCACTGTTTGTTTTTAGTAGTTTACCAAAATGTGAGCCAAAGGTTACACGCCTTTACGTACTAGTTTTGTTAGCTTGATGACTAAATCAGTAAACAGAATTTTCGAATTCGCATTTCTTTCAAGATGATAGTAAGCCAAGTTGAACTCTTCAATCAGTTCTGAGATATTTTGATTATTGATGAATTTGGCAAACTTTTGTAAAAAGGCCTTTTCCTCATTTCTCAAATTAAGCAACTGATCATTCATATAATTCATAATCATGCTTTCTCTGAAAATATGCAAGCCGTATTTAACGAAGTTCTTTTGCTTTTCTTTATCCATTGCAGCCACTTCTTCACTAACGGCAATCAAATCATTCGGATTTGCCGCATATGCAGATCGCATAAGTTTAACAAACAATTCGAAGTATGCATGATGAGCCTTATCACCTTGAACTGCATTAATTGCCTCAACAATGTTGCCTTGACTCAGGGCTGAAACAGACTCTGCGATAGATTGATCTACACCATATTTTTTCTTGATGAACTTGGCAATCTGATTATTGTCTGCAGCTGGCACATTAATAATTTGTGTTCTCGAGATTATTGTGGGCAAAATAGCTTCGGCATTATCACAAACTAGCAAGAAAATAGTTTTTTCAGGCGGTTCTTCAAGTAACTTCAACATTTTGTTGGCAGCCTGAGCATTCATTCTTTCTGGCAACCAAATTATCATGATTTTGTATTTATCTCCGTAAGCTTTTAGAGATAGTTTTTTCATGATTTGTCTGCTCTCTTCAACACCAATGATTGGGTTTTTACCTGCATTATCTAGTTTATCTAACCATGAATCAACATTGAAATATTTCTGTTTCGTGAGGATATCGTTCCATTCAGCCCTAACATCATCTGATGAAGAGACGTGATCGGTTTTCGAAATCACCACTGGATAAACGAAATGCAAGTCAGGGTGTGTCAAAGAAGAAACTTTTTGGCAATTTGGACATTCACCACAAGAATCTTTTGTTGAAGGATTGTCGCAAAGCAGATATTGACTAAATGCAACTGCCAAAGGAAGTTTAGCTGCTCCTTCAGGGCCCAATAGCATTTGAGCATGGCTCACTCGGTCAGACTTCACTTCTTTGAGTAAGAGCTTGACAACTTTATCGCTTGATATGACATCCTTGAACTGCAAGAGAGTAAAATTAGTTATTATATGGTACGGATTTTGCCCATTAGTGTAAAATTCTTAATTTTAAACAAAGCCCCCATGTTGGGACTCATAAAGAAAAACAAAAGATGAAAAAATTATTTACACTAGCAGCCGTATTTTTTACTTTAGGATCATTCGCGCAAGTTGGCGTTACTGAAACGAACGTTAACATTGATGGAGGAAAAAATGGCTTTGAAATAGAAATTCCATACGCAGATAAAAAAACAACCGAAAAGGAACTGAAAGACTTATTCAAAAGTTGGAAAGGAAGCTATTCTGACAAAAAGGGCATAATGAAGTCAGATGATTGTAAGAATAAACAAATGGGTGAGAACACCTTTGACGTTTTCGGAACCGTGGTTGAAAACGGTGAAGACGGTTCAAAAGCATTGATCGCGGTAGATTTAGGTGGAGCATACTTAAGCTCTTCTGAACACAGCAGCCAATTTAAGGTGATGGAGAGCATACTCAAAACTTGGGGTGTTAAAACTGCTACAGTATTTGTCTATGAAATGGAGAAGGAAGAAGAGAAGATTTTGAAGGACAAGGAGAAAGAACTCGAAGACCTTGAAAAAGATCAAGAAAAAATGGAGAAGGAAATTGAAGATTACAAGAAAAAGATTGAAGAAAATGAGAAAGCGATAGAACAAGGTAAAAAAGATCAAGAGACTAAGAAAGAGGAAATTAAAACTCAAGAAGGAGTCATACAAGAAGTAGTTAAGAAAAAAGAAGGAATCAAGTAGTACTTCCCAGTTTTTTTAATTGATATTTGTCCCCCATTAGGCTAAAGCTTGATGGGGGATTTTTTATGCAAGGAAAATTTAAATACTATCTAATACTTCACATCATTGTCCTCGTTTGGGGTATCACGGGTATTTTGGGTGATGAGATTGAAGTTTCGGCTGAAAAGATTACTTTCTTCAGAACTGGTATTTCATTTGTTTCACTTTTGTTTGTCGGTCTTTTCATTAAAGAAAGTAAGAAGCTGAGCCCTAAAGAATTACTTTTTCTTTTAGGTACCGGGGTTATAGTTGGTTTACATTGGTTCTGCTTTTTCTATTCAATCAAAGTGAGTACTGTTTCAATTGGGGTAGTTTGTATGTCGAGCTCTACTTTATTTACTTCTTTTCTAGAACCCATTCTTTTTAAACGAAAGGTTTTACTTAGTGAGGTTATTCTGAGTCTTGCAATAATGGCTGGTATCATTATCATTTTTGGATTCGAAACACAATATGCCGAAGGCATTAAATACGGATTGTTGTCTGCGTTTTTTGCTGCGTTTTTCACGGTGGCAAACGGGAAGTTCATTTCTAAAATCAGCTCTTTTAAAATTACCAAATATGAAATGCTTGGAGGCTTTTTGACACTTGCTGTCATTCTCGCCATTGGTGGTCAAATTAATGGTGAAATAATGAATGTTTCATTAACTGACTGGGGCTATCTTACAATTTTAGGTGTGGTTTGCACTACCATAGCTTTTATGGTGTCCGTTTGGGTAATGAAACATGTTACACCTTTTACCGTTAGCATGAGTGTAAACATGGAGCCAATTTACACGATTATTATTGCCTTGATTATTGCCGGAGTTAGAGGTTCAACAAAAGAGAATATGTCAACCGGCTTCTATGTTGGAGGCGTCATTATCATTGCTTCCATATTTTTGAATGGCTACATTAAACAGAGAAAGAATCCAAAGAAAGTAATAGCCAATGATGACATTCTTGATGATAATGAACAAATACTTGGCTGAATTTGGCTATTTATTATTAAATTAAAAGCACCAAAATCTATTTTTGAATAGATTTGCATAAAATAAAACCTAGAAAACCACTTTTAGTATGAAGAAGAAATTAATCGTTCCCTATGATTTTACTGAAGTTGCCGACAATGCAATACATCACGCATTAGTTACAGCAAAAGTTGTAAATGCTGAGGTGCATATACTGCATGTAGTTGCAAAAAATGATGAAATTAAAGAGGCAAAAGGTAAACTTGAAGCAGCAACTTCTGCTGCCAAGGCGTCATCAAAAGCGCCAGATGGCGATTTAGTGAATCACGTAAGGGTAGGAAACATATTTGATGATATAGCTGATTTCGCAGTAGAAATTGGTGCAGAACTAATATTCATGGGTACGCATGGTGCTACAGGATGGCAGCATATCACAGGTAGTCACGCTTTAAAAGTTGTTACGAGCTCACCCGCTCCATTTGTTATTGTTCAAGAGAACGACATCAACGATTCAGGATATGACGACATTGTTGTGCCTTTAGATCTTCATAAAGAAACGAAACAGAAATTAACTTTAGTAGCTAACATTGCTCAATATTTTGATTCAAGAGTTCACGTTATTATTCCGGATGAATCAGATGAGTTTTTAAAGCATACAGTTAAAGCGAATATTGTTTTCGCTAACAAGTTCTTTAATGAAAGAGGAATTGATGTTACAACTACACTTGCTGAATCTTCAGGATTTGACAAAGAGGTAGTGAAACATGCTGTTAAGGTAGACGCTGATTTAATTGCTATCATGAACCTTCAGAAAAATCAATTATTAGGTTTATTTGGATCTAACCATGAGCAGTACATGATTACTAATGAAGCTCAAATTCCAGTATTGGTTGTTAACCCAATTGATGCAACGAACTCATACCAAACAATATTTACTTGATATTAAGTATTTAAATTATACTGAAACCTCCACTGCACAAGTGGGGGTTTTTTTGTGCCTAAAAGTTTTCTCCTAGGCAATTGCAAATACAGAATTTCGAACAAAGTTTGCTTCACACTGTTTTATTGGTGTACTACATATCTACTACATCAAATTAAAATTATGTTCAAAAAATTCTCAATTGCAGACAAACTCTTGTTTATTGCCGCGATTTTATCGCTTATCTATTCTGAAATACTTTTTTTTCAAGGGGAAGAGTCAGCAGCAACTTTCATTGGCCTCTGGGTTCCTTCAATTCTAGCCTTTGGTATTTATCTCAAACTAATAAATAAATCTAAAAATGACTGATTTCATTCCCATATTCGCCGGTATAATAACTTTACTTTTTGGAATAGGCTTTTTCTTTGCAATACAACGAACTGACAAAAACTAGGAGGTTATTTAGAAAACTATTGACCAAGAATCTCTTAGCTAATTAAGGTTGAGAGTGGCTCTTGGGTACCAAGTATCAATACATCATGCCAACTATTGCAGCTGTCATTAAACTAGCGATCGTTCCGCCTAGTAATGCGCGCATTCCGAGCTTAGATAGTAAGCCCTTACGGCTTGGGACTAATGAACCGATACCACCAATTTGGATACCAATTGAAGCAAAGTTTGCGAATCCACAAAGCATATAAGTTGCTATGATTACTGACTTTTCAGAGAGCGCTCCTTGAGCTTTCAATTCACCCAATCGCGGATAGGCAATGAATTCATTCAAGATAGTTTTTTGACCTAACAATTCTCCAACAAGCACCATGTCTCCACTTTCCACTCCTAGCATCCACACAATTGGGGCTCCTACATATCCGAGAATAAATTGAAACGATAATCCATCTTTATAAGGAGTACCGGCTGCAATTACATCATTCAAATTGGTTGCTTCACCAATCCAGCCAAGAATTCCATTGCCCATGGCCATTAATGCTGTAAACACAAGCAACATTGCTCCAACATTCACAGCAAGCTTCAAGCCATCTGTTGTTCCGTTAGCAATTGCCTCTAAAAGATTCGTTCCTAGCTTCTCTTTGTTAATCGTAAGGTCTTTATTAATCTCTTCAGTTTCAGGAATTAATATTTTGGCAGCTACGACAGCTGCTGGCGCAGAAATAATTGATGCCGTTAATAGATGCTTGGCAAAAAAGGCTCTTTCAACTGGGTCGTCTCCTCCTAAAAAGAAAACATAAGCTGCTAATACACCTCCAGCAATGGTTGCCATTCCACCAGTCATTAAGCACATCAGCTCTGACTTGGTCATCCCTAATAAATAAGGCTTCACTAATAGTGGCGACTCAGTTTGTCCTAAAAATACATTTCCGGCTGCAGCCAGTGATTCAGCTCCTGATAATTTCATGAACTTCTTCATCACCCAAGCAAAAACAAAAACAACCTTTTGCACTATCCCTAAATAATAGAAGATGCTCATTAAGGCGGAGAAGAATATAATTGTTGGTAATACTTTAATTGCGAAAGTTAAAAGTGGAGCCTGAACAACACCAATTCCCATTTGTCCAAATAAGAAATCAGTTCCTTCATCTGTATACTCTATGACGGTAACAAATCCATCACTAACAAACTTGAAGCCTTGCTCTATAAATGGCACCTTTAAAACCAAAATGGCAATAACAACTTGCAGCAGGGTTCCCTTAATAACAAGTCCCCAATCAATTCGTTTTTTATCTGCAGAGAAGAGAAAAGTCAAAACCAGTAAAAAAGCCATTCCGAGCACACCCCTTATAACAGACATGAATGAAATTCCTTTTTGAACTTTAACCTCTTTAACGTAATCATTTCGTTGATTGAGATGGTTAAACACCAATCTTTGATCAGTTAAGGATGTCGTTATGATTGTTTGCTCATTAGAAGCCGCAACTACTTCTCCATCTTTAGTAGTTGACACCAATTTGTCATTGGCATAAAATGAAGTGATGGTTGAGCCGTCTGCATCATTTTCAACAGTAACTGAATCTGCCGTAACCGACTCTGGAGTAACATAAGTAAGTCTTAATGTGTCTTGGTTTCGTTTCCAACTTCCTTTAATGGTGTCTTTAAACCAACCAAATTCAGTGAATGAGTTACTCTGGTCAGGTCCTGCAAATAATATAAAATGTTCAATTGAATCTTGTTCTTCAGTCACCAACCATTTTCCAACAATTGGATCAGCTTTTTCAGTTCCACAAGAAGAAAATAGAGCCAATAATCCGGCAAAAAGTATGAAGTGGAGTTTTTTCAGGATGTTGAAAGAGTTAGTTTCGTTTGTTGAGTTCATCTCTAATTTCAGATGCTCTCTCATAATCTTCATTATCCAATGCTTCTTGCAAAAGACTATTTAGATCTTCAGTGGACATAGCGCCCAATTCATTAGTGTCAGCTTCGGCCGCTACAGCTTCACCTTCACTTTCAACCTGAACTGCCCCGCCTTCTTCCATTTCTTCTTCTAATTGGATACCAGCAGAACTTAAAATGTGTTCAAATGTATAAACAGGACAAGCGCAACGAATACCAATTGCAATAGCGTCAGACGTTCTTGCATCTATCTCTACCTCTTCACCATCTTTATCACAAACTAGTTTTGAATAAAAAACACCTTCAATTAAATTGTAAATAATTACTTCTTTAATTGTCACTTTGAATGATTCAGCAAAGGCTTTAAATAGGTCATGCGTGAGCGGGCGAGAAGGCTTCATGTTCTCTAATTCGATCGCGATAGATTGAGCTTCGAAACCACCAATTATTATTGGCAAACGTCTAACACCTTGTTTCTCAGACAACACCAAGGCATAAGCCCCAGATTGTGTCTGGCTATATGAGAGACCAATGATTTTTAATTCAATCTTATCCATAAAAAACAAAAGATTCCGCTAAGCTAGCGGAACCTTTATTTTAGCTTTATACTAAAGTACTAATTTTGAGCTTTTAATTTCTCAATTTCTTCTTTTAATTTAGGAAGAACTTCAAATGCATCTCCAACTATCCCATAATCAGCAGCTTTAAAGAAAGGCGCTTCAGGATCAGTGTTGATTACTACAATTACTTTAGAACCATTCACACCAGCAAGATGTTGAATCGCTCCTGAAATTCCGGCAGCAATATATAAGTTAGGTCTAATTGCAACACCTGTTTGACCTACGTGTTCGTGATGAGGTCTCCATCCGATATCAGCAACTGGTCTTGAACATGCAGTTGCAGCTCCAAGAGTTTTAGCCAAATCTTCTACCATTCCCCAATTCTCTGGTCCTTTCAATCCTCTACCTGCTGAAACAACCAATTCTGCTTCTGGCAACAATACATCACCTTCTTGCTTTTGAACATCTTTCACTGTAAGTGAAGCTGAACCAGCATCTGCATTAAACTCTTCAACGGCAGCTGAACCACCTGTTTCTTCAATTTGAATTGAGTTTGGAGTTAATGAGATAATTTTTTTATCTGAGTTAAAAGAAACGTTTCCGAAAGCTTTTCCTGAAAACACATTCACTTTAACAGAACCATCTGCTGAAGGCAAGGCGATTGCACCTGATGCTAATCCCGCTTTCAATTTTGCCGACAATCTTGGTGCGACAGCTCTACCAGTTAAATCTTGAGAAAAAACAATTGTAGATGCTCCACAAGAATCTGCAGCTGCAGCAACAATGTTTGTAATTTGAGAAGCATCATTCGTAGTCACAGCTCTATTTACCAAAACTTTTGTTGCTCCTACGTTTCCTAATGCTGCTAAATCTTCTTCTGAAATTGATCCATTGGTAACAACAGTTGTTGACCCAATTTTACTCCCGTAATTCACGGCCTCCATTGCATTCTTTGCAACCGAACCGTTTAATGTATCTATATAAACTAATACTGACATATCTAAATATTAAAATGGGTTAAATTACCTTTGCTTCTGTGTGCAACAGGTTTACTAATTCTGCAATGTTATCTGCTTCAACATACTTACATGCCGACTTTGCTTCTGGTAAAGAATAGGTCGCAAAAGAAGTTAAATCTTCACATGCAGCTGGCTCAATTACCTCAAGAGGCTTTGTTCTTGCAGCCATAATTCCTCTCATGTTCGGAATTCTTTGCTCTGCCATTCCTTTTGCAGAACTAACTACGAATGGAGTATTCACCTCAACTACCTCAACACCACCTGTCATTTCTCTATTAATTGTTGCAGCACCTCCGTTTAACTCTAGCTTAGAAGCAAGAGAAACGAATGGTTGGTTTAACATTTCTGCAACCATACCACCAACTTGTGAACCATTATAGTTAATAGTTTCTTTTCCTGTGAAAACAATATCAAATCCATTAGCCTTCGCGTACTCTGCTATTTGAAATGCTGTGAAATAAGCATCATTAGCTTCAGCGTTTACTCTAACCGCATTATCTGCTCCAATTGCTAAAGCTTTTCTGATGATAGATTCATCACCAACCTCACCAACTGTGATTGTCGTAACCGAACCTCCTAAAGATTCTTTCAACTCAAGTGCACGAACCAATGCGTACCACTCGTCATATGGATTTACAATATATTGAACTCCAGCTTCATTGAATTTTGTGTCACCATCAGTGAATTCAATTTTACTTGTTGTATCTGGAGCTTTACTGATACAAACTAAAAATTTCATATTTGTCTATTTATTGGATTTAAGAGGTCAAACTCCCCTTTAACCCTAATTATCTAATTGAACAGTTTCTATTTAGAAAACAGTTCATCTAATTCAGGGCGCAAATTTACCAAAAATATGAGGACGTCCAACAGAGAATTTTGCTTTTTTTATTATGCGCGCGTAATAAAATGCGTCTAGATTTTTGATGTGATTTTATCGGACATAGGCTTTGCTCCGCTTCTGAATCTATTGGTTAGCTCACCCTCTTCATTTAACAAGAACTTCTCAAAATTCCATTTAATGTCTCCTTTATGATCTGGATTCTTCTGTTTGATAAGCCAAGCAAATATTTCATTAATGTCATCCCCCTTTACAGAGACTTTTGATGCCATTGTAAAAGTTACCCCGTAATTCACTTTGCAAAAAGTCGCTATTTCTTCATTTTTACCCGGCTCTTGTTTACCAAAGTTATTTGCCGGAAAACCAATGATAGCCACTTTGTCACCCATTTCTTCATGAAGTTTCTGCAGCCCTTCATATTGAGGAGTGAACCCGCATTCAGAAGCAGTGTTAACAATCAAGATTTTCTTCCCTTTAAAGTCAGCAAAACTCATTGTTTGTCCATCTAAAGTTTCGAAGCTAAAATCGTGAATAGACTTCTGTCCTATTGCTAAAGAACTAATGATAACGGATAATACTAAAAGTGATTTTTTCATAATTTTTTATTTTAATAACATTCTTTGTAGACGGTTTGTTCGACTTTAATCAAGCCATTCAATCATGAAGAGACAAAAGTACAACAATCCGAAACCGGCCACTCCCAAAATAATTGCTCCAATGATTGGTAATTTCAAATTATGTGGATCATAATCTGTCGTTTTCTTTGGATTTATAGATAAGACCACTTTGTCTCCCGCCTTTGCTTTAGAGCTCATCAAGTAACTTCTCTTTTTCTCAAAAAGTTGGCTTTCATATGTAAACGTGAGTGTTACAATCTTGGATGTCGTTTTCGCCCACCAGTGCTTTTCTTCATCAACAACCTCATCAATAACTGCTTCTACTCTGGGCCTCATAGACAGCATTGCAATTCTCGCAAACAATATGAGTGATGCTAATATTAAACCACAAGCAAGAAAAAAGATCATGTTGTGAAAATAAAACTAATTCCCCTAAACGACCTTTACATCTGAAATATTTGTTGTCTATATTTGAGAAAACGAATATTTATGAAAGAGCATTTTTTACTCAATCCTGAAATTACCTATTTAAATCATGGTTCATTTGGCGCCTGTCCAAAAGAGGTTTTTGACGCCTATCAAGGATATCAAAGAATGCTCGAATCTGACCCAGTTCAGTTCGTTACCAAAACTGGTGTTGAACTTCAAGACAAATCAAAACAGGCCTTGGCTAATTTCATTAATGCTCCAAAAGAAGATTTGATTTATGTCACAAACCCTTCAACAGCAATGAATATTGTAATTAAGAGTTTGAACTTAGAAGAAGGTGATGAAGTCCTTTCGACCAATCAAGAATATGGGGCTGTTGATAGGGCATGGAATTACTACTGTGGTAAAGCTGGCGCGAAATATGTTCGACAACAAATTACACTTCCTTTAAAAAGTAAAGAGCAGTTTATAGAAGAATTTTGGGCGGGTCTTACGTCAAAAACAAAAATTATTTGCCTTTCACAAATCACAAGTTCTACTGCCTTAATTTACCCAGTAAAAGAGATCTGCGAGCGAGCAAAAGAGCTTGGCTTGATGACAATAATTGACGGAGCACACGTTCCTGCACATATTCCATTAGACCTTTCAGAGCTCAAGGCTGATGTTTATACAGGCGCCCTTCACAAATGGGTTTTGGCTCCGAAAGGAAGCTCTTTCTTATATGCTTCAAAAGAAGTGCAAAACAGTTTTGACCCGTTGATTATTTCATGGGGATATGAAGCTCAATTCCCTTCTGAATCTCAATTTCAAGATTATCATCAATATCAAGGCACGCGAGATTTCTCGGCCTTTTTAACGACACCAGATTGTTTGAGTTTTATGGAAAAGTATGATTGGATGGCTAAAACCGCGGTATCCAAGAAAGAGCTTCAACACTTCTACCCAATTATCTCAGAAGAATTAAACAGTGCGCCAATTTGTACTGTATGTCCTGAATTTCTTGGTCAAATTTGTAGCATACCAGTTAACACTCCTGACCCAGCCTTACTTAAAGAAACGCTTTTCAATGATTACAAAATTGAGATTCCTGTATTTAACTATGACGGTAAAAACACATTTATGCGTGTGTCTTTTCAACCATACAATAATGAAAAAGAGATTGAAACATTGATAGACGCAGTTAGGTCAATTAAGTCTAAATCGGCTTTAATATCTTAAGCGTTTTCTTCCCAAATTTGAGTTAGGTGAGCCATTGTTTGAACTGCCTTCTGCATATCCTGAACACTAACATATTCGTGCTTAGAATGAATACCCATTTCACCAGTAAAAAGATTTGGACAAGGTAGACCCATAAATGATAGACGCGAGCCATCAGTTCCGCCTCTAATAATCACTGGTCTAGGCTCAACACCCGCTCTTTTCATTGCGTCAATGGCATTATCCGTAACAAACGGCACTTCTTTAATGACCTCTTTCATGTTTCTATACTGTTCAGTAATTTTGAACTCACAAGTCACCCCTGGGTACTTAGCAACCACAGTATCTAAAATACCTTTAAGTCTTTCTTCATATTCAGCCAGTTTCGACGTTATGTGATCTCTAATAATGAACTTAACTGTTGTTTTTTCTAAAGCCCCGTCTATTGAAGTTGGGTGAACAAACCCTTCTCTATGAGAAGTTGTTTCTGGTGACCACGAATCTTTTGGTAATTCATCAATGAAATCACTTGCAACTTTAATTGAATGAACCAATTTATTTTTAGCATAGCCTGGATGTGCTGATATTCCGTGAATAATGATCTCAACAGCATCTGCCGAAAAACTTTCATCCTCAATTGAGCCTAAAACTCCTCCATCTAAAGTGTATCCGTAATCGGCATTCAACCTTTCCATATCAATGTGGTCTACTCCTCTTCCAATCTCCTCATCTGGAGTAAAAAGCACTCTGATTTTTCCATGTTCAAAGCCTGGATTATTCATCATAAAGTTTGTGAAATCCATTATGCAGGCGACCCCAGCTTTATCATCTGCACCAAGCAATGTTAACCCAGATGCTGTAATCAAATCATCTCCAATTTTCTCTTTCAAGTAAGGATGTTTGTCAGTAGTAATTACCTGAGAATTGTCGTCTGGCAAAGTAATAGGGTTACCATCATAATTCTTGTGCAAAATCGGTTTTACATCTTTACCTGAGCAATCAGGGGCTGTGTCCATATGTGCACAAAAACAAATTGTCGGTATGTCCTTAGATGAGTTAGCCGGAATTGTTGCATAAACATAACCCCACTCATCCATTTCGGCATCAGAGACACCAATATCAAGAAGTTCTTGAACCAAGACTTTTCCTAAATCTTTTTGTTTCATTGAAGATGGAAAAGTCGTAGAGTTCGGGTCTGCCTCTGTATCTATCTTGGCATACTTAATAAATCGATCTGATACTGTGTGGATGTAATCTTTGATGTTCATGCTTTCAATTTTTTAGGAAGCACTAAGATAATTAGTCTTTCTTTTTGTCAAAGAAAAATCCTAATTGAATCATGATATTAGGATAAAAGGCCGCATAAGTATGAACAGAATAAAACAAGTCTTGTTTTCTTTCTTGAACACCTGCCCCTATCAATGCAGAGACTCTAAACCGATTCTTAAAGCCACTGAGACCAATTAACATTCGGCCACCATTAATGTAATCATCAAAAAGCTTGTAATTACTGTGGCCTAGTGCGATTAAGCCATAGTAAGAGGCATACATTGAAAAGTATATTGGTTTTCTAAGGCTGAAACGTGCGTTTTGACTCACTCCTACTTCGAATCCGCCATAGGCCACTTTCCCATTTAGAGCACTCCATTTAGATTCTGGTCTAAAAATGAGACCTAAATTATATGATTGATAATGACGGTAACCAAGTCCAAACCAATTATTGTAGTTGTAATCAAGCCCAAGTTGAAGGTCAGCTAACTCTGTCTTAAAACTGACGCCCTGTCTATACTTAAGCTTTGTAAAAAAAGTAGAATCCTCTTTTTGACTTAGGCCATTATATGGCAAAATGATCAACAAGATTAAAAGTTTTGGGCTCATATTAGTAGAACAATCTGATCTACTCAAAAGTTACAAAAAAAGGCGCTTAGAATTAAGCGCCTTTTTTCACAGTAAGTAGCGTACAAGGCTTTGCGCGCTAATATATATATGTGTAGAGTTTACAGTTTTGAGACTTTGCAGAGAAATCCATGACGCCCATTTTTATTGGATGTAATTCTTAAGATAGATTTCATAAAGTCTGAGACAGATTTGAAGCGTTCGCTTAGCGAAGTGGAAGAACAGCCACGCTCATTATACGTCTAATTCGATTTGATATAATCAAAGTATTTAATGCCGATAAAAAAAGAAATTTTCTTCTAGAAAAAAAAGAAGAGAAATAAAGTGTTGTATTTCTAAAATGCATTCAAAATGAAATCGAATTAGGCTTTCAACGGTTTCGAACTAGGATTTTAAAACCTGTTCTCAAGGTTATCGCTAAAAGCACAGCTCCAATTTACAACATTAAAGAACTGCCTCCAAATAATTCAACAGAAAAGTGTACGCTTTTTAACCTAGAACATTCTAATTTTAACAATTTCAGAGCCTTCTTTAAAGTCTTCAAGCTTCATCATTTCCATATCCATATTTCCTTTTGGAGGCTTTAGACAATCTTCAGCATTCAATAAGAAATGAACATCAGGCAAAGCTTCAGTTTCTAAAACGTATCTGTCAGAAACATAAGTGTACCATAATTTGGCATCAGGATAAGCCGATTCGAACTCTTCAATAGTAGACCCAACTGAAATTGCATCTGCCGTTTCATAATAATTTGAAAGAACCCACATTTCAAGAATGTCTTTGTCTTCATGATGTGCTTCATTCATTTGATGGTCCATGATTAACTCAACAACATCTTCTAATTGATTAAAGATTACATTATGTGTCAATTCTTCTCCTGGTCCCTCGTCTGTGAGTTCGGCTTCAACAAAATGTCTCATTTTGAGTCCCTCAGGCAGTGTAGGTACTTCTTCTCCAATTATGAAATTTCCGCAAGCTTTTGCTTCAAGTAAAAATGAATTGGTGATTGCAACTTCTTCTTCCTGCTCTTCCACAACCTCTGAAACATCAGTTGTCTCAGATTCTTCAACTTCCTCTGAAGATGATCCACATGAATAAATAAATAATAATGAAGCAATAAAGATGTAAGACTTAGACATAAAATGAAGTTTAGGTGTAAATCAAATGTAGCAAAATCTGTTCGAGCAAACAAATGTCACCGAATTAGAGCAGCTTTTTAACCGTGAATGCTCTCCTTATTACCGTATGATTGAATCAGGTCACCCTCAAACTCTAACCACTCATTCCATCTTTTTTCTACATCAACTTCACCTCCATATTTTTTTGCAAAACCAAGAAACAAGGTATAGTGATTCGCCTCTGAAATCATTAGTTCACGATAAAAGTTAGATAGCTTTTCATCTTTCAAGTTTTCTGAAAGAACTCTGAATCGTTCACAACTTCGGGCTTCAATCATTGCTGAAAAAAGCAATCTATCAACCATTGCGACATCTCTAGCTCCACCCTTTTGACAAAATTTATATAGTTGATTGACATAGTCATCCTTTCGCTCTCTACCAAAATACAATCCTCTTTCTTTAATGATTTCTCTTACTTGTTTGAAATGAGTGAGTTCTTCAAAAGCGACTTCTACCAAGGCATCCACCATGTCAGTTTTTTCTGAATTTAGGGTAATCAGTGAAATAGCATTTGTCGTAGCTTTTTGCTCACACCAGGCGTGGTCTGACAATATTTCCTCAAGATTATCCTCAGCAATTCTTGCCCACCGAGGGTCGGTTTTTAACTTTAATCCTAACATGGTTTCAAAATTTTTTTGAGATTAAAAATATTAGTTGTTGTCAATCGACTTACTAAGACAAGATGGAACAAATTTTTCAAACTGATATCAAAAGTAACAAACGCGCATACAATATTAATGCGCTTTTAAAAACTTATTTTTCAATTTCTGAAGTTAAATTGATCAAAGAAAAAGCAGGCGCCAAGTATGTGATTTCGACCGATCAATCTACAAACTTGAAAATTATCTCGCTCATTAAGGAGTTTGGTTATAAATGTGAACTCATTTTGAAATCAAGTCGTTGATAAAAATCTTAAGACCTTCTAAGTCCATAGTTTCAAAACCATCTTTATTCAAGACGACATTTTCTCGATAAATGATTAACGGAAAATCAAAGTGTTGCTCTTTTCTTTGTGCGAGAAATTGATCTTTATAAAGAACTGTAAGATTGGCGTCAATAGACTCAATAAATTCTGACCATTCTTTTTTTTGGCCAAGATTAGTGTGGGTCAGAGAGCAAAGTTGACAGTCATAGGAGGAAGGACTTATAGCTTTATGCATGTAGTCAAACATTTTGCTTTTGAAATCTGAATTTGCATTATAAACAAGAAGCAAGTTCTTTGTCATTAAAGCCCTTATTTAGTAGTAGAAATCAAAATGATACTGACATTCACCTTTAGGATATTTAATCTCAAACTCAGTAATCTTTGTCATTTCAAGATTAATGATGACTGACATTCTTTCTTCACCTTCTTTTTTAGTTAATTCGAAGTGAATAGCTTTCTCGTTCATTTTAATAAGCTTCCCATTGTCAAAGTCAGAAGCATAATACGTTCTAATTGTTCCAGAATTAAGATGAATCTTATAAATAATTTTAGCTCCAGATGCACCCTTAGATCTTTCATACGAATTCTCTAACTCTTCAAGGTATGACTGGCTGAAGCTGCTAAACCCAAAAAGAACAAAGGTTAATAATGCGATTGATTTCATAAAAATGTCTTTAAACAACAAGGCCCAACAAAAGTTGGGCCTTGTACACTACTTACTTTGGAATTACAACAGCTTTCAAAAATCGTTATCTTCTACTTGCTGAAAACCATGAAAAAACTCTGAGCCAAATATAGTAATCTATTTTGAACTATTTAGCCTAATGTTGAATTAATTCTCTGTAAATTGTTGTTTATTTGAATTCCTAGAGGAATAGAACAAGACAATGAGCATTACAAAACACAGTTTAGACTTTCTAAATAAAGTTGAAAAGAACAATAACAGAGATTGGTTCAACGCCAACAAAAAGGAATATCTCGACTGTCATGGAAACCTGATTGAGTTTGCGGACGCTCTATTAGTTGAAATGAATAAGCATGACAATATTGCAAACCTAAACGGAAAAAAGTCTCTTCATAGAATTTATCGAGACACTAGGTTTTCAAAAGACAAAACTCCGTACAAAACGAACTGGAGCGGAGGGTTTAAGAGAGAAACAGCTCTTTTAAGAGGTGGATATTACTTTCACATCAACGCAAACTCGGCTTTCATTGCGGGTGGATTTTGGGGGCCGAATTCAGACGATATAAAAAGAATCAGAGAAGAAATTGACTTGAATGCTGAAGCCTTTAAGAAAGTCTTCACTGCAAAAAAATTCAAAACTTTCTTTGGCGAATTAATTGGGGAGTCTCTAAAAACAGCTCCAAAAGGTTACCAAGTTGATCATCCCGAGATTGAACTTTTAAGAAGAAAACAATTTTTAGTTAAAAAGGAGTTCAAGGCGGAAGAGGTGCTAGCAGAAGATTTCGTTTCAAAGGCAAATGAAACATTCAAGGCAATGCGACCATTTTTTGATTTGATGAGTGAAACGTTGACCACAAACTCAAATGGCGAGCTGATCGTTTAAATTGTTAATTCAAATCTAAGCCCAAACTTTTGACCCTCTATTATTCCTTTGGAACCGAAACTTATTTTGGCATCTAATTGATCTGATAACATTTCAATCAATTGCATTCCAAGTGTTTGAGATTCACCAATCTGGAAGTCTGGCTTCAAACCAACCCCGTCATCCTCGTATAAAATTACGAACCCTCGCTCACCAATTTTGTCAGCACTATTGTTAATTTTCCCCTTGGAATTAGGAAAAGCATGCTTCAAAGAGTTTGTCATCAGCTCGTTCATTACCAAGCCTAGCGGAATCATTTTATCAATATTGAAATAACATTTTTCACTAATCTTTTGTTCTACCTCTATGTGATGGCTTGGAGGGGCATATGACATGAAAATCGATCGCTGAAGGAAATCTAAATATTCTGTCAATTGAGTAAACTCAAAGCCGTCTGAGCTGTAAAGCATTTCATGTACCAGTGCCATTGACTCAATTCTACTCTTTGAGTCTCTCACAAAAGCTAATATCTTAGGGTCGGTTTCATTAACGGTTTGTAGTCTCAGAATTGACGTAATAATTTGCATATTACTCTTCACCCTATGGTGCAATTCCTTTAACAAGCGTTCTTTTTCTTTAAGAGAAATGGAGTTTACCTTCAGTTCTTCACCGAGGATATTTACGCCAGCAGAAATAGCAGTTAATTCGTCCTGATTTGAATCGATAATAATTTTCTGGTCAAAATCCAACCTGGCGTAAGACATTAACAGTTCCATGATGTCGCGAATTCGCTTGTCATCAAAACTCATTTCGTGACCTCCCAAGTATTAGGCCAATCAATCGCATTGGTTTCATCATTAAATAATTTTACTGGTAAGGCCGGCTTAGCAAAGCCAATGTAAAAATTAGCGATCATTCGGCTTAAATGAAAATCAACAATTATGACAATTGATAAACATCTTGATGATCGACCTTTTACAGAAAAATGCTCCCTCGCGTCTTTCGTGATCGACTTCACTCCCCGTGCATCAACAATTAATGTAAAGTCATCTTGAGTTAGGGCATTGACACATTCACTGTTTTCTATTACATCTTCTAAATGAACCTCTGACCCGGGTTTCACTTTCGTTCTAATAATGCCGTCATTACCTACCCAAGTTTAATAACACCTCAACTCTATACTGTTCGACACTTTCAATTCCATGATGAAATATACCTAATTTATTCAATTTCCTTATCTTTCACAAAATTAAATCAGAGCAGTGGCATTCATTAAAAAATTCAGTGATACTAAAATCAATTTCAAATTAGGCGTAGCCTTTTTTGTTATTGCCTTTATGTCAATTTCTGTAATAGGTCTTCTCAGTTATTTCAAGGGAAAAAAATCGTTAGAGGAAGAGTCTTTCAACAGATTAACAGCTGTTCGTGAAATGAAGGCAAGTCAAATTGAGGATTATTTCAATGATATTGAAAACCAGATTGTCACTTTTTCTGAGGACCATACCATCATTGATGCTATGAAGGCCTTTAAGACTGGTTTTGATACAATTGCCTTAGAACTTGACCATAATAAAAGTGACATAGCCACTTATGAAAAAAGGCTAAGAACTTACTACAAGGATGAGTTCATGCCTAGGCTAAATGTCAATGTGAAAATATCAGAAGATGTTGAGCATCACTGGCCTGCACATGTTTCATCAATAATTTTACAAGACTTATATATTTCAAAAAATGAAAATCCAGTAGGGGACAAACACTATTTGAATCATTCAGATGACGAAAGCTCTTACAGCAAGTCACATGAAGTTTATCATCCCCTCATTAGATCATATCTGGAGAAATTCGAGTACTACGACATTTTCTTAGTTGACAATATTAGTGGTCACATTATTTACTCTGTTTATAAAGAAGTAGACTTCGGAACCTCTTTGAGGGATGGACCTTATGCTAACTCAAATCTAGCAAAGGCTTTTGAAGAAGCTAGTAAGGCGACAGACAAAGACTTCGTAAAACTTGTTGATTTTGAGCCGTATCACCCATCATATAATGCGCCAGCCGCCTTTATGGCATCTCCAGTATTTGATGGGGACGAAAACATAGGAGTTCTAATTTTTCAAATGCCAATCAAGAAGATAAATGACATAATGACCAACCGTCATGAATGGGCTGATGTGGGACTTGGTGAAAGTGGAGAAACGTACATTGTTGCAGAAGACTATACATTAAGAAATCAATCAAGGTTTTTTATTGAAGACAAAGAGAATTACTTCAAAATGATTGAAGAAATCGGAACTGATGAAGTAACAATCAGTCAAATCAAAAACTTTCAGAGCACAGTGGGTCTTCAGTCCGTGAAAACTGACGGAACAATTAAAGCGCTTTCAGGTGAAACCAACACCAAAATTTTCAATGACTACCGCGGCGTGCCCGTTCTATCTTCATACAAACCGCTTGAAATCAAGGACATGCATTGGGTCATAATGAGTGAAATTGATAAAGAAGAAGCCTTTTCACACGTATATGATTTGCGCAGAAACATCATTGTAATTTTCATTGGCTTACTTATTTCTATAATTTTTGCTTCCTTTTTCATTTCTCGAAAAATCACAAAACCAATCAAACAACTTACGGCCCGAGCCGAAGAATTGGCTGATGGTAACCTTGAAGTAAAAATTGATCCAAGAGGAGAAGACGAAATTGGAGTTTTATCAAAAAGCTTCATTCATATGCAGGATTCCATTTCAGATTTGATTCATAATTTGGAAGATAAGGTTGCAGCAAGAACGTCCGAACTACAAACACAAAAAGATGTAGTTGAGGAAAAAAATAGAGAGATTGTTGATTCAATAAACTATGCTTTGAGACTTCAAAAAGCAATAATCCCTGCAGAATCAAAAATACAAAAGGCACTACCGCAAAGTTTCGTCTATTTCAAGCCGAAAGATATTGTCTCTGGAGATTTTTATTGGATGAATGAGGTTGACGGAAAGGTAATTATTGCAGCAGTTGATTGCACTGGGCATGGCGTACCTGGTGCTTTGGTGAGTGTTGTCGGAGCGAATGGGCTTCACAGATGCGTGAAAGAATTCAATTTAAGCCGACCTAATGAAATTCTTGATAAGCTTACTGATTTGGTTGTTGAAACCTTTGAATCAGGAGAAGACTCGGTGAAGGATGGAATGGACGGGGCAGTTTGTTTAATTGATGTTAATAAGAGAACCTTAGAATATGCAGGGGCTAATAACCCTCTTTGGATAATTAAAAAATCAACTCGCGAACTCATTGAAATTAAAGCGAACAAGCAACCTATTGGCGATTTTGAATATAAAGTTCCGTTCGATAATCATGTCTTCGAACTTGATGAAGGAGATCAAATTTATATCTTTTCAGATGGTTATGTAGACCAATTCGGTGGACCAAAAGGCAAAAAGTTTAAGTATAAAACTTTAAAAAATCTATTGGTAGAAAACCAAGACTTGTCACCAGCTAATCAAAGAGATCTTTTACATGAGACTTTCAACAGTTGGAAAGGTGATTTAGAGCAACTGGATGATGTTTGTGTCATTGGTGTGAGGTTCTAAAAAGTAAAATAATTCACGTTTCAGTGTTTAAAGATATCTAACTTCAAAAATCCTAATCTTTGGTTTTAAGTTATCTTCAACGATTATTTACGTATATTTAGCATAGCTCAAACGTTTCACATGTATATGAAAGCAACAAAACTGCTTATCTTATTTTCGACTTGCTTAATTGGAGTCTCTGGCTTTAGTCAGCCTTCGAATGATGAATGTACAAATGCAATGAGACTCTGTGCAGAGCAACCTCTGCAAGGAACCACAACAGACGCTACTTTTGACGCGGGTTCAGATGACAACTTCTGCACCATCAACAGTGCCACCGTTTGGTATGTGTTTACTACAAACTCTGTAGGAGGAAACGCAACTGTAGACTTCACTTCGCTTAGTTTCAACACTGATCCAACTTTTGGTCAAGAAATAGACGCCGTAATGTTCAGTGCTACAACTCCTTGTGTTGAAACATCTTATACCCCTTATTCAGCTTGTGGGAATTCTGGGGTTGACTTCAACATCACAAGCGCAGTAGCCTTAAGCGCCAATACTACCTATTACGTAATGGTCAATGGATCAAATACTGGTGGTGGTGTTACGAACTCGGCAGAATGTGACTATCAAATTGAAATTTCAGGTCCCGCAGTAGACGCCACCTTTCCGACAGCAACAATTTCTGCAATGAATACGACATTATGCGAGGGAGATGACGAACCGATTGAAGCCATTATTTCAAACTGCAGTGATACCGCCAGTTTTGACTGGTACTATGATGACGTATTACTCGAAAGCACCTCAACAAATCAATTCTCAACAGCTCAACTTTCTGCAGAAGGCAATTTGTGGTTAATCATTAACTGTGGAGAGCTTTGCGTTTATTCAGACACAACCGATAGTATACTTTTTCAAGTGACTCCAATATCCGCGGCCGCCGGACCAGACAAATTCATTCAAACCGGTGATGTTGCCAACTTAGAGGGTTCTGGTTCAGGAAATGCCCTTTGGAGTCCGGCAAACACACTTACTGATGCAACAAGTTTTACACCTACGGCTAACCCTACCTCAACCACCACCTACTTTTTGACCGTCACTAACGGCTCGTGCAATGCTTCAGATAGTGTGAATGTCTTTGTCGGTGAGGTCGTTACGATATATTCAGGTTTTTCTCCAAATGCAGACGATATCAATGACAAGTGGGTGATTAGAAATAGTGCTCAATATCCTGACATGGAAGTCCTGGTTTATGACCGATCTGGACAAAAAGTATTTCAAACAACTGGCTATAGTACACAAGACAAATGGTGGGATGGCACCTACAAAGGAAAGGCATTGCCTGTTTCAACTTACTTTTACGTGGTTGACCTAAAGATTGGTGAAGAAGGAATTTTTAAAGGACAAGTAAATATAATTAAGTGATGAAAAAAATACTATTTCTAGCTCTTATTATTACTAGTCAAACATCTATTGGCCAGCAGCTTGAGCATTATACTCAGTATCAATTCAACCAATTTGCTTTTAATCCTGCCGTGGCTGGAACAAAAAATTGTATTGATATCCGAACTGGATATAGATTCCAATGGGTTGGTGTTGATGGAGCTCCACAAACCGGGTTTATTAATGCGCATGCTCCACTTAGATTTGGCAAGAAAAACAGAAATGCCTTTGGTCCTAAACATGGAATCGGTGGTCAGATTAAGAGAGATGCCTTTGGCCCTTACTCTTTTTTAAACTTACATGTTGCATACGCCATTCATATTCCGGTGAGCAGAAGCTGGGACCTATCATTCGGAACATCTTTTGGTTTTAAACAAACAGCATTTGATGCAGCAGCCATCACAACCGAATTAGCAGACCCATCTGTACCAGCATCAAGCCTAAGCTTTATAACTTTTCCAGATGCAAAAATTGGAGCTTGGGTGAATGATAAAAGAACTTACTTCGGACTTTCGGTACACAACATTTTTGGAAACACCTTGAACCAAATTGGACCTGAAACAAAGGCACAAAGACACATATATGCAACCGCTGGGCGCGCATTCACTTTAGAAAAAAAGTGGTCTGTAATCCCTTCTGTTTTCGTCCTTTGGACGAAAGCGACACCCATTGATTTTCATCTGAGTGCTTTAGTCGACCTGGATAACAAGTTTGCTTTTGGCCTAGGCCTGAGAAGAACAGACGCAATTACTGCACAGGTAAGAGTAAAGTTCTTTAATTGGATTTCATTAGGATATTCATTTGATTTTGTAATTTCAAAATTGAAAGGAAACATGTTTTATACACATGAAATTACTGGTGGTTTTAATTCATGTTCAAACTACGGAAACTCTAGTACAACTGAGTGTCCAACTTTTGAATAGAAACAACCTTTGAACAAAACATTGCGTTTAACATTATACAACAAAAAGTTTCGCAAAGACTATTTGTACTGAACTATGACAATTATAACAACAGAAACTATGAAAAAAATGAAGTCCTCATTTTTCAAAAGACTTGTAGTTCTTATCGCTTTCACAACAACCAACTTTGCTTTTGGTGCTGACTACTATTGGATTGGTGGTGCCGGAAATTGGACAGATGTTAGTCATTGGTCATTGACCTCGGGCGGACAATCAGCAAATTCAATTCCAAGCTCCGAAGACAATGTGCACTTCGACAATCATTCATTCAACTCAGAATACACGAAAGTAATCCTGAACACAAATGTTGAAATAAACAACATTTATATTGAAAGTGAATTCCCTTTGAGTGTAATAGGCCCTGACCACTCTATCACAGTGCATGGAGATTTCATTGCGACTAAAAAATTCAATTTAGATATTCAATCTGTAATTTTTGAGAATCTTTCATCAAGTGTTAACGAGCTCAAATTTCATGATGAATTAATTAATGCCGACCTTAAGTTCAATGCTGGTAAATGGAATCTGTCATCAATCATGTCTACTACATGGCAAAAAGACATCTATTTTAATGATGGACAAATAAGTACCAATGGAAAAACTGTAACTGCAGATAGAATAATTTCAAATCAAGAAACTTATAAATTCGATTTTGATGGTTCCGTAATTTATGCTGTAAATGAATTAGATTTGTCGTCTTCTAAAAAAGTTGGCGGTGATGCTGACTTCTGGACGAATGTTCAAGAACCGACTGACGTTTCAAAAGGCGCTTATTCAAATTCAAATTTCACAAAAGATCAAGTTACTTTATGTGATAACCTTATTCTAACAATAGAAATTATTACGCTCGACTATATCGGAGACAACCAACCTGACATGCCTAAACAAGTAAGTTGTAATGGAGTTTGTGATGGAGAATTAACAATTAATGTTACCGGATCTGCAGGGCCTTATATGTATAATTTCAACAATCAAGGTTTCGTAGCTGCAAACTTCTATGATAACCTATGTGCTGACAACTATATCATTACTATTCAAGATTTATCAAACGAGGTTGGACCTCCTGGATCTGGTATTTTTTACCAATGTTCTGTATCAGAAGAATTAAAAACTCCTTCAAACTTACAACTTAACCTTTTAGGTACAATTCCTGAAACTTGTCCTGGAGCTTGTGATGGTTTCCTTTTTACAAACGCAGTAGGTGGGGTTTCTGATACAATAACAGGGAATCCAGACTATTTGGTTACTTGGAATCCTTCACTGCAGGTTACTGAAAACCCAACGAACTTATGCCAAGGTGTAAATACTGTAACAGTGACAGATGTCAATGGATGTACTTTAGATACTACTTTTTCTGTTCCGGGTCCACCTGACTTTACTGCAACAGTGACAATTACTGAGCCTACATGTAATGGTGACTGTGATGGTGAAATAGATGTGGTTCCTGGTGGAGGAAATGGAGGCCCGTATACTTTTTTATGGAGTACGGCACCTGCCTCAGGACAAGGAACTATGCCAGGTATAGGATTTTGCGTAGGACCAGTGACATTATCGATATTTGACAACACGGGTACTTGTCAATTTGATACTTTGATAACAATGACTGAGCCTCCTGTTTTAGGCGTAATACCGACATCCGACCAAGACGCAAGTTGTTTTGGTTCTTGTGATGGTGAAGCATCTGCGAACCCTTTTGGTGGAGCTGGTCAAAATACTTTTGAATGGTTCACTTGCTTAGGAGTTAGTACAGGAATTACTGATGAAAACCCCACTACTCTGTGTGCTGGGGACTACTTTGTGGTTGTAACGGATTTAAATGGAGCAGGATGTTCTTTCCAAAGTCCATGTATAACAATTAACGAGCCTACCGAAATTGACGCCACAGCAGATGGATATCAGGTTTCATGCTTCGGAGTTTGTGATGGATCGGTAGATGTAGATGTTGTAGGTGGAACTTTCCCATACCAGTTCGCTTGGACAACTGTTCCAGGTGGTGCCGGAGTTGGAGCAACAGACACACTTGACGGATTGTGCCCTGGCTTTTATGAAATTATTGTGACTGATGACAATGGTTGTAATTCGACAGCAGACACTGTTGAGGTGATTGAACCAACGCCAGTAACATCAAGTTTAATTCCTACAGACCCTACTTGTTACGATCTCTGTGATGGATCCATTGCAGCTACACCAGGAGGTGGAACTCCACCCTATACCCACACATGGTCTCCAGCACCAGGAGCAGGACAAGGAACCGCTAACCCGACACTATTGTGCGCAGGAGTTTATGACGTAATCGTAACTGATGATCAAGGGTGTACAGTTAACGACCAAACTACACTGAACAGCCCTCCTCAATATGACATAACTTTTGTAAAAACAGACCTTATCTGTGCTGGAGATGTCAACGGTACTATTGATGTCACTGTTAACTCTGGTGGATCTGGAGTGGGGTATGTTTACAGCTGGGCACCAGCACCACCAGTAGGAGATGGAACTCCAAATGTATCTGGATTGTCTGCAGGATTTTGGTGTGTTACCATTGCCGATAATATTGGTTGTGACACAACTTTGTGCATAGAAATAATTGAACCAAACCCTTTAACAGCTAATGCTAGTGTTATTTCTCATGCTACTTGTTTCGGAGATTGTAATGGATCTGGTCAGGTTGTAGTTAACGGCGGAACAGCTCCTTACGATATAAGTTGGGCGCCAACAGGTGGAACCAACTTAGTTGCCAGTGGACTTTGCCAAGGTCTGCACACAGTTACGGTTACTGATGACAACAATTGTGTCGTTACCGACGACATCACCATAAATGAGCCAAATCAATTTGACTTAACTTTCTCACAAACTGATATTGTGTGTTTCGGTGATTGTAACGGAGACGCAACTGTGACCATGAATTCAGGAGGAACTCCAGCGTACAATTACCAATGGGACGATCCATTATTACAAACTACACCTACAGCAATTGGACTTTGTGCAGGACCTGTAACAGTAACGGTAACTGATCAAAATTTATGTGATACAATAATTTCTTACAACATTCTTGAACCTCTTGAAATTGTTATTGATACTAACGTAATCAATTCATCATGCTTCGGGTCGTGTTCAGGCCAAGCTTACATTACGGCAGTAGGCGGTACCGGGGCCTACACTTTCGAATGGTTTGACGCAATCACTGGTCTACCACTTGGAGTTAATAATGATTCAATCACTAACCTTTGTCCAGGTGACTATTATGCTCAAATCACTGATGCAGCTCTTTGTCAGGTTAATTCGGATACAATGACTATTACTGAATTACCTGAAATATTCACTCAAGTAATTACTGAAGGTGATGCTACTTGTGGTGTTTGTGATGGAAACGCAGAGGTACTTGCAACAGGCGGTACTGGTGCATTCACATATATCTGGACTCCAGCACCAGGAGCAGGACAGGGAACAGCAATTGCAACAGGGCTTTGTGCTGGAGCATATAATGTTGCCGCAACTGATGGATCAGGCTGTACTGCTAACATTGCTGTAGCTATCAACAGTGTAGCTTTAGAAGTAACCACAATGGACTCTACAGACATTACTTGTTTTGGACTGTGCGACGGAACGGCTACAATTAACTATAACATTTTAGATGCACCTTACGTGGTAGAATGGTTTGATAACTTAACTGGACTTCCTATTGGAATTATTGACAATCCTGCATCACAACCTTCAACAGCAACTGGACTTTGTGCAGGTGAATACCTAGCCGTATTGACTAACGCTTCAGGTTGTGTAACTTCAGATACTATAGTGGTAAATGAGCCGCCTGAAATTACTGGAAGTGTAGTGCCAACAGATGTGGTTTGTAATGGAGACTGTAACGGTTCAGCAGTGCTGACAGCTGCTGGTGGAACCGGCACACTAGTTTTTAACTGGGGGCCAGGCTTACCAGGAACAGGACAGGGAACAACAAATGCAGGCGGATTATGCGCAGGAAACTGGAATGTAACTGTGACTGATGATCAAGGATGTTCTGAAATATTCACAACTACCATTGCAGAGCCTACTCTAATGGTGATAAACACTGAATCATCAACTGACATTTCTTGTTTCGGAGCAAATGACGGAACAGCAACAATTATACATGTAGGTGGTATTCCTCCATATCAATACGATTGGATTGATTGTAACACAGGGTTGCCAATTGGACAAACAACTCAAATAGCAAACAATTTACCCCCGGGAGATTATCAAGTAGTGATTACTGATGACAATGGTTGTACAGTTACAAGTTCTTGTTTACCAGTAATTGAGCCCCTTGGGCTTACAGGTAACTTCAACATCTCACCTGTCAATTGTTTTGGTTTTTGTGATGGATTAATTGATATCGTGCCTGGTGGCGGATCAGCTCCTTACTTCTTTCAATGGCAAGATGAATTTTTCGTTGATATCGCGGGACAAACCAATGACACTTTGAATAACGTGTGTCAGGGGATATATAATGTGGTTGTTACTGACATTAATGGCTGTGCAATTACATTTGGACCTGTTGATATGACAGCTCCTACTGACCCTTGGAATGTTACTATCGGTCAAACAGATGTAACTTGTTCAGGGAGTAATAACGGAACAGCTTCTGTTACGGTAATTGGAGGAAATAATCCACCATACGGATATCAATGGGATGATCCATTATTACAAACAACACCAACCGCAACTAACTTACCTCCTGGCACATATACTGTAACAATTTCAGATGCAAGTATTTGTGATACGACTATTTCGTTTACTATTTTGGATGCCAATCCAATTTTAGCAAATGCAGCAATCACAAACATCTTATGTTTCGGAGATTGCAGTGGAGAAATTGTTGTGGCCCCTACTGGTGGTGATGGAACTTATACGGTAAACTGGTCTGATTTACAAACTGGTAATACTGCGAGTAATTTATGTGTCGGAGCTATAACAGCCACTGTTACGGATGGAGCCGGATGTTTCATAGACACTACCATTAACATTACCGAACCTACAGAATTAATTGCCAACTCTACATTCTCAAATAATGCCACTTGTGGTACATGCAATGGTTCAGCCACTGTAAATATGCTTGGCGGAGTTGGACCATATATTTATGATTGGTCTCCTGACCCTGCGTTTGGAGAAGGCACAAATAATGCAACTGGCTTATGCCCTGGCGTTATCTCAGTATTAGTAACTGATCAAAATGGATGTAACTTAACTGAAGTATTTCCTATTTCTGACGTAAACGCGGAAACATTAACAATGGACTCTACAGATGTCTCTTGTTTTGGATTGTGTGATGGATCCGCTGACGTAACTTATGTCTGTGGAGACCCTGCTTGTACAAATCAATGGTTTGAAGGATTAACGGGAACAATGTTAGTAGGTCAAACAGGAACTTCTATCACAGGTCAATGTGCCGGTGAATACTATGTTGAAGTTACGAATGCTTCAGGATGTATTTCTGTTGGTCTCACTGAAATAGTAGGCCCAACACAAATTTTAGCAAACGAGGTTACCACACAAATAACATGTAATGGTGCCAACGACGGTTCTATCACATTAGCACCTAGTGGAGGTTCTGGCGCAGGCTACACTTACGTATGGAGCCCAGTCCCAACAAATGGACAAGGCAACAATGATGCAACTGGTATTGGTGCCGGAACTTGGTGTGTTGATATTACAGATGGAGATGCGTGTGTTCAAAATTATTGTTTTGATATTGTTGAGCCTACTCCAATTGTTATTACTCCAACTCCTACTGACCCATCATGTAATGGAGATTGTAATGGAATTATCAGTGTGGTTGTTACTGGCGGATACGGAACTTATACCTACCAATGGTTAGACGCTTCTTTAACTCCAATACCAGGAGAGACAAACCCATTAATTTCAGGATTATGCTCTGGTAACTATACGGTGGAAGTAACTGATCTTGGCGGATGTACTATTCCAATGTTAATTACACTCACTGAGCCTAGTGCTATTAGCGCACCAATTGTTGGTACAGACGTTCTTTGTTTTGGTGATTGTAGTGGAACAGCAGATGTAACACCTGCTGGAGGATTTCCTCCATACACTGTGAACTGGTTTAATTCCACTACTGGCTTATTGATAGGTCAAACTGGCCCTAGCGCATCAGCATTATGCCCTGGAGATTACCACGCGGTAATTACAGATAATAACGGATGTAGTTTTCAATCTGCAACAGTAACCATTGGAGAACCATTAGAACTAACCTATGTAATTAACTCGAATGATGCGTCTTGTTTTGGCGTGTGTGATGGTGATGCGGATATTGTAGGTGCAGGCGGAACAATTCCATACACTTATGAATGGTTAGACATTTTAGGAAACCCTGTTGTTGGCGGAACAAATCCGGCAGTGATTAATCTATGTGAAGGAAACTACACGGTTGAAATTATTGATGACAATGGCTGTACTTCTGGACAAGAGCCTGTTATTATTAATGGATTCCCAGAAATAACTGGAAACATTTTTTCAAATGATGCAACTTGTGGAATCCCTGATGGTAACGCTACAGTATTCGCAAATGGAGGAAACCCTCCGTTCATGTATCAGTGGTATGACAACTTGTTAAATCCACTAGTAGGTGAAACTAATAACGTTTTACTTAATGTTGCTGCAGGAACATACTTCGTTGATGTAATAGACAATAATGGATGTACTCAACAATTTCAAGCAGACGTAAGCAATGTGCCTTCAACAACTCTAACTTGGGATGCTGTTAATCACCCAACTTGCTTTGGGTCTGCAGACGGAAGTTTAGAAATCACAACAACTGCAATTAGTCCACCACTAGTTTATCAATGGAACCCAGGCGGTATTATTGCAGAAGATCCGACAGGTTTAACTGCTGGAAATTGGACATTACAAATAACTGATGCACTTGGATGCATTAATTTCTACGATACAACTTTAGTAGAGCCTAGTGAAATCATTGTAACTTCAGTTGTTACCCCAACTGATTGCGGACAATGTAATGGAGCAATTGACTTAACTGTTTCTGGAGGAACTGGAGTACTTAACGTTCTTTGGAATACCTCAGCAACAGGAACTTCAATAACTGGACTATGCTCTAGTATCTATGAGGCACAAATTACGGATCAAAATGGATGTGTAGTTCTTGAAACGGTAGATGTACCAAACAATGCCGGATTAACTGAAGATGTGGTTATTCAAGCAATTAGCTGTGCTGGGTCTTGTGATGGCCAAGCTACCGTTACAGGACTTGGAGGAACTGCTCCATACACATACTTATGGTTACATGACAACTCAACTTCACAAACTCAAACAGGACTTTGTGCCGGAACTTACTTCTGCGAAATTACAGATGATGCTGGTTGTGTTAGATCAATCCAAGTAGATATGGTTGACCCTAATGCTATTGATGCGCAAGCTCTAATGACAAACCCTGCATGCGGATTTAATGATGGATCAATTACCGTAACTTCTACCGGAGGTGTTCTTGCCCACACATATTTATGGAACACGCTAGATGTGACTCCAGCAATATCTAATTTAGGTGCTGGAACTTACACCCTCACTGTTACTGATAACGCTGGGTGTACTGCAGAATTTGTTTATGGTTTAAGCAACTCAGACGCAGCAATTAGCACTGTTTCAGGAACTGATTTGAATTGTCATGGCGTTTGTGATGGTACAGCTGATACAACTTCTGTTACCGGAGGTACAAGCCCTTACACTTTCGATTGGTTAGATAATACTGGTGTAAGCACAGGTATTATAACTCCAGCCGCGACTGGATTATGCGCTGGTGATTATACACTTGAAACAACAGATGCCTTAGGTTGTTTGTCTTATGTTGACTTGACTATAAGCGAACCTGACACTGTTATTCTGAATCCTTTGTTTGAGATCAACCCAACATGTGCTGGAGTATGTGATGGTCAATTAGTTTCAAATCCGATTGGTGGTACTCTACCATTTACATTTGTTTGGACACCATCTGCGCAAAATACAATTACCGCAATTGACTTATGTGATGGAACATATACTGTTGATATAACAGATGCCAATGGATGCGCATTCTCACAAATGGGAACAGTTGTTGACCCTGCCACCATAGCAGTGACGCTAGACAGTATTGTGGATGCAACATGCCTTGACTCTCCAGACGGGGCAATTTACATTGCAATCTCTGGAGGTACTCCAAACTACACTACTGAATGGATTTCTCAAACCTTAACCGACACCTTAACTGATGAAGACCCTACAGGTTTACTTCCTATGGACTATTACTTAACTGTAACAGATGCAAACGGTTGTACTTACATGGACACTTTAAGTGTAGACACAATGCTTGTTGTTTTAGTTGATGCCGGCCTTGACACTCTATTGTGTTCAGGATTTGATACTGAATTAGAGGCAACTTCAAATGTTGACCCTGGAGCAGATTACACATGGTATGATATCACTATGACAACTAACCTAAGTGACACAAGCGTATTAGCCGTTACTGGCAATCCTCCTGGAATAGAATCTTATGTTGTAGAAGTTGTCTTTAATGGTTGTTCTCATACAGACACAGTAAACGTAACGACTTCTGATCCATTTGTGGCTGAAGCGGGTCCTGATATTGAAATGTTCGCCACTCAATCAGAGGTCATAGGTGGAAACCCAACGTCAACTGAAACAACCCACACTTATGTATGGACACCAAGTCAATTTTTAACGGATCCGACATCATCTAATCCTACCGTGGTGCAACCTACAGAATCAGGATGGTATTACGTCCTAGTTACAGATACGAATGGATGTACTGCGATTGACTCTATGGAAGTTATTCTAAGGCCAGACATTATTATCCCTGATGGAATCTCTCCAGATAACAATGGGCTGAACGATACGTGGATTCTTGATTTCATTGAGCTTTACCCAGGTGTAGACATTAGTATTAACGTTTATAATAGATGGGGTGAACCTCTTTTCACAGCTGACGAAACTTATGCTGATGATTGGGGAGGAACAATTAAAGATGGTAAAAAACTTCCGGCAGGAACATACTATTATACGATTGAAATTGATCATGAAGACTTCCCTGATCCATTCACAGGTCCAATAACAATAATGTGGTAAAGGGGATAGATATGAAGAAATTAATTATAATATCAATTTGTTTGTTTGCTCTGAACTCTAAAGCTCAACAGCTCCCACAATACACGCAATACATGTTCAATCAATATGCATTCAATCCAGCCTATGCCGGAGTGAATAAATATTGGGAAGCAACTACTACGAACCGTTATCAGTGGATTGGAATTACAGATGCACCTAGAACATTTACTTTAAGTGCACATGGACCATTAAAGAACGAGAAAATTGGTCTTGGTGGTTATGTTTATACTGATGTCGTTGGGCCTACAAGAAGAATTGGGTTCCAAGCATCTTTCACTTATCATGTACAATTGGCCGATCAATTAAATATGTCTTTTGGACTTTCTGGTGGATTCAACGAATGGCTACTAGATGCAGATAAAATAACTACTTATCATCCTAATGATTTCTACTTTTCAAATGGTCTTCTTAAGTCATTTGACCCTGATGCTAAGTTCGGTCTTTATCTATATCACCCTGATTGGTATTTTGGAGCATCTATTGGACAAATGTTCCACAACAAAGTTTCATTTTTAGCCACACAAACAAGTTCTGAGACATATCTTGAAGATCACTTTTTCTTTAACGGAGGGTACAAATTTCATTTAGGTGACAATTGGGCAATTGAACCAACAATGATGCTGAAAATGGGATTGCCTGCGCCAGTAAAATTTGATTTGGGTGTAAGAGGAATCTTTAAAGAAACTGTTTGGTTAGGGTTCGGATGGAGAAGCAATGATGCAGTAAATGGAATAATAGGTTTCCAATACAAAGAAATGGTGAACATTGGTTATGCTTATGACTTTTCAATTACCGACTTAAAAAACTTCAATTCTGGTTCACACGAGCTCATGTTGAGCGTGAAGTTTGGTCGTACAGCCCCAAAAGAAGACAATAAGGCTTCAATGGAATAATTATATTATCTTCATGCTTATCAAACAACCCTATTCATGCAGACAGCCTTTTCATTTGTAATCTTGTGTACAATAAGTCTAAGCGCTTTTACTCAAGACTTCACACAAAACATCAGAGGGACCATCCTTGACACTGAATCTAACTACCCTCTTATTGGCGCTAAAGTCAAAGTTATTAACTCAGAGCCAACACTTGGTGCAATATGTGATGCCAAAGGAAACTTTACTATAAGCAAAGTGCCAATTGGCAAACACAATTTAGAAATTACGTCTATTGGATACGATCCAAAAACGGTGACGGTAATTGTTAATTCTGGAAAAGAATCAATAGTGAATATTTTCATGGATGAGTCTAGTATTGTAGGAGAAACAGTTGTAGTTCAAGGAAGGAAAAAAGGAGAGGTAATCAACGAAATGGCCACTGTTAGTGCTCAAAGTTTTTCGGTTGAAGAAACGAATCGATACGCAGGAAGCCGAGGTGACCCTGCCAGAATGATGTCAAACTATGCAGGCGCTCAAGGTGCAGATGACTCTCGTAATGATTTAGTTATTAGAGGAAACTCCCCTTTAGGAATCGTTTATCGAATTGAAGGAGTTAGTATTCCTAACCCCAATCACTTCGCAATTGCAGGGTCGACAGGTGGACCCGTTTCAATTTTAAACAATAAGTTTTTAGATAACTCCGATTTTTTCATGTCGGCTTTCCCAGCTGAATTTGGAAACAGTACCTCTGGAGTATTTGATTTGAGATTAAGAAAGGGAAATGACCAATTACACGAGTTCTCTGGACAATTTGGGTTCTTAGGAACCGAAGGATTGATAGAAGGTCCACTTTCTAAAAAGACTGGTGCTAGCTACCTAGTGATGGGCAGATTGTCAACACTTTCTCTCTTCGACAAAGTTGGTTTCAAGTATGGAACGGATGCGATTCCTGGATATACAGACGGCGCATTGAAACTTAATTTCCCATTGAAAAAAGGAGGTAATCTTTCTATTTGGAGTATAGCAGGTACTAGTAGCATTGACATATTAATCTCTGATCAAACCGAGCCTTCACAAGATGCATTTGGAGAACAGGACAGGGATCAATTATTTGGAACCGACATGGCGATTTCAGGGGTAACTTATAAGAAGCCTATCAACAAGAACACTTTCTTGAAAACTACCCTTTCCTATTCCTATCAAAAACAAACAACAAGACATTTATTTATTCTAAGATCGTTAACACCTGACTCAACTTGGCAATATGATGCTGACCCTTTTGATATGATGGGTTATTCATACCAAATTCACACTGGTTCAGCATATTTTAGCATGAATCAAAAACTGGGTAAAAAACATGTTATAAAATATGGTGTCAACATAGATGGCTACCATATGAATATGCAAGATTCAATTCGTTACGACATTGCTGATTCAACTTCTCAATTCTACAAACGTTGGGAATACAAATCGCCAAATCCAGCAATTCTTGCACAAGCATTCATTCAATGGAAATACAAAATCAGTAATCGCTTAACTTTCAATGGTGGATTGCACAGTCAATACTTTTCTTTGAGTAATTCTATTTCTCCTATCGAACCAAGGCTTGGATTAAAAATAGCGACTTCTGATAATAGCGTACTAGCATTTGGTGCAGGAATGCACTCACAACATCATCCTTTATACATCTATACTTATCACCAAAACGTTGGGGGACAAAAAGAGTATCAAAATCTAGACATGGACTTTACAAGAAGTATTCATTCAGTGGTATCCTTTACTACTAAGATTAAGAAGTCTCTTTCATTCAAAACCGAAGCTTACTACCAATATCTTTATGACGTTCCTGTTACAACAGATCCATCTTCTTTCTCAATTTTAAATCAAGGAAGCGGATTTGCCAGGTTCTTTCCGACTGACCTAGAGAATACAGGGACTGGATTTAATTACGGAATTGAATTCACCCTTCAAAAATTCTTTGACAACAGTTTCTTTTTCATGACGACCTTAAGTTTATATGATTCCAAATATGTAGGAAGTGATGGCGTAACAAGGAACACGGACTTTAATGGTAACTATATCACAAACGGGCTAGTTGGTAAGGAATTTAAACTTGGTGAAACAGATAAACATACGTTAGCACTTGGAATGAAAATTACTTATGCAGGGGGCAAGCGATACGGAATACTTGATCCAGTGCTCACAGATTCATTGAAAGAAATAGTATTTCAAGATGACGGATACAACACATTAAGGTTTAAAGACTATTTCAGAGTAGATTTAAAAGTGAATTATACGCTAAACGCGAAAAAGGTCACTCATGAGTTTGGATTAGATCTGGTTAACATACTTGATTTGTTCCCGGGCACCTTGGGTCAAAATATACTAGGCTTAACTTATACTCCAAACGCTACTGACCCAACAATGTCATTTGCTGAAAGATATCAGCTAGGGTTTTTACCTCTATTCTATTACAAAATAGACTTCAAGCTTGCAGGAAAAAAGGCAGATCCACCTAATTAGTGTAACCTTGCTTTTAAAGTGACGTAAAACGTTTAACAAACCTATTACTATGAGCACTTGTCAATCATGCAACAAAGAATTTAATGGTAGATCAAACAGGAAGTTTTGTTCTATCTCGTGTAAAAACAAATTTCATAACGATAGAAATAAGGAGAAAGAATACAAGGTTTTAGAGATCAACAAGATTCTTCACAAAAACTGGGTTACTCTTCACAAACTTTATGACATCTATAGAAGCTCTCCAATATCAATGGATGTAGCACAAGCCTACGGCTATAACAATGACTATTTCACCCATATTCATAATTCACCAATAGGAGAAAAATACACTATGATTTACGACTTAGGATTCAAGAATCATATCGATAACAAAATCCAAATTATCGTAATCGACTAGGTTTATTCCCTTTTGAGTGTTCAATACTTGAATTCTTTTGGATTTCAGAAAAGCCTCTAGTTTGTATATTTGAACTATGAGCACTCTATCTAAGCTTTCGGCCACCCTATTATTGGTAATTATCTCATTTGGGGCAACCTCTCAAAAAAAGAAAATTGATTACACTGCATATGACAAGTGGAATCATATTGAGAGCCCCAAACAATCAAGAACTGGTGCGATAATAAGCTATGAGATTAACCCACTAGAAGGAGATTCAAAACTGTTTATTAAAACCAAGGGTCAACTTAAATCTTTTGAAAGAGGAAAACTGGCAAAATTTGATCATGGTGAAAAGTTTGTAGTGTTCACCATTAAACCTCAGTTTGATACCATTAGACAACTCAAACTAGACAAAGTCAAAAAGACCAAATTCCCAAAAGACTCTTTAGCTATTTACTTTCCTGAGAATGACTCAATAAAAAAATATGGAAATGTTACTTCCTTTAAAATCGCAGAAGAGGGAAGTTGGATTGCATACCTGGCCAGCAAAGATCTTAGGCCGAAATTAACACCAAAGCAATTAAAGAAGGTCAAAAAAAAGAAGTTAATAGCACCTCCTAAAACATCTGGAAAAACCCTAATCATTCACAATCCAGTAACAGGCGAAAAGAAAAAGGTTCATCAAGTAAAAGAATACACATTCAACAGAGCAGGAACCGCATTAGCATATACGACAAGCTCTAAAGGTGAAAAAGACTCCATTGAAGTTTTCGTAATCCAATTAAACGACTTAAAAATTCAGAAGTTAAGCTCAAAAAAACAAGCTCAACAAAAACTGAAATTTAATTACGCCGGAGATCAATTGGTATTTCTTAGCTCAAATGATACAGGAAAAACTAAAAATTACGCTTTAAACTATTGGAATGGTCAATCAGACAGTGCATCAATAGTAGTTGATTCCTTGACGAAAAATATGCCTAAAAACTGGACAGTTTCAAAATTCAATGCGCCATCATTTTCTAGAGATGGAAGTAAGATTTATTTTGGAACTAATGAAATTCTCAAACAAGAAGCAGAGGACACACTCTTAGAAACCGAGAAGGCGCATGTAGACATCTGGGCTGGTAGTGATTTAAAGATTCAACCTCAGCAGCTAAAATCACTAAAAAGAGATAAAATGAAATCGTACAAAGCTGTTTATCATTTGTCAGATAAAAAGTTTGTACAATTGGCGAATGAAGAGCTTGAAAATATAAGAACAATGAACTTCAACAATGCCAACTATGCATTGGGAACAGATAATAGAAATCACAGGCGCGAGCGCAACTGGGCTTTTCCTTGGAAATCTGATTATTACAAAGTAGATGTTAAGAACGGAAACTCAACTCTTATAAAAGAAGGTCTTTTACATGGAGGAAGTCTTTCTCCATCAGGAGATTATTTTGTTTGGTACAATGGTGCCGACTCGGCTTGGATGTCATCTTCAGTGTCGACCAAAAAGGGAGATGTAAATTTAACAAGAACGATTGATGCAAATTTTTCATCTGACAATAATGGAATGCCATTTACTGCCTATCCGGAGAGTAGCTTGGGTTGGGCAAAGCACAATGGGGAGGAGTATTTTGTAGCTAAAACAAAATATGACATCTGGTTCTTGAACCCGAAAGATGAAACAAAGAATTTTGCCCTAACTGGCCAAGCTAACAATCGTTCAAAAATGAGATATTCTCTCTTAAGAACAGAAAGAGATAGCATCTATCTAACACTCGATAATTGTCTGTTAAAAAGCATCAATGACTTATCGAAAGATGAAGCTTACTATTCAATAAACGAAGGCAAAGATGGATTTATGTTTTCTGAATTGATCTCTTCACCACACAAATATGTTTACTTCTCAAAGGCTAAAGAGTCTGATCAAGTATTGTTTAGAAGACAAAGCTTTACTGATTATCCAGAAATTGAAAGAACAAGCATATCATTTGAATCTATTGAAACCATAAGTGAAACTAACCCTCAGCAAGATGAATACAATTGGGGAACTGTTGAGTTCGTAGACTGGCAAGCTTATGACAGCACCTCTATGAGAGGGTTGCTATACAAACCTGAAGACTTTGACCCTAAAAAGAAATATCCAATGCTCGTCTATTTCTATGAAGACTATCAAGATAACATTCACTTCTATTACGCTCCTAAGCCTACAGCTTCAATTATTTATGCTACCGAGTATGTGAGTAACGGCTACATTGTTTTTATTCCAGACGTGGCCTACAAAGAAGGTCACCCTGCAAAGTCAGCTTTCAATTGCATTGTGAGTGGAACAGATTACTTAACTGAAAAATATGATTGGATTGACACCACCAAGCTAGGCTTACAAGGACAAAGCTGGGGTGGATATCAAACTGCACAGCTGATTACAATGACAGATAAATATGCGGCAGCAATGGCCGGCGCACCTGTAAGTAATATGTTTTCGGCATATGGCGGAATAAGATGGGGTTCAGGAATGTCAAGAATGTTTCAATATGAGCATACCCAAAGTAGGATTGGAAACACCATATGGGAAAGACCAGACTTATACATTGAAAACTCACCATTATTTGGTTTGCCAAAAGTGAACACACCTGTTTTAATTATGCATAACGATAATGATGGTGCAGTGCCTTGGTATCAAGGAATTGAAATGTACATGGGGTTAAGAAGATTAGACAAAGACGTTTGGATGTTAAACTATAACGGAGACGGACACAACCTTCGTAAACTCCCGAACAAAAGAGATTTATCGAGAAGAATGAGACAGTTCTTTGATCATTATTTGTTAGACGCCCCAATGCCATCTTGGATGAAAAATGGGCTTCCGGCAGTTGACAAAGGCATTGAGCAAGGGTTTGAACTTGATAAATAGAACAAAAAGTTATACCTTAACCGTTTAAATGAAGCATTTAGTAGCCATATTACTTTTAAGCTTTCTTCCTTTTCAGGAAGGATTTGCACAGGATGTAGTCACGATTCCTAATATATTCACTCCGAATGGAGATGGAGATAACGATCTATTTAAGATTAGAGGTGCCGAAGCTTTTGAAGAGTTGACCTGCACCATTTATAATCGTCATGGAGAACCAGTCTATAGGTTTTACGGATTAAACGGAAGCTGGGATGGACATACGCACGCAGGAATCAAAGTAAGTGCAGGGGTATATTTCGTGTTCTTAGAAGTAACTGCAGCAGACGGTTCTGAAGCTACTCAACAAGCAACCTTACAGGTTCATTACTAATCGGGAAATTCAATTTCCAATTCAGTATCATTAATTTTTTTAGGTTTTTGTTCAAGTGTCTTGTATAAATAAAACAGGACAGCACCAAGTATAATAGCGATCACCAGTTTCCTTATTAACGACCAAGGAAAAGTTTTTTCGTGCTTTCTGAATTTCTTTAGATTGATATCGGGCTTATCATCCTCCATCTAAACCCTTACGCCTATTAAACATACGTCATCAATTTGCTCAAGGTCACCTTTCCAGTCATAGAAAGAAGAAATGAGCAATTCCTTTTGGCTCAACATAGGCTTTTGAGAATTAGACAGCAACAATTCTCTCAGTTGCTTATACTTAAACTTCTTTCCTTTTGGTCCCCCAAACTGATCTGGATAGCCGTCTGAAAATATATAAATAGCATCTCCCTCATTCAAGACAATTTTATGATTAGTGAAAGGACCTGACCTCTCTGGCATATAACCTACAGGTTGTTTGTCTCCTTTAAGCTCAACTATTTCTCTGCCTTTCGTATAATACAATGGGTTGTTTGCTCCAGCAAATTGCAACTCGCGCGTTTCTAAGTCTAAGCTACAAAGAGCCATATCCATTCCGTCTTTTCGCGCATTGTCTTCACCGTCTTGCCTTAATGCTGTGATTACACGTTCTCTTAATTGATCTAAGATTATAGATGGCTGCAGCACTTTCTCTTCATTTACAATTTGATGTAAAAAAGTGTTCCCGATCATACTCATAAATGCTCCCGGAACTCCATGACCTGTGCAATCTGCTGCCGCAAATATCACTTTAGACCCAACTTTAGAATACCAGAGAAAATCCCCAGATACAATGTCTTTTGGCATTAATATAAAAAATGAATCTTTAAAAAGTTCAGCATTTTCTTTTGTAGGAAGCAGGGCCTCTTGAATCTTACTAGCATACTCCATACTGGCTGTGATATCATCATTCTTTTCTTGAATAATGTTATTCGCATTCGTTAGTTGTTCATTAGAGAGCTGAATGGTTTCATAGGCAACTGAGAGCTCAGCATTAGCCTTTTGTTTTAATCTATTTCTATTTAATAAGACGAAGGCTAAACCAACAAGCAGAAGCAAACCAATGACCGAAGAAATAATAATAATTCGTGATTGACTTAGTTTCGCCTTATTATCCTTGTTTTCAAGTGTCTCTATTTTATTCTGTTGCAATAAGATTTCATTCTCCGTCTCAGTTTTCTCCGTTTCGTATTTAGTTATTGATTCATTAAATGCATTATCAATTTCTGTTTGTCTGATACTATCTTTAATTTCATCAACCCCAAGGAGGTAGTCGTAAGCCATTTCATAATTGCCTTCAAGCACAAAAACCTTAGCCAAACTTTGCGTAATATTTAGTCTACTGTCAATGTCCTTTAGCCTTTTTGCTGCATCTAGAGCTTCTAAAAAAGCAGACCTCGCACGTCTAGGGTCTTTCAAACCAACATACGCATTCCCCAGTGCCTCATAACCATTCAAATACCCAACGGTATAGTCATTTATCATAGCAATATCAATTGATCTTTGCGCCTCCTCTTGTGCTAATTCAAAATCAGCATTTTCTGAATACAAAGTTGAAAGAGAAGCATGAGCATTGGAGGCGTAGGTTGAATTTTTCTCATAAGTGTCATAAATGTTTACGGCATTCTTTAATTGCTCAATAGCCAAGTCCATCTTTCCGTCATAGTAATAAACCCAGCCGATACTCGACTCAGTCACTCCCATCACTACATGCCTGTCTTTAATTTCATCATGTTTCACTAATATTAATTTAGCTTCTTCATAATACTCTAAAGCCTTAGCGTTTAAATCTCTGTAATAGTAATAACCAGCCAAGCTAATATAGCTTCTCACCATAGCATCATAATCCAGACAATCTTCTGCAACCTCAATTGCCTCTAAAATGTGCGAGACAGAATTTTCATCCTTACCTAAATAATCTTCTATTTCTCCTAAACTACACAGTGCATTTGCCAGCTGTGCATCCAAGTGATTGTGCCTCGCGATTTCAACTGATTTAATTGCATAAATCTCCGCTTGCTCATATTCTCCATTGAAGTAATATAAAGAGGTAAGAACATCTGCAGAACTAATGTAGCTTAATGGATGTTCCATCCTTTCAGAAAGCCTTAGAGCGTATGCGGCATACTCGACCCTCTCTTCAAGCTCCAACTCTTCTAAATCGGCTAATTCTAATAAGGCGGCAATTTTTAGCGTGTCTTGGTTTGAGAGCTGGTCCATTCTTTGTTCCAAACTGTCAACCACGTCAACTTCACTTTGGGACCAAAGAACATGACAACAAAAAAAAGAAATAAGAGCAAACCACCTCATAGAGTCACTAAAAATATACAATTTAAATACGTGCTGCTATCAAATTATTTATATTTTTAGTGGGAACTTTAAAATCTATACAAATTATGTCAGTAACAAGAGAGTACGTTGAAGGAAGAGTGCACAAAATTTTTGATGCAGAAACAGGAGAAGTAACAGAAGGTAACAATCCTAAACCTGAGACTGAACCAGGAGATTCATTTGATCAAAAGGGCGCTCAGCTAGAGTTCGTTAGAGGTGATTTAATCACTTTTTTAAGAATTGGTTTACCCAACGGCAAAGTGATCGTTAAAGAAATAAAGAAAAGATAATTCTTGACGCCAAAAAATTAAAACCCAGTTCACTTAGTGAATTGGGTTTTTTTATACCTTTTATTGTCCTCTTCGTTTGAAGAGCGCAAAGTCTAAATTTGAATAAACCAAAGAGAATTCCAAGCCACCGGCTCTTTTAACTTGACCAAGTTTAGATAGTGTAATGTCATAACTTATTCCGAAGTCAAACCCATACATATGTAAAAATAGTGCCGGCGCAATCGCGTCATTTAGTCGGTAATACAAGCCACCCTTTAAATAACGGTCTCTTGTCAACCCTGTTGATTTCGATCCTGAAGACATTCTGTATCTAACAAGTGCACCAAACATTGTTTCTGAATGAGGTCCTTGTATAAACTGATTAAAGTACAATTCAATACCTGTAGAGGTCCCCTGAAAATCTTTCAAAAAAGAAGAATTGATCCCTACCTTAGCATACAACTGTTCAGTGAATCCCAGCCTGTATTTCAAATCAGGTTTGTTTACGTGGGTGTAGGCGAAACCAAAAACAAACTCAGTAGCGTCATCTCTAACAATGTTTACGTTTTGCTTTCCGAACTTATATGAAGCTCCGAATCCTAAATCAGGATACAAAAATGAAACTAAGCCATTAGTCTCATTAGAAGGAAAACTAGTGTCAAATTCGTTTGCGTTCTCATTGAATTGATTACCAAAAACAAGTTTAGACAAATCGCCGGTTCTCTGACCTAATCCAATTTGCAATCCAGCAGATAGCGAATGCATTTCTGCAATAGGAACAACACCAGAAACATTCAAAAGCATTTGTTTGGTTCCAAACCTACTGTCTCCGCCAATGTCATTATATAACTGTATTCCCGTTCCCATATATGCGCTTGTGGCATTTTTGGGTTTGAAAATATTTAGATCGGCAGCTATAGATGTAGTATGGAATTTCGTTCCGGCGCTTACCCATTGGCTTTTGTGACTAACTGCTATTCTTTCCCAACCATTAAACATACCCGTATAAGCAGGATTCAACAACATTGGTGCCTGCTGCATTTGAGTAAAGTGGATGTCTTGACTAAAAGAGCTGAAAGCCCCAAGAAAAGCAATAGAAAATAATAGCCTCTTCATTATCTTAAGACAGTTATGTTTCCTGTAGTTTCTGTTTTGCCGGTTTCGGACGAATCAAATATGAGGACGTAAGTATAGACTCCGGTATTCACAAGAGTTTCTTTATGTCTTCCGTCCCAGAAATCTCCGACAGTTGAAGTTTTAAATACTAATGTACCCCAACGATCATAAATCTGTAAATCAAAGTTTGTAACATCCCATCCTGCGAAAAACTCTAACCAATCATTGTTTTGGTCATCATTTGGAGAAAATGCATTCGGAATATGGAAGCCAGTAAATGTAGTCGGATTCGGTTGTCCTGGAGGAGTCACGATAGGAGGATCTACAATTGGTGGGTCTGGCGGTAATGGATCAGCAATAAAATGAGCGATAACCGTATCAATAGCAATCAATGAAAGTGTGTCATTCAAACTATCAGGGTTTGCAAAAGTATGATTGACAGATTCCCAATGTGAGAAAGTAAAGCCGGCGTTTGCATCAGCTTTAAACAAAGTGTTTATTCCTCCGTAGAACTCACCTGTCCAAGGATAAAAAGGTACCCATTCTGAGTTTGCCTTTACTGTTCCTCCACCTACTGGCTCTACATCAATTGTCAAATCATATGGTCCTTCAAGGTCATAGCAATCAATTAATCCTGCTGTCATTGCAGCACATCTTGCATCAATATAATCTTTCAGTTCAGTAACCTCTGCTTGCCAACCAGCCATTGAACCACCCCATGTGTCTATTTGTCTTTGCATCTCAGGCTGAATAACAGCAACCATACTATCAACAAGGTTTTGCATTGCCGGGCATCCAAATGGTCCGTTTATTAAATCTGCATATCTCGTGATGTATTCTTGAGAGAACTCTTCATTCAGCAATAACTGATTTAAGATTGGAATGTGACCTTGACCACCTGGATCTGGTAAATTATCCGCATTACATGGATCAGCATCAGGACCAGTTGTAGGAACTCCAGTATAATTTATATAATGTCCCCAACTTGCATCATTATCCCAAAGGATGTAACGCCATTTTTGCTTATCAGCCGGCTCTGGCTTCCAGCCATGCCACCAACCAGTGTTCCAGTTCAACCAATCTGAAGTTACGATATATGAATTCAGTACAACATAATCAATCAATGAACCTGTATTGTAAACATCTTTGACAGCCTGGTATTGAACTGGGTCAGTCATGTCACCAGTTATAACTTGATTTTTAAACGCTTCCCATTCAGGGTGTGGAACTGTTTGGTCTCCATATTCAGCCCAAGTAGCGCCCCAAGTTTTTAGAAACTCAATGTTGAACTTATCTTGATCGTAATAATGATTTGTAAAATCAGCATCATCAACTTTTTCTCTTAAATCATAAACTCCCCAATATTGCCCATTGATGTATACAATCGCAAATCTTGAAGTTCTTTCATCTACTCTTAAGTGAGCCTGCTGAGATAAAGTATGCACCATAGCATCTCTGATATGTGCACCTTGTGCAAAAGGATAATTATCATTAGCAGCAGCTTTAATTATTATCTTTTGATACTCATCTCTATTCTTTTCAGGAAAAAGCTCATGTCTCACGGCATTAGTAATACCGTACTCATCTCTCACAACTAAATCAAACCCTCTTTGGTCATATGCCCATGAGTCATTACCGTGTTTATTGTAATAACCTGTTCCTTCACTAACCAAAGTTCCATTGTCTTCAAAAAGCTCAAAAGCACCTTTAAAATTCGAATTGAATGATCCAGGAGCCACATCATTTATAAAATCTAACACCTCATCACCCGAACAAGAGAGAACCGGAAGAGTGTGAACCTCATCAATGAAATAAGTGTTGGTTTCTGTAAAACTCGGTGGTGTGTTAGGATCTGAAGAAAAACCTTTAACTCTTAAAACTGTCGTAGCAGTAATTGAAATCGCTCCAGCATATAGGGTTGAAGCAGTGGTAGGAACAGAACCATCAGTTGTGTAATAAAGTGTGGCAGAACCGTCAGTTGTTGTACAAGTCACACTTTGAGTTCCGCTATAAAATCCTGCCGCTAAACTTAAAACCGGAGTCGCAGAATAGTAATTCATTCCGCCAACATTTGTTGCGCCAGGGGTTGGAGTTGTGAAAATACTCCAAGTTAACGCCGCGTCTGTAGTCCTTCCGTAAGAATGATCATCTTGAGTCATGTTGGTAATATTAATCGAATCTTGAATCGCTCCGCCTGACGAAGCTAAGATAATCCACTCATTTTTCGTTTGAGTTAAACCAAAGCTAGGATGCAATTGTGTGCCATTCAGCTCATCTCTCTTTGAACAATAAACCATCATATATCCACCGGCAGGAACAGATGCTCCCACAGGTATCTCCCATTTAGAAAGATTATTGTCATTGTCTGAAAGGTAATAGCCCGAAAGATCAAAAGCCGTGGCGCCAATGTTGTGAAGTTCTATCCAATCAGGCGTATCACCATACGCATCAGTTGGTCCATTAGAATTTGAACAAGAATATTCATTGATTATAACCTGCGAATTTGCAGTCAATAAAAACATCAGTGAACAGGCAGTTAGTAAAGTTTTCATAACATTAATACACTATGGAAAGCTAAAAGGTTGCTTCCCTTATTCATTATAAAGCCTAGGGTTCTAACCAAATATAGGTAATTTTTCTGTAAGTGGCTCCATAACCCCCATGTTAAGAGGACATTAACAGAAAGTCAATTTTATGTTTAACTTTACGCTAACATCAATTATTATGAAAAAATTATTTGTTTTAAGCTTTTTGATTGTGCTCTTAGCGGCCTGTAACAAAGAGCCAGGAGTAGGCGGAACCTCTTCAATAAGTGGAAAAGTTTATAGAATTGAGACCAATGTTTTAGGTCAAGTTTTAGACGAGTATTATGCTCCTGATTATGATGTTTATATCATTTATGGTGAAGATGACTTAATCTATGATGACAAGTTTTCTACTAGCTACGAAGGGTCCTATGAGTTCACAAACCTGACTCCAGGAATGTACACCATGTTTGCATATTCAAGATGTGACTTGTGCGGAGGAGGCGACACCATTGTTTCGCAATCTGTCGAAGTTACTGACAAGGCACAGGCTTTAACCGTTGAAGACATCATAGTTTATAAATGAGAAAACTGATTCTCATACTAGCCTTAGCGGGAAGTCACGCTTCATTTAGTCAAACCATTAAAGATGCACATTTTTGGACTGGAGTCGGGCTAGAAATGGAAGTAATCAAAAACCTGACAGCAGGATTTGAGACTCAAGTAAGACTGAATGACAACATGTCTAGCTTTAACCGGGCCTATGCCGAATTCACTGCGGATTACGAAATAATAAAGGGTTTGAATGTTGCTGCGATTTATCGATATGCCAGAAAGCAATCAGATTATTTTTTTAATGCCAACCGACTTGCACTTGACGTGAGCTATAGGTACAAGTTAGACTTCGGTTTAGCTTTCAAAACAAGAGCTCGTTTTCAGCACGGTTTTGATAGATTGTCTGAAGTAAACGGCATCTATCCTGACAGAAAAAACGTGTATCGTCAGTCATTCAAAATAAGCTATAAGAACAAAGATTTTAAATTGATTTCGCCTTACATAGGAGCAGAGATTTTTCATTCAATTCAACCCATTAATTCGAATGCTGGATTTTTGGACACTTATCGATTCAAAGCAGGGGTAAACATAGACTTACCGAAAAGACAAAGCTTAAAGGTTTTCTATACTTTTGAACACGAAAACAGATCAAAAGACAACCGCAGTTTTATTTACGGAATTCAATATAATTATGAATTCAAGTCGCTTTATAAGAAGATGAAAAAAGCTAAAAAGGAACTGGCGAAGTAGTCTTACTCCATTAGCTCTAAATCAACCTGCTTTCTGTTAACAGACACCTTTATTACTTTTACCATTACACGATCTCCCAGGTTAAACTCTTCTCCCCTTTTAGAGCCGTAAACGATATAGTTTTTCTCGTCAAATTGAAATTTGTCCCCTTTGAGAGACTTCAAGGAAACCATTCCTTCACAAAAGTTTTCCTCCATTTCTACATACATTCCCCACTCGGTTAAACCAGTAATCTTCCCTGGAAAAACTTCGCCTTCTTTATCCTGCAAATAGTAGGCTTGAAAATACTTTTTTGATGCTCTTTCGGCCTCAGAAGCTCTTCGTTCTGTTACCGATATGTGCTCTGCTGTTTGAGATAATCCTTTATATCTCTTGTTTGACTTCTCTAGTTCATTGTGAAGAATTCTGTGAACCATTAAGTCAGCATACCTTCTGATAGGTGATGTAAAATGGGCGTAATACCTAAATCCTAATCCATAATGACCAATGTTCTCAGTGTCATAAACAGCCTTTGACATGGTTTTTATTGCCATAGTTTGAACAAGCGCAAACTCGTTTTCATCTTTCATTTCTGAAAACAAAGCGTTCATGTTTTTAGCAATCTCGGCTTCATTGTTGAACATAAAGCTTTTCCCAAATTTCGAAACGAAAACAGCAAACTGCTGTACTTTCTCCATATCCGGCTTGTCGTGAACCCTATAAATTAAAGGAATAAGCGTTTTTCGTTTTGTATCCCCTATAAACCTTCCAACTCTTTTATTGGCAAGAAGCATATACTCCTCAACAAGTTTATTAGCATCTTTTTGAGTCTTTTTATACACCTGAATTGGTTGGCCGTCATCATTTAATTCAAACCTCAATTCAGAACCATGAATTTCTAAAGCGCCTTCTTTCATCCTTTCTACTCGAAGCTTTTTAGCAATGGAGTCTACAATTAAAATTTCTTTAGAATGATCACCTTTTCCGGTCTCAATAACTTCTTGCGCCTCTTCATAAGTGAATCTTCGGTCAGAATTAATAACCGTTTTACCAAACCATTCATCTTGAATTTCTCCTTGTGGATTAAGATCAAAAATGGCCGAAAACGCAAACTTTTCTTCATTTGGCCTAAGTGAACAAACTCCATTTGATAGATGTTCAGGAAGCATTGGCACCACCCTGTCTACCAAGTAAACAGAATTTCCTCGTTCGGCAGCTTCTTTGTCTAAGGCTGAACCTTCAGTCACATAATGTGCAACATCAGCAATATGGACACCTACTCTCATGATTCCTCCATCTAAATATTCAACTGAAATGGCATCATCAAAATCTTTGGCATCAATTGGGTCAATGGTAAATGTTAAAATGTCTCTGTAATCTCTTCTCTTGGCAATTTCATTTGGATCTAGACTTAGTGAAACCTGATTGGCTTCATTCATTACCTCATCAGGAAAAGTGTAGCTTATACCATACGCGCTAAGAATTGATTTCATTTCGGCATCATTAGTCTCCGGTTTTCCGAGAACCTCAACTACTTTTCCAAAAGGATTTTTAGCCGAATCAGGCCAATCTGTAATTTTGGCAAGTGCTTTGAAACCATTTTTTCCGCCATTTAAATTGGATGTTGGGATGAATAGATCAACTGAAATCTTTGGGTCATCAGGAAGCAAAAAAGCAAAATGGTCTTGAATATCTAAGGTTCCGACAATGAGTCGATCCTTTTGATTAACGACTTCAACAATTTTTCCTTCTAAGCCTCTTCTCCCCCTTTTATTTATGATTTTTACTTTTACTGTGTCCTTGTTTAGGGCTTTGCCCATATTTTTTTCATCAACGAAAATATCCTCCTCAGAATCTGGAGAATTCACATATCCATCACCTCTTCTAATCACGTCTATAACTCCTGTCAAAGTTTGATCAGCAGCAAGCATCTTGTACTTACCTCTTTGAGTCTCTTTAAGAACCCCATCTTTACATAGGTCTCCTAAAATTTCGAATACTAGTTTTCGAACTTGTTTATCTGAAACCTCAAGCAAACTAGACACTTGTTTGTAATTGAACTGCTTGCCTTGGTTTGATGAAAATAGATTTACGATATCATTTCTCAATGAATGGCGGAGCTTTCCGCCTTTCTTTTGTTTGTTTTTACTCATTCACTTTTTTATGTGGACTAAAATTATACATTATTTACCTTCTTATCTCTAACAAATTGGTATTTTCGCTAATATTGTAGATCAATTTAAACCTATTCGTTTTGAATAAAAAAGTAGAAGAAATACTAAATAAGCAAATTGAATTAGAGGCAAGTTCTTCGCATCACTACTTGGCTATGGCTTCTTGGGCCGAAAGCGTTGGGTATGGTGGAACAGCAGACTTCCTTTATTTACACTCTGATGAGGAGCGTCAACATATGTTAAGGCTCGTTAAGTTTGTGAATGAAAGAGGCGGAAAAGTGGTTATTCCTTCGCTGGCAGGTGGAGACATTTCTTTTAACGGTTTAGATGAGGTTTTTCAATCACTGCTTGAACATGAAGTTGAAGTAACAAATGCAATTAATGAGGTTGTTCATGTTTGTCTTGAACAAAAAGATTACACGACACATAACTTCATGCAGTGGTATGTGTCTGAACAGCTTGAAGAGGAGGCTTTAGCGCGCTCTATACTTGACAAACTAAGTTTGATTGATGGCAATAAAGGAGGTCTTTATTTGTTTGATCGAGACTTAGCAAATTTCAAAGTGGATTCAATCGCAAATGAACCAAACGAATAATTTTTGGCATACTTTTAGTACATTAGGAAACTAAATTAAAATTTTTGAGTAAAAAAATATTCATAGCATTAACAGTCGTATTATTGACCACCTGGTCAATGATGGACCCTGAGGTAACTCAGATGAAGGACACGCGTTCTCCTGTTAAGGCCATGTATTTGTACAACTTCGCCACTTTAATTGATTGGCCTTCTGAGTATAGAAAGGGCAATTTTGTAATTGGAGTTTATGGTAATAAAGAGGGTGTATATGATAACTTGAAATCAAAATTTGAAGGAAAAGACATAGGAAGCCAAGAGATTGTAGTAAAAAATTACACATCTGCTTCACAAATAAGCAAGGCACACATTTTGTACGTTACGCCTAGAAGCAGTGCACAGGTTGGGTCTCTCAACAGTCAATTCAAAGGTAAGAGCACCTTAATTGTAAGTGAGAAATCAGGACACTTAAGCAAAGGAGCCGCAATCAATTTTGTGGTAAAAGGAACAAGTCAAAAATTTGAAATTAATAAAGGGAATGCTAAAAAACATAAACTCGTAATAGCTGATAGATTATTGAAGTTAGCGAGCAATGTAGTTGAATAATGAGAGCGATTAAAAACATATTAGTTTTATTGGTGGTCTTCACTGCTTACTCTGGTTATGGTCAAAAATATACGACCAAGGCATACGCATTGTATCAAGAGAAGAATTACACAGAAGCACAAATTTGGGCTGACTCTGCTATTGTTTCAAACGAGCGCTTCAATTCTCAACTTTGGCAACTAAGAGGTTTAGTTTACAGAAAACTGGAACAAACAGAGAACAAAAAAGAATACAGAGATATTGCTATCGAATCATTTATTCAGGCAAGAACTCTAGACACTGATGGAAAGCACAAAGACAAAATTGATGGTTATCTCAAGAATACAATCATTAGATATTACAATGGTGCAGTAACTTCATTAGAAGAAAAAGATCTTGAGGGAGCTGAAGCGTCTTATAACCAATATAAAGAAAAACAAATCAAGTATGTTGATTCCACAGCAGACTTTAAAGAGTCAGACATTCAGTTTTATACAGCATTAGGAAGCGAATACCTTAAGTTAGTGAGCACGCTTCAAGGTGAAGAGAAGACGAAACAAACAGCCAAAGGGGTGCACTTCTTTCAAAAAGTTCTTGAGCTTAATTCAAACCTTTTCGGACCAAACTTAAACGTTGGTGTCATGTACTACAATAATGGTGCAGACTTATTAATGAACATGGATCCACTTACACCTTTAGAAGAGATTCCGATTATTGAAGAGAAGGCTCAAGGATACTTCAAGAAAGCACTTCCGTTCTTATTAGAAGCGCACAGACTTGACAAAGCAAGAACTGATGTTATTGAAGCCTTGACTGGTTGTTACTACGGGCTTCAAGATGATGCGAACTATGACAAGTATCAAAAAATATTAGACGAAAAAAATCTGCCTGTGTTATTAGAAAAGCATAAGGCCGATCCGAAAAACATTGAAGTAGTGAGTGAGTTGGTTAGAATTTATTCTACCACATTTGAAGATGACGAAAAATATAAAAAATACGCCGAAATTTTGAATAAACTAGAAGAGTAAAATCTTCATACATGAGCTTCAGATTTACCATAGCAAAAAAGATAGGGACAGGTTTTGGTGTCCTTATTCTGTTTATAATAGTAGTGTTCGGCGCTACTTTTTTTGCTGTTAATAATGGTATATCAACATTCCAAGAAAATGATGACACTTCTAATGAACTGATTGAAGTTATTACGCCTTCAAAAGAGGCCGTGACTAAACTGAGGACATTGGTCAATGAATCCAAATTGCTCTCGGTTCAATGGGTAGATATTCAAAGTAGGAATGATGTTCCAGATAAAACAAGACTTAAAAACTTGATGGAGCAAAATATCCCAAACACTCGGGCAGACATTGTTGCTCTAGCAGAAAATTGGAAAGACAAAGACGACCAAGAAACTTTAAATCGTGCTATCGGAAAGATAGACACGATCTTCTTGTTTTATGAAGACATCATGATGCTGTTGCCAGACATTGCAAGTTATGATGACGTTTTTAATTCACTATCTGCTAGACTTATCGTTTCACAAGATGGAGACGTTCCGGTACTTGCTGGTAAAATTGATCAGAACTTATTGACTTTAGAAAACAGTCTTGAGAACAAAGAAGAGGCGGCACTTGAACTCGTAAAAACTTCTTCAGAAGAAGCAAAAGAGAAATTTGAATCATTAACTTTTTACTGGTTCCTGGGAGGCGGTCTAATCATTTTTGCCATCCTGATTGCCATGTTCACCACAAACACAATTGTAAAACCAGTACAGTCACTTAGAAGCGTTCTATTATCACTCGGAAAAGGAATTTTCCCTGACAAAGAAATTGAAGTAACTAATGATGAAATTGGAGATATGTCATCTGCCATGATTGGCTTAGTTGACGGAATGAAAAAGACTACTCACTTTGCCAAAGAGGTTGGTCAAAGTAACTTCAGCTACCCTTATGAGCCTTTGAGCGACGAAGATGTTTTAGGACATGCCCTTCTCAAAATGAAGGATGAACTTGCTGAAACTGAAAGAATACTCGAGCAAAAAGTTAAAGAGCGTACCGAAGAGGTTGTGAAGCAAAAAGATGAAATTGAATCACAAAACCAAAGACTTGAAGAGTTATACAAAGACGTAACCGATAGTATTAGGTATGCAAAGAGGCTTCAATACTCAATTTTACCTCCTGCCGAACATGTACAAAAAATCTGCCCTGACACATTCGTGTTGTTCAAGCCGAAAGATATTGTCTCAGGAGATTTTTATTGGTTTGAAAAAATGGGTAACAAATCATTCTGCTCAGCAGTTGACTGCACCGGACACGGAGTGCCAGGTGCATTCATGAGTCTTGTTGGTGCAAACGGACTGAATGCTGCAGTTAGAGAACATCATACTGGAAAGCCAAGCGAAATCTTAGACGAACTAAATTCATTCGTTTCAGAGTCGTTGAACAAAGGTTCTGAAGACAATGACGTACGTGATGGTATGGACTTGTCTCTTATTGCAATAGATTACAGTACTCTCAAATTAGAATATTCCGGAGCTAACAACCCTCTGTATGTTATTAGAGATGGGGAATTCATCATAGTGAAAGCTGATAAGTTCGCAATAGGATCATTTGAGCCCGGAACTAAAAAGTATACAAACGAAGAATTCCAATTAGAAAAAGGAGATCAAATCTATCTTTTCAGTGATGGTTATGCTGATCAGTTTGGTGGGTCCAAAGGAAAGAAATTCCTTTACAAAACGTTCAGAGAAGAACTTCTCAGAGTGCATAAAGACGAACCAGAACAGCAAAGAATTGAACTCAACAAAACGATTGAAAACTGGCAAGGTGATTACGCTCAGGTTGATGACATCTTAGTGATCGGAATTCGAATATAACATTGATGAAGCAATTTCGCTTTTTATCATTTCTTATACTATTATGCGGACTTTCCGCAATTAGCTACGCACAGCAAAAAAGTATCAAATTTGATACTTATACCATAGAAAATGGTTTATCTCAAAGTCAAGTAACCAGTATACAACAAGATCAATTTGGTTACATGTGGATAGGTACTCAAGATGGGCTTAATAGGTATGATGGGTACAAGTTTGACGTCCTTAAAAACGAAGCAAACAATGACAATTCTTTGCCTAACAATTATGTCCATACTTTACTTCCTGATAACAAAAACAATTTGTGGTTTGGAACCAATAGAGGAATCGCTAAAATAGATCCACAAACAGGGGAGATTACAAAAATTAACAGAAAAGAATACCCTGATTTAAAAGGATACATCTTCACTCACCTTGCTTTCGACAACTCAAACAACCTTTGGGCATTGTCAGAAAAACATGGAATCAACATCATTAATAACAATGATAAATCAGTCAAAATAATTAGTGAAATCAAAGGAACCTCAGTTTTCTCTGCCTTATATGCTGATTCTAATAAAACTCTTTGGGTAGGAACAAAATATGGTCAAGTGTTTTACTCTCCAGCTCCATACAAGAAGTTCACAGAAATAGAAAACTTAGAACTTGGTTCTCTTGGTGAAGTCAATCAATTTCAACAAAAATCTGACAATGAAATTATAGTCTGTACTGAAACAGGACCATTTTTGGTGAAGAACAATAAGACCATCAACAACCTAACTCAAACGGGAAGGCTGCGCTATTCAAAAATAAACTGTGCCTATACTGAAGACCCTAACCACATTTGGCTGGGAACTGCCGAAAAAGGACTATACCTAGTTAAATTCAATGATAGCGGTGAAGAGGACATTTACAATTATTACAAAAACCCTTACAACAACTCTAGCCTCTTAGACGACAATGTTGTCTCCATTTACGAAGATGAAAATGGTGTTATTTGGGCCGGAACAGAAAAAGGAATCTCAAAATTTGATAAGTACAAACAAGGCTTTACAACAATATCACTGAACAATAATCCTGATGAAGGTTTGATTGACTATAATGTTTGGAGTTTCGCCGAAGACAGCTTGGCCAACATCTATATTGGAACTAAAAAAGACCTTTCAATTTACCAAAGAGACATCAAAAAGTTCTTTCATGTCTATCGAGAAGATGGCACACAGCACTATCTATTAAGTATACATGTTGAAACACCAGAGAAGATTTGGTTAGGTTATGATGATGGATTATATCTCTTGGAGATTCATGACTTACTGTATGATGACTACCAAATTAAAAGGATCGAGTTCATGGATGAAGAACATTCATCTAACATCAGAGTATATGCTATCAAGCCTGCTGATGAGAACCGATTATGGATTGGATCTAGGTCGGGATTATCAATCATCAACAAGCACAATTACGATTTTCAATTCTATGAACACACTGGAACAGCCAACAGTATTGGCGAAGGTTCAGTTAAAATTGTTTATAGAGACCTTTCACAGAAGCTGTGGGTTGTCACGACAAATTCAGGATTGTACAACATGGTTGAGAGAGAAGACAGCTCTTTCTATTTTAAACATTATCCTATCAAGAACTATAATGAAAACAATGGGCAAATAACATCTGTTCTTCAAACTGAGAAAGGTTTTATGTGGCTTGGGACGTATGGTGAAGGGCTTAAAAAATTAAACTTAAAGACAAAAGAAACCACAAGCTATACTGAATTAGATGGATTATCGAACAATGTTATTTATGGACTCTTGGTGGACGAAGATGGCCAGATATGGACATCAACAAACAAGGGTCTTTCTAAGTTCAACCCTACTACTGAACAGTTTACGACTTACTCTGTAAAAGACGGACTACAAAGCAATGAGTTCAACACCAATGCCTACATGAAGTCATCAAAAGGGCTGCTTTATTTTGGGGGAATAAACGGCTACAACATTTTTGACCCATCTGAAATAAACATCAATCCTCATCCTCCAAAGGTTATTATATCATCTGTCATCCTATCAACAAAAGGGACGAATAAAAAAGAGCTTATTGCCGAACACATTACTTCTGCAAAAGACATAAAATTAGAGTACAGTCAGAACGACATTTCATTTGAGTTCGTTTCTACTAACTACTCTAATCCAACAAAAACTAGATACAAATACAAGCTAGAGGGCCACGAAGAAGAGTTCACATATCTTGAAAATGAAAACAAAGTAAATTACCTAAATGTACCGCATGGCGAATACAATTTAGTCGTGTATGCACAATCTGCTGATGGAATTTGGTCAACAAATCCTACTTCAATTCAAATTACAATTACGCCGCCTTTTTGGTTGACTTGGTGGTTTAGAATTCTTGCAATTTTAATTCTGGTTTTGCTCGGTTTCATTATTTATAGAAGAAGGGTAGATAAGATTAGAAGACAGAAAGTACGTCTTGAAATAGAGGTTGTTAAAAGAACACGTCAGGTAACAGAGCAAAGCAAAAAAATCCAAGATCAGAAAAAGAAAGTTGAAATTCAGAAGGCAAAAATTGAGCACCAAAACTCACTATTAGCAAAAGAAAAAGAAAAGGTAGAGCAACTTCTTTTAAATATATTACCCGAAGGAACTGCTGAAGAGCTTAAGAATAAAGGAAGGTCTAAAGCCCGTTATTACAGAAATGTGTCAGTCTTGTTCACTGATTTTGTAGGATTTTCAAAAATTGCTGAGGATATGAAACCCCAGGAATTGGTGCAACAACTTGATGGTTATTTCTCAAAGTTTGATGAAATCATTGAGAAGTTCGACTTAGAAAAAATTAAAACTATTGGTGATTCATACATGTGTGCAGGTGGTGTCCCAATTAGAAATAAATCAAATGCTATTGAAGTTTGTCTGGCCGCATTAGAGATTAACAACTATATGTCTGAGAGAGCCAAAGTAGATCCAGAAACTTGGCAAATTAGAATTGGAATAAACACAGGAGAAGTGATTGCTGGTGTAATTGGATTAAAAAGGTTTGCTTATGACATTTGGGGCGCCTCAGTTAACCAAGCACAAAGAATGGAGATGCATGGTCATCCTGGAATCGTAAACGTCTCAGGAAACACTTATGAGTTTATAGCGCCATATTTTGAATGTGTCTATAGAGGGAAAATTCAGACTAAGCATAAAGGTATGCTTGACATGTATAGCGTAAAGGGCATCAAGCCTGAACTATCATTGGATGGCCTAGGCATTCAGCCAAATAAAAAGTTCTGGAAGATTGTTGATCTCCACCTGTATAGCTCAATTAACTACATGAAGGCTGAGCGTCACATTATGAAAATTCTAGAAACGCAACTTTCTCCAAAATTACTTTATCATAGTATCAATCATACCATTGACGTAACACAAGCAGTAGAGCGACTTGCCATTATGGAAGGCATTACTGATGAAGACCTTTTCTTATTAAAATCTGCGGCAACATATCATGACGCAGGATTCATTGAGAAATACGATCACAATGAAGAAATCGGGATGCGTCTAGCAAGAGAAATCCTGCCAAAATATGGCTATACCGAAGATCAAATAGATATTATTGACGGCCTCATTAAGTCTACCGAAATACCGCAAAGTCCAACGACCCATCTGCAACAAATAATGTGTGATGCCGATTTAGACTATTTAGGGCGTGATGACTTTCATGACATTGCTGACCTTTTAAGAAGAGAGCTCCGAGAACATGGTAAGCTTGAAAGTGACAAGTTATGGGATGAGATTCAAATCAAGTTCTTGAACCAGCATACATACTTCACTCAAAGCGCCATAAAGCTTCGAAAAGAAAAGAAGTTATCACACATTAAAGAGATTGAAGAAAAACTAAAGAAAGACGATTACAAAGATTAATTCTTTTTCGTCAGTTTGATTTGTCTTTTAGATAGTTGCGCTTCAGGCACACCATTCAAACCTGTTATTTTTAACGACTTCGTTTTTTTATCTAAAAGCAAGTTAAAGTCAAAACCTATTGAAATACTGTTTGTTACGGTAACAGCCATGTTAACTTCTCCTGAAGAATCCTCAACTGACTCATAGAAACCGAGTAACTCTATTTCACCACAATAGTATTTGATGTGGTCATAAAACAACACTAGTTTAACATCATAAGCAGATGCTTTAATCGTTTTGTCGTTGTCAACAAATTCAAATGCTGGAATTTTAGCTTCATATTGGCCTAAACAAACCTTTGGTACAACGGTTGAATTAGCGACAATTGAAGCAAATAGAGCGAATATAAGCAGTGCTTTGTTCATGATTATCAGGGCTTTGTGGTGGATCAAATCTAATTGCTTTTTCAATAGATTCAAACAATTTGTTGAAAAAAGATCATCTTTTGTGCAAACATTAGCATAGTGATTAAGAAGTGTTAAGAAGATGAATCAGTAATTTTAGCAAACAAAACCGCCAAATGAAAGCATATTTAGACTTGCTCAAGCATATAAAAGAAAAAGGGATTCAAAAAGGAGACCGAACTGGAACCGGAACAAAAAGCGTATTCGGCTATCAAATGAGGTTTGATCTGCAAGAAGGATTCCCTATGGTAACAACCAAAAAGCTCCACCTTAAATCAATCATTTATGAACTATTGTGGTTCATAAAAGGCGACACAAATACAAATTACTTAAGTGAAAACGGCGTAAGGATTTGGAACGAGTGGGCAAATGAGAATGGTGATTTAGGACCTGTTTATGGGGCACAATGGAGAAATTGGAATGGAGACGGAATAGACCAGTTATTAAACGTGATTGAACAGATTAAAACGAACCCCAACAGCAGAAGGCTCATGGTTTCGGCATGGAACCCTTCAGTAATGCCTGACACTACCGTTTCTTTTGAAGAGAACATAGCCAACGGCAAAGCTGCACTTCCTCCATGTCATGCATTCTTTCAGTTTTATGTGACAGAAGGCAAGCTTTCTTGCCAGCTGTACCAAAGATCAGCAGATGTATTTTTGGGCGTGCCTTTCAACATTGGTTCGTACGCACTTCTCACTATGATGGTAGCACAAGTGTGTGACCTCGAATATGGAGATTTCATTCATTCATTTGGAGACGTACACTTATACAACAATCACTTTGAACAAGCTGATTTACAAATGTCTAGAGAGCCAAAACCACTTCCTACCATGAAAATGAATCCTGCTATTAAAAACATTGAAGACTTTACTTTTGAAGATTTTGAATTAGTAGATTACGAATTTCACCCGCACATTAAAGCTGCCGTTTCAATTTAATTTATGGTTAAACTTATTGTTGCTATCGCAGAGAATAGAGTTATTGGAAAAGATAACGATCTCATTTGGCACCTTCCGGCAGACATGGCATTCTTTTCAGCAATGACAAAAGGAAGTACTGTTTTAATGGGCAGAAAAAACTGGGAGTCAATACCTGCCAAATATCGCCCTTTACCTAAACGCAAAAACATTGTTGTTTCACGTGACACATCTTTCAAAGATGAAGGCTGCGTGGTCTATCAAGACATTAATACAGCCATTGACGATAATTCAAATGACAACAGCAAAGACCTATATGTTATAGGTGGAGGCCAGGTATACAAATATTGTATTGACAATGACCTAGTAGATGAAATGTTTGTAACGCAAATTGATGCGTCTTTTGAAGGCGACGCTTTCTTTCCTGAAATCAACCTGGACAACTGGAACAAAGAAAAACTCTTTCATCACGCTCAAGATGAAAAAAACCCACACCCCTTCACAGTATACAGATACTATAAAAAGTAATGAAACTTTGTATAGCAGAGAAACCTAGTGTTGCCAAAGAAATTGCTACAATTTTAGGAGCAAAAACGAAGAAAGATGGCTACTTCGAAGGCAATGGCTATTGGGTTTCTTGGACCTTTGGTCACCTCTGTACATTAAAAGAACCTCATGACTACACCTCTATATGGAAATGGTGGAACTTAGCCACTCTGCCTATGATTCCCTCCAAATTCTCAATCAAAGTAATGGAGGATCAAGGAGTTCAAAAACAATTTAGAACAATAGAAACATTGGTTCAAAGATGTGAAGAAGTTATAAACTGTGGTGATGCCGGCCAAGAAGGAGAGCTTATTCAGCAATGGGTTCTATTGAAGGCAAAGAACGATAAGCCTATTAAAAGACTATGGATATCATCTCTTACAGAAGAAGCTATTCAAGAAGGATTTCAAAAACTTAGGGACGGTAAAGATTTCTTAAACCTTTATGCTGCCGGATCTTCACGAGCGATAGGCGACTGGTTGCTGGGAATGAACGCGACAAGACTATATACATTGAAATACGGAGCAGAACGTCAAGTACTTTCAATTGGACGAGTTCAGACGCCTACGCTAGCCATGATTGTGGATAGACAAAAGACGATAGAAAACTTCAAATCAGAAAAGTATTGGGAGCTCAAAACCAATTATAAAGGAGTCTTATTCTCCTCAACTGTTGGCAAACTAAAGACCAAAGAGAAAGCTGAAGCAGCAATAAACTATGCAAAAGACAAGGACTTTGAAGTTGATAGCTATGAGCAAAAAGAAGGTAAAGAACAACCCCCTCGCCTTTTTGATTTGACTTCAATTCAAGTAGAATCTAATAACAAATTTGGACTTTCAGCTGATCATACTTTGAAGCTTGTTCAAGGGTTGTATGAAAAAAAATTGGTCACATACCCAAGGGTCGACACGACTTTTTTATCTGAGGATATCTATCCTAAAGTGCCAAAAATATTGGCTGGATTAACTTACTTCTCAAAGCTCACAGAACCCCTCAAAGGTTCTCCAATCAGAAAATCGAAAAAGGTTTTCAATGACAAAAAAGTCACTGACCACCACGCTATTATTCCGACCGGAGTAAGCCCTTCAGGCATCTCACCTGATGAACAAAAGATCTATAATACCATTACCAAAAGGTTTATTTCTGTATTCTATCCTGATTGTATAGTGTCCAACACTACAGTTATTGGAAAAGTAGATCAAGTACAATTCAAAGCTACCGGTAAGCAAATCATCACTCCTGGTTGGAGAGATGTGTACTCTAAAGAAGAAAACGCGGACAGCAAAGGAACAGATGAAAAAATAATGCCCTCATTTGAGAAGGGAGAAAAGGGACCACACGAGCCTGAAATTCAAGAAAAGGACACTCGGCCTCCTAAACATTACACAGAGGCAACACTGCTTAGAGCAATGGAAACAGCCGGTAAAACAGTTGATGATGATGAACTAAGAGACGCCATGAAAGAGAATGGTATAGGCAGACCTTCTACACGTGCCAACATCATTGAAACCCTCTTTAGAAGACGTTACATAGAGCGAACAAAAAAGAACATCCATGCAACGGTTACTGGGGTTGACCTCATAGATACTATCAAGTCTGACCTTCTCAAATCGCCTGAACTAACCGGTCAATGGGAGCACAAACTTCGACTTATAGAAAAGGGAGAATACTCTGTAGATAAATTCAAAAAAGAACTCGTTCAGATGGTGGTCGACATCACCAACAATGTGAAGTTTGCAGAGAATAAAACTATTGCAATTGCCACTGACAAAAACGAGAAAGCTAAACAAAAGAAAAGCAATGATATAACAGCAGAAACGTGTCCAAAATGTTCTAGCGGAGAAATCCTAAAAGGTAAAAGCGCCTATGGATGCTCTGCTTTCAAGTCAGGCTGCGACTTTAGAATTCCATTTGAATTTATGGGTAAAAAACTGACTGACAAACAGTTATCAGACCTCGTCACAAAGAAAAAGACTACCAAAATCAAAGGCTTTGTTATTCCTGGATCAGACACGAAGAGAGAAGGAAAACTCATTTTCACTAACGATTTCAACATAGAATTTGAAGAATAGTGAAAACGATAATCACCATAATCGCAATCATTGGTAGCTCCATCAGTTACTCACAAAACGACTCTATAAAACAAACAAAAGTTGAACTTTTCCCCTCACAACACGGTGAGAAAAAATGGAAGGTATTAATTGGCCTTGATGCACGCAGGTCGTTCTTTGCTGGAACTAAAATTAAAATCAATGGTTTACGTCTGGGTGCAGAGTATAAAGGAGTTCACAGGTTTGGATTTGGGTTTTACTGGTTAAATAAAAATGTCATTTTTAATGAAGCCGTTAGTAATCAACCCACACAAGACTTAGCAGACCCTGAAGTAAGATTTGACCTTGGTTACTCTTCAATCTTTTACGAAAGAGTATTTCTTAAAACAAGATGGTGGGAAGTAGATATACCCATTCACCTGGGAGGAGGCGAAATCACCGGACGCTTCAAAGATACGCTTGGAGCCTATCAGCAGTTCACTAAGGCACCATTTAGCGCTTTAGTCCCTTCGGTACAAGTTAAGTTTTATCCCTTTACTTGGTTAGCTATTAGAACATCTGGCGGATATCGTTTTACAATGAGTCAAACAAACGAAGTAAAGAGAACTTTCAGAAATGCCTTTTACGGATACGGTCTTTCTCTAAATATTTTAGGTTTGTATAGAGCCGTCTTCAAAAAAGAAAAAAATCAAGACAAAATAGAAAGTGATGAAGTTCGTTAGTAGAGCGTAACCTATTACGCTCTACTCTAACAAAATTTTTGCAGTCTATAATCTGAAAACAGCAAACAACCAGCAGAAAAACGATAAGACATTGTTTGTCAATTAGTTACGCAATTTCAGCCTCCAAAAATAACGTCTCGTCTAAACGAAGAACTCAGGAAATCAATAGAACGACACCACCCAAAAGACAAAAGTCCCTTACAGGCGCCTTAAAATGAAAATTGAGAAGAAATCATAGTAAAATTTCTATCGACCGAGGTAAACTAGCAATATAGAAACATCAGATGGAGAAACTCCAGAAATTCTACTTGCTTGTCCAATTGTGACTGGTTTAATTTCAGTCAATTTCTCAACTGCCTCTGCAGACAAAGATGATAAAGTAGAATAATCAGTATGAGGAGGAATTTTAACCTCTTCAAGTCTGTTCAACTTTAAAGCATTTTCTTGTTCACGTGAAATATACCCATCATACTTAATTTGAATTTCAGCTTGAATCAAAGCATCTTGAGTTGGATCCAAGTCCTTAATTTTCTGATCTAAAAACTCAGAAGCCGACCTCATATCCGACATTGAAATATGCGGACGAACCAACAAAGAGTTCGCTTTTTGCTTTTGCTTTATTACCGAAGAATTTTTACTTTCTAGAATACTATTTATCTCATCAGGAGCAACTGAGGTCTTTTTAAGAATTGATTTCAAAGCATTGGTTTGCTCAATTTTTAAATTCACCTTATCCAACTGTTCTGTTGAAGCCAAACCAATTTGATGAGACAAATTCGTTAAACGTAAATCAGCATTATCTTGTCTAAGTAAAATTCTAAACTCTGCACGCGAAGTAAACATTCGATACGGCTCTTCTGTGCCTTTCGTAATTAAATCATCAATCAACACACCAATATAAGCATCTGATCTTCCAAGAATAAATGGTTCCTTACCCTGAAGTTTTAAGTGAACATTAATCCCAGCCATCAAACCTTGTGAAGCTGCTTCTTCATAACCTGTTGTTCCATTAATCTGTCCAGCAAAGAATAAATTGTCTACTAATTTAGTTTCTAAAGAATGCGTTAACTGAGTAGGAGGGAAATAATCATATTCAATAGCATAACCCGGTCTAAACATTTTTACGTTCTCAAAACCAGGAATCGTTTTCAATGCTTCATATTGAACTTCTTCAGGGAGGGAAGTAGAAAACCCGTTTACATAAATTTCAACTGTCTCCCATCCTTCAGGCTCAACAAATATTTGATGACGATCTCTTTCAGCAAACCTGTTTATTTTATCCTCTATAGAAGGACAATATCTCGGACCCTTACTTTTAATTGAACCATTAAACATTGGTGAGCGATCAAAACCTCCTTTTAAAACTTTGTGAGTTTTTGGGTTAGTATAAGTGATATAACACGACCTCTGTTTTGAAAGTGAATCAGTATGGTCAGAATAAGAAAATTTATTTGGATTCTCATCACCTGGTTGTTCTTCCATTTTCGAATAATCCAAAGATCTGCCGTCCACTCTCGGCGGCGTTCCCGTTTTCATTCTTCCGGTTTCAAAACCAAGATCAACCAATTGCTCTGTGATTCCATAACTGGCTCCTTCACCAGAACGTCCTCCGCTAAAGTTTTTTTCACCCAAATGAATAAGACCATTCAAAAATGTTCCGTTCGTCAACACCACTGCCTTGGATTTAATTTCCATTCCTATGACTGTCTTAACACCTTTCAATTTACCGTCTTCAATCAACAAGCCATTAACCATGTCTTGCCAAAAATGAACATTCTCAGTTCTTTCTAATTGCAAACGCCACTCCTCAGCAAAACGCATTCTGTCATTCTGAGTTCTTGGCGACCACATGGCCGGACCTTTTGAAAGATTGAGCATTTTGAACTGAATAGCGCTTTTGTCTGTGACAATTCCTGAACCGCCACCAAGGGCGTCAATTTCTCGAACTATTTGTCCTTTTGCCACGCCACCCATAGCAGGATTGCATGACATTTGAGCAATGTTCTGCAAGTTCATTGTGACCAACAAAACGTTAGAACCCATCTTGGCAGCCGAAAAGGCTGCTTCGCAGCCTGCGTGTCCGCCGCCCACAACTATGACATCATACTCTGGTAACATATTTTTCATTGTTTCACGTGGAACATTCAATTAATGTTTCACGTGAAACTTATCTTAAAATTAAACATTTAGTTTCATGCTCTCTCATCTCCTTTTCCTCCTCTTCAGTTTTGTCATTAAACCCAAGGAGGTGAAGCACACCATGAATCATAACTCGACTAAGTTCATTATAAAAATCACCATCACCAAACTCAATAGCGTTTTCTCGAACTCTGTCTACACTAATAAACAAATCACCAGAAACAACACCCTCAGAATTATAATTGAAAGTAACTATGTCAGTATAAAAATCATGGTTCAAGTGTTCTTTATTCACCTCAAGCAAATAATCATCAGAACCAAAGACATAAGACAAATCACCCAATTCCAAACCATATGAGTCTACCACTTTAGATACCCATAAAGCAAAAAATTCCGGATCAAAGTCCGGAATCTCAACATCAATAAAATTAAAAGTTGGATTAGTCATTCACGACAAAAGTAATGCTAACTTTTGAACCTTTCAAGTCAAATGATACTTCATCACTTAAATTCTTCATTAAGAATATACCTCTACCATCAGGCTTCTCTAAATTTTCAGGAGCAGTAGGGTCAGGTAAATTTTCAAAATCAAAACCAGAACCGGCATCAGAAACAGAAAAAACTAACTTAGTTCCTTCCTTATCTACTTGTACATTAACCTTCTTTGATTCGTCAGATCTGTTTCCATGAGTAATGGCATTATTCACCGCCTCTGTTACAGCAATCAGAATGTTACCATAGTAATCCTCATTCAAACTTAAATCTTCACACACTTGATCAATTAAAGATTCCACTTCAGTTATATTGTTCAAGCTAGATGCAATTTCTATACTGTGCATTTATTAATTATTTACAGAGTTAAAATATTCATTCACCATAGTCTTATAATAGACTCTGAGTCCGACAGGAAGCGAGCGTAAAAACTCAACTTCTGCGTCTTTCTTTTTATTATACTCTGTAAACTCTATTAGGTTACCTTCTTCTACATTTTTTCCTTCCTTAGCTTCTCGCTCTTCTGAAAAACCACGCTCTCTCATTGCTTTATCACTTTCTAAAAGCCTTGTTAAAATATCTTCCTGGCGCTTAATATAATTGTTTCCAAGGTCACCGTTTAGTAAATCCTCTTCCATATCATCAAGGTCCTTAATAATGTCATTTAATCCATTACCCATACCTGAGCCATCTTTATTAAGCTCTTGCTTCAGCTTCTTTAAAGACTCTCTAATTTGCGCTTGTTGAGCAGCCATTTTGACTTGATCTTTTGTAGACATCCCAGGAATAGAACCTTGACCTTGGCCACCACCAGGCTTACCATTCTTACCGTCTTTTCCTTGACCGTCTTCACCGCCAGGTTTTTTACCACCTTTCATTTTACCAATCTGATCTTGCATTGCCTTCTTCATTTGTTCCATGCTCATGGCTCCAGCAGAACCTTTACCAGAACCACCTGGCTTATCACACTGTCCTGAACCAGGCATTTGACTCGCAGCCGACTGTTGCATTTGATCAAGAACTTCAGATAGCATTAATGCTAAATCATTATAATCAGTCATAGCATACTGCTGGTATTGTAATAATTTATTTGTGTTTCGCTCTTCACTATACTTCAAAGATTTATCTAGATTATAATTCAACTCAGAAAGCTCATCATTAATAAATGTTGATAATTGATGCACTCGACTAGAAAGCGCCAATAAAGAATCTCTCACGATATCAGTTGCCTTTTCAACTTGAAGCTGCTCTCTATTCAACTCCAAATAATAAGGATCAGAACTTCTTGTCTTTTTATACTGACCAATTAAATCTTCCTCATCATGACTCAAGGCAACTATGTTTTCTAATAGATACCTTAAAGCATCCATATCTTCTTGTTGCTTTTGCTGTTGAGATTGACTTTGCATGGCTGCGATATCTTCAGCCATTTGTTCCATCATATCAGAAGCCTTTTCTTGGCTCTTTTGAGACTTACTCTTCTTTCCATCCTCCAGGCTTTCTTTTGCATCATCTAATTCTTCATCCAAATTTTGCTCTTGTTCTTCATCAAAATCTAAGTCCCTTGGCTTCTCTAAATCCTGATTCTTTTCTTTGACTTCATCTATGTCCTTTTGTATCTCATCAAACTTTTTGTTGATGTCCTCTTGCTCCTTCTTAAGGTCTTCATTCGATTGAGATTTATCATCCATCTTATCTTTTAAATCGTCTTGCTGTTCTTTCAGGTCTCTTAATTGTTCTTCCAAGTTCTCAAGCTTTTTATCAAGCTCCATGTTTTTGAACAACTCTAAAGTTCTGTCCATTTTCTCTTCCATGGTTTCAGACTCCATTTCCATCTCATCCAAATTCTCAATCAGCTTATCCTTGTTCATCTCCTCCATTAACTTCTCTAACTCTTCAAAAAGCTCCTTCATTTCATCATCCATTAAAGCCTCTAATAGCTCCTGCAGTTTTTCTTGCTTTTCAAGAAATTCTTCATCAGGTTCAAGATAATTTTCTTGATCCTTCTTATTCTTCTCAAAATCTGATTTAAGCTTTTCAAGATTTAAATCGAACTGCTTCTTCATATCAAGAAGATTCTCCATGCTCTGTTTATCTTTCCAGTCTGTATTAGGTTTATTCATTAAGGTGCTCTTAATGTCCTTTATTTTCTTCTTAAGATCTTGTGCCTCTTTTAAGGATTCGTCCATATCCTTTTCAAGCTTATTGGCTTGATCAGTTAATACATTGTCCAACTCATCCATTTCTGGAACAGCAAAAACTTTCTTAGAAGTACTTGATGACTTATAATTATTTATTGCGTCATTATCAGTTACAACAAAAGAGTATTCAACTCGATCTCCAGGCCCCAAGTCAAAGGCGGATAAATCAACACCATAGCTAAACAATTGATTGTTCGCCGAAGGGTTCACTTTTAAGGACTTCCTCACAGTATAAGAAGTATCCTTGCCTATCACTTTTAGGTTAGCAAACAAACTTCTGAAACCATAGTCATCTGAAACTTTTCCTTCAATAAATCTTCTCGCTTCATTTGTGCTATCAACCGTTTCCTCAATGGAGATAGTTGGGTACTCATCTTTAACCACATTCACAGAATAATCAAGAGAATCAGCATTCTTAATTTGATCACTGCTTAAAATCAGCCTATAATCATCTGATTCATGAAACTCCCCTTGAAAGTTATAACTATTTGATATTGAAGTGTTTAATAATATAGTTGTGTCATTGAAGTTAGCCTCTAACTGGTCCATATTTTTTACCGAAACACTCCATTTCAATAGTGTTCCCTCAGGAACAGTTACGTCACCGGTGTTCTGAAAAATCTCATTCTTCTTGCCCGTATGCTTTGGGTACATAGCCTCTAAAGTCATATCTTGAACAACAGGCATTTTTAAGAGGCCTACATCAAACTCCTCTGATTCAAAGCCGTTTGCCTCACAAACAAAACTCAACTTATCGTCTACATTCGCAAATTCATATTCGAACAGGACATTACTTTTTTTAATCAAATTATAAGTCCCCTTATTAGATGTAATTTTTACCTCATCCGGTATTTCATCTCCCTCTAGCTTAATTTGTAATGTGTAATTATCACCTTCTTTTGTTTCGTCAGCACTTAACATAACGAAATCAAAAGGCGCCTCTTCAACGTACTCAGTATTGAAATTCACAATTCTCTCAGAACCATCTAAAAACCAATTCGGATTTGCAATTGCCACTACACCAATTAATATTAGAATAGGCAATAAAAACTTAAGATACTTCTTGTTCTCTTTAAAATCTATAGCCGTAGAGAAGGGAACAGCAGACAAAGAACTCGCTCTTTGCTCAATACTTGCATTAACTAATTCTAAGTTTAAATTAGTGTTCGCCTTCTCATCATTAAACTGCAAGGTGTTACTAAGCTTATCTCCTACCTCAGGAAAAATTGAACCTAACATTACAGAAGCCTCTTTCAGTGTAAGTCGTCTACCGACTTTATTCAATTTCAATATTGGAATGAGAATGAACTTGGCTAAGAGAAACAGATTGATGCCGATAAACGAAAGCAACAATGTCAGCCTAACGCCTCCACCAAATCTTCCCATGTATTCAAGACCAGTCACTACTCCATAAGACAACAAAAAAACCGAAGCAAAAAGAATAACTCCTTTTACCATTTCGTTTTTGTAGTACTTCTTAATGAAGCCCTCAATTTGCGATATAAGTTGACTAAATTTTCCCATCTAATATTGGCCTGACTTACTAAGTTAGACAATTCTACCCTCAAGTACAATAATCATGCTAGAATGTTCATTTTTCTTAACAATTTAGAATTGACCGAAAGCTATTATCTTTGTGCCGATTTAATGAATAACAAAAGTCAATGAAAGTAAGAGTACGATTTGCACCTAGCCCAACTGGCCCTCTACACATGGGGGGAGTTAGAACAGCATTATATAACTACCTGTTTGCCAAAAAACATGACGGAGATTTTATATTAAGAGTTGAGGATACTGATGAAAAAAGATTTGTGCCTGGGGCCCAACAATACATTATAGACTCTCTAAAATGGTGTGGAATTGAACCTAACGAAGGAGCTGGGTACTCTGGAGATAAGGGACCTTACATTCAATCTGAAAGAAAACATCTATACGGACCATACGCCAAGCAATTGGTTGAATCTGGTCACGCCTACATGGCATTTGACACAGCCGAAGATTTAGAAAACATGCGTGATCAAGCCAAACAGCAAGGTTTGCCTAACTGGCAATACAATGGTGTCACTAGATCGTCAATGAAAAATTCCATTTCACTTTCAAAAGAAGAGGTTGAGAAAAGATTAGCTGCGGGCGAACCTTATACGATAAGAATGAAAATGCCCAGAAATGAGGACATCAAATTTGAAGATGAAATTAGAGGGTGGGTTACTGTAAACACGAACAACTTAGATGATAAGGTATTAATGAAGCCTACCGGCATGCCTACTTATCATCTTGCAAACATTGTAGATGATCATCTGATGGAGATCTCTCATGTAATTAGAGGTGAAGAATGGTTGCCTTCTGCTCCTCTTCATGTTTTATTATATGATGCATTTGGGTGGGATAGACCAAAGTTTGCTCACTTACCGTTAATTCTTAGACCAGACGGAAACGGAAAGCTAAGTAAAAGGGATGGTGACAAATTAGGGTTCCCGGTATTCCCAATCAATTGGACAACCGCGGATGGAGAATTATATAGTGGATACAAAGAAGCTGGATTCTTCAAAGGAGCCTTTATAAATATGTTAAGTCTTTTGGGTTGGAACCCGGGTAACAATGAAGAGCTTTTCAACCTTGAAGAAATGGTTGAAAAATTTAGTCTCGAAAGAGTTGGGAAATCAGGTGCTAGATTTGACCCAGATAAAACAAAATGGTTTAACCAACAATACCTAAGGTCTACTTCAAATGAAGACTTAGCCAAAATGGTTCAGGATCAAATAGGAGACCAAGATCACTCAGCAGAATACATTTCACAGGTTTGTGGCTTGATGAAAGAAAGAGCAACTTTTATACAAGACATCATAAATGATGGAGACTATTTCTTGGGAGATGTCTCTGCATATGACGAAAAAACAGTTCGTAAAAAATGGAAAGAAGATACTCCGTCAATAATGACAGAGCTTCTAGAAGAATTAAAAGGTATTTCTGACTGGAACACTGAAGCAATCGAAAAAGTATTCTCAGCATATCTAGAAAAAAACGAATACGGATTTGGTAAAGTAGGACCTGGATTCAGACTGCTTGTTACAGGAAAAGGAATGGGACCTTCAATGTTTGATATTTGTGCTGTTCTCGGAAAAGAGAAAGTGATAGGTAGAATGGAAGAAGGCCTTCAAAAAGTAAACGATTTAAAAGCTTCTGTTTAATGAGAAATTTTGTTGAAGTATCAGGAATCGAAGTATTCGCTTACCATGGATGCATGCAAGAAGAGGCTGTATTGGGCGGTAAATTCACAGTAGATATAGTAATTGAAACAGACTTTTCTAAATCAGCTCAAACAGACGAAATAATTGACACTATTGATTATGTCAGAGTCAGAGAAATTGTTGTTGAACAAATGGCAATTAGATCTAAATTAATTGAACACGTCGGATACCGAATTTTAGAAGAGTTTAAAAAGGAATTTCCAGCTGCGATAAAAAGCCGAATCAAGGTTAGAAAAATGAACGCTCCTATTGGGGGTGTTGTTGATGAAGTCGCAATTGTTATTGAAGGATAAGGCAAAAAGTATTTTCGTCTAAAGAAATTATTATCTTTGCTGTCCGCTCAAACGGAAAATGGTCCTGTGGCCGAGCGGCTAGGCAGTGGTCTGCAAAACCATCTACAGCGGTTCGAATCCGCTCGGGACCTCTTAAAAACCTCAACTTCGGTTGGGGTTTTTGTGTTTTTAGCGAAAGTCTTTTCGTCTTCTTATCTTTGCTTGCCCTCATGAAACAAAATAGACTACAAATAAGATTCTGTTTTTCTTTGAAAACTAGCTTTGCATTTTTAGTGCTCTTCGCTTCTTTTCAATCATCTGCTCAAATGGACATTGACTCTTTGAGGCTCGCCTATGATTATGCAGATGTCATGGGAGAAAGAATATCAACTCAAATTCTTATAGGTGAGTATTATGATGACATTCATGAATATGATCGAGCTATCATAGAGTTCCACCGCGCGATTGAAATGATTCCAAACGATCAATCTTCACTCAGAGCAACAACAGTAGAGAAATTAGGAAATAGTTATAAGTCTAACGAAGAAATTAGCAAAGCAAAAGAAGCGTTTCAAGCCGCAAACGATTTGTATCAGCTCATAAATTCATCAGCCGAATTAATTGGAAGAAATTACTCCCTAATTGGCAGGTGCTATTATGATGAGGCCGACTATGATTCAGCAATGGTCTATTATCTAAAAGCTGAAGAGGTATACGAAACGAGTGAAGTGACAAATAGGCCCAGAGGAATTCTGTACCATTTCATAGGTTCTGTTTTCAAGAGACAAGACGACTACGACAAGGCCTGTGAATATTATCAAAAAGAGATTGACTATGGAATCAAATATGAATACAAAGATGTTGAAGCCGAAGGCAGATATCTATCTAGTATTTGTCTTGAATCTGATTCGGCAAGATTGAAAAACAATTTGGCTTGCATGAAGATGTATGAAGACTTAAACATGGAGAGGCTGGTTGGTTTAATGGCTCAAAATGCTGCTGAAAACTATCTTGCCTTAGGATATCCCGACAGTGCATTAGTCTTGCAAAAACAAAGCTTAGAAGTTAGAAGAAGGCAAAATGAGGTGTCACATTTAGCGGGCATACTTTCAGGCTTGTCAAAAACATACATACAGTTAGGTGATTACAAAAAAGCAGAAGAACACCTTGAAGAGGCAGAGCAAATCGCCTTGGAAACAGGAATAAAAAAATACATTCGTCTTGAAGAAATATATGGCATCTACTATGACATGAGTATGAACAAAAACGACTACAAGTCGGCCATTCAATATCTAAAACTTGAATACAGTTATAAAGATTCAGCCATGAACACCTCTCACAAAGATGCCATTGCTGAGATGGAAGTTAGATACGATTCTGAAAAACAAGCTGCTCAAATGGCTCTTCTTCAAAAGGATAAGGACATTATTGAAAAAGAAAAGCTCTTATCAGACGAGGCCGCAGAAGCACAATCTTTCTATACCGTATTATTGTTGATAGGAGGAATAATTTTGCTTATTGCAGGAGTGTTTGTCTACTTCAAATACAGAGAGTCACAAAAACAAAAGTCTTTGATTTCAAATCAGAAGACCAAAATGCAACTTCAAAAAGAGCAGGTCGAAGCGAAAAACAAAGACATCACTGACTCAATGATATATGCAAGCACAATTCAAAAAGCGATTATCACGTCTGAGAATTATATCAATCGTTTATTCTCAGATTTCTTTGTGTTCTATGAGCCAAGAGATATTGTTTCAGGTGATTTTTATTGGGCGTACGAAACAAATACCGGCCAAAAACTAATTGCGGTAGGTGATTGCACAGGCCACGGAGTTCCTGGGGCCATGATGAGCATGCTTGGTAATTCTTTCTTAAATGAAATTATCATTGAAGGTGGAGAAACTCAACCAAATATAATTCTAGAAAAACTAAGATCTCAAGTGAAGAAAGCCTTGCCTGCTTCTGAATCAAGAGACGGGATGGATATGTCTATTTGTTTAATTGACAAAGGGAAGCTCAAGTTTGCGGGAGCCAACTTACCAATCTACCTTATAAAGGGTGAAAACTTTGAAGAGATCAAAGGAAACAAACAGCCGGTTGGATATACGCCAACAGAGGAAATACCTTTTACGCAGACAGACCATGAACTTAGTAAAGGTGATGTTATCTATTTATTTTCAGACGGATATGCCGATCAATTCGGAGGAACAAAAGGAAAGAAATACAAATACAAAACTTTAAGGGAGAAGCTCGTTCAAATTAGCAAACTACCTTTATCTGAACAAAAAAAGATAATTATTGATGAGTTCCATCAATGGAAAGGCGACCTTGAACAATTGGATGATGTTTGTTTATTGGGGATAAAAATCTAAGCAGCAAAAAACGCCTCAATCCCTCTACCATCAAAATAGTCTTTTGACCACTTCACGATCTCTGCTTCGCTATACTCTAAAACATTCTTCTCTATCAAATATCGGATAGCCTTCTTTTCTCTTCTTGAAATGGCACCATCAATCATAATTCCGAATACAAATAATTGCTGTACAGCTTTTCTCGTTTGTGGTGATAAGGATGGGATCTCCTCTAAGAAATCATCATTATAAGGCGGCTCTTCTTTAATCTCAATACCGAAACGCTCTAAAAGTGTTACACTCAACAAGAAATGATTGTAATGAAAAGAACGCTTAGATTCTGAAATTAACTGCAGTGAATCATAAAGGCTCTTAACAAACTCTGGGTTTTCTTTCTGAGACTCATAGAGAAGATCTGAGCACCTTTTAATCAAAGGTGGGGCCATCACCCTAATTCGTGATTCATCCATCACTTTACGCGACCCCCAAATGTTCCAAAATGAATAGACCGGTATTCCGGCAAAATCTATGACAGCACGAAGAGCATACCTACCTAACGCCTTTTTGACTAAAAGCTTAAAAAGTATACCACTTACTGTTGCCTTTAATCTTAGAATGATTTGAAAAACAAAAACACCTATCGGATTTAAACCTTCATAAGGATTGATTCCTATTGACTCTAATTGCTTTTGTTTCTTTTCGAGACCAACAGAAATAAGCGCACTGATATTGTTTTCAAAGTTGCGGTCATTGGGGTTTGGATGTCCGCAAGCCTTAGCTATGTGTGCCACCGCCTTAATGTTTGTGAAAGTCAGAAACCAAATCTCTAGTAAAACCAACACTAAGCTGTAAACCAAAAAACCAATTTCTATATCAATATAATCATCATAAAATGGAATCCAGACGTGGTTCATGGGAAACAAAGCTGATCCAAAAATATGATATGGAGCATAAAGAAGAATAACACCTAATGCTCCGGCAAGACCTGCTCGCCAAAAAGTTCTTTTTCTGATTTTCTTTAGAGCCGCTATTTCCGCTTCACTCAGTAAAAAAAGCTCACTACCCTCTTGTACCTCATGAGTTCTGCTCAATTCCTTATGAGCAAATTTTTCCCAAAATCCCTTTTTCTTTTTTTCTGACATTATCAATTTGAAAGATAGGCAAATATAGTTAGGCTCATGAAATAAGGCTTTAACTAGACCCTGAACTAAACGACAATTTAGAACAACTCACCGAAAAGAATTGAGTTGTCAATCAAATTTGATAATAAACAAGAATGAAATTTAAATTTGCTCTAGAAAGGCAATTCTCTTTTCAATTGGTGGATGAGTAGCAAAGATTCCGCTCAAGCCACTTGCAGCCATTCCGTTCTCTTTTGGATTGTTCTCAATGAACATTGATTTGACATCATCACTTCCGACATCATCAACAGTTGATTTCCCTGAAATTTTTCTAAGAGCCGAAGCTAATGCATCTGGTCTTTTGGTCATCTCAACTGCTCCGGCATCAGCCATAAACTCTCTTTTTCGTGACAAAGCAAACCTGAACAAAATGGTTAATAAGTAGGCGACAGCACTGACTAACAAAATTATCATCATCAATCTGCCATCTTGCTTTTTACCTCCTCTGCTCCTCCCAGCTCCTCCCCATAAAACAGATCTAAATGCTATCTGAACAATAAAACCTAGAATTCCGACAAAGATGATGCTAATGATAAGAAGCCTAACGTCTTTATTTCGAATATGCGCCAACTCGTGTGCAATAACTCCTTCAAGCTCTGCATCATCAAGTTTTTCCATTATCCCTCTGGTAAGTGTAACTGCGAATGTCTTCTCATTCATTCCGGATGCAAAAGCGTTTAATGCTTGTGATTCCATCACATAAATTTTTGGCATTTTCATACCAACCGACATGCATAAATTCTCAACCAAATTGTAAACACGCATGTTCTCTTTTCGCTCCAATGGTTTTGATTTTACAGCAAATTGAATCATTTTAGAGTGAAACATAAAGGCGATCAAAAACCAAACGCCAATCCCTGCGAGCACAAAAGGGGCAACTTTGAAAAATTCGTATTGAACATAGTCATCCCACATCCCTCCGTTTACGAAGAAAAATACTGCCCACACAGAAAGAATAATCACTGAGGGAAAACCAAGAATAAGAAGAGTTGACTTAAAGTTATTACTTCTTATTTGACTATCAAGACCTTTGTAATTTGCCAAATCAACTTATTTAAAATTCAATTTTTGGTGCTTGATCTAATACTTCTCTTTGAACAACTCCAACATCAAAGAATGGCTCTTCGCTAATTTTAAACATTCCAGCAATAATGTTATTAGGAAATGTTTTAGTTTTCACATTAAGCTCTTTAGTTGCAGAGTTAAAGAATCTTCTAACCGCAGCCAATTTATTTTCAATATCAGACATTTCATTCTGAAGTTGCATAAAGTTTTGGTTGGATTTTAAATCTGGATAAGCCTCCATTTGCATTGAAAACTGTGACATAGCGCCAGATAATGCTACCTCAGCAGCAATTTTATCGTTAACCGTTCCGGCTGACATTGCTCTGTTTCTTGCTTGAGTTACTTGAGTTAATACATTCTCTTCTTGAGCCGCGTAACCTTTTACAGTTGCAACCAATTGAGGAATCAAGTCATGTCTTTGTTTTAATTGTACATCAATATCGGCAAAGGCTTGTTCTCTGTTAAGTTTTAGTCTTTGAAGTTTGTTGAAAATGGCGATAAACCAAATGATGAGAATTACAACAACTCCGAGTATTATCCAAAGAGGATTCATAGTGTGGTTTTTTAATTGAGTTCTAAATATACTGAAAAAAGTATATCATGCCCCGAATGTCAGGGGTTTCTTAGATTAAAGACGAAAGGAAGGGTAAATTATTTTATTATCACCTTTTTTGTGAAGTACGCACAACTTACTGTGTAAACACCAGCAGAAACATCCTTTGGCAAATTAAGAATTGCTTGATGGCTTTCTTTAATTTCAAATTCTTGTGACAACACTACTTTTCCGTCTGCACTTCTCAGGTCAATGGTGATATCATCATTATATCCATCTGGAAAATTAATTAAGACAGAATTACCAGCTTCTACTGGGTTTGGATAAAGTTCAATCTTCGTAATATCAAAGTTGTTGACTCTTACCGCAGGAGAATAAGTGTATGAAAGATCAAAGTCGGTTTGCTTTAAGCGGTAATAAACCTCACCAAATAAAGGCTCTCTGTCAATGTCATCATACACTATCGGAACTGAACTGTTCCCAACAGCTCCTTTGTCTAAAATGGCCAACCAGTTTACACCATCAATGCTTCGCTCAACTGTAAAATAGTCATTGTTTACTTCTGATGCCGTTTTCCATTGCAGGTCGACATTTTCATTTGAGTTTAGTGTTGCTGTAAAATAAACCAGCTCTATTGGTAAAACGACACAGCCACCATCACAAAGTATTGAAGGGCCTGTTAAGTTCCCCGAGTCAGCTGACCAATACTCATTACCACACATCTCGATATAAGTACTGCTTCCTCCTCCACTACCAACACCTACGAAACCACCGGTATAAATTAAAACATCTGAATCACAATTTAACTTAAGTTTTTTACCGTTTTGAAATTCTAAATGGCCATAAACGATAAGTAATACCGAATCATTCGCGCATCCTTCAAGGTCAACAGTGGCAGTAATGTCAACTTGGAGACCTGCTGGAATCACAATTGTATCAAAACAACCAGGAACACCATTACTCCAGGTATCATTTTGATCCCAATCACCATCCGCAATTACCTCAGTATATGAGGAAAAAGCGCTTTGTGCTGAGAGCAGCAATAAAAGGGCAATAGCAATGCTAAAAAAATTCTTCATGACATGAATAAAGTAATGCGTATTGGTTCAGAAGACGCAAGAAACGATTAAGGGTTGGAAATCTACGATAAAAAAGTTTATTCTATCGATTAACAATTGATTGTTAATTTTTAGTTGCTTTCTTTTTCTTAAAAGAGCGGCGCCACATAAACCCACTTATCAAGATAAAAAAAAACCCGCCTCCTCCAATGTAGAAAACTTTTGTCCAGTAGGCCTTGTCTTTTTCATGTTGAAGGTAGTCTCGATAGGTCCTACTCTTGTATGACGGGTTGGGGCTTTCTATTTGCCATGCCGAGATTGTTGAAGATGAAGAGTCAGGATGCGATAAGGACAGAGTGAACGCTGAATCAATTTCTGGGTAATGATTATAAGTCAAAGAATCAACTATAAATCCTTCTTTATCATAAAGCTTCAATAGCTCACCTTTTGATGAAAGTCCAAAATCAAAATCTCCAATTGCTTTTATGCTATCGGCTGAATAGGTTGACCGAAAAGAGTTTAAGTCTTGGCTGATGACCAAAAACTCTTTTGATTTAACAATAACGCCTTCAGGAATCTTCCACCCTTTTTCAATTGACCTATCTGTAAACGACCAATTGCTCAAGTTAATTGAATTCTTTGAATTATTAAAAAGCTCTACCCAATCTTTTGTTGAGTCTCCTTCAACTTGAAAAAAGGACAACTCATTAAATATTAAACTATCCGTTTGTGCACTTCTTTTTTTAGGTTCAAACAAAGGTACCAGGCTAATATCTTTGGTTAACAAAATTGTTCTTTTGGCACCAGCTTCAGAATCATCTTCCCATCCAACAAAATTATAATCATGTTTAGGTGTCACCTCAATCTCTATCGGAACCCCAGTAAAGTAAATGCCTTGGTAATTTTTGGTTATGTCTAAAGAAGAAAAGTGCATATCACAAAAAGATTCTCCTGGGTGTTGAATGGAGACATTGACAGTGTCTTTCAAATCAAACTTTTGCATGATGTGCTTTCTTAAATAATATGGTCTTAGCGAGATGAACTTTCTCATAATTCCAAGATGGTGCTTCCAATTCTCATAAGATGAACCCCAGCGCTTTTGATGATATTGCATTTCAGAATCTATGTTAGCTTCCATTTTGTCTAGTAGCCTATTAGCAGTATCAGCATGATAAACTGTGTTTAACTGATCAGCAAAAGTATTGATGTATTGATGTTCAACCTTTTCATTTTTTAAGAGGCTTCTGATAATGAATGTTGACCAAGCAGGATCGGGCCAGGCCTCACCGTTAGCTCTAGTAAATTTATCAAGTGTATTTCGCTTGTACCCTTTTGGTTTATTGTTACCAAGCCCAAGATCTAAGTCATATAACACCCAACGCCATTGAGCTGAATCAGTTCTTTCTCTCCAATACCTAATGTTTCCTCCGGCATCTCGGTTGTCAGAATATACTTCGGCAATATTATATCTTACATAATCATCAACACTCATAAAGCTTCGCAGATGATCCATTTTCTTATCATCTGATAAGTCATTCGTTCTCAAATAAGCTAATAACTTTTTGTAATTCGTACTATATCCGTGCCTTTTAACTCCATTATGCCTAAGGATATCAACATTTTCTTTGTCCACTTTGAAGTTGGATTTTAAATAGTGCTCAGATATTTTTTCTCGGATATTTTGGATTCCCCAGTACTCTCCATTTAAAAAGACAACCGCAGGACGATAAGCTTGAATCGCAACACCAGTAGGCTTCGCTAATTGAGTCATAAAAGCATCTCTCAGATGAGTTCTTAAAAAGTCACCGCCAGAGTTTCTTAAAATAAATGATTTGTATCTGTCTTCTTTTAACTCAGGAAATAACTGGTAATTAATTCTTTTCTCGCCGTATCTACTTCGAGCGAAAATGGCTAAAGATTTCTGTGGAAGCATTCTTGAAAACCCTCCGAACAAGTTAATTCCGACACTTTGATTAAAACACAGTTCACCTTCTTCGTCATACATTTCAATGTTTGCGCGCTTTTCCCAATCCATCCAATAATTTGCTCCTACATAAGGCTCAATGGTGTCGGCACAACAACCCTCTACATAAATTCCGGTTCCAAAATCCCATAAATTTTCAGGACGCGTTATTATAGAAACTACAGCCAAATCATACTCACGGTCACAAACGTAAGTTTGGCTCGCAATTTTTGATCTTTTGCCATTCTTGTATGCAACAGCTCGAAAGGCTTTAACCTTAGAAACTGTAATGGGTCCTCTATACCTGCTTGATCCTGATCCCGGAGTTGAGCCATCAGTAGTATAATAAATGGTCGCTCCGTCTCCCGCATCCATTTCAACCGCTGTTTCTTTTTCATAAACACCTCCTATTGGTGAAAAGCTCACCTCTAGCTCTTCTTGCGCCAAGGCAGTACTCCCAGAAAGCAAAATGAATATGTAAACTAATGTTCTCAACTTAGGTTGTTTGAACCCAAATTTAAACCAATATTTGATTGCGACTAGAAGAAAAGAATAGTATTTATTAGCCGCTAACTGTTAGTGATTATTTGATTTAGTGATGAATTTTTGTCTAATTTCGGGCAATTAGAAAATTGAACCAATGGAGATTTTAGGCATTTCAGCAATTGAATGGGTGGGGTATTTGGCATCAGCTGCAGTACTAATCTCTTTCTTGATGAAGAAAATGAGAACGCTAAGAATTGTAAACACCTTAGGGTGTGCGCTATTCGCTTTTTACGGGGTGTTATTAGATTTTTCTTGGCCTATTATAATCACTAACGTGGCCATAATGTGTATTAATTTCTACTATTTGTTTTTGGTGAAACCGATAAGCAAATAATAAAAGACGTTTCATAATCTAACTATTTGGTCGCATATTCGTAGTAAACACAAAGCTTATACTATGAAATATTTATTGTTGGTTTTATTTGCTTCTTTTCTGAGTCAATCATTTGCACAAGAAAAAGATTCGGTTTCTCAAGAACTAAGCCTTCTTTTTATTGGTGATATCATGGGACACGGTCCACAAATTTCATCTGCCAGAAATGCTGATGGCAAAGGATACGATTACGATAGATGTTTCAAGTACATTACTGAGGAGATTTCAGCTCCAGACTACTCAATTGGGAACTTAGAGGTAACATTGGCTGGACCTCCTTTTAAGGGGTACCCTCAATTTAGCTCTCCTGATGAATTGGCAGTTGCCTGCAAGAACTCAGGAATGGATGTTCTTGTGACATCAAACAATCATAGTTGCGATAGAGGAGGACAAGGAATTACAAGAACTGTTGAAGTGCTTGACTCATTAAACATTATTCATACAGGAACTTTTTTAGATTCAATAGATAGAAATAAGAGGTATCCTCTAATCATTGAGAATGATTGTATGCGAATAGCCATTTTGAATTACACTTATGGCACAAATGGTTTGCCTTATCCGGCACCAACAATTGTGAATATGATTGATAAAGATCTAATGAAAAAAGATTTAGCAGAGGCGAAATCAAAAAACGTTGATAAAATCATTGTGGTGACTCACTGGGGTTCAGAATACAAATTGCAACCGGTAAAATATCAAATAGATTATGGCCAGTTCTTATTTGACAATGGCGCGGATATAGTTATTGGGTCTCATCCACATGTTTTAGAAAAAATGGTTTGGGAAAAAACAGCCGATACAACCAGAGAAGAACTAATCGTGTATTCGCTAGGAAACTTTGTTTCAAACCAAAGAAAAAGATATACTGACGGAGGCGCTATGTTCAAAATGACACTTTCAAAAGAAGGTTCTAAAACTTCAATTAAAGATGCAGGTTACGTGTTAACCTGGGTTCACACACCAGTTGAAGATGGAAAGAAAAGATATTACATCTTGCCTGCCGCGAAGTATGAAAACAACCCCGACTTCTTTAAATCAGCAGAAGATTACAATAAAATGAAATCATTCATTAAAGATTCTCGTGTATTGTTTGATGCCGAAAATAAAAATGTGCCTGAGTACATTTATGAAAATGACGAGTGGAAACTTAAGTAATAAAAAAGGCGCCTAAGTTAAACCCTAGACGCCTTCTTCGTATTCTATGCTCGTTTGGCTTATTCTAATCTAAGCGCTTTCATTTCTTTAAACGTTTGTCCGTCTTCTCCTTCAGCAATAATTACAACAATGTAACCACCTTTGATGATGTCTCCGGCTTGGTTTTCACCATTCCAAGAAAAATCAGGATCAGTTGAAGTGAAAACTTCATTTCCTCTTTCATCTTTTACAGACAGATAAAAGTTTTCAATGTCTTTGCATTTTACAAAGAAGTTGTCATTTCTACCATCATTATTAGGAGTAAATACATTTGGAATTGTTCCTACTTTCGAAGTACCTTCAATGGTTACTTTTCGTTCAACCGTTTGTGTTTGATCATCACTGAAAACTTCCATTTTTAAAACATAAGTTCCAGGACGCTCATAAGTATGATTTACTTCATCACCTAAACCAATTTCTCCGTCACCGAATGTCCATTCAACAGAGTTATGGTTTTTCGCATTTGATTTGAATGAAACCGTATTGTTTTCTTCAACTTCAACTTTCAAGTTGGTTTTGATTTCTTTTGACTCAAGCTGCGGATTTCCAATTACAACTGGATCAACCTTGTCAACGGGCTCAATGTCAATGTCACCGTTATCGTTTGCATCAGAGCCATCATCAAAATTGTTGTCATTATTACTGTTAACAATAAAGCCGTTTGAAAAATCGTGTTGGCTTATTACAGTTTCTAAAAAGTCATCATCAATGTCATTTGCAGTATATTGGTTTTGACTCAACTCTTCTTGAATTTCAGCTGCGTTTTCTTGAATTACTGGATCATTAGTATCTGTAACCAAAATATTATCACCTAAAGTTTGTACATCATTAATGTCAACTTCAGCAACATCATTCGTAACAACCTCTGTTTGATCAGTAAGTGCGCCTTCTTCTTTGGTGTCATCACCAGAAAAATACCACACACCTGTTGCAGCAGCACCAACAATTCCAATAATTGCCGCCACTTTACCAACTCCTGATATTCCGCCAGCTGCGGCAGAACCAGTTGAAGCTGCTCCTTGTCCTAAACTTTGTTGGATGTTTGCCCAAGCCGAAGGGTCAACATTACCCTCTAAGCCTTCAAACCCCTGTTTGAACAATTCTTCTATGTTACTATAATCTTTCACTTTCTTCTACAATATTTCTATCTATCAAAATCTTTCTCAGCATCTTCTTTGCTCGAGAATATTGAGATTTTGAAGTGCTCTCAGTCACTCCTAATCTATCTGCTATTTCTTTATGTGAATAACCTTCTATAGCAAAGAGGTTAAACACTACTCTATAACCTTCTGGTATTGATTGAATGATTTTTAGTAGGTCTTGAGCGTTTATACTTTCAACAGTATAATCCTCAGAATCTAACATATATCCAACCGTATCCACGTCAACATTTGACTGATGCTTTTTAGCTTTTCTATAGGCATCTAATGCTGTGTTGACCATGATTCTGCGCACCCATCCTTCCAGAGACCCTTTACTCTGAAAATCGGGTAGTTTATTATAAATTTTAACAAATGCATCTTGCAATACATCTTGCGCTTCTTCATAGTTATTAGTATAACGGAGGCAAACCCCCATCATTTTTCTAGCAAACATGTCATAGAACTTTTTCTGAGCAACACTACTTCCGGAAACACATTCCTTTACTAGGTCTTCATCCGTCATAATTTCGCTCTTCATAATACTAGACTAAAGTAATTAATTAAAAGTTGCATGAGCATATCAATAAATTTTATTTAGTTACCTTTGGAAGCCTTCCCAAAAGGGCAAACTAAACCTACGTTCAAAAAACTAAATGCGAATACGCCTTATAATTTTATTGGCTGCACTTGTCTGCTTGCAATCTTCTTATGCCAAGCAGAAAAAAATTAAAACAGGTGTTTGGTATGGTTCTTTTCAACTTTCTGAAACAGCACAACTGCCGTTCTTATTTGAAGTTAAAAAACAAAAGAAGAAAAGAGAAATGTATATAATAAACGGAGACGAAAGAATCTTATTGGATGATATAAAAGGTCAAGGTGATTCTCTTTTTATTCAATTTCCTGCTTTTGCTTCAGAATTTAGAGTACAAGTAAAAAACAAGAAAAACATTTCTGGGCGTTGGTATAATCATGCAAAAAAAGGAAACTACTATCTTCCGTTTGAAGGAACTTTCGGTATTGAAGAAAGATATCCTCAAGGTGATCCTAACTTTAATGTTGGAGGTAAATGGGAAGTTACTTTTGACTACAAAACCGAACCAGAAAAAGCAATAGGTGTTTTTTCTACAGTGGTTTCTTCATTTGATAAGAGTGGGTTTAGCTCTAATAGAGTAACCGGAACATTTTTGACCGAGACAGGCGATTATAGATATTTAGAAGGTGCTGTTCTCGCCGATAGTTTATACCTCTCAACTTTTGATGGTTCGCACGCTTTCTTGTTTAGTGCACATTTCTCAAATGACACCTTGTGGGGAGAGTTCAGATCAGGAAGTCACTACAAAACTGAATGGTTTGCGGTTAAAAATGAAAATGTAAAATTAGGAGACCCAGACTCATTAACGTATTTAGTTAGTGAAGAGCCAATTCATTTTTCTTTACCAAACGTTGATGGAGGAAATTATACCTACCCAAATGAAACAACTAAAGGTAAGGTTACATTAATTCAAATTATGGGTACTTGGTGTCCAAACTGTCTTGACGAAAGTAATTATCTAAGAGGTCTTAAGGCTGAACATGGAGATGATTTAGAAATTATAGCTGTCACTTATGAAACTCAAAAAACTTCAGAGGGACGAATTAATAAAGTTAAAACGTACAAAGAGAATTTGAATTTAGATTATACATTTTTGGTCGGGGGAACTGCTTGTAAATCTTGTGCCACCGAAATGTTCTCTATGTTAAATGAAATAATCTCTTTTCCTACCGTTCTATTTATAGACAAGAAAGGTGAGGTCAGAAAAATCCATACTGGATTCAGTGGTCCTGGTACAGGAGATTATTATTCAGACTTCGTAACTAAAACAGACTCTTTTGTTAAGAGCCTAATTAACGAGTAAGCTAACAAGAAATCTTGTCTACTCTTCTTTGGTGACGACCTCCTTCGAATTCAGTATTGATAAATGCATCAACCATTTTAATTGCAAGCTCTTCTTCAATAAAACGCGCAGGTAAAGCTAAAATGTTTGCATTATTATGTTGACGCGCTAGTTTTGCAATTTCTACTGTCCAACATAATGCAGATCTAATTCCTTTATGTTTATTCACAGTCATGTTGATTCCATTTCCGCTTCCGCAAATTACAATCCCTAACATATCGTCTTCACCTTCAACTCTGTCAGCAACAGGGTGCCCAAAGTCAGGATAATCAATGCTTTCTGTAGAATGACAACCTTTATCCTCTAATTCAAACCCTCTGCTTTCAAGGTGCCTAATTACAGCTAATTTTAAATCGTATCCTGCGTGATCACATCCAATTGGAATCGTTCTTTTCATCTTGATGGTTTTTACAAAGGTATTCCTAACTTATTTGACTTTAAATCATCTGTGTTCATAATTATTAACATCTTTTTCAATTATTTTCTAACTTTAGGTAAACAGAGAGATACAGCAATTAGAGATTTCAACAATTGATTAAGAAAGATGTTTAAAACATGTGAGCTTAATTTTATTACTTCTTCACCAAAAATTTTGTTTTTTAAAACTTAATTTCAGGTATACAGAAAATTGGATAATCAATGTTTATAACCCTCTTATTTTGGAACGACTTAATAACAGAAAATCACATGTCGTTTAATAAAACTAATTAACATAAAGAAGAACTCATGCTTGTGTTAATAAGATTGTAACTTTACTGAGATAAAGGACATTATAAATTATAAGTTGTTAATGAACTAATGATAAACTGTATTAATTATAAAATGAAGTCTTTTTGATCCTTACTTATCAACATATCAACAGCCCTAATAATAATAGTAAATACTCTCTATCTCTGAAAAAAATTTATTGTTTATTAATTATAGTATGGATAGGAATAGGAAAAACTTGGGGTCAAGATGGAATAAAACCGAACGGCTATAATATCTTTTATTTTGAAAATGGAAAGATCTCTTCTGAAGGTAAATTTAAAAATGGATTACCGGAAGGTCTTTGGAAATCTTATTATCAAAATGGAGCACTCAAATCAAAAGGTTATAAACTAGCTGGTGAATCAGATAGTTTATGGAAGTTCTACAATGATGCCGGTTTAATCACTCAAACTTTCTATTACGCCAACAAAATGAAGAATGGTTGTGCAACCATGTATGATTCACTAGGGAATATCTCAAGAGAAATCTATTATGTTGATGATAAAAGAGAAGGTGAATCTAATTGGTTTTTTGAGGATGGTTCTTTAAAAAAGACTGTCAATTTTAAGGATGATGCAGAGGACGGAATAGGACTAGAGTATAATCAAGAAGGTGTTGTTGTTGCCGAAGAAGAATATAGTAATGGGTATTTAAGAAACAAAAACACCTTTAATCAGCTTGATGAAGAAGGGAATAAGACCGGGATCTGGAGAGAGTATTTTGATAATGGAAATATTAAGAATGAAATTTCATACAAAGGAGGATTGAAAGATGGGATTTCAAAGGAGTTTGACAAAGAAGGAAAGCTCTTGACCATTAATGAAATGAAAAACGGTCAGGAGGCTTCTGATCCAGGAGGAGTTGTTATTATCGATTTGTATAAGGAATATCATTCAAATGGAAAAGTTAAGCTCGTAGGCGGCTTAAATAAAGGAAAGAAATCAGGCATCTTTAGATCTTATGATGAAAATGGAGAACTGCTTCGTGCTTATGTATATAAAAAAGATACCTTACTGTCTGAAGGAATGTTGAAACCTGGAGGAATATTTCAGGATGAATGGATTACCTATTATTCGGATGGGACCCAAAAGTCTAAAGGAACTTTTGAAGAAGGTCTTAGAAACGGAAAGTGGACTTATTTTTATAAAAGTGGAAAGAAAGAACAAGAGGGAAAATTCAAAAAAGATGTATTGAGTGGCCAATGGGTATGGTATTATCAAAATGGACAAATTAAAAAGTCAGAATATTTTAACAGTAAGGGTAAGTTAGAAGGTGAGCAAGCTGAATATGATTCTTTAGGAAATGAGTTATCAAAAGGAGAATATTATAACGGAAATAAAGAGGGTGCTTGGTTTTATCAAGTAGGAGATTTTAAAGAAGTTGGATCTTTTACTTCAGGCAATGAAGATGGCCAATGGAATCATTATTATAAAAATGGTAAAGTAGCCTTTACTGGAATGTATAGTGATGGAGAACCGAAAGGAAAACATTTTTATTACCATAAAAATGGCATTAAAAAAAGAGTAGGAAAATACGCCGGAGGCCTAAAGCATGGAATGTGGCGCGAATACAATTCAAAAGGTGAATTAATTGAAACTATTCAATACAAAAGAGGTGAAACATTTAAAATAAATGGATTCAAAATTAAGCCGTTTGAAGAAGAAGAATGAGTTCGTCAACAAACAATAAATACCGCCAAAAGAAGTCGCTTAACATAATAAGCTTCTATCGTATTGTTACGTTCATTTTACTTCCCTTATTCATTCTTTATCTAGTTTTAGATCCCTTCTTAAACATTCCAGTTAACGATTATCACAAGTTCATTTTGTTCTATACAGTAATCATGTTAACTATTCTATTCTTTCTTTCAAAGATTGAATTTTTTAGAAAAAAGTTTCATCTCACACATACTGTATTTGTGTCTGGAATCATGCTCATAAACTTTTTCTGGTATTTCAATGAACAAGACTTTTTAGCAACTGCAAGTCTTTTAGTATCAGCAAATTTGATAGGAATAGTATTAATTCATCCAAAAGTTACGGTTTGGTTTTACGCTTGCTCGTTCATCATATTTACAAGTTTTGCAGCTTATTTTCAGTTTTTTCAACTCGAAATAAGTTTCATGTTGCTAACAGTTGCTATAGTAATTACCCTATTTAGTTACTGGAGACATGGATTAAGGGTTGATTTAAAAAATGCCAGAAAAACGTTTCAAGGAATGTTTGATTCTAGCAATCAAATCATATATGTCTTGTCTCAAGACCTAGATATTCTTGATGTTAATATTGGTGCTGAAAAATTTTTAAAAGAGAAAGGAATTGGCTCTATTGACAATAAAAAGTTTACAGATATTTTTTATTATGAAACTGCTAGATGTGCAGAGAGCATGGATCTAGCAATAGCGGAATGTAGAAAAACTGGGCATTCGAAATTTCAATCTAATTGTGGAATTACAAGATCTAACGAAATTATTCCCGTGGAATATAGGATATCAAAAGGCCAATATTTTGAACAGGAAGTGTACATCTTGAACGCACGAATTATTAAAGAGCAAAAAGAATACGAAAAGACTTTAATTGAAAATAAAGATAACATCACAAAGGTGTTAGAAAACATTAGTGCATTTGTCTTCAATATTACTTATGATGTTGAAGAAAGATACAGACATAAGGTAAATTATGTTTCATCAAGAGTTGAAAATGTCTACGGATATTCAGAAGATGAATATATTTCTTTGGTAAAGTCGGGTAGAATATTAAAAGATGTCCATCCAGATGATGTTGCTAAAGCCATTGAGAAATTTGAAGAACTTCTTCAAATTCATGGAACTTCATCTTGGAGATTTAGAATGAAAGTGTACGGAAAGTGGAGATGGATAGAAGAAAAAATTACGGTTGAGAAAACTGAAAACACCGACTTTTTAAATCTTTTTGGTAAAGTAAAAGATATAACCAACGAGGTCAAAAAGGCAGAAAAACTCAGAGAATCAGAAAAAAAATATAAAGATCTTTTCGAATCAAACTTAGCAGGAGTTTATAAGACTCATGTGAGTGGTGAAATATTAGAGTGTAATTCTTCTTTCGCAAAAATATTAGGCTTTAAAACGGCCACTGAACTACTGCATAAAAACATCAAAGACCTTTATTATGATTCTTCTGATAGATCAAAGTACTTATCTGATTTAAGAAAAAGCAAAGCGCTTAACAACCACCTTTCAATGATAAGAAGACAGGATGGAAGAAGGTTGATTTTAAATAATAACGTTAGCTTAATAAGTGATGATGATGGTGAATTCAACTGGATTGTAGGAACCGTAATTGATGTCACTGAATTGCATGAAACGGGATTAGCCCTTACGCATAGTGAAGAGAAATATAGGCTGCTTTTTGAAGAATCAAACAATGTAATTTTATTATTAGTTATTGATGACGAAGACAGTTTTGTAATTGATGTAAACGAGCAAGCACAAAAGGTTTTTGGCCTTCAAGAGTCTGAGTTTTTAGGGAAAAAACTAAATGAAATATCCGCTAAAAAGTATAGTAAAAAAGAACAAACTAATAACATACTTCATAAACTTAAAGACGGTGAAAAGGTAGAGTCTGAGTGGATTTTTAATCGCTCCTCAGGTGAAAAGTTTTTTGCTGAAGTTTCATTTACAGCCGTTAATCTTGAAGAAGAAAGAGTAGCACAAGTTGTTATTAAGGATATTTCTGAACGCAAAACTTATGAAGCTGAAATCTTAGAGAGTAGATTAAGTTTCAAAAACATTGTAGATAGATCTCCTGTAGGAATAATGATTTTTACAGATGACAAACTAAATTATTTGAATCCACAAGGAGAAGAAATTTATAAGAAGGTCTTAAAAAGTAATGCGAAAACGATTCAAACAATCTTTCCTGATTCTTCACAGTTTTTATTGGCAGATCTCATAAAAGAAGCTGAAAATAAAATTTCATCATACACTGAAATTGCTTTAGGAACTGAGTCAAAAAACTACAGCATAAATGTGGTAAAGACTATTTATGAAAAACAGAAAGCAAACGTTCTTCTTCTTCAAGATATTTCATTGCAAAATGAATATAACACTCAAAAACTGAGAGCTGAAGTGGCCGAGGAGACTGCTACCCAACTCCAAACAGAAATTGAAAAACACAAAGTAACACAAGCTACACTTTCTGAATTTTCATCCAGACTCCAATCTTTACTTGACAGTGCGGCTAACCTTTTCATTTTAACTCTTGATGAGAACTTCAATGTGGTAGGGTTTAACAAAAAATCAAAACATTTTATTGAGAATAGACTGCACAGCACTATACAATTAGGAGATAACTTTTTAAAGATATTTCCGACTGAAAAATATGCTATTGAAGTAATTGAAGAGAGGTTTAGGAGAGTTTTAAATGGTGAGTATTTTGAGATGATTTCTCATTTTCCGACAGATGAAGGAGAGGCATGGATGGAGGCCTTTATGAATCCAATTAAGATCAAGGGAAAAGAGGTAAGTGAGTTCTCGTTTATTGCACACGATATTACTGAAAGGGTTGAGAATAAAGAAAAACTAGCAAATTCAGAAGAAAGTCATAAAGCAATTTTATTTGCGCTACCTGATATTCTTTTTAAGGTTGACCGTGAAGGAATGTTTACTGATTACAGGGCGTCTTCGGAGTCAAATGAACGAGCGTTTTTTAATTTTATAGAGACTGATAAGGTGAAGGGGCTTTTTGTTCATGAGGTTTTCAAGGACAAAGAACTAGCTCAGGAAATCAAAGAAAATATTGAAAAGACTTTCTTAACGAATGAGTTGATAACACAAAACTATAGCCTTACCCTTGAAAGTAAAGAGGAAAAAACAATGGTTCATTATGAAAATAGGTATTCAAAACTAAATGAAAATGAACTGGTGATAATTTCAAGAAACATTACCGACACGATTGAATATGAGAGCAAGCTGATTGAGTCGGTGAAAGAAAAAGAAATCCTTTTAAAAGAAGTTCACCACAGGGTAAAAAACAACTTACAAGTAATAAACAGTATTTTGAATCTGCAATCATCTTATGTAAAAGATGATGAAACTCTCCAAATTATAATTGAGAGCCAAAACAGAATTAGGTCCATGTCTTACATTCATGAAAGCCTTTATCAAACAAAAGATTTCAGTCACATAAGCTTTGATGCATACATCACCAATTTGGTTCAAAACCTCGTTCATTCTTATCAAGTTTCTACAGAGAAAATAAAATTAAAACTGGATGTTGATCCTATTAATTTAGCCTTAGATCAAGCGATTCCTTGCGGATTAATTTTAAACGAATTAATTACGAACGCAATGAAATATGCTTACCCTAACAATAAAGGGGGCGAAATCTCAATATCAGTAAAAGAGAAGCACAATAAAATTAGTATGTCAATTGCTGATTTTGGGGTAGGACTTCCGAAAGGATTCAAAATAGATGATTCTGAGACCCTAGGTTTAAGTTTGGTTGACACCTTAATAGACCAAGTTGATGGGCAGTTAAGCTTAAAAACAGAAGGCGGAACAGAATTTTTAATTATCTTTGAAAAGCAAGAATTTTAGATATGGCTAAAACCAATGTATTAGTTGTTGAAGACGAGAGTATCGTTTCAAAAGACATTCAGCATAGTTTGAAAAAACTGGGGTACAATGTTGTTGGTGCCGCATCTACTGGTGAAAGAGCCTTTGAGCTTGCTTCTTCTGAAAAACCAGACATCATATTAATGGATATCATGTTGAAGGGCGATATCAATGGTATTGAGGTAGCTTCAAGAGTTAAAGAAGAGCTTCAGATACCTGTTATTTACTTGACTGCATATGCTGATGAATCTACTTTAGAAAAGGCAAAAGTGACTGAACCTTACGGTTATATTATCAAGCCTTTTAAAGAAGTTGATTTGCATACTTCAATAGAGATGGCTTTATACAAGTTCTCTAAAGAGAAAGAAGTACTAAAAGCAAGAGATCTTTTTTATTCAATTATTGAAAACAAAGATTCAAAAGACTTCATCTTCGTAAAATCTAAGAGTAGACTTGTAAAGATTAAAACGGTTGATATTTATTTCGTTGAAGCTCTTAAAGATTATGTTGTTATCAACACTTTAGACAGCAGATATACTATCCATTCAACAATGAAAGATATCGTAGCTAAGCTTGAGCAAGACAATTTTATTAGAGTTCATAGATCGTTTATTGTAAGGCTTGATAAAATTGCTTCGATTGAATATCCAAACCTGCACCTTGAGAATGACAAAAAAATCGTTCCGATAGGAGGGTCTTTCAAAGAAGAATTAATAAAGAAGTTAAACTTAATCTAGTTTATATTCTCTCTTGAGATCATAGACATCTCTAAATAATTCATCTATTTCATTTGGGTCGGTTCCATTGTAAAAGCCTCTTATTCTACCTTCAGGATCAATTAGAGCGAAATTTTCTGTGTGTAAAAAGTCAGACTCCCCACCGTGCTCAAAGTTAGGGTCAGCTTCATCCGGAACAATTAGATATGATTTACGAGCCATCAAGTAAAGTTCTTTTTTCTCTCCCGTTAAAAACCACCATTTTTCGGCATTTGCTTCAAATCGCTCGGCATATTTGAACATGGTCGCAACTGTGTCCCTTGATGGATTAACAGTGTGACTTAGAATTAAAAAATTAGGGTCGTCAGAGAATTCTCTTTGAACTCTTTGAAGCTGAGTAGTCATCTTCGGACAAATTCCACCACAAGAAGTAAAGAAGAAGTCTGTCACGAATATTTTACCAGTGACGCTTTCTTTTGTTATTGTATCTCCTAATTGGTTCAGAAAAGAGAAGTCTCCAATTGTGTGGTCCTTCGTTTTGTCTTGTATTGAAGGGTCTACTAATGTTGGATTAACATCTGAGGGATTATAAACACGTAGCACATTATTTTCACTACGATTGCTCCCAGATTCTGGATCATCCGAAAAATGATTCATGTTCATAATACCGGCAATGGTCACACCAACCAAAACAATTATTGAGAATATTATAATTCGATTTCGCATAATCTAGTATGCGAAGGTCGCTAATAATTCGCAATTTTTTCTTCTATTGTCGTTTCTTTCAACGAACGCTCTATATCATGAATCAAATCTTGAATATTTTCTACACCAACAGAAAGTCGGATAAGAGATGGGCTTATTCCTAGCTTCTCTTTTTCTTCTGCAGAAACTCCAGCATGGGTCATAGTTGCCGGATGCTGAATCAACGATTCTGTGCTCCCTAAGCTAACTGCGAGTTTGACTAGCTTTAAGTTATTGATGAACTTAAAAGCTTCTTTTTCTCCTCCCTTGATTTCAAAAGACAACATTGCTCCGGCAGCTTCGCATTGTTTGGCGAAAACGGCTCTTTTTTCACCCTCCAAAAATCCTAAATAGTGTACTTTGTTAATGTTTACATGATTGTTTAAAAAACGGGCTACTTCTGCTGCATTCTGAGCTTGCTTATCCATTCTTACTTTCAGTGTTTCAAGGCTTCTCATGAGTAGCCAACCGGTCCATGGTCCTGCCATGTTGCCCATGAAGGTACGCATGGTTTTCATACGAGAAATCAGTTCTTTACTTCCTAAACAGGCTCCGGCAATGACGTCAGAGTGACCGCCAATATATTTAGTTGCAGAATACACTACCAAGTCAGCTCCGTGTTGAAGAGGGTGCTGCCAAAGTGGTCCCATGTAAGTGTTGTCAACAGCAACTAGAGTTTGCTTTTCGTTTGTTGAGTATTTTTGCGCAATTTCTGAGCACATTTTTATATCAATGAGATCATTCGTTGGGTTGGCAGGTGATTCGAGATAAACCATTGCGAGTCTATCTGCCTTTCCACTTTCTTCTATGGTATTAATGATGTCCTCTTTTGAGTCGTTGGGATAAAAACCGATCGTTTCAATTCCAAATTTGTCTAAGATCTCTTTTATAAAATGATCTGTTCCGCCATATACAGGGTTGCTGTATAACAAGACGTCTCCAGGCTTTAAAAACTCTAAGAATACCGTAGATATTGCAGACATTCCGCTTTCAAATACAGCACAATCTTCGGCCTCATCCCATAAACAGAGTCTGTTTTCAAGAATTTCTAAATCAGGGTTGTTTATTCTGCTATAAATTAAACCCAGTTCTTCTTTTTCTTCCTTTTCTCGAATCCCATATGCGACTTCAAAAAAGGCTTTCCCTTCTTCTGCAGACTTGAAAACGAAGGTTGAAGTTTGAAAGATTGGACATTTGATTGCTCCTTCTGACCATTCAGGTGAATAGCCATGAGACATCATTAAACTTTCTGGAGAGTATTTGTGTGGAATCATCTTGTTTGTTTTTACAAACCTACCAACTTGTGGACTAAAATACTATGGTTGAATATGATTATGGAATATTGAACTATAATTGTTTGAAATTAAAGCGATTATTTCTTTCAGCTGATTTAAAAGGGTATATTTAAAGAATAAATTACTAATAATGAAGATTGACAAAATAGATGAGAAGCTTTTGGCTTTGCTTGAGAATGACGCTTCGTTGACAATTAAGCAATTGGCTTCACACTTGCACCTTTCGGCAACTCCCGTTCACGAGCGGATAAAAAAACTTAAAAAAGCAGGCATCATTGAATCTATAAAGGCTCAAATAAATCGTCATAAAGTAGGTTTGGGCATGATGATTATTTGTGAAGTCTCAATGGATTCTCATACACAAGAATCAATTGATCGATTTGAAAAAGAAGTTGGAAAGCTGAATGAAGTGGTTGAATGCTTGCACGTTTCAGGTCAGCATGACTACATTTTGAAGGTTGTTTTACCTGATATGAATAGTTATCGTGAATTGTTAATGCAAAAACTTTCAAAAATTCCAGCTGTTGGAAATGTCAATAGCTCCTTCGTTTTACACGAACTTGAGCGCAAACAGTATTTTAAACCTACACCCTAATTCCAGCAATACAAACATCATCCACCTGTTCCATTTTTCCTTTCCAGTCTTTGAAGGTTTGAGCTAGAATTTGTTCTTGTTCTGCGACAGGTTTATCCTGTATTGAAACCAGGAGTTGTTTTAGAGTTTTGTATTTGAATTTCTTATTTTTTTCACCACCAAATTGATCGGCATATCCATCAGTGAATAGGTAAACCATGTCTCCTTCGTTTAGCTCATAAGACTGACCTTTAAAAGGTAAATTAATGGCATATTTTCCTATTGGTCTCTTAGTTCCTTTTGTCTCTTCTAATGATTTCGAATTTCCTTTTATAACCCAAAGCGGATTATTAGCCCCCGCATATTCTACCGAAATTTTACCATTCTTTTTTTCTCCAAGACGAACCAAAGAAATGTCCATCCCATCTCGTAAATTGCTATCACTTTTTTCAAAGGTGCTTACCACAATTTTGGTGATTTCTTCTAAGATTTTTGAAGGCTCATAAATCCCCATTTCATTTACCGCCTTGTTAAGAGCGTTTGAGCAAATCACGCTTACCATTGCTCCAGGAACTCCATGCCCTGTGCAATCTGCAACTGCAAACAGAACTGATTTTTCACCTCTTTCTTCAACTTCTTCTATCCAATAAAAATCGCCTGCAACAATGTCTTTTGGAAGATAATAAACGAAGCTTTTAGATAAGTGTTTATCAATGGTTTGTTGAGTAGGTAGAATTGCGTTTTGAATTCTTTGAGCGTAGGTTATACTATCAATGATTTCAGCATTTTTCGTTTTTAATAAGAGGTTCGCTTCTTCAATTTGATTGGATGATTTTTTTCTTTGCTGAGATCCTCTAAACACAAGAAAAACAATAAAGATGAGAGCAACTACTCCGCCTAAAGAAATGGTCGTCCAAAATTTTTGATCTTGTACTTTTTGTTCTATTTGAGCAGTATTTTGCTCATGTTGAATTGCTAGGTTAAGGGAATCCTTAATTTGTTTAGAGGCAAGCTCATTTTGGATACCGAGAATCTTGATTTCTTCGAGCTCATTTATAGCTTGCAAGCTGTCTTTTAGCGTAATGTGATCTTTAAATACTGAATATGCATTTGCGGTTTGACCCAACCCTTCATATGCCCTAGACAGCAAGAGCAAAGCGTCCCTTTCTACATCTTTAGCACCCGCTTCTTGGCTTAATTCCACAGCTCTTAATCCCGTATCCCTTAGTGATAAAAAATCTTCTTGAATTTCATAAACAAACATCATATACACCATGGTTTGGCTTTGTCCATAGATGTCGTTTGTGCTTCTCCAAAAATCAAGACTACTTTTAAATCTTTTCAACGCCATTGTGTTGCTCTCTAAGCCTTCATAACAAAGAATACCTAAATTCTCGTTTGCAATTGCGACCCCTCTTTGGTTGTCAAGAGAATCACAGAGTTCAATTGACCGCTCAAAATAGTCCACTGCTTTAGACGACATTCCCTGATATTGACACAGCAAACCATAATTGTTGTAGAGGCGCCCTATCTTCGAATAGTCTCCAAGTTCAGTGAACAAAGCCAATGATTGATCATAGTAATGTTGTGCTGTTTCGAATTCAAACTTAACATGATAAACTACTGCAATTTTTGAATAACATTCAGCTAGTAATTCTTTGTCATTGGTCGCTTCTGCAATTTGTTTTGCTTTAAAATAATGAGCCAAGGCCTCAGCATGTCTGCCTCTCTCACGAGCTAGCCAACCGGCGTCTAATAATACCTCACAGCTTAAGCTATGGTCTTCAGATAATGAGGAAAGACCCAGTGTTTCTTGTAAAAGGCTATCTGCCAGTACAAGCATTCCTTTTTGATAATAAGAGTTAGCTAATTCGTGCTTGTTTCTAACTTCTTCTTCAAGGCTAGGGTTTCCATTTTGAATTAAGCTGTCTTCAAGATTTAGATGAAATATTGCTTGGTCCCAATCCAGTTCTGACTGATAGGTCCTCGCAATAAGATGGTGATAAGCTGCTTTTTTGCTTTCGTCCCTTTGATTTTCAAGGTTTTCAAAAGCAATGTTTCGAATGGAATCCGGAGCTTCATCAACTAAATCATTAAGCGCATCAATGTTGGTTTGGCCGAAAGAGCTGGCCATTATAAACATGAAAAAAATGAAGTTTAGCGATTTCATTGATTTCGTGAAAATACCAAAAATCAAACGAAGTGCTATTCGCCACTAAGAATTTAATCTTGCTTTATTGCAGTCTTAATGCTAAGTTCAGCAAGTTGTTTCTCGTTTAAGGTGGCAGGTGAGTCGATCATAACATCTCGTCCTGAATTGTTTTTAGGGAAAGCGATATAATCTCTAATAGATTCAGAACCTCCCATAGTAGCAACTAAACGATCAAAGCCAAATGCGATTCCGCCATGAGGAGGCGCTCCATATTCAAAGGCATTCATTAAGAACCCAAATTGCTTTTCAGCTTCTTCGTCTGAAAATCCAAGTAGTTCAAACATTCTTGCTTGAAGATCTTTATCATGAATTCTGATTGATCCACCACCTAATTCAACTCCATTCATTGCAAGGTCATAAGCGTTAGCCCTTACCTTACCTGGGTCAGTTTTGATTAAATCAAAATCTTCTGCTTTTGGTGAAGTAAACGGATGATGCATAGCATGATATCTTTCAGTTTCTTCATCCCATTCTAAAAGAGGGAAATCAACTACCCACAAAGGAGCAAATTCATTGGGATTTCTCAATCCTAATTCGTCGCCCATATGTAAACGAAGCTCGTTCATTTGGCTTCTTACTTTGTCTGTTTCACCTGAAAGCACTAACAACAAGTCATCTTTCTCAGCTCCAGCTGCCTCAGCCCATTGAGCTAAATCTTCTTGACTAAAAAACTTATCTACTGATGATTTGAAAGTACCATCTTCATTGCATTTGCAATAAATCATTCCTAAAGCACCAATTTGTGGACGCTTTACCCAATCAACCAATTTATCTAATTGTTTTCTAGTGTAGCCAGCACATTGTTTTGCGTTGATTGCCAATACCAACTCAGAATTATCAAATACACCAAAGCCTTTTCCTTTTGCAACATCATTTAAGTTAACAAACTCCATCTCAAAACGAACATCTGGCTTATCTGACCCAAAACGTTCCATTGCTTCAGAATAAGTGATTCTCGGAAAATCTTCTAAAAAGTCAACACCTCTGCACTCTTTGAAAAGATGTTTTACCAATCCCTCAAAAGTGTTCAAGATATCTTCTTGATCAACAAAGGCCATTTCGCAGTCAATCTGCGTAAACTCTGGTTGACGATCTGCTCGTAAATCTTCATCCCTAAAACACTTTACAATTTGATAGTATCGGTCATAACCTGAAACCATTAATAATTGCTTGAATGTTTGTGGAGACTGTGGTAAAGCATAAAATTCTCCCGGATTCATTCTTGAAGGAACAACAAAATCTCTTGCTCCTTCAGGAGTAGATTTGATTAAGTATGGAGTCTCAACCTCCATAAAATCAATTGAATCAAAATATTTATGTGTCTCAACAGAGACCTTATGACGTAATCTTAATTTGTCTTGTACAGGTTTTCTTCTTAAATCAAGGTAGCGATATTGCAGTCTTAATTCTTCTCCTCCGTCGGTATTATCTTCAATCGTAAATGGCGGAACTTCAGACTTGTTTAAAACAGTTACTTCTGAAGCAACAATTTCAATATTCCCTGTTGGGATATCTGGGTTTTTAGAATGTCTTTCAACAACTTCTCCTTTTATTTGAATTACGAACTCACGACCTAAGCCTTTTAATGAGTTTAAAATGTCCTCAGATACTCTACCAGATTCACCTACAACTTGTGTGATTCCGTATCTATCTCTAACATCAACCCAAATGATGTTTCCTTTATCTCTAATAGTTTGAGTCCAACCGGCAATTGTAACTGTTTGCCCGATATGCGAATCATTGAGTTCGCCGCAAGTATGTGATCTGTACATCTCCTTGAAAATTTGAATTGCAAAGATAAAAGGATTGTTTGTTTTGGAATCTATAAATTTGCCCCAAGATGATAAACCCATTCTCTGACGAATATTTCATGAAAGAAGCCTTTAAAGAGGCTGAGCTCGCACTTGAAAAAGATGAGGTTCCGGTTGGAGCTGTCATTGTTTTAAAGAATCAAATCATAGGGCGCGGTCACAATTTGACGCAACAGTTTAATGATGTAACTGCGCATGCTGAGGTACAGGCTATTACCGCAGCATCTGAGTTTTTGGGAGCAAAATATTTAAAAGAATGTGTTCTCTATGTCACACTTGAACCCTGTCCAATGTGTGCAGGAGCGCTAGCCTGGTCTCAATTAGACAGAATTGTATTTGCGGCGCATGACGACAAACGAGGTGCGGGTAATTTTAAACCATCTATCTATCATCCCAAAACAAAAATTGAAGCCGGTCTCATGCAGCTTCAATCAGAGGTGATGCTCAAAGAATTTTTTGCTAAAAAGAGATGAAAAATCTTGACGCTATAATTTATGAATAAAGTGAGCGTATCAGAAACTAGGACAATAGAATACTATTAGTGTTTAACTAACAACCTCTACCAATAAAGAATCATCAGTTTTAGTCACTTTGGTCAAGCCATGCTTTCCAAGGCCTTTAATCCCTTTGTCCCATTGCTTGTTAGATAGTCCTGCAGCCGTTTTCAAAACGTTTAAATCCATACTTCCTTCTTTCGAAAGGATGTCTAAGATAACTTTTTCAGAGTCTGTCAAATCTGGCCCTTGTTTTCCAAAAACCTCTGGTTTCATTTGAGGGAAGAATAATACTTCTTGAATTGAAGGGTTATTAGTTAAAAACATCACTAATCTGTCAATGCCTATTCCTAAACCTGAAGTTGGCGGCATTCCATATTCTAATGCTCTTAAAAAGTCGTGATCAATAAACTCACTCGCTTCATCATCCCCTCTTTCAGCTAGCTTTAGTTGTTCTTCAAACCTTTCTCTTTGATCAATAGGATCATTCAACTCAGAATATGCGTTTGCGATTTCTTTACCACAAACCATTAATTCAAAACGTTCTGTCAATGTTGGGTCGTCTCTATGCACTTTGCACAATGGAGACATCTCTTTCGGGTAGTCAGTAATGTAGGTAGGCTGAACATAATTTCCTTCGCACTTTTCACCAAATATTTCATCTATCAACTTACCTCTACCCATAGTTTCGTCTACATCAACTCCGTTAGATTTGCACCAAGCACTTAACTCAGCTTCCGACTTCCCTTGAATGTCAAAGTCAGTAAAATCTATGATAGATTGGCGCATGGTCACTCTTTTATAAGGCGCCTTAAAATCAACTTCATGTTCCCCAAAGGTTGCTTTTGTTGTTCCGTTTACTGCCAAGGCAACAAACTCCAAAAGGTTTTCAGTGAACTCCATCATCCAGTTGTAGTCTTTGTAGGCTACATATATTTCCATGGCTGTGAATTCAGGGTTATGTGTTCTGTCCATGCCTTCATTTCTGAAGTTTTTAGAAAACTCATAAACTCCTTCAAATCCACCAACAATCAGTCTTTTTAAGTAAAGCTCATTTGCGATTCTCATGTATAATGGCACATCAAGTGCATTGTGATGTGTTTTGAACGGACGTGCTGCCGCACCTCCAGCAATTGGTTGAAGAATTGGAGTTTCAACCTCAAAGTATCCTTTTTCATTAAAAAACTGACGCATTGCGTTAAACAGCTTAGTTCTTTTAATGAACACTTCTTTTACCTGAGGATTGACAACCAAATCAGCATAACGTTGACGATATCTCAATTCAGGGTTAGTGAAAGCATCATGAACTTTTCCTTCAGCGTCTGTTTTTGGCAAAGGAAGGGGCTTTAGCGCCTTACTTAACAATGTAAATTTCTTTGCTTTTACTGAGATTTCTCCTACCTGAGTTTTAAAAACTTCTCCCTCGATTCCAATAAAATCTCCAAGATCAATCAACTTTTTGAATACATCATTATACATTGATTTATCTTCTCCTGGGCAGATTTCATCTCTGTTGAAATAGACTTGAATTTTACCTTCTGAGTCCTGAATTTGACCAAAACCGGCCTTCCCTTGAAGTTTATTTCTCATTAATCGGCCTGCAATCAAGACCTTCTTGCCATCTTCAAAGTTTTCTTTTATTTCAGTTGATTTATGGTCAACGGGATAAAGTGCTGCTGGATAAGGTTCGATACCTAAATCACGCAATTTTTGAAGTGTTTCTCTTCTCTGAATTTCTTGTTCTGAAAGGTCAATTGTGCTCATAATTCTCTTTTCTTCAATCCTAAGGTGGATGTCGGATTCAGCTGCAAAGATAAAAGTTCTGTCACTTCATTTTCTAATGGCCACAAAAAATTAACTTTTTACCGAACTATTTTCTGTTTTTTCACGTATCTAAATGCGCGCACTAATTTATTAGCCTGAAATGAAAGATTTAATAGCATCAATAAACTCACAAATTACCGAAGCAATTCAGATAGGTGAATCAGCAAACTTCAACTCCACAACAAAAGAGATTAATAATATTTTACTTTGTGGTTTAGGAGGCTCAGGAATTGGAGGTGCAATTATTTCTCAATTGCTCAAAAAGGAGTTAAAGGTTCCGTTTGTGTGTGTTAACGACTATAATGTCCCCGCATTTGTAGATAATAAAACTTTAATTATTGCATCTTCTTATTCTGGAAACACAGAAGAAACCATTGCTGCCGTGCGTGAAGGAATGGCGAAGAATGCTGAGATATGCGTTATTACATCAGGCGGTAAACTATTGGACATGGCTAAAGAAAACTCATGGAACCATGCCGTGGTGCCAGGGGGAGAACAACCAAGAGCAATGCTTGCATACTCGCTAATCCAACAAATTTATTTACTACAAAAATATGGATTAACCTCTGATGGTCATGTTAGAGATTTGAGTCAAGTGACAGCCCTCATAGAAAAACATGAAAACGAAATGCAAGCTGAAGCCAAAAAATTGGCTGAGAAAATTCACGGTTCAATGCCGGTAATCTATGCCGACTCTTCTTTTGGTGGAGTTGCGACGAGAGTAAAACAACAAATAAACGAAAACGCTAAAGAGCTATGCTGGGATCACGTTTTACCTGAAATGACACATAATGAGTTGGTAGGATGGGCCGGAGGTAACTCTAATATTGCTCCAGTTTATTTGGCTACTGATTATGACCACGAGAGAACGACTTATCGTTGGAATATTTCAAAAGAGATTATTTCTAAATACACGACTAATATCAATGAGATTCATGCTAAAGGTGATTCTCAAATCGCACAAATCTTTTACTTAATACACCTCACTGATTGGCTTTCTTGGTTTATGTCTGACCTTAAAAAGGTTGATGCTGAAGAGGTAGATGTGATTCATCATCTCAAGTCTGAGATGGGTAAGAAATAGTTTGAGATTACCAAGGATCTGTAAAGTCTGGATTCTGAACAAATGAGCTATCGCTCAAAGAAAGTAAAAACATTTTCAGAGCAGCCATTTCTGATGGATTAAGCTGAACACCTCCGTCTCCCACATCTTTCATTAAAGGATCAATCGTAGGTGAATTTTGAAGTCCAGTGCTATAGTGCATAATCACCTCATTCAAAGTGTTGAACCTGCCGTCATGCATATAAGGAGCAGTAAAGGCCAAGTTTCTTATTGACGGCGTTTTGAATTTACCATCATCAATCGGGTTTCCCGTTACGTTCCCTAGGCCTTTATCAGTTATAACCGCATCAAGACCATTGTTATGGTAAATGTTATCGGTCCATAAAGGGTTGAAAGCATCTCCGTGACAATGAAAGCAATCTCCTTTTTCTTCATCCATAAAAATTGCAAAGCCTTGATATGCTAAAAGCTCATTTGCCTCATTCCACCCTGAGCTTCCGGTTGCGAAGTTTGCTGCTAGAAACTTATCAAAAGGTGAATCACCAGAAATTAATGTTCTTTCAAACTGAGAAATAGCATTTGAAATCATCACTGAATCAATTTCTCCAGAACCAAACACTTGTTCAAATAGTAATTGATATTGAGAGTCTTCTTGAATTTCACTTACCGCATTTGGCCAGGTTTCATGCATCTCAACAGGGTCGGTAACTGGTTTAAAAGCTTGCGCTTCTATACTATTAGACCTCCCATCCCAGAACAAGCCATTTTTCATCCAACCTAGATTGAATAAGGGCATTGCGTTTCGACTGCCTTCAAGCCCATCAATTCCAAGGCTGTATTGGGAAGTGTCACTAAATGCGGCTGACGGGTGGTGACAGCTTCCGCAAGACTGTGTATTATCTCCTGATAGTCTCACGTCAAAAAACAATTTTCTTCCCAACTCTATTCCCTCTTCTGTTATGAGATTGTCATTTGGGTCTTCAATTGGTGGCAAGTATTGACCGATCAACTGAGGATACTCGTACACATACGGGGTGGTGCCAACAACCGTAGGTTTTTCATCTTTTCTGCATGAGTTTAACGTCAAAGCAATGATAAAACCACCAATAATGTATTTAATTCTATTGCGCATCTTCTATCCAAAATTAAGAATTTAAAGCCCAATCTTGTGTGACTTCTATCATAAACGAACAACAAAGTCGCTTTATTGTTATTTTTGTCATGCGAATATGAGAAAGGTTAAACCGCTATATCAAGGTCTGATTGACTATAAAGAATGCTGGGATTTACAAGAAAGCATTTTTAAAAAAACAGTTGATCAAAAAATTGCCCTCAGAGACGGAAAGTCAGAAGGAGCAACAGAAAATACGCTTATTTTTTGTCAGCATCCTCATGTCTATACATTGGGTAAAAGTGGCAAACGTGAACACTTGCTCATTAGCGAAGAGATGCTAGAAAAATATCAGGCAAAGTATTACAAAATAAATAGAGGAGGAGACATTACCTATCACGGTCCAGGCCAGTTAGTTATGTACCCGATTTTTGATCTAGATCATTTCTTTACCGACATCCATAAGTATATGCGTTACCTTGAAGAAGCCGTCATTTTAACTTTGGGAGAGTTCGGAATTAAGGCTTCTAGAGTTGAAGGCTTGACCGGGGTTTGGCTAGATGGTGGTACTCCCCAAGAAAGAAAAATATGTGCAATGGGTGTTAAATCCTCTCGTTGGGTAACAATGCATGGCATTGCGTTAAACGTAAACACCAATATGGATTATTTTAATCATATTGTTCCTTGCGGCATAGTAGATAAATCGGTAACTTCAATGAAACAGGAGCTTGGAGAAGAAGTTGATTTTGAAAAAGTGGAACAAGCTCTTAAAGAAAACATGGCCAATGTTTTTGACTTTGATTATGAATAAATAGCCCATGAGAATTATCAAAAAAACACTTAAATGGTTAGGTCTTATTATTGTTGGCCTTCTCTTGATTGCGAATCTTGCTATCATATTTACTGGAAGATTTTATACCTACAAAGGAATTTATCATACCTATTTGAAAGGACACATCCGTCCTCATATTTATGACCTTCATGTTTTTGAAAATGCAACTGTTGAGGTTGGAACTCCACAACCTTGGGAGAACAGAATGTTGCCAGAAATAGAATTGACGTCTGATGAACGTGATAGAATAGAGGTAATTGAACCAGCATCATTTTTAGTAGCATACGGAGATTCAATCATATTTGAAGAATATTGGAATGAGCATGACCAAAATAGAATTGGGAATTCATTTTCAATGGCAAAGTCAATTGTTTCACTCTTGGTTGGTTGCGCTCTTGATGACGGAATGATTAAAAGCCTTGACGAACCAGTTGCAAATTATCTTCCTGAGTTTGAAGATGAAAAAAAAGACATTACCATTAGACACGTCCTTACTATGACCACCGGTTTATCTTGGAGTGAAAGTTATATTCATCCTTTTTGTGATGTGGCTGAGTTATATTATGATACTGATGACAGAGATTTGGCATTGAACCGAAGAGAAATTGAAGAAGATCCAGGAGTGACTTGGGCTTACAAAAGTGGTGACACACAAGTGTTGACATACATTGTTCAGGAGGCAACAGGAATGTCAGTTTCAAAATATGCCGCTCAGAAGTTATGGATACCAATGGGAGCTGAAAGTGAAGCAATGTGGAGCTTAGCTGACGGTCCTGAAAGTACCGAAAAAGGATTCTGTTGTTTCTATGCGACATCACGAGATTTTATAAGGCTTGGTAAATTGGTAAACAATAGGGGAAACTGGAATGGAGAGCAATTAATTAGTAAATCATATGTTGATGAGTTTTGTTCGTTAGCACCAGTGACAAAAAGAAATGGCAAGCCAAACAACTGTTACGGTTTTCAATATTGGATTTACACTGGCTTTCCTTACGAAGTGACCTACTTCAGAGGAATGTCTGGACAATATATTATTTCTGTTCCTGAAAAAGACTTAGTAATTGTTAGAACAGGAAATGGAGTTGAAGAAAATGTCAAAGACTCAAAGCCTGAAGAGGATGCTCTTGAAGACCAAAGAAGAGACATGCCGTTCTATGTTGAGACCGGGGTTAGGCTATTAGAGCAATTTAAAAAACAATAAGCTTTTCTCAGAAACGTCTTCTTAGTATATTTGCCTTCCAAATGAAAAAAGACATTAATATACCCACCGTTGAGAACATCTCTGTTGCCGTGATCAAAGAGATGAACGAAGAAAAAACGGCTGAGGTTTATAATGTATACCTCATTAATCAAAAGGATACACTGATCAAAAACGCAATGGTCTCTTCAAAAGGATACGGGGAGAATAAAACCACTGGCGAAAAGGTAAAAACTTCTGCATTAAGACATTTCATTGGTGATATTGATGGCAAAGACTTTGCGAAAATTGAACCAATTGTTGAAGATGTGTTCGGGTTAAATAATGAGTATTGGGTAAGCTTTTATCAGGGGTCTCAAGTCTATGATAAAAAATTCATTTTTCTTGCCGAGACGATTTGCGAAGAGAATATGATTAATGTACCTGTTTTAAATAAAAGAGGGGTTTTGATTTAAAATGGAAAAGCGAATAATAAAAAGTTGTTCCAAGACCATCTAAGAAGCTCAATATTCTTTAATTTTAATATCAATAAAATCAAGTACATGAGACTTCAAAAAATTGATTTAGAAAAAATTTTATTCCTTGATATTGAAACTGTGCCAGCAGTCTATCAGTTCGGAGACCTTGATGAAAAGACAGCCGACTTGTATTTAAGCAAGAATAAATACATTCAAGAAAGAGACGGCCTCACCAATGAAGAGATTTATGAAAAGGCAGGAGTTTTTGCAGAGTTTGGAAAGATTGTTTGTATTTCATGCGGAATTGTAGCAGATAAATCTTCAGGAAAAGAATTAAGGTTAAAGTCTTTTTATGGAGATGATGAAAAACAATTGCTGCAAGATTTTGCGAATATGTTGAGCTCACATTATAATTCTCCCTATCATATTTTATGTGGTCATAACGCTAAAGAATTTGACTTTCCTTACATAGCACGAAGAATGCTGATTAACGGAGTTAATCTCCCTGATACGCTTGATATTGCTGGTAAAAAACCATGGGAGATTTCACACCTTGACACAATGGAGTTATGGAAATTTGGGGATTATAAACACTATACATCATTAAGTCTTCTGTGCCACCTCTTTAATATTCCAACTCCCAAAGATGATATTTCAGGGGCAGATGTTGGACGAGTTTATTGGGAAGAAAACGACCTTGAAAGGATAGTTGCTTATTGTCATAAAGATGTCGTAGCCTTAATTCAGGTGTTTTTAAGACTAAGAAATGAAGCTCTGGTAAAAGAAGAAAACATTATTGAGTAATGCTGAAATACAGTTTAGTTCTATTGATTTTCATTGGATTCATTTCTTGTTCTCCTTCTGCTGAGAATGAAACAGTTGAAGAAACTGATGAGTTAGACTTCTATTTTGAAAACTTTCCTGAAAACCCTTTTCAAAATTTAGAGTTTGATGAACCCATTTCTCAAACAAATCAAAAATTAATTGAACTCGGTTTTCAAGAGCATCAGAATCAAAAAGGAGATTGGAAATCATCAGATGATGAGGTAGAACTTTTTGTTGGGGAAAACGATAAACTTGGTAGTTTTAAAATATACTTTTTTGATCAAAACGAGCAGTTTTTTGATGATTTAAGCGAAAAACTATCAGAAAAAGCAGTAAAAAGCCAGAAATCGGCTCATTCTGGGCAACACTCAGAAATGCAATTTGAAACTAAAAAAAATAAATTCAACCTTTCATTGTTCAGGTTTGAAGATCAAGTCCGTCTAAGTTTTAAACCAACAGAATCACACTAAATTAATTACCAAAATGAGAACAAAAATTTTAGGATTAACAACATTCTTATTATTGTCATTAACGTCATTTTCGCAACAATCTGAATTAGGAAATTGGTGGATCTACTTCGGAAACAAAAAGTTGAATGAAAAATGGAACATCCACCACGAAGTTCAATATCGTAATTACAACTTCGTTGGAGACCTAGAACAACTACTTTTAAGAGGTGGTGTTGGTTATAATTTATCTGAGAATAACAACAACCTGCTTCTTGGTTATGGTTTTATTAGATCTGAAAATTATTTAGACACTTCAGATAACAAGACTGTCGTTAATGAACACAGGATTTATCAGCAATTTATCACAAAGCAGACTTTCGGGAGATTGAGTTTGTCGCATAGATATAGACTAGAAGAACGATTTGTAGAAGACGTTTTTAAAGTACGTTTTAGATATTTCTTAACTGCCAAAGTGGCTCTCAACAAACCAAAAATTGAGGATAACACTTTTTATCTTTCGGCTTACAATGAGATTTTTGTGGGCACCCAAAACAACTTCTTTGACAGAAACCGTGTTTATGCTGGATTGGGTTATGCCCTTAAACCAAACTTGAAATTTGAGTTAGGTTATATGAGTCAAATTTTTCAAGGGTCGTGCAGAGACCAAATGAATGTGATTTGTTCGTTTAGCTTTTAATATCCGTATTTTGTGTTAGCCTTTAGTTGTAATGTGTTCATTCACGAACAATTACGGCGGTACCTTTGTTAAAAAGCTAACCTATGTCAGAAATTTTTACGGTAGAATCCATTGGTCAAATGGTAAAGTCAATGGGCAGAGATGATTTAAAGCATCCTCTTATTTATGTCGTTGACGTCAAAGATTTTCAAGCGCCTCAAGAACTAAATGGGGTGAGAGTAACTACAACTTTTTATTCTGTATTCTTAAAGGATGCGGACTGTGGTATGAATTACGGCCGAAATCGATATGATTTTAATGAAGGCGTTTTGTCCTTTTTTGCCCCTGGTCAAGTAAGCTCTTTTGACGAGGATCAAAAAATGGAAAGCACCTATGGATGGGGTTTGTTTTTTCATCCAGATTTAATTCGAAAATCAAACCTTGGCAAAACAATTAGAGACTATAACTTCTTTTCTTATGATGTGCATGAAGCACTTCATCTATCTAAAAAAGAAGAAGATATTTTGAATGATAGCATAGAGAAAATTCAATTTGAATTAGACCAAAACATTGATGGACATAGCCAGAGCTTACTAATATCTAACATTGAATTGCTCCTGAACTATTGCAATCGATTTTATGAAAGACAGTTCCACACCAGAACCAATCACCACAAGGATGTTGTTTCACAAGTTGAAAGCTTGATTCATAATTATTACGAGAATAAAAAACAGCATGATACGGGTCCTTTAAGTATACAGTTTTTGGCAGATCAAATTCATTTATCTCCTAACTATTTGAGTGATTTACTGAAAAAAGAAACAGGTAAAAATACCAAAGAACACATCAATGATTATTTGGTAGATGTGGCAAAAACAGAATTGCTGAATACAAGCGCGAACGTTTCTGAAATCGCCTATGACTTAGGCTTCAATTACCCTCATTATTTTAGCCGATTGTTCAAGAAAAAAACCGGAATAACACCACAAGAATATAGAGAACTAAACCTTAATTAAAATGTACGTAGAGCGAATATTTAACCCTATTAGAATTATAGGTTTTTCAATAAAACCATTAATAATTTTCAGTTTATATGCGACGGTAATTGTGTTGTTATATCAGTGGCATCATTATGAGTGGTTAAAGATTCCTTGGGTGCCGCTTACACTTGTTGGTATCGCGGTGGCGTTTTACATTGGGTTCAAAAATAACTCGGCATACGATAGAACATGGGAGGCAAGAAAAATCTGGGGCGGAATCGTAAACTCATCTAGAAGTTGGGGAGCCATGGTAAATGGCTTCGTTACTAATGAATTTGCAAATGAAAAGGTGAGTGAAGAGGACTTACAAGCCATCAGAAAAAGATTAATGTACAGACACATTGCGTGGCTCTACCGCTTAAAAAGGCAATTGAGAGTTTTAAAGCCTTGGGAACATGATGCAAGATTGAATAAACGATATCGAAAATATATAGATGACCTTTTTCCAACTGAGGATCCTGAAACCGAGCTAAGAAACTTTTTGGCTGATGAAGAAGTACAGATGATTCTTTCTAAAAAGAATGGCTGTACACAATTGATTCATAAGCAGACAGAAGAATTAAGAAGCTTAAAAGAAAGAGGTTTAATTGATGATTTCAGACATATGGAAATGCAGTCATTGCTAACCGAATTTTATACCCTTCAAGGAAAATGTGAGCGCATCAAAAACTTTCCGCTACCAAGACAATATGCATCATTGAGCATTTACTTTGTTTACATCTTCATCTTCTTGATGCCTCTAGGTTTACTGAGCGCTTTTTCAGATGCTGAATTACCTGCTTATATGGTTTGGGGAGTGGTGCCGTTTTCCACATTAATTGGATGGGTGTTTTGGATGATGGAAGGGGTAGGAGATTATGCTGAAAACCCGTTTGAGAATTTGGCCTTTGATACACCAATGACCTCCTTAACAAGAACGATAGAAATAGATTTAAGAGAAATGCTTGGCGAGACAGACTTACCAGAGGCGATAGGGCCAAAAGAGGGATTTGTAATATAAAAGAGATGTTTGAGTTTGACAAAATACCAAATCATAAAGGAAAGTTAGCCTTGATTACTGGAGCCAATACTGGCCTAGGGTTAGAAACAACAAAATGGTTTGTCCAAAAGGACATCAAAGTCGTGATGGCCTGTCGTAATCTTGAAAAAGCAGAGGAGGCGAAAAAGAACGTTTTATCTGAATTTCCTAATGCGGACATTGACCTTATGAAACTTGATTTAAGCAGTTTAGAATCTGTGAAAAATTTTGCATCAGAGTTCAATAAAAAGTATGACAAGCTTGATTTGTTGATTAATAATGCCGGAGTGATGATTCCGCCCTACTCAAAAACTAAAGAAGGTTTTGAACTTCAGTTTGGTGTAAATCATTTGGGTCATTTTTTGCTAACCGACCTTCTTTTGCCAACTATCAAAAGCACTGAGGATAGTAGAGTTGTAGCCTTGAGCTCGCTGGCGCATAGATCAGGAAGAATAAACTTAGATGATATAAATTGGGAAAAGAAGTATTCAAAGATGAAAGCTTACGGTCAAAGTAAGTTGGCGAACTTGATGTTTGCTTTGGATTTAGATCTTAAACTAAAACAAAATGGAATAAAGACTTTATCTGTTGCAGCACATCCTGGAGGATCCAACACTGACTTAGTGAGGCACATTCCTAAACTTCTTTATTATGTGTTGTTGCCACTGTTTAGTTTCATGTCTCACTCGCCAAAAAATGCAGCCTTACCAACGGTTATGGCCGCTCTTGACCCCTCAGTAGAGGGTGGAGATTACTTTGGTCCGCAAAGCAGAACAGAAGTAAAAGGTAAGCCAGGTAAAGCAAAGATAGAACCTCATGCACTAGACTTGGAAATGAGAAAAAAGCTTTGGGAGATTTCTGAAAAAATGGTTGGGCAAGAGTTTACAGTCTAAATATTGGCTTTCCGTAAAAAGTGTTAGTCAAACCGTATTTCATGTTAATGGCACTGAAAATAAGGCCGTTACTTTGAAGTATTAAATTGAAAACGAAAGAAAATGAATATAGATAAAACAAAACCAGTATTAGTAACGGGAGCAACAGGCTATGTTGCTGGGCGATTAGTGGAAAAGCTATTACAAGAAGGAATTACTGTTCACGCAGCAGTTCGAAATCCGGATAGTAAAGAGAAAACAAAGTACTTAGATCAAATTGCTGCAAAGTCAGCAGGTGAGATTAAATATTTCAAAGCTGATTTACTTCAAGATGGCACTTATGACGAAGCTGCTAAAGGATGCGAGCTTATATTCCACACCGCCTCTCCTTTCACTTTGGCAATTACTGACGCCCAAAAAGATTTGGTTGATCCGGCTTTAAAGGGTACAAGAAATGTGTTGAATGCCGCCACCAATTCCGGCTCAGTAAAAAGAGTTGTTGTTACAAGCAGTTGTGCTGCCATAATTGGAGACGCAAAAGATACCTTGAGTGTGCCTAATAATCTCATGACTGAGGAAAACTGGAACACGACTTCAAGTCTTGTGCACCAACCTTATTCATATTCTAAAACGTTAGCAGAAAAAGAAGCGTGGAAAATGATGAAAGAACAAGATCAATGGGATGTTGTTACTATTAATCCTTCTTTTGTGGTAGGTCCTGGAATTAATCCACACGGAACTTCAGAGACTTTTGAAATCATGAAAATGATGGGTAATGGAGATATGAAAATGGGAGCTCCTGACTTTAGAATTGGAGCCGTAGATGTGCGTGATTTGGCAATTGCTCATTATAAAGCAGGATTCACGCCTGAAGCAAAAGGTCGAAACATAATATCTGCTGAAAACACAAGTTTTTTAGGCTTAGCAGAGATGTTGAAGCCAAATTATCCAAATCATCCTTTACCTTCGAAAAAACTTCCAAAATTTTTGGTTTGGTTGGCAGGACCTTCTCAAGGAATGCCAAGAAAAATGGTTGCTAAAAATATTGGTTATCCTTGGAAAGTAGACAACAGTAAAGGAGTCAAAGAATTAGGGGTTGAATATCGCCCAATGAAAGAAACGATAAATGACTTTTTTGAGCACTTGATTGAAGAAGGGGTGATTGATAAGAAATAGAGAAAACTCAAAAACAGCTACTAAAAGCTCGGCCATTGGTCGGGCTTTTTTATTTTTACCAAAAACATCAACTATGGCGCTTATTAAATCTTGTAGAGGACACCAACCTCAAATTCCAGAATCTTGTTGGTTGGCTGAAAATTCAACTATTGTTGGAGAAGTAATTATGGGTGAGGGTTGTTCTGTTTGGTTCAATGCTGTTATTAGGGGAGATGTGAATACTATTACTTTTGGAGATAATGTGAATATCCAAGATGGTGCAGTAATTCATGCCACTTACGAAAAGACGAAAACAACATTAGGAAACAATGTTTCTGTTGGTCATAATGCCTTAGTACATGGTTGCACAGTTGCCGATAATGTGTTGATTGGTATGGGCTCAATTGTAATGGATAATTGCGTAATTGAAGAGAACTGCATAATTGCTGCAGGAGCAGTTTTGCTTGAAGGAACCAAAGTTGAGTCCGGTTCAATATGGGCAGGAGTTCCGGCTAAAAAAGTCAAAGACCTTTCGTCAGAAATGTTCAAAGGAGAAGTGATGCGAATTGCAAAAAACTACCGCATGTATGCCTCTTGGTTTGAAGAGTAAATCATTAGCTTTGTGATAGTTTGATGACTATCAAGGAACAAATAGATGCGCTCGATCCTGAAAAAGGAATCAATCTTGTGCTCGGCGGTGGAGCCCTTAAAGGTGCCGCACATGTTCCCCTTTTAGAGTATCTAGAAAAGAAAAACATTGAAATTAAGGCAATCTCTGGCACCAGTGCTGGTGCTTTAGTTGGGGCTCTTTATGCTTCGGGTAATTCCCCAAAAGAGATCTTGAAATTCTTTTTAGAAACCCCTCTTTTTAAATATGCATGGCTGTCACCCTTTTCAAACGGCATGTTCAACTCAATGAAATATGAAAAGTTCTTTACCGGTAAGATTAGGCCAACATTTGAAGAGCTAGACATTCCTTTGTTTGTGTGCGCCACCAACATGCAAAAAAGTAAGTCATTTTATTTTTCTGAAGGTGAGTTGTATCATAAACTGCTGGCTTCTTGTGCTGTTCCGGGGATCTTCAGGCCTGTTGAGCTTGATGGCGACCTCTATTCAGATGGAGCGGTTTTAGATAACTTTCCAATTCAACCTTTTGCAGATGATTCAACAACAATGGTGGGCAGTTTTTTGAGAGCACCAATTAGCATTTCTCGTAAAGATTTGAGCAGCACTAGAAAGGTGATTAAGAGATCAATCATACTTCAACGACAAGAAATTGAAAGAGAGAAGTTGCTCAAGCCAGATATTTCAATTGTTCATAATCTGAATTCGTTTTCGGCGTTCAAAAAGAAAGACGCACAGTTGATGTATGAATTCAGTTCTGAGTTGTTTGCTTAAAAGTGAACGGTATAGCTAATTACTGGAATTAATCCGTAATCTTCTCTTTGACGAATTGACTTGGTGTCTGTGTCATACAATTCAAAAAGAACGGCATTATTACTGTAGATGTTTTTCAATGTAATTGAACATTCTGAAGATACTTTTTTCTTGCTTGACCTGTAGTTCATTGAAATGTCAAGCCCCATTAGGTTAGGTTGTTGAACACTAAACGGAACGGTTTCATCAAACACGGTCCAGCCTGCTAATTCTGATGCGTCTAAGTCAATCGGCGTTTTCCAAGCGCCACCTGAATGTCTGAAATTCATGTTAACTGAAAGGAGTCTAGACTTTTTTGGTTTGTCTTTTAATTTAAACTCTTTCCCGGCGATTACATTGTATGAATAGCGTTGGTTCAATTCGTTATTTCGCCAAACGCCATCACCGGCTCTGTATTGAGCATCAAACACGGCTAAAGAGAACATGTAGTAATAGCCTTTGTGGGTAAACTGTTGAAGCAACAATTCAACCCCAAAGTTCTTGCCTGAACCAACATTTGAGAGGTCAACTTGCGGTAAGCTGTTAAATAGATTTTGAACAGAATAGGTTCCTCCGTCAATTGCCGGCACATCATAGTGATATTGAAAGTAAGCCTCCGTTTTCAGTTTCAATGATTTTGTCAACATCACTGTATATCCTATCGCAGAATGATGTGACTTCATTAAGTCTAAATCTTGGTTTAGCATATTGCCAGGGTTATTTTGATCTTCTACATAGTAAAAGTTCAGGTTTTCAATTCTTGAATGAAGTCCATAAGACAAGGTGAATTTAGATTTCAAATTGGGCTCAAACTGAAGGCCTACTCTTGGCTCAACATTAAACTTGTTGTTCAGTAAAAAATGAATGTAATGAACCCCCGCATTCAATGTCCACCTATCTGATAACGAAAATTTAGATTGACTAAAGGCTTGAATTTGTTGTCCGTTTCCGTCTGTGCTAGCCCACTGAAATAAGCCATCTACATTTTTGTCATACCGTTGAGCATAATAGCTATGACGACTTAAAGTATAAATGACTCCGCTTTTATTAGAATGACGCTTGCCGAATTTGTGATTATAATCTGCAGTCACTGTTAATCTTGCATCATCATAGCTTGATTGGTCTCTTAAATCCCACTCAAAGTCATCTTCTAAATAATCTGAATTATCAAAGTTTCTGCCGTATGAATATGCTGCGGCGGCATGAAAAAACCCATTTCCTTTTACTGGCAGATAGTATGAAATCCCGCCTGTACCTGATTTTGTTCCGTAAACTCTTCTAACTCTATCGCCATCAAACTCCCAATCTGCCGAATCACGTTTTGCATCCAACAAAAAGTTACTCAATCCACCCACTCCAAAAATCTTAAATGTACCTGCCTTTTTGGTTGGTAAATTGATACTGAACGACAAATCTTGATATGAAGGTTCTACACCTCCCAAATAAATCACTTTTGACAAGATTCCGAGAGTAGAGTAGCGATAGTTAATCAAGTAAGAGGCTTTAGAGTTCTTTGAAAAAGGTCCTTCGGTTGCCAAATCCAACCCTAAGACACTCGCCTTAAAAGCGTGTTCTCTTTTTCTGTTATTACCATTTCTAAATCTAAAATCAAAGACTGCTGAGGTAGCGTTTCCAAACTCAGCTGGAGCCACTCCAGAATAGAAATCACTGTTACTTAATAATGCCGAACTGAATTGAGTAACAAAACCTCCATTGGTTCCAATTTCTCCAAAGTGATTTGGATTTGCAACTGGAACTCCTTCTAAGCGATACAACATTCCAACTGGTGAATTACCTCTTACAGAAATGTAGTTGAAACCTGAGTTTTGTGCAATTACACCTGGGTAGGCAGTTACAACCCTTAAAGGGTCGTCTATACTTCCAGCATACTTTGAGATTTGTTCCGGCGTGATGGTTACGGTACTTGCAATCGCCAATCTATTGATGGGCTCTCCTCGCATTCCGTTTCCTAGCACTTCAACTGCTTCAAGAGTTGCCACATTTGGCACAAGGTTGATGTTAAGAATTAATTCTTGCGCAGATGACAATCCTGCATCTTCAATCACAGTAGTTTTAAAACCAATAGAACTAAATAAAACGCGAACACGGCCTACGGCGACATTCTTAATTTCATACTTACCGTTTTCATCTGACATACCGATAGCAAGCGTGCTGTCGTTTTGAGTGTCTTGCACAACAATCTTAACTCCGGGCACTCCTGTCTTATTTTCAGCATCATTTACAACCCCTCTAACTGTTTGTGCAAATTGCTGCGAACTAGCAGAAACGGCCTGAGAAAGAAGAAGAAATATGAGTAGGTTTTTAATCATTTGAGCGCAAATTTACGTCCGATTTATTTATTCAAGCAACGATTGTAAAAATCTCTGCAAAAATAGAAGGCAGATTGGCTATCGGCAATACCACTTAATTGGTAATTTCCAGAACAAAGCGCAAATAGAAAAGTTCAATTCAATAACTTTGCAATATGAACAAAACTAAACTTTGGCTCAAAAGAATTGGAATTTTAGGATTCTTATTCTTCTTAGTTAAGGGATTAATTTGGTTGGCCATCTTTTTCGGGATAGGCAAATGTTCAAGTTAAGTAAAGCGGGCTTTTTCCGCCTGTAATCAATCCTAAATTCAGCCGTCAAAGAAAGATGAAGTATTTAATGGCCATTTTTTTGAGTGGTGTTTTTCTTTCCTGTGTTAGCGAGGATGGTTCGGAGCCCACCCTAAATCCGGAAGCTCAAACACAAGAGGTTTCACAATCAGACAGCCTAATTAACCAAACTATTGAAGCCCATGGAGGCGAACTTTATGATCAGGCAAACTATCAGTTCACTTTTAGAGAGAAGAAGTATGTCTTTAAAAATGATGGAGCGAATTATTCATATACTTCAGAGTATCAAAGTGATGAGGGTTGGCAAAAGGATATTCTTGAAAACGGCGATTTTATGCGTTTTATTGATGGTGAAAAACTAAGTCTTTCAGAAGAGGATGCGGGCAAATATGGAGAGTCTTTGAATTCTGTCGTTTATTTCGCAACCTTGCCTCATAAGCTTTCAGATGCTTCTGTGAACTCTAACTACATAGGTGTTGTCGAAATTGATTCAGTGTCATATGAGTCAGTCAAAGTAACGTTTAGCCAAGAAGGTGGAGGCGAAGATTTTGAAGATGAGTACTTCTATTGGATCAATCAGCAAACAAAGTTGGTGGACTATTTCGCTTATAATTATAAGGTCAATGGCGGAGGAGTGAGATTTAGGGTCGCGTACAACCAAAGGGTAGTTGAAGGCATCACTTTTCAAGACTACATTAATTATTCTGCTGAAGTTGGAACGCCATTGAAAGATTTACCGAATTTGTTTGAACTAGACAGCTTGCAAGAAGTTTCTAGAGTTGAATTGGTGGATATCAAATCACTTAATAAGCCTTAGGCTTTTGTAAGTCACATATTTTTAGTAGCTTACAGTGAAATGAAAACGGAAAAGCTTACACTCTCAAAGCTTTATAAAAATAGTTTGTTGCTAGTGGTATTGCTGGCTCTGCTGAACAACTCTTATGGTCAAATGACCTGGACAGAGGTTCAAACTCCTGTCTCAGATTTTTTAGAAAAAGTATATTTTGTCAATGATGAGGTCGGTTGGACATACACGGCTAACGGAAAGCTATTAAAGTCAGAGACCGAAGGCCTAAGTTGGGAAGTGGTATATGACGACCCTAGCAGTTCGTTTTGGGGTATGCATTGGGCGGATGAAAATCATGGGTTTGCTGGCGGAATTGAAACCTTTATTAGAACTACAGATGGTGGAGAAACCTGGGAGGATATTTCTTTTGGGGACGTAAACAATCAATATGACGCCGTTTTCTTTTTAGATTCTTTGGTAGGATATGTTGGAGTGTTTAATGGTGCATCAACTCCATATTTGGCCGTCCATAAAACTGTAGATGGAGGTGAAAATTGGGACTTAACGACTTATAATCTGGGTGGCGCCATTATTCACAACTTTGATTTTATTGATGAAGACCATGGCTGGCTGGGCTCATCTGGCACACTTGCCTACACTACTGACGGAGGGGATAACTGGACACAGTCAATCACAGGTTCAGGTGAAGCTTACGAATGGGTTGACATTCTCGACATGGATAATGCTTGGGCACCAACTGATTCAGGCGAAGTTAATTTTACGTCAGACGGAACAACATGGGGTTATGTTGATTTAACGGCCAACGATAAGGTTGAACAAGTTGAAATGTTAAACTCGAATTTTGGTGTCGCAGTTGGAGAAATGGACAATTTATGGTTTTATAATGGCTCTACTTGGAATTTGGTAAATGGAGTTACGGGTGGAGAAGATATTTACGGAATTTGGATTGAGCATTCGTCAAGCATGTGGTTGAGTGCAACAAATGGAAAAATTTATAGAGGCCAAGTAACACCATCTGATGCAAAACTTGGAGTTTCAAATCTTCAAGACACCATTTGTGGTGAAACAAGAGTGCCAATTATGGCTGAGATTGAGAACCAAGGCGATTATACCATCAATGATTTAAACTTCGACATCTATATTGATGATGTCCTTTTTGGGTCGTATCCATGGTCTGGAAACTTAACTTCCACTCAAATTGAATCGATTCCATTAGATACCATTACAATTTCGTCATTCTCAACATTGAAAGTCGAAGTAAATGGTGATACTGTTACCTATAATAATAGAGTAGAGCACGTCTTCAATTATATTTCAGATGAAACAGTAAGTGTTGTTTCGCCGGTCTCTGGCTGCGTTGGGGAAACAATTACCCTTGAGGCCTCTGGCGGGCTTAGTTATTTGTGGTATCAGGCTGGCGAAGACGGAGGGGATATCTCGGCCGATTCTGAAATTGACATAGAGCTTAGGGCCCAAGATTATTATTTTGTGCTGATCAAACAAGCTTACTGCCAATTTCAAGACTCTATTTTGATCGAATTTACCTCCTGTGCTAACATGAATGCCTTTTCACCAAATAATGATGGTGTAAATGATTTCCTTTTTATTGAAGGATTAGAAAATGCGGGAAACAATATTGTTGCCGTTTTTAATAGATGGGGTGATGCTGTCAATAATTACAACAATTACGATAACGAAGAGGTCGTTTGGAGAGGTGAGAGTTTTAATGGGAAAGCACTAGCTGCTGGAACCTACTATATCGTGGTGAATTTTGACAGTGGAGTTGAGCCCTATGTGATTTGGGTTCAAATAGTCAGATAAATACTTTGGTTGAGTTAAAACATCTACCTTTATAATTCGTCAATAAGATTATGGAGGCCAAAATCTCTTACAAAAGAAGAACACGTAAAGCAATTCGAATTGTTAATCGCCTAATTTGGAGATACGTTCGGCTTTATATCAGCAAAAAATTTTTTGGTAAAAAGTACTATGACAGAAGAGTTGGCAGGGTAGAGCTTAAAAATGCGCAAGACCTTAAAGAAGGCATTCTTGAATTAAAAGGCCTTTTCATAAAGTTCGGCCAATTGCTTTCAATCATGTCTAATGTGATGCCAAAGTCATACGGGGATTTGTTAGAGTCATTGCAAGACCACGCTCCCGAAAGTCCTTTTGAAAACACCAAACAAACATTAGAAGAAGACTTAGGAGAGCCCCTTGAAAACCTTTTCCAAGATATTCCTGAAAAACCAATTGCGTCTGCGTCAATAGGTCAAGTTTATAAAGCCACTCTTAAATCAGGCGAGAAAGTTGCAGTAAAAGTGCAGCATAAAAACATTGAAGAGTTAGCGAAAGCAGACCTTCAAATCATCAAGAAAATGCTAAACAGAATTTCCTTTTTCATTAAAATAAATGGGATGGATTTTGTGTACGAGCAAATTTCTAAAATGATTATTGATGAACTTGATTTCAACAAAGAAAGAGCATCAATGCAAGTGATTGGTGACAACCTTGAGGAGTCTGAAGGAATTCGAGTGCCGAATGTGTACACTGAATTTTCGTCTAGTAGAGTGTTGACGACATCCTTTGAAGAAGGCGTTAAAATCACGAATGTTGAACAGTTAAAAGAGTGGAGCCTTAGTGGAGAAGACATCTCAAAAAGACTAATTCTAGCATATTGCAAAATGGTTTTGGAGGATGGTTTATATCATGCCGACCCTCACCCCGGAAATATTTTAGTCAACAAAGAAGGAGAAATAATCCTCTTGGATTTTGGCGCTATCGCAGTTCTGAGTGAAAAGATGCGAAAGGAGATTCCGGTTTTATTGCAAGCGGCCTTGGCTCAAGATTATGATAAAGTATTGACTTCGCTTCAAAGAATGGGATTCATTGGAGACAACACTGACGCTCGAAAAGTTGCCAAAAAAATTGTTGATGCCTTCAGTAATTTTTTGAATAATGAAGTTGAAATGAGTGGCTTCAAAATGAATGACATTTCAATTGAAGACATAAAAGGATCAAGTATTGAAGGCTTGATGAAAGAACTCAGTATCGCCGAACTTACCAAAACAATTCAGGTGCCAAAAGATTGGGTTTTATTAAATAGGACATTAGTGTTGGTTGGTGGAATCTCAGCTCAAATAGCCCCAGAGCTAGACCCGGTATCAGTCGTCAAACCTTACCTCAAATCTCAAATGCTCACTTTCGAAAACATCAAGAGCATGTTAATGGATGCGATTAAGGGACAGCTCAAAAACTTATTGGCTTTACCTGGTCAGCTAAACACATTTTTGTCAAAAGCAAATAATGGAGAGCTAGAGATTGAAGTCAAAAATGACACCAAGCAACTCTACGCCTTAGGGCAACAATTCATTTGGGTGCTGCTAACTTTGGCCTTTGTTTTCTTTTATCAAATGAGAACGACCAATGAGTTTTGGCTCTATTTTGCCGGCTTCACTTCACTTCTCTTTTTGAGGTCTATTTGGAAGAATAGAATTCGAAAATAATTTAACATCAAAATTAAAGCGGCTTTGTTTGCAATTGTATCAACAACACGCTTTCTGCTTGATAGACCAATTCAAAGACCTCTTCTAAAATATCATTCAGCCTCTATCGTCAACACGAAGAACATTTGTCCCATTACTTTGTTAAATTAGTAAGCACGCAATATTCAATTCGTCCAAGCATCAATGAAAAGAGATTTAGGAAAAACCGGAATCATAATAAAACAGCATGAAGAAGAGAGCAAAACTCCTTTTGAACGCTTGTTTGATATTTTTATGGAGCTGATTACCTATACTTCTGGTGATGTAGAAGAGACGATTGATTGGATGCGTCATTTAGATAAAGAGTATAATTTGACTTCTCCCGAGTATACAATGGAGGATTTTATTGAAGACCTTAAGAAAAAAGGGTTTTTAAGAGACCCTGATGATCAACAAGGAGGAGGCCCAGTCATTACTGCAAAGACAGAGCGTGCAATTCGTCAAAATGCTTTGAACCAAATATTTGGAAACCTCAGAAAATCAGGAAGCGGCAATCATAAGACGAAGCATCTTGGTAAAGGTGATGAGCACACAGGCGAGCTTCGAGATTATCAATTTGGAGATAGTTTAGAGAACATTTCAATGACTGAAAGCATCAAGAATGCTCAAGTCAATAACGGAATGATGGACTTCACACTTAACGAAAGAGATTTGGTGGTGAACGACACTCATCATAAAGCTCAAATGTCTACCGTCTTGATGATTGACATTTCACATTCAATGATCTTATATGGCGAAGACAGAATCACGCCAGCAAAGAAAGTTGCAATGGCACTTGCAGAATTAATTCAAACAAGATATCCTAAAGACTCTTTAGATATTATCGTATTCGGGAATGATGCCTGGCCGGTTAAGTTGAAAGACTTACCGTATCTTCAGGTTGGTCCCTATCACACGAATACAGTGGCAGGAATTCAATTGGCAATGGATATTCTTAGAAGGAAAAGACATACGAACAAACAAATATTCATGATCACTGATGGCAAGCCAAGTTGCTTACGCATGTCTGATGGAGATTACTATAAAAACAGCTTTGGTTTAGATGACTTTATTGTAGACAAATGTTACAATATGGCCCGTCAAGCAAGAAAACTGAAAATACCAATCACAACTTTCATGATTGCTCAAGACGAATACCTAATGGAGTTCGTGAGCAAGTTCACTGAAGAGAATCAAGGAAAAGCGTTTTACACTGGACTAAAAGGTTTGGGTGAAATGATCTTTGAGGATTACGAAACAAATAGAAAAAAGCGAATTAAAGGATAAGATATGACTCCATCAATTAAAAACTTAGGTGAATTAAAAAAGTCAGGATATCAATCAAAGTCAATTAAGGACGAATTGAGAGATAATTTGATGAAACACCTTGAATCTGGTAACACAACCTTTGAGGGAATCGTGGGTTACGAAAACACTGTCTTACCACAATTGTTCTCTGCGATTTTATCTAAACACAACATAAATTTGTTAGGACTTAGAGGCCAAGCAAAAACTAAAATTGCTCGTTCATTGGTTCAATTATTAGATGAATGGATGCCGATTGTTGGAGGCTCTGAAATAAATGACGATCCTTTGCAACCTATGTCAAGATTCGCATCCGAACTAATTGAAGAAAAAGGAGATGACACACCAATTTCTTGGGTGCATAGAGATAGAAGATTTTTTGAGAAGTTGGCTACGCCAGATGTTACTGTTGCTGACCTAATTGGAGATGTTGACCCTATAAAAGCAGCCAACTTAAAACTATCATACGCAGATGATCGCGTAATTCATTACGGAATGATTCCAAGAGCAAATAGATGCATTTTTGTAATTAATGAATTACCTGATTTACAAGCAAGAATTCAGGTTTCATTGTTCAACATCTTACAAGAAGGAGACATACAAATTAGAGGTTTTCAATTAAGACTTCCGCTTGACCTACAATTTATCTTTACTGCTAATCCTGAAGATTATACTAATAGAGGAAGTATTGTAACGCCACTAAAGGATAGAATCGGATCACAAATCCTGACTCATTATCCAAAAGATGTGGTTTTAGCAAAACAAATTACCACACAAGAGGCAAAGATTTCAGAGAATGCAGAGAAGAATGTTGTTGTTCCTGAATTGGCGAGAGACCTCATTGAGCATATCAGTTTTGAAGCAAGAGAAAATGACTATGTAGATGCAAAAAGTGGCGTTTCGGCCAGAATGAGCATCACGGCATTTGAGAACTTGATGAGCACAGCTGAGTTGCGATTGTTGATGAGTAAAGACAAATCTACTGTCTTGAGAGTATCTGATATCTTAGGAATCATTCCCGCTATGACAGGTAAGTTAGAATTGGTTTACGAAGGAGAGCAAGAAGGAGCAGAATCAGTGGCGAAAATATTGATTGGTGAAGCCGTGAAAGATTTATTCTCAATCAAGTTTAAAGAGATCAAGAAACTGAGAAAGTCAACTGACTATGACGAATTTGATGAGGTAGTAGAGTGGTTTGCAAGAGGAGGAAAGTTTCAATTGGAAACGAATGCAACCAATGATGAGTATACCGCAACTTTAAATGCGATTCCGGCTCTAGATAAGATATTAGAGAAGTATCAACCGAGCATTGATGAAAGTGAAAAGCTGTTTTATAAAGAGTTTGTTCTTTGGGGAATGGTAGAGCACAAGATGCTAGATAAGCAAAAGTATCAAGAACGTTTTGATTTTGAAGACACGCTCTTGTCTGGCATTAAGGACGACTTTTCTGAGAATTAAACAGGATAGATTTTTCATCTGGGCTTAGCCCAAAAAAGAAGGTGTCTTCAAAAAGTGTCTCACCTGTAATCCGACTTTTTAATTTGATGATGATGTAGGGAGCTAAAGATTTACCAGTTTCCAATATCTTTCTGTCAAATGAATAGATTTTCTTCGATTTTAAAAAAGAGAGATCAGCCGGAATAGATTTTTCGAGCAAGGTGTTGAAGCCTTGAATCACATTAATTTTTAAGCTCACATTGATAGTGTCAGGTGAGTCAGAAACCGCCCAAAACGAGACCTTTTCTTCCGTAGTGTCTACGAATATTGCCTGCGGACTATAAAGATTCCTGACTTCTTCAAAACCGACTTTCTCCGTTTGATCGTAATTGATTACGGACCAAGATGGACCAGGCCAACTGTCGTTTAGTTGCCAAAATAATGTCCCCTTACATTTACCGTTTAGGCGGTGAGATTGAATAGCGGCCTTCAAAGCGTTGGCCTGAATGTGCTGTGATAATTGAAGCCACGCTTTAATGTCTGAAACACGGTCATATCGTTTTTCAATTTCTCTGTTTATCCACTTATCTCCCACATAACTTTTTTGCCTGTTTTTTAAATAATCAGATTCAAAGCTTACATCCCCTCTAGAGTGTTTTAATAGCTGATCATATTTTGGATAAGATTGAAATCCGTATTCGACCATAAAACGACCAACATTGTTTTTGAATTGAGTAAAGTCATCTTCACCATGCCATACACCCCAGTAATGCATACTACTGTGGTTAAAGTTTTCTTTTGTACCCCAATTGCTCAATGGGCTTGTTGAAACATAAGGAATTGAAGATGATTCTTGAGATACAATGGCAGGAATCTCTGTGTGAAAGATGTTGAGGTAGTTATTCCAGATTTCAGTTGAATCATTTTCTGACCAACCGAATGCATCCTGCCACCCCCAATTATTCCACCCTACTTCAATTTCATTATTACCACACCACAAAGCCAAACAGGGGTGCTTTCTTAGTCTTCGTATATTATCTTTTACTTCTTCTTTGATATTTGAATGAAAGGCTGCATCTGAAGGATACATAGAATTGGCGAACATGAAATCTTGCCAAACTAGTATTCCGTTCTGGTCACAAAATTTGTAAAAGAGTTCGTCCTCATAAATTCCGCCACCCCAAACGCGAAGCATATTCATATTAGCTTCTCTAACTTCAGAGATCATTTTTTTGTAATCAAGAGCATCAACTTCTGAGGGGAAGGTTGACATAGGAACATAGTTAGCCCCTTTTGCAAATATTGCTTGTCCGTTGATCTTAAAATAAAATGAAGTTCCAATACTGTCTGCTTCATTTACGAGTTCTACAGTTCTTATTCCGTAATGCACGGCAGATGCATCAATCAATTTCTTTTTTTCGAAGAGCTCAATCTTAGATAGATTCATATTGGGCTCTCCATAACCATTAGGCATCCATAATTTTGGGTTCTTTATCTCTCTTTCAAATCGAAAGCTGTTAGTGCCTTCTTTGAGTTTAACAGCATAACTTCTTCCATCTATCTTGACGAAGGTTTTTTTCTTTTTCTTAGAATCACTTTCTATTTCAATGTGATAAGCAATTTCAGCTTCCTCTTCTGAGACACAAAGAGTCTCTACATAATAGTCAGAAATTCTTGCCATATCCCAACTCCTGATATATACTGGCCGCCATATCCCACAGCCCACATACCTTTCCGTCCAATCCCATCCAAATTGATAAGCAGCTTTTCTAGTGTAATTAGAAACTTTCAAGTCAACTGTCTCATTCCCCGAGGGCAATTGGTATTTAGCAGATTTTACGTGCTCTTCATTAAAGATGGTAGGGTTTGTGAATTCAACCCTAAGAGAGTTTTGGCCAGTTTTGATGAGATTCTTAATGTCTACCTCCCAGCTTCTAAACATATTATTGGCCTTCAGTATACAAGAGTCGTTTAGGTAGACATCTGCGTAAGTGTCAAGACCTTCGAATACTAATTCAATATTGTCTTTTTCTAAATAATTTTCTCCTAAAAATGAGGTGTAATAGGTAAATGACCCTTTTTCAATCATGTTTTCTGAAAAGGAATCATTCCAATTAAAAGGATGAGTTGTTGTACCTGATTGATAAAGATCTAAATGAACCTCAGAAGGAATTGTGGTTTGGAAATCATGTTTGCCAAGTTCTAAAGTCCATTTATCTAAGTAATCTGTATTTGGTTGAGAAAAAGCTAAAAACGCAAATAGCACTTTGAATATGAGTAAACCAGCCTTCATTAAAAGTGCTTCAGGATTTCTTCAATTTTGGTTTGGTCAACTTCTATGTCTGTTCCAAAGCAGAAATCATCATTCTTATCAATTGTTTTGCGAGCTGTAAAATGAAGTGCATCAACTTTCACCTTTGATAGCATCAAGGCATTGTTTGGGTTTACACCAGATCCCGCCATTATTTCTATCCGGCCAGCAGCTTTTTTTTTCATTTTGGCGATCTGATCAATTCCGTCAATTGCCTTTGAAGCTCCGCCTGAAGTGAGCACTCTATCAAAACCAATTTCTATTAGGTCTTCAAGGTCTAACTCCCAATTAGAAGATAAATCAATAGCCCGGTGAAAAGTACATTCAAGGTTTTGAGTTTTCGCAAAATGAACCATGCCCGCATTTTTTTGATAGTCTAGCCGATTGTCTTTTGTTAAAACTCCAAACACCACGCCAGCTGCCTTTGCTGTGCCTGCGCCTAGAATGTCTTTTTGCATTATTTGAAAATCTTCATCCGAATAAACGAAGCTCCCTCCATTTGGTCTTATCATGACATGTACCTCTACACCACCAACTTCAACACAAGACGAAATCAATCCGTAAGAAGGTGTTAAACCTCCCACTTCTAATCCTGAACAAAGCTCAACTCTTTTAAGACCCATTTGTTTGGCTACCAATGCCTCTTTCAAGCTATCAATGCAGAGTTCAAAATCCATTATTTCACAATTATTTCATCAATAAATATCCAAGATGGCTCTCCTGCCGCATCATGATGTTCAGGCATTTTTCCTGAGTTAATTGCACTGATGCGAATGTGTTTTGATTGTGTCGGCTTTTTCAAATCAACTCTAGCAGAGATAATCTTTTTTTGGTTGTCATAAGCTGGTTTGTCAAGTTTAACGACCTTGGGTTTTGTCCATTTCTTTCCATCTTCTGAAGTTTGAATAATGACTTCTTTAGGTTGCACAATCCAGGCGTTCGCATAATGGTAGAAGTTCATTTCTACAGACACGATTTCTGTAGACTTTTCAAGTTCAATTTCGGTCATAAGGTCTTTGCCCCAGAATCCTTGCCAGTTGCCGTCTCTAAAATCTAACGACCCAAGCTTACCATTAATTAAAGCTTTTTCACCGCCAGCAGTATACCATTTATTGATTATGCTCTTATATGTAGCCTTGGAGTTTATGGCTCTGTGAAATTCATAAGACTGTAATATTTCTTCTCCATAAAACTGTCCATTTTTTAAAGGTTGAACCACAAAAATTCCGCTTTGATTAAGGGTGATAGGCGAAGTGTAGTTTTCATATTCTTCAATCGTGTTCTCGTTTCTCCACTTATACATGCTTTTGAATTCGGGCATTGCATGTTCGATAGCTATGTGAGTTTTTTCATTAATAATACTGTCTTTTAATTTTACCGGAACCATTTCAAGACCATACTGAATTCCGAATTTATCCAATACGGGATAATGAGTTTGAAGTCGCTCGTAGAAGGAAGGGTACATACTTTCAGAAGGAGATGTCCAAAGGGCTTCTGAAAAAGCAATCAGTCTTGGAAAAACCATTTTATCCAAGGTTTTTCTGTCGGGTACATGTTCTGTCCACATATTACATTCGCCTCCAATAATGAATTCCGAATTAGTGAAATTTGGGTCGGCAGGTTCGGGGTTAAATGAATAGATTTTTTGAACATCAATGGAAGAAAGTCCATAATCTAAATAGCAATGAGAGGTTGGAGACATAATAACCTTATGTTCTTGATTAGCAGCTTCAATTCCGCCCTCGTATCCTCGCCAAGATTGCACAGTGGCCCCATCACAGAGTCCGCCCTCTAAAATTTCATCCCAACCGATTATTGACTTTCCGTGATCCGCCAAGTATTCGTCAATTCTTTTTATAAAATAGCTCTGCAATTCTTGTTCGTTTTCAAGGCCTTCATCCTTAATTCTTTTTTGACACTTGTCACATTGCTCCCATCTTTGTTTAGGGGCTTCATCTCCACCAATGTGAATGTATTTAGACGGAAATATTTCCATTACTTCGTCCAATATTGTTTCTAAAAAGATGAAAGTAGAGTCATTTCCTGCGCAATATATTTCTTTGAAAACACCCCAATCATTTGCTACTTCGACATCTTCGCCCGTGCATGACAGATGTGGATAAGCCGCTAAGGCAGCTTGAGAATGGCCTGGCATTTCAATTTCGGGAATTACTGTGATATGTCTTTCAGATGCATAGGCCACAATCTCTTTTAATTCTTCTTTGGTGAACAATCCGCCATATTGCTCCCCATTCAATTCTGTTCTTGTAGAGCTGATAGTGTTGAGTAGCGGATATTTTTCAGAAGCAAAACGCCAACCTTGGTCTTCAGTCAAATGAAGGTGAAGCACGTTCATGCGGTAAAAAGCAAGTAAGTCAATGTATTCTTTGACAACTGCGGCATCAAAGTAATGTCGGCACACATCCAACATAAACCCTCTATGTTCATAATGAGGATAATCAGCAATTTCGACAAGGGGTAAAGTCCAGGCGTTCACATTCCATGGCGCATGAAATTTTGGATGAAAGAGCTGTCTAAGAGTTTGAATTCCTCGCATTACTCCAGTTCTCGTGGCGCCTTGTATTTTGATTCCATCTTCTTTGATTGACAATAGATAAGTTTCTTTTCCTTTTTCAAGTAATTCAGAGTTAACAGAGAGTAAAATGTTATTCCCTTTGCGTCCGGGAGGAGGTCTCAACTGTGTGTTAAAATTAGAAGCGACACCAATAACACTTTTCAAGTATTCGGCTTCGTTCTTGAGTGAATCAGAATGTTTGAAGGAGATGCCAGTTTCACTATTCAATTGAAAGGACCCTGCAAAAGTTTGTTGATTATTAACGGCAGGAATTAAGTCAACTTTTTGGCCAAACACTGAAAAGCTGATGCAAACAAAAAGTAGATATGTAATGAGCCGGATCATTAAAAAGGAAGATTGTCTAAATCAACATTTCCGCCAGATATGATAATTCCTACTTTTTGATTTTTGAGAGCCTCTTTGTTTTTCAACAGTGCCGCAAAAGCTACAGCAGAGCTTGGCTCAACGATTATTTTCATTCGAGTCCAAATCAGTTTTAAGGCTTCTAATATTTCTTCTTCACTCACTAAAAAAATCTCTTTTACGTGCTCTTGAATAATTGGAAAGTTGCGATCACCCAATTGAGTTTTAAGTCCATCAGCAATTGTATTGGCTGAATCATTAGTTTCTATTTTTCCAGATTTCAAAGACCGATAGGCATCATCAGCCTCTTCAGGCTCACCGGCATAAACATTACAATCAGGGGCAAAAAGACTGGCGGCCAAAGCTGTTCCGCCTAAAAGTCCACCACCACCAACTGGGGTGAAGATGGCATTAAGGTTAGGGTAATCTTCTAATAATTCAATTGCAGCTGTTCCTTGTCCATGAATCACATCATCATCATTTGATGGATGTAGAAAGGAGGCGCCTTTTTCATTTTCAATTGCTTTTGCACTTTCTTCTCTGTCTTTCAAAGTCGGAGGGCAAATTGAAACGATTCCACCATATCCTTTTACCGCGTCAATTTTGACTTGAGGCGCCGAAGAGGGCATGACGATATAGGCTGTTACTCCTAAGCTCCTTGCTGCCAATGAAAGTGCTTGTGCAAAGTTTCCTGATGAGTGTGTTACGACTCCTTTAGCCCTTTGTTCCTCTGACAAATTTAGAATTGCATTAGTAGCTCCGCGCATTTTGAATGCACCCATTTTTTGAAAGTTCTCACATTTAAAAAACACTTCACATCCTGCAATATCATTAATCAATTGTGAAGACATCACAGGTGTTCTGTGAATGAAAGGAGCTATTTTTTCGCAAATGTTGAGGTAGGATTGTTTGGTCATATTTTACAAATAGAAGTCTTCACCATTAGGCGACTGGAATGTATAACTGTATTCTCTCATGTCAATGAGAGTAGGAAGATTTTTCATTTTATGATTAAAAGATTCTTCTCTTTTTGGGCCATAATCTTCCTCTGCGGCATATTCTTCACATTCCTCTGCTTCAAAAGTAAAGGTGCAGTCTCCAGTTGATAGGTTGTAATCTCTATCTTCCCAATATAAACAAGGTTTACCATAGACGCCTGTATAGCCGATCAAATAAAAGTCACCATCTTGGAACCTATACTTATGCGTATTTCCCCATTTCCAGCTTGAACCGCCTGAATGATTAATCTCTAAGATTCCATTCTTAATTGCGATTCCACCAAAAGGGTCTCCCATCATTCCACCTTCATCTGCTCTTCCGATTGTATTGTCTGTATTAACCCATTCTTCCCATTCGCCATCAGTTTGCTTATAAATCACCAAGTCTCTAGGAGCTGAACTTTCCCATTCTAAATCACGGGAATAGACAACCACCTTCTCACTAACTCCATCCTTATCAAGGTCACCATCAGCCCAGCTCAAAATCATATTGGCCTCATCTTGCATTCTTTTTGGCAAGGTGGTAGAGTCAATTATCGTTAGGTCGCCAATATCTTCTATTACAATTGAACTATCAATAGTTTGATTCACTTCGTCGGCGCTTGTGTTTTCACTTTGTTCTTCTGAATCACTACACGCATTGATTGCGATAAATGGGATTAATAAGTAGGGGCTGAATTTCATTTTTGTTTGTTTTTGATTTAAAAGTAAGAATTGTTCTCCTTATTCTTGTCATGCACTAATAATTAAATAGTAACGTTAAATTAGAGCAGATGCGGCTCCTCATATTTTTAATCTTTTTTGGTCAAATGACATTTTCACAAGAATATGGATGGACCTCTAATGTAGATATTGAAGGTGTGGGGAGAGATGATGCAGTTGCTTTTACACATAGGAGTGTCATTTATTTGGGCATGGGCAATCATGCAGGCTTTTCGCAGTGAAATGATTTTTACGGTTATAACATTAGATTAAATGAATGGATTGATGTTACAGCATTTCCAGGAACCCCAAGACAATATGCAACAGTTCAATCTATTGATGAAAAGGCTTATATAATAGGAGGTGTGGATCCAAGCTTGAATCCGCTCAATGAAGTGTGGGAATTTAATATGGATGAGCAAATTTGGACTCAAAAAAACAGTTTTCCTTTTGCTGCCAGGTGGGCAACAGCCTCTTTTATAATTAATGGTCAAATCTATGTCGGTACAGGACGTGACACGATTGATTATTTCAATGATTTTTGGAGGTATAATCCAACAACAGATAGTTGGGCAGAAGTTGCAAGCTTTCCTTTAGCCCCAAGGTTTGAAACGGTTGGTTTTTCACTTTACGATAAAGGATATTGTGGGCTAGGAAAAGACAGTTTTGAAAACTTACAAGAGGATATTTGGTAATATAATCCAGAAACAAACTCTTGGTCACAGAAAGCAGATTTTCCTGGTGGTGTAAGATGGTATGCGCAAGCTGAAGTCTTGAATGGATGGGCTTTTGTAGGCTCAGGAGAAAATGAAAGCGGAGAGATGAAATCTGATTTTTGGCGATACGACCCTTCCAAAGATATTTGGGACCAAGCTGAAAGCGTCCCTTTACCAGCAAGGCGTGGTGTGGCATCTTGCGTGATTCCATTTAAAGGGATTTATTGGGTTTCTGGTTTGGATGACAGTTTTAATAGAATGGCTACTATTTCTAGGTACACTATTAGAATTAGTCTTAACTCCGAAGTAAATGTATTTTATAATTCAGATTTAGAAAGTGTATTTATTACCGAATTGCCATTTACGTCAGTAGTAAGAATCTTTAGTGTTCACGGAAAATTAATGACGGAACTCAATGACCAAAAAGACCATTATCAAGTGAGCACTTCAACTTGGTCAAAAGGTGTGTATGTCATCAATGTTTTTGACCAGTCTTATAAATTTATGGTGCGATAATGAGTATCCCCTACTTAGCAAACAATTGATCAATATTTTTAAAAGCTTTGAACTCTAAGGCGTTTCCGGATGGATCAAGAAAAAACATAGTTGCTTGTTCACCCACTTCGCCTTGAAAACGTATGTATGGTTCAATTAGGAATTTGATTTGTAAAGACTTTAATCTAACCGAGAGTTCTTCCCATTGATTCCACTCTAAAACTACCCCATAGTGCGGAACCGGGACTGATTTTCCATCTACCTGATTATAATGGTGCTCGTCTTCTGAATTTGGCTTTGGTCGAAGATGTAGCACAAATTGATGTCCATATAAGTTTAGATCAATCCATTTGTCAGATGTTCTGCCAACATCACATTTAAAACATTTTAGGTAAAATTCTTTGGCTTCATTTAGATCGTAAATGGGCACTGCCACATGGAAAGGAGAAATCGTCTTCATCTAAAAGTAATTGACTTGAGCTATGAAATGTAGTAAATTATAAAGACAAGATCCAAACCCTCAAAAAATTCAAACTATGAAAAGTCTAATTTACACACTAATTACCCTCGTTTCAATTTCTTCATTTTCACAAAAAGAAACACTCGCACTTGATATAAAGGTGAGAGATGACGATCAAAAGAATGTTTTCTTAGAAAATGCTCGAGTACGAGTAATTCAAGAAGGAAAAGTTATTTCAGAAGCTCTATCAGATTCAACTGGCACTATTGATAAAATAGTGATTCCAATGCAAGGGTTTTACGCCATTAAAGTTGATAAAGAAGGTTATGCTTTAAAGTTTGGAACGATCACCACTTCTTCGGCTAACACGCGATATGCTTCAGGAACTATTAAGTTCCCTATGGTTGTTGGTTTGGTAAAACCGACTGAAAGAGAAGATTACACTTTTTTATCTGAGCAGCCAATGATTGAGTTCTACATTGATTCACTTGGAGAGCAGGCATGGGATGATGATTATACTTCAAAAATGCTTGAGAAAGTTGTGAAATGTCAAGAAGGGTGGACGATAGAAGAGGTTGAAAATTATGTAGCGCCTAGAAACGAAGGAATTACATTATTAGAAGACGGGAACTTTGATGAAGCTCGTGAAGCATTTAAAAAGGCACAAGAGTTTAATGACAATCCTGAAATAAAAACTGCCTTGAAGGATTGTGATATCGCTCAAACAATGACAGAGAGCAATCAAATCTTTTATGATAAGTACATTCAAATTGCAGATCAATTGCTAGATAATAAGCGCTACGAAGAGGCAAGAGGATATTTTGAATTGGCTTCGGGTGTGATGCCGTATGAAGTATATCCGAAAGAGAAAATGGCGCAATGTGAAGCAATTGTTAGTTCAGGGAGCGAGTAGGCTGATAATAGAGCTGTCTGAGGTGTAGAAGCTCAATACGCTATGCTTCCACCCATTCACCGTTCTCCTTTATTAGGGAAACGAGTTCTTCAAGGGCATCACTTTCGGGAATGTTTCTCTTAACAACTTCCTTTTCTTTGTAGAGGTTGATCTTTCCTTTTCCAACGCCAACATAGCCGTAGTCAGCATCTGCCATTTCGCCTGGCCCATTTACAATGCACCCCATAATCCCAATTTTGAGACCTTTTAGGTGATTAGTTTTGGCTCTAATTTTTGCAGTGGTCTCTTGAAGGTCGAACAAAGTTCTACCACATGAAGGACAAGATATGTATTCGGTTTTTGAGATTCTCGTTCTCGTAGCTTGTAATATTCCAAAGGCCGTTGAGGTGATTTGAATCGGAGACTCTATACTGTGTGCAGATATCATTAGTCCATCTCCTTTACCATCAATTAAGTGAGACCCAAAGTCAGTAGATGAAAAGAGTTGAAACTGTTCGTGGTTGATTTGAGAATAATGGTAGTTCATTATTACCGGAACATCAATTCCTTGATGCATGAGTTCAATGAAGAACCTTCTCATACCAAATATGGTGTTTGCGGCCTTAGCATGAACGAACAAAACAGCTGTCTCATCCGTGTTTAAAACGCTTTTAAGTTCTTTTATTTTTCCCAAATCAAGGGCGTTAACCTCAATAAAATTAAGTGTTGAGCTCTTTTTTGAAGCGTTTTGGTAGTTTGAAGAAGAATGAATTGGATGTGTTTGGCTCTGAGAATCAAATTTTGATGCATTACAAATCACCCTCAATGTTCCAGGAAGTGCAAAATCTGGTACAATTTTACCGGTATAAATATAATCTACCGCCTGATCCTTAATTGTCCATTTATCTTCTTGAACATGATAAACATAACCATAAGCGAATAGGTGGGAAGGCTTGATGGTATGAAGATGGCTAAGATCAGCAATTACCACAGGCACATTTTTACCGCCAATATTCAAAGTTGATCTTGTTTTTCTTCTTGAGTAATCGAAAGGATTGTACGGTAAATCAAAATCAAAGTCATCAACTTCAATAGACCTATTAATATATCTGTCCGCCAACATTTTTGCTACCGGAATCTCAGCTTCTGGCTCCTCAGTTAAAGAAACTCTAATCGTATCTCCTAATCCATCTTCTAATAAAGATCCAATTCCGATTGCTGATTTTATGCGTCCGTCTTCTCCTTCGCCCGCCTCTGTTACTCCTAAGTGCAAGGGATAAACATTTCCTCTTTCAATCATTCGAGCCATGAGTAAACGATAAGCCTGAACCATCACAATGGGGTTTGAAGACTTCATTGAAATAACTAAATCATAATAGTCATTGTCTTCACAAATGTCAATGAATTCAAGAGCTGACTCAACCATGCCTAATGGACTATCACCAAACCTACTCATGATCCTATCAGATAAAGACCCATGGTTCGTTCCTATTCGCATAGATCTCTTTTTCTCTTTACATAGAAGAACTAAAGGGGTGAATTTGTTGCCCACCCTTTTTAACTGCTGCTCGTATTCTTCATCTGTATACTCAAGGTCTTCGAACTTTTTTTTGTCTGAATAATTGCCTGGGTTAACTCTAACTTTTTCAACATGATGAGCCGCAACCTCGGCTGCATTGGGAGTGAAATGAATATCGGCCACAAGTGGTGTGTCGTAACCTAAGTCATTCAAAATCTTTTTAATGGGAGCCAAGTTTTCTGCCTCTTTGATAGACGGAGCGGTGAAGCGAATAATTTCACAACCGGCCTCAATCATTCTTATAGATTGTTCAACTGAGCCGGCCGTGTCCATGGTGTCGGTTGTAGTCATTGACTGCAGCCTAATGGGGTTGTTGCCGCCTAATCCAACATTACCTACGAAAACTTCAAGCGTTTCAATGCGGCTATAAGTTGATAGACTGTTGTTATATTTTTTGTTCGTTGACAAATTATGCTCCTACTGTTCCCAAAAATTTAGAAATCACTTTCGGTAGTTTTTTAGCTAAAGGAACATCTGGCTTACCATAAAGTTCTAATTGCAAGCCCATATCTTTCGTTTTAATAGTTTTCAAAACGTGATTCATGTTCTTGATTTTAACCTTAACTGCATCTGGTTTTGACGCTTGTAACAAATCCATTTCTGAAACTGCGACTTGAATATCTGTAGTTCCATTGACAAGCAGCACTGGAATTTTAAGTTTTGCTATTTCCCTTGCCGGATCATACTTCATCCAAGAAATTAAGAAAGGTTGAATGGTTGGATGCATTAGGCTGTGAAGCATTTTTGGCGTTTCTTTCAGCATTTGACCCGAAGCCAATGTGTCTAGCTTGGCGTTCACCAAACCTTGCATTTCTATTGTGAGAGTTGCGGCCAATTGTTTCTTCAAGATCGAGTGAATTGGCTGTCCTGGACCCGCCAATGAAATCACGGCGTCTACATTTTTATTTTGATTGGCGGCAGAAATTGCCACTAACGAACCCTGGCTGTGCCCTGCCAAAATGATGTTGTTGTAAAGACCATTATCGGCATATTTATCAACCCAAGCAGAGGCATCTGAAATGAAGTCATCAAATGACAGATCTTCTTGTTTAAAGTTTTCGATTTTACTCTCTTCGATTCCTCTCTTATCATACCTCAAAACACAATTTCCGTAAGTATTAACCAGAACATCCGATAACATTTTCAAAGAGTTGTTAGTCATTTGAGAGTTATTCCCGTTTCTATCAGTTGGTCCTGAACCCGCAATGAGAATAACTAAATCGGTTGATTCAAATCCGCCTTCAGGAGAACTCAATGTTCCTTTTAAAGTACAGATTCCGTTTGTCAACTCTACTTCTTCTTCTTTTTGAGAAAAAGATGCAATGCTGACAAATAAAAGAATTGGCAGTAGCAAAGATTTCATAATGTCACTTTTGTGAATACTAATATAAGAGAAAGAAGAAGAAGAGTCTGTTTATCTTACTTCTCCACCTGCTTCAAATCCATCTTCAGGAGATACAAAGCTCAATTTTCCTTCTTCGTTTTCAGCCATCAAAATCATTCCTTGGCTTTCAACACCTCTAATTTTTCTTGGAGCAAGATTCATTAAGACGCTCACTTTAGTTCCGATAATATCTTCAGGATTATAGTGCTCTGCGATACCTGAAACCACGGTTCTTGTGTCCAAACCAGTATTGACTGTGAGCTTCAAAAGTTTATCTGCTTTTGGAACTTTTTCAGCAGCTAATATTTCACCCACTCTAATGTCCATTTTCATGAAATCATCAAATGCAACTTCATCTTTTTGAGGAGGGAAATTATTATCATTCATAGCCGAACTTTCTTTTAATTTTTCTACTTGAGCTTCCACAAACGCATCATCTACTTTAGAGATCAAAATTGACGCTTGACTCAACTGATGGTTTGAAGCTAATAAATCAGTTTTTCCAGCAAAACCCCACGATTTTTGGTCAAAATTCAAGAATTCAGCAATTTTTTGCGCTTTTTTTGGTAAAAATGGTGAAAACACGATAGTTAGATTCGCGGTAATTTGAAGTGCAATATTCATGATTGTGTTAACTCTTGACATATCAGTTTTCGCCAACTTCCACGGTTCAGTTTCAGCTAAATATTTATTACCCAACCTTGCCAAATTCATTGCTTCAGCTTGCGCTTCACGTAGCTTATATTTCTTAATCAAGCCAGCAATTCTATCAGGGAATTCTCCAATTTGATTTAATACATCTTTATCAATATCTGTCAGCTCTCCAAGAGCCGGCACTTTGCCTTCGTAATATTTATTGGTAAGCACAACAGCCCTGTTCACAAAGTTCCCTAAGATATCTGCTAACTCATTATTTATTCTTGCTTGAAATTCTTTCCAAGTAAATTCACTGTCTTTACTTTCAGGAGCAATAGATGTAAGAACGTATTTCATCTCATCTACCTTATCTGGGTTCTCATTGATGAATTCATGAAGCCAAACGGCCCAGTTTCTAGAAGTTGAAAACTTGTCTCCTTCTAGATTTAAAAATTCATATGCAGGAACATTGTCAGGCAACACTAATCCGCCATGTTCCTTTAATAGAACAGGGAAAATGATTGCATGAAAAACAATGTTATCTTTTCCAATGAAGTGAACTAGTTTACGGTCACCGGTCCAATAATCTTTCCAGTCTTTGTTGTTAGCGCTTGCCCATTCTTTAGTTGCCGAGATGTATCCAATAGGTGCATCTAACCATACATAAAGTACTTTGCCATCCGCTCCTTCAACGGGAACTTTTACTCCCCAATCTAAATCACGAGTCATTGCTCTTGGATGAAGTCCGCCGTCAATCCAGCTCATACATTGACCATTGACCTGGTTTCTCCAATCTTTAGGGTTGTGTTGTTGTACGCCGTCTAAAGAACCTTCTTTAATCCAAGTTCTTAACCAATCTTCATGTTGGTCAAGAGGTAAAAACCAGTGAGATGTTTCTTTTAAAGTTGGCACCTTGCCACTCAAAGTTGAAATAGGATTGATGAGGTCTGTTGGACTCAAAGCCGAACCACACTTTTCACACTGATCGCCATATGCGTTTTCACTATCACAATTTGGGCAAGTACCCGTGATGTATCTATCAGCTAAGAACTGCTTGTATTCTTCATCATAATATTGCTCAGTCGTTTTTTGAATGAAGCTTCCGTTATCATTCAACTTTTTAAAATACTCTTGAGCCGTGTCGTGATGAACTTGGTTTGAAGTTCTTGAATAGATGTCAAAAGAGATGTCAAAATCAGCAAATGCTTTTGAGTTGATTTCATGATACATATCAACGATTGCCTTAGGAGTTGTCCCTTCTTTTTTGGCGCGCAAAGTTATTGCTGCTCCATGCTCGTCACTTCCGCAAACAAATAAAACTTCTTCTTTATTCATGCGAAGAAAACGCACGAAGATATCTGCTGGTAAGTAAACTCCCGCAACATGCCCTAAATGGAGGGGTCCGTTTGCATAAGGTAATGCGGCTGTGATTGTATATTTATTCTCTGACATTGTACTTTTAAAAGTTCAGCAAAGATACGTTTTGTTTCTATATTCGTTTTTTAATTGAACAAAATAAGGTCGTGAAGAAAATTCAAATTGTTTCCCCAGCCAAATCAATAGATTCTGAAAAATTAGATTTTGCAAAAAATTGGTTCGCGGACGCGACATATGACGTAACGATTGGCAAACATGCGGGCGGTACTTTTAACTATTTCTCAGGCACGGATGAGGAGAGATTGTCTGACTTTCAAACCGCTATAAATCAACAACATAACGGAGCTGTAGTTTGCTCAAGAGGGGGTTATGGATCTGTTCGAATAGTGGATGAAGTGAATTGGTCGCAATTTGTGCGTTATCCAAAAGTAATTTGTGGATATTCAGATGTGACCGTTTTTCACAATCGAATGAATCGAATGGGGTATCCTTCAATTCACTGTACAGCTCCACTCAATTTTAGAGAAAACACTCCTGAATCATTGACCTCTTTGAATGTTGCGATTTCTGGCGGAACAAATTCATATGATTTTAAAGGGCATGAGCTCAATAGAATTGGTGAAGCTGAAGACAAGGTTGTTGGTGGGAACTTAGCCATATTAGCGACACTTTGTGGAACCAATGATGAGCTAGACACAGATGGCAAAATATTATTTATTGAAGATGTTGGTGAAGCTATTTATGCGGTAGATAGAATGATGTGGCAACTTAAGAAAGCGGGTCATTTGTCGAAGTTAGAAGGCTTAATGATAGGAGGAATGACTGGGATGAAAGACTCCGAAGTGCCTTTCGGAAAAACAGTAGAAGAAGTTATTTCAGAATGTGTGGCAGAATACGAATACCCCGTATGTTTTAATTTTCCTGCTGGACATGTTGATGATAATCGAGCAATCATATTTGGAAAAAAAGCACGTTTAGAAGTTTCAGGTGATGGTGCAATTTTCACCCAAGTTTCAGAAGGGTTTTAATTGATTACTTTTGACAAAAATGTCTACTCTTTCTAGCATAACTATTCTGTTGCCTTGTTATAACCCGCCTGAGGGCTGGGAAGAACAAGTTGTAAACTCAATGGACATTCTTAAAAAGGCACTCAAAGAAAAAGCTGAAGAAGTTCATCTTGTTATCGTGAATGATGGCTCGTCAAAAAACTGTTCGTCAAGCCAACAAGATCATGTTTTGACAAATGTCACGAATTCTCAGTTTGTCAATTATGACGAGAACAGAGGTAAAGGATATGCTTTGAGACAAGGGGTAAAAGAAGTTCAAACTGAACTCATAGTATACACTGATATTGATTTCCCTTATCAAGAAGAAAGTGTTTTGCAAATAGCTGACTCATTATTAAATGGCGCTGATGTTGCTTTGGGCCACAGAGGCAAGGACTATTATGACAAAACCCCATGGTTTAGAAAGGTTATTTCAAAAACATTGAGATGGGTGCTCAAAACATTCTTAAGATTACCAACAGATGATTCTCAATGTGGGCTAAAGGGATATAATAAAAATGGCGCTCAAGTTTTTCTTACAACTAGAATCGACCGATTTTTGTTTGATCTTGAGTTTATAAAACTCGCTTCACGAAAGAAACTGAAAATAGAAAAAGTAAGTGTTAATCTTAAACCTAATGTCGTGTTTTCAAAGGTGAACACAGGAGTATTATTGAGAGAGTTCGGAAACTTTGTTAAAGTGCTATTCAGAAAATGAATCTTCTCTAAGCCAATAATTATTGTAAATCGTATAGTTAGTTCCACCCATTTTTCCTTTGCTGAAAAGATCAGGCCCATCCGTTTTTTTAATCAGAAGTTCGTCAACAATATAAGGCTCTCCGCTATCTATCCCTGAGAGAAAAATTTTTACGGTATCTACATCAGCCGTCAAATCAAAACTCATTGTGGCAAGCATCCAATGACCTACAATGTGGTTGCTTTGACTTATAATTGATGAAGCCGCCCAATAGCTGCTATCGCCGTCAAACTCTAATGCAGTGACGCCTACAATATCGGCTCGATCTACTTTATGATTGTACCAAAAAGATGCCGTGTAATTACCTACAGGCAATGAATCAGTTGGGAATTGAGCAAGAATTGGATAGTTTCCTTTTGTGTTCGAAAATGCTCCCTTACCTTTTATACTTTCACCCTTCATATCATCCCAGCTTTCATAATAAAACCATGAATCTGCAGTTGATTTCCAGCCCGAAGAAACATCTTTTTGGGCAGCCATTTCTTTCTCTAGAACTTGATCATAGTAAAAGCGTGTGTTCCATTTTTCTCTATCAAATGTACAGACATAAAAGTCGTCATTTTGGTAAACATATTCATGGCTGTAAAGCATTCTTAATTCATCCTTTGAGAGGAATTGCTGGTTGAGAACAATGGCGATTTTGGAGTTTTCAGGAAGGTCATAAACCAACTCTTTCTCAACAAACTCGGGCCCAAAAAAGTTGTTGAATTTTATTGCTTCATCCTGCGAAAGCCTTGAAGAAACTGAATTTAGCATGGGTAGACCAGTGTGATATGACAACACAAAAGCGTCATAGTTCGCTTCATCTTCACCAAGAATCACCATGTTTTCACTTGACATATGAGTAAAGGGTAAGAACATGAAAGCATCATAATCATTTTCAACTAAATAATCAGCTATATCTAGGTTGTTGGCCGGCGCTTTTTCTTTTAGAAAGACGTTTTCACTCTTGCTAATTACATCAGATATAACTGAGACTGCACCATATGATTCAACAAAATGGTAGAAGATTCCGCATCCGAATACGATTGATAGTGTAAGTGTTTTGCCCTGGCGTTTATAGAAATGGAAGAAGGCAATTAAGGTTGAAATGGTAAACACGTAGAAGAATACCCAGGTGAATCTTCCAAGAACTCTGAATTGTTTTAGCGGAGTTATAGAATCAGTAATCCATCTGAACCAAGAAAACTTAAATGGCCAACAAAATGAGAAAATGAGTATTAACACAGAGGCCAAAAAGAACATGAAGAGTTCATGCTTAGCTATGAGCTTAAATGAAAGCTCTTTTCGTTTGAGGTATGAAAACACCATTAAGACTATAAAAAAGACGATAGTCGTAAAGCCAATATATGACCAGGTTTCCCAATTGTTTAAGTTGACCCCAATCATTTTTCTGACTTCTGCATTAGGGCCATGGTGAGGAGATAAAATACTTCCCCAACCTGAATAGTAGTAGTAAAAACCGGCCGGAACATCCATTCTATTGTAGTGGGTGTCCGTTGAAAAAATTAAAAGCCTTAAGAGCGTAAAAGGGAGAATTAATTGTACAAAAATGTAGCCTATTGCGTTCTTCCATTGTCCTCGGTTATTGATGTATACAATGAACCAGAAAGCTAGGCTAAAGAAACTCAATATAACTCCTAAGTATGGGTGGGTTAAGAAGAAGCTGAATACATAAATGAAACTTACAATTGCCCATCTTGTCGGATGAGTAGCATTATTACACCTAATCAATAACCACCACATGCCGGGTATCGCAAAGACATAACTCAAAGAGAGATGCCCGGTTAATCTAAATATTTGAGGACTGAGAAAAGTTATCGCTATGGCTGAGGCAATGGCCCAAACTGTTTCTACTTTATAATTTCTTAGAATGAGAAATAAGAATAAAGAAGCGAGCGGGTAAGAAAGCAGCATTAGATAATTCAGAATTCCCACTCCATATTCTTGAAGCCCCAAAGTGCTAATGATGTAAGACAATAGCGGGTGACCATCTGTGTAAACAACATTTTCAAAATAAGGGTAATTCATGCCGGTAAAATCCCAGAATGTGGTGTCATGTTTCGCATGAAACATGTAGGTGTAATAGTTCTTTATGCCATCTCCTCCTGAAGCGAAGAGATATGAATTAGGTGAAATCAAGACTTCATGAAAAAAGAAAAACAGCACTAAAAATGACAAGACGAATGTCAATAGAGGGTATTTCAATCTTTCAAAGTTGAAGAATTTCATGCGCACAAATGTAGCCATTTGCTGTTAAAGCTAAGGTTAAACGACAACGGACTTTTCTAGTGTTCTAATCGTAAAGTTGTCGGCATCCATTTCAACATTGACGCCAATTGGTAGTGTAAACTTTGGCGCAATATGACCAAAACTTGCACCTTGATATACTGGAAACGGTACTGTCGTAAAATGTTGTTTGAATATTTCATCTAAACTGAACGATTTCTCAGGTTCTTCGGGCTCACATTTTCTAAACGAACCCAGCACCACGCCGTTGATTTTATGAAATACTTCAGCCTGCTTTAGCTGCCATAACATTCTGTCCACTCTATATGGTTCTTCTTTAATTTCTTCAAGAAATAAGATTTTGTCATTCCAGTTCGGCTCAAAAGAAGTTCCAATCATTGAAGAAATAACAGTGAGATTCCCTCCTACTAACTTTCCTTGTGCTGTGCCTGAATTCCATGTCTTCAAGTCTTCAAGATTGTTAGTCGGGTTTTTCATTGTGTAGGGTTGTCCTTTCACTAGACAATTGACCACTTGTTGGGTTGAAAAATCTCCCCAAGAAGAATATCCGCAAGGACCATGATAAGTGACAAGACCAGTTTTTGTATAGATGGCATTGACAAGTGACGTAATGTCACTGAATCCCATAACAACTTTAGGGTTGGCAGCAATGACTTTATAGTCTAATAAATCAAGGATTCTTGCACATCCCCAGCCTCCTCTCATGGTTAAAATCGCTCTGATAGACTTGTCTTGAAACATTCCCATTAATTCTTTCGCCCTAATTTCATCAGAGCCCGCCAAAAATCCTTCTTGCAAATAATTACTTTCACCCACAATTGTCCTGAAGCCTAAATCCGCTAAAATTCTCTCGATTTTTGTCACATGGGCTTTATTCCAGATTGATCCAGCGGGAGCAGTGATTCCGATCAGATCTCCTTTTATGAGCCCTTTTGGTTTTTTAGAAGGGCTCTCAATTTTGTCTTGAAATGAAGATAGCGCATAAGCGCCAATAGCCAATCCTGCAGAATTCTTAATGAACTTTCTTCTTTTCATATGGTTAAATTAACGAAATCTATACCAGAAATAGTCTAACAGATAATAAATTGAACTAATTTTGTACAAAATTAAGAAGATGAGTGAAGCAAGAGTTCCAGTTACATTATATGCAGAGATGACGCCAAATCCTTTAACCATGAAGTTCGTGGCGAATAAGTATTTGTTGATTGATAATGCAACTGTTGAGTTTAACTCATTAGCTGAAGCAAAAGGGCACTCACCACTAGCTGAGGCTATGTTTCAGTTCCCATTTGTAGATTCAGTTTTTATTTCTGGAAACTTTATTACGGTGACCAAAACTGATAATGTAGATTGGGATTTCATTATGATGGAAGTCCGTGATTTCATTAGAGAATGGATTGCTGAAGGAAAAGAAGTATTAATTCTTATGCCTACAATTGAGGCCAAAAGTGAAGAAGAACAGGCTGTAAGAAAGGCTTTTTCGCCATCAGAATATGACGAAACTATTTTGGATTTGTTGGCTCAATATGTTCAACCAGCTGTTGAAAATGACGGTGGAGCTATAGAGTACGTCGGATTTGACGAAGGGGTTGTTACCGTAGAACTAAAGGGAGCATGTTCAGGATGTCCCTCATCAACTGCCACATTAAAGGGCGGAATTGAACAATTATTAAAAGCTAATATTGAAGCCGTAACTGAAGTGGTTGCACTTTCAGTTTAAACGGTTGCAGGCTCATGATAAAGAACAGGTTCTTCAATGTCCTCGTCTTTAAATTTAATATCAAACATTTCTAGTTCATTCAATATCGGCTCATAAATTTCTTTATGAATCGGAAGACGAACACCCTTCATTTGAATAGATCCGTTCATAATGAGTTTCGCACAAATTGCACATGGTAAACCTACAGTATTACTCATGGCTGTATAAGTCTGGTCTTCGCCAATTGCAACCATACTTGAATTGATCTCTTTGAAGCTTCCTCCGTTGATGCTGTAAACAAACTTGTGCCACATCACGATCATGTCTTTGTCATCAGAACCAAGTCCCCATTTCTCTTCAAGAATTTTTTGAAGGAAGAAAGCAGGAGTTACGTCTTCAGTGAAATCCATTTTTTGTTTATCGAAGATTCCGAGCCAAACAAGTTTATCCCAGATGATATCGTCCATGTCAATTTTTAGATAATGTCTGAGTTTAAGTTCAACTGAATCATGCTGATTATAGGGTAAAAAAGAGTTGATAAAATCTCTTTTTGTCATATCCTTACTTCCCTCAAGAACATAAGAGTCATCTGTTGCTCCTATTTGAACGAAAGTATCCCAGGCTTTAGAAAACCCTTTCCTTCTGAATGTTCCTCTATAAATTGTTGGAATATCTTCAAGACCATATTTGGCTCTATATTTAAGAGAGTCACGATTTGCATATCCTTCAAAATCACCATAGCCATCAATTTTGATAATCTCTGTTCTTCTGAAAAGTTTATTGTAAGGAATGTATTTGTATTGTCCTTCTTGAATGAATTTTGCTGCACTTCCTTGTCCAGCTAAAACAACATTTCTCGGGTTCCAAGTGAATTTATAATTCCAAGGGTTGTCGTCACTTTCAGGAGCAATCAATCCACCAGTGAATGATTCAAAAATGTGCAATTTACCACCTCTATCTTCTATTTCATCTAATATTTTCTTGGCTGACATGTGGTCAATACCTGGGTCAACACCAATTTCATTCATGATGATGATTCCTGCCGCTTCGGCCTCTGCACTTAAGGCTTTCATCTCTTTTGAAATGTATGAAGGCGTAATTAGATTGGTTTTGAATTTGACACAATCAACAGCTATATCAATATGAAACCTAGCTGGCAACATTGAAATGACAATATCAGCCCATTCGATTAGTGGCGCTCTCTCTACAGGGTCAAGTGCATTAATTGAAAAACCTTCTGCTCTTGAGCAACCTTCAACTTTTGATTGAGCTAAAGCGGCATCTCTATCTACCACTTTAATTTGCCAATCTTCTTTTTCAGCATTTCGTGTAAAGTAACGCAGCATTGAAGATGCAGACAAGCCAGCACCTATTACAAGAATGTTTTTCATGATGAAATAATTTGGTAGCACTAAATTAGCAGAAAAGAAATCACATTTGAGAAAATATTTGTGAATTTATCCACTGTTTTTTAGAACGTATTTAGTTTACGTTCTGTTGTCGGAATATTGTATCAAACATTACAGCTATGAATACAATTTTTTCAATCTACAACAAAATCAAAGTTAATGAAGTCTCATATGAAACGGGAGATAATTTTGTAACTGCCTACTGTGAAATCATCATGCCAGATGAGACAATTAATACTCAGTTGATTATCTCACATTCTGACTTAAACCGAATCATTGCGAAGATTGTCGCTATGGGTCATGAGTTCAATATTGACAACATGAGCCGTTTAGATTTTCAAGATGGAACAGAAATTATTGATTATAAGTTTGACAATGTTTTTGGCGAAAACATAGTGCTAGAAAACTTTCAATTCAATCAAGCAATTAAACAAATAAGAGCGTAAAATGAAAAATTTAATTAACCAACTCGGATTTAACGAACAGTTTAAGATCAAAGCGAATCTTTCAGTTTCTGAATTAATGAATCATGACATGATATATGTTTATCATCATTTGAATGAAGGCACTGAAGTTGAACTTAAAAGACACTCAGAAAATATGCAAGGAGATCCAATTTTCAATGTGTTCTACAAAACCTTCTTGCTCGGAACGGTTGCTGTCACTGGAATTATGAAATCTTTTTATGTGGGAGAGCAATCTGTGTTTGCTGAGATTTCGGCTGTTTCTAAAGACAAGTATTTGCCTATTAATAAATTGGATATTCAACTAGGCGTGCAATCAATTAGAAAAGCAGGATAAAATTTAAGTTCATTTTTCTCATCATCCCAGACAACCAAAGGGCTTTAACTTCCGTATGTTGTAAAAAAGTGATATATTTACAGAACTAGGGAAACTTTTATGAGCTCAGATGTAACTATTTGGGTGCAATGATTGTTTAATTAGTACGAACGAAACTTTGAAAAATGAAAAAGACATTACTTTCTGGGAGTTTAGTTGCCATTTTAGGGATAACTGCTTGTACGGATCACGAAATCATTCCACCACCAGTACCTTTGGTAGATATTGAGTGTTTATGTGAAGGGTCAATTGAGACTTTAACAGGTGACTCAACATTTACTTATGATGACACTTGTACTTATTCGTCTACTAAGACTATTAGTACAACGACATTATCTGATGCGCAATACCAAACTCAAATGTTGAATTCAGGAATGAATGAAGGTTTTGAAATTGAAATGCGTAACCTATATTGGACTGATGAAGGTTCTAACCAACCAACATCTACAGATTGGCAAGCGTTTTTTAATAATGCAGTTACTAATTCTCCAAACTATTCAACAAATCCGGTTGATGATGGTGTAGTTATTAGATGGACTGATCAAAACAACAAAGTATGGGTAAGTGATACAACTATTGATTGTATTTCAAACTTCACATATAATCTTTTCACATATGATTCAGATACAACTGGTGAGTATATGGAATTTGATGCTGTTTTTAACTGTAGAATGATCAACTCTGATTACGGAGTTATTGATAGTGCCAGATGTTTAACAAATGCACACATGAAATCAGCATTTAGACTAGATTAATAAGAGATTAACTATATAATACTGAAAGGGAGGTTCTTTAGAATCTCCCTTTTTTTTATTAACTTGGTAAAAAGGCTTTTAGAAAAAAGAAATGGAAGAAGTACTAAGGATTGCTATCATTGGTGACTTTAATTTTGCATACAACTCACACAATGCTACAAACCAAGCTTTGCAGCATGTTGAAAAAGTACTTGACCAGCCGTTAAATTTTTATTGGCTCAATGAGAAGGAGTGCTGTGAGCAAAACGAAGATTTCTATGAGAATTATGATGGTGTCATTATTGCTCCTGGCCCTTATCGTCAGCCTTTCTACTTCAATTCAATCATTTCAAAATTATTAGAAAAAGACGTTCCTGTTTTAGGTACTGGAGATTGTTTTAGACTTTTGGTTGAGACTTACTTCACTCAAAAGGGATTTGATTTATCAAGAGAAAAAATTATTTCTGATAATCTAATTGACGGAAACCAATTTACTGGAATCACACTAGAAAAATTGTCTGATGAGTTCTCAAAGCTCTATTTGACAAAAGGAAATGTTGAGTATAGTTCTTCTAGATATTCAATCCTCCCGCAATACTCAGATGTTTTGGCCGAAGGTTTTGAAATAGGAGCAAGAAATCAATACTTTGATCCAGAGATACTGAAATCAAAAGAACACGCATTTTTTCTTTTCACAATGTTTTGCCCTCAGGTTCTATCAACCTCAGATATGCCACATCCAATATTCACTTACTTCATAAAGAACGTAAGGCGCATATTTGACATCAAAGCTACTGCTTCTTAGGCAGGGTCTAACTCAACAAGAATTTGATTTTTCTCAACGTTTTCAGATGAAGCGATAAGAATCTTTTTGATGATGCAGTCGTTTTCGGCCTTCAAGACGTTTTCCATTTTCATGGCCTCAAGAATTAAAATCGCATCCCCTTTGGCAATTGAATCTCCCTCGCTAACAACAACATCTAATACTTTACCAGGCATTGGAGCTTTAACATCTGAATTAAGATTCTCAACAGCCCTCTTAATACCCATGCTATCTAACACCAAATCTAATTTGTTTTTAAAAACCAGATCATGGGTGTTGTGGTTGTGTCTAATGGTCATAGACTTATTGGCATAATCGACACCAAGAACTTCAATTATTTCAGAAGAAGTTTTCGTATTAATACGGTAAACACTTTTTCCCAAATCTTCAATTTGCATATCTGAAAAGTCTGTAGTGAGCTCGAATGTGTTGATTAGGTTTTCCATAATGTCTGATTTTGGTAACGCTAAATTAACGATAAAAGTTAATATTTTAGGTAAATTACGGTTCCTCAATCGATTGAAAAAATTATTGACATGAAAAACTTAACCCGCCTACTACTCTTAACAATTGCGATATTTTTTAGTGCCCCAAGCTTATTCGCACAGCTTGACACAAAACACTACATCCCGCCTATGTTTGGGCGAGAAGATGAAGGAACTCATTACATTGTTTTGAGCACCCCATCAACAACTCCTTTTGATGTGACTATAACAGACGGGTCAGGAACAGTCATTACAACCCAAAACATTTCGAATGTTTCTTCAAGCAGTTATTTATTGGGCGCAGGTACCGCAACACAGTTTTTGGTTCAAGAAAGTGAATTGAACACGGTAATGACTGATGAGGGACTTATCTTAACAGGGAACTTTCCTTTCTATGTGAATATTAGAGTTCTTGCAGACCCTCAAGCTGGTTCGCTCACCTCTAAAGGAGCTAAGGCGGCACTAGGTACAGATTTTAGAACTGGTCACCTCTTCAATAACACTGGAGAAGATTATCGTAAAGCCAATGTGTTCGGGATCATGGCCACAGAAGACAATACAACTGTCAACGTTACGGATATAAGTACGGGAGTAATATTCAAAGACGCACCTCAAACAGCTGGGACCTCAGACGATATCATTGTTGTTTTGAATGAAGGAGAATCATATGTTGTTGCCGCTTATTTAGATGAGCCGGGCTCAACAAACAACACAAATGGGGTGAATGGAACACACATTACTTCTGATAAAGACATTGTAGTAAGTACAGGTTCATGGTTAGGTGGAAATGCCCTTATTGGGGGAGTTCCGGCAACAGGTCGTGATTTAGGAATAGATCAAATTGTGCCAATTGACCTAATTGGAGATGAATATGTTGTAATCAAAGGAGAGGGAATTGATAATGAAAAAGTTATTGTAATTGCAACCGTTGACGGAACAGAAATATTCCTAAACGGAAGCGCGGTTCCAACAACCACTCTTAATGCAGGTGAGTTTTATACCTATGTTGATACTGATTTCACAGGAAATGAAAACATGTTCATTGAAAGCTCTCAAGACGTTTATGTTTATCAAACAGAGAATTCAGGAGATGGAACTACTGATGATAATGAACGCCAATGTGGTTTAAATTTTCTGCCTCCAATTGGATGTTCAGGTTCAAAATCTGTGCAATTACCTGATGTTGACTTCATTGGGACTGCTCAAATTAACATTATTGCAAATACTGGCGCAGCAGTTGTAGTTGATGGAACTCCCCTAGGTGCCGGGGATGCCGTAACAGGGACGGGAAGTTACGTGACCTATAAATTAGCAAATGCTTATACAGGTGATATCTTGATTACATCAGATGATTTGACGAGAGTATCATTAATCAATCTTAGTGGTAACGTTGGTGCAGCTGGCTATTTTTCCGGTTTTACAAAGGATATCACAGTTCAAACCAACACAGTAAATGCCGACAACATAGCTTTAGAAGGGTGTATCCCGGCAAGTTTCACTTTCGGAATTGACGCTCCCTCAACTGATGATACTCAAATCACATATCAAGTTTTGGGGTCTGCAACTAACGGAGTAGATTACGAATTCATTGATACTGTGTTGACGATTCCTGCTGGTCAAACTGAGGGAACTATTTTCATTAACACTTTTGCTGATGCATTGCCTGAGGGGCAAGAAACGGTTTATATCATTTATCAGCCAGATTTATGCTCACCTCTTGACACAGCAATTTTGTTTATTGATGATGCTCAACCAATTGAGTTTACATTAGACGGTACAGATTTAACTTGTTTTGAAAACAGTACGGGAGAAATCAATGTAAATGCGAGTGGTGGTTTCCCTCCTTATACATTTCATGTGACCGATAATAGTGGAACTGGAACAACAATTCAATACAGCACAAACCCTATTGCTGGTCTTGATGCTGACACCTATTCAGTTCAAGTTTATGACATTTATGGATGTAAAGCAGAAGCCCTTTTGATTGGTGGAATTTTTGATGCAGACACTACTTTCTTGCCAGACGGAACGGGTGTGTCATATGATGCGATATTAAACATCCAAGGATTTCAACCAGGACAAACTCTTGACAATATCACACAACTTCAACAAGTTTGTGCAACAATGGAGCACTCTTACTTAGGAGACTTACAAATTAAAATTATTTCACCTTCAGGTGAAGAAGTAATCTTAAAAGAGTTTAACGGAGGCGGTTCTTGTGACCTTGGTGAGCCATATGCTTCTGGTCCGGTTGATGGACAAAACTCTAACCTCACTGATCCGGGTGTTGGGTTTGAATATTGCTGGAATGCTACCCCAAACTATGGTACAATGGTCGGGGAGTCTAATAATTACACTCACACAATCCCTGCTTCTGTAGGCGGAACCTACACGGATAATTATTTGCCTGCCGGAGCTTACGAATCATTTGAACAGCTCGACGGTCTTGTTGGTTCTGACCTTAATGGAGATTGGACAATGGAAGTGTCTGACCAATTTAATCTTGATAATGGATACATATTTAATTGGAACATCAGCTTACAGTCTGAATTACCAGACACTTTAGTAACGATCAATGAACCTGAAGAAATAGAAGTTGCTGGATTTGTGACACAAGCTCAATGCGGTGGAGCAGATGGTGCAATTGACGTTTCAGTGACAGGTGACTTCCCTCCCTATACCTTCAACTGGTCTTCTGGTCAAACAACTGAAGATTTGGTTGGAATTACTGCAGGCACCTATACAGTTTATGCTACTGACGGTAACGGATGTATGGATTCAATGACTTTCAACTTGAATAATATTTCAAGTATGAATACAGTCGTTACAGTAACGCCAGTTACTTGTTCTGGAGGAACAGATGGAGCAATTGATGTCGTTACCTCTGGAGGTACTGCGCCATATACTTATAGTTGGTCAAATGGTCCAACAACTGAAGACATATCGGCATTATCTGAAGGGACTTACACGCTAACTATTACTGATGATAACGGATGTATTTACACTGAAGATGTTGTTGTTGGAGCTCTTCCAGCTATTGATATCACACTTGCATCATTGACAAATGATGAATGTAGCCAAAACACTGGTGCAATTGATGTAACAGTAAGTGGTGGAACAGGTTCGTACGGATTCAGTTGGGATAATGGTGCCACAACAGAAGATATTACTTCGCTCGGGGTTGGGACATACTACTTAACTGTTGTTGATGGAAATGGATGTACAGCACAAGACAATTTCTCTGTTATTAATAATGTTTCAAATTGTTCTGGCTATTGCTATACAAACATTGTCACAGAATCATTACTTGATGAAAATTGTGGAGATGGTACGGGAGCAATTGACATCACGGTGATGGATGCAACAATGCCATATGTAATAAGTTGGAGTAATGGTCCAACAACTGATGATCAATCAGGACTTTCTGCGGGTACGTATACTGCAACTATTGTTGACGCCAATCAGTGTGAATTGATTCAAGATTTTGTTGTAGGAAATGATGTGGGAACATTAAACATTGATGCCGTATCTGTATCCAATGAAAACTGCGGAAATGGAGATGGATCAATTGACATAAGCGTGAGTGGAGGAACACCTCCTTACACTTTTGCATGGTCTAACCTCGAAACGACTGAAGACATTAGTGGACTTTCAGCCGGAGCATATTCAGTAACAATTACTGATAATGGCGGTTGCGATTTAACGGTCAATTACAGTGTTGGAAATAACACGGGAACACTTTCTGAAAGCGCAACTGTTTCACCTGAAATTTGTGGTAATAATGGAGGAAGTGTAAACTTAACTGTCTCTGGTGGAGTAGGACCTTATACTTACTTATGGAGTAATGCTTCAACAAACCAAGACTTATCTGCATTATCTGCCGGAACTTATTCTGTAACAATTACTGATGATGTAGGATGTACTTTGTTGTCTCAAGGCTATACGGTAGTAAACACAGCAAGTGACTTAGAAATACTATCCACCACCATTACGAATGAAAATTGTGGAGATGGCGCCGGTTCAATTGATATTAATGTAATAAACGGTACTGCGCCTTATACTTATTTATGGATGCCTGGTTTAGAAACAACTGAAGACATTTCAGGACTTTCTGCTGGTGACTATAGTTGCACAGTGACTGACTTTAATGGTTGTTCTGTTACAACAGGAAACCTAATTCTCTTCAACCAGGGCGGAAACTTGGCGGTTTCAACGAACAGTACTACTGATGAGGTTTGTACTGACGGAAGTGGACAAATTGATATTGACGTAGCAGGCGGAACAATGCCTTATACTTATTTATGGTCTAATGCTGCAACAAGCGAAGATATTATCGGTTTATCGGCCGGATCTTATTCTGTAACAGTCACTGATAATAATGGATGTACAATTGATTATGTTGAATCTATTTCAAATTCGTCTCCTGGATTTAGTATCGCAATAGCGGGCTCAACGGATGAAGTTTGTGGAGATGCATCAGGGTCAATTACTACGAGCTTAACTGGAGGCACGGCACCAATTACCTATTTATGGTCAGATGGCCAGACTACTGCAGTTGCTTCTGGACTTTCTGCGGGTACATATTCTGTAACAGCAACTGATAACAATGGATGTGTCGTAAGTACTTCAGCTTCAATTGCGGGTGGAGGAATTGACATTTCATCTTCTTTGATTTCAGATGAGATTTGTGGAGACCTTTCAGGATCTATCGACATTACTTTTACTGGAGGCGTTAGTCCGTTTATTTTCACTTGGTCAAATGGTGCTACAACCGAAGATATTTCAAGTTTGGGCTCTGGCACCTATGACGTAACAATAACAGGAACTGGTGGATGTACGGCAAATGAATCTTATACTGTGGGTAATAACACCAACGGATTAACAGTAGTATCTACTGCAGTAACAGATGAAAATTGTGGTGATGCCGCGGGTGCAATTGACCTTACGATTTCGGGCGGAGCATTACCAATTTCTTTTGATTGGTCAAACGGAGCTACAACTGAAGACTTAACAAATTTAGTTGCTGGTTCATATTCGGTAATAATTGAAGACGTTAATGGATGTTCAGTGAACGCAAGTGAAACCGTGATCAATAACTCAGCTGGCTTTACGGCTTCTATAAACACAATTACAGATGAAAATTGTGGTGACGGAACTGGGGCAATCGATATAGATGTATCGGGTGGAGCAACACCTTATACTTTTGCATGGGACAATGCCGCAACCACTGAAGACATTTCAGGATTGAATGGAGGTGACTATGAATTAACAGTTACTGATAATAATGGCTGTTCAATTGTTTTATCAGGAACGGTGAACAACAACACTGGCGGATTTGCCATCAGTAATGAAGTTATCGGAGACGCTTCTTGCTCTTCATTGAATGGCTTTATTGATTTAGGGTTTACAGGAGGGTCATTACCATATACTTACTTGTGGTCACCAGGTGGTGAAACTACTGAAGATATATCAGGATTAGCTCCTGGAATCTACACATGTGTTATAACCGATAACGCAGGGTGTGTCATCAATTATTCAGGTGAAGTGTTAAACACTGGAGGAGCACTAACGGCCACCGAGACGGTTCAAAATGAACAATGTGGTAATGGCGAAGGATCAATTACTGTTGATGTTTCTGGTGGAATTGCGCTATACACATACTCTTGGACAGGCGCAACACCTGCGACATGTTGTGAATATACATTAGACATGACCGATCAAGGAAACAGCTGGAATGGAGCATCTATTACAGTTCAAATTAATGGAACATCTATAGGTGATTTCACGGTTCCTGGCGGTGGTGCAAATACAGAGACCTTTACTGCTTGTACAGGAGACTTAATTGAATTGATTTGGAATGCTGGTGGATTTGATAATGAGATCGCATTTGACTTAATAGATCCAGACCTGAACGTTATTTTTGCTCAGGGTGGTGGACCAACTGCGGGACCATTGTTTAGTACAACCGCTTCATGTCCTGCTGGTCCAGGAAATCAAACAGAAGTATCTGGCCTTTCTGCGGGCACTTACACATTAACTATTACTGATAATGTTGGTTGCGAGATTACAGAGGTTTATACTGTAGGAGATCAAGCATCTGATATTTCAATTAATGTTACTTCTACAACTGACGAAACCTGTGCTAATAACAATGGTGAAATTGTTTACAATATTAGTGGAGGAACGGCTCCTTTTGCAACTACGGCTAATGGGTTTAACGACGGACCTCCTGTTGGTGTATTATCTAATCTATTTGCTGATGACTGGGAGATTATTACAACAGACGACAATGGATGTACTGACACTTTAGTTGTGCCAATAATCAATACCGCAACCTTCACTGCTACGGGAATGGTGACTGACGAAAACTGTGCTGACGGTACGGGAGCAATTGATTTGACAGTTGCTGGCGGTTCTGGAAATTATGACTTTGATTGGGACAACGGTGAAATCACTGAAGACCTGTCAGGTTTATCAGAAGGTACATACGAAGTAACGATAATTGACAACTTTGATGGATGTGAAGATGTTCAAACTTTTGATGTTGTAAATATTGTTGACTTAACCCTTACATCTGTAATAACTGACGAAAACTGTTCTGATGGTTCAGGATCAATTGATCTGACAGTGACTGGTTCAACTGACATAACGATTGCTTGGTCTAACGGAGAGTCTACTGAGGATATTTCTGGCCTTAATGCTGGTGATTACACAGTGACTATAATTAACAATACAAGCGGATGTGTTGTTGAAGAAACATTTACGGTTACCAATTCAACTACCGGAATGGTTGTTGACATCACATCAACAGATGAAGATTGTGGAAACGCAGACGGAACAATTGATGTGACTGTTTCAGGAGGTGTCGGTCCATTCTCATATTTATGGTCTCCTGGCGGAGAAACAACTGAAGATTTGAATGGCTTAACACCTGGTGATTACAGTGTAACAGTTACAGACGACAATGACGGATGTCAATTTATTGAGACCGTGACAATTTTAAGTGATGGTGTTTTCAACCTAGATCTTATTTCTGTAACCAATGAGAGTTGTGCGGGATCAGATGGTGAGATCGATATTGATGTAAGTGGACCAGGAACATTCAATACAACCATTGTTTGGTCACCAAACGGTGAAAATACTGAGGACATTACTGGATTGACAGCAGGAGCATACAGTGTTGAAGTTACAAACAACTTTGGTTGTACAATGACAATGGATGTTGATGTAGATCTTGATGCCGACATCACTGTTCTTTCAGCATTTGGAGATGAGAATTGTGGTGATGCTACAGGATTTATCGATTTGACTGTTTCAGGTTCAACAGACTTGTCGTTTGATTGGTCTCCTAATGGAGAAGTAACTGAAGACTTATCAGGATTATCTGCAGGGACCTACGATTGTGATGTAACAAATAACACTTCAGGATGTGTTCAATCTGTATCGATAACAATTGATAACATAACTACAGGTGTAGCCATTCCAGGATTTGCATTAAGCAATGAAAACTGTAATGATGGAACAGGCTCAATTGATATTGACGTAGTTGGCGGAGTTGGTCCGTATTCATACTTATGGACACCAGGAGGAGAAACAACTGAAGACTTATCAGGATTGTCTGAGGGGACTTATTCTGTGACTGTGACTGACGACAATGATGGTTGTTCAGTATCAATGGATTTTGACATCATTAACACGACCAACTTCACAATTTCAGGTGTAGTTACCAATTCATCTTGTGCAACTTGTACCACAGGGGCAATTGATGTCTCAGTGAATGAAACAACATCTGATGGTCCTTATACATTTGCGTGGACTCCAGGCGGAGAAACAACTGAAGATCTTACTAATTTGACTCCAGGCACCTACTCAATCACTGTGACTGGCGCTTCTGGTTGTGCAGTTGATACAACATTTGTCGTGGGCGATAATGATGATGTAGGATTAACGCAATCTCCAGAATGGAATTTAGATGTTTATCCGAACCCTTCAAGAGTTGAGGTAAATATTGCATACGACTTCTTAATTGAAGACAAAGTGGTATTGACCATGACTAATATGCTCGGAGCAAAAGTTTATGAGAACATCATGCAAGACAAGAATGGAATGTTGACAATAAATATTGAAGAATACAGAGCGGGAATTTACTTCTTGAACTTCAATTCATCAGAACAAAGTCGAACTGTGAAATTGATCATTACAGAGTAAGTCATATGATAAGAATTAAAAGGGTCACTCTTTGAGCTGACCCTTTTTTTGTGGCTTAATCACAAAGTAGACTCCTACAAATACAGCCAGTGCACAAGCAACTTGTTCCCAACTCATTTGTCCTGAGAAATCTTTCAATCCCAAATAAGCAAAGAGATAAACAAAAGCCGTGGCTAATATTGGCTGCAAATAAATATATACGGCTGCAATAGATGGGCTTAACTTCTTCATTGCGAAGACGTTCAAAAGGTATGGAACAAAGGTGACTCCGACAATGACAAATATTATTTGAGCGATTTCGGCCCATGAAATCATGCTCCAATCAATTTCACTAACCTCTAAGCTGCTTGGCACCCAAATTAGTACATATAGCAAACCAAAAGTAAACACCCAGCTTATCACAGTAAGCGGACTATATTTTGACATTAGTGGCTTAACAAGAATCAAATAAAAGGAGTATGATGTCGCGTTCGCAAGAATAAGAATATCTCCTGCTCCTGAAGCAAATCCACCATCTTGATTAAGAAGAATGAAAAGAACCGATCCTATTGCTCCAATGATAACTCCCAAAACTTGAAGTGTACGTATTTTATCCTTCAAAAGAAATGATGACAGCACCAAAACAATGATTGGAGTCATGGTCATGATGACTGGAGCATTAACCGGTGAGGTTCGCATCAATCCATTAAAAAACATGAGTTGGTTTAATGCCACGCCAAACAAACCACAAAGAGCAAGTCTTCCGAAATCTTTACGGCTGATTTTCTCTCTTCTAAAAGACATAATTGCCCAAAACAAACTGACAGCTCCAAGAACTCTTAAAAGAATAAACCCATTAGGCCCTACAACATCAGGCATTAAACCTTTGGCCACAACATAGTTAGCGCCGTACATTAATTGAACAACAAAAAGCGCTACGTGAAATTTTAAAAGACCCTGCATGGCCTTAGAGTGCGGCTTTAGCTTCTGCTACTACTGCTTTAGAATTTCCAATAAAAATTTGATTGTCTAATATTAAGATAGGACGCTTTAAGAAAGTGTACTCATCAATAATAAGCTGGCGATAATCTTTCTCTGAAAGTGTTTTTTCATTCAAACCCATTGCCCTGTACTTCATTGCTTTTCTTGAAAACAAAGCTTCTGCTGATCCAGCAAGAGCAATCATGGCATCCACCTGCTCTGCAGTCATCTGATCTGTTTTGATGTTTTGCAATTCAACATCATCTCCCAAATCCCATTCTTTTAAAATGCGTTGGCAAGTAGAACAAGTCTTTAAATAATAAACCTTCTTCATTAAAATTCAGCTTTTTTCGGAGTTCTAGGGAAAGGAATTACGTCTCTTATGTTTGACATTCCCGTCGTGAACATTACCATTCTTTCAAAACCTAATCCAAATCCAGCATGAGGAGCTGTTCCGAATTTTCTAGTTTCTAAATACCACCACAATTCTTCTTCGTCAATTCCGAACTCTTCAACTTTCTGTTTTAGAACGTCATAACGTTCTTCTCTCTGCGAACCTCCTATAATCTCGCCGATTCCAGGGAATAGAATATCCATTGCGGCAACTGTATCACCAGGAACTCCTTCTTTTGGCTCATTCAACCTCATATAAAAGGCCTTGAATGATGCGGGATAATCAATGATTATTACTGGTTTCTTGAAGTGTTTTTCAACCAAGAAGCGTTCATGCTCTGATTGTAAATCTGACCCCCATTCAACCGGGTATTTGAATTTTTTCTTTTTGTAAGGCTTAGAGTTTTGAAGGATGTTTATCGCATCAGTATAAGTCACACGCTCAAAATCATTGTCAATTACAAAGTTTAGTCTGTCGATTAAAGGCATTGAATTTCTTTCTGCCGTTGGTTTTTGACTATCCTCTTTAATTTCTCTTTCATTCAAAAATGCTAAGTCATCAGCATTATGCTCCATCACATGTTTACAGATATAACTCAAAAAGTCTTCAGCTAAATCCATGTTGTCAATGATGTCATTGAAAGCTACTTCAGGTTCAATCATCCAAAATTCAGCAAGGTGACGTGCCGTGTTAGAGTTTTCAGCTCTAAATGTTGGTCCAAATGTGTAAACTTTACCTAAAGCCATTGCTGCCAATTCAGCTTCTAATTGACCTGAAACGGTTAGGTTTGTTTCTTTTCCAAAAAAGTCTTCTGACCAATCAACTCCACCCTCTTCATTTTTTGGAGGGTTTTGAGGATCAAGAGTAGATACTCTAAACATCTCACCAGCTCCTTCGGCATCAGAACCTGTTACAATTGGAGTGTGGATATAGTAATATCCTTTATCATTAAAATATTTATGGATGGCATATGCAGTGGCATGTCTGATTCTAAAAACAGCACCAAACAAGTTTGTTCTGAATCTTAAATGAGCTTGCTCTCTCAGTAATTCAAGAGAGTGTTTTTTAGGCTGCATGATTGTCTTGCTTACTTCTTCAGGGTCAGCATCTCCTAAAATCTCAACATTCGAAACTTCGATTTCAATTTTTTGACCACTACCTTGAGACGCAACAACTTTACCAGTAATACTAACTGCTGAAGCAACTGTGATTCTTTTCACTAATGCCTCATCTGTATTCTCAGTGTCAACTACGGCTTGAATGTTATTTATGGTAGACCCGTCATTTAATTGGATAAATCTATTTTGACGGAATGCTTTGACCCATCCTTTAACGTTCACTTCGGCACCAACATTCTCGTCGGCCAGCAGTTGTTTAATTTCAATTCTTTTCATTGGTAATAATCAATAATTCAGGAAACAAAGTTAGCATCTTTGTTAGAATAATAGGGCTATTGACACTTTTCGCAAAAGATCTTTTTGACGTCTTCGTTTCGATTCACTTGAAAGTTAGTATTCAACCAAGTGCACCATCTTTTTGGGTTGGCGTCATAAGCTGTTTGCATATAACTCAAGTAGGTTTCTTCATCTAGCTCTGTATATATTAAAGTCGCAGTTTGCGCCAAAACGAAAGCTGCATTTTCATCCAAATAGTTTTCGTCATATGCGTGACCAAGCATCTCAACAGTTTTGTCATACTTATGATACCAATTGCAAAAAAGAGCAAGGTCTGTAAGTTCTTCTATGCTGAGGTTAGCTGAGTAGAAATAGTCAAAAATGATTTTAAACAAGTGAGTAGACCTGCTCCATTGATTAGTAGCCGAATAATATTGAATGCTTGACAGTGCATAATTGAGTTTTAATTTGCTCAGCATAATGGTGTCTTGAAATCCATCATCTTCAAGTCCTTGAATTACCTCTAGTGCTTCGTCAGGCTTAATCGGCAAGTTCATTTTTTCAGGATTGTAATAATACATTCTTGACTTTTGATATACTGTATGGAAGTATAGATTAATCCAGTTTAGCGCACAATAACTTCCAACTGAATCATTGGCATTTAAATTCTCAAGGTTTGGTGTTGGAGGCCCCACTGGAATCGACTTATACTTTTGTTCAACAGCTGCTGCATAAACGTTATTTGCCAAATAAAGTGATGAATAAGATGAGGAATCAATATCAGGCATCATTGAATAACGCCCAAGTCTATGAGATTCAAAAAGCATATGGGCAATTAGAGCGTTTTGCATTTCTTTTGAGGTGTATTTGAGTATCAAATATTCATTTAGTCCAGTTGATATGGAATCAATTCGCCCCTTTACTTTTAGTTGAACACTGGCAATCCTTTGATCAAACAATAGGGAATCAAACAATGGGTTTCCTTTCTGTTTTAAGAGTTCTCTCTTCATTCCTTTTTCGTCTAAACCATCAAATTGAGTTAGAGAAAGCTCCTTTATTTGTTCTTGAAATTTTGGCCAATTTTCTTGGATATTCTCTGAAACCTTAGTTTCCGGATTAATGAATTGAGACATTAGCATCTTTATTTTTTCTGACCGTTTTTCTTGCAACTCAATATTCAGCCATTCTTTGCCCTCAACAGAGCTGAAGGTTTTAATGTCCATGCTATTGACATATGGAGAATAACCATAAAGAATGTTGTAAAGGTCAAGAGTGTATTGCTCATTCCAGTTAGTTGAGCCTCTTTCAAAAGAGAAGTTTAAATCAATAGTGGTATCAATATTTATTGGGTTAAAGGAGTATGAAGAGTCTAAGAACTTTGGCTCTATATGAAATGGCGGAATGTCATCAGCCGGAACATGTACAGGGTATGAATAATCACATTGATGATTGTCCCTGATCAATATTAGATTAAGTTCATGCTGTTTAATGTTCTGTGGCACCTTTGCAATGAACGCAATGACTTTTCTTGGGTTTTTGGATGAGTTACTTTTCAATAATTCATATCTAAAAACAGGTTCTAACATATACCCATCAAATATTTCAGAGCCGTGAAACAAATTAGGAGATTTGCAGGGCATTTGATCTCTAAAAACTATGTCTAATGCATAACCATCATTCATGTCGGGAATTAATCTGTTGAAATAATCAAGGTCATGGTATTTTATGAAAACAGAATCCCCTTTCATATATAAGCCATTTGCTAGTGACAGGGTTCCGTATTTAAAATTCTTCATTCCTTCGCAAGCCGAAGTATCATAGGTTTGCACTCCGTAGGCCTTTGCCGGCGTCTTCACTTTACTCGCAAAACGATAGCCAAGGGCTGAAAAAACCTGGGTTCCATAAACTCGATTTAAAATCGTGTCAACAGCAAAACCGATTCCGATTTGATAATAATTTTTGCCCAGCATGTTCTCCTTATGAGGCGGAGAGTGCAACCAGGCTTGATAAAGGTCTTCGGCAATTTTCTCTTCAGATTTAATTTGTCCTCCGGTCGTTTTGAGCGAAACGTAAGCAACATTTTCCCCAATATAGTTGTAGTTTCCCCCATAATAAAACACTCGTTCTGAGGGGTTTTGTTTGTTAAGCGTAACTTGAGAGTGACCTAGTTTTTTGGTGTATTGCAAATAATCCGACTGATCTATAGCCGCTTTTTCTAGCGTCTTATTTTGCTTGAGAGGCTTTAAATCAGCAGAATCTCTTAAGAGGTTCACTTTGTTCAAAATCTCATTTGAAATCGTCCTGGTATTCAGTGTAATTTGTCCAAACGAATTGCTTGACAGCATGCTGAAGCACATTATGAAAACGAGTTTGATTTTATTGTTGGATAACATCTCTACTCAAACATAAACATTGAAAACCAAACGGCGGTGAGATTTTCAACGAAACCCTGTTTTACTTACTACTTTTTCGAATAATTTTCTCCAACATAAGTACAATGCGATTGCGCAAATGACAAATGCAATCAAGAAGTAAATAGCCTCAGTTGGGTCACCAACCAAATAAGAACCTAAACCAAACAGAGCTGCATAGACTCCAAAAACACTTAAAAAGATACTCAAGACTTTGTATCCCATGTTATGAAACTTACCTTCATCAGAGAAGGCTCTTTTTTCAAATTCGGGATTTAAGTATTTCTCATTGTTAGTGAGCAAAGTAACTATGACCCATGCGGCCGTGGTAATTAGCACACCTGAAATGAGTTTTACAGAACCATCAAAAACATATATTTCAGCTCTCTCCATGATAAAGAAAAACGCCGCAACCAAGAAACTGACAACCATTGCGGTAATTTCAGAATAAGGATTAATTGCTTTCCAAAACCATCTTAAAATGAACAATAGACCTGTTCCTGCTCCAATTTGAAGAATGAGATCAAATGCATCTTTTGCTTGCTCAAGTACAAGAGACAATGCGGCCGCTAGCAACATCATGATAACAGTTGAGATTCGAGCAACCAGAACAAGTCTTTTTTCGCTTGCATCTTTTTTTACGAACCTCTTATAAAAGTCATTTACTACATAAGAAGACCCCCAATTTAGGTGGGTTGAAATAGTAGACATAAAGGCAGATATTAATGAAGCTAAAACAAGTCCTAAAAGCCCGGCTGGTAAATAAGTCAGCATAGCAGGATATGCTAAATCATCTTTGACCATATCTGCCGGTAAATCTGGATATTGTTCGCCTAGAACTGCTAAGTCAGGAAAAATAATTAGTGATGCCAATCCGATAATTATCCATGGCCAAGGTCGCAATGCGTAATGAGCGAAGTTGAAAAACAAAGTGGCTAGAGTTGCGTGCTTTTCATCTTTTGCAGATAGCATTCTTTGAGCTACATATCCTCCTCCGCCTGGTTCAGCTCCAGGATACCAAACGCTCCACCACTGAACGGCAAGCGGAATAATAAATGCGCCTAACCAAAGTTCTCTATTTGAAATTGAATCTGGAACAAAGTTGAGTTTAGTTTGAACAGCCTCATGACTAATAAGATTTGACATGCCTCCAATCTCAGGTAGATTAACAATGAAATAGGCTGCCCAAATTGAACCAATCATAGCAACAATGAACTGAAAGAAATCTGTGAATATCACTCCTCTTAATCCACCAAACATTGAATAGACGATTGTAATCAAACCGGTAATCCCCAATGTTTCAAACCAGGTCAAACCTAGCATCACATTTCCAATCTTGATTCCGGCCAAACAAACAGTGGCCATTACTACTATATTGAAAAAGACGCCTAAATAAATGGCCCTAAATCCTCTTAAAAAACCAGCTGCCTTTCCTTTATATCTTATTTCATAAAACTCTAAATCAGTCGAAATTCCAAGTCTTCGCCAAAGCCTTGCATAAATAAACACGGTCACCATACCCGTTAGAAGAAATGCCCACCACACCCAGTTTCCAGCTATACCATCTTTTCTAACAATTCCTGCAACTAAATTTGGCGTGTCGGCACCAAAAGTTGTAGCAACCATTGAAACACCCAGCAGCCACCAAGGCATGTTTCTACCAGACAAGAAAAACTCTGAAGTGTTTTTACCTGATTTTTTGGCCACCAAAATTCCAATGAGTAGAGTGATTGCAAAAAAGGCAAATATGATTCCCCAATCTAAGGCAGATAATTCCATAGCCCGAAATTAAGTTAAGATACTTCACGAATTTCTAAGTGGTCAAAATCTTATTCACAACAGCTTCTTATTATACGCTTTATGGATATAATCATGCGTTTCGTCTAAAGAAAAAAAATATGTATAAAGAATTGCTATTTTTGTAGGCAGCTACTTGAAAAAAGAATGGATAAAATCAAATTTATAGTCGGAATCACCGGAGGCAGTGGAGTGGGTAAAACTACTCTTATTGACGGCTTGAAAAATGAATTTGAAGGGAAGGTTTCTACCTTTTCACTTGACAACTACTATCTTTCAAAAGATCAACAAGCCAAAGACGAAAACGGGGTGGTGAATTTTGATCTACCAAGCGCTCTTGATATTGACAGAATGAGGGCCGATTTAATTGAGCTTAAGGCAGGTAACCCAATCAAGCAAAAGATTTATCAGTTTAATAATCCGTCTAATGAAGACTCATTTTTAAAAATCGAGCCTGCAAATTTGCTGATTGTAGAAGGCTTGTTCGTAATGCATTATGAGTTCATCAAAGATCTATTAGATTATTCAGTGTACTTGTCAGTTGATAGAAAGCTGCAATTAGAACGAAGACTTTTGAGAGATGTTCAAGAAAGAAACTACTCTGAAAAAGATGTCATGTATCAATGGGAAAATCATGTTGTTCCTTCATACGAAAACTTCGTAAAACCTTACAAAGAAGAGGCTGATTTGATTATCACAAACAATGATAAATTTGATGAAAATATTCATATCTTGACGTCAGTAATTCACGATAAAATAGTTTAACAGCTTTTCTTTTAGATTGGCTGACAGCAGTTCAATGAAGTTAGTCACCAAAAAACGATTTTTGTACGGAGCCTTATTAGGCTTTTTATTTTGGTTGCTAGGCTCCATCCTTTTTCATTTTAATCTGAATGCGACTATTGATGCATCAACAGTTGAAGAGTTTGAAATTGAATACCAAGAAAATACTGCGGCCTTAGCTAAAAACTTGGAGTCATACCAAGATGAAATTCGAACGGCTAAAACTGAAAAGGAGCGATTTCAAATTGGAGTTGACAGGGCAAAAGGAACTAAGAATGAGTTCTATGTTTATGGCAATGGAAGTCTAAAACTTTGGACAAACAACCGCATACCTTTCAAACATTTTTCTTCTCCTGAAGACATTCCTGAAGGAGTTACCCTCCTTGATAATGGATGGTACCACCTTGAGAAACTTGAGATTGAAGACACTTTGTTTGTTGGGGCTTTCAAGATTAAAAATCAGTTCAAACACGAAAACGAAGACCTTCAGAATTTCTTTGATTCTGAAATCTTAAAGGATTATCCGGCCGATTTAGCTCTTGAGGAGCAGGGGTTTCCGGTTCATGATGCCCAAGGAAACACAGTGTTTTCAGTTGTGCCAAAAGAAGATTTGGCTCAAAATGAAAACCTAGAAATCACCATCTTTTTCTGTTATCTGCTTGGCTTTATAATTCTACTTCAATTACTCATTAATGCCACCCAAAAGCTTCTAATTAAGAAGCCAATATTTTTAATTGTTTTCCCTGTTGGTATAGTCGTCTTGAGGTATTTGTGGTTGCATCTTGAGTTTACGGGTTTCATGGCAGATTTTGAATTGTTTAATCCTGAATTATTTGCCTCATCTGAGTTCATTCCCTCCTTGGGAGACCTTATCATAAATGTGACGATTTTTTACTTTTTAGTCCATTTTTTGCAAAAAAGGACGCGAAATTGGTTCAAAGAAGGCAATAAAAAGCTAAAACTGGTTGTTTTTGTTGTTCCACTATTTTTGGTAAGCTTCTATGCAGCATCTGAAATTAATGATGTCATTTACTCGCTAGTTTATGACTCAAAGATGTCTTTTGATTTAGAGCGGCTTTTTGATTTTAGCATCTACTCTTTCATTAGTATCATGATTATTGGCGCGAGCTTTTATGCTTATTTCAAACTGGTGCAATACATCATTATCCAGTTAAAAAAGAATGATTTTGAATGGAATAAGTTGGCCTTTTTATGGGCGCTCACCTCAGGAGTTTACATTACACTAGATCTCATTTACTTTCAGCATGCTTTTTTAACATCACTTTGGCCCATTATTTTGAGCGCATCATTACTTTGGTTTCAATTCAAAGAAAAAGACTACAAGTTCGTTCATGTTATTAGCATTGTTGCCTTTATTGCATTTTATGCCGCCTATATTTTACAAGGTTATTCGGATATCAATGAAAGGGAATTAAGAATGGCTCAGGCCGAATTGATTGCCAAAGACAAGGATATCTTTTCGGAGTATGATTATGATGACGTTGAAAAGGACTTAAAAAAATCAGATGGATTGCTCGAGTATTTTTCGGGTGATTTTAATCAAAATGAGTTCAGTGAGTATCTTGAAACCAACTTCTTCACCAAACTGAAGAATGATTTTGACCTGAAGTTTTTCTTGTATGATAAGGCAGATGATCAAATGGTTGATTTTGGAAACTTTAATCAAAAAGATTTCATCTCGTTCACAGATATCATTGAGAATAGTTCAACAAAGTCTGTCGTGAACAAGAACATGTACTTTGTCAAAGACTACACAGACAAGCTCACCTACATTTGTAAATTTCCAGTAAACGAAGCCGACAGCCTAAAGGGATATTTGATTACTGAAATGAGATCTAAAAAATTCCCTGAGGACATTGGTTTGCCTTCTTTGCTTTTGGATGAAGGTTCAAATACTTTTAACAAACTCAAGCACTATTCAATCGCAAAGTATGTTGACGGTAAGCTGGTGAGTAAAAAAGGAGACTTTGCTTATCCAACAGTCGGGGACAGATGGGATGAAACTAAAGGCTTCGTTAATTACTCAAGTTTTAACCACTATGTCTACTCAGAAGAAGAAGGTTATAAAACGATCGTTTCAAAAAAGATAAAGTCGAGCTTATCTCTTTTTACTTCCTTCTCCTATTTGTTGATTATTTACGGAGCGCTATTGTTAATTCCTCTGGGCTTTAAGCAATTAGAGACCGGAATTTCTTTTAAAAACATAAAGCTAAATGTGAAGATTCAAACCGTTTTGATTGGATTAATCCTTGTCACCTTAGTTGCCTTTGCAGTGGGTGCGGGAACGTTCGTTAAAGATCAACATCTTGAAAACAACAGAGGCTTTATTACAGAGAAGCTGGGCTCAGTTAAAACTGAATTAGAATCCAAATTGAAAGATGATTCTGTTCTCAAGTCAGACATGCAAGAGTACATGGAATACCTGCTTAAAAAATTCTCTAAGGTCTTTGTTACGGATATAAATGTCTTCAATAGTGAAGGCGATTTACTAGCTTCTTCACAGCCAAAAATATATACGAAAGGTTTACTGTCAGGCAAAATAAATGAAGTGGCTTACCAAGAGATTCACCTTCAAAACAAGAGTGAATTTGTGCATAGTGAGCAAATTGGAGAGTTAAAGTACCTATCTGCCTATGCTCCATTTTTCAATAAGAAAGGTGAGTTCTTGGCCTATTTAAATGTTCAATACTTTTCGCGACAAGATGAGTTTGAAGATCAAATCTCTTCATTCTTATTAGCCATTATTAATATTATGGTTCTGATGTTAGCTGTAAGCACAATCTTGGCAATTACTGTTTCAAATAGACTTACGAGACCTCTTAAATATATTCAAGAGAGCTTGAGAAATGTGCAAATTGGTGCAACAAATAAACCTATTGAATATGAAGGAACAGATGAGATTGGAGCCTTAGTCAAGGAATACAATTTGAAGGTGGGGGAGCTGCAAAAAAATGCCGAAACATTGGCCAAGAGTGAAAGAGAGAGTGCTTGGCGTGAAATGGCAAAACAAGTTGCACATGAGATTAAGAATCCGCTTACTCCAATGAAACTTTCAATTCAACATTTGAAAAGGTCTGTGAAAGTTGCTGATGATGAATCTGCTGATAAGTTGGATAGGGTTTCGAAATCTCTGATTGAGCAAATTGACGCTTTGACTAAAATTGCAAATGAGTTTTCTAACTTTGCTAAAATGCCAAAGGCAAACGAAAGCGAACTTTACCTTTCAGAGATTGTTAAGAGTGTTGTTGAAACCTTCTCAGAATATGACGAACACACTATTGAACTAAAAAACCAGTTGAGCGAACAGGCAGTCATCTGGGCAGACAAAGACCTCTTGCTAAGGGTGTTTAATAACCTGATAAAGAATGCAATACAAGCAGCTGCTGTTGATGAATCTGCTGTAGTTGTGGTTGAAATAACTGAATCGGCTGACACCTACCAGGTTGAAGTTAGAGATAATGGAATTGGGATAGATGAGGAGGCAAAAGAAAGAATTTTTGTGCCTTATTTTACTACAAAATCAAAAGGAACAGGACTAGGGCTTGCCATGTCGAAACAAATAGTGGAGAACATGAAAGGTAGCATCTGGTTTGAATCAGAACTGAACAAAGGAACCTCATTTTATGTGACGTTCCCTAAATATAAAACAAACTAAATTGGATACTTACGAACTTATTATCGCCATTTCAGGAATAATTATTATTTCCTTTTTCTTCAATATTTTTGCCAAGAAAACGAACATTCCTTCAGTACTTATGCTTATTGCATTAGGTGTAGTCATTCAAGAACTGGCTGCTGACAATGGAAAATTTGACATAGAAAAATTCGCTAAACTTAGTACCCTTGAGATAGTTGGGAATATTGGTTTAGTTATGATTGTGCTTGAAGCAGCATTAGATCTAAAACTAGAAAAGGAGAAAACAAAATTAATTATAAACTCCTTCTTTGTTGCCCTGATTGCTCTCATTGTATCCTCGGCTGCAATTGCATTTATCATTCACTTTTTAGTTCCGGGAGCTGATAATTTTGTTAGTTGTCTTGTTTATGCAGTGCCACTTTCCATTATGAGTTCAGCAATTATAATTCCTTCAGTAGGTGGTCTTACTGGTGCCAAAAAGGAGTTCATGGTTTACGAAAGTACATTCTCAGATATTTTGGGAATTATGGTTTTCTATTTTTTAATTGGTTCAGAGCACTCAACTGGAGGTGTTGACATAGCTATCGATATTGGGATCAATATTGTAGTGACGATTATAGCGTCAATAATTTTGGCTTATATCATGGTATACATTTTTCAAAGGCTCACCTCTCAAGTAAAACTGTTTCTGGTGATATCACTTTTGATGTTTGTATTCGCATTAGGAAAGAAAATGCACCTTTCTTCATTACTCATAATTCTTGCTTTTGGGCTCGTTTTGAACAACACGAAACTGTTTTTTAAGGGAAGGTTGAGCAAATATATTGATGAAGAAAAGACGAAGCCCATCATGCACGACTTTCATATTTTAACGCTTGAATCTGCCTTTGTAATTCGAACTTTCTTTTTCGTAATCTTTGGTATGTTTATTACGATAGATTCCATATTCAATTTGAATGTTGCAATGGTTTCTGCGGCAATTATCGCCATTCTGTATACAGTTAGATTACTAACCCTAAAGTTGATTGTAAAGACTGACATTGTTCCTCAGCTGTACATTGCTCCAAGAGGGTTGATTACTATACTATTATTCTTTGTGATAGGAGCTCATCCTCACTTTGAAATTCCGCAATTTGATCCCGGTATATTACTTTTCGTAATTCTCATTTCATCAACTGTGATGACGATTGCTTTGATCAGGTTTAGAGGAGAAAAGGTTTCAGAAGTCCTACTTTCTCAATTGCCAAAAAGACGTATTGATAAAGATGGTGATGGAATTGATGACAAACATGAAGATATTGTTGAAGACAATGTAGAGCAGCAAGACTTTAATAATTTTTAGAATGCAGGTCATGGACATGACATCAGATGATCTGAAAAGATTAGAACCTGAAAAACTTCGTCAGAAAACTAGGATGAAGACTTCAATTTGGGTATCAGTTGGATTGAATGTGATATTATGGAGCTTGTTTGCCTTTGTGCCAACTAACGAAATGCTGGGTTATGCAATCGTAGGACCAATAGTCGCAGGAGTATTATTGTTTATTGCTTTTAAGAGCGGTAAACACCTGAACAATGACTTGCTTGAGAAAAAGAAGCAAGTCATTGAAGGAGAAATCCAGCTCAAATCTAGAACTCAATTTAAGAATTCTACTTATTTTGAATTCACCATTTCAGGAAAAAAGTATCCTGTAAGTTCAAAGATGTACAATGATTTTGAAGAGTTAGAATCCATCATCTTAGAAAGAAGTGTTCATGGTGGATTTCTATTAAACTGCTTAAAGAAAGGATATTAAGGCTTTTTTATTCCTCCTCAGAGATGTCAATGATATTTGAAGGAGGGTTGACAATCTCAGGCTTGTTCGGAATCACCGTGTACTTCACAATTATTTTTGGTTCATTTTGTACCGGAGGCTGATAGCCTTCTTTCCAATATTCCTCTTCAGGTTCGACTCCCATTTCTTCTTCTACTTCATACCAGAGTTTTGCTGGCTGAGGGCCGTCCTGTCTAAAGAAAATTGCGATTAAGATTCCACTCAGTAAGCCCATTGCATGTGCCTCCCATGAGACGCCAACTTTGGTTGGGAAAATCCCCCAAACCATACTTCCGTAGAGAAAAATTACAATTAGTGAGATGGCTGCAACCTTCATGTTTTTACGAATAAAACCACTTACAACTAAAAAAGAAGTTAATCCATAAATAACGCCACTCATTCCAATGTGATAAGAGTCGCGAGCTAAAAACCACATGCTAATTCCCGTAAAAAAGTAGATGAATAAAAAGGATCTAGTGGCGATCGTTCTATAATGATAAAAGAGCAGCCAGCTTAAGATAAACATGGGTATTGAATTATTCAATATGTGAGAAAAATCTTGGGTGCTATGAATAAACGGTGATGTGAAAATGCCGATTAGTCCAGACGCTTTTAACGGATATAATCCAAACTTATAAAGATCTACTGGGAAGTTATAATCGATAAAGAACACGATCCACATTATGGCAACCAAAAAAGTGGCGATACCAAATGAAATTTTTGTGATTTTACGTTCAAACATGATAAGCTTGGAGCAAAGACCAAGCCGTTACGAAAAACCTGACAAGAAGTCAGAAATAGGCTTATTCTACAGTTACAGACTTCGCTAAATTTCTCGGTTGATCTACGTTACACTCTCTCATCACTGCAATGTGATAAGAAATTAATTGAAATGGAACTGTTGCCAAAATTGGCACAAGTACATCATCAGTATCAGGAATCTCAATAAAATGATCTGCAATTTCACGAACTGCTGTATCACCTTTTGTTACTACCGCGATTATTTTACCTTTTCTTGCCTTAACTTCTTGAATGTTTGAAACTACCTTTTCGTAATGTGGCCCCTTTGTGGCAATTACAAAAACGGGCATTTCTTCGTCAATTAGTGCAATAGGCCCATGTTTCATCTCTGCGGCAGGATATCCTTCAGCATGAATGTATGATATTTCTTTAAGCTTTAAGGCGCCTTCAAGAGCAATAGGGAATGCACTTCCCCTTCCTAAGAACAAAGCGTTAGAAGCGTCTTTATATATCTCTGCAATTCCTTGAATGTAGTCGTTACTCTTAAGTAGTTTTTCAATTTTTGTCGGAAGAGCTTCCATCTCAATCAAGAGATTATTGAATCTTTTATCAGAAATAGTCCCTCTCTTTTTACCAATGGCCATTGCCATCATAGCTAATACCGTAACTTGAGTTGTAAACGCTTTTGTTGAAGCAACCCCGATTTCAGGTCCAGCATGTGTATATGAGCCAGCATCAGTAATTCTTGAGATAGATGACCCTACAACATTTACAATTCCTAATAAGGTAGCTCCTTCAGCTTTTGCCATTTTAAGAGCAGCCATTGTATCAGCTGTTTCTCCTGATTGCGAAACTGCAATAACAACATCATTCTTTCTAATTACCGGATTTCTATATCTAAACTCAGAAGCGTATTCAACTTCAACAGGAATCCTAGCTAAATCTTCAAAGTAATATTCGCCAACTAAACCAGCATGCCATGAAGTACCACAAGCAATGATAATAATTCTGTCGGCATTGGCTATTTGTTCTTCGTAGTCTTTGATTCCACCTAATGAAATCCAACCTTCTGAGGCATTTAATCTTCCTCTAAAACTGTCGTGTATAGCTCTAGGTTGCTCATATATCTCTTTGAGCATGAAGTGTTCATATCCACCTTTTTCAAGCTCTTCAAGTTGTAGCTCAAGTTCTTGAATATATGGTGAAACCTCAACATTAGCTATGCTAATAATTCTAAGACCATTGTTCTTATCTACAATTGCGATTTGCTCATCTTCTAGGTAAACCACGTTTTTAGTGTACTCAACTATAGGAGTAGCGTCAGAAGCAACATAATACTCGTCTTCACCAACTCCGATTACCAATGGAGAACTTTTTCTAGCACAAATGATTTTATCAGGAGTGTCTTTGCAAATAACGGCAATGGCGTAAGCACCATGAACCTCATTAAGCGAAGTTCTTACCGCCTCTTCAATTGATACACCACTTTTTTTATACACTTCTTCAATTAAATGAACAAGTACTTCAGTGTCTGTTTCAGTTTGAAAGCTATGGCCTCTTTTTGTTAGCTCTTTTTTGATGATATCGTAGTTCTCAATGATACCATTGTGAACCAACATTATATTACCATCACTGCTAAAGTGTGGGTGTGCGTTGGTATCATTCGGTAATCCGTGGGTAGCCCAACGGGTATGTCCAATACCTACATTTCCTTCTGTTGAAGAATCTCCAATGTAGTCAACAAGATCTTGAACTTTACCAGCTCTCTTGTAAACATTAAGTTTGTCTTGGTTTTCGAGAAGTGCGATTCCAGCACTGTCATATCCTCGATATTCCAATCTGCTTAACCCTTTTATTAATACAGGATATGCTTTTTTATTTCCTATATATCCAACGATACCACACATATGAAAGTAATTTTAGTAGTCTGTATAAGTAATTTCTAATCTGGCCCTGTCTTTAAGAGGACTATTCGGGCCATTAAAAATAACTCTTTCAATTGATGAACCGAAGAAACTCGGCGAATAAATTCTAAAACCAGTATTTTCTCTTGATCCATTCAAAATACCTTGAATTTCTTGAGTCATGAGAAACCTATACTCCTTGTTGGTTTGGTCATAATTCACTGTGTTTCCAGACAGGGTGGATGTAAGGCTGTAGTCAAGAGTGAAATCTGAAGTCTTATTGTCAACAATTTTAGCAAGGAACAGGCTTGCTGATGGATCAAAATAATCAGCAGTAAAATCTTGGACTGGCAAAACTAGTTCTGCTTTGTTAATGATTTTTCTGTCTTCGTTCCCGTCTGCATCTTTATAGAGTTCAGTGATATGAGGGATTTCAATCACCGACCAAATACCACTTGCTTGAGTATAAAACTCTTCTTGCCCTAGGCTTACATCTGCTAGAGCCGCCTCAACTTTAGTTCCCGTTCTGTCAAAGTCTACTTTGTTATACCTTGCTGCCGAGCTATTTATATTAAACGAATACTCTTTTGATTCAGTGCTTCCTGTTTCGTGAAAATACAATGTCAATTTAGAAAGTGACTGCTCTAAACCGTAGTACCAAACGACTCCTTGATTCCCAGCCAGTGAACCTACAGTCGCCTTCACATACAATCCTTTAAAAACAGAAACAAATGCTTCGTCCGTATCCATGTTTCCATCCCCATTGATGTCCACTAAATCTTGACCAATAGTTGTAGGATCTAAATTAATTCTCAAATGCGCAGACAATGTGTCGTCTCCAACTATTTGCTCTGCGACAAAATCGGGCACTTGTTCTGAAGTTCCAGCTAGAACTAGATCAGCACCTTCTAATGTTGGATCAGTGTGAGAATAATAATCCTGATCATCTCTTATTAAATTATCTGATATTCTATGAACTTCAATGGTTACCGGGTCAGTTAGATTTCCATAATATTTGATTCCAGAAAATGATAATCCAAGAACAACCGAGTCAACAATCACATCTGAAATGTCAGCCGCAAATGAAGGGTTGGCTGAAGAAAGTCTCACTTGACTAACCATTCCGCAATCAACTGTTCCAAACACAGGGTCATTGTAATATCCCAACATATTAATAGAAGTCTCATCTGACTCAAGAGAATCAAAAACCTCAGAATAAGTTATGAGACTAAAAGTATCAGAGGTGATAACGTTTAAGGCATCCCCTTGAAGTGAATCTCCTACATTAGATTCTTCTTTTTCACAGCTAGCAATCGTTAGCAATAAGCCTATAAAAAAAGTAGCGGAAAGTTTTTGAACCGTCCGCTTACTTAATATTTGATTAAAAAATGATGTCATTAATTCTCTACTAGTTCTCCAATTATTTGGTCGTAAAACTCATCTACTGGTTTAACGCAACTTTCTTCAGGATAGTATTCCAAGAAAGGTGTGCCAGAAGATTTAATTTCTGAACTTAGGTTTTCATTGATGTTTTCACTTCCTTGAATAACTCCGTCCGAAACGTTTATTGCCATTTTATTCAAAGTTTCATAATCTAGGTCTTTAAGGCCTGCGATATCTTCGTCTTTGAATCCGTCAAATTTAAGTTTTTCAATAAAGTTGGCGTCCCAATTTTTGTTAAAAGAACTATCATATAGAGAGTACACAATCTTAGCGTCATGAAAATGAGGATCATCTTGGTACAATTTCTTAAGATATAAAGGTGTTAAAGCGGTCATCCATCCGTGACAGTGAATGATATCCGGTTTCCAACCTAATTTTTTTACTGTTTCTAATACTCCTCTTCCAAAGAACATTGATCTTTCGTCATTGTCTTCAAAAAACTCTCCGTTAGCATCAGTTAATGTAGCTTTTCTCTTGAAAAAGTCTTCATTATCAATGAAATAAACTTGAATTTTTGCTTGAGGCACAGAAGCCACTTTTATAATCAATGGGTGATCAATATCATTAATGATAAGGTTCATACCAGAAAGTCTAATTACTTCGTGTAATTGATGTCTTCTTTCATTGATGCAGCCGAATCTCGGCATGAATGCTCTAATTTCTTTTCCCCCCTCTTGAATCCCCTGCGGTAACTTGCGAGCTGTATTTGCTATATCTGATGGTGGTAAAAATGGAGTGATTTCTTGCGAAATAAATAGTACTCTTTTCTTTTCCATAAAGTAAGTTAAACTTATTAAGTGTGGACAAAAGTACGAAAAAAATGCGAAATATTCACTGAAAACGATAGATTTGCTCCCTTCAAAGCCAATAAATTTAAAGGATTAGGGTGAATATTAAAAGAACCGAACTTGATCTTCGAGAAGAACTTGACCGCATAAAATCTGAGAATAAAGATTTAATTGTTGGATTCGTTCCTACTATGGGAGCCCTTCACCACGGACATGCGCAATTAATTAAGAAGGCAATAGAACAGTCTGATTTTGTTGTTGTTAGCGTCTTTGTGAACCCAACCCAATTTAATAAAGAAGCTGATTTAGAAAATTACCCACGTACCGAAGAGGCTGATATTGAGTTGCTGAGAAGTCTTGGTTGTGACCTCTTATTCTTACCTTCAATTAAGGATGTCTATCCCGATTCTCTAGATTCAAAAAAAATTGATTTAAATGGCCTTGATCTAGTTATGGAGGGTGCTTTTAGGCCTGGACATTTTGATGGAGTGGTCACTGTCGTCAATAGGTTTTTTGAAATCGTACAACCAACTAAAGCTTTTTTTGGTAAAAAAGACTTTCAACAATTAGCCATAATTAACCGAATGGTTGAGGTCTTAGAATGGGAAATTCAAATTATCGGAATTGACATTCAACGATCCATTGAGGGCTTAGCATTGTCATCACGAAACTCACTGCTTTCTGATCAAGAATTGAAGGATGCTCTAATAATTCATGAAACCATGACTTTTGGTAAGTCTATTTATAAAGACGGAATGAGCACTATATCTTTAAAATCAGATATGGAGGCTTTTTTTAACAAAGGAAATTTGGAGCTTGAGTACCTTTCTATAATTGACAATAAGAGCCTGCAAGAAGTAACAACCGTAAACGAAGACTGCACAGTTTGTATTGCGGCTTATTGTGGAGAAGTGAGACTAATCGACAACACTCAATTTGGTGATTTCTAGTATATTCACCTCCTGAAGTCTTTCATAACTGATTTGGATTCTGACATTCTCAACCATTAAGAGTTTCTGAATTTAAATGTTTACGAAAACGGAACAATTGCTGCTATCTGAATCAATTTAAGTAAGTGAAAATCAATAAATTTACAACATGACTAAGTCTCAAACACTTAAAGTTTTATTGGTAGATGATCATCAATTAATTATTGATGGCTTAAGAGGGTTTTTAAACACTGAACCTAAGTATAAAATTGTCGGAGAGGCAAACAATGGTGCGGATGCGATTAAATTGGCAACCGTTTTTGAGCCGAACCTCATTTTAATGGACATTGAAATGCCGGGAATGACTGGTATGCAAGCCAGCCAAGAGATTAAGAAATTACTTCCCAACACAAAAATCATAATCGTTTCTATGCACAAAGAGAAAGAGTTAATCAAAAAGCTTATTTCTTATGGTATTGATGGTTATTTATTAAAGAACTCCAGTCAAATAGAGGTTCTCTCAGCCGCAGAGCAGGTGCTAAATGGTGAGACGTATTTCTCGGTGGATGTAAAAGAGTCTTTGGCAGGTGAGAAATCAAGTGAAATTGAGACTTCTTCAGACATATCTATTCTGAGTCACCTAACAGAACGTGAAATTGAGATTCTCAAGAATGTAGCTGAAGGTAAAACAAACAAAGAGATCGGAGATACTTTATTCATTAGCCATAGAACAGTAGATACTCATAGAACAAATTTGATGAAGAAATTGGAAGTTAAAAATGTGGCTGGATTAATTCGATTCGCTTTCAAAAACGGCCTCACTAGTTAATATTCGACTTATTTAGTTCAAGGCAAATAGAAAATAGTTATTTTTGGCGTTCTAATTAGAAGAAAACAATTTAACTATGTCATATTTATTTACATCTGAATCTGTTTCAGAAGGACACCCGGATAAAGTATCCGACCAAATTTCAGACGCATTAATTGATTATTTCATGGCCTTTGACCCACAGTCAAAAGTAGCGTGTGAGACATTGGTAACAACTGGCTTGGTGACATTAGCTGGTGAGGTAAAATCAAACGCATACCTTGATGTGCAACAAATTGCAAGAGATACTATTGCTAAAATTGGATACACAAAGTCAGAGTATCAATTTGATGCTAAATCTTGTGCAGTGATTTCTGCCATTCATGAGCAGTCAGATGATATTAACAGAGGTGTTGATCGTTCTGACCCTATGGAACAAGGAGCTGGTGATCAAGGAATGATGTTCGGTTACGCAACTACTGAAACTGAAAATTACATGCCTTTGGCCTTAGATCTTTCTCATAGAATCTTGCAAGAACTTGCAGATATGAGAAGAGAGATGACTGATATTCCTTATTTACGTCCAGATGCAAAATCTCAAGTAACTATAGAATATTCTGATGATAACGTACCGCAAAGAATTGATGCGATTGTTGTTTCAACACAACATGACGATTTTGATTCAAGTGATGAGGTAATGTTAGCAAAAATCAAATCTGACATTGTAGAGAAGTTAATGCCAAGAGTTATTGCAAAATTACCGGCAAACATTCAATCATTGTTTAATGATCAAATCACTTACCACATTAACCCAACAGGTAAATTTGTTATTGGTGGTCCTCACGGAGATACTGGTTTAACAGGTAGAAAAATTATTGTAGATACATATGGTGGTAAAGGTGCTCACGGTGGTGGTGCATTTTCAGGAAAAGATCCTTCTAAAGTAGATAGATCTGGTGCTTACGCAACAAGACACATTGCAAAGAATGTAGTAGCTGCAGGTGTAGCTAGTGAAATTTTAGTTCAAGTTTCTTATGCAATTGGGGTTGTTGAACCAATGGGAATATTTGTAGATACTTATGGTACTGCAAAAGTTGATATGACAGATGGTGAAATCGCAGAGAAAATCACAGAGATTTTCGATATGCGTCCTGCTGCTGTTGAGCAAAGATTAAAATTAAGAAACCCTATTTATTCAGAAACTGCTGCCTATGGTCACATGGGAAGAACACCTGAGATTAAAACGGTTTCATTCACTAATCAAGGAGTTACCAAAAATGTTGAAGTAGAAACTTTCACATGGGAGAAACTTGATTACGTTGACAAAGTAAAAGCGGCATTCGGTTTATAATAACCAAATTCGAGATACATTTAAAGCCTGGTTCATTTGAATCAGGCTTTTTTTATGGATATAATTAGCTGGGGTTTAATAGGATTGTTTAGTGGGAGTTTCCTTTCAGCTACCATCATTCCATTTCCGTCTGAAGGCCTTTTGATTGCTTTTTATGAAATGGATTACCCAATCTATTATTGCCTGCTCATTGCAACCATTGGAAACACCTTAGGCGGACTAACGAATTACGGATTAGGAAGATTTGGTAGTTCTGATTGGGTAATAGCAAAATTCAAACTAAATCCTGAACGCTTAAATAAATGGGAAGCACGATTTTCAAAACATGGCTATTTACTTGGTCTTTTAGCCTGGTTACCTTTCATTGGGGATCCAATGGTAGTGGTTCTTGGTATACTTAGAGTCAAGTTCTGGCCATTAACGATTATGATTTTGATCGGAAAATTTGCCAGATACGCCATTTTAACCTGGATTTATCTTCAAGCGCTGGGCTAAAAGCGCTAACATTTGGCCAATATCTGCTTTAAAACAGGGTTAATTTCAATTTTTTTCAAAAAAAAAGGTGATTTTTTTCGGTAAGTGAGGCAACCCTCCTAAAACGGTTTAGTATGCACGCATAATAAACCTAAGCAAACCTACTTTGAAATTATTTTTAGCTCAAATTCAGTGATAATAAGGGGTTTGAGAGAATAAAAGACTTGACTCGTACCTGATTAATTCGCTAACTTATATGGAAACCAATTACAACTAATAAAAACTTTTCAAACATGATTAGCTGTACAAAATCCTACTCCTATGAAATTAGTCACCACCAAAATGGTAAAAGAAGAAGAATGCAGTAAACTTTACCCCAATAATAAAATCAAACAATTTTTTGCACTAATCATTTTTACAATGAGTTTTGCAATCAGTGCTTCTGCTACGCACGTAGTAGGTGGCGGAATCACTTATCAGCAATTAGAGAATGACAATTATTTATTAACTGTTAAGCTTTATGCTGATTGCTCACCGAATACGGCGAATATCCCTAATAATGTAAATGTGATGTGCAGAAGAGGACCAGATGGTTCAGTCCCTGCGCCATTCGGAAATTTTGTTTTACCAAGAATTAGCCGAGACACACTATCTCCTGACGCACCTTCGTGTACTTTTGATCCGGGAATTTGTGTTGAAGAGGCAATTTATCAAGCAATTGTGACTTTGCCAGCAGGAATAGGTGGTTATCATTTATACTACACTATTTGCTGTAGAAACGGAACTATTCAAAACATTACTAATCCACTCAACGCGCAAGAAACATTTTATGCGTATGTACCAGATAGATTTGCGATTTTAAACAACTCAAGTCCATTTTTTAATGACGTACCACCGGTTTATGTGTGTGCAGGAGAAGACTTGAATTTAAATTTCTCTGCTTCAGATTATGATGGAGATCAATTAGTTTATTCATTTTATACCCCATTTGACGGTCAAAATAATGGCGGAATCACATATGGAGGAGTTCCACCACCAAACAACATTAATATTTCTACTGTTAATTGGCAGGGAGGTTTTGGAGCAACAGACCCATTAGATCCAGCTCCAGGATTACTTCCAGGTTTGGCAATTTCAAATGGAGGATTAATCACAGGTACACCAACTATGCCTGGCCAATATGTTGTGGGCGTGATGATAGACGAATACCGAAACGGAGTTCTTATTGGAAGAATCACAAGAGATTTTCAATTTAACGTTCTCAATTGTCCACCTCCAAATCAAGCCGGAATTGATATTGTAACGAACTGTAATGGTCTTAATGTTGACTTTTTGAATACAAGTACAGGACTCATCAATGATTATTTTTGGGATTTCGGAACGCTTAATCCTGCAGATACTTCATTAAATTTTGAACCTTCATTCACTTTCCCTAATCCTGGGACTTATGATATCACTTTAATAGTTGAAAAAGGATTAGAATGTGCTGATACCATTCAATATCAATTACAAATTGAGAACCCAGTCAACTTTAACTTAAATATCGATTCAATTTCTTGTAATGGATTATCTGATGGAAGCGCATTGGCCAGTTCAACTGAACCAAACTATGGATATCAATGGAGCACTAATGAATCAGGAAACGCCATTGCTAATTTAGCTTTAGGTAATTACTGGGCAGAGGCAACAAACACAATTGGTTGTCTTGATACTCAATTCTTTGTGATTGAGGAGCCAAACGTACTTGCATTGCAGTTTAACGAAACTGACCCTTTATGTCATGATGATGAAGACGGACAAGTTGAGGCAATTGTAAACGGAGGAACAGCTCCGTACACTTTCTTTTGGCCAGATGAAAATTATTATGGAAACCCACTTATGAATGTAGGTTCAGGAAACCATGAAGTTATTGTTACTGATGCCAATGGATGTATTATCACAGATGACGGACATTTGAATAACCCACCTGCTTTAAGTCCTTATGTTAGTTCTCAAGCTAATGTGAGCTGTTTTGGCCTGGCTGATGGTTCTGTAACTGTTGCGGTTAATGGTGGAACTCCAAACTATACAATCGACTGGCTTACATTACAAAATGACGCATTTTTTATGGATGGCTTGCCAGCAGGAGGTTATGTTGCTGAGATAACTGATAATAATGGATGCCTTGCTTCGGTTGTGGTGAACATCAATCAGCCAGATACTTTCTTTGTTGATGTAGTTCTAATTCAAGAAGAATTATGTTCTGACGTAAATGGTCACTTGATGGCAGACGTTACAAATGGTATTGGTCAGATCGATTATTTATGGTCGAATAACGAAACTACATTTGCAATCACAAACTTGAACGCAGGTAATTATTCGGTAACAGCTATTGATCAAAATGGATGTCAAGACACTGCTTCTATGATTCTAATTGACAACCCAACAGGGGTGGCCTCAGTTGGAAACTCGACACCAGTAAGTTGTGAAAACGGAAATGACGGAACTGTAGACATTATGATGACAGGAGGTGCTGCCCCTTTCAATTATAACTGGAATTGTGTTTGTCCCGATCAATCAAATTTAACAGGATTAGACGCAGGTTATTATTGGGTTGAAGTTACAGATGTCAATGGTTGTATTGACACGCTCAATTTTGAAATTCAAGAAATAGCGCCTTTAAATATTAACGCCATTTCAGTTTCTTCACCGCTTTGTAATGGAGAAGCTAATGGTCAAATTCAAACAGCTTCAACAGGAGGAACAGCTCCATATTCATATGTATGGAATACTAATCCACCAGAATTTACTCCGGACGTGAACAATATTTCGGCTGGTGACTATACGGTAACAATCACTGATGATAACGGATGTGTTTCTGACGTAGATGTGAATGTAAGCGAGCCAGATGTTCTTGACCCTAACACTCAAATATTAGGAAACATAATTTGTTTTGGAGATAGTGCTGGTGTTGCATCTGCTCAGCCGCAAGGCGGAACAGCTCCATACACTTATATGTGGTCAAATGGTGACACAACTCAATTAGTAGATTCACTTAGCGAAGGTCATTATTTCGTGACTGTTACTGATGATAATGGATGTAATGCAATAGAGAACGTTGAGATAATTGAATATGACCAAGTAACAGCTCAAATCAATTTTGATGAAGGCTTTTGCCCTGGTGATTCGGTAACCTTTAATGTCTTAACCAATGGCTTAAACAATCAATATGATTATTTCTGGTTGGTAGATCAGGTATTTCAAGGTCAAGAAAACACCTTTGAATATCCGATTAATGACTCTTTAGAAATCTCTATTCAATTAGTAAACACAGGTAATTGCCCTACCGTTTCAGATACAGTATGGATGGGACCAATTTTTATGGACCCTAATAATTTAAGTGTGATTGGCACTCCAGATACAATCTGTTTTGGTGGATCTGCAATGATTCAAGGTATCATTCAAGACACTTCATACTTGGTGAATTCATATTGGAACGATACTTCACTTGATGGAAACGGACCTCATGTTGTGACTCCTAACCAACCTACTTTGTATACATATACCATTGAAAACATGTGTGGGGAACAATTGAGTGCGTCAACTATGATTGATGTCTTTATGCCTCCAACTGCTTATGTTTTTGGAAACGGAACAGAAGGTTGTGAAAGTGTTGAGACGGCTTTCGGATATTCTTATGAAGAATACAACTATTCTTTAGAAGGAGTAACATGGACAATTAACGGACAATTATATGATCAGGCAGACCCTTCATTGGTTTCAACCTATTCAAACGTAACTGTTGCAACTGCCCACATGACATTTTCAAATGGATGTACATTTAATTTTGAAGAGTTAATTGGAGTTGAGGTTTATGAAAACCCTGAAGCAAACTTCTATTTCAACCCAGACCCTGCGCAGCAAGGAGAAGTTACAGAGTTTGTAGATATCTCTCATGGTAATCCGCAAGAGTGGGAATGGTATTTAGAAGGAGACTTTATTTCAACTGAAGAGAGACCTTCTCATGTGTTTGAAGAAACAGGCGAATATGAAGTAACTCAGATCATTCACAATGAATACGGTTGTTCTGACACCATGATTCACTTAATTGAGGTGATTGGTAGTTATACCGTATACGTGCCAAATGCCTTTACTCCTGATGGCAATGGATTGAACAATAGCTTCAAACCTATCATGAGAGATGTGGTTATTGACGATTACGAGTTCTTAATCTTTGACCGTTGGGGAGAAATTATTTTTAGCACTGAAGATCTTGAAGGTGCCTGGGATGGAAGATACCTAGGTGATATTGCCAGAGACGGGGTATATATTTGGAAAATTATTGTCACTGATAATGTTGGGAAACCACATGAATTGGTAGGACATGTGACCCTATTGAGATAACCGATTAATCCTCATAATTGCCCTGCTGCCCCTAGTTCTTCTAGAGAATTAGGGGCATTTTTTTGCTATAAAGTTTCATAATCGTTATAAAAACGAATAAATAGTTCAACATCAAATAGATATAGCCTTTTATTCGTCTTTGAAAATAGGGGTTTTGTCGAAATTCTAAAGCCATTTTCTCAATCGTTTAATGTGCTCGCATAATAAATTAAACCCCTTCGTGTCAGGGGTTTTGTGCTGCCTCAATCTGTTTAGAACTGAATTATATTAGTCGAAAACAACTTGACTTCAAACTGAAAATAGACCTAACTTGTGAGTAACGAAAAACACAAAGCTTTTTCTTGTGAATTATCTGACCGACATCAGAATCAAGAAAAGGCCATATACCTAAACTGCCTTCGGGCCCAAAAATTAGTCTTATGAAAACTTTACACACAATCTCAGCAGTAGTTTTATTTAGTTTATCTACAATCTCTTTTTCTAATGAATTAGAAGCATCAAAAAAATTGAATATTGAAGTTATAATGATTGAAAGTCCTTCATGTAATGGAGGCGATAACGGATCTGCCTTAGTTCAGGCTAAAGGAGGACAAGCTCCTTATACGTTCTTATGGAACACTTTTCCAGCACAATCTTCACCAAAAGCAAGTGACCTAAAAGCCGGAGTTTATTTTGTACAAGTAAAAGACGCATTGGATTCAATCTTTTTTAAATCAATAAAAATTGAAGACCCAACAAAGTCTCTTTTGTATGCTAGCGCTACATCTGAGCTTGAGCTAACTACTAGTGCCAGAGGTCTAAATGCACCTTATTCTTATGAATTAGATGGTAAACAAATAGAGTCTGATCTTGAAATCAGTCAATTAGGAAATGGAATTCACGAATTGATAATAACAGATGTGAACTCATGCCAATCAAAACAATTTATTCAAGTAATAGATGACAATGAAGCGCCAGAAATTCAAGAAAGCAAGCGAATTTTGTCTAAAAACGACAGAGTGGTTATGGTGTCAAAACTTAACCCTACAATTATTACAAACGATAATAACAGATTTGAAGATAACATGGTAATTATGTCGGATTACTAGTGTCGTAAAGAGTAAGATCAGGTTTACTGAACGCCGAGTAGCTCCAATGTTTCTTTAGAAGCATGCTGCTCGGCTTCTTTTTTTGACTTCCCTTTACCAATTCCCCATTTTTTATCATTGATAATAACACAAGAAGTATATTGGAAATTATTGTCTTTGGCAGCTTCTTCAACAATTTTGAACTGCACTTGAAGCTTATTTCTTTGGCCCCAAATAAGTAAAGCACTTTTAAAATCAATTTCTTGCTCAAGCACTTCATTCAAGTTAATGTAGTTTCTAATAATTCTTTGATTAAAAACCTTCTTGGCCATTTCATAATTAGAATCTAAATAGAGAGCACCTATTATTGCTTCAAAGGCATTTCCTTCAATGGTCGCAATTCTAATTGATCTTCCTGTTTTATAGCGGATATGCTTTTCAAGTTCAAGCTCGGCTCCAATGCTTGATAGCATCTTTCTATTGACAATTTTGGCCTTTACTTTTGTTAAAAAGCCTTCGTCTTTATCAGGGAATTTTTCGAAAAGATATTCAGCTACAATTAGGTCAATAACAGTATCCCCTAAGTACTCAAGCCGTTCATTGCTTTCAACATTGTTCTTCGTATTACTGTACGATTTATGAGTCAATGCTTGCTCAAATAGTGCTAAGTTCTTAGGTCTGTAACCAAATTTCTTTAACAAGAAAGAAACTAGTTCAAGGTTACCCTGACTTTTCTTTTTTCTACGAAATAATTGTAACAATTACTAATCGTTATATGCTTTAAATATAACTGAGGTATTATGCCCACCAAAACCAAACGTATTCGTCAAAGCGTAATCTACAGTTCTTTCCTGCGCTTTGTTAAATGTGAAGTTAAGTTTGTTGTCAATATCAGGATCATCAGTAAAGTGATTAATTGTTGGAGGAACAATATTGTTTTCAATAGCTTTAATACAAGCAATTGCTTCAATAGCTCCAGCAGCACCCAATAGGTGACCTGTCATTGATTTTGTTGATGAGATGTTCAGATTGTAAGCATGCTCACCAAATACCTCTTTAATTGCCTTAGTTTCGGCAATATCTCCTAATGGAGTAGATGTTCCGTGCACATTAATATAATCTATGTCCTCAGGTTGAATTCCTGCCTCTTCTAAAGCTTGAACCATAACACTTTTTGCTCCAATTCCATCAGGATGTGGTGCAGTGATATGATGAGCATCAGCAGATAATCCGCTTCCCACGATTTCACAGTAAATTTTGGCTCCCCTTGCTTTCGCATGTTCTAATTCTTCAATTACGATTGCAGCAGATCCTTCACCTAAAACAAAACCTTCACGATCCACATCAAATGGACGAGAAGCAGTTTTTGGGTCGTCATTTCTAGTAGATAATGCCTTAAGCGCGTTAAATCCTCCAATTCCAGATTCATTAACACAAGCCTCAGATCCACCAGACATGATAATGTCAGCCTTATTTAATCTAATTAAATTGAAGGCATCAATCATTGCATTGTTTGAAGAAGCACATGCTGATACAGTAACATAATTTGGCCCTCTAAATCCGTATTTGATTGAAATATGCCCTGCAGCAATATCAACAATCATTTTAGGGATAAAGAATGGGTTAAATCTTGGTGTACCATCACCTGCCCAAAAATCACGAGATTCATCTTGGAAAGTTTTTAATCCTCCAATTCCAGAACCCCAAACAACCCCGGCACGGTCGAGATTGATTTTTTCTAGATCAATTCCCGAGTCTGCCATAGCTTCCGCACTGGAAACCATGGCATACTGAGAAAATTTGTCTAGTTTTCTTGCCTCTTTACGATCAAGATGATCTTGAATGTTAAAGTTTTTAAGTTCGCAAGCAAACTGTGTTTTAAATTTAGACGCGTCAAAAGACTCGATTGGGGCTGCACCACTTACACCATTCTTTAATGAATTCCAATATTCATCAAGTGTATTTCCAATAGGAGTCAAAGCTCCTAAACCAGTTATTACAACCCTTTTCAATTCCATGAATAGACGTTAATTAATTTAAAACTTAATAGTGTAAAAGTATTTGACTACTTCGCGTTACCTTCAATGTATGAGATAGCGTCTCCAACTGTTTGGATTTTTTCCGCTTGGTCATCTGGAATTGCAATATTGAATTCTTTTTCGAATTCCATAATCAACTCAACAGTATCCAAAGAATCTGCTCCTAAGTCGTTTGTGAAGCTAGCTTCTGCAGTAACTTCATCTTCAGCTACTCCTAATTTGTCTACGATAATAGACATTACTCTTGATTTTACATCAGACATAATAATCTGTTTTAATGGTTTAATTCAGTGTGCAAAGAAAATACTTATAACTAGAAAATCAAAATTTACTCGTAATAAATTGCTATGTCCTTAATATCCTTTCTTTGAAGCTTAGGTACAGTGCAATCTTCAGCAGGATGTCCTACCGGGATAAGTAAGTATGGTTTTTCATTTTCTGGTCGTCCCAAAGCCTTTGCTATAAAGTTCATTGGACTCGGCGTGTGAGTTAGGGTTACCAGGCCAGCATTGTGAATAGCTGCTATGAGCATTCCTGCTGCGATTCCAACTGATTCGTTTACGTAATAATTTTGTGTTTTACTGCCGTCCTCATCATATCCATATGACTGCTTTAATACAATAATTATCCAAGGCGCATCTTCAATGAATTCTTTAACGGCATCCGTTCCAAAGGGCTCTAAATCCTTAAGCCAACGCTCGCTCATTCGGCTTTCATAATTCTTTCTTTCTTCTTCTTCGGCTAATTCTCGCACTTGTTTTTTAAGGTCTGAATTACGAATTACACAAAAAGTCCATGGTTCCTTATGAGCCCCTGAAGGAGCTGTTCCGGCAGTTTTGATTATGTTGTCAATGACTTCTTTTGGAATATCTTTATCAGAAAATTGCCTAACAGATCTTCGTTTATTCATGAATTTATAAAATGAAGAAGCACGCTCTTTCATTTCTTCTTCGGTATAAGTCTCTCTTTCGTAGGGTATAAAGTCGAATTTTTCTGTTGACATGTAGCTGTATTTTTTAATAAATGTATTGATTTATTTTGTTTTTCTCATGACGAATAGCTTTACATTTGCAGTCTTAATTGAAGAATGACAGAAAAAATTAAAATAGCAATTTTTGCCTCTGGAGGTGGTTCAAATGCCGAATGTATTATTCAACATTTTGATAATCACCCACATATTGACGTCACTTTAATTGTTGCAAACAAAAAAGAGGCTCATGTTTTAATGCGAGCAGAAAACCATAAAATTGAAAGCTGGGTTCACAGCCAAGACGACATTAATAATGGCGGGATATTGAAGAAATTAGAAGAAAAACAAATTGACTTCATTGCATTAGCCGGTTATCTTAAAAAAATTGGAGATGATCTTATTTCTGCATTTCCCAATAAAATAATAAATGTACATCCGGCTTTACTTCCAAAGTATGGCGGAAAAGGCATGTACGGAATGAATGTTCACAAGGCCGTGGTTGACGCTAAGGAAAAAGTTTCTGGACCAACTATTCATTTTGTGAATGAAAATTATGATGAGGGAGCAATCATTGCTCAATATGAAGTTGAATTAAATGAAAATGATTCAGCCTCAGAGGTGGCAGATAAAGTCTTAAAATTAGAGCATTTGCATTTTGCTCAATGTATTGAAAACGTAATTAGCGAATCATGGGAAAGACGTTAACAGAACACATGATAGAAATAGGAAAGGTTTTTATGATCCTTTTCGCCGTAATAGATATTGTAGGTAATATTCCAGTTATCATTAAACTGAAAGAAAAGGCAGGAGAAATCCATGCACTGAAGGCTTCAATTGTGGCTTTCATATTGATGTTGGTTTTTCTTTTTGCTGGTGAAGGATTACTAGGAGTGCTTGGGGTGAACGTTAAAGCCTTTGCTGTTGCGGGTTCACTTATTCTATTTGCACTTGCTTTTGAAATGATCTTTGGAGTTGAATTATTTAAAGATGACGCTACAACCTATAAGGTAGTTTCTATTGTCCCATTGGCTTTCCCTTTAATTGCTGGGGCAGGAACAATGACCACATTGATTTCATTAACAGTAGACTATGACGTCATGAATATAGCAATCGCAGTATTCCTAAATATGATCATTGTTTACACGGTACTTAGGCTTACAAGGAAGATTGAAAAAATGCTCGGAGAAGGTGGTATTGCAATTCTTCAAAAAGTGTTTGGCATAATTTTGTTAGCAATTGCAGTGAAACTGTTTGCCGATAATGCCAAAGAGCTTTTCGCATTTTCTGAAACTTCATAAATTATGAAAAAGATACTTCTTATACTTTTAGGTTTTATAACACTTGGTGCAAATGCCCAGGTCTTTAACTATGGTCATCAAGATCTTGCATACAAGAATCTGTTGCAAAATGGAATTTGCTTCATGAAGACTGGAGACTCTCTCTTTGACGCTACAATGGTTGAAAGTCTTGATAAGTATTGGACGATTTCTGAGTGGTCAACGGTTGAGAGATATAAACGTCCTCCGAAAGAGACTACTGCAATGTTCGTAACGACCAAAACAAAAACAAAGAAGCATGTAATGGATAGAAAAAACCAGCATGTTTTAGTTTTACAGCCTGCAGCACTCTATAAGAAAGACAAGACCGTTCCTTTTGATCAGACATTAGGATACATGTATTACAATGGGTTTTTTGAATTACTTGATCATGATAAAGAGCATAATTTTAATAGATATGTAATTCAATCACTCAACAAGGGTTTATCTATAATCAAGGAAAAGAAGCTGCATAACAGAAACGAATTAATGAATGAGCAAATTGCAGCAGAGATTAATGCTGAACATGCAGGTTTATTAGGAAACACTTTGATTTTGAACCGAGAGTTTTTGGTGCACTTTATTGATGAAAAACATTTGACAAAATTTGGATTTACAAATAGGCTTCATGCTAAGGATGAGTTTTTTAAGGCGTTGAATACAAACAAGAGAACACATTACATTTTGTACTATTCAGTCAACACAAGAACTGAACTTTCGCTAATCAATATCCTGACAGGTGAAATGATTTACACCAAACAATTCGAAGAAGGATATACTGAGATTAAGGCGAAAGAAATGAAGCTGATGGCTCCATTCTTTTAATAGGATTTGTAGTTTTCAATCGATATATTTGAGGTTCACCCTCAAAAAATAAATCCGTGAAAAAAATCATTTTTTGTGCCCTTCTGGGGTCTTTGGCTTTGATATCTTGCCGAAAAAAAATTGAGAAAGATGTTGACTTAGCTTCCAATGCTGGTCCTCTTCATTGCCAAGACAATTTATTTAATGAGGACGAAATCGGAACAGATTGTGGCGGAGTTGACTGTGCTACTTGTGTTGAAAATGCTGCTCCTTGTACAAATCCGAACAACAAAGTTTACTTATTCTTAGGCCCGGTTGCTCAATTGAAATCGGTCACTAGCACTGAGGTTACTGAAAACTCGGGAACTTGGACCTATACTGCCTATACCGGTGGAGGCACAATTAACTACTTACAATTAATATTCTCTTCTAAACCGAATGTGTCAACAACATATACAGGTGTTTCAGGCACTTCATTTGTAGAATCAAATGAAGTTGACATTGTATATTCTGATGTAAGTAATGGTGATAGAATTGGGTCAGGTAGTGTATATGTGACATACACATCAGGAGTTTACAATATGTCTTCTTGTGATTATAGCTTTCATGAATGGGGGCAAACAACTCCAAGTAGCACTCAGTGGTTTAATGTTTCATTTAATTAAGAAAAGATGAAGAAGTATTTATCACTAGCGATTTTATTATTGAGTCTAAACGGCTTTTCTCAAAGTTCAGAAGATACAGTGAGGTATGAGATGTTATCTGACAAACCAATTTATAGTTGGTGGGGAGCAGGTTTGTCTTATGACATAAGTGTTAACCCGTATAATTTTACACTTGCGGCTTTCGGAGTAGACGCCACCTTTATGTCTGAAAAGTTCAGAGCCAACATATACTCTAGATTACATCTTGCCGAGGCATTAACTGACTTTTCAATGAACGGGCATCCGTCAGTTGAGTCTGTTTATGAGGCTGAAAAGTCGCGAGATTTTGCCATTGATGGATCTTATTTTATTACTGAAAACACCAAAACTGAAAGACAGGAAGTGAGGCTCAAAGGAGGAAACAGATCTAAAACAGTTATGATCATTCCGGCTAAGGTTTCGTATAGATACGGCGCCGACTTAGGGTTTTCATCTGGGGTTTCTTACTACAATTTTGGAGATGCCACTTTAGATGGAATAGATGAAGATGGCGCGCAGGCATCACTTCAATCTGCGACTGAAAATGATGCAATCTCATCTTACTTTTCTCAGCATGTTTTAAGAATAGGAGCGAGTAGAACCAAAACCGCTCGTTTCAAAGTGGATACTGACTTGTTCGGTAAAAAATCAGTTCAAGATTATACAAGACTGTATGTTCACGGCTTAGTTGGTTTTGGTCAAAAATTAGATGACGTTCTGGTTCCTTTTCCCAATACGGTAGGTTTAGATTTATTCACACGCTATGACATTTCAACTAACGCTAATTTTTTCCCGGTAGGTGCCGCAATAGGCTATGAATACTACGTTATGAAAAAAATGGGAGTTTCTTGGATAGCTGAACTTGGGGTGAAACCTGGGCCAAAATATTCAACAGGTAACAATGCCTATTTAGACATCAAGCTTAGATTTCATTTAGGACAATTTTTGTAGAAGACAAACTAACGGTTTAAAGCCCTACCTTTGCAGTCAATGCAAGAGCGTAGACCATATCAAGATTGGCTTCCAATCACAAAAAAAGAATTGCAGTATCATGGCTGGGAAGAGCTAGATGTTGTTCTTATTTCAGGTGATGCCTATGTTGACCATCCTTCTTTTGGTCCTGCTGCCATTGGGCGTATCATTCAAAGTGAAGGTTTACGAGTTGGAATTATTCCACAGCCAAACTGGCAAGATGATTTGCGAGATTTTAAGAAATTTGGAGCACCCAAGTTGTTTTTCGGAGTTACTGCAGGATGCATGGATTCAATGGTGAACCATTACACGGCAGGTAAACGTAAAAGATCTACCGACTCATACACACCAGGCGGACAGGCAGGCTTTAGACCTGATTATGCAACCACTGTTTACAGTAAGATTTTAAAAGAGTTGTTTCCGGATGTGCCTGTTGTTTTAGGTGGAATTGAGGCTTCTTTAAGAAGGGTAACGCATTATGATTATTGGGAGGATAAGCTCTTTCCGACAATCTTAGAGGATAGTGGCGCCGACATGTTGGTTTACGGAATGGGCGAACAGCCTTTGCGTGATATGATTGGATTATTGAAAAAGGGCGTACCCTTTGAATCTTTAAAAACAATTCCGCAAACAGCCTTTTTACAGTCAAAGCATGAAGACTTGCCAAAGAATAAGAATTGGGAAGACATTGCATTATCCTCTCACGAGAAATGTTTGAAAGATAAATTGGCTTATGCATCAAATTTTAAAGTTGTTGAGGTAGAGTCAAATAAATTGATTGCCCGAAGAATAACACAAGATGTAGGTGAAAATACATTGGTTATAAATCCACCATATAAAACAATGACTGAGAAAGAAATGGATCAGTCATTTGATTTGCCTTATACAAGATTACCTCATCCTAAGTATGACAAGCGTGGCGTTATTCCGGCTTATGATATGATTAAATTCTCTATTAATATGCATAGAGGATGCTTTGGTGGGTGTAGCTTTTGTACCATCTCTGCACATCAAGGAAAATTCATTGCATCTCGTTCTCAAGAGTCAATTATGAAAGAGGTTGAGGCTGTGACTGAGCATCCTGAGTTTAAAGGATATATTTCAGATTTGGGAGGACCATCTGCCAATATGTACAAGATGAAAGGTATTGATGAAGCCATTTGTGAAAAATGCGTGAGTCCATCTTGTATTCATCCTGTGATATGCTCTAATTTAGACACAACACATAAACCATTAACTGATATTTATAAAGAGGTAGACAAGCATCCTAAAGTGAAAAAAGCTTTTGTTGGCTCGGGTATCAGATATGACCTCTTGGTTTCAGATTACAATAAACAATTGCAATCAAATGATGCCGAAGAGTATATGGAACAGGTCATCACCAGACATGTTTCAGGAAGACTTAAAGTTGCACCTGAACACACGGCTGATGATACTTTAAGGATAATGAGAAAGCCATCATTCAAATACTTTCACAAGTTCAAAGAAAGTTATGATCGCATTCAAGCAAAGCACGGAATGAATCAACCGCTAATTCCATACTTTATTTCATCTCACCCAGGTTGTAAAGAAGAAGACATGGCCAATTTGGCTGCTGAAACGAAAGAACTTGGTTTTCAATTAGAACAGGTTCAAGACTTTACACCAACTCCCATGACTGTTGCCACTGTGATCTATTATGCCGGAGTTCATCCATATACTTTGAAACCTACATTTGCGCCTAAAACCAAAAAGGAGAAACAAGATCAACACAGGTTTTTCTTTTGGTACAAACCTGAAAACAGACAATGGGTCAAAGACAAATTAATAAATGCTGGTAAAAGAGATTTGTTAGAAAGATTGACCGGTGATGGAGGAAGAAGGTCGAACAATAAAAAGGAACATTCATCTAAAAAGGAAGTGCCTAATTGGTTAAAGGAAAAAAGAAGAAGTCGTAAAAAAAGGTAAAAGACTTTAGACCTGAAATTTAATTACGCGGAAAAAACAACTTAAACTTTGTTCCTTTCCCTAACTCTGAATCAACCTCAATTTTACCAGAATGAGAGTTCACAATCTTGTCTACAAGATACAATCCAACACCTGTTCCGGGCGCTTTTTTGTCATTTTTTAAGCGGACAAAGGGCTGAAACAACTTAGTTTTGTCTTTCGATAAGTCCATTCCGATTCCATTATCATTGTAAACTATAATGTTGTGTTCATCATTACTCACCATTGTTATATTAATAGCCGGATCACTATCACAATACTTAATAGAATTTGTGATAAGGTTCATCATCACACTTTCAAAAGCTTTAGGGTGCATTTGAATTGAGTTAAAATCTTGCGCCATAAATGTTACAGTGACTTGTTCTGAAATATTATGCTCGTCTAATAGTCTTCTGGTTTCAGTTTCAATTTCAATAGGCTCACTGTCTTTTTCTTTCAAGTACTGTTCTGCGCTTGATAATTCTAAAAAAGACTCTACTGTTTCTTTGCCATTGGTCGCTACTTTTTGCAAGCGTTTTAGCACTTCTGCTACTTTTTCATTGTTCTCTTTTTCATTATACTTGGTAGCCATTTTTGTCAAGGCTTGTGTATTGTTCACAACAGTTTTAAGGTCATGACTAACGTGATAATTGAATGAATCCAACGAATCATTACTAATTCTCAATTCGTTAATTACTTTATTTAATTTTTGGTTGAGTTGTTTTTGCCTACTAGCCAATCTTCCGGCAATGAAGAAAGCCAATCCTAAAAAGATAGGTGCAGAAAAAATGATGTAATGAATTGGGTTGGACGCGATTCTCTCTGTCATTGAATCCATAGAGAAGTTACCATCATTAAAGAAGCAGCAATCTAACAATAAAGCGAAAACAGGGAACAACAAACCAAAAGTGACCCCGAATAAGGTGTACTTTAAAACAGTTTTATCTGAGGATTTAAATTGCGACATTTAGGGTGTAAATATTCGATCTTTAGACTGAATATCGGCAAAATAATCGATTAACAACATTAACCCTTGTATGAATTGCTTTGAGTTTAGGTTGAAACCTTTTTAAACATCTTTCTTATATTCTCACCATGAAATTATTTATTAGTCTAATCTTTTTGTCAGGATATTTTTTGATTGCTCAAGAAAGCAAGAAAGTATTCATCTCTTGTGAGGTGTTAGGCAAGAAGAATTCTCATGTAAGATATTATCATCCCATTGAAGGAGAATACGAGGTCAAAATGAAAAACAGACCTCTCCCTACTAATAAAGAGCTCAAGTCGTTGAAGGAGTATGTGCTTATTCAACCTCAAACTTATTTGAAAGATTCCTTGACCTTTGTGCAAGCCAATAGTTTAAGGCACTTGATAGATTTGGATGAGTTGATTTATGTGAGCTGGGCATTCGGAGTCGACTCTTTGAACAACCAATCTAAATTAGATTCTTTTGAGAACAGAGCTTGCTATACCAGAGATAAGGAATATGCTGAGGTAGTGGATGATTACTTTTCTCCTTTTATGATGTCGCGTTATGAGATAACCAATGCAGATTATCGTGAATTCGTAGAGTATGTAAAAGATTCAATAATGCGAGAGCTAATTTATTTGAATTCTGATCCTACCGGAAATGGAGAAATCGAAGATGAAGTTCTTGCACAAATGTTAAAGCATGAAGACGCCTATTTTGATGAGGAAGAAATGGAATGGGTAGACTTTGATGAGTCAGACTATGAAAAAAACAGGGAATTATTCTCGTTCAACTATGATTTTGATTGGAGAAAGGAATTAGAACCCGACCAATACATACCTGTGATAAGTGAGATGTATTTGCGTCCGAATGAACGTTATTATACCAGGAGGCATCCAGATGTTTCAAAATTAGTGTATCGGTATTATTCCATAGATAAGAAAGAAATTGTGAGAGACACGATTAATGAAAAGGGTCAAAACTCAGCTATTCGGTCTCATATTAATAGGAGCAGATTTATAATTCATCATGAAGTCCCTATCTTCCCTGACACCTTGGGTTGGAATGATATCAATTGGGTGTCAAATAATGACCCTATGGCCAATATGTACTTTTGGCATCCGGCTTATGATAATTATCCGGTAGTTGGGCTTTCGTATGAACAGGTATTAGCTTTTATTGATTGGAAGCAAAGAAAGTTAGAAAAAGAGTTTCCCGACTTAATGAGGAATTACAAATTAACATTGCCAAATATTCAAGAAATTGAGTGGGCCGTTAATTCTGATTCGCATTATCCTTCAAATATGGTGACGTCTGACAATAGTTTGATCACTGACTTATCTTTTGGTCTTGAAGGAGACGAAGATGGTAAATATGTTGAGCTCATCAAAGGGTTTTTTATGGACTACACTGAAAGCGTATATTCTCCCTATAATTCTGACGAAGCTAAGGCAATGAAAAAGAGCATGAAAAGAGTTGAACACCTAGCAAGTTTTTCTAATAGCTTTCACAGTCATGTTAAGCAATTAATGATTATGAGATATTCTCAAAACAAGCTTTCAAACGGAGTCGAATTCTTGTCTAACAATGTTTCAGAATGGGTGGATATGGAATATCAAGATTATGAAAAACTCTTAGATGCCTACATCAATTATAATTGCTTTGCAGATATTGATTATTGTCAATACCAAAGGCCTCTAGACATGAACAAAATCACTAAGAATGACAAAGATGGTCAGTTAATTATGGGCTCTAATTGGTTTGATGAAAGATATGAAAACACCTTCGAAGTGAATACCGGCGGAATTTACCCTAAGAGATTTGCTGATAGGGATAGTTCATTCTCAACTGTTGGGTTCAGGTTGGTTTTGAGGTCGATTTATAGATAGTTATTCACCTCCCTCTTCAGCTTCAAACCAGCCTAATGTTATCCAAGTGATAAACTCATTTTCTGAATGATCAACTATTTCTTCACCAGTCTCAGGATCTTCATCTCCACCTGATTCTTCAATTGTTTTTGTGGTCACCTTTCCAATTTCTAACACACTCGTTGTGAATGTGTCTCCCCAATATGGAGCATCAGCCCCACCAGATGACTCACCAAGTAAAATGGTATTTGTAGGCTTTTCATCTTCAAATATGGTTGCCCAAATATAAGTGCCACTACCGTACGGACAGGCTTCTAAAGTAGAGTAGTCGGTCATCCAAATTAGGAATTGAGTGCTTCCAAGTTCAGTGATTTTTCCAATTACTGCTGCGCCAGCTCTTTTAGTTTGACCAATGTCTAATTGCTCTAAATAATCTTCATATTCTCCCTTTAATTTCAATGAGTCAATTTTAATAAAACTATTAATGCAGTAGGACGCCATCATGGTAGGTCCGCTTTCTACCATTTTGAAACCCAAATGTTGAACCTCAACATTAGAGAGGGCTTTTTCATCTAATTCACCTTCCAAATACATAATGCTATCTATAAAAGCTGAGTCAACCACAAACGGAATTTTAAGTGTGGTATCGGCTTTTGCAAATAAGGCATCAATGTCAATCTCTACCCTTTCAGCTTCTGCCTCAATCACTTCTTCAGCAATTGTATCAGTTACAATAGTGTCGGTAGATATTTCTTCGTGAGAAGTTTCAGTTTGCTCTTCACCAGAGCATTGAATAAATAGAATACTTAAGGGTAATAGGAAAGCAATATTTTTCATGTTCTAAATCTAATAATTGAAATTGAACTATGAAGATTTTAGTGTGTGAATCAACATCCAACATTCATTTCTTCAAACTCAACATTGACTTCTTCACCGAACCAATTTTTGATTTTTTCAATTTCTTCATCTGAAAAATTATTCCCTCCTAATGAAATGCTTTTCAAATGTTTGAGGTTTTTTAAACTTTCTGGTAAACTCTCTAGTTTATTGCCTTCTAAATTCAAATCTTCTAAAAATTCTAAACGGTCAATATCGTCTGGAATTTCTGTAATTAAGCCATAGTCAACATAGAGATTTTTCAATGAGTCTATTTCTAAAATTCATTCAGGAATAGTGGTTAAACTATTTCCTTCACCTTCAAAAGAGTTGGCATAAATTGCACCAGCATAAACCGTGTGAACCGATTTCATTTGATGATCTGCCGGGAAGGTTTCATCATCAACTTCCATTGCACTCAAACTCAAAACCTCAAGTTTTTTCATTTGTGCGAGTTCTTGTGGAATTTCGTCTAAAGAATTCTCAGTGAAAAAGAACTCTCTCAAATTTGGGAGGGCAAAAACTCTGGGATCTATTTCAGAAATGTTATTCCCACTAATTCTTAAAATTTCGAGTTCTTTCATGTTTAGGACTGATTCATCCAATTCTGACAATTGATTTCCGCTTAAGTCTAGTTCTTTCAAGGCAGTTAATTCAGACAAACCAGCCGGCCATTCTTTGAGTACATTACTATACAAACTGAGCTCTTCAAGTTTTGATAAAAAGCCCGGAATTTTGTTAATGCGGTTTGCTCCTAAATCAAGAGACCGAAGGTGAGTCATTTCTGCTATGTCATCCGGTATCTCAGAAATTTGATTTTCATAACCGCCAAGCTTCAAACTACAAAAACTGTCAGGTGCAGCCATTGCTTCTTCTAAATCCCAAGCTTTTGGGCAACTAGAGTAATCAAATGTATCAATCTCAATAGTGTCTATTAATACTAGGCTCGAATCCGTATCTGAGTTTTGTTGTGATGTTTCAGTATTTCCTTCGGATGAACAAGATGATACAGTCAAGGCTAAAAAGAAGATTGAATAGTAAATAGCTTTCATTCCTCTAATATAGCAAAATGTACTTCTCTAATATTAGCTGCAAAATCATTAGCGTTAATTGAAAGCAATTGCCATTAAGAACGTCTACTGATCAGCTTAGCAATCAAATTCAATCGAGATTATTGAAAACAATTGGACTTTGCGACAGTTATAAGTTTGTACCTTCATAAAAATGACAACTATGTTTAAGACAATAATCTGTGCGACTACCTTAGTATTGACGATTAATTCATCTGCCCAAACTTGGGAGGCACTGCAAAGCATGCCTGTAACGGCGGTTGTTAGACATCACCCAGCGGCCTTTTCAATTGGTGGAGTAGGTTATGTCGTGGGAGGTGCAGAAGAAAATTCAAATGCACTTACCGACTTCTATTCCTATGATCCTTTAGCTGATTCTTGGACAGACCTTGGAGATTATCCTGGTCCGCCTAGAGGTTTTGGTTATGCACTTTCAACCAATACAAAAGGTTATGTTGGATTCGGAATTAACTATGATGCCGGAACTAGTTCAGAAGAGTATTTGAAAGATTTATGGGAATATGAACCCTTATCAGACAGTTGGACACAATTAACTGATCTTCCTGGTTCGGCACGAATCCATCCGGCTATGGTTGAAATTGACGGCAAGATTTATGTTGGATGTGGGGGAAACGAGTTTGGAGATCTCGGAGATTGGTGGGAATATGATATCAACTTAGATACTTGGACAGAGAAAGCGACTTTTCCAGGTAGTGATAGACACCACCCTTATTATTTTGCACTTGATGGATATGCTTATGTTGGTATGGGGCATTCAGGGCTAAATATTTTTAAAGACTTTTATAGATATGATCCTCAATTAGATAGTTGGACACAAATGGGAGATTTACCTGATCAAGGAAGAGTGGCGGGTACGCAATTCACCTATGACGGAAAGGGCTACTTTTTATCTGGTCAAGGAGAAAATCATCAAAACCTGAACACGGGTGAATTTTGGGAGTATGAACCTGGAACTGACTCATGGACAGAACTTCTTGCACATCCTGACGGAGGAAGATGGGCGCCAGGCTCTTTCATAATTAGCGGTGGAGTTTATATGATGTGTGGTGAAGCAGATGCTGGAGTAAAAAGAGATTTAATGCGCTTTCAAATAGAGGGATTTGCTGGTATCGAAGACAGTCAAAAAGAAAATGAATTCACCATCTTTCCGAATCCTACAAAAGGAGAAATAACTATTTCAAACATTGAAAATGTAGCTGAGGTGAGCATTCTTGATATTAAGGGTAGTCAGATATGGAACGGAAAAGTGACAACAAACGAAGCTCTAGATTTATCACATCTTGAGGCAGGAATTTACATCTGTCAAATAAATGAAGACGGTAAATTGAGAAAAGAGAAGTTGGTAATAGAGTAGATTAAAAACCTCTCGTAAAGTCGCTTCTCAAATTTGCTAGCTCAGGATGATCAATAGCCTGCTGAATCTGATTCAAAAAGAGCTGTTTGTCTTTGCCCAAAACTCCTTTTAGCACCAAATTATTTGAGGCGTGATCAGACCTAAAGATCGTCTCTTTTAGTTCAAGCCCTTCCATAAATAATTTAAGTTCAGAGAATAATTGCAGCTGGTTAAGTTGTTCAAAGTTGCCCAAAAATCTGTCTTTGTAATGATCGAGCCCTTTGTGAGTAGTGAGCACTAAAGTTGACGCATATTTTGGCTGGGTCTCGTTCAATACTTTTGCTGAATTGATAGCATGTTGTTTTGATAATTCTACTCCGCCAACCCCATTAATAATCATGACTGAGCTATTCATGCCAACGGCCTTTGATTTGTTCAAGCCTTCAATGGTAGACTCGAAGGTTTCTCCCTTTTGAATACATTCCAATACCTTGCTGTCTCCTGATTCAATACCAACATATAATAAGTTTAATCCGGCATCAAAGAGATCTTTAAGTTCTTCATTTGACTTTTTGGCCAAATTAATTGGTGAGGCGTAGGTTGATATCCTTTGAAGATTGGGAAATGTATTATTCAATTTTTCAAGAATGCGCATTAATCTTCGGTTAGACAAAACCAAAGGGTCTCCATCTGCTAAAAACACTCTCCTAATTTGACTTGCGTAGGGCGCAAAAGCCTCAATTTCATTGAATATATCTTCTTCTTTTCGGGCCGAGAATTGCTTAGAAGTATACATTTCACAGAAAGAACATTTGTTCCAGCTGCAGCCCAATGTGATTTGAAAAATCAGTGAACGGGCCTCACTTGGTGGCCTAAAAAGAGGCTCGTGATATTGAATTGGAAAATGCACTAATCGTTTAAATATTTATTGATTTTTCTTCGATCTCTTTTTGTCGGTTTGCCATATCCCATTTCTCTATATTGACTTTGAGCCAATTGGTAAGCCTTATATTTTTCAGCCTCTTCAATGGGAGTAATGTCTCTTAAATAATCACCAACTAATTTGGCGCCAACTCGTTTTTCTAAAACATCTATCACCTCATAAGAGAAAATGGCTGTATTTTTTTTGACTGAGAATTGATCACCAACCTTTACTTCTTTGGCAGTTTTCACCTCTTCTCCGTTCAATAAAACCTTTCCGGATTTTATCATGTTGGCGGCCAAGCTTCTTGTTTTAAAAAGACGAACCGCCCAAATGTATTTGTCAAACCTAGCCATAAATGCCTCCTCCTTTAATCGCTTGTTTTATATGTGCAAAGTGATGATTACAATGCCAAGCGTATATGCCAATATTTTGAGCCAAAGTAGTTGGGCCTTTTTCTGATGGATGCTGAAAGGTTTTGGTCAATTCGGCATCACTCAAGTTTTTCAAAAGTAAAACCCACTTAGCATGTAAGCTTTCTAAAAGCGCTAAAGAATGAGTTAAATCCAAAGTTTGAGAATCTGCCAATTCGGCCCAAAGCTGTTCTTCGTAAGGTCTTATGCTTGGGTTATCTTCAGTCAAGGCCAACTTGAATCTCATTAATGAGTTTATGTGACTGTCTGAACAATGATGAACGACTTGCGCGATTGTCCAACCATCAGGACGATAACGCCAACTTAACTGCACATCACTTAAATCGGCAACAGCTTTTCTTACTTCTTTCGGAAAACTGGCAATTTCCGAAATCCATTGCTCAATTTCTTGTGAACCAATCGCCTGCTTGCGATCAAAAATCCCAATCGGGAATTTTAGTTTTTGCATTTCCTCTTCAGTCATTCGACATCCCTTCTAATTCAGCTTGCAACTTTTTTGTTAAGCTCTTAACCACCAAATCATAAGAGTGGTCAATCAATTCTAAAACAATTTTATCTTCAACATCCCCATTGATGTAAACTGAATTCCAGAGCTTCTTGTTCATGTGATACCCAGGTCTTACATCTTCATGTCTTTCTCTCAAATCAATTGCTCTATCTGGGTCACATTTCAAATTGATGTATTCAAAATTCTCAATTCCACTAAGAGAGAACATCTTGCCCATCACTTTGTAAACTAAGGTGTCTGGACCGAAAGGAGACTCTTCACTTACTCCCTTTTTTGCCAAGCAAAAATCTCTGTATTCTTCAATGTTCATGTTCTGTTCTTATCTCTAACGAATATACAGATTTATCGAATAATTGATAATTCCCCTTTGCTACTTGTCAATTGCCTTAAAGCCGTATATTTGTAGCTGATTTAAAAAACAAATAATGAGTTTATTGACTGTAGGAAGTGTCGCTTTTGACGCAATTGAAACCCCATTTGGGAAAACAGATAAAATTATTGGTGGAGCCGGAACTTATATCGCGCTATCATCTTCATACTATACTAATGACCAAAAAATTGTTTCTGTTGTAGGAGACGATTTTCCACAAGCAACTTTAGATGATTTAAAATCTAGAGGAGTTGATATTGAAGGAATCCAAATCAAACAAGGAGAGAAAACTTTCTTTTGGTCTGGTAAATATCATAATGATATGAACTCAAGAGACACCTTAGCGACTGAACTAAATGTCTTAGAAAACTTTGACCCTATTGTTCCTGAATCTTACCAGGGAGTAGAATTCGTGATGTTAGGAAACTTAGCTCCTGCTGTTCAAAGACAAGTAATCGAAAGATTATCTACACGTCCTAAGCTTATCGCTATGGATACTATGAATTTTTGGATGGATATCGCATGGGATGATTTAATGGAAACTGTGAAAATGGTGGATGTTCTAATTATCAATGATGAAGAAGCGAGACAAATGTCAGGTGAGTATTCATTAGTTACTGCCGCGAAAAAAATCATGGGAATGGGACCAAAATACTTGATCATTAAAAAAGGTGAGCACGGAGCTTTACTTTTTGATCATGATTCAGTGTTTCACGCACCAGCTTTACCACTAGAGTCAGTATTTGACCCTACAGGAGCAGGAGATACTTTTGCTGGAGGATTCATTGGTTACTTAGCTAAATCAGGAGATATTTCATTTGAAAATATGAAGAGCGCAGTCGTTGCAGGATCTGCAATGGCATCTTTTTGTGTTGAGAAATTTGGTACTGAAGCTTTGATGAACTTAACGCAAGCTGACATTGACAGAAGAATTAATCAATTTGTAAAGTTGACTGATTTCAACATGGAAACTGTCATCTGATTATTTGAACCCCAATCTTATGAAAGCAGAAATAATCGCGAGACTGGATGAGTTAGCACACCAAGATGTTGTCTTGAAAGATGCTAATGAATTTAATGAGCTCGTAACTGAGTTTTATAAACTTCAAGAAGAAGAAGAACATAAATGGGAAGTTGCGAAAGCAGAGCGAATTGAGGCTGGTGAAAAACCAGAAGCAATTGAGAAGCCTGTGTTCGAATCGCTTCAAGAATTCAGAAGATTATCTCAGCTATTCAAAGACAAAAAGAAGATTGAAGTAAATGCCTTAAAAGAAATTGAAAAGGCAAATTACGATAAGAAAAAAGCTTTGATTGCTGCTTTTACCGATTTGATTCAAAATGAAGAAAATATAGGTAAAGCCATTGGCAGATTCAAGGATATTCAAGAGAGCTGGAAAGAGGTTGGCGCGATTCCTAGAGACAAGAGACAAGACGTTCAAAAAGAATTCTCTAACCTAGTTGAAAGCTTTAGATATAACATCAACATCTATAAAGACATTAAAGATCACGACTTGAATCGTAATCTTAAAATGAAAAAAGATTTAATTGAGAATCTGAAGGCCTTATTAAAGCTAGAGAAAATCAAAGAAGTTGAAGAAAAGCTTCATACGTATCAAGAAGAGTGGAATAACATTGGTGGTACACATCAAGAAGAGTGGGAGAAAATTAAGGATGAATACTGGTCAACAGTAAATGCGATCTACGAAAAGATCCATGCTTTTTATCAGGTTAGAAGAGAAGAGCAGGCTGAGAATCTAGAAAAGAAAAAGGCGCTAATTGTTAAAGCGCAAGAATTTGCTGACAATGTTCCGACAGATCACAAGATTTGGAAAAAATCTACAGACGCAATCATTGCTTTGCAAGAAGAGTGGAAAACAATTGGATACGGACCAAAAGAAGAGAATAATAAAGTTTGGAAAGAGTTTAGAGGAGTTTGCAATGTGTTTTTTGATAAGAAGAAAGAGTTCTACGGTGAGAGAAACCAAGAATTTGACGGAATCAAAGAAAAGAAAGAAGCTCTAATTGCTGAGGTTGAAGCCTTGAAAGATTCTAACAATTGGAAAGAAGGAACTCAAAAAATTATTGCTGTTCAAAAGCGTTGGAAAGAATTAGGTTCAGCCGGACCTAAAAATGAGAATAAGCTTTGGAAAAACTTCAGATCTCACATTGATCATTTCTTTGCTGCGAAAGACGGTTTCTACGAAAAAGCAGATGCTGACGGTAAAGAAAACTTAGATGCAAAGAAAAAGTTGATTGCTCAAATTGAGAAGTATAAGCCGGTAAAAGATCCAAAAAAGGCAGTTGAGAAATTGAAAGAGTTCTCTACACAGTTTGCTGAGATTGGTAATGTGCCATTCAAAGAAAAAGATAAGATTTACAAAGCTTATAAAACAGCTTTAGATAGCAAGTATGACGCTATTGAGATGGATGCGGATGAAAAGGCGCAGATGCTTTTTGGTGCGAAATTAGACTCTTTAATGGGCGGACCGAATCAAGAACGCAACTTAGATAAAGAACGTTCATTTATTCGTCAAAAAATTGGAAAGTTGAATGCTGAGATTGCTAAATATGAGACGAACATGGCTTTCTTCGCGAATGCTGATGAGAGTAATCCATTGTTTAAAAGTGTCATTGGTAATATAAATAAGACAAAAACTGAAATTGACGGCTTAAAGGCTCAGCTGAAAATGATGAATGTAGCTGAAAATGCTTCAAAGAAAGCTGCGGCTGAAGTTGAAACAGAGGCTAAAGAAGGTGAGGAGACAGAAGTAAATGAATAAATCGGTAAACATATTGACCTTTATACTATTGGCTGCATTCAGTTTGATGGCTATTACGGTTATTTTTGACCTTGAAGTTTCAAACATACACTTGAGAGGGTTAAAGTACCAAGAGTACATATTCCCTGGCTTTGCGGCCTTAGTTCTTCTTGTGGGCGCTTTGAGAATTAAGAATCGTTGGCAAGGCTGGAATGATATGAGAAAGTTCAGCACTTTTGAATTTTCAGCATCAGTTTCCAAAACGTTTAAAGCACGAGCATTATCCTTTACTTTGCTTGAAGCTATGTTCATTACGGGTGCAATTTTGCTCTACGTTCGAATGTCAAAGCTAGATAGTGCAATTGTGACCCCAATGATCATTGTTTTATTGGTTCTTTTGGTTGAAACTTTGATTTACTTTATCCGAATTTGGGCTGGAGGAAAAGGATTTAGAGTAGGCTTATCAGACAAGGTGATAGCTCATTTTGGAAGAGAAAGCAAATTGTACTTTTTTGAGGGACTACAAAGGGTGCAGCTTCATCAATCAGATTTGATAAGCTTCAAATACAGAGACAATTTAGTATTGTTTTTGCCAACTAACGTATTAGCTGACGAAGACAAAGAAAAGTTTAGAGATACTCTAATTCAAATACTTGAGAAAAAAAATATCTATTTTGACGATAGATTTAGAAATTGGAAATGATCAATTTTCTCAAAAACCAGAAAGCACTTTTATTATTAGTCATAGGCTTATTTGTTATCCATTTGGTTTCAAAGGATATCACTAGCCCTTATGAACGGCCAATTGCTGGTGACGCTCAGGCATACTATTCTTACTTGCCCGCAATTTTTATCTATCAAGACTTAGATTATACTTTCATTGAAAGAGATGCCAAGCAACATTATGCTCCCGGCCACATCAAAGATTTCATAATGGATGTTGATGGCGAGAAAGTAAACAAGACTTTCCCCGGAGTCGCAGTTCTCTATTCTCCCTTCTTTTTTGCCGGCCATCTTTCGGCCATGATATTGGGTAAACCTGCTGATGGATTTTCAACTATTTACCAACTTTGGTTTGATATCGGAATTTGGGTTTATTTCTTTTTTGGGCTCGTTTTTATGCGAAAAGTGCTCGAAAAACTCAATTTTTCATCAAAAACGGCGCTTTTTACCACTTTTTTGATTGCACTATCTACCAATATTTTCTTCTATACAGTCTATGATCAATCGGTCACTCACATCCATAATTTCTTTATGATCAATGGATTGCTTTTGTGTCTATTAAATTTCAAAACAGATGAGAAAACCAAATGGCTTGTCATTGCTTTTGGCTTGCTTGTTTTAATAGGCATCACGAGACCTACAAATGTCCTGGTGGCTGGTCTTATCTTCTTCTTCTTTCCGTCAATTGATTTTTATAAATCCATCTTTAAACGAATATTCTCAAAAGAGATTTGGAAATTTGCCTTGATTGGTTTGCCTTTGGTTGCCTTACCCTTTCTTCTTTGGAAAGCACAAACTGGGAATTGGATTGTTTATTCATATGGTGAAGAGGGTTTTGACTTTGCTCATCCTCATTTTTTTGAATTTATTTTCTCTTACACCAAAGGTTGGATGACCTACACGCCATTTGTAATTCCGGTTTTGATTTTCGGCCTTTATTTGCTTTTCAAAGAAAACAAAAAACAGTTTGCAATTGCTGTTGTATTCTACCTTCTGGCTATTTACATCTTTTCGAGCTGGTGGTGTTGGTATTATGGAGCGGGCATGTCCCAAAGAGTCATGATTGATCACTACATTTTACTGGCATTTTTATTGGCAACAATCATAAAATTCTTGCTTTCCAAGCCGGTTTTGCTAAAAGTATCAGCTGGCTTAGCAGTCTTGTTCGTCTTTTTCAATATTGCCCAGGCTTATCAAATCAAGAACGGAATCATTCAATTTGGGTCGGCCACACAAGAGCAGTATTGGAATAACTTTTTAGTCTTTGAAAAGAAAGCAAGAGTTTATCCAAAAGAGCATTGGCAATTACTTGAAGAAGAGACGCTATCTCAAAATCCACCAACAAAAGGAGAGAACTATGAGTATTATTCAAAGTTTGATTGGGAAACGGATGTTTCATCAGAAAACACTTACAGTGCAGTGGCCCAAACATATTTGAGAGAAAGTTCAGTTAGCACTGAAAGTAAATTGGTCGTAAAATTTGAAGTAAAAGCTCAGTCTGTAATTCAAGAAACGAGGGCAGTTGTTGTCTTACAAAAGAGGGAAGATTATCTTCAAGAAGTGAGCTTTCCAATCTACTTTAAGGAGTTTGTTAAAGAAGAAGAATGGGTGAATATGGAGTTCTTAGTTGAGCCTAATGAGAATTTCACTGACACTATAAAACTATTCTTTTGGAACGGTGACACGGATGAGAAATCAACTTACCGTGAGTTTTTCATCACGCACTATAAATCAGATCAGTACATGTAAAGGTCTTGGAATACAAAAGTTACCCTAGTGTTTTGGTTCGGTCATGATCTTTTTCCTAGAAAGACCGCTAAAGGAATGATAGATGTGTTTTGTTATTTATGTTTAATGTCTAAGAATTCTAACATCAAACTGTCTACAACTAAATATAATTGAGCTTTCTTCGTTTGCGATTATCACTACTTTTAAATCGTGGATAAATTATCTGTCATCATAATCACATTGAATGAAGAGCGCAACATTGAACGTGCTCTGAAATCTGTGGTTGAAGTGGCTGATGAAATTATTGTCTTGGATAGCTTATCAACTGACAATACTGAGGCCATTTGTTCTAAATATGATGTTCGATTTATAAAGGAAAAATGGAAGGGCTACTCAGCATCAAAGAATTTTGCAAACGACTTAGCTTCTTTTGATTGGATACTTTCGTTAGATGCAGATGAAGAATTGGATGCTGAAATGATTACTGACGTTTTAGCTCACAAAAAGAATGGATTTAATGGGGTTTACATTCTAAACCGATTGACCAATTATTGCGGTTCTTGGATTAAGCATTCTGGTTGGTATCCTGATAAGAAAATAAGAATTTTCAAGAAGTCTATTGCCAAATGGGTTGGTGAGTACGTTCATGAAGAATTAGAGTTCTCAGAGGATGTTGCTGAGACTTTGATAAAAGGACATCTTAATCATTATTCATATTACGATTATAAAGACCATAAGCAAAGGGCAGATAAATACTCCTTGTTAACAGCACAAAAAATGAATGCTGCAGGAAAGAAAGCAGGAGCATTGAAGCCCTATTTTTCAGCCTTTGCTCGTTTCTTTTCAATGTATTTTATCAGAGCAGGATTCTTAGATGGATGGGCCGGTTTCAAAGTCGCTCAGATCTCTGCGAAATCAAACATTTTGAAATACAAAACACTTAGAAAATTGAATAAAGAAAATGGCTAAAATCAATCCTAAAAAAATAGTCATTTCAAGAACTGACAGCATTGGAGATGTTGTTCTCACTTTGCCATTAGCCGGTATTCTTAAAAAGAAATTCCCTGAAGCTCAAATTGTATTTTTAGGAAACACCTACACAAAACCAATCATTCAATGTTCAGAGCATGTTGATGAGGTTTGGGAATGGGCTATTCTCAATGAGCTCTCATATGACAAACAAGTTTCATGGTTGAAAGAGCAAGAGGTAGATACTTTCATTCACGTCTTTCCGAGAAAGGAAATAGCGCGCTTGGCAAAACGAGCAGGCATACAGCACAGAATTGGAACATCTCATAGGGTTTATAATTTGTTAAGCTGCAACCACAGGCCTAATTTTACGCGAAAGAATTCTGACCTGCATGAATCGCAGCTGAACGTGAAGCTCCTAGTTCCCCTTGGTATCACAAATGATTATTCTCTTGCTGATCTAACTGATTTTTTAGGATTCAATAAGATTCCTGAATTGGGTTCTGACTTGGCAAACAGATTATCATCAACCAAAAAGAATGTCATTTTACATCCCAAATCTCAGGGTAGTGCGGTTGAATGGGGAGTAGATAATTTCATGAAACTTGCCGTGCAATTGGATTCCAACAATCACGAAGTTTTTATTACCGGAACAGAGAAAGAAGCCGAGTTTTTCAGGTCTAAGATTCCGAACCAGCCAAATATTCATGATCTTTCAGGTAAGATGAACTTAGATGAGTTGATTGCATTTATTTCAAAATCAGATAGTTTGGTAGCAGCTTCTACAGGTCCATTACATATTGCGGGAATTTGTAACATTCAAGCTGTAGGATTATTCGAAGAGAGAAGACCAATTCATTCTGGCCGTTGGCAACCACTTGGCATTCAGGTAGATATATTGAAATCTGAAAAAAAGTCAGAAGAGACCCAACCTTTGAAAATAGATGTCCGTTTAGTAGAGAAAGCCATTACAAATAGGCTTAAAAAAAATTGATGAGCTTAACTAAACGCTAAGCCCATCAACTTTTGAAATGAAAAAAACTACTTACTCTGTTTTAAATATACAGAGATTTCTCTGTTAAAGCAAATTTTTAGTAGAGATTCTTACTTAAATGGCTCTCTCGTTGAGCCATTTGTAGTTTCTACCAATTAATGACCGCTATCCCTTTGTATTAAAGGAATCCAAAAAATGGGTTTGGCATTGAATTTGATTTACAACAGACATAACCATAAAACACAATATCATGCAAAAACTAATTTTAGCCTTAACGGCCCTGAGTTTTGCAGCAATAGCAAACGCAGATCCAATCACAGATGAAACGGTAGAAAACGAAATCGTTGAAGATGGTGATGCATTCAGAGACTTAAAACAAAAAGCATTTAAGCCAGGTGAGAAACTGGTATATAGAATGACATATGGCGTTTGGGATGCCGGTGAAGCAACATTGCAAGTATTACCAACCAAGCGAACTGTAAAAGGACGTCAACTATGGAGAGTTAGAGGAGTTGGAAAAACCATATCAGCTTTTGAGTGGTTTTATAAAGTGAATGACGTTTACGAATCGTATGTAGATAAGAAATCAATAGTTCCTTGGGTTTTTAAAAGAAGAGTAGATGAAGGTGGATTCAAGATCAATCAAGATTATACTTTCTTTCAACACAAGAACAAAGTAAAAACTCAAAAAGGGAAAGAGTTCGCCGTACCAAGTAAAGTACAAGACATGATCTCAGCCTTTTATTATGCTAGAACTTTAGACTTTACTCACGCTAAAAAAGGAGACGTTTTTGAAGTGCCTATTTTCTTAGATGACGAAATCTTTGATACTAAAATCAAGTACTTAGGAAAAGAAGTAATCAAGACTAGAAAAGGAAAGTTCAGATGTCACAAGTTCTCTCCTCTAGTTGAACAAGGAAGAGTATTTAAAAGTGATGACGCCTTAGTAGCTTACATTACTGATGACGGAAATAAAATTCCGATTATGGCCAAGGCAAAGATTCAAGTAGGAACCATCAAAATGCACTTAGTAAAGTGGGAAGGTCTTGCTAATCCAATGTCATATGTAAAATAACATTAGGTAAGCTTTATTTTATAGATCATTGGTGCCCGTCAACCTTTTAGTAGTTCAAATCATAAATTAGGCATTTATTAGAAATCAAAAAAAACGGGAGTCTTCAAAAGAAAACTCCCGTTTAAATAAGTTGGTTCGGTTGCTATTGGATGACCAGTCTTTTGACTGATTTACCTTCAGGCGAACTTAAAACTACCATGTAAACACCAGCCTCTTTAATTCTTACCGACTGTGTAGCTTTGGCTGTACTTTTATAAACAATTCGACCTTGAACATCCATAATCTCAATCTGAGCATTGGTATCAAAACCATTGTCTAATCTGATAACAAAATCAGCTTCAGAAGGATTCGGGAAGATGGTCCAGTTTTGATCAAGTTTTTCATTTGTCAATCCTAACTGACTGTTAACTGTATCAGAGTACGTATTGGTACATCCGTTATCATCTGTAATTGTTACCGTATAAATTCCGGCAGCCAATCCTGTTGGGTCTTCATCTGTTCCGGCACCATTGTCCCAGCTATAAGTATAAGGAGGTGTTCCTCCAATTACAGTCAAATCAATTGATCCGTCAGATCCGCCAATTTCATCAGATGTAGTTGAACTTCCTGTGATCGTTACAGGCTCAGTCAAAATGATTGTTGAAACGTGTTCACATCCTACAGAGTCAGTTACTGTCACTTCGTAAGTTCCAGCCGCTAATCCTGTTGGATCTTCAGCTGTTCCAGCTCCATTCGTCCAAGAGAAACTATAACCTGCAAGACCAGGTAGACCTCCAACTGGAGTTAAATCAATTGATCCGTCAGTTCCACCAGGGCAACTTACAGATGTAAAAGTTGAAGTAGACGTTAAAGAAGAACAAAGTCCATTACCCCAAGCTTCTAACATAAATTCTTGTGTTTCGTTATCTCTATAAACTTCCCATCCTGAAACGAGCTCAACATTTCTTCTTGAAAATGGAGGAGTCAGTATTGTTCCTAAGTTCGTAGTTGCAGTATTTGGTTGAATCCAAACTACATAAAAACCTCCTGAGAAAATTGTGTCAGGAACTGTTAAAGTAGAAGTAATCCAGGCATTCATATTAACAGACCCAGACAAGAATGTCTCTGTATGCAATAGTGTACCAGGTAAATTATTTACTCCGTCATCTGCGTAAAGCTCTAAGACAACATCTCCAACTCCGCCAACAAATCCACCAATTGAATCAATAACAACTGGATAAGAGTTAGGCACAAAACGAGAACCTACTCCGTCATCATTACCTGAATTCCATGCGATAGTACTTTGCATTACATCCGTTTCGTTAATGTATGAATAACGACCTGGAACCGGAGAAGGATCTAAAATCTCGATTTCGGTTATTAGGGTGTCGTTCGTAATATTAATATCATCTATGTTAGTCACAACCGTTCTTACCGAGTATTGACCTAAACCTGATGGTACCCAAGTGTATTGAACCGTTGAGTCATTACCCATGGTGATTCCACCAATGATTGTTGTATTGAAAGTTCCAACAGTTGTAAGAAATTGATCTTGAACAACCACATCAACAGCAATATCTGTTGTGACGTCAACATTCCCAACAGTTTTGATGTTTATTGGAATTTGAACACTTTGACCATCAAAATGAAAGTCTCCTCCTCTTTCAGGGTTCAGTGTCCAGAATGGAGTTACATCTGGTACTGAAATTAAAACAGGATTAGGATAAACAAACTTGATAGCGTAGTTATTTGAAGGCATGACATCTTGATTCGTCATTAAGCCCATAGTTCCGGTAGGACCTTCAATTCCGATAACTAAATCAGAAGCACAACCAGCAATGTCATTGAAGTTAAGTGCATCAGCATTTTGATATTGAAAGGTAATAGATGAATCAGTAGCATCTAAAATTACTTGAAACGAATTGTCTCCAATGTAGTCTGGTACTGCATTTACCCACCATGGCACGTTTTCATAACTTACAATAAACTGCTCGTTACCTACGTCATGATAGTAATATACTTCACCAATATTTCCTCCACCTGAGAAATTTAAATCAGTCATGAAAGGAGCTAAAAAATTGTCTGAGGCTCCACCAGGAGTAGGAATTGTTGGGAAACAATGTGCAATGTTTGCTGGGTTATCAAAACTCAACCATCCATTTGATCCAATCTTGATATTTCCATAATCACCCCAATAGTAATGAAAATCCATTCCCATTGAGATTGCCGCAACTGAGTTATCATCAGTTAAGCCAGTAACCAAAGTTCCGGTTCCGGTAATATCAATCCATCCAAAGGTAGGTCCTCCTCCTTCATTGCTATCAATCCAAGTATATCCATATGCGTCTGGGCCACCTGTGGCAGCCAATGAATAAACTGACCCCAACATCAATGAGGTAGCTAGTAATAGTATCTTTTTCATGTTTAAAATTTTTAATCGCTAGAACTCTTTTTACGGTTATAGAATTCTATTGGATAGGCCGAAAGTAGGGAAAAAATACCTCACAGCCAGCACTTTAAAAAAGTAGATTCAAATTTGTTATAAATAAAACGTATTGAATAAAGAAAGTTTTTTGATAGTGACTATTCATAAAAAACCTCCTTAATCAAGAAGTTGCCACCTCTATCTGAAATAAAAATTTTGTGCCCTCTGGTCTTTTCAACTAGTTTGTATTCCTGTTTAATATTCTTGAGCGTTTTACGGTTTCGTTTTCTTGAGGACATCCTTCTAGGACGATATTTTTTCCTTGTTAAAGGAACCGTGTATGTTGCTAATTGAATATTGGGAGGATAGATCTCAATGTAATGTGACTTCCCTTCAGCATCTTTGACGTAAAGTTGGCTGATGATTTGATCTTCTTTTAACTTTTTCCCCCAAATAGAATACACTTCTTGACCATCAAAGGTGACGGCTTTCATTTCTCTGTAAATAGGAATCTGATACTTATCGTACTCAATATGAATGTATCTTTTTTGAATATCAATGCTGTCGGTGTGCTCGGTTAAGTAATGAGTGACTTCAATGTCGTGATATGGCTTTTCATTATGCTTGTTTCTGCTGTACTCAATTTTGTAGGTTGTGTCTTTAAGGTTTGAGGTCAGTATGATTCGGGCATACTTGCTTTTTGCATGAAATTCACCTTCCCAAATTTGAAGCTGTTTGCCGTGCTGAAAGTGATGAAGCACTTTGTCGTCTTGAATTTTGTCCCACACATATGAAGAGTCAAAGTCGATAATATATGTGCCTTTTTCAAAGATACTGTCTATGTTGTATTGAATTTTAATGTTGTTTTCAAACTCTTCTACTGATGAATGCCATGCATAAATGGGTTGATTTAAAACGGATAAATCGAAAATTGGAAATTCAAAGTCAAAAGGAGTCGTGTCGGCTAAATGATGTTTAACAAACTTTTCAGTTTGTTTTACTAATGCTGGGGTTATTTCAAATTCTCTTTCAAACTGAGAACCTTCTTTATCACATTCAATCGTAGCCCTCGAATCAATTCCAAGTTCTTCATTGAAAACATCTAGACTGAACGAATAAATAAATGAAGTTGAGGGATCAACGAAATACCAATTCATGCCAAATGATTCTTCGTTCTCTTCGTGGTTAATACTGTATGACACGCCCTTGCTTTCGTTTTCGTCATGCCAATCAAATTCTGAAATTTGAAGAAGGCCGTTTTGAAACTCATCCATTTTAAAATGATAGGCATTTCCTTTTTGAGAATTGTAGATAACTGAGTAGATTTCGCCATCAGCTCTATTGTTAGTTACCTTTTCACAATGAATCTGCCTACTATAATCAATTCGCTTTTGAGCAGAGCATAATGACGCAAATATCAGAAAGTGGAATATTAAAAACTTTGTCTTCATTTGAACAGCTTCGGTTCTATATGTCGATAGAAACGAAAGGTTACCTTTTAATCATGGGTGCGCTCTTAATATAATAAGCTTATATGACTTGAATCAGTTTTAGGCTGTCGGCTTTTAATTATATTAGCCATTCAATTGAAGATTATGGAGATTTCAGAGAACACATTAAAAAAAATCCAAATTTTAAAAGACAAGTATGCCTCAATTGGGCAAGACTTAGATTCTTATTTGGATGGGTTGATATATGCTAACCCTTTAGCATATTGGGATTATATTGAGGTGGACGCATTGTTGAGTTTACAAAAGCCCAAAACTGATTTCCCGGACGAGAAAATCTTCATAGTCTATCATCAAATCACAGAGTTGTATTTTTATTTAATACAACATGAGCTGGATCAAATTTGTCGAAACGGAAAAATCATATCAGAGATTGGTCAAGATTTAGGATGGAATGACAAATTAGACAAAGACTTTTTTATTGCTCGATTAAAGAGGTGCAACATGTACTTCAACACTTTAACGCGTTCATTTGATGTGATGCGTTTGGGAATGGAGAAAGACCAATTCACTAAGTTTAGAATGTCATTGCTTTCGGCAAGTGGTTTTCAAACTGCTTCATATAGAAAAATTGAAATTTCGTGTACTGACTTGAAATACCTTGTTCATGAAAACGAAAGAAAACAATTATGGGACTCTGATTATCATACTCAGCTTGATAACATTTACTGGAGAAGAGGCGCCATTGTTGAAGGAACAGGAGAAAAAACCTTAACACTTAGAGATTTCGAAAATAAGTATCTAGATTATTTTCATGAATTCGCGGATGAATATCAACCTATGAATTTATGGAAGAAGTATAAAGGCCTTTCAGAAGCTGATCAAAAAGATCCTGAATTATTGAAAGAAATGAGGGAGATTGATGTGAATGTAAACATTAATTGGCCACTTGTTCATTATAGAACGGCTGTGACTTACTTAGCAAGAGGAAAGGGTGAATCAAAAGGAACTGGTGGAACCAACTGGCAAAAGTATTTACCTCCTAGATTTCAAAGAAGAATTTTTTATCCAGAATTATGGTCTGAAGAAGAGATTGCAGAATGGGGTAAAAAATGGGTAGAAGAAGTGCTGGCTGATGGCCTGAAGACAGAGTCGAAATTGAAAGATAAAATCTAATTTACTTTTTTGGATAAAAGTGAATTACGTATCTAAACCAAGGGTCAGGAAATTCTAGTTTTTGCTCATCAAGAACAAAACTTTCGCCTTTTTGTACCTTTTCAAATTGCTCTTTAGTAGGAACTAAATCATCATGATATCTCGTTTCACTTTTGCTTGAACGCGTGTTTCTATGATATTTCCAATTGTAATATGCCATTGCTTGATAGTAAGTTAGACCCTGTATTAATTCTTCAGGCTGTGTCCAAAAGTCATATGGTTTGGCGTTTTCGTTCCAATCTAGCGGGCATTTATCACACACTTCTTGTTGTTCTTCAAAATTTAACTCTTCGCCATGTTCATGCATGCAATTCCAATTACATGCCGTACAGTTTATGCCCGGGTACACGCTTACATACTCTTCTAAAATAAAATCTCTTAAATTGGCGTGAGTTCTGATACCCGATTCAAAACCTATAAGAGATTTCTCGTCCATGTCTATGCCTTTTCCGTTCCAAACATCCTTGGCGTCATATCGTTCTTTGCTTGCATTCCAAACTAACTCTCCCGTTTTTGATCTTCTCCCTAAATCTTCCCAATAATATTTGTAGGTGTATTCTTCAAACTTAAAATCTTTGTGATCAACATTTCCTTTAATGGTATCCATTTTTTCAGGATGCTGAAAAAAGTTCTCAAAGATGGGTACATATTGGGCTGGAGTAATTGTTTTTTTCCAATTAAAGCTTTGACTCATTGGGAATAGGCCACGATTTATATAAGGTTGAGAAGGGTCAAATTCTTGCCATGATAAATTCACCTCATCATAATAGACATCACCATGATTTAACATTTCCCCTATATCTTCATCTTCAATTGCATTTTTTCCTGTTGGGTCGGTATTGTAATAAATGTTCTCGCGCAATATTGAATCCTGAACAGAGAGTAAAAACTCCCAATACTCTTCATTTGTAATTTGCCATTGCTCTGTCATATCCATTGACTCTAATAAGAAAGTCATTTTGCAATCGCAATCAGAAGTGTCACCCAATTTGATTTCTTCTTCAGTTGGTAACGACAAATGCACAGTGTACGGAAACTCTGCCTCATTCAATTTCTTTTGAAGTTTGATTTCTTCATGGTCTAAAAATGCTTCAATTTGAGTTCCTGTCAAACCGATAACAGGATAGCCATTACTTTCATCTTCGCGTGAGTAGTAATTGGCCAAATTGTAATATAAATCGTAAGGGTATTCAGACTTTTGGGCCCAAACATCTCTATCTGGTGCAATCGGTACTTCTTTTCCGCTTCCATATTTGCCATAAAAAAACTTTCGTTCATCCCAATCTTTGAAATCGTAAAAACGCTCATCTGGCCTCAAATACATGTCGCTTATAAGCGGAATGATTTGATTGTCCTTAATTCCTTTCATCCGCCATGAAAGGTTAAATAGCTCTCTATTAATAAAAGGTTGAGAGGGGTCAAACTCTTGCCATGCCTGATTGACTTCGCTATAATACATATCATCAAAATCTAGCATGTAAGCCAAATCATACTCATCAATCGCGTCATTCCCGGTCGGGTCTGTGTTTAGGTAGACATGTTCAAGCATGGTAGAGTCTCGCACCCAAATCACGAATTTTTCATATTCATAATTCGTCACAAATCCGGGTCTAAACATTTTGAAAGCTTCTCCGCTTTGAGAAATAATATCATCTCTAAACATTAAGAATTCACCTTTATTACTTGCTCCCGTGGTGTCGCCTTTAGTCGTTTTTGAGTGATAGAAAATGATTTCACCTTCAGGTTTCCAAGAATAGTTATCAGTAGGGGCAAGCTCAACAAAGTGTTTACCTATCAGCTTCTTAAGTTTTTTATCTGCTTGAGAGAAACTAATGAAGGATAGACATGTAAGTAGAGCCGTCAGTGATGAAATCTTCATCTACCCAAAGTAGTAAATTAATTGCTTAGGCCCACCGCATTGCCTCAATAAGTGCAAAACGATTGCGGATAATTCTAAACAGTTTACTATTAATAAACATTAACACTTTGTCTTGATTTCACTAACAATCTGAACTAATTTTGTAGGATGTTCAAACCCTTAATATACCTTTCTGTTTTTACTATATCCTTTCTCTTTGTCTCTTGTGGCGGAGAAGTAGAAGAAGTACAAGAAGAAGCTGTTGAAGAAGTTGTGATTCCTGATCCCGTAATTGAATACGGTTTCGTGTTGGATTCCTTTGATGTTGTTAGGGACACAGTTCAACCTGGATGGACTATGTCTCATATGTTTCAGGGCTACGGGCTGACACAATATGACATCAATGTAGCCGCCGACAGAGCAGCTGACTCTTTAGTCGGATTGAAATACATTAAAGAAGGCACTCCTTTTATCATGTTGAAAGACATGGAGGATACCGCGAAGAACATTCAGTATTGTATCTATCCAAAAAACGTAGTTGATTATATCGTTTTTGATTTCACTCAGGACTCAACTATTGTTGAACGCAGACAAAAGCCTTTTGAAGTCAAAGAGCAGTTAATTTCTGGCGAGATTATTCAAAACTCAAACTTGACTTTTGCATTAGATCAACAACTCAAAGACATTAATATGACTGGTGAAATGGCTGAGTATATTGCCGGAGTATTCGCTTGGACAATTGATTTCTTCAAGCTACATCCTGGAGATGAGTTTAAGGTAATTTACCAAGAAAAGTCAGTTGAGGGAGAACCTTATGCTGTAGGAGAAATTAGTTCAGCCTGGTTCAAACATCAAGGTCATGATTATTATGGGTTTAAATATGCAATTGATACTTCAGGAACTAAAGTTGGAATGTTTGATGAGAACGGTAAAGAAATGAAACGTCCGTTCTTAATGGCGCCAGTGAAATATTCTAGAATTAGCTCAGGCTTTAGCGGCAGACGTTTTCATCCAGTTCAAAAAAGATGGAAAGCACATTTAGGAACAGATTATGCTGCACCTAAAGGAACTCCAATTTTAGCCACTGCAGACGGTTACGTTATTGCTGCCTCTTATTCAGGAGGTAATGGTAATTATGTGAAAATTAGGCATGATGAGGTGTACACCACTCAGTACTTACACATGACTGGTTTTGCGCCTGGAATTAAAAAAGGAGTTCATGTAATGCAAGGTGAAACTATTGGTTATGTAGGTTCTACAGGTTTAGCAACAGGACCTCACGTTTGTTATAGATTTTGGAAAAATGGTAAGCAAATTGATCACAGAGCCGAGAAATTCCCGCCATCAATTCCAATGCCTGACTCATTGCTTCCAGATTACCTTAAGTTCATTGAACCAATAAAAGCGCGACTGGATTCATTACCAATCACGCCTTATATTGTAGACGAAGAGGTTTAACTTTTATTGAGGTGGAAACGTAAGTGTATTCATCAAACATCTTGTGCTAAACAAATTAAACCTATATCGCCTTGTAGTCTTTGCAACAGGATTTATTTCCTTTTTAATCTTGCATCAATTCTTGGATGTTTCACTCACAGAAAATGTGATGTTCGATTATTTTCATCCTGAAGCTGATTCATACTCATATTTTGAAGTTGGTCAATGGATTTATCATCAAACACCAAGTCCAAATCTTGCATATAGGCCGGTATTATTCCCATTTATTCTTATCAGTCTTTTTGAGATAGGAGGAGCATGGGCGATTTTTGTTTATCACATTGTGATCTACTGCTGGGCACATTTTTTACTGCATATGGCCGTGAAAAAGATTTCGAATTCAATCATCATAGCTTCTCTAGCAAGCTTCCTTTTCCTTTCAAATTTCACATTGATAGGTTTAACTTTTCATGGCTTATCCGAAACTACAGTCATTTTTGGCTTGTGCATAATTATATACATACTTGCCAAAAGGATTGCCCAAGAGATATCTTCTGAGCGTTTTTGGTCATTAATAATCTTAGCTATTTCTTTGCTTGTTCTTGTCAAACCGGTCTTCCTCATTCCTGCCTTAATAGTGCTGGTTCTTTCGGCTTACATGCTCTTGCGAAGAAAGCTTAAGATTATAAAGAGTATCATTTTCTCGGCCACTATTTCTGTATTGATGTTGATTGGGCAAGCCGCAATTGTGAAGCAAAATTTTGGAGAATTTAAAATCTCGAAGATTGGAGCGGTCACCTATAAGAACTACTTATTTTCTCAAGTATATGTCCACAAACATCAAATGTCAAGAGCATACAGTATGCAGGCTGTGAACGAGATGAGTGAAACTGAGTTGAAAGACTTTGCAACTTCGAACCTGAAGCTAACTATCAGAACCTTTTGCTATAACATTAAAGATAATATTCAAGCTGATCCGTTCATGCAAGTATATAAGGATGAAGAGTGCAGTAAGAGTTCAGTGCAGTATATGAAGGTATACAACAACTCTCTTTTTTACTTTCTTATAGTCATTGGTGTTTTGGTATTCTTTCAGATAATAATGATCTATAAATCTAACCCCCAAAGAAGTGCAATGATCTTATGCATCTTCATGTTACTTCTGTATATGGTGTGTATTACCGGTATTGCCTACGGTCAAAGAGATAGATTAATCATCACCTCATTGCCCATTTGGATATTTTTAGGCACCCTAATGCTAAACCCGAAAGACATTAAATCAGGATTTTGGTTAAATAAGAAAGATTGATTCCTTTATGCTGGAACGGCACTAGCTATAGAAATTTCGAATGATGCTTTTTCCCATTCAAAAATTAGGTTTCCGTCTTTAAAACTAAAGCCCATTTCTTCAACATTATCTTCACTCCAGTTTGGTGAAACATCCAGCTTTAATACGTTCTTATCTTCTTTATAATCATAGGCCCCCCAAACTCCGTGTTCTTCTTGGCTCCATTCTTCGTTAAGAATGACATCCCATTCACCTTCTTCGTGCGGTGTAATGAATAAGGCATAGGTGCCAGAAGCAACATTTTCGCCGCCAAATATTGCGTCAGAACCGAAAGTGATTGCAGTAGCAGCATTTGCTCCAGCTCTCCATACTTCATCAAATGGCACAAGCTCTCCCCAAATAACTCTTTCTTTCACTTTTGGAGATCCATAATCAATTGAAACAGTCACTCCATTCATCTCGTCTTCAACTTGCATTCTTGGGCTCGCAATTTTCTTCTCTTCGTTTTCAACAACTTCTTCCACTTCCTCTACAACTTCATCAACTGCATCTGTGAGTTCATCTGTAGATTCTTCACCTCCGCAGGCGATTAAAAAGAATGGTAATAGTAATAATGATGACTTTTTCATTTTGATCTTTATTTATAATATAAATGTAACAATATAGAATCGTTCTTGTTCAAAGAGCCTTACAAATTAGCGTAAAAATAAAGCCGATCCCTTTCGAAATCGGCTTTAATCACTATGTGTACTTGTTGCTCTGTTTGTACTCAGAAGCAACTTACTAAACCTACTTACTATGAATCGCAGTCGTTTTAATCATTTAAACATTGACTGCTTTACTCTTTGTTCTATTGAACAGGATCGAAATCCTTCGTGCTTTGCTCTGAACCCTCATCAGATTGCACTTTACAGTACGCATAGTGATGTCTTCTTCTCCTTCTTCCAAAACCTTTTGATCGGCCAAAAAGGAATCTTGCTAAAATAAATAAGCCTATTGCTTGCCAAATTGAGAGTATTCCAAGTCCGAATACTTCAGGCATAATCCCGTTCCACAATGTCATCACAATGAATCCTGTAAGTAAAACCGCACCTATAATAAAAACAGGTAATAAAAAGGCCATTTTTTTCCATCCCTTCATGTATGGATTAAATTTATTTCGCATTTATTTATCTAATATTTCGTTATACAATCCACTTAATTTTTTTCTCAAGAAAACCGTGGCATATCTTTTTCTTGACAATAATGTGTTCACTTGATGTCCTGTCTTCTCAGAGATTTCTTTAAATGACATTCCCTCAAACTCATGCATTCTAAATACACTGCTTTGCTCTTCAGGTAATTCATCTAATCCCTCTTCTAACATTTCCCATACCTTATCTCTCGTCAACAAATCATCTTGCAAGTCTTCAGTATCTGAAATAAAATCTTCAAAATTGATAGACTCTTCTTCATAACTCACTCTACCCATTTCAGAAAAATTCACGTTCTTCTTCTTTCTGTAGTTGTCAGTGATCTTGTTTCTTGCAATATGAAATAACCATGCGCTCATCTTTTCAATTGAACTAATGTCATTTGAAATCTTGGCTAATTGGAAATAAACATCTTGTAATATATCCTCTGCGTCAAGTGTCGACTTGACTCTCTTTTTTATAAAGTTGAACAATCTTCCACCTTCTTCTAATATCACATCAGATGCGGTAAGTTGTTTCGTTAGTATTTTGCTTTCTTGCTGCATATCTCTTTAGACGCTTATGTTACTGTAATATTTTAAAACTTCATCAAAGTGACAATTTTAATCAATGAATGAGTTTCTTACCTCAATTAACCATGTAATGCCAGGATTGTTGTTTGGTAACAGTTAAGATGTGTTAAAATTTGGGCGTTGGGTTTGATTAGGATGTTTGGGTTTGAATCAAAGTCTGATAATTCTGAGGGCGATTGAGTTCGTTCGCCCGAGCTATCGCCGGGCTGTTCGTTCGGCTTGACACTTTGATAAATCAAAGAGCAAGCCTTTTCGTGCGTTCGTCATTTGGCTCTGCCAAAGTGACTCACTCTTCGTTTTTCGACTTGGTTAATTGCATTAAGGTTTGGTTGGAATTCAGAATATCCAGACTTCACCACCTCATGGTTTTCCTAATAACCCATTTGTCAAGTCGAAAAACGAAAAGAGAAAAGTTTGCCTAAGGCGAACTTTGAACGCACGAAAAGGCTTCAGAATTTCAAAGAAATTCGCAAAGCCGAACGAACAGTGCTGCGAAGCTAGCACGAACGAACCCCGACATTCAAAAAAAGGCAAGACTTCAACAAGAAATTTCAGCCCAAATTCAACTCCATTGCGCCCGAACAACCACGAATAATTAACAAAAGGCCACACTTATTAAAAAAAACGGTTTTCTGAAGCCTTTAAAATTAATATATCCCTTTTATGTTCTAACTTTGCACAGCATAGGAAAACCACTTTTTAAAACCAAAAATGCCTGAAAATAAAACGATTAAAAACGCTTTAATCTCTGTTTTTGATAAACAAGGATTAGATAAAATAGCCAAAAGACTTAACGAATTAGGTGTCACAATCTATTCAACGGGTGGAACTCAAAGCTTTATTGAAGATTTGGGAATCTCAGTTGAAAGAGTTGAGGACTTAACTTCTTATCCTTCAATTCTAGGGGGTAGAGTTAAAACTTTACATCCTAAAATTTTCGGCGGAATCTTGAATAGAAGAGCAAATGAAGATGATCAGTCTCAAATTGCTGAGTTTGAAATTCCAGAAATTGATTTGGTAATAGTTGACCTATATCCTTTTGAGGATACGGTTGCAAGTGGTGCATCTCACTCTGATATTATTGAAAAGATCGATATTGGAGGAATATCATTAATAAGAGCTGCTGCTAAGAATTATGGAGATGTTGTTATCATTCCATCAAAAGATCAGTACGAACCGTTTCTAGAGATTTTGAATAACGGAAATGGCGAAACGACTTTAGGGCAGAGAAAAGATTTTGCTACAGCTTCTTTTAATGTTTCTTCGCATTACGACACGCATATTTTCAATTACTTCACCGAGAAAAATGTATCTGGATTTAAAGCCAGTCATTTTCCGGCTAAGACCTTGAGATATGGAGAAAACCCTCATCAAAATGGTGTTTTCTATGGAGATTTGGATGGAATGTTTGACAAACTGCACGGTAAAGAATTGTCTTATAACAACCTTTTAGATGTTGATGCGGCTGTTAATTTGATGGCTGATTTTAAAGATGACAAACCAACTTTCGCAATTTTAAAGCACAACAATGCTTGCGGATTTGCGACAAGAGATACGATTCATGATGCGTATGTAGCAGCTTTGGCCGGTGATCCAGTATCTGCCTTTGGTGGAATATTGATAGCTAACAAAAGAATTGATGCAGCTACCGCTAACGAAATTAACTCTCTATTTTGTGAAGTAGTAATCGCTCCTGAATTTGCAGAGCAAGCTCTTCCAATTTTAAAAGAGAAGAAAAATAGAGTTCTTTTAGTGCAGAAAGATGTTGAGCTCCCGAAAAAACAATTCAGAACAATATTGAATGGAGTTTTAGAGCAAGACAAAGATGCAATTACTGACAAGAAAGCTGATTTTGAAACGAGAACAAAAACCTCTCCTTCTGAATCTGAATTAACTGACTTAGAGTTCGCTAATAAATTGGTGAAACATACGAAGTCAAATACAATTGTTCTTGCAAAAAACGGACAATTATTAGCAAGCGGAACTGGACAAACATCTAGAGTGGATGCATTGAGACAAGCAATTCATAAAGCAAAATCATTTGACTTTGATTTGAATGGAGCTGTTATGGCTTCTGACGCATTCTTCCCTTTCCCAGATTGTGTTGAGATAGCGCATTTAGAGGGAATATCAGCAGTGATTCAACCTGGAGGATCAATTAAAGATGAGCTTTCAATTGACTACTGCAACAACAATAATGTGAGTATGGTTTTCACTGGAAATCGCCATTTTAAGCACTAAATTATTAACCAACGACAAAAGAATAACTGTCTTTAATTGAAGTAAAAAGAAACATTTTCTTGTAAAATCAGTAAAACAGATAGATTAGACCAAGTACAAAAACAAACAAGAAGGAGACAGATGGGATTATTTGACTTTTTATCGCAAGAGATTGCAATTGACCTAGGAACAGCAAATACGCTAATTATCATGAATGATAAGGTGGTAGTTGATGAACCTTCAATTGTGGCAAAAGACATCCAAACAGGGAAAATTGTAGCTATCGGAAAGACAGCTCAACAAATGCACGGTAAAACGCATAAGTTGATTGAAACAATTAGGCCACTTAAGGATGGTGTAATTGCAGATTTCGAAAGCGCGGAGCAAATGATTAGAGGAATGATCAAGATGATTACCTCTGGTCCTAAAATTATCAACCCTTCTCTTAAAATGGTGATTTGTATTCCTTCAGGTATTACTGAGGTTGAGAAACGTGCCGTTCGTGATAGTGCTGAACATGCGGGAGCAAAAGAGGTGTATTTGATTCACGAGCCTATGGCAGCTGCCATAGGTATTGGTATTGACGTTGAAGAGCCAATGGGAAATATGATTATTGATATAGGAGGTGGTACTTCTGAAATTGCAGTAATCGCATTGGGAGGTATTGTTTGTGATAAATCTATTCGTGTAGCGGGGGATGATTTCACATCTGACATTGAAGAGTACATGAGACGTCAGCACAACATCTTAGTTGGTGAACGTACAGCTGAACAAATTAAAATTCAAGTTGGTTCTGCATTGACAGAACTAGATGAAGATAAAATTCCAGAGCCATATGCCGTTCGTGGTAGAGATTTAATGACCGGAATTCCGAAAGAGATTTTAATTACTTATTCTGAAATTGCACATGCTTTAGATAAGTCTGTTTCAAAGATTGAAGAAGCAATATTAAGTGCATTAGAGATGACTCCACCAGAGTTATCTGCAGATATTTATAAAACAGGAATCTACCTTGCAGGTGGAGGATCAATGTTAAGAGGATTAGATAAAAGGATTTCGCAAAAAACGAAATTGCCAGTTCACATTGCTGAAGATCCATTGAGAGCGGTTGCAAGAGGAACAAGTATCGCTCTTAAAAATATCGATAGATTCCAATTCTTAATGAGATAAGTTTAACTCAAACAGCCTAAATGATAGATGCGAAGACTGCTCCAATTCTTAAAGAAATTTAGAGATTTTATAATCTTTCTCTTGCTGCAGGTATTTGTATTAGGCTTATTCTTCAACTCAAAAAATTATCACAAAGCGACTTTGATGAATACGTCTTCATCTGTGGTAGGATGGTTCGTTGAGAAAAAACACAATATTTCTAAACATTTTAGCCTATCAGAAGCTAATGATAGTTTGGCTAAAGAGAATGCCGAATTAAGAGAGCTTTTACCTGAGAGTTTCTACAAACTTCAAGACAAGGTTTATTATGTAAATGACACGCTCTACGAGCAACAGTATCAGTACATTCCGGCAGCAGTAATTAATTCATCTGACAATAAAAGAGATAATTATTTCACCATTAATAAAGGCACTAAGAGTGGTGTTGGTGAAGGAATGGGAGTTATCTCCAAGGATGGGATTGTTGGCTTTATTGTAGACGCCTCAAGTCACTACTCAATAGTTAAGACGCTACTTTCTGAGAATATAAATATTTCGGTAAAACTGAAGAAAAACAATGAACACTGGTTACTCAAATGGAGTGGTGAGGATAACCGAATTGCACAAATTAATGGTGTTACAAGAGATATTGATATTCAAGAAGGAGATGAGATAGTTAGCAGAGGGAATAAAGGAATATTCCCAGAAGGTCAGTTAGTTGGAACTGTAAAGGAACTGATCTCTATTGATGGTAAACCAACATTGAATGTAAATATTGATTTGGCTGTGAATTTCAATTCGGCCTATCATGTTTATGTGGTAAAGAACTTTTTAAAGGATGAGCAAGCCGAACTCGAAGGCGACTTGATGGATAATGAATAATAAGTGGGTAAAATATAGTTTGATCTTTATCTTGATTGTTCTCATTCAAGGGCTAGTGGTTAACAATATTCAAATAAATGAATATTTCAACCCAATGGTTTATCCAATCATGATAATGATGTTACCTTTTGAGCTGAATGCGGTAATCACAATGGGAGTTGCCCTAATTCTTGGTGTCAGTGTTGATGCCTTTTCAAACACTTTCGGTTTACATGCTTCTTCTGCCTTGTTTATTGGTTATTTGAGACCAACAATAATGAAATACATTAGACCAAAAGAAGGATATGATACATCCCTCTTACCCTCTATTCAGGATATGGGAACCACATGGTTCTTGGCTTATGTGTCGGTTATCATTTTTGCACATCATCTTTGGTTCTTTTCTATCGAAATTCTTCGTTTTGACCTCTTCGTATTAATTTTGGCCAAAACATTCATGTCCTTTATCTTTTCAATCGGACTTATAATTCTGTTTCAATACATCTTCTACAAACCATCTAAGAAATGAGAAACATTGACAACAGGAAATATGTCATTGCGCTCATTTTTATAATGATTCCGCTCATTTTTGTGGTAAGGTTATTCTACATGCAAGTGGTAGATGATAAATGGAAAGAGAGAGCAGCACAAATTTCAGAGAACAAAGTAATTACTTATCCCGCACGTGGAATTGTTTATGATCGTAACGGACAAAAACTGATTTCAAACGAAGTTTACTACGATATTAGGGTGATACCCAAACAAATGGACGAAGATGTTGATAGCGTTTCTTTGGCCAAATTGCTTGATATTTCACTTGAAGAGTACACCAAGAAGATGAACAAGGCAAGAGATTATTCTTACCGTAAATCATCAGAAGTTGTAAGACAAATTCCGCCAGATGAGTTTGCAGATATTGGACCAGAGATGTACAAATATCCTGGGTTTTTCGAAGTTGAAAGAACACTTAGAATTTATCCAAAGCCTATTGCTGCTCATGTTTTAGGATATATGTCTGAAGTTGATTCAAGCGATATTAAGAGAGATGCTTATTACAAATCAGGTGATATGATTGGTAAAAGTGGAATCGAGAAAAGCTATGAGCAAGTGTTGAGAGGAGAGAAAGGTGTTAAGTATTACTTACAAGATGCTATTGGTATTGAAACCGATCGTTATGAAGATGGTGCCTATGATACTATTGCGCAACAAGGAAAAAGTGTCACCTTAACCATAGATGCTGATTTACAAGAGTATGGTGAAGAATTGATGCGAAATAAACGTGGAAGTATTGTGGTTCTTGAACCATCTTCAGGAGAGGTTTTAACAATGATTTCTTCTCCAACATATGATCCGAATTTGCTAGTAGGTAGACGTCTCGGCCAGAACTATGGCGAGCTTGCTCAAGATACCCTTTTGCCTTTGTTAAATCGCTCGGCCAATTCAACTTATCCACCAGGCTCAACTTTTAAAACTTTGATGGCTTTGATTGCTATGCAAGAAGGTGTGATTACCGAAGAGGCTAGTTTCCCTTGTACAAAAAGTTTAGTAGGATGTCATAACCATCCTACGGCTAGAGGAGTTTCAGATGGAGTAAAAATGTCTTGCAACCCTTATTTTTACTACGTTACGCGTAAAATCATTCAGCAAGGAAAAAACAAAAGTCACTTCGCAGATGCTGCGATCGGGCTAGATATTTGGGCTGAATATCTACACAGTTTTGGATTGGGAGAAGATATGAAAACTGATTTTCCGGCCATGAGATATGGATTTATTCCAAACACAGATTTTTATGATAATGAGTTCCCTTCAAAATCAAACCCGTACGGAAAGTTTGGCTGGGCATACAGTACCATTTATTCAAATTCTATTGGTCAAGGAGAAGTTTTAGTGAGCCCTCTTGAAATGGCAAACATTGCCTGTGTGATGGCTAATAGAGGTCATTTTTATTATCCACATTTTGTAAAAGAAATTGAAGATGGAGATGTTCCTTCGGTCTATACAACCAAGCGAAAGACGAAGGTTGAACCTAAATATTTTGACCCTGTAGTGGATGGAATGTGGCGTGTGGTTCATGAACCAGGAGGAACAGCAAGAAGAGCGAGAGTAGACAGTTTAGACATTTGTGGAAAGACTGGAACTGCCGAGAATTTCAAAATGTACAATGGCAAAAGACATCAGCTAATTGACCACTCTATTTTCATTGCGTTCGCCCCAAAAGATGATCCAAAAATTGCAGTGTCGGTTTACATTGAAAATTCAGGATTTGGAGGAACATGGGCCGCACCAATTGCAAGTTTGTTAATTGAACAGTATCTGACAGGTGAAATTAAGGATACCATTAAAGAGAACAGAATTTTGGAAGCTGATTTAATGCCAATTAGATATCAAAAGAAGAAGTAGTGAGAGGTGGAAATGATAAAATATGGGCAGATGTTGACTGGGTACTTGTAGGAATGTATTTTCTTGTGGTAGTATTAGGTGTTTCTAATGTTTATTCTTCAGTCTACAATCCAGAGAAACCAGGGCTGTTCAATTTAGAAACAGAGCACGGAAAACAGATCATGTGGATAGGAATCGCACTTTTTATAGGAGTGATTATCATGATTGTGGACGGCTCCTTGATAAGAAAATTGTCCTTTTGGGCCTATGGTGTATTGGTGCTCTTGCTAGTTCTTGTGCTCTTTACTGAACCTATTAACGGAGCAAAGTCGTGGTTCGGAATTGGGTCGTTCGGTATACAACCTTCTGAAGTCGCCAAGGTAGGCGTCTGTCTTGCCCTTTCTGCTCATTTGGCCGAGAATCCCCCACCAAAAACTCCTTTAACTCCTAGGATAAGCATTAGTTATTTAATGGCTCTTGTAACGCAGAATTGGAAAACGGTGACCATTTTAGCTATCCCTTCATTACTCGTATTACTTCAGCCAGATGCCGGAACATTCATCATTTTCACTTCTTTTATTCTTGTTCTTTATCGTGAAGGATATGCAGGTAACGTCCTTCTGTTTTTGTTGGTAGCTGTTATAATTGCTGTGATCACCTTGATTGTTGCTGATTCTAGTTTTATGCTTCCATTGTTGAAGATTAAAATGGGCGGTAAATTCGGGATTGTTTTAGCGTTATTATTTATCGGACTCGCATTCTATTTGCTTATTAGAAACTTTGTTTTGAAGAGAAACAGAGGAGGTTTATATAGAGCTCTTGTCGGAAGTATTATAGTCTCTATTCTATTCGTAAATTTTGTTGAGTGGGGATATGGTACATTTTTAGATGATCATCAAAAAGAGAGGATTGAATTGCTTTTAGGTAAGATGGAAGATCCTGATGGGAAAGGTTATAATGTGAACAGAGCCAAAGCGGCAATTGGTTCTGGCGGATTTGCAGGCAAAGGTTACCAAAAGGCGACATTGGCAAACGCTAGTCAAAAGCACGTACCAATGCAGAGTACAGATTTCATTTTTTGTACTTGGTCTGAAGAGCGGGGCTTTTTAGGTTCAGCATTCTTAGTGATTTTTTACTGTGTGCTCCTCATTAAAATTGTATCCGTCGCCGAACGGCAAAGGTCGCGCTATACAAGGATATTTGCTTATTGCGTGGCCGGAATCTTCTTTTATCATGTTATGATTAATGTAGGTATGGGAATTGGCCTTGCTCCAGTAATTGGTATACCACTACCGCTATTTAGTTATGGAGGATCATCAGTATTGACCTTCTCACTCTTATTGTTTATTCTGATTAAATTAGACTCTGAACGAAAAATCGTTTTACAATAAATAATGGAGAAGAGACAATTTAGCCCTCAAATGCAAACGTCATTGCTTCTGCTACTCATTTTTGCAGGACTTTATCTGGTTGCAGGAATCTTAATGTCCTTAGCTCTCACTCTCATTGTTTCTCCTGCTGAACTTGAGGCCTTTGAACTATCAAACCCAAAGATTGGAATAACCATTTTTGTGTCTTCTCAATTGGGAATGTTTTTGATGGCATTTGTGGTTTATCTTAAAATCGTAAACGTTAAGTTTAAGGATGCCTTAGATTATCAAAAGTTCAATTTCAAGTATTTGTTCTACATCATACTTGGTTTCGTGCCCATGGTGTTTATTGTGAATGGCCTTACTATGTTTAATCACTGGATAATTCAGCAATTTCCGGCTAGTGGAATGATAGAAAGGCAAATTGAACGTGAAGAGCTGTATACAGGTTTATTCAATAACGCGAATTCTTCGCTCTTTCCAATATTCTTATTGGCAAGTTCAATATTGCCAGCATTAGTTGAGGAGTTGGTTTTTAGAGGCTTGTTGTTTAAAAAGTTAGCGCTAGTAAGTAACGGTAAAATACACTTCGCAATTTGGACTTCAGCAACGATATTTGCAGCATTGCACACCCAACCTTGGAATCTGATTCCAATGATCGCTATGGGAGGCTTATTTGGTTATATCTATCATCATACTAAAGACATAAGGTATTCGATCATACTGCATGCTTTATTCAATGCTGCGACACTCACTGTAATGGTCTTCTTTCCTGAGACTACGATCTCTTAGAAACTTCAAGACATAAAAAAACCCTGACTCCATAAATGAAATCAGGGTTGAACTTTATTAATAAAAGTGTTTAGTCTCTGGCGTCTGCCGAGTAATTGATTTTAATAGCATCAATTTCTCTTAGGTTTTCTTTTACGTCAGATACAACACGCATTCCTACATCCTTATGAACTTTCAATGATGTTGGAATATCAAATGCTCTCATTCCTGGTCTTACTGCTCCTAGTTTCCAAGGAATAACAGATGCCGGGCCTGGTGCTAATTGATCGTTTAACTGAATTCTAGGTTCAGTTCCTTGATTAGCGTCAATTGGAAATCCAATATAAACGAAATCAATTTTGTCTTTATCTTCAATTGGTAATGCTTGATTTGCCGTAGGCTTGTCAATCTCTACCAAGTAATCTTGTTCTTTCATAGTTGTTGCAACCATGAAGAAAAACAAAAGCATGAAGATAATATCAGGAAGTGCTGAAGTATTTACTCCAGGAACTCCTCTTTTCTTTCCTTTATTAAATCTTCCCATAATTATCTTTCAATTTTAGCCTCTATAATACGCTCAGGTACTAAGATTCTCAATTTTTTAATAATCTCTTGATCCTCTAAATTCTGCTTATCTAAAGCAAAGTAATCTTTATCCCAAATTTCAGTGCAATACTTTACTCTTTGTTCGTTCACTACTTTCTTCAAGATGTTTTGAATTTGAATATACAAACCGTAAGATGTTCCTGCCTGATTTTCTAATCTGATAATTGCCATTTTAGAAATCTCAGAGTATTGCTGAGTAGGAAGTGACTGACACAACTCTAATTTTGCTCTCCAACTGTCAAGCTCTTTTTGTGCGGCAGCATTCTCTTCATTTTCAGCAACCAATGTCTGATACTTTAAGATTTCAGTTTGACATCTTGTCGGATCAATCTTAGTATAAGCCGGCATGTCAATATTTGTCTCTGTATCAATATTGGCAGTATAGTAATCTCTTACGATATCTTCTAGATCTTCAATTGGAGTCAGTTTTTTCTCAACCAATAGTTGATCTTGACTGTTCGCTTTGATTTCAAGAATATCTCTTTCTCTAATATCAATGGGTTCTTGATCAACAGGCTGATCAACTTTCAAAGGCAGAGTTCTTCCGATACCAGCATCAACTTCAACAGTTGTCGTTACTAAGAAGAAAATCAGAAGCAAGAAGGCGATATCCGCCATTGACCCTGCACTTATTTCTTCTACTTCTCTTTTTGCCATAATTTAAGTGTTTAAATTATTTTGACGAAAAATAACGCATGGCACCCATTACACTTGAAACCAGGATTAAGGCAACAGCCACAATCACTAGGATAAACGTCAGTTTTACCCCGGTTCCACTCCATTTCAAAGAAGAAGCTGTCATGTCTGGGTGAACTTCACCCCCACGTTCAACTAATTCTGGGATAATAGCGTCAGAAGCTAAAGCGTAAGCTAATCCTCCTAATACTAGGAAAACAACTAAGCTTATTGCTGGTGTAATAAATCTTTTAGGATTTTGAATAATAGCCCAAATGGTGAATAATACAATTGCACCAAGTGCTGCCCAAGCTAACCAAATCACAAACGTGATTGCGCTTCCTACTTTTCCAAAGTTGGCTACTGCCTCATCTGTACTTGAGTCAACAACATCACTTGCGCCTGCTGCTTGGATAATGAAAATAGTACCAATTATCATTAGTAATATCACACCACCGGTTCTTATTAATCCAACTACTTTTTCATTCATAATTGTAAGTTTTTAGTTCCCTTTGAGCGAACTCAAAGAAAGGTGTTATTACTAATTTATTTTGAAGCGTTATGCTTGATCAATACATCAATCAAAGAGATAGATGCATCTTCCATATCGTTTACGATTCCATCAATTTTCGCTAACAAGTAGTTATAGAATACTTGAAGAATAATCGCTACGATAAGACCAAATACAGTTGTTAATAAGGCAATCTTAATACCTACCGCTACAACTGATGCTTCAATAGTACCCATACTTGCGATATCATCAAAGGCTTTAATCATCCCGATTACTGTACCCATGAACCCTAACATTGGTGCTAGTGCAATGAATAATCCAATCCAAGACATTCCTTTTTCTAATAATCCCATTTGTACACCACCATAAGAAACTACTGCTTTCTCAACGTGATCAATTCCTTCATCAGAACGATCTAAACCTTGATAAAAGATAGATGCTACTGGACCTCTTGTGTCTCTACAAACTGCTTTTGCAGCTTCAATTCCTCCTGAAGCTAAAGCATCTTCAACGTCTTGCACCAATTTCTTAGTGTTTGTTGAAGCTAAATTCAAATAAACAATTCTTTCAATGATTAATGCTAATCCGAAAATCAAACATAATAATACGATTCCCATGAACCCAGGTCCACCTTCAATGAATCTTCTTTTTAATTCAGTCACCATTGAATAACCTTCTCCTGATTCAGCTGATGCAGATTCTCCACCTTCTTCGCCTTCATTCACTTCAGTGTTGTTTTCTTCGCCACCTTCCTGTGCATAGGTTGTGTTAGAAATCCCAAAGGTTATTAAACCTACGATAGCTAGTAATGCTAATACTTTTTTCATTTTTAAATTGTTTTTATTTTTAAAGTTCTTACTTCTTTTCTGTCTTTATTGATTTATGCAGACGTTAAAAAAGCGTTTGCTAAAGTACAAAATTTTCTTACTCATACTAATATAGAGCAGCTTTTTTCGGCGGATTTAGATGTTATTAAATCGTTACCTCACCACAAATGTTTTCAGTCAGCAATTGAATGCGTTCATTTTGGTCATGCGTTAAGCCCAAAGCGTACATCATTTTTGCCACGGCCGCTTCTGTGCTAATGTCGCGTCCGCTAATAACTTCGAGTCGTTTAAAATGAATAGATGTCTCATACAATCCTAAAACAACATTTCCTTGAGTGCATTGCGTTATGTTCATCACAATACCACCCGATTCCATGTAATCTGAGATCATCTTTTCAAATTCAACAGACGAAAAACTGTTTCCGTTTCCGAAAGTTTCAAGGATTACCCCCTCAACCTTAGAAGCGTCAAACATTGATTTGATAGGCCCTATAGGCATACCAGGAAATAGTTTTACTAATGCAATGTTTGCATTAAAGTCTGTGAACAATTTAACTTCTTCTTTTTGCGATCGATATAGCGAATTGTGGTGGACCTTAATGTTAGTTCCTGCCTGAGCTAAAAGCGGATAATTATAGCTTTTAAATGCTTCAAAATTAAAGGTGCTGACCTTAGAAACTCGGTTTCCTCTATATAATTGGAACTCGAAATAAAGTGCAACTTCTTGAATATTTGGCTTGCCAGATGAATCACTCATTCCGGCCAATTCAATAGCCGTTATTAGGTTCTCTTTACCATCAGTTCTAATTTGTCCGATAGGTAGTTGCGATCCCGTGAAAATTACTGGTTTTTTTAAGCCTTGAAGCATGAAACTCAGGGCTGCTGTTGTAAACGCCATTGTGTCTGTGCCGTGAAGCACAACAAAGCCGTCATAATTAGCATAGTTGTCAAAGATCGTGGTGGCAATGTCCCCCCACAATTTAGGATTCATGTCTGAAGAGTCAATTGGCTCTCCAAGTGAAAACGTGTCAATCTTATAATCAAACTGTTTCAACTCTGGTATACTCGCATAAAGCGACTCAAAGTCAAATGGCTTAAGCGCACCGGTTTCTGGGTCATTGATCATTCCAATGGTTCCGCCAGTGTATATGATTAACACCTGTGGGTTTTTCATTACGTTCGGTCTTTATCTAAATTAAACATTCGAAATTAAAACAATTTCTCAAGCTTAGGCGCCTTTCAAAAGACCAATCACAAAGTAAACACTTACATAATGAAATTAATGGGGCAATTGATTCTGTGGTGGGTTTGATTTATTCTGATGGAAGTACAGCAAGCTGTTTTTTGTTCGCTAGGCCCTGTCACACTGAGCTTGTCGAAGTGTAGCTGATATTTTACTCATTGTTCTTAATAGCTTCCCAACCTTTATTTATTAGAGTTTGCTTCTTCTTCCGTCCCCATCCTTTTAGCCTTTTCTCTGCTTTGATTGCCTGATTTGCATCAGCAAAAACTTCCTGAAAAACTAATTCTAGAGGTGTTCTTTTGTAAGTATAACATTCAGTGTTAATGCCAATGTGATGTTCTTTTAGTCTTCGTTGAATGTCATTCGTAACACCAGTATAGTAAGAGCCATCAGAACATTCTAAGATTTAAACGAAGTAAGCTTTTTGCATCTCTTAAAGTTAGGGATAAATAATGGCTGAGTATCTCTTCATCTAGTCTTCGACAGGCTCAGACTGACAATTGATAGAATTATAAATTAAAAAGTTCTATTGCATTTTGAGAGGTGATTTCTGCCACATTCTCAATACTCACCCCTTTTACTTCGGCAAGTTTAGATGCTACATAAGTTATGAATGATGTCTCGTTTCTTTTCCCTCTATTTGGATGGGGAGCCAAGTACGGCGAGTCTGTTTCTAGAATCAGATGTTTCATGCCTATATCAGAAATCGTTTTATCCAAACCAGAATTCTTGAAAGTCAAGACTCCACCCAACCCCAATTTAAATCCACCATAATTTAAAATGTGATTTGCTTGATCAATGTTACCAGTGAAGCAGTGGAACACTCCTCTTAAGCTATCATCATTCAATTCGTCCACTATTTCAAAAGCCTCATCAAATGCATCTCTCACGTGAATCACAATCGGAATCCCCAATTCTTTGGCCCACTCAATTTGTTGTGCAAATGCTTTTTGTTGAAATGGCAAACTAGTCTTGTCCCAATAAAGGTCCATGCCAATTTCCCCAACAGCAATATATTTTCTGCTGAACAAATGTGATTTAATTACCTCAAGTTCTGACTCCCAATTTTCAGTGACTGAACAAGGATGTAATCCCATCATGGCAATGCAGTTTTCAGGGTAATCTTTCTCTAACTGATGCATGGCTTCAATTGAGTCTAAATCGATATTTGGCAATAACATCTTTGAAACTCCTGCCTCTAAAGCTGACTTGATAATATCGTCACGATCTTCATTGAATTGTTCTGCAAAGAGATGGGTATGTGTATCGATTAGGTTCATTTTTGTTCGAGGCGTTGAGGTTTTTATTAATGTTGTGGATGCGAAATTAGTTATTTCTTGCTTCATGGTGGAGACTCGTTCAGTCGGGCTTCGCCGACTTGTTCGTTCGGCTTATACAATTGCTCGCGCAATTGCAAAGCCTTTTCGTGCGTTCATCATTTGGCTGAGCCAAAGTGATTCACTCTTCGATTTTCGGTTGGACAAATGTTTTGGGGTGCGAGAGTGGAAGATCTGGAGAATGTTAAGAACAAATCTCCATGCTCATTCACAAAATAACTTAGGATTCATTTGTCATTTCGAAAACGAAAAGAGAAAAGTTTGCTTTGGCAAACTTTGAACGCACGAAAAGGCGTCAGTTTTGATTTATCAAAACGAGACGCCGAACGAACAACAAGGCGTAGCTCTTGTGAACGAACCCAAACAATGAAAGTATAATTGAAGTTGAAATTTACGATAAGGCTCTACTGGCCCAAAGGCCCGAATAAAACTAATGCCAATCCGGGCAAGTTCCGCAGCCATTTTTATTTCTTAAGTACCAAAGTACTCCTGCAGTTATTTGCCACTGACCATAAACGAATTTATGATTTGCATAGTCATTATCTCTTGTGCTTCCTCTAACGATAGTAGCATTTCTTGGCAAGTGAATGAAACCACCAGAAAAAGTATTCTCAATAAAAAAGCGATTGAAGAAATCGAAACGAACTCCCATATGAGCAGATATTCCCCATCCACCTAATTTCATTCCTGAATGATATTGTTCTGAATCCCAAACAAAATCTGTTTGTGTGATTACTGGTCCAATTCCACCACCAACTCTTCTTTGTACTGCAAACTTTCTGTCGTTTGTTTTGTACATAGGAGCAGTATTGTTGAGTTGAACTGAAATGTAATTTAATCCGTTCGTGTTTTCATAATGTATAAAATCGGGATCAATAAACAGCTTACCGTCTTCATTTGTAAACTCTCCATTTAGTTCACTATTTGAATTTGGATCAATGTATCCGTTAATGTAAACTTGCTGCCAATCTCGCATCACATATTTCATGTGATCATAACCTATTGACCAATCCCATCTATGTTTATAATACCAACCAACCCTAACATTAAATTGGGGAACAGTTAGCGTTGAAGGTGTAACGTATGTTTTGAATTCTGTGGCAGGTCTATCTTTTGCTGCTGCTTTGATTATTGTGAAATCATAATTTTCACCCACAAAATGGATGTCACTTCTTGTGAAGGCAGCTCTGTTATATCCCCAATAGAAATACATTGCATTCTTTTGAGTCCCAAACTTTTTCTTGTATGAATAGTTCTGACCAAATGAATTCTGGCCAAAAACCAATACTGAAAGTAATATGACAATGTTTAATTGCTTCACCTTATGTTATAAGTATTTAAGCGACTTTTGTTACGTTTTCTCTTTCAAAATTAATACTTATTTTCGTTGGTATGGCAGATCACAATGAATTAGGAGAATTAGGCGAACAGTTAGCTGTAGACTTTTTGATTAAAAAGGGACATAAATTACTTGACCGAAACTTCAAATTTAAGAAGCTAGAGATAGATATTGTAACCGAATTTGAAAACAAGATTATAATAACAGAAGTAAAAACTAGACAAAGTGATTACTTGACGGATCCAAGAGATTTGGTGTCAAAAGCCAAGCAGAACGGAATCGTAAAAACTGCCAATTACTATATTCAAGAAAACGAAATTGATTTAGAGGTTCAATTCGACTTGATAGTGATTGTTTTAAACCAAAAACAGAAGGAGATTAAGCACATTGAAGAAGCTTTTTACCCAACTTTGTGACATTTCTAAACCGTTTTAATTAGCGTCTAAACGTTTAAGGAGCTTGCCTTGGCATGTATTTTGCACAATTTTTTGCCGAACGCAAAAAATAGTAACATGGTTAAACCTCTACTCCTATCCTTATTTATTGGATTATCGATTTCTTCTTTTTCAATGAGAAAAAAGAAGCAACTAGAAATGATTGAAAATTGCAAAATTGTTTACAATGGAAACGGCATTTTGGCCGGCAACTCTATGAATTCTTGGATGCAATTTGATCTAAATAACGGTGAAACCGTTTATTCAAATAAAGGCTGCAAACTTGGTTTCAAAGATTTTAAGATTAAGATTTGGGGAAGTGGAAAACAGACCTGGCGCAGCAAACGAAGACTTCAATTAAAATCTTTTTATAACGCTATTCACGACCCTTACATTCACATTAAAGCTTCAATGATTGAACGTCCAGATGTCAAGTTTGAAATGGCCATTCCAATAAACTTTAACGGACATTTCAGCCTTGGTTTCAATGCTAGAACAGGTTCTGACGGCACGGCCGGACGAAGAGGATCTAAAGGACACTGCGGAAAAGCAGATTTTTCGAGAGGTAATGGTGAAAATGGTTATTGGGGAGATCGAGGTGGTAGTGGACGAGATGGCTATCACGGAAGAAGTGCAGACAGAGTAAATGTCTATTTAACTATGGTTGATTTTCCAAGAGACAATACAGAATTAGTGAAGGTAGAAGCTTGTTACACCAATGGTAAATGTTGGACAAGATATATTGGCCAGTCAGGAAGTATTAAAATTCACAATAATGGCGGAAATGGCGGAGATGGAGGCAAAGGTGGTGTTGGAGGAAACGGCGGACGTGGAGGAGATGGCGCTTTCGCAACTCCACGAACTGAAGATAATCCGGGCTGTGACCGAGAAGGTTGGGGTGGTAATGGCGGACGTGGCGGAGATGGTGGTTACGGAGGCAATGGAGGAGATGGCGGCAATGGAGGAGACGTTTACATTTATTACGAAGAACGAGCTCGATTTTTTACTGACCAAGTAAAAGTTTATAATTCAGGCGGAAATGGAGGAAGTGCTGGAAGAGGTGGAGCTGCAGGAAAAGGTGGAAACGCCGGAAGAGGCGGCAAGGGATGTGGAAATAGAGGCGGAAGCGGCAATTGCGGCAATAGGGGAAGAGCTGGAAATCACGGACAAAGTGGTCACGTTTATTTTAAAGTTTGGAAATAAAGAGGATGAGATTAGAATAGTGATTTATTAAGGTCATTCATATCAGCTTAATCCGTATCTTTAGTATTCAAATTAGTTGAGATGAATATTCCCGATATAGATTTACCACGTATAGTGGTAATTGGCGCGGGATTTGCCGGACTAAAACTAGCCAGACAAATCAACACCAAATACCACCAATTAGTTCTTATTGACAAGAACAATTTTCACACTTTTCAACCTTTATTATATCAAGTAGCTTCGGCAGGTCTTGAGCCGGATTCAATTGCTTATCCAATTCGAAAAACGCTCAGAAAGAAAAAGAACACATTTTTTCGTTTGGTCGAAGTGAAGAGTCTTGATTCTGAGACAAAGACTTTGCATACCAACATAGGTACGCTAAGCTATGACTACCTTGTAATTGCGAGTGGCGCCGGAAATAACTTTTTCAGCAATGAAACAATTGAAGAAAATGCGATTCCAATGAAGTCGCTCACAGAGGCCCTTGATTTGAGATCTAAAATGTTAGAGAATTTCGAGAGAGCATTGAACACACAAGATTTAGATAAGAGAAACGAACTTATGAATTTTGTAATTGTTGGTGCCGGTCCAACAGGGGTTGAGCTTGCTGGAGCCTTGGCTGAGCTCAGAAACAAGATTTTGCCCAAAGATTTTCCAGATCTAGATTTACGCCAAATGAAGATTCATTTAATTGAGGCAGCTCCCAGGGTCTTGTCGGCAATGAGTGAAAAATCTTCTTTAAAGGCGAATAAGTATCTAAAAAAGTTAGGTGTTCATATATATACAGAGACCTTTGTAGAGAATTATGAATCAAATCTTGTAACAACATCTGTAGGTAAAGATTTTAGATGCGATACTTTAATTTGGGCTGCCGGAGTTGCCGGACAATTTCCAAATGGTATTGATTCAAATAAAGTGGGAAGAGGAAATAGAATAATTGTTGATGAGAATCTTCAACTAGATGATGCCACTTTCGTGCTTGGAGACACAGCACTTATAAATTCAGAAAAATATCCTGAAGGATTGCCTATGCTGGCGTCCGTGGCTATGCAACAAGGCGCATACCTTGCCAAACAGTTAAACAGAAAAGCAAAAAACAAAAGTTGGAAGCCCTTTGTCTACAATGATAAGGGAACTATGGCCACAATCGGAAGAAACTTGGCGGTAGTAGAAACGGGGAAATTGAAGTTTCAAGGAGTAATGGCCTGGTTCGTATGGATGTTTGTTCATCTAATGCTTTTGGTCGGCTTCAGAAATAGGGTTGTGGTGTTTGTCAATTGGACATGGAATTACTTCAGATATAACAATGGCTTGAGATTAATAATTAGACCATATCGCAAGAAAAAGGGCTAGCAATTTTATCTTGTTTATATTTGCCATCTAATTTTGAAGTCGCTCAATGATTAACGGTAAAAAAGTTGCGGTAATTATGCCAGCATATAATGCAGGCAAAACCTTAGAAAAAACGTACAGGGAAATTCCTTTGGATGTAGTTGATGAGGTGATTTTGACTGACGACAGATCAACTGATGATACGGTTGAATTAGCAAAGAAATTAGGTATTAACCATGTAATAGTCCATGAAACAAATCGTGGTTATGGTGGTAATCAAAAATCATGTTATAATAAAGCCCTAGAAGTAGGAGCAGACATTATAATAATGGTACACCCAGATTATCAATACACCCCGCAGTTGATTGTGCCAATGGTATCCTTAATTGCCAATGATGTTTACCCTTGCGTGATTGCATCTAGAATTCTTGGAAAGGGAGCGCTAAAAGGCGGAATGCCAAGGTATAAATGGATTGCCAATCGTTTTCTAACGTTTTTTCAAAACTTTTGGATGCGTCAAAAGCTTTCAGAGTATCATACGGGTTACAGAGCCTACTCTAGAGAGGTGTTAGAGGGGATTCATTACAATGAGAATTCAGAAGATTTTGTGTTTGACAATCAGTTCTTAGCACAAATCCTTTATAAAGGACATGAAATAGCCGAGATTACTTGTCCTACAAAATACTTTGAAGAGGCATCTTCAATCAATTTTAAGCGAAGTTCAGTTTATGGCTTAGGCGTAATGAAAGTATCAATGCAATATTTTTTCTCTAAATTGGGGATGAAAGCAAAGATATTTAAGGGATTATAATGCGCCTCCTCTTTTCAGAATTTAAAGAATCAAAGAATTTCAGGTTTCTAGTAATTGTTGCGGCACTTGCTTTTATTCCTACTATTGGTCTTGTTCATCTGTTTGATTGGGATGAAATTAACTTTGCTGAATCTGCAAGAGAGATGATGGCCACAGGCGATTACTTTCAAGTTCAGGTTAACTTCTCACCCTTTTGGGAGAAGCCTCCTTTATTCTTTTGGTTGCAATCCTTATCTATGCACACTTTCGGAATCAACGAATTTGGTGCCCGCTTTCCTAACGCCCTTGCAGGCGTCATCACGATTATCGTGATTTACTTTTTAGGTAAAAAGGAGAAAAGCGAACGTTTCGGAACCATTTGGGCCTTGTTATATCTAGTCTCGTTTCTACCTCAAATTTATTTCAGATCGGCGATTATTGATCCAATATTTAATCTATTCATATTTCTATCTACCTATTATTTATTCAAAGCGCTTACTGAAGTTGAGTTAAAGAACAAAAGGGCTCTTTGGGCGGGTATCTTTTGCGGATTAGCAATTTTAACGAAAGGTCCGGTAGGCTTCTTGTTGGTGTTCGTGACATTCTTAGTTTTTATTGTTGTTAAGAAATTCAAGATTCTGCCAACATTCAAGCAGTTCATCATCTTCGCTTTAAGTGTATTTGCAGTTTCCTTTTTGTGGTTTGGGGCCGAAGTCATTAATAACGGACCCTGGTTTTTAGTAGAGTTCATCAACTATCAAATTGAGCTCTTTTCACAAGGAGTAGCTGGGCATGAGCAACCATTTTACTATCATTTCATTGTCGTCTTTTTGGGAGTTTTCCCTCTATCTGCCTTAGCCCTGCCATCTTTGATAAAACGCAAAAGAGATTCTGAATTAGAACAATGGTGGACGATTTTGTTTTGGGTGGTGATGATCATTTTCTCAATAGCGACTACCAAGATTGTACATTATTCATCAATGACTTATCTGCCACTTTCGTTTTTATCTGCTATTGTGATTCATGAAATGAAGTGGGAAGAATTCAAAAAATGGACAAGATGGGTTTATGTCTTTTTAGCTTCATTTTTAGCAATTGCATTTGCAGTACTTCCAATGGTAGGCATCTTCAATGAATCCATTTCACCTTATATAAAAGATCCTTTTGCGGTTGCTGGGTTTAATAATCCTGATGTGAGTTGGACAGGTTTTGAACCTCTGATTGCCGTAGTGTTTGTGACAGGTATTATCCTTTTCATGCGTTTTTGGAAAGAAGGAAAACTGGTTAAAGCCTTACAGTTTAAAGCCGTGCTCATCTCATTGACCATGTCTTTAACCATGATTTTTGTAGTTAAAAAAATTGAAGGTTATTCTCAAGCTCCAATGATTGAGTTTTATGAGGATTTACAGGGCCAAGAAGTGTATGTTTCGCCTATTGGGTTTAAGAGTTATGCCCAATACTTTTACTTCCAGCAGCCAGAATCACCTAATGCTCATTTGAAAATGAGAGCAGAGAAGTTTAATAATGAGCCAGTGTTATATGCACCATTAGAACAAGAAGTGAAATTGTTTTTGCTTTATGGTGATATTGAACATGATGCTTATTTGGTCACTAAAATCCAGCATGAAGAACTTGATAATATTGAATACATCAAGCTGCTTTATACAAAGGGTGGATACAAATTTTATAAGAGAGAAAGTGTGCTAACTGAGTCTAACGAAGTCCCAAATTAAATCAGTAGCTCCTATTCTTATCCTCCAATAAAAAAGGAAGGCTATCAAATAGTTTTTCAAGCTCTTTAAATAGTGATTCGTAATTTCCTGAAATGGATGAAGAAGCTTTCATGTCTTCTGATATGCTGCTTTCAAAATCTTCGTCATCATTAAAAATATTGTTGTAAATCATACCGCCCGCAACATTCACATCTTCAGATTCAATGATTAATCTATTTTCACCATAACCACTTCCCGACCAATCACGCCATTCAGGAAAACCTTCTGATTTTTGATCTAAATCGGCCATTTTTATCTTGTTTTTGATCATTTTAGTCTCATTTTCGTCCAAAATGAAGGATTTATGATAATGAACATTATTCCAATCGTCATTTTGTGGGGAATCAAAATAAAGCTCCACCATACTATCAATTATGATTATTTCATACCAATATCTATTTCCGGTTGAATAGCCTTCATTGTGATAATAGTCAAGCTTGAATTTGGCATCTTCAAATGGCCCAAAAACTCCTTCATCCTCCTCAAGTTTTACTTTTTGTTCTGGATAATAAAGGGAGTCAAACTTTTGCTTTTGTATGTGCTCCGTTTCAACTTTAGGAGAACAACTTAAGGTCAATATGGCTATCAATAATAGTGTGCTAAATGTCAATTTCATGCTTTAATCTAGCCAAACAAAAGATGATTTCGGCTGATTTATTTCGGCGTTTATTATTCGATTTAATATGGCTGAAATTCGTGGCAAATTGGTAATGATATTAATTGCTATCTTGCTAGCGTTGACCTGAACCTCAGCCTCTATGAATAATCAAGTAATCAAAACTGCAGACGACTACGGCGTTTGTAATCTCATTGATAATGGGATACTAAAAGCGTTACGTGCTAAAAGCTTAACTACAGTTTCGGTGATCGTCACGCACCCTCACTATAAAGAAAGAGTAGAAAAATTATTAGTACTTCAAAAAGAACTGAAGGATAAAGGTTTTGAATTTGGAATTGGCTTACATTTTTGCATTACTTCAGGGCAAACAGCCAATGAAAACCCTGGGCATAACTCAACTCTTTTAGAGGTAGGCAATACTTTTAGAACATTCAATTATTATCCTTTCAATAAAATTAAGGATGTAGATGTCAGTAGAGAACTTAATGACCAAATAATTAGATTGAGCAAACTAATCGGAGTCGAGAACATTGATCACATAGCCAATCATCATAATATCGTTTACTACAACAAAGGAATGTTCGAAGCTTACGCGGCAGTTGCTGCTGAGAAGAAGATTCCGATTAGAACTCCAATGTCTTGGTTCAGAAAATTTCATAAAATTGATGACTTACCTGATTATGATGAAAAGTTTTTAAGCGGAGCAGCAAGGAGAGGAGCTAAATTAGGTATGTGGCGAAAGTTCCCTCAAACCTCATATGGGAATATTATTAAGAGGATGAGTTTTGCGACTCATTTGAATTTGAAAAGTACTGACGTGCTTTGCGAATATCTTTATGGGGCCTGTGATAAAGAACTTTTTGAAGAATTCAATGAAGATGTTGGTATAAAGGTCGTTGATCATTCACTCAAGCAATTCAAAACAGGCAAAAGGACTGAGAACATTAAAGATGCTCAGAATAAAACGGCAGAAAAGGCCGGGAAGAAAAAGTTTGACAAGCTTGAAAGAATGTATGAAGAGAAGGCAAAATCAGGCGGACTTTCAATGGAGTTAATTTTTCATTTGGCGGATTCAGGAGAACTCGATCCGCTTTTGGTTGGATTAGATAATTTTGATGATGAAAATGATATTCATGGCATCAATGCCGGATATTTTGAAACAAGAAAAAGAGAATTAACAATGATCAAAGCCATTGATTGGTCTTCATTTAAAACAAGTTTATCACTTAATTACATCACCTTTAAAGAGCTTTAATTATGGACGCAATTATTCAAGTCGTATTTGTATTGCTCATCTTGAGTTTGATTACAGAGAGAATTACCAATTTGGTAAAAGTTAGACCCACTAGTTGGTTTAAAAGCTTTTGCATGATATTTAAATATGGATCAAAAGAAACTGAAGATCCAGGCGAATTAAAAATGAGAGAGGTACAGCTCATGGCATTGATTATTGGGATGATCATTGCATTGGCTACAAGAGCTTCTATTTTTCAAATTCATGACCCGACCTTCAAATTAGGCTGGGCCGACTTGGGCTATAAGTACCATTTCTTCTGGGATGGCGTTTATGATATTTTTGGATGCCTTTTAGCGGGGGTGTTCTTGAGTTTAGGGTCTAAATTCTTTCATGATTTATTAGACTTGCTTTTGCAAGCTAAAAACTTGAAACGTAAGCTGAATGATAGAGAGAGTGTTGAGAATCTGCATACCATTGAAGAGTTTGATAAATACATAGCTGAGGTTGAACCCGTGATTGTTGAGGCAGAATTAACAAAGTACTTGAGCCCAATGCCCAACTTCAAACATTTTGAGTACAGTGATGATGACCGCACGGCTGACGTTTATATGAATCCATTAACTGAAGACGAGTACAAAGCGTTGAAAAAATCAATCAATGTGAAATTGGCGAACAAACAAAGTGTAGATATTGAACTTAACTATATCGCTTTTTAAATAAATGAGAATCGTTTTAGAAGAAATTAGGTCTGCTTTTGAGTCGGCTAAAAACGAAGAGAGAAGACAACAAATGTCTGATTACATGCGTGGCCAATTTGACTATTATGGCCTTGTTTCACCCATTAGGCGAGAATTATCTAAACCATTTTTAAAGGAGCTACCAAAAGAGCCCAAAGCAGATCTTTATTTGCTCATTGAGTTACTTTGGCAGCAACCACAAAGAGAGTTTCATTACATTGCCCAAGAACTCTTTTTTAAGATTGCGAAAAAGACCCTTGAGAAAGAAGATTTGGCTTTTATTGAATCTTTAATCATCCGAAACTCTTGGTGGGATACAATTGATTTCCTGGCTCCAAAAATTCTAAAAATCTATTTTGATAAGTTTCCTCAAGAGAGAAATGCTTGGGTTGATAAATGTGTGGCTTCTGACAATATTTGGCTTAAAAGATCATCATTGCTTTTACATTTGAAACAAAAAGATGATGCCGATATTCCTTATATGTTCGAAACCATTTTGCGCTTGGTTGGATCAACTGAGTTTTTCATCAATAAGGCAATTGGCTGGTTGTTGCGGGAGTACTCCAAAAAACATCCCGAAGTGATTGAAGATTTTATTGAAGAACACAGAAGTAAACTCTCCAATTTATCGATTAGAGAAGGAAGTAAATATTTGTAAAGTTTATGGATGGAAGTTTGATTATTTGGCTTGGTTCTTTGGTTGTTGGCCTCATTTTTTACTTTGTGATTCTTCCGAAAAGAAGCTTACATAACAACCCGACTTTTGAAGACATATTAGAAATTGAGCTTAAAAAGTTTGATTTTGAATTTGTGGAGTCAAAGAGTATGACCGGAAACATTGACATTAATTTTTCAATTGGAAAGGTAGATTTGGGAGGTGTTCCAACGAGAAAAATCTATAAGAGAAAAGTTGTGTTTTTAGATAATGATGAAGAACAACAGTCGTGTAAATGTAAAATTATAATGATGTTGCCAGGGAAGTATGAGATGAAATTCTCACCAGAATTATCAACCTTCAAATCACCCTGAAATACAAAGCGAAGCACCTTACCTCTTAACAACCTTCTGTGTCCATTTTTGGCTATCAGACTTGGCTACAACTATATAAGAGCCAGCTCTCAGTGACATAATATTGATGTTGTTCTGAGTGTTCTTAATTGATGTCGTTAACACCTTTTGACCTTGTAAATTATAAACCTCTATCGTATGAGCATCTATTGGTGTCACAACATTGACCACATCATTTGAAATTGTTGGATAAACCAGAATTGTTTCTTGTTCAACAACATCCTCACCAACAAAACCAGGATTCAAATGAGTTGAGTAAACTCCTTGACCATGCGTTCCTACTACAAAGAATCCGTCATGCGTTCTAAAATCCATGTGGTCAACACTTACATTTCCAATACCTGTTTCTAATGTCCAAACTGTGTTTAAGCCATCCGGGAAATTTGTTGTATAAAGACCAGTTGATGTTCCAATAAATAAGGTTCCGTCTATATAATATTCAGCCCAAAACACTGCCGGTCCCGACCCAGTTCCATCTGCATTCTCTTCAATGTTTCCTGATATATCAGACCAAGTTTCTCCTCCATCATTCGTTAGCCAAACTGAAGGGATATTATAATTTGCAAATGTCACAATGATGTCTCTCTCATCAAAAGGATTCACAGATACGCATGAAACATGTGCATCATTTGGAAAATCATCTGAACTAATATCTACTAATTGAGCTGACCCTGAAGTCTCATAGGCATTATCAACTCTGTAAACAAAGGCATCTGATGTCCCATACCATACTTTACCTTCAGCTGTTTTACACATTTCAATATCGGTCATTATTCCCGCTTGAGGTGCTGCTTCAGTTGAATCCATTTCAACCCAGTCAACATCATGTTTGTTTGTCTTATCTCCTGAAATACTCACTGCACTGATGTCATCCAGTCTCCAAAGTCTATCTCTCCCGTTCCAGAATATTCTGTGATGATCATTAGGGTCCATTTTTAAAGAGTTCGCCCAATTATATGTTGTTGGTCCTCCTTCTGGGTCTAATCGTTCAATTGCTTGCGGGTTTCCGTCAATATCAATCTCTTGCAAGAACATTTTTCCTCTCTGTAAACAGGTAATGTAATAATCAAGTCCGTTGGTCATTGCGCAATACATTCCATCACCAGAACCTATGTACTTCCAAGCAGAATCTGATTGAGTATTATTGGTAAACCAGGTCCCATTATCCTGTAATCCTCCAATGATAACATCAGAAGTGCTAACTCCAGGCTCAATGGCTATTGCATAAAATTGTGTGGTGATATATCCGTTATTGAGTGAAACCCACTCAACAGTATCTGCCATATTATCTACTGTTTTATAAACTCCACCATCATTTGAATTCACCAACACATTTGGGTCATCAGGGTGAAACATTAGGTAGTGCTGATCAGGATGATGATTCTCATAACTTAATCCCCAATTGATATCATTGTATGGTAGAGGATCACAGTGATAACCACCAATCCATGTGTTTGTAGAATCATGAGTGAATCCATCAAGATTTCTCCAAATTGAGGTTCCTGCAATGTACATTACTGAGGTATCAGCAGGATGAATTGTCAAGTGAACATCAAAATTACTTTGGGTACTTAATAATCCAATTTCTGCAGCTATTTCAGTTATATAACAAGATTGATTTGGCAGATTTTCTGATCGATCATCCCAAGTCCCCCCGGCTCCTGTTCCGTCTCCTGATAAATATTCATAACGATAAAGTCCGTGACCATTAGCTTCTCCTGAATTTGCTACACCAAAAAACCAAACTACATTTTCGTCTTCTGGGTTAACAGTAATTGCTAATCTCCCATAATTTGTTGGGAATCCACTTGAAGGAATAACATTCGTCCAAGTCAAACCACCATCATCTGATCTCCACATTCCTTTATTCGGTCCGTCAGAAGAGATTGAGCAATAGAAAACCCCGAGAGGAGTAACAACTAAGTCAAGGTAATCTGAGTTGGGAGCTGAGAAAGGTCCAGTTCCAAAACCTAGCACATCATCCCATGTTTGTCCGCCATCAGCACTTCTTTTTACTCCATTAAAAACTGCCGCTAATACAACATCTTCGGTTGAATTTGTATGATCAGTAACTAACCTCCAAGAGAAATCCATGTCTCCATTTGTCAAATAAGTTTCAGGTGTATTTGACTGAGTAGATGTCAACCAATCCCAACTAGCTCCGTTATCAGTACTTTTCATAATTCCATTACCCGAAAATCTTGCTTGAAATGATGTTTGACTTACAATGGCATAATGCTCTCCGGTACCAGCATACCAAGTAGATTCATGTCCAGATCTAGTATCTTGAACAACTGTTGTATACGAGTGCATGTCTAATGGGTCAGTTGTATTTGACCAACTTTCGCCACCATCTTGTGATCTCCAAATTCCTCCTGAAACTCCTGCTGCTATCCAAACATCACTGTCTAAAACATCAATCGCTACGGTTCTGGTTCTTCCACCTACGTTATAAGGTCCTCTTCCGTCCCAGCTAAATGCTTTGTATTGATGAGCAGGCAAAGTTGATGCAAATGCTAATTCTTTTTGGCGCATGTTCGCCGGAATTTCACCTGTCTCAGGGTCAGCCAATTTTGAAAGTTCCCATCCATATCGGTCTGAAGGCGAAGTATTCGACCCTTCTGACATTAAATAGTCTAATGATGGCACTTGAGAATCATCTTGTGCTGAATCTTCATTTTTTGATTCTTTGCCACACGAAATTAGTAGGGCAATGATTGAGAGAGAGAGTAGGTATTTCATAACATGATGAATTCTTAAAGCATAAATTTACGTTTACTTAATGGATTTACCAATAATTGTAAATCATAGGCGCTTAATTAAGATCGTTTTGAATGTAGAAAACTAACATCTATTTTGTAAACTGATAGCCTCTATCCAAGAAAATCCTCATCTCATAGAACAAAATTTAAGAGGACAAGTAAAATAGTTAAATTTGCTGCTATGAAAAAGTTGATTTTAATCTTTTGTATTTCTCTTGGATCTGTCTCTTTCAGTCAACTGCACTCAATGGGGTTTCAAGTAGGTGGAATGGGTACAAGCCTCGGAAGTTCGTTTAATAATGGTGATTCGAAACCTAAAATTGATTTGACAGCAGGTTTAAATTATCAATACAGATTTACGTCTCATTTGACGCTGGGAGCAAATTTAGAATACACTCAGTTCGGAGCACAATTACCAGTTGAATTTTTTGATTCTTGGGGAGTATTCATAACTGAAAACTATTCTTCTTGGGATTGGAATTATGTAAGTATGCCTCTAATTGTGGGATATGAAATGGGAGGAAATATAAGTTTCAAACCAAAGGCAGCATTAGTCCCTTCTTTTTTAGCAAGCGCTATTTATAACTTTAAGTCATATGAAGGAACAACTTTGGCTCCTTACAAGCAGAGTTATTTTCCTCAAGCAAAAAAGTTTGATTTGGCCGGTATGGTCGGAATCGATTTCTCGGCAAGGTTTCACTCAGGAGTTGTGTTTTTATCAATAGACGGAAGATACAGTTTGACAACTTTAAACACAGACGATTTTTATCTCGAATCAACTTTCTTCGGGTCAATGAGAAATAGAAGCATCAGCACGACTTTGGGAGTGAGATTTAATCTTGGAAACCCTGAGGCGGAAGGCATCAAAGATATTATTGATGATCCCTTAGATTAGAATTATAACAATAAATACATAAAAAAAGGCCAGCTAAATTTAGCTGGCCTTTTTAGTTTTATCAAAACCGAGTTTAGAAATCAAATTTGATTCCTTGTGCCAATGGCAACTCAGTTGAATAGTTAATTGTGTTTGTTTGTCTTCTCATATATACTTTCCAAGCATCAGATCCTGACTCACGTCCACCACCTGTATCTTTTTCACCACCGAACGCTCCACCAATCTCAGCACCTGAAGTACCAATATTAACGTTTGCAATTCCGCAATCAGATCCTTGTTGAGATAAGAACATCTCAGATTCTCTGATGTTGTTTGTGAAAATAGATGATGATAATCCTTGATCAACTCCGTTTTGGATTTCAATAGCGTTTGAAACATCTCCTGAATACTTAATCAAGTATAAGAGTGGAGCGAAAGTTTCGTGTTGTACAATTTCGTAGTGGTTTTCAACCTCTGCCATTGATGGAGAAACGTAGCATCCTGATTCGTATCCAGGACCTTCTAGTTTTTTACCTTCAATTAGCATGTTTCCACCTTCAGCTTTTGCTTTTTCAATGGCAGCTAGGTAAGTATTTACCGCATCTTCATCAATAAGTGGCCCCATGTGATTTGACTCATCTAAAGGATTACCAATTGTGATTTGACCATATGCTTTAACCAAGATGTCTTTTACCTTATCGTAAATAGACTCATGAATAATTAATCTTCTTGTTGATGTACATCTTTGACCTGAAGTTCCTACAGCTCCGAATACAACACCAGGAATCACTAATTCTAAATCAGCAGAAGGTGCAATGATAATTGCATTGTTTCCACCTAACTCTAATAGTGATTTACCCAATCTCTTTGCAACTGCTTCTCCAACTAATCTTCCCATTCTTGTAGATCCTGTAGCTGAAACTAAAGGAACTCTTCTATCAGCAGTCATGCATTGACCTAAGTCAGCACCACCAATAACTAAAGTTGAAACACCTTCTGGAACATTGTTCTCAGCAAATACTTCGGCAGCAATTTTTTGACAAGCTACTGCAGTTAATGGAGTTTTTTCAGATGGCTTCCAAATACAAACGTCTCCAGCAATCCATGCTAAAGCTGTATTCCAACACCATACTGCAACTGGGAAGTTAAATGCAGAAATGATTCCTACAATTCCAAGTGGGTGATATTGATCATACATTCTGTGAGATGGTCTCTCAGAGTGTAAAGTAGATCCGTTTAATTGTCTTGATAATCCAACTGCGAAATCACAGATGTCAATCATTTCTTGAACCTCACCTAAACCTTCTTGGTATGATTTACCCATTTCGTAAGAAACAAGTTTACCTAATGGCTCTTTATAATCTCTTAATTTATTTCCTAATTGACGAACGATTTCACCTCTTTTTGGTGATGGCATTGTTCTCCAAGTTTTGTATGCTTCTTGACCTTTAAGGATACAAGCTTCATATTCAGTTTCTGTTGCAGCAGTTACGCTAGCAATTAACTTTCCGTCAACCGGAGAGTATGAATCAATTTGTTCACCTCTTGTATTGAACCAAGTAGATCCTGTAGAAGCACCAGAGTTAACTGACTCAATTCCTAACTGATCTAAAACATCTTTAATTTCTGTTGTTGCAACTGCTGTTGACATAATCTAAGTTTTAAATTCAGCACAAAATTACAACATTCTGTTAATTAATCCGTTCTTTTTATAGATAAAGAAATGCCTCTTAACCGTATAGTGGCACTAATGTTGTTTATAAGTTGTTAGTAACCCTTAATAAAAGGTAACCATCTAGATTGCTCGCGTTACGTTAATGAGGTAAATTGAGAAGGAAATGAGATTAAGATTAATCATATTCGTGTTAGCGGCATTTATCGTATTGTCAAGCTTTATGGCTTAACAAAAAGAAACTCTAATTTATTGAATGCCGATATTCCATCATCTTAGGATGAATAGGAAGAACTACATCAACACCCAAAACAACATCAATAAGGTTCCAGGAATTATCAAGAACATACTTAGCATCCTGCTAAATACAAACCATTGTTGAGGTCGCTTGAATAAAAAAGTAAAAAGCGGAATCATGAGAGCCAGTTGTATGTAAGGAAACCAATTAAATACTGATCTGGTTCGAGTTCCGAATTTTAATTCAGGCTCCTTAACTTCATCACCATATGTATATGGGTCTTGCATAAACCAAAGAATTTGCTCATCTCTTAGTATTGGAGAACGAGTCACTTCAAAACTATTAGGTATAAATCCCGCCCAATCTTGATACCAAACCATAAATTGAGCACCACCAACTTTGACTATTGCATGAGTTGATGAACGCCATTCGTGATCAATTTCCCATTCTTGATTTTCAATTTTCACTTTATCACCAACAACGAATGTATCCACGGTTATGGCGATCAGAAAGAGGAGGCAAAAAACCATCCCAATCTTAAAATAGGTCCAACCACCATTTGAAGTGATCGTTTCATAATGCTCTGCTTCTTTCTTCACCTCTTCAATTTTTTGATTTCTCAATTTCTCTGCAGCCTTTGCCATTGCGGCTTTTTGATCAAACTTCTTCATAGGTAATCTATTTCGAGACAAGATATAAAATTCATTTGAATGCTTATATTAGATGAATATGAAAAGCACAAAGTTTATCGCCATCTTGATCCTTTCTTCGATATTAATGTATTCTTGTGGAGAGGCAGAATCTGAAGAGGTGGAAAATGAGTTGACCGAAGAGAATGAATCAAATATTTCTGACTTAGAGATGATCGATTTTGATGAGGTTGACATGTCGGCAGGGATGGATGATTATTTAATGACTTGTATAAACGTTCATAATGAGGTGAATCCGATTGAATTGCCGCATACCGAAAAAACAGGATTTGACACATGGGATCCCTATTTTCCTTTAACCGGAGACGAAATACTTGCTTTTAGGTTAGACACTTTAGGAGTAGACACCAATATGTTCGTGAACCTTGATTATTGGGTTGACTTATCTCCAGACTACAGCACGTACGTGTTTAATGTTGAGAAAACTGAACATGAAATTAGCACCTATATGGTGACATATTTTGGTGATTACACCTTTATTGACAGCAAAGAAATAGCCTATGATGAAATAGCTGAGAGTGCTTCAAGAATTGAAAGCAAAATAGAGAAAGATAAAATCACAATTGATTATTTGTCTTATTGGGATGGAGAAGAAAAAGACACGAAAGTCTTTTTCATAGATGAGAACGGTAATTTTCAAGAGAAGTAGATAATGGAATTTGTGTTTGGAATTGGTATTGTGGCACTTCTGTTTGCTGTCGTGAATTCAATTCTCATTATTGTTCGCTTGGTTCAAAGAAAATTATCCATTTGGCTTGCACTCATCATAATTGCGGCTTCAATTCTTCTTCCTTACGGCATGGCAGTTCTGGCGGCCATGGGCTCTGGGGGAGGATGGGCAGGCTTGGATGCGGCCTTTATTATGTGGATTTGGAGTGGACTTGCATTAATGCTAGGAGTGTTTATTTATTTGGCGAGTCTAAAAAAAACGATCAATACTATTTCTAAAACGAAACAAGAAAACCCTGAATTATTGGATGACTAGCAAGGATTGGACTTGACTTGAAAGGTTTATTTACGTACATTTTTCTTGACTTACCCAAAGAATCTACGAACTATCTATAGTCTGTCTATCATAGAAACGGAATCGCGATCTATTGAATTCATGGAATTCGATATTGTTGTCATTCGTTATAAAGAAGATTTTGAAGTGAGTTTAGATCAGGCCGTTGAAGATTACTTGGCTTATGATGAATTTACACAAGGAGAGAGAGTAAAAAAGTTAATCATAAGTGGTAAAACGACTTCAATGTCGAAAGAAGCGAGACAGTTTATTCAGAAAGCAAACAGATTAAGAAAAGATAAAATAGTGGCTGAGGCAATCGTGATTCATTCTCAAGCTCAAAAGGTATTGGGTAATATTTACTTGTCCTTTCTCAAATCACAATATCCAATTAAGCTCTTCAAGAATGAAGAAGAAGCTACAAAGTGGTTGAAGGATATCTGAAGTTTATGATATTTTCCTGATAGAAAATCCAAGTTTGTGTCTATATTACACATATTGAATTATGAGTAAAACACAAAACATCAAATTGGCCGTTGACGCGGTGGTTTTCGGTTATCAAAACGATATCTTTTGAAGGCTTAGGTAAAAAGAAAAAGGCCATTCAATATGCCGAAAGGTTATTGGATGAACATCCAGATTACTACAATAATTATGCTGCTGAAGAATTGATTCAGAGAAATCGATAATCCTTAAAACAGAATTCTCAAGCTGAACGTAAGAATGAGGGTATGACGTTAATTTCTGTAAATTTGCCCTAACAATTAGCAGATGACAGAAAATATAATCTTAATTCCAGGGCAAGGCCGACTGAAACGAATGCGAAATATCATCTTCGTTTTTCTTGGCTTGGCAGGAATCGCTCTTTGGCAAACAATCGCATTCAAAACTACCTCAGGTTTAATCGTAACTAGCATTCTAATTCTATGTTGCATTTACTTGCTGATTGTTCTTCCGATTTATTGGAAAAATCAGGCGCTTCACATTCAAATTTCTTCGAACGGAATTTCATTTGGAGATGCGCGTAGGTCACTGGGATTAATACCTTGGACCAAAGTTGAATCTGTTCAACATATCGGCAAAGGAATGAAAGAAGTACTCTTGTTAAAGCCCAAAAATCTTGATCAACTTATGAGTTTTGTTGAGGATCCTAAAACTGTGAAAAGTCTTGAACGACTGACCAAAATTCATGGCAGCCCCATTGGAATTCAAATGATGTACTTTGATGAAGACTCGGTAGAAATCTTTGAGCTGCTAGATGAAAATATTAAGACCTACGGATAGAGTTAGCAGTCTAGATTGTTCCAAGTGTGCTGATAAATAACCTCAAATAAAGTTTGACTGACTTAGACGGAAGCCTAAAATTTGGTACATCTAAATAGCAAGTATGAACTATAGATAATAGATTGGTTGGCGTTTTCTAATTTTCAACCGAAGTTTCCCAACCATCATAATCGCCATTGTATTTGATGGCTAGGTCAAGTATTGGATGTGTAACATTATCAATGTCATTGTATCCAACCTTATCAATTCTGGAAATTTGAAGAGCGAAAGGGTACAGCTCAGAATTTTCTTTCTCAAACCATTTTTCGACTATGATAAAATTAAGCTCTTTTATTTCTTCGATAAAGGAACCTCTATCAGAATCTGATTTAAAAAATATCCAATGTTCAACAAGGCGTTGATCAGTTAGAGGGTCATTGTTTGTTTCTAAATTCTCAAGTACTTTTCTGTTTTGGATCGTCTGAAATTGTTTCGGACTGGGGTACAGAAAATCGGAGTACACTTCCCAATTAGGGTCTAGTTGAACTCCATAGTCAAAGTTATATTCAGGATATTGGGATAGAATATTTGGCATCCTTTTGAAAAATTCTGTGGTGTCTTGAGTAAAGAAGCACAGGTCTCTGAATCCATTCGAAGTATAGCGCCCTACGTAGGTGGACAAGGTATCTTCCGTCAGATGTTTTTCAATGTAATTCTCAATTTGAATAAGTTTGGGAGCTTCACTCGAACTCGACAAGTTATTTTCGGGATTCGGGTCATTCAGAGTTATACTTACGTGGGCAAGATGATCAAAACCTTCAAGCGGAGAAATTTCGAGAAAACCTAAATCCACAAACGTGGATGAAACATTAGAATCTATCAGGCCAATATAAAAATCCCAATTTTCTTCGTGAGGTGGAAGTTCCAATTTATTCGAGAAAGTCTTTGCCTCCAATTGTTCTTCTTGCGGTGGCTGCTCACAAGCCGGTAAATTAAAAAGTAGAAATAAAATGGCTAATCGGTACATATATTTTAATGACAGATAAAGTATCTATTGAACAATTATCTTCTCTCTTGATATTGCTCCCTGCTGGTTTTCAATTGAAAGAATATACATTCCGCTTTCTAAATTGATATGAATCGTATTTGAATTTATTTGATTCAGTTTACTTACTATTTGTCCTTTCAAATCATAGATGATTACTGATTTCGGAATCTTTTCAAAAACAATTTCATCTACAACAAGGTTCGTTAACAACTGCTTTTCATTTAATCCATACAACTGCACATTCGCGTCTCCAAGACAAGTGACAGAAACTTCATTTACGTCTTCAATAATCCCTTGACCACTAAGGTCTTTGCCGCTAAAGCCAGGATAATCTGGCAGGTATTTGTTGGCCCTAAATATCGTATTGTTTTCTTCTAAATCAGGTGTGTATTGAGCATAAGTTGCTAAACCCGTTGGGTTTCTATACACCCACAACTGTTCCCCTAATTGGTTGATTTCAGTGAATTGACCTTTAGATGTTTCACAAATTAGCATATTCCCATTTGACAGTGTTTGAACTCCAGATTTCTTCGTTTCATGAACTAGTTGACCCATACTATTCCCGTTCCATGAAAAATCAAAATCTAATGGCAAAAATGCACCTGATGACATGGCATATACTCCTCCTGTTTCATCAGGTTCTATGATATGAACTGAACTGAAAGTCCCTGATCCATCACTATCATTATTAAAGACTGATATTTTACCGGCATCATCAAATCCATTATCTACCCATTTACAGTCATGTTGTAAGAACAGTTTTTGGTCAGATGGAAGTCCTTGATCGTAGACCTGAGGGTTTCCCCATCTCCATAAAAAATCTCCCCCCATATTTGAATTCCCACCAGTATGTCCGGCAGCTTCGGCGGTAGTTGTACTATGATCAATCAAGTGAATTTCGCCCATATGTCTGGTTGACAAAATAATTTGATCAAGGTCAGCATTGTAATCAATGCCATTCACATGTGTAAAATCAGTATCCTCACCGTTATCATAGTTTAGGTCTAACAATTCAGGATGATCTACTACTACCCCAAAATTGTCTTTTGTATTATCAAAGTCTTGAATGAGGTGGTCAATGAATTTCCATTCCCAAACAATTGTAGCGTCATTTGTACCAACAGGGCTCAGCTCAACTAATCTATCAAACTTAAACTGAGTTCCAAGATTTCCAGGGTCCCTTCCTTCAGCAATAATCTCTGCAGGTGTGTAATTATCTCTTAATAAACATAGGACATTGCCGTTTGGTAAAGGCTCAATGTCGTGATGTTGTACAAGCCCATTCAAATCCATTGCGTATGACCAAACCAAATTATTATCCCAATCTCTTATTTCTAAAGAGTCTTTACCGGCGTGCAAAATATTGCCGTTTTCAAGAAGATAAGAGGACAAGCCAGGTCGTTCAGAAAAGGTCCAACTGTTTACCATTTCACCACAATTATTAATTAGGTAAGCGTCATTGTTTTTTTCAGGAGTGAACAAAGTGTATCCCTCAGAGACATCTTCGGTATGATATAGTAATCCGATTGTAGGCGGTTGACTGTTTACATTTACAGCCAAAGCAATCAATCCGAATAGCGTTAAGAATTTCAACATTTCAAGCAATTTTCACGAAAGATAAGCAATCAACGTCCTATATCAAACCAAAAAAAATGAATGAATTGGAATGGTGAAAGTGTTGATTCTCGCTAATACTAGTTAATATTACAGCACTATGAAGCACGAAATCCCTTTCAATAAAACACGTTATTCTTTAGCAGCAATATTTTGTGTAGCACTTGTGACTATTGGAATATTCATGGTTTTACAGCCTGAGAATTTTGATGTTATTAGCGTAGATTACACCTTCTTGCTTCAAATTGGTATTTTCCTTTCAATCTTATTTGGTGCTTCACTTATCTTCGTTTTGTTTAAACTTTTTAATGGTTCAATGGGTTTAACTATAGATCATGAAGGCATCACTGATAATGCCGGTGGATTAAAGTTTGGCTTGATTTCGTGGACCAATATCACAGCCTTTAGTATGAAAAAGCATGTGGGTAATACTTTCATCCTTATTCACATCAACAATGAAGATGAAGTGCTGAATAGTTTGGGAAAAGTAAAAAGAAGATTGGTTCAAGAGAACATGAAAACATTTGAAACGCCAATTGCTATTAGCGCGACTATGTTAAAGATAAAGGCTGATGATTTGGTAGCTTTATTCAAGTCCGTTGGACAAGAAAAGGGCATTGAGTTTAGAGATTAATCTTTTAAACCTCAATCCCCATCAGGCAGATATCATCAACCTGCTCCATGTCTCTTTTCCAATCGTAAAAGGCATCATGAAAAATCCCTTTTTGTTCTGAGACTGGAATGCCCTGAGAGTTCAAAATAAGTTGTTTTAAGGTCTTATACTTAAATTTTTTCCCTTTCTCACCTCCAAACTGATCAGCAAAACCGTCAGTGAAAAGGTAAATAACATCTTGTTTGTGAAGGTCTGTTTTTTGAACATTGAATGGTTTTGAAGCTTCAAAATATCCAATTGGTTGTTTGTTTCCTTTTAACTCAAATAAATGCAGACCATTCATACTCATGTTTGGTAGAATCTCAACTCCGTCAACCACTAAGTTTGGTAAGTTGTCTTTTCTCACAATCCATGCTGGATTTTGAGCACCCGAAAATTGGAACGGTACACCTTTATTTTCATCAGAGTAATCTAGCGAGCACAAACTAATGTCCATACCATCCTTGATTATTTCACCAGAGATTTGATCAGTAAAAGCGTCCACAACTATTTCATTGGTGCTATCTAGAATTTCATTGGTGTTGCTCAAAAGGTTTTCTCTTACACTTGTAGTTAATGCTCTTGTCCCTATCAACGATACCATTGCTCCCGGCACACCATGACCTGTGCAATCTGCCGCAGCAAAGAATATTTGTTTTTTATTATTAACGTTTCTATCTACCCAATAAAAGTCACCCGAAACAATGTCTTTCGGTTTGTAGAAAATGAAATAGTTCTTGAACAGACCATCTAATTGTTTTTTCCCAGGGAGAATGGAGCCTTGAATTCTTCTTGAGTACTGAATAGAATCGGTTACTTCTTTGTTTTTAACTATGAGCTCATCTGCTTGTTGTTGTATCTCTTTGGTTCTCTCACCAATGATATCTTCAAGGGCATTTCTTTGCTTGATAAGGTTTCTAGTTCTAAGTCTCATTATTCCTAGAATTAAGAAAAAGCCAACAACTCCAGCTGTAATAATAAACCACCATTGCAACCAAAATGGCTTTTCAATTTGGAAATCAAATCTCTTGGTTTTATCAATGATCACTCCGTGCTCATCAGATGATTGCAAAAGAAATGAGTATTCTCCAGCCTCTAAGTTGGTGTATGAGGCATAAGTGTTTCTGGTAGGGGCGCACCAGGTTTCACTAAAGCCATCTAATCTCCAACGATACCTTACGTTTTTTGGAGAAATGAAGTTGAGGCCAATAAAATCGAAAGAGATATTATTTTGATCATATGGCAGGGTCAAATTATCAGGTAAATTGAATTGTCCAATGCTTCCTTCACTCCATTCAGACTCTGACCAGTCTATCTTCTCTCCTTTAATCTTAACCGAAGTAATGTAGTTCACAGATGGAGAACCATCTGAAAAGTGTTTCACCTCATCTCCTTTTAAACTGAAAAGGCCATTAACAGTTCCGAACCAAAGGTTTCCTTCTGAATCTTTGAAGGATGCGTTTTGATTGTTTTGAAGTCCGAAAAAACCAGTTTCAGGACCAAATGATTTCACGAGATATGTAGAATCATCATTCCAAGAAATAAGGTCGAGTCCATTCTCGTGACCCGCCCAAATTTGACCATCAGACATCAAAAGCGAATAGATGGTGTTTGACATCAAATTTTCATTAATGGTAATGTTTTTAAGGTTTATTTTATGCGTTTTTTTAGAGTACTTACCGTAATAAATCCCATTCCCATTTGTGCCCAGCCAAATTTGTCCGACACTGTCTATTGCCATAGTAAGTACTTCAGAAACAGACTCGTCCAAAACAGGGTTTACCAATCTATCATCTTCAAAAATGCTCACTTGCCCATCAGAGAATCCAACCCAAACTTCACCTTGATCATCTTCCATTATTGAGCTCACTTCTTTACCCGCAATCCCATCATTCGCATCCAAGAATTTTATATCAAAGTCTCTGTAGTTTGTAGTTTCTTCGATTATTGCCAGGCCTTTCCCGGTTCCAACCCAATACTTGTCTTGAAAGTTTTTAATAACCGTTATCTCTGAATTGACCAACCCATCTTCTTGGTCAATTTGCGTAATTCCTGAAGGTCCTATGATTGTGATTCCTTGGTCTGTCCCGTACCAATAATTCGCGTTTTTATCCTTGAAAACAGTACGAACAGAATTGCTTTGCAAACCATTTTCTAGGTTCACTGATTTTGACCCTTGAAGCTTACCATCTTTAATTTTCATCTTAGAAACACCATCATATGTTCCTACAATTATGTCTCCTTTTTCATCTTCATTGATAGATAATATTTGATTTGAAATCAAGCCTTCGGCTGGTGTATAAGCGACAAAGTTTTGATGATTAAATCGCATGATTCCACCAAAAAATGTTCCCACCCAAATGTTTCCAAAACCATCATTAGTTAAACACCTAATACGATCATTTGACAGCCCATTTTCTTCATTTAGGTTCAAAAATTTTGTACCATCAAAAATGCTTATCCCATCTGAGGTTCCGGCCCAAATGTTTCCGCGATTATCTTCAGTTATGGATCTAACCCTCTTGTTTATGAGGCCATCATCAACGCCCCAATTGTTTAAGGTGTCGTTATAGTATTTGTTTATTCCGTTCTGAGTACCAATCCACAAGTTCTCTTTAGAGTCAATAAACATGTTTAAGATGAGGTCGTTACTTAGCCCATCCTCAGTGGTAAGAACATCAACATTGTGATTTTGATATTTACATAGTCCTTGATCAGTTCCAATCCACACAATATCATCTTGAGCTAAAAGCGATCTGATTTTCATGTGAGGAAGCGTGAAGTTGATTTTCAGTTTACCTGAAATTCCCTTTTCGTCAGGATCAATAATTGAAATGCCTTTATTAGTTCCTACCCACAAATTTCCTTCGTGGTCTTGTGTTATTGATCTAATGTAGTTGTCTGCCAAGCCATCTTCAATTGTTAAGCTTTGTATTCCGCGACCATTGAAGTAAGAAAGTCCATTTGAAGTTCCAAACCAAATGATGTTTCTGTCATCTTGAAAAATTACACGAACATTTTCAGCCGCTAGGCCGTGTCTTCTAGAATAATTGGTGAATTTGATTCCGTCAAACTTACAAACACCTCCACCTTCGGTTCCTATCCATAAGAATCCGGCATTGTCTTGTAGAATGTAATACACACCAGACCTACTCAGGCCAGCCTCAAGAGAATACTCCTTGAAATGGAATTGCTGCGCTTTACCACAAGTGGCTGAAAGCAATAGAATTAGGGAGATAAATATCCTCATCTCGGCAAATGTATAGCAAAAGAGGTCTAAATATCACCTTTGAAAGCATTTAATGAACTGATTTTTATCAATTTTCAGGTCTTCAAAAACAAATAATTGGTAAAACTGTTCTTATTGTATGGCAGTATTTCAATATTTCAAAGAGCAAAGAATTCCAGCTTCAATTGATGAAGTTTGGGAATTCATATCTGATCCAAAAAACCTTTCAAAGATTACACCTGATTCAATGGGCTTTGAAATTACGACTCCTTATTTATCTGAAAAGATGTATCCAGGGATGATCATCACCTACAAAGTCAGTCCTATGCTGAACATGAAGATGACTTGGGTGACAGAGATTACACATGTCAAGGAGAAGGAATACTTTGTAGATGAGCAAAGAGAAGGGCCATATAAAACATGGCACCACGAACATTGGATAAAGGAAATTGACGGCGGGGTGATGATGGAAGATTTAATCACTTATCAACCACCAATGGGTTTTCTTGGCAAGGCGGCAAACGATCTCTTTATCCGAAAAAAATTGGATGAGATATTCGATTATAGGAGACTTGCAATGATTGAGATTTTTGGGTCATTCAAAGAAAAGTCGGCGTGAAGCATTCAATCTTTTGGTTTAGAAGAGATTTGAGATTGGAGGACAATGTCGGGCTTTCAGAAGCTTTGGCTTCGGGGTTTCCGATTCAACCTATTTTCATCTTTGACGAAAGAATATTAGAAGAGCTGAATGCAGATGACCCAAGAGTTAACTTCATTTATGACTCTCTAGAAGCAATCAATGATGAGCTCAAAAAGCATCATGCTAGCTTGAAGATTTATAAAGGAGACCCCAAAGAAGTGTGGGAAGGAATTCTATCAGAACATGAAATTGCTCAAGTTTTTGTGAATAAGGACTATGAACCTTATGCCCTCAAAAGAGATTTAGCTATTGAAGAACTGGCACTATCAAAAGGAGTCCAATTCAAGTCATTTAAAGATCAAGTCATTTTCGAAGAATCAGAGGTGGTAAAAGATGATGGTTCTCCTTATACAGTATTTACACCATTCAAAAAGAAGTGGCTGAAAACAGCTAAAAAGACAGATTTTGTGCCGAAAAAGATGAGTTTTGAGCATTTTTTACCTTCAAAACTTGATTTTATGAAGAAATCTGAATTAGGGATTACGCCTTCAAAAATTAAAGTATTGCCATTCAATTTGAATCAGATTGAAAACTATAGTGCTCAACGCGACACACCCTCAATTCAAACAACAAACCTGAGTCCGCATCTAAGATTTGGAACGATTGGAATAAGAGATTTATTCAATCAAATTGATGAGAGTCACGAGACCTTTATTAGTGAATTAATATGGCGCGAATTCTTCATGCAAATACTTTTTCACTTTCCTAATTCGGTAAGCAACAATTTCAAAAGTAAGTATGACGGCATTCATTGGAGAAATAACGAAGAAGAGTTTAAACTTTGGTGCAAGGGAGAAACAGGATATCCAATGGTTGATGCCGGAATGCGTCAATTAAATGAAAGTGGCTATATGCACAACAGAGTGCGAATGGTTGTTGCCAGCTTTTTGGTAAAACATCTTTTGATTGATTGGCGTTGGGGAGAAGCATATTTCGCATCAAAATTATTAGACTTTGAATTATCATCAAACGTTGGTAATTGGCAGTGGGCAGCTGGTACAGGTTGCGATTCAGCCCCTTATTTTAGAATCTTCAATCCTCATGAACAGCTTAAAAAGTTTGATCCCAAATTAGAATATGTAAGAAAGTGGGTGCCCGAGGTAGATGAGTTAACCTACGCTAGGCCCATGGTTGAGCACAAAATGGCTCGAGAAAGATGTCTCAAAACTTATAAAGAAGGATTGGGGGTTTAATCTTCCTTAAACGTTCACTTTCGATTTAGACATTAAAGAATTCAACCTCATTTATTTGTGCGTTCGCTAAGAAAATAATGTCGCTCACAAGAAAGTCACCTTCATTACTTTAAATAATCCTTATTTTGGATAAAAAACCAAGTATGAAAAAGGTAAAATCAATAGAATTAGTTGAGAAGAAACGTTCTTTTGCAAACAAGCGCAGAGAGTATTTCGTGCATGTAAACGGTGAAGAGAATCATTCATTTGACATAAAAGAGAACTCTAACTTTTTTAAGAATTTGATTAGAATGATGTCTGGTGGCAAGGACGCTATGGCAAAGTTTAAAATGTCTCTTTTGGATGCAAGTGGTAGTGAACTTTATAAGATAAAAAAAGGAGTTGGACCATTTGAAATGGCTCCATTTAAGCTTTGTGATAATGTAGGTAATCCAATTTACATTGCTTCCAATAAAATTAAGATGTCAGATGATTCTTTTGTGGAGATTTTGAATCCTTCAAAAGAAATCTTGTTCAAATCTGGACTTGAGAATGGCAGAACTTGGTTCCCGGTTTACCTCTATGAATCTGAAAAGGCAGAAACAGGAATTATGACTATTAGCGGAGAACCATTTGCTGTTATGTCAAAAGAAAAAAGTGGAGGCTTAGGAAGAATGCACTCAGGAAACGTTTATAAGTTCAGCTTAGCAGAAGAGACAGACAATCAAGAAACAGTTGCAATGCTCATTAATTTCATGGTTGCTATTGATTTTGGATACGACAATAGAAACTAGATTCATTTTATTAGGATCAACAAAAAAGCCTCCTGATTCAGCTGAGTCAGGAGGCTTTTGAATAAATGTATTTTTCGTTATACTTTTTTGAAGACCATTGAGCTTCCAAGGCTACCAATGTGTAATTTCTCTTCGGTGAGTTCAAGTACGTCTACTTCAAATAATCCTTCTCGCTTCAAGGTCTCTCCTTCAATTGTGAAAGTTCCTTCTGCCACATATTCTTCTCCTCCTTCAATCAATTGTTGCATTTCGTAAAAAGTTCCATCATCCTTGTAGTTCATCACCCAATTGTGAGCGGCTCTCATACTCATTGATTCATCTCCAATAGTTGTGATGCTTTCAACATATTCCCAATCACCAACAATTTGTTCTTCAAGATTTGCTTCTTCAACGACTTCTTCTACCACCTCTTCAACGACTTCTTCGGCTTCTGTAGATTCAACTTCTTCAGTAGACTCTGAACTTGACTCGCTTGACGTTTCTTCTCCTCCGCATGAGAATAAGAAAAAGAAAGTTGGTATTAATAGGGTATAGGTAATTTTCATAATGTATTTTTTTGGGTTAAAATTGTCCTTTAAAGATGCAATTTTATTTGATTCCCTTCACAAACTCTTGCAACAAAGTTTGAACCTCATCAAATTTATTCAAGGGCGTATTCTCTGCCGTATCGTAAATGTCATGATAGTTTTTTACACTACCCATTGAGTAAATGAAGAAGGCTGGAACGCCCATTTGTGAAAAGAAATAGTGATCTGAATTTTGAGTTTGCCCTCTCTTTTTGACCTTATCTAATAGCTTCATTTTATCATTTATTGCTACCATTCGATCATAAGCTTCAATTTGCTTAGCTGAATTTACCAGGGTAACCCCATCATCTGCTCCACCCATGATGTCAACATTTAAAACGAACTTCACTTTTTTCAATCGAAAATAAGGATGACTTACAAAATGTTTTGAGCCCAATAATCCTGCTTCTTCTCCACTGAAAAAGCAAAAAACTATGGTGTAATTTGGTTTATTGGCCATGTAATATTTGGCTAAAGACAACAGCATAGCAACCCCTGAAGCATTATCATTTGCACCCGGAAACATAGCGTCTGGCCCCATCATTCCGAGATGATCATAATGTGCTGAAAACACCACATATTTACGTTTCTTTTTTCCAGGAATCATACCTATGACATTCTTGGATGTATACTTCGGAATAAACTTGTTTGTCACTTTGATTTGAGCCTTATCCACCTTTGAATAAGCTGCAGAGTCAATGGTGATTAATGGATAAGTCGTTTGTTGCCTCCCAACTGAATACATTTGCTTTTTATTGGTAACAGTCAGAACAGGAAAGTATTGAGTTGCCTTATAACTTAGGGCATTTACTTCTTTCAATAAGTCTTCATTTTTGCAATCAATGAAATTAAAGGCAAAAGTGGTTTGACTCGGGTCCATTTGTTTGAAGTTAATGGCGCTAAAAATCTTTTTGTAATTCTCTTTATTGACCTCAACAACATCAAATTCTCCTTGAGCTGTTCCTGAAATTGGGTTAACCAAATAGTCTGCTCCCGGCGTCAAGGTGTCATCACCTAAAACCAATTCAATAGGGTAGGGAAAGGTGTTTACTTTGAAATCATATTCTTGAGTGTATGACCTTTTCTTAAAAGGTTGAACTCCAATTTTTTTCAATTCATCTACAATGAAATCTGCGGCTCTCACATCTCCTTGATCAACATAACCACGACCTTTATAATGATCAGAACACAAGGTGTCAATGATTGTTTTGGCGTAGTCTTTTTGACCGAATGAAAATACAGGTAATAATAACAGTATGCTGAAAATCAGCTTCATAAATATCGTCTCTCTACAAGCTCAACGAATTTGATGATAGATTTATTTTCTAAGTCCCAACTGTGTTTAGTAGAGTAATCGTTCAGCTTATTCTTCGCCTCTTCTCCGTCGGTACAATTATTTAAATCTTCAATTGCAGCTTCGTAAAGATCATTTTCACCTTCAAACATAAAAGTGATGTACTCAAACTTTTTGGCGATACTGATTTCTTTTTTGAGATCACTCACAGGTGTACTTTGAAACTGCTTTCTAAGACTCTGCTCGTCTTCAGTTTTGAGCGTTTCATTTAAGGAGTTCTCATCTTCATCTTCCACTTTTTCTACGTGAGAATCTTGAAAAACATCAGTTGGTTGATCTTTTGTTCCTGACGATTTTGGGAAAGTTTCTTCTTCAGCAATTGGTTCTGACGAAGACTTAATATTCTCTGAAGGAATCATCACAGGTTCTTCCTTTGGCTCAACCACTTCTTCTTCCATTGCTGAGAAGTCAAAACTTGGTTGCTCAACTTCTTCTTTTTCTTCAGTAATTCCAGAGAAATCAATTGCCTCTTCAACAACTTCTTCTTTCACTACTTCTTCCTCTTCAACAACTGCTTTTACTGGCTCAACTTTCTCTTTAACAACTTCTTCAGTTGCATTTGCAGGCTCACCAAATTTCTCATAAGCTTTGTATTTTAGTATCAACATACGCTCATAAAGTTCTCTAGCGTCATCAGTTAGACTCTCTAACTCTTTGATATCAAGCTTTCCCTCTTCTAGTTCCTTTATTTTTTTGTGCAGTTTTTTGCTTAATTCTCTCATATTGGTTTAAAGATGTTGTTAACCATTTGTTGCAGTTATCCACAATTGATAATACTGCCATAAAATTAAATTTATATTTGGTTGCAAAAGCTAGCAAACGTGGAAATTTCTCAAAAAACAGATGTTAACATCTTAAGGCGTACAACCTTTAGCCCTAGAGTAAAAAACGCTCAAATTCAGTTAATCTGTGGTCCCATGTTTTCAGGCAAAACAACTCACCTACTTAATGCAGTGAACGAATATCGTGCCGCAGGCCAAAAAGTATTCGTTTTTAAGCCAAAGTTAGACGATCGATATGCCGAAGAGGCTGTTGTTTCTCATGATAAGAAAGAAGTTGAAGCTTATCCCGTTTCAAAATCAATGGAGATTCTGGACTATTACATGAACGCAGATGTTATTGCCGTTGACGAAGTTCAGTTCTTTGATGAGAAGATTACTGAAGTTTGTGAAAAGATGGCAAATGACGGTAAAACTGTTGTCATTGCAGGTCTTGACATGGATTACTTAGGGCAGCCGTTTGGAGCAATTCCGCAATTAATGGTGGTAGCTGATGAAGTAAAGAAACTTAATTCAGTTTGTGCGTTCTGTTCAGGTCGTGCACGCTTTTCACACAGGGTATCAGAAGATAATGGAGTTGTAGTGCTCGGCGAAAAGGACAAATATGTACCTTTATGTCGTAGCTGTTACAATGAGCTCAACACCTAAGTGAATCTACAATTCTCGATAAAAGAAATTTGTGAAATTATTAATGCTCCGCTTCCAGAAGGGGAAATAGATGCTAATTTTCAAATTCAGAATGTAATCATTGATAGTAGATCTCCTAAAATCAGAACATCTTCATTATTCTTTGCTTTTAAAGGAAACAAAAGTGACGGCCATCTTCATCTTCAAGAAATTAAAAATGGAGGATGCCAATTCGCAATAGTAAGTGAGCTCAATTCTGAAATTGACCTTCATCAAATTAAAGTCGAAAGTCCTCTTTTAGCATTACAAAAAATTGCTGCAGCCCACAGAGAAAAGTTTTCTTATCCTGTTATCGGAATTACCGGAAGTAATGGTAAAACTGTTGTTAAAGAATGGCTTTATCATGTTTTAAAGTCTAAGTTCAATATTGTTAGATCACCAAAGAGTTATAATAGTCAAATAGGTGTTGCTATTTCAGTACTTGAAATGACGGCAGATAATGATTTAGCAATTTTTGAAGCTGGTATTTCCCAGCCAAATGAAATGCAGAGTTTAGCAAAAATGATTCAACCCACTATTGGTGTATTCACTGGAATTGGAGATGCTCACGGAGCAAATTTTGAATCAAAGGAGGCCAAGAAAGAAGAGAAATTTAAGCTTTTTGAATCGGTAAATGACTTGATTGAAAATGATGCTGATCAAGTATTAGAAGCAACAATTCCGTTCACAGATGCTGCTTCAATAGAAAACGCAAAAACGGTATCTAGTACGGCCAGATTGTTAGGTTTAGATGAATCTGAAATAAGTGAAAGGTTATCAGGCTTACCAAAGATATCAATGCGATTAGAGCAAATTGAAGGAAGAAACAATTGCACTCTCTTGAATGATGCCTACACTGCAGATATGGCCGCTCTTGAAATTGCCCTTAGGCATTTAGATGAGGTGGCTGCGAATAAAAAGAAGGTTTTGATATTGAGTCTTTCAGATGATCAAATGAAAATGATTGAGAATGATGCAATTTCTTCATTAATCTATAAAGCTTCACTCAACCAAATCATCTTTATAGGGAGCGAGAACTTATTGGCAGATGTAAGAATTGCAGGAGGTTACTTTAAAACGATAGAAGCCTATCTTGAAAACCCTGTAGACTTCGAAGATGCCGTGATTCTTTTTAAAGGTTCAAGAAGCATTAATCTTGAAAAGATTGTTCAACATTATACACTCAAAAAACATATCACTCAGTTAGAAGTCAACTTGAGTGCAATGCGAAATAATTTAAATCATTTCAGATCTGCCATTTCAAATGAAGTTATGGTTTTGGCTATGGTAAAAGCGCAATCATATGGCACAGGATTAATTGATGTGGCGAAATTTATGCAACAAGAATCTGTCAATTATTTGGGAGTAGCTTATGCTGATGAAGGTGTTGCTTTGAGAAATGCCGGAATTACCTTGCCAATAATGGTTATGAATCCTGAGGCAAATGCATTTGATGAAATAATAGATTTTGATCTAGAGCCGAGCATTTTTTCTCCCGAAATCCTGCAATCATTTTTACACCAATTAATACTTAGGCAAAAAACGAATTATCCTATTCATTTAAAGTTGGATACTGGCATGAATAGGCTTGGTTTCGTTCAGGATGAAATACAAGAATTAATTCAAGTATTAAATACGCAACCAGAGGTTTTTATAAAGTCTGCCTTCTCTCATTTATCAGTAGCAGATGATACGAATGAGAGAACATTTACCTATGACCAAATAAGACAATTTGAGATTTTGACTGGAGCTTTAAAAGACGGTCTTGGATATTCATTTAAGAGGCATTTAGCCAACTCATCCGCAACTTTGAACTACCCGCAAGCACATTTTGACATGATTCGCCTAGGAATAGGTCTTTATGGCCTAATGAGTGAAAGGAAAAAAGATTTAGAAAACGTTTTAACACTGAATTCTAGGCTTTCTCAAATCAAATTACTGTCTGTTGGTGATTCTGTAGGATACGGCAGGAAGTTTATAGCTCAAAAAGAGAAAAAAATAGGAATCGTACCTGTAGGTTATGCTGACGGAATCAGAAGAGATTTAGGAAGAGGAAACTGGCACTTTATTATCAATGGTGAAAAGGTAAAAATCATAGGTCAAGTATGCATGGATATGTGCATGATTGATTTGGAAGGAGTAGAGGCTAAAGTAGGTGATGAAGTTCAAATATTTGGTGAAGGAAATTCAGTATTTGAGATGGCAACCGAACTTTATACAATTCCTTATGAGATAGTATCAAGTATTTCGTCTAGAGTGCACAGAGTTTATTTGGGTTGATCAATCCATCCTGAGTAATACTTTTTACCTTTAAAACTCTCTTTTCTCATTCCTGTCGGATGCCAAATCGTAGACATTGAATCTCTGAAACTAACATTAGAACGAATTGATCCATCTTCATTATATGTTCTGTGGATGCCTACTTCTTCTCCATTAACAAAGACTCCAGAGTACCACAATTGACCATTGGGGTGCGGAACCTCTACCAAACAACTATCGCATTTCACATAAAATGGTTTTATAGGAACCGCCATAGATTGATTGGCCGCATAACAAGCAGACCAAACAGTTGTATCGGCTTCAAACCTCCTGTAGGCGGACGGTTTGTAATACCCACCTAAGTACATAAATATACCTTCACGTTTACCCTTATTGTAATTCCCAAAAAGGTATTTACCGCTTGAATCATTGATGTGGTCATATGCAGAGATTAAATAAGAAGGTCCGTGTAAAGTATCATTCACGTAAGTATCAAATCCAATGGTGTCTTTTTTCCAATTCAATTTCGGTACTAATCCTTCATTCCAAAATCTTGATTCATTTGGCAAGCCTTCTCCTTCCAATTGCATTTTATCTGTGAACAGAATGGTTTCTTGAGTCTGAGATTCAGTCATTACATCTGATAAGTCTGTAGAATCTTGGCAAGCAATAAGAAAAATAAAGGAGCAATAAATCCATTTCATATTGGGCTAATTCTGAATTCGCAAAAAAGTAACAGAATGGTTTAGGCGCTTTATTAGTGTAGTTTTTCCCCAATATCCTGTTGACGATTTTTCATTTGCACTGCCAATCATAGTGGTGTTTTTAACTTTTTTTGCAAATTGGTGAAGACCGTATTCTACATATTGATTCTTTTGAGCAGCAATGCCTACGGGCAAATGGTCATTAATAATGAGGGCGAAGTCCTTGGTAATCGACCTTTTTTTAATGCTGACTTCGTTAAGTCGCACAAAATCAGAAGTTTTAGAGGGAATTATGCTACAAAGTTTGATATGGACATCATTCGTGAGAATGAAGATGCCTTCGTATACGAGTTCGACAACTTGGGTCAACTAACACGTCAGTATAAGATTCACATGAAAGACACCCTTATAAACACCTATCAATATGACTATAAAGGGAATATTGTTATGCATAGAGAATCTAATAAATTGGGATATTATGAATACCGTTATAAGTATGATGACCAAAACAGGGTAATTCAAGAGGAATTAAGAAGAGACAAAGTTTTCGATCATAACAAATGGTCATTCGAATTAGATAAATCAACAATTGTTTCTACCGAGAGATTTGAATATATAAAGTTAGAAGGCTTTGACTTTAAAAAGGTTTGCTACAACACAGCAAATCGGATTTATCGCATTGAATTCTATTATTTTGATGATGATCAAAGGCTTTTGAAAAAGGAATCGGCTATGCATAATGGAAGAGGCAGAATTGAGGTCAACTATTCATACAATGATTTAAACCAATTGACAGAGATTGAGTCGGTGACCAAAAAATCAAATCCGATAACAACTACCAGAACATTTGAATATGATGAAATGGGTAATGTGCTTTCAAAAAAAGAATTCAGGAACAATAAAATTACTTCTGAAGATCAACTGGTTTATCACGAAGATACAAATGAGTTAAGGGCAATAATAACAAGAGGGCAAGAGTCTAATAAATTGACTATTCTTAAGTTTGACAAGTACCGTCACTATTGAATTGCGGGATATTGAACAAAGTTCCTGTCTGTTTCAAAAAGTTTGATATTGAGTTCTAAATTATCATTCAATTTTTCTCTAATCAGTCCCCAAATAACGACAGCAATGTTTTCAGCTGTAGGGTTAAGATTAGCAAACTCTTCAGTATCTAAGTTGAGGTTTTTATGATCAAACCGATCTTCAACTTCCTTTTCGATAATGTCTCTTAGAATCTTTAAATCAATTAGATATCCTGTTTCTTCATCTATTTCTCCACTTACCCAAACTTCTAATTTGTAGTTGTGGCCGTGATAATTTGGATTATTGCATTTCCCAAATACCTGTTCATTTTTCTCTGCCGTCCATGCCTTGTTATGAAGGCGGTGAGCCGCATTAAAGTGTGCTTTTCTACAAACAGATACTCTCATAGATTAAGGATAAATTCTTGTATAAAAATAACGCATTTTATTCATCAATTGTTCGTCTGATGAATTTATGGTTGATTTTTCACGCATATTTACTTTTGTAGAGCGAATTTTTTTTGTTTCTTTGCAGCTGATTCCCTTGTGATAGAGGGCGCTAAAACCCCAAAATGACGCAAAACATGAAAAGAATTTTTCTACTTCCATTGGCCGCTATGCTTGTATTGAGTGCGTGTGGTGGTTCAGAAGACTCAACTGATGAGACAACTGATAACGTTGAAGATAACTCTCTTGAGTATTCTGAAATGAATGAAATGTCACTTAAGCCTTACGGTTTAAATATGAAGTTTATGGTTCCTGATGTTGCTTCTTCAACAGGTGCTGCCTTAGAGCCTCAAGTTCTTCATGATGATGGAGATTACTTATGGCATGTGAAAATCGGAAAGCATTTTCATATGGTAATTGAAGATTACGGAAAAGAAAAAGATAAAGTGAAAAATGAAAGAGCACGTTTAGCTGATCTTGATAAAATCTTTATCACTGAATACTTCACTGATGAGCCTAACTTAATCATGTATAAGAGAACATTGCATAACGATCAAGGAGGGAAACCTTCTTACCATGTGTATGGAGAAACTCTTATCGGTGGGTATACTTACATCTTAAGATCTGAAGACGAAGGAAGTTTAAAACCAATTATTGAAGATATGGTTTTGACTATAAAGTCTGCTAAAGAAATCGGAGCAGCTGATCCAGCATAATTAAAATATTAAACACAAAAAAAACCTTGTTCAATTGAACAAGGTTTTTTTATGTCTTAGAATTTGAACTTCTTAGTAAAGCTTAAGCTTTAAGAATGTTCTCATTTCTTTAATCTCTTCTCTGTTGAATTTGTTTTCAGCTTTCTTGATTAACTCCATTAGGTAAGTTAAGTTTTCAGCATCTGTACCTGGTTCAATTACGAACTCTTCTCCTTCTTCATCCTCTTCTTTCTCAACTGTATGATCGAAACACTCTTCCTCTTTAATGTATTCAGATGCTAATCTTAGCACTTTCGCCAACAAAGGATCTTCATCTTTCAAGGCATCTTCTCTGAGGTCCATTAGCACTTTGATGATTTTATCACCGGCAAATCCTTTTTCTAATTGTTTGATCAGTTTATCGATCTTCTCGTTAGATTGTTCTTGTAGCATCTTTTCAAATTTTGACCAAAAATAACGATTCTCTTAAATATCTCAGCATTATTTTGATGATTGACGCTCTTTAATTCAAAATTTGTATTTTCACGAATAGATTAATTCTCTAGATGAAGAAAATTGACATCATAACTGCACACAATATTGGAATCGACTATGAAGCGGCTTCATTGCTTGGACGTGGGGTTGCTCTTTTGCTTGATTTATTAGCTATGTTGGTGTATTATTTATTGATCTATTTCATTGTTGCTTCAATGGCTTTTGGTTCAATTTGGTCTGGAAATTTTGACATGGTAGTCATCCTTTTTACCATTCTCATGTTGCCCTTAATGTTTTACAGCCTAATTTGCGAATACGCATTTAAAGGACAATCACTAGGTAAGTTGGCACTGGGGATAAGGGTAGTAAAGCTCAATGGTGAAAATGCTGACTTGAATGATTATGCCATGAGATGGGCGTTTAGGTTGTTTGACTTTTGGGGGTCAGCTGGCGCCTTTGGAGCAATTTTCATTTCAACAACCGAAAAAGGGCAAAGAATTGGAGACATTCTTGCTCAAACTGTTGTCGTAAAAAATAATCCAGAGCAAGTTTATTCAATTAGAGACATATTAAACATCAAAGACCGATCTAAACACGAACCTACTTTTCTTGGCGTGTCAAAGTTCACTGATGACGATATGATTCTTATTAAGAATGCCATTACAAGAGTTAAAAAGTACCCGAACGAACCGCACAAACAATTGGTCAGAGATTTGGCTCAAAAAGCAGCTGATGAATTGAGCCTTGATGAAGTTCCCCAAAAGAAACTGACCTTTCTAAAAACCTTATTGCAAGACTATATCGTCCTTACGAGATAAGCTTTTGATCAGATGTAAAATCACATGAGTAAGTTGACTTATAAGGTTATAATTTCTTACTTTTGTGTCACGAAAAACTCACATTATGAAATTTATGAAACAATATTTCCTTTTGATTGCAATTTTTAGCGCATCTTTTTCTTTTTCACAATTCTCATTCACAACGGATGCTAGCAGCCAATGTGCACCTGCAAATGTCACCTTCACAAACACTAGTACCGCTGGTGTTCATTTTGATTGGGATATGGGAGATGGAACGTCATACTCAGACATGACCAATCTAGTTCATGGATATTCGAATGGAGGAAATTATTGGGTTACAATGTGGGTTTATGATGCTTCAATGACATATATAGGACAAACAAGTCAAGAAGTTATTCTTTCCGGTGCTCCTGCTGGTTTTAATATCAACGGGACTTCATTATGCCCGGGGGATGAGCTTACTATGAATATTTATATGCCAACCGCAACTAACTTTTCATGGAATTTTGATGACGGACAGGTGGAATCAGGGTCGAACTATGTGAGTCATACATATGGTTCACCTGGTGAATATCACCCAACGGTGACTTTTGATATTCCTGGCTGTGGTACTTACAGTTTAACTGATACTGTTACTATAACGAACTCAAGTCTTTTCTTCAGCTCTAGTTCCACATATATGAATGTTGATGCCAATAGCGCATGCCCTGGTGATGAATTGTATGGATGGACTCAAAATGGATATAGCTCATATTCTTGGGACTTTGATGATGGTAATTTTGATTCGGGAACTAATGTGCAATGGACTTATTCATTGAATGGTACTTATGACGTAAACTTAACTGTGACCAATGGTTGCGGGGTGGACACGGTCATGACGGAGACTATTTTGGTAAGCAACTCAACACCAGTTCAAAATGCTAGTTTGTATTTGCCCGACACTTTGTGCCCTGGAGAAGAATTTAATGCTGATGCTTATGGGAACAACATAGCGTCTTACTTATGGAATATGGATGATGGATCACCTGCTCAAACGGATTCATACTTTAACTACAGTTATAGCACAGCTGGCACCTATGATGTTGAAGTAACATTTACTAATACTTGTGGTAATACCACAGTACTTACTCATGAAATTGTTGTGACTTCAAATTCGCCAATTTCAAACCCAGACTTATATATTAGCTCCACTACAGTGTGTCCTGGGGATATTGTTAACTTTCAGTCAAATTACGAGTATAATTACTACATCAGTTATGGTGATGGAAATGGTTCAAATTCATCAAACGATTATTCTTACGATTCTCCTGGTGTTTATCCAATCACAGCAACAATTCAAAATATTTGCGGTAATTCAGTAACGTTATTTGATACGGTAACTGTTGTAGATAACCTTCCTATTTCTGGGTCAGTTGGTTTTTATACCAACGGCAATCCTTCTTGCCCTAATATTGAAGTTGAATTTGACGGAGATTGGGGATTCCAAGGATATAGTTGGAATTTTGGTGATGGGTCTACAGGTTCAGGTCAGGAAATTGACCATGTTTTCAATGGTACAGGAGTATACGCCGTTGAGTTAACGGTTCAAAATGGTTGTGGCGCAACGGCTTCAGCTACTCAAAACATTATAATTCAAAATAATGTTCCTATTGACTACATTGATTGGTCAATTTCTACAGATACAATTTGCCCTGGTGACAATGTATTTTTTCAAGCTGATAATGATGATGGACTAACATATAATTGGAATTTAGGTGACGGAACAATTTCTTCTCAATTTGGTATAGAACATTCATATGATGCGGTAGGGGTATATCCTATTGTATTTACAGCTACAAATGGTTGTGGTATAGATTCTACAATAAATGACACTATTGTTGTTTCTGATAATTATACCCCTTCGGCGGGCGATATTCAAGCATATGTTCAAGAAGAAGGATGTATTGGGGATGAAATGATATTTGTTATTATTCCGGCAGGTACAGGAACAATCAGTTGGGACTTCGGAGATGGAAATTCAACTACAGATGTTGAACAAATTTTCGTTCAAGGTATTGCAAATGTGGATGTAGCATATCATACTTACACAGCTCTAGGAACATATTGGGCGCAATTTTCAATTACTAATGCCTGTGGTAATACCTATACAGATTCAATTGAGATCACAATAGGTGGACCTGGAGATTTAATTAATACAGACGCTAGCTTCTTTTGGGATGAAACCCAAACGGCATGTCAAGGACAGGCTGTTGAATTTATGGCAATTGGTGGGGCAACATACATTTGGGATTTCGGAGACGGCTCAGGTCAATTAGTAACTTATTCCTCGCTTGATCCAGTGGCTCACACTTATCAAGATGCAGGAACATATACTATCAACTTAACTTCAATTAACGGCTGTGGTCAAACTGAAAATTCAGACGAAAATATCTTTGTGCCAGACTCTAAGATTGATGTGACAACAAATACTGTAACGGATCCTAACTGTGGAATGAATAACGGACTTGCAATTGTATCTGCATCTGGCGGAACTGGTCCTTATGAGTATTCTTGGACTAATGGAGATGAAGGAGTAATTGCTGACAGTTTAGCTTCTGGTATTTATGTGGTAACAGTTACTGATTTAAATGAATGTTCTAATGAAGGTATCGCAACTGTTTCAGATGAAGAAGGTGTGACTATCTTAATTGACAATGTTGTTGATGTTGACTGTTATGGAGAAAACAATGGTTCTATTTCAGTTTCTTTGTTGGGCGGACAAGCACCTTATGAGATTTTATGGTCAAACGGTGATCAAACGGAAGATATTTTTGGATTACAAGCAGGACCATATGAGATATTTGTTACTGATGCGAATGGATGTTTTGCTGTTCAGAGTATTGAGGTAACTCAGCCTTCTAAGTCTAACATTTCAATCATCACATCACTAGCTGATTGTAATGCTAGTGATGGAGGAGCTACAGCTACGATTAATAATGGAACGCCACCTTACAATTTTATTTGGCCAAACGCGACCGGAGCATCTAATCAAACTGGAGGTTTATCTCCAGGAATTTATTCATTACTTGTTATTGATGGTAATACTTGTTTGTTGGAAAAAGACTTTGCGATCAACGAATTTGGAGGTCCAATTATCATTACAGATTCTTTGTTTACAGGTTCATGTAACGGAGATTTATCTGATATATACCTAAGTACAATTGGAGGACAAGCACCATTCAATTATTCTTGGTCAAATGGAGATTCAAATGAAGACCTCATTGATGTCTTCCCTGGTGAGTATTCTGTTGAAATTAGTAGTTCAAATGGATGTTCTTCATACCAATTCTTTAAAGTTGAGCAGTCATTACCTAGTCAGACTGATATTTGTATGGTAGATGTTGATTCATTAACTAATACAAATTTGGTTGTTTGGGTACCGCTTTCTGATCCTGGAATAGCGTCATACAACATTTATAAGGAGAGTTCTGAAGCAGGATTATATTACTGGATTGGAAATTCAAGTGCAGACAGTATCAGTCAATATTTTGATTACCTATCTGACCCATCTATTAGATCATGGCGATATAAAGTGGCGGCGGTAGATGATTGTGCAAATGAAGCTGAGCTTTCAGAAGAGCACAAAACAATTCATCTTACATCAAATCAAGGAATCAATGGCGAAGTGAATTTAATATGGGATCATTATAACGGATTCTCATATGCCACTTACTATATAAATAGATATCATCCAACTACTGGCTGGGAAGTAATTGATAGCGTAGCCTCAAATTTAACTTCCTATACTGATGATAACTTACCGGGTGATAGTAGTTTGGTATACATGATTTCGATCGTAACCCCTTCTGCATGTACCGCATTTAAAGCCACAGATTACAATTCATCAAGATCAAATAAGCAAGGTGTCAATATGCCAGATCCTGACGAGGATGATTCAGGCTTTGATGAATTGAATAACGAACTTACAGTATTTCCTAATCCAACTTCTGCGTTAGTGAAAATGATTTATACACAGAACATTAAGAGTGTTGAGATTTTTGATATAGGGGGTAAATTAGTTTACGAAAGCCACACAGTGAATTCCTCTCAGATAGAGATTGATTTATCTCATTACCAAGATGGAATTTACAATTTCAGACTAACGACTGACGAGAAAACGATTAATGGAAAAGTGATTAAGAATTAAAGATCAATTTCATTAAAACATGTAAGGCCTTCTATGCAAAATCGTTCTGAGAACTTTTTTGGTAGAGGGCTTTTTACTTCTGCCCCGTTTTCCATGACGATAAGCATGTTATCAACTATCTTGATGGGAAGATTTTGTCTTTTAACAAGGTCGTAAGTTTTGATAAGGGAATTATTTGACTTCACCAAAGCAATAACGCTTCTATCATTAAAACCATTTGCTTTGGTCAGTTGCTGATAAGATGTAACGATCTTAATATCCAGTTTTTTTCCGCTCGGGCTGGTCCATACGGCTGTTCCTAAATAGGTGACAACTTCTCTTCCCCAATCTCTTTCTATTGTTTCTTTGTCTCCAATTTCATTATTCACCGCTACTTCATAAAAGGTTCCGGTAGAATCTTGACTAAAAGAAACTAAACCAATTAATAATAATGAACTAAGTACAAATACCTTCATAACTAATGATTTACGCAAAAACACAAATTAAGTTTTTTTGCTCGAATCAATCAACAAATGACGTGTCTAAATTTTAAAGATCTTCTTTTTGATTGGATATTGATAATCTTGAATCACATAGACAGTATAAGACCCTTTTTTCCAGCCTTCTACGTATTGCTTCAGTTCAAAGGTATATTCTCCTGGTCCGTGTGCTTCTTCTTTAATGGGTCTACTTACGATTTGGCCATTTTGGTCTTTTATCAAAATACTGATGATTCCATTTGAAGAAACGTAAAAATCTATTAATCCCTCAATCTTTGTGACAATGTCTGAGCTAAGTTGATTTGGTATTTTCTTTAAGCCAACAGTGTACCAGGGAACTTCGATTCCTAAAAGTTTAGCAACCTTTTTTTTCAATGGAGCGATTAGTTCTGGGTCACCATCTGAAATTGAACTCATTGGTTTGTTATCTGAGAAAACCCAAACTGCGCTTTGAATTGCCGAAGTTGGAAACTCATTTAAATGTAAATACTCAGCTAATTCTACCCATGTTTTGGGAGCCATCTCTCCTGATTTGAAGGTTGAGTTCCCGTAAGGAGCTCCAAAAGTGGCTTGGCAACAAAAACCAAAAATATTTACTGAGTCTTGTGCTTCAGGGGCAAGAGCTAACATCTCATGATGAGCGATAAAAATGTCTTGAATGGTGGTGTCATCTGAAAAAATTCTCCTGCCGGCTTCAATCCAAATGAAAGCTGAATCTGTTGTGTTATTGACGAAACTTGCCCTGAAACAATTTCCTGAATAACCTCCGGTCCCGTAAATTTGAGATTCGATAAGCCCTGCCTGTTCTAAAGATTGAAACGACTTGAATTTTGTTGTGTCAACCGGATATGCTAATCCCGAAATGAAATAAAATGACGTAATTGTAAAAGTGAGTGTTGTTCGTAACATAGTGGATTTTAACAATATATCTGAAATTGATCCAATTGGTTACAGAGGACAGCTATCTATTTAGCTTGATTAGCTGACAGTTTAATATTATACTCCAAGCCATCAGATGAATTGTTTACTTTCAATTCAGCATCAATCTGCTCACACAATATTTCAATCAAACTCATTCCCAGGCTTTCTTCGTTTTCACCATTTTGAATGCCTTTACCATTGTCACCAATCATAAGATGATAATGACCCTCTTTTTGATTGAGTTTAAGGTAAAATAAACCACCCTCACTGAAGGCATATTTAAACGAATTGCATGCAATTTCATTTATAATTAACCCGAGTGGAATGGCAATTTCGGGATCTAAATTATTGTCTTTTACGTCAATTTTTACATCAAATTCCAGTTCCGATTCTGGAACTTTGTATATCTGATATAAAGCATTAATTAATTGCTTGAAATAATCTTCAATATTAATTGAGTTAAGGTCTTTTGAACTGTAAATCATGTCTTGAACATGAGCCATAGTTTGAACCCTCCCAATTATTGAGTCAAAACTTTTCTTAAGATTAGCGTCTTGAACCCCCCCCTTTTGAAGGTTAAGCAAGCTGGATATTACTTGCAAGTTATTTTTTACTCTGTGATGAACCTCCTTTAGTAAGGTCTCTTTTTGCTGAAGAGAATCTTGAAGACGGTCTTCATTGTATTTTCGCTCGAAGAATACTGGAACATTGTATTTTTCAAGTTTTTGAGAAGTCACTTCCTTTTCTAAGTATTCTTGAATTCGGTGAGGAGGTGCCATTATAAATGTGCAATGCTCAGCACCATGGGCCTCACATGCGACCTCTACCGCGGTTAAAGGTCTTCCAAAGCTTTCTTCGCACCATCCTGACGAGTAGCCACCATTCATGGTACAAACAGGTATTTTTGATTTTCTTTTTGCCTTAATCCAAGATTGTGCTTCAAATGAATTGTGATGACGATATTTCAAAAAGAAGTTATCGTCAGGTGATGGATTACTTTCTTTAAGAATTTCAACATTAGCCCATCCTGTATAAGCGAAATGGACAGGTCCTGCCGATAGTTTCTCTACTGGGTCTGTTAGCTTCATTTTCTTTTGAAAAGCTATAGCATCTTCTTTTCCAATAACGTGCGCGATATCATAAAGAAAATTATTGCCTATTCTGGTGGCTTCTTCGGTCGAATGATTGCTATAGAACTCTTTGAGAACATCCATGAATTCGTAGGAAAGAGAAGCACTCCTCAATAAAATATAACGTTCTCCTGATATTACAATTTCTCCTGAGCTCGCTTTTCTACTAAATTCATTGAAATAAGAGTCAACAACTTTTTCTGCTTTTTCAAAAAGTTTGCTAAATTCTTTTGGGACATGAACTGTTGGGTTGCCTGATTCCATGTCAAGTTTTGTTTTTAGCAACTTATTTTCTTCTTCTAAAGATTTCAGTCGCTTCAACAATTCATCAATGTTCTGCGTATTTTTCATTGAATAGGCAAGTTAATAAATATATTGATATCCAGTTGCTTAGGACTTAATACTGGTTGGCCTATTTAAAGAAAACCAAGCTCAAGTTGAGCTTCCTCACTCATCATGTCTTTGTCCCAGGGAGGATCAAAAACAATATTTACAGTAGCCTCTTCAACACCTTCAACACTCTCAACTTTGTTTTTGACGTCAACAGGTAAACTTTCGGCAACTGGGCAGTTAGGCGAAGTCAATGTCATATCGATATCTACGATACCGTCTTGCTTGATCTTTACCTCATAAATTAATCCTAATTCAAATATGTCAACCGGAATTTCAGGATCAAAAATTTCTTTCAATGCCGCAATGATCAGGTCTTCTAACTCTCTAATTTCTTCCTTATCCATATTCCCGTCTTTTGAAACTATCATCCTTTAATATTTAGGGCCAAGGCGTCTAACTTCATTTGTTTTAACATTGAAACCAGCCCATTTGATCGCGTTGGAGACAAATGTTCTTGTAATCCAATTTCTGAAATAAACCTCAATTTCGCATCCAAGATATCTTGTGGCTTCTCATCTGACAACACATAGATCAACATAGCGATTATCCCTTTTGCTATAATAGCATCAGCATCAGCTTTGTATTCAATTTTGTCATCATTCAATTCAGCTTTCATCCAAACAGTAGATTGACATCCTTTTATTACGCGATCTTTTGTTTTTTCATCTTCAGATAATAGAGGTAATTCTTTTCCCAATTCAATGATGTATTCGTATTTCTCCATCCAATCATCATAGATTGCAAAGTCATCAATTAATTGTTGTTCTTTCTCTTCTATCGTCATTTAGCCTAACATTTGAATGGCCTTTTTTAGGGCTGAAATAAATATATCAATCTCTTCTTTTGTATTGTAAAAACTGAAAGATGCGCGAATTGTTCCAGGGATGCCAAAATAATCCATTATGGGCTGAGTACAATGGTGCCCTGTTCTTACCGCAACTCCTTGTTGATTTAACAAAGTGCCAATATCATAAGGGTGCAATCCATTTATAAGGAAAGAAAGTATGCTACTTTTCTTTTCAGCGGTCCCATAAATAGTCACTCCTTCAATCTTCATTAATTCTTGAGTTCCATATTCTAACAGCTCATGCTCGTATTGCTGAATATCTTCATAGTTCAAAGAAGACAACCAGTCAATAGCAGTTCCTAAAGCAATTCCGCCAACAATATTGGGTGTTCCTGCTTCAAATTTATGAGGCAATTCATTATAAACCGTTTTCTCCATACTTACGGTTTTGATCATGTCACCACCGCCTTTGTAAGGAGGCATAGAATTCAAAATTTCTTCTTTGCCAAAGAGCACACCAACCCCAGTTGGTCCAAATACTTTGTGGCCTGAAAAGACAAGGAAATCACAATCCAACTCTTTCACATCAACTTTCATATGCTGCAAAGATTGAGCGGCATCAATTAACACTTTGGCTCCAACCGCATGTGACTTTTCAATTACATCTTTGATTGGATTAATTGTTCCGAGAGAATTAGAAATGTGCGTGATAGAAACTAATTTCGTTTTATCAGTGAGCAATGAATCCAGTTGTGTAAAGTCAAGCTCACCGCTTTTTAAAAGCGGAATGTACTTCAGGACAATTCCTTTTCTTTCAGCTAACATTTGCCAAGGCACAATGTTAGAGTGGTGTTCCATTTCTGTAATCAGGATTTCATCTCCTTCATTAAGAAGTTCGCCATAACAATGAGCTACCAGGTTTATTCCTTCAGTGGTTCCCGAAGTATAGATAATCTCATGAAGATGTTCTGCTCCAATAAAAGCTCGAACACTTTCGCGCGCCAATTCATAGTTTTCGGTACTAATTTGACTCAAGTGATGAACGCCTCTATGAATGTTAGCGTTTTCTTGCTCGTAATACTTCGAAATTCTATCAATTACAACAGCTGGTTTTTCAGAAGTTGCGCCATTATCAAAATAAACCAACGGGTATTTTCCAACTTTAGTCGATAAAATTGGAAATTCAGCCCTGATATTTTCTACATTTAATGCCAATACAAAACTATTAGACTGCAAAGTTAGAGAGACTTTTGATTTCTCCAACAATTATTTAGAATGATTCTAAATAAAATGCTTTTGTGAAGATTGACGACAACATGGAATTATGAGTAAAAAAACAGATTTTAAGGCACATATTGAAGAGGGGTATACATTTAAAGGCGATTCTCTAATATTGGGCGGAGCTATGTTAGATGGAGAACCTGTTAAAGGACTTCAGGTTAAAATTCCGCTTAAAACTTTAAATAGACATGGCTTAATAGCAGGCGCAACTGGAACTGGAAAAACTAAAAGTTTACAAGTAATGGCAGAGCAAATGTCATTGAATGGGATACCTTCTGTGTTGATGGATATTAAAGGTGATTTGTCGGGCTTGGCTCAACCAGGAGAAAATAATGATCACATTGTTTGGAGATCTGAAGCAATTGGGGTTGAATATGACCCTACTGAAATGCTGGTAGAATTAATGTCAATATCAGATGAGAAAGGAGTCAGATTGAGAGCTACTGTTTCCGAGTTTGGTCCAACATTAATGTCAAAGATTCTTTCGCTCAATGAAACCCAAGAGGGAATTTTATCAATCATATTCAAGTATTGTGATGATGAAAACATTGCACTGCTCGATTTGAAGGATTTAAGAAAAACTCTTCAGTATGTAAACAATGAAGGAAAAGAAGATATTCAAGAGGAGTATGGACAAATTTCGAGTTCTTCAATCAGTACAATCATGAGAAAAGTGATTGAATTGGAACAACAAGGTGCCGAAAAATTCTTTGGTGAAAAGTCATTTGATGTCAATGATTTCATTTTTACGAATTCTGAGGGTAAAGGTCAAGTATCTATCATTAGGTTAGCAGATATCCAAAACCGCCCTAAATTATTCTCCACATTCATGCTTGGTTTATTAGCAGAGTTGTATGAGTTATTGCCCGAAGAAGGAGATTCAGACAAACCAAAGCTTTGCTTGTTTATTGATGAGGCCCATTTGGTTTTCAAAGAAGCAACTGATGAATTATTAGACCAAATAGAAGTAATTATTAAGTTGATAAGATCAAAAGGAGTTGGAGTGTTTTTCTGTACTCAACTACCAACTGATATTCCTGATGAAGTATTAAGTCAACTCGGATTAAAAGTTCAACACGCTTTAAGAGCATTTACTGCAAAGGATAGAAAATCAATTAAGAAAACAGCCGAAAATTATCCGCTTTCAGATTATTATGAGACTGACGAGTTGATTACTCAATTAGGAATTGGTGAAGCCATGGTAACGGCCTTAAATGAGAAAGGTATTCCTACACCTCTAGCCGCAACTCTAATGAGAGCACCAGTGACAAGAATGGATATTTTATCTACTCAAGAAATCAATAAATTAGTAAGTCAGTCTACATTGGTTGAAAGATATGCCGAGGATATTGATAGAGAGAGCGCCTATGAAATTTTAGGAGGTAAGATTAGGGCAGCAAAGGAAGACGAGAGAGAAGAGGAGCTGAGAGAAAAAAGGCAAAAAGAAAAAGAAGCGTACGAAAAGAGTATGCGCAAAAAGAAGTCTAAAAAACCTTCGGCGAGTAAAAGAAAAACCACAAGTAAAAGAAAGACAACAACAAGAAGAAAATCAAGACCTTCTTCTTCAGGCTCTTCATCTTCAGATACGCTAATTAAAGAATTAACTAGAGGCTTGTTCAACATCCTCGGAATGAAAAGATAATGGAATCGAAATTACCAGATATTGGAACTACTATTTTTAGTGTAATGTCAGCTTTGGCTAATGAGCATGACGCTATCAATCTTTCCCAAGGTTTTCCGAATTTTAGTATTGATTCACGATTAAAAGATTTGGTAAAGAAAGCTTTAGATGATGAGCAAGTGCAGTATGCACCAATGCCAGGACGCCTTGATTTGAGAGAAGCCATTGCCGGAAAGCTTTTTGTTCAGCACGGTATCAATGTTAATCCGAACACTGAAATTACCATTTCAGCAGGCGCAACACAAGGAATCTACTCGGCTATAGCTGCAACAATTGTGTTGGGAGATGAAGTAATTTTATTTGATCCTGCATATGATTGCTACGATCCTTCAATAAGACTGCATGGTGGAGTGCCAATTCACTTAGAATTGGAATTCCCAAATTACAATATCAACTGGGATGAAGTAGAGCAATCAATAACTCCCAAAACGAAGATGATTATTGTGAATAATCCTCAAAATCCGGCCGGAACGGTTTGGTCAAAGAATGATATTTCCCGTCTTGAAAAAATATGTGAAGCGCACCCAAGTCTCTTAGTAATTTCAGACGAAGTTTACGAGCACATTCAGTTTGAAGGTAATCATGAGTCGGTATTGAAAAGCGAACTACTCAGATCAAGAAGTTTTGTGACTTACAGTTTTGGTAAAACTTTTCACGTGACAGGATGGAAATTAGGATATACTATTGCCCCAGCTACAATGACTACCGAATTGAGAAAAATGCATCAATTCAATGTCTTCTGTGTGAATAATACAATGCAAGCCGCTCTTGCAAATTACATGTCTAGTGGCGAATCATGGGAACTGGTAAAACCATTTTACACTAAAAAGAGAGAGCTATTCCTTGAAGGAATGAAGCAAACGAAGTTCAAGCCATTGGCCTGTGACGGAACCTATTTTTGCTTGTACGATTATTCAGATATTTCAAATGAGAATGATGTTGACTTTGCAAAAAGGATTACAAAGGAGCACAAAGTAGCTTCAATTCCGGTCTCGGTTTTTTACAAGAATCAAACCGACAACAAAGTGGTTCGTTTTTGCTTTGCCAAAGAAGATGAAACATTAAATTCAGCCATCAATAATTTATGTCAGATTTAAGGGTAGCCATCATACAATCAAAACAGTTTTGGGAAGACAAAAAAGCGAATTTCGTTCATTTTGAAGCTCATCTATCGGCTATTGAACCTGCGTCAACAGACTTAATAATGTTGCCCGAAATGTTCAATACGTCCTTTAGTATGAATACAAATGAACTTGGCGAAGAAATGGATGGAGCCGCTATTCAATGGATGAAGGCACAAGCTAAAATTCAGAAAAGCACAATCGGCGCTACCTTGATTATCAAAGAGGGCGAAAAGTATTTCAACAGATTTGTTCTGGTAAACGAAGAAGGCGTGCATGCTCATTATGACAAAAGACACTTGTTTAGAATGGCCAAAGAGAATAATCACTTTACCGCGGGAGAAGAAAGGATTGTAATTGAGCTCTACGGCTGGAATATCCTTCTTCAAATTTGTTACGATTTAAGATTCCCCGTTTTTTCGAGAAACAAATCTTTAGAAGAAGGTACAGAGTACGATTTGGTTATTTATCCTGCCAACTGGCCGCAAAAGAGAAACAGAGTATGGAAAAACCTCTTGGTTTCTCGAGCAATTGAAAATCAAGCGTACTGTCTTGGAGTTAATAGAGTGGGGGAAGATGGTAATGGAATTACATACTCAGGAGACTCTCTTTGCGTAGACCCTTGGGGTGAAATTCTGCATCAATGCACAGAAAACGTGGAGGAGGTGAAAATATTAACATTGAAAAAGGAGGTGATAAGCGATATAAACAACCGCTTTCCGGCCTTTAAGGATGCTGATTAGCTGCCATTTAACGCGTAAAATCAACCACAGCTACATTTAAATAAATGAAAGCTACCGTTATTTTCGTCTACATTGATTTTTTAATATCTTTAGGGCTTACTAATTTTTATAAATCAAAGTAAAATGAAAAAAATATACCTAACAGGTTGTTTACTTACATTAGGAATCGCAGCTGGTGCTCAGCAAAACTATGATTCTTACACGTTCGGAAAATTACAACCAAAAGCTTATCATGGTCCTGCTATTGAGTATAGACCAGCTGCTAATGAAGCAACTGACAGAGTTGAATTATGGGCAGAAAATTTTGACGGAACAGGATTAACAACTGGAAACGGTACCTGGGTAACTTCTGGACCAGAAGGAAACTATTTTACATTAGCTTCTCAAACAACTGGATCAAATGGTTACGGAATGCAAATGACAGGTCAACACCTTTATTGGGATTCACAAACTCCAATTGGAGATGAAGGAACAGGAAACTTTGCAACAACACCAGTTGATGGTTCAATTACTTCTCCTACAATTGATTTAGGAATGAACACTGGTGCTATTATCGCATTTGATTTAAATGCAATGTTCTGCTGTAATTCAGAGCCTTGGTCATTTAATGTATCATATGATGATGGAGTATCTTGGTCTGCTGATATCCCTTTTGACTTAAACATGGGTGCTAATGATCAATCAAATGATATTGCAGAACCTATTGAGTATGAATTGGTATTAACACCTTACTTAGATCCAACTCCGGGTGGAAATAATGACGTGAAAATCAAATTCAACTGGTTAGGAATTGATGCTAATGGTGCAGGACAAGTAAGTTCTCATTACTACATGGGTATTGATAATATTTCAATTTCTGATTTACCAGCATATGATATTTCTAACGAAGAATTATGGTTAGCTGATTTACAAACTAACTATGAGTATACAAGTCTTCCTGCAAACCAGGCGACTACTTTAACTGTTTCTTCTTTAGTATCTAACTTAGGTGTTGGAGCTCCTACAAACATTGCTCTTGAAGTAACTGTTTTAGACGGATCTATGGCTGTTGTAGCTGGTCCTGTTTCTGGAGGAACTTTATCAATTGGATCTTTGAATTCAGGAGAAACTGATACATTAACTTTCGCAACTGCGATTGACGTTTCTGCTTGGTCAGATGACGATTATACTATCGAAGCTGTAATTACTTATGACGAAACTGATGAGGTTGTTGCTAATGATGAGTTAGCGAGAACAATGAAAATTACTCAAAATTCTTGGGGTCATATCAACTATGAATACTCAGCAATTGAAAGTATTTCAAGTTTCCCAGAAACTTCTCGTACTGGAGCATACTTCGCACCAGAAACTGATGTAAACCTTCATGGTGTAGATTTATATTTATTACCAAGTGGTGGAACTGCAGCTCAAACTGATTTTGATAATCCGTTTACAATTTATGTAGATAACAGAACTACTGATACATATGTTGGTTCTTACGAGTTTACTTTAGTTCCAGCAATGACTGACAACTGGTATACTTTTAACTTACATCAAGCTGAATTCATTGATGGAGACACTCCTGTTTTATTAGAAGCTGGAAATGTTTACTCAATTGCATTCGAAACTTTTGGTGGAAACGTACTTTGGTACCAAGCGTCTATTGTGGATGCTGACTTTTCAGGATCTTTCTTCTATAACGGAGACGGAGAATGGTACTGGTCAGGTGATGAGCCGTACATTCTTTTAAACTTAGATGAGACTTTAACTATCGACCCATCTGAAAAAGAAACATTCTCTATCGGACAAAACAAGCCAAATCCTTTTGACAACACTTCAATCATTAACTATAGCTTAGAGCAAGCTAACAATGTTTCTATTGAATTCGTTGATGCTGCTGGTAAAGTAGTTAAAGAAATCAATCAAGGAAACCAAGCTGCTGGTAAATATACTATCGACTTGAATTCTACTGATTTTGCTGAAGGAATTTACTTCTATACTTTCACTATTGGTGAAAAGCAAATCACTAAAAGAATGGTGGTTTCTAAGTAATTAGAATTTATAAAAACTAACCCTGACTTTCGGTTCCCGAAACGTCAGGGTTTTTTTATGCAATATTGTCAAAGTCAAGAAAGTCTAAAAAAGGAGAAAGGTTAGCTTTCACCTGAAGTTCTAAGTAACGCTTGTCAAATTCGTCACCCGAAGTGGCCGAATTTAAATATGACAATCTGTATCTGTCATAGTTTTTCAAAGCCTTAAATTCTGAGGCGTCCAACTTCTCACCATCATAAAACTTCTCCCTAATGTCGTTGATCGAAATAGGTAAGTTTGCTATAGTTTGATATGAAGTTAATTCAGTCACTCAATTATAAAGACGGCAAAATTAAGGCCAGAGTTGATATATTTCAAATAAAATAATCAACAAAACTTTGCGCAAAAACTTTCTTTGAACTTTTCAAAGCCTTATTTGTACATTTAGTCATAAGATATATTTGATTATGAAACCAAGATTTCTATTAGCACTTTTAGCCTCTCTATTTATTTTTAATAGTTCTTTCTCACAGAACGATCCGTTTTCTAAAAAATGGACAAAAGTTGATTCTTTAGAAAGAAAAGGATTGTATAGAATGGCACTTGATGAGGTTAACTCAATTTTTCAACTTGGAACTGAAAAAGAAAATCATAATCAAGTTATAAAATCAGTCTTATACGAGCTTAAGTATAACGCCTACCTTGAAGAAGATGACTACGTCTTAGGAATTAGCAGATTAGACTCCCTAATATTGACTGCTCCTTCTCCATCAAAAGAAATCTTACATTCATTAACCGCAGAAGTTTACTGGGGCTATTACAATTCAAATTCATGGAAATTTCAAGACAGAACTAACGTCTTGGAAGTAGATTTAAAAGATATTAGAACTTGGGATCTAAAAAGAATTGCTGAAAAGGTGAGAAATCATTACTTGCTTTCGTTGGCAAATTCTAACGAATCTAAATTGGCTCCAATTCAGCATTTTCAGGAAATTGCATCATACACTACGACAGATGAGACTGCTGAGATGAGGCCCACTCTATTTGATTTTCTTGCTCACCGAGCTCTTGACTTTTTCAAATCAAATAAATTCAACGTGCCAGGTCCAGCCAAAACTTTTGTAATTCAAGACGACAGATTTATAGGTGCAAATACATCTTTTATGAATGCTGCAAAAATTAGCACAGCAGACTCATTGAATACAACCTTTTATGCAGTGCGAATTCTTTATGAGTTAACGAAGTTCCATCAAGCAAACCATAATGAAAATGCTCTTTTCTCAGTTGAACTTGAAAGACTGAAATTTGTAAAACAAGCCGGTGCACTTCAAAATTCTGATCAACTTTATTTCGAAGGATTAGAGAGGCTTGCACAGTCATACCAAAATAAGGCTTTCAGTTCTGAGGCGTGGTACGAAATGGCAGTGGTTCATAATCAAAAGGCATCCACATATAATTTTAAAGGTGATACAACACATAGGTGGGACAATAAAATCGCCATGGATATCTGTCAAAAAACAATAACAAAGTTTAAAGATTCTTATGGTGCAAAACAGTGCGCATCCCTTCAAAATATAATCTCACAAAAAGTATTAAACGTCAGAGGTGAAGCAGCTATTAATACAAACAAGAAATCACTTTTTCATCTTCAATATAAAAACGTAGATAAGTTATATTACAGAGTGGTGCCGTTTGATTACAAGAAGTACAATGCTGGGAAGTATGACTATTATAAATTACCTCAAACTCTGGCTAAAATTAAAGAGGTGGACAAGGGAATACTGAACCTCACCGATCCAAAAGATTACCAAAACCACTCTACTGAAATATTATTACCTGAATTATCAAATGGGTTTTACTTCTTAATCGTGAGTTCTTCAGAAACGTTTAAAAAGGAAAATCAAGGATATACCTATCTTCCGTTTTGGGTATCTGATATTACTTATCAAACAAGAAATCAACAAGACGAACCTTCAGTTTTGGTTACCGATAGGTCTACCGGTAAACCATTAGTTGGAGCTAAAGCCACAGTTTCATATGAGAAGTATAATTACGCTTTAAGGTCGTATGAACGAAAGAATTTAGGGACTTATACTACTGATGACCAAGGTAAGTTCTCTTACAAGGCTCACAAAGATTACTACAATTACTTCATTAAGATTAATCATAAAGATGAGGTCTATGCTCCAAAAGATAGAATGTATGCCTACCGTGGATACAAAAACGATTCTCCTCACCAAGTAACTCAGTTGTTTACTGATCGAAGTATTTACCGTCCTGGACAATCAATTTTCTATAAGGGAATTGTAATGACTTATCAAGGTGAAAAGAGAGAATTGAAAACGAATTATACGACGACAGTTTATTTCTATGATGTGAATTATCAAGAGATTGCAAAGCAATTGGTGACAACCAATGAATTTGGTTCATTTGAAGGGGAATTCACAGCACCATTTGGCGTCCTAACTGGACAAATGAGAATTCAAGAAGGTCAACACAGCAAATTCTTCAGAGTTGAAGAGTATAAGCGACCTAAGTTCACCGCAGAATTTAATCCAGTTGAAGGTGAGTTTCAATTGAAAGATGATATTGAAGTAAGTGGGTTTGCAAAAGCGTTTGCAGGTAACTTCATTGATGGTGCCGAAGTTAAATATCGTATCACGAGATCAACATCCTACGGAAATTGGTGGTACTGGTGGTATTGGAGACCTTACGAACAGCCAAAAGAAATTCTGAATGGAGAAACTGTAACAGATGAGAACGGAGAATTCAAAATTGAATTCAACGCCCTGCCTGATTTGACGAAAGACCCAAAAAATCTTCCTCAATTCACTTACACCTTAACAGCTGATATTACAGATGTTAATGGAGAAACTCATTCCACTTCAACATCTGTGACTGTGGGCTATCAATCTCTTGTTTTAGGAAATAATGTGCAACCTGAAATGAATGGTGACAAACCATTCTACTTCAAAATGACAACCAATAACTTAAATGGACAACCAATCAATGCTTCAGGTTCAATCAAAGTTTCAAAATTGGATGCACCAAATACAGTTCTTTATAATCGATATTGGGAACAACCTGATTATCCAACTCTGAGTGAGAAAGAATTTAAGGCGATATTCCCTCACAAGGTATACGCAGATGAGAATAACCAGCAAAAGTGGGAAGTTAAAAAAGAGCTTTTCAAAGCTAATTTCAACACAGCCAATTCCGATAGCATTGGTATTTCCGGCTATAAAAATTGGGAGCCGGGCTCATATAAATATGAGGCAGTTGCTAAAGACAAGAATGGCATTGAAATAAAAGATGTTGCCTTCTTCACACTCTATAAACCAACCTCTAAAACGCCGGCAAACAATCAAGTGCTTTGGGTAAAAGAATTGAAAAGCATAGCCGAGCCAGGAGAAAAGGTATCTATTTTATTGGGGTCAAAAGAAACTGACCTGACCGTCTTTTATGACATTGAAGTGAAAAACGAAATAGTAGAGTCGGGAAGCTTCATAATGAACAATGAGCAAAGAAAGTTTGATTATGACGTTAAAGAAGTTCATAGAGGAAACTTTACGGTTCACTTTTCAACTGTTCAAAAGAACAGAAAGCATGGTAGGTCTGTAACGTTCACCGTTCCTTATACTAATAAAAGACTTGATCTCGAATTCTCAACATTTAGAGATAAATTATTACCAGGTGCAGATGAAGAATGGACCATGACCATCAAAAATGCGAAAGGGGAAAAAGAAATGGCTGAGTTGCTAGCCACTCTATATGATGCAAGCCTAGATGAATTGTACACTCCAAATTCGTTTTACCTGAATATCTACAATAACTACTACGGCAATAAAATGTGGGGAACTGGTGTTGGCATGACTGCAGCTTATGGTTCAAATATGCATACGAATTGGAATAATTATGTCTATGCTCCAACAAGATACTTTCCTGTTTTGAACTATCACGGCTACAACACTTACTATTATGGTGCTTACAATTATAGATATAGTAGGTATGACTCTTACGATATGGATGTCATGAGTGATGACGGAGGAGTATATTTAGAAGAATCTGAAAATGAAATAATGGATGTTACCACAATTTCTACGGGAGCAGACATGAAAAATAAAGATTCTAAAAAAGCAGAAAGCACGCTAAGGGCTGACAACAATGTTAGTAACGCTCCTGGCCTTGCGAATCAACAAGCTCTAGGTGGGACATTACCACTTGGAACCTCAGGAGGAGATAAAGCTCAACTCAACTTGCTGGATGGTGAGTTTCAAGACCTTTCTTCTGTAAAAGTGAGATCTAACTTCAATGAAACGGCATTCTTTTATCCTCAGTTGCACACTGAGCCAAATGGTGATATCAAAATTAAGTTCACGATCCCTGAGTCGCTAACAAAATGGAAGTTTGCTGGCTTGGCGCATACCAAAGATCTTAAAATCGGTACTATTTCTGAAGAAGTGGTTACTCAAAAAGATTTAATGGTAGTTCCAAATGCTCCAAGGTTCCTGAGAGAAGGAGATAAGATAACACTGTCATCTAAAATTTCAAATATCTCAGAGAAAGACCTAAAAGGGGTAATTCAATTAGAATTGTTCGATCCATTTACTGAAAAAGAAATCAATGATAAGTTCAAGCACACTCAAAAGCAACTTGAATTTGAAGTAGAAGCAGGAAAGTCAACTTCAGTTTCTTGGTCAATAGATGTTCCATATGAAACTTCTGCTGTCAAGTACAGGTTTGTGGCAAAAGCAGGAGACTTCTCTGATGGAGAAGAGAATGTACTTCCTATTTTATCTAACAGAATGCTGGTTACTGAATCAATGCCAATGCCAATCAGAGGAAATCAATCAAAGGACTTTAGCTTTGACAAATTGATAGCTTCAAACCAGAGTTCTACACTGAAGCATCACAGGTATACGGTTGAATTTACGTCTAACCCAGCTTGGTATGCGGTACAGGCAATGCCTTATATGATGGAGTATCCATACGAATGTGCTGAGCAAACATTCACGAGATATTATTCAAATGCTATCGCAACTCATGTGATGAATTCTAATCCTAAAATTCAGAAGGTAATTGAAGATTGGGGAGAAAATTCCCCCGAAGCGTTTTTATCAAATCTTCAGAAAAATCAAGAGTTGAAATCGGTGATGCTTGAAGAGACTCCTTGGGTACTAAATGCTAAAAGTGAAGAACAAACAAAAAGAAACTTGAGCATTTTATTAGACATGAACAGAATGTCAAAAGAGTTAGACAAAGCTCTTGGCAAGACGATTAAAAATCAATCTGTAAATGGTGGATTCCCATGGTTCCCTGGTATGAAAGAAAGTAGATATATCACTCAACACATCATGACAGGAATGGGTCATCTTGATCATCTAGGAATTAAAGAGATTAGAAGTGATAGAAAAGTCCAAAATATGGTTCAAAAAGGAATCAAATATTTAGATGGTGAAATCTATAAAGATTACCTGAATGCTAAGAGATGGGATCCTGATTACTTAGTGAATCAACATATCGGGTACACACAAATTCAGTACTTATATGCACGTTCATACTTTCCAGAAATAAAGATGAGCAAGCACACACAAGAAGCTGTGAAGTATTACAAAGATCAAGCAGTGAAATTCTGGTTGAGCTTCAATATTTATGGTGAAGGAATGCTGGCTTTGGCAGCTCACAGATTTGAAATGAAAGATTTAGCAACTGACATTGTAAAATCTTTAAAGGATAGATCTATTCAACATGAAGAGTTCGGAATGTATTGGAAGGATTATCAAATTGGATATTACTGGTATCAAGCTCCAATTGAAACGCAAGCCTTAATGATTGAAATGTTTGATGAGGTGACAAATGATCAAGAAAGCGTTGAAGAGTTGAAGATTTGGCTACTTAAACAAAAGCAAACTACGCATTGGAAAACCACCAAACAAACAACCGAATCTGTTTATGCATTACTACTTAAAGGTTCTGATTTATTAGCATCAGATGAGTTGGTAGAGGTTGTTGTAGGAGATAACAAGATCAACTATGTTGACAAGCCAGATGAGAAAAACCCATACAATGTGAATCCTGAAGCAGGAACAGGTTATTTCAAAACAGCTTGGACAAAAGATCAGATTAAACCAAAAATGGGGAATATCAAGGTTACCAAAAAGGATGATGGAGTTGCCTGGGGAGCTGCCTACTGGCAATACTTTGAAGATCTAGACAAAATCACTTTTGCAGAGACTAACTTGAAATTGAAAAAGGATTTATTTGTTATCAATTTGAGCTCTGAGGGAGAGCAATTAAAACCTGTTAATGACAACAATGTGCTAAAAGTGGGAGAGAAAGTAAGAGTTCGAATTGAGTTGAGAACTGATCGAAATCTAGAGTATGTGCACATGAAAGATATGAGAGCATCAGGTTTTGAACCTATAAATGTCCTCTCTAAATATCATTATCAAGATGGATTGGGGTACTACCAAGCAACAAAGGATGCTGCTACCAATTTCTTCTTTGATTACATTCCTAAAGGAACTTATGTTTTCGAATACGATCTAAGAGTTCAACATAAAGGAGATTTCTCAAATGGGATTACCACAATTCAATGTATGTACGCTCCTGAGTTCACATCACACTCTGACGGAATTAGAGTGAAGGTGGAATAATGGGTTGTGCAGAAAAAGGAATAGAATGATTATTTTTAGCAAATGCGTTTAGCCCAAAGCTTAATTATTCTCTTATTCATAAGTTTATCTTTCTCTGGATTCTCGAGAGATATCGAAAAGATTCTGGATAAGGCTGACGCGAAATATGCCGAAAGCCCTGCTGAATCTTTTGCGTTACTTGAAACTGCTGAGAAGGAAGCGGAGTCAACAAATAATCACAGGTTTGATGGGGATATCCATTATGGCAAGGCTCGATATTACCTAGTTACAGCTAACTATGACGCCTCAATATTAGAACTAAATGAAGCTATTCTGATCTTCGAAAAAGATAAGGATCTGCACATGTTATCGGCTTCTTTTTCCTTGAAAAGCATTCTGCTCGAAAGACTTGGGGAAGGTAAAAAAGCACATAATTATTTACTTCAAGCTTTGAAGATTGATCGCCAAATCGGCGAAGATTCCGGGATTCGCGGCACCCTATCAAACCTTACCCTTGATTATTATCATATGGCCATGCCAGATAGTATGAAGATTTGTCTTGAAGAATTAGAACAATACCAAGAAGAACCAGAGGGTTATTATTACTATTATCAAAATTGGGGATTGTACTTTCTATTAATTGAAGATTATGATAGATCAATTCAACAGTTTGAATTGGCTAGAGAAGTCTCCGAAAAGCAAAAAATGACTGATAGTAAGGCGACTATTTTAATGGAGCTCGGGCGGGCTAATCGATTAAAAGGAAACTATTCAAAAGCAGAAGAATTTGCCTTAGAAAGTTATACTTTTTCTCAAACGAACAATCTTAGTTTTGAAACACTTGAAGCATTAGAAGAATTGATTCTAATAAAAGAAGCTCAAAATGACTTTAAAGGAGCCTTTGGATGGCTCAGAAAATGGATCAGAGTAGACAAAGAAATCAATGACCTAGAGAGAATTCAAAAAGTGAAGACCATAGAGTCTCAGCTAGAGATTGTTCAAAAAGAGAAATTAATCGCCGAAGGTGAAGCTGCTCTTCAAGCTGAAAAGCTAAGTGGTGAGAAAGCAAGATCAAGAAATATCTGGCTAGGCGGAATCGTAGTCATCATTGTATTACTTCTTGCCTTCACAGTTTTTATCTACAGAAAAACGAAAACACTAAATCTAGAGATTACTGAACAGAAAGAAATTGTTGAATTGAAAAGTCTTAAGCTTGAGGATGCCCTCAATAGTCTTGAAGACAGCCTTGAATACAGTAAACTTATTCAGTCGTCAATGTTGCCTACTACTGATATTCTCAAGGATTATTTTGATGATTCATTTGTTCTTTTCAAACCAAAAGACATTGTAAGTGGAGACTTTTATTGGTTTCACAAAGATGGTGATGCCTTAATCTTTGCTGTTGGTGATTGCACAGGTCATGGGGTCCCAGGTGCCATGGTGAGTATGGTTTGTAATGAAGCTCTAAACAAAGTGGTGAAAGAACAGGAGGTTACCGACCCCTCTAAAATATTAGATAAGGTAAGGGAATTAGTAATTGAGACTTTTAAGAATAAGGATAAAGACTTAAATGATGGAATGGATATTGCCATTTGTCGTATCGAAGGCCTAAACTTAGAATTTGCCGGCGCTCAAAATCCAGTTTGGCTATTCAGAAATTCTGACCTAGAAGAGCAACCTGGTCAAAATGAAAAAGTTTCAGATTTTAACATGAAAATAGTAAAGGGGGATAAACAACCAATTGGTAAATTTCTTAATCCAAAGCCCTTCTCTTCTAATTCTATCAAACTTATTAAAGGAGACCTTATTTATCTTTTCTCTGATGGCTTCGTTGATCAATTTGGCGGAGAAAAGGGCAAAAAATTCAAAGCCTCTAATCTCAAAAACCTCCTGGCAACAAATGCGTCTACTAACTGCGAAAGTCAATTGCTAGAAATTGAAAACGCTTTTAATACCTGGATGGGTGAACTTGAACAAGTGGATGACGTTTGCATGGTTGGTGTTAAAGTTTAACCAAACACCTGAATGCAATAAGTCAGTTTATCCTGAGCGCAGCATCTGAAAGATTTGCAGTCGACGGTTTGGTAAACCGCCACCGATAGGCATGTTACTTTTTTAGAACTTCTGAATTAGCTTCCAAAAGAAGCATATGAAGATTTTCTTAATGAGTGTGATATTGGTTGGAGGTCTTGGACTGTCAAACCAAAAAATAGATATTCCTCAAAATTATATTGCCAAACATTTTGATTGGCCTGTAGGTAAACCCAACGGCGAAGGATATTACAATGCCCAACCTTTCGGAGAAAACGATCATCTAGGAGAAGATCTTAATGCTAAAACTGGAGGTAATTCTGATTTGGGTGATCCAATTTATTCCATTGCCAATGGCTATGTAACTTTTGCTGAAGATGTCGGAGGAGGATGGGGCAATGTCATCCGAATCGTTCATAAGTTAGAAGATGGAACCTATCTAGAATCGCTCTATGCTCATTGTGATGAGATTAAAATTGCTAAAGGTCAACTTGTGTCTAGAGGAAATGAAATTGGAACAATTGGAGACGCTCATGGCCAGTATTATGCCCATCTTCATTTTGAGTTGAGATCAAAAATAAACATGCCTATCGGTGGCGGATATTCACCAGTTACCAAGGGTTATCTCAACCCCATAGAGTTCATTGAATTACACAGGTAGTTTTAACGCCAACAATTAGTATTGTTTAATAAATAACAGAACGGTAAAAAACTTCTAGAATCGCACAACCACAAATAATTAAAGCCGTCATAACATTAAGTTAACCTGCTTGCCCTTAATTATTTGCTATGAAGAGATTTTTTCTAATCGCCCTGTTTGGGCTTTCGGGATTATTTACTCAAAACAGTCTAGCCCAAACTAGAGTATCTGATACCCAAAGACAATTAGTCTATTTTGAAAAAGTAGAACAAGGTATTTTTAATTTGCCTTTCGAGTTTTCACATATCCAAAATGTGATCATTCCAGAAATTCATGCTCAAAGGGCGACATTGGCCCCAAATTTCCCTGAAACTGAAGAACTTGAAAGAAATCAATCAGTAATTGACGCGGCGTACATCTCTTGGATTGAAAATCACCCCACAGAACATCTAGCATATTTAAAATATTTAATTCAATATACTGAGGATCACAAATGAGAACATTTACTAGAAATATAGTAGCTGTCCTTATTTTACTTGGGACATCAACTGAAGCAAATGCACAGTGTGTGCCTGCTCCAGTTCCAAATGACGCTTGTTATCAACAAGTAATCGCGAATGACACCTATTGCTGTAATACAGCTTGGGATTTCATATGTCAAAATGCATATGATCTTTGTGTTCCTCCTCCTCCGGTTGGATGTCCAGTTGTGGCACCTGTTCCGGATGACGGATGCTATCAATCTGTAATTGCATCAAATCCAAATTGCTGCAATATAGCTTGGGATGTCACTTGTCAAGATGCATATGACAATTGTACTTCTGTCACATTCCCTTGTACTGGCGGAACAGCTAATTTTATCGTGCCTCCTTGTATTACTGAAGTAACAATATTAGCGACTGGTGCTCAAGGTGGTGGAGCTTTTGGCGGATTGGGTGCTGAGGTTTCCGGAACCGTTACGGTCGTTCCTGGTCAAACTTTAATTGTAAGTACAGGATGCCAAGGAACTCAAGGCAATGGATCCGGTGGATTTGGTGGCGGAGGAAACGGACTAAACTCAAATGCAGGTATTTCATCTTTTGGTGGAGGCGGAGCTTCATATGTTAGTACTGCCCCTGGTGGTATGGGTAATGCACTTGCTGTTGCAGGTGGAGGCGGAGGAACTGGTGGTGGAGATGACCCTGGATCTGGTGGTGCTGGAGGGTGCCCTAATGGTGGTGCTGGAACAACTACCTACGGATTTGGTGGTGGTGGAGGTACTGGTGCTGCTGGTGGAATTGGTGGAGCACCATGGACATTTGGTGGCGGAGCCGGAGGAAACGGAACATTTGGTCAAGGCGGAAACGGCGGTCCTGATATAGCATTTGGAAATAACCCCGGCGGTGGCGGTGGTGGTGGATACTACGGCGGTGGCGGTGGTGGATCTGATAACATCTCAGGAACCTTTGGTGTCGGAGGTGGAGGAGGTGGAGCTGGTTCAAGCTTAATTCCGGCCGGCGGAAATTGTAATCCTGGTACTAATGCTGGTAATGGAGAAGTTATCATTGCATATGGTTGCGAAACAACCGACCCAACAGGATCGAACCCTAACCCTATTAATGTACAATGTGCTGCTAATGTGCCAGCACCTAATGTCAATGTTGTAACTGATGAAGCAGATAACTGTGGTGCTCCTGCAGTGGCTTTTGTGAGTGATGTTTCAGATGGAAATACTTGTCCTGAAACGATAACTAGAACCTATTCAATAACAGATCCTTGCCTAAATCAAATTTTAGTTACTCAAACTATTACAGTAGACGATACTCAGAATCCAGTTTTAGCTGCAGCACCTGCAAACATAACTGTAGATTGTGGTGCAATTCCGCCAGCTGTTAATCTAAATTGGACAGATAATTGTGATGGCGCAGGAAGTGTTGCTCCGGTAGATGGGCCATTGACTGGAGGATCTTGTGGAGGAACAATTACAAGAACATGGACCTATACTGATGCTTGCGGAAATGTGGCAACAACCAATCAAATAATTACCGTTAATGATAATGTGAATCCAATCTTTGCAGCTCCTCCTGCGAATGTCACTGTTGATTGTATTGGAAATGTTCCTGCAATGACCAATTTAGGATATACCGATAATTGTGCGGCGCCAGGAAATGTTGCTGGAGTTGATGCTGCCTTAGTAGGCGGAACATGTGGAGGAACAATTACTAGGACTTGGACTTTCACGGATGCCTGTGGAAATATCGGAACAGCTCAACAAATTATAACTGTTGATGATAATGTGAATCCTATATTTGCTGCTGCACCAGCTAATATCACTGTTGATTGCATTGGAAATGTTCCTGCAATGACCAATTTAGGATATACTGATAATTGTGATGCACCAGGAAATGTTCCCGGAGTTGATGCCGCATTAGTTGGTGGAAATTGTGGAGGAACAATTACTAGAACTTGGACCTATACTGATGCCTGCGGAAATGTCGGTACTGCTCAACAAATAATTACGGTAGATGATAATGTAGCTCCTGTTTTAACTGCGGCTCCTGCAAATGTTAATGTTGAATGTGCTACGGATGTTCCTGCCATGATCAATTTAAATTGGACTGATAACTGTGATGGTGCTGGTAATGTCATGGGTGTTGATGTTTCTGATGGAAATACTTGTCCTGAAGTTATTACAAGAACTTGGACATATACTGATGCTTGTGGTAATGTAGCAACACAAACTCAAACCATAACTGTACAAGATGTAACAAATCCGGTATTTGCTGCTCCTCCTGTTGATATAACAGTAGAGTGTGCGGGTGATGTGCCGGCAATAGTAAATCTCAACTGGACAGATAACTGTGATGGTGCTGGAAATGTCCCAGGTACAGATGGTGCTCAAGTTGGAACAGACTGTGGAGGAACAATCACTAGAACTTGGACATATACTGATGCATGCGGAAATGTTGCCACGGTAAGTCAAGTTATTACAATTGATGATAATACAGATCCAACAGCTACAAACCCACCAGACATAAATGTAGCCGGTGGTGTCGCTCCTGGGCCAGATATTACTGTGGTAACTGATGAGGCAGATAACTGTGACCCTACACCAACAGTTGCTTGGGTGTCTGATGTATCTGATAATGCTTCATGCCCTGAAACGATTACAAGAACTTATTCAGTTACTGATGATTGTGGTAACACCATCAATGTAATTCAATTAGTAATAATCGGAGATGCAAACCCTCCGACAGGTACGCCTCCAGGTCCACTTGCAGTTCAATGCGCAGCTGATGTGCCTCCTGCGGATCCCCTATTAATTACTGATGAAGCTGATAATAGTGGTGTGCCAGTAGTTACTCATTTATCAGATGTTTCAGACGGCAATACTTGTCCAGAGATCATTACAAGAACTTATACCATAGAAGATGATTGTGGTAACATAACTAACGTTATTCAATTGATCACAATAAATGATACTCAGGCTCCGGTCTTTGCTGCTCCACCTGCCAATGCTAATGTTGAATGCGCAGCTGATGTTCCGGCAATGACGAATTTAGCTTACACTGATAATTGTGATCCAAATGGTAATGTTATCGGAGTTGATGTTTCTGATGGTAATACTTGTCCTGAAATTATTACTAGAACATGGACTTTCACAGATGCATGTGGAAATGTCGTAACTGAGAGTCAGACGATTACTGTTATGGATGTGACTGCCCCTGTTTTTGCAGCTCCTCCAGCAGATGTTACTGTTGAATGCGCAACTGATGTGCCTGCCATGACAAATCTTGCCTACACTGACAACTGTGATCCTAACGGAAATGTTCCAGGAGTTGATGGAGCTTTAGTTGGAGGAACTTGTGGCGGAACGATTACAAGAACGTGGACATTTACGGATCTTTGTGGTAACAATGCTACCGTCACTCAAACAATTACTGTTGATGACACGACTGACCCAACTGCCACTAATCCACCAAATATTAATACTACTGGTGCTGTTCCTGGTCCAGATATTACAGTAGTGTCTGATGAGGCTGATAACTGTGACCCTACTCCAACTGTGGCTTTTATTTCAGACGTATCAGATAACGGATCATGTCCTGAAACCATTACAAGAACATATTCAGTAACTGATGATTGTGGAAATTCAATTAATGTCATTCAGCTGATTATCATTGGTGATCCAATTTTGCCTACTGCAACAGCACCAGCAAATGAATTTGAATTGTGTTTAGCAGATGTTTCTTTACCAGACCCTAACATCATTACAGATGAGGCGGATAACGGCGGAATTCCCGTTGTAGCCTGGGTATCAGATGTGTCTGATGGTAACACATGTCCAGAGACGATTACAAGAACTTATTCAGTAACTGATAATTGTGGTAATGTCATCTTTGTAACCCATGATATTATAGTTCAAGATTTATTACCACCTTCTGGTACGGCTCCAGGGCCTGCAAACTATCAATGTATTGCTGATGTTCCACCAGGAAATCCAGGAATGTTATTGAGTGCAACTGACAATTGTACTGTCAATCCTGCTGTTGCTTACATTGGAGACGTATCTGATGGCAACACTTGTCCTGAAACGTTATTAAGATCTTGGACGATTACTGATGATTGTGGAAATGTCACACAAGTTGATCAATTGATTACAATAAATGACACACAAAATCCTGTAGCAACTGCACCAGCAAATGTAAACGTTGAATGTATTACAGCAGTTCCTGCAGTAAACCTTGCAGATGTAACAGGAGTTTCTGATAACTGTACAGTAGCACCAGTTGTTG
>CAJXJK010000002.1 GCA_913054135.1 uncultured Flavobacteriales bacterium | reverse complement strand
GTTAATAATTTGATAATTATTTGTTCTTGCCTTGCCATGGTTTTATGCCTACATTTGCTCTCAAATAATTCAATATTTATGAAAAAACTTTTACTTCTTTCTCTTCTTGGATTGAGTCTTGGAGCTACTGCACAAAGTGTAACCATAGCCCCATCACAAGACAATTCAATTTATTCTGAATCTACCAATTCTAACGGAATGGGTCGATTGTTTTCAGGAACCACGAATACATTTAATTTTAGACGAGCGCTTTTGCAGTTTGATATTGATGGTTCTATTCCGGCTGGAGCGACAATTACTTCAGTTTCATTAGAATTAAATGCTGATCAGGTTGCTGGTGGAGCAGGAACTGATGATTATGATTTGCATCCAGTTACTACGGCTTGGGGTGAAGGAACTTCGGTTGGAACAGGAATGGGGGCTACAGCCGTCGCTCCTGATGCTACATGGTCAGATGCCATGATTGGTACTTCTACTTGGACATCTGCCGGTGGAGACTTCGGAGCATTATCTGCAACAACAGCATTACCTCCTGCATTAGGAACTTATGCTTGGTCTTCAGCACAAATGGTTTTAGATGTTCAAGATTGGTTAGATAATCCTGGTAATAATATGGGATGGATATTGATCGGAGACGAAACTGTGAACCAAAATACAAGAAGATTTGGATCAAAAGATCAAGGTGTTGCACCTCAGTTGACAATTAATTATACATGTACTGATCCACCAACGGCAGTTTGCCAAAATATCAATGCTTATTTAGATGGAGCGGGTAATGCTACAATTAATGATGCTGACTTAGACGGCGGTTCAATGCCTATTTGCGCGACTTCAGTTTCTTTTTCGGCTTCTCAAACTGCATTTACTTGTGGTGATGTTGTGATAGGATCAAATCCTTCTTTGGTAATTTCATCTGTCTATGATGCTCCATTAACGGGAGGTCTTCCTAAAGGAGTTGAGTTATATGTGATAAATGATATTGCTGATTTAAGTCAATACGGTTTGGGATCTGCGAACAACGGTTTTGGTTCTGACGGTGAAGAATTTACCTTTCCTGCTGCTTCGGCAAGTGCGGGTGATTATATTTACGTGGCATCAGAAGCTCCACAATTTACTTCATGGTTTGGTTTTGCACCTGACTACACGACCGGAGCTATGTCAATAAACGGAGATGATGCCATTGAACTATTTGAAGGCGGCGCAGTCATTGATGTTTTTGGTGATATCAATGTGGATGGAACCGGGCAAGCTTGGGAGTATCTTGATGGATGGGCCTATAGAAATTCTTCAACAGGCCCTGATGGTTCTACCTTTGCTTTAGGTAGTTGGTCTTTCAGTGGGCCGAATGCTTTAGATGGTGAAACGTCTAACGGAACAGCAACTTCTCCAATTCCTGTAGGAACATTTACTACACCTCCAACTCCGGCTGGAACTTCAGTGACATTAACAGTAACTGATGATAACTTAGGTGTGAACACTTGTACTGCAGTGGTAACAGTTTTAGACACTTTACCTCCAGTGGTTGATTGTGTAGGTGCAATGACTATTGTATTGAATTCAACTGGTGATACAACTTTGTTAGCAACAGATTTAGACAATGGAACAGCTGATATTTGCGGACTTGATACTATTTACCTTTCAACTTATGATTTTGATTGTTCTAACGAAGGATTAAATCAAGTGACTTTATATGCTGAAGATGATTATGGAAATATTGATTCATGTACAGTTGATATCACAATTGATGCTGGTTCAACAATTTCTGTAGTGACCGATAGTGTTCATGATGTTTCATGTAATGGATTAGATGATGGAGGTGTATTTATTACGACCACTGGTGGTGTAGGAACCATTACTTATGATTGGGATAATGATGCATCAGGTGATTTTGATGATGTTGAAGATTTAGATCCTATAGGACCTGGAACATGGACATTGACCGTAATGGACGGAATTGGATGTACAGCAACAACTGATGGAACTGTGGCCGAGCCAGCAGCAATTACATATTCTCTTGATTCAACAAATGTTTCTTGTGGAGGAACAGCTGATGGAGAAATTGATTTGACGATTTCTGGAGGATCAGGTACTATTCTTTTTGATTGGGATAATGATGGAACTGGAGACACTGACGATACAGAAGACTTGACAATGTTGACTGCAGGTGTGTATGTTATAATTGCTACAGATGCTAACGGATGTTCGATTGAAGATAGTATTGAGGTTGTTCAACCAATGATGCCAGATGTTACAGTGACAATGCCAGTATGGTGTACTTACGAAGTAGCTGAGCAGAATGGAACTTATCAATGGATTAATTGTAATGATTCAACAGATATTGTTGGAGCAACAGGAGATTCACTTGACCTCTCTGCAGGCTTAAATATTAGTGGTGACCAAGCTGCAGTAATTGTTACTTCGGCTACGGGATGTACAGATACTTCTGATTGTGTACAAGTTGTTTTTGTAGGATTAGATCAAATTGACGGACGAAATGTATCGTTCTTCCCAAATCCAGTAGCAAACGAATTGAACATTAACATTGACGGAAATTCAGACTTAGTGAATATTAATTTACTAGATATGAATGGAAGATTAGTTTACGCTACTTCAACTTCAAATGCAATTTCAAACATTGATTTATCATCATTTGAAAATGGCGTTTATTTAGTTGAGCTGTTTTCGGCTAATTCTAAAATGACTCAAAGAATTGTGGTTAGACACTAACTGCAATTAAAGCAATAAAAAAGCCCCATTCCTTTTTCAAGGTTTGGGGCTTTTCTCATTTATGATCGCTTCTTTAATTTTTTATCTGCTAGGGATAGCAGTGGCAGCTCTTTGTGGGTGACTGAGACTCTCGAAGTCACGAGCAAAGACTATAGCGGATAGCCCGCTCGAGCAGCCAAATAATTCTAATCTAAAACAACATCAATTGTTTTTTGAACTTCACCGCGCATTAAGCTAATCTTAACCTTGTCTCCAGGGTTGTACATAGCTAACTTACCTTGTAATTCAGATGTCGTGTTAACATCTTGTCCGCTTACTGATAAGATGATGTCTTTTAGTTTCATCCCATTTTTTTGAGCATTTCCTCCCTTCACAACTCCAGTAACAACAACACCTTTATCGGTAGATAAATTATTTAGTGCTTGAACTTCAGAATTGTTATCCATAATGTTAATACCTAATTGTACTCTTTGGACTTCGCCGTGTTTGATTAAGTCGTAAGTCACTTTCTTTACAATGTTCGAAGGAACCGCAAATGAATATCCCGTATAGTATCCAGTTCCAGATGAGATAGCCGTGTTAATCCCAACTAATTCACCATTGGCATTCACCAAAGCGCCACCTGAGTTTCCTGAATTCACTGCCGCATCTGTTTGAATAAATGATTCTACCGGAAATACTTTTTCTTCGGGGTTATAGTTTGAAGTCAATAAATCAATGTTTCTATTTTTTGCACTTACAATACCTGCGGTTACGGTTGACTGCAAATTCAAAGGATTTCCTACAGCCAAAACCCATTCGCCTAATTTCAAGTCATCTGAATCTCCGAATTCTGAAAAGTCAAGACCATGGCCTTCAATTTTGATTACGGCAATATCAGTTGATGGGTCGGTACCTATAATTTTAGCGTCATATTGTTTTTTACCAATGGTAACACTTACCTCTTCGGCGTCTTGCACCACATGATTGTTAGTTACAATATATCCTTCAGGCGAAATAACAACTCCAGAGCCTGATGCTTGGCCATGTCTTTGACGTTTTCTATAACCATCTTCTCCGTAAAACAATTTTAAGAAAGGATCAAAAGTGATCTCCTCAGTTACGAATTGAGTTTGAATGTGAACAACAGATTCTACCGTTTTTTCGGCAGCAAAAGTTAAGTCGGTATTTCCTGCAGATGAGTTTGTTGCTTTTATGTCATCATCATCAAATGCAACATCAAATACTGAGGCCGATTGAATATTATTCATTCCCTCTGGGGTTTGAACTTCAGTTTGATTTGAACTTTGCATCATGTTCATAGTCAATGCTACTCCTATTACTGCGCCGGTTGCGCCAGTTAAAAATGTTGTGATTGTTGCTTTGCTCATCTTCTTGGTTTTTGTGTTTGCGTTTATAGTAGAACGAAGAACGTGCCAAAACGTATCAACTTAAATTTTAAAAAATGTTAAATGAATGAAAAACTACTTGGCACGGCAATTGTATTTATGTCATTATCAATACATAAATTATGAAAAGCCTGAAATCAATTTTTATCGCATTTACTTTATTATTAGGATTTAATTCTTTCGCTCAAAAAGTGACTGATGCAACAACCGATATTGTTTATGAGAACGAAGTTTGGTTTTTAGAAAAATCTCAAACTAACATGAGAGATTGGATGGAGGATGATCATATGATGGATTTGATGGCCTTAAAGGCAATAGAATATTCTAAAGACAGCAATGAGCTTTGGGGTCTTCAAAGAGAATTGGTGAAAGAAGGAGACCTTCTATTAGGAATTCCTTTCATGAGTTGCGGAATTGGATATAGATATTACAAATTAATCCAATCGGCTGATAACTTTTTGCTTTTTGAAGCCCTTGATAATTGGGGAGAATCAGATCCTAAGGTTATCGTATTAAATAAAAGATAAGTAAACCCTATATACATCTTAAGATTAGGCTGGACTCACGTTCAGCCTTTTTTTTGCAAGTTGAAATTCATGACTCCCATATATAACTCACCAGACTTGTCAAATTTTACAATTCTACATTCCCCGGCGGTCTTCGATAAACCATCAATTGGTATTCTAGGGTCTCCTTTGAAGTAAGATTGAGTTACAAGAGATGAATGCCCTTTAACGCTTAAGATGTAATGAATGTGTCGAGATCTTCTTCCGTAAAGGCCGGGCAAAATACTTTTGAATGAGAATTTCCCATTTTTATCTGTTATGACAAAACCTCTCAAAGCCATTTTGTCTGCGTTTTCATTATTGATAGTCCCTCCGTCATTTGGGTGATAATTACCTTCTGAATCACAATGCCAGATATCAATCTTAACTCCAGACAATGGCGTTTCTGTTCCTTCTCCACTGTATACAGTCCCGCTAACTAACATGGCCTCACCCGGAAGATTCGTGTAATTGAGATTAACAGTTTCAGAAGATCCTTTAAAATAAAAAGGGCCTTTATCGTCGAGGTGAGTTAATTTACAATCTTCTTCTTCGCCAAGTTCTTGTGTTGTGCCGCAAGCAGCCAAAGCTATAGCGGCAGAACCTAATCCCATGTTTTTAAGAAATTTCTTTCTATCCATAAATCGCCTATTTATTATTCTTCTTCTTTGCTGTTTTTTCGTGCCTCTCTTTTTTGTTGTCGCTTGTATTTTCTTTCGGCACGTTTTGAAGGCACTTCAACGGTAAAGCTAGTTATTTGACTTTGCATGGTAAAGTTCAAATCAACAATACTGGTTTTACCATGGTATACCTTGATTCCTTCTATTAATAAAGGAGTGTATCCAATGTACTTGGCCTGAATGTCAACTTCTCCTTCAAAGTCAGCCGGAAATTTAAGCGCAAATTCACCGTCAAAATCGGTTTCAGCCATAATCTCAGTGCCTACGACAATTATTTTCGCAAAGGGAATTGGTTCTCCTGATTCTTTGTCAATTGCTTTACCTCTAATAGTTGCGTTCAGTTGAACAGGCCTGTTAGTTATAGGATCAATTTTTTCAGGATTAATGGTAATGGTTGTATCTTCTTGGGCAATAGCATTTGAACCCACTAATTGTGACATGCCGAATAAAACACTGGCCGCAGCAATAGTAAATCTTCCTGATGCTTTTGGTTCGGGATCCCAATTGTTCAGTTGCTTCTTTGAATAAAGTCCGCAAGTTGAGTTATTACTATTGAATTGAATTTGACGGATTTCACCCCAAGATTTTTTACGAAAATCGATTAGCTCATTTTGACATTTTCTACAAAGTTTACCGTTTTCGGTATCCTTCATTTTTAGCCATTCTTGATCGCAATGTTGAGGTTTCTTTAGCTTCATAATAAGTAGATGAAGTCAAGATACAAAATCCATAAATAAAGAAGAAATTATTGGGCAAATCTCCAGGCGAGAATTCGGCTCTTCTTATTCCCGAATGTCATTGGGATTACTTTGTATTCTCTTGTGTTAACTGATTTGAAGACCTTGTGAAATTTCTTCATGTGATCTTCTCGAGAAACAAGACAAGTGAACCAACCGCAGTTTTTGCCGTACTTTTCACTTTGTTTAATCATCTTTGAAATGAATTTTGATTCACCACCCTCACAAAACAATTCTCCTTCGGTTCCGCCAAAATTCTTAGCAGTAGATTCAACTTTACCTTTATGAAGGTTCTTGTTCTTACGAGCAGTTGCTGCCAAAGCCTCTGCTTGCGACTTGTAAAAAGGAGGATTACAGATCGTCACATCTATTCTTTCATTCTTTTTAATTATCCCAGCAAAGATGTTATCTGAATTAACTTGATGTCTTATTTCAACTCTATTTTTAAGCTTTTCATTCGCATAAACGATCTCTTCAGCATTTTTTACTGCAACTTCATCAATGTCTGAACCAATGCATTTCCATTTGTACTGGCTAGCAGCAATAATAGGATATATGCAATTCGCACCAACTCCGATATCAAGGCAAGTCACCTTGTCTTTGTGATTTACATCTTCTTCAATTAAATCAGCAATTTGATGAATGTATTCAGCTCTTCCGGGTATTGGCGGACAAAGATATCCTTCAGGAATATCCCAATATTTCAATTCGTAAAAGTGACATAAAAGGGCCGCATTAAGCTGTTTTACAGCTTCGGCGTCAGAGAAATTGATTGATTCTGTACCATGATCGTTTCTAATAACGAAAGGCCTTAGGCGCTCATTCGCTTTACATAGTTTGTCAAACTCATAATTACCGTGATGTTTGCTTCTTCTGTGAAACTGAGCTGCTCTTTTCATATTGCGAAGTTAATTTTAATCTTGCAGCTAATGCTTTAATCGTAGCTTTGCATCAAAATTATTTGTTTTGGGAAATTTTACTGACATAGGAATTAAGAAGGATTTTGTAAAAGGTCTAAATGAATTAGGGATAAAAATACCTTCTCAAATTCAAGCTGAGGTAATTCCGATTTTACTGGGCGGAAATGTTGATTTAGTTGGGCAAGCTCAAACTGGTACCGGAAAAACGGCTGCCTTTGGATTGCCTTTACTTCAAAATATTAATCCTCAATCTGAACATATTCAGGGATTGGTTTTATGCCCAACAAGAGAGTTGGGAAAACAGATTGCAAAGCAATTATTCAGGTTTACCAAATACTCAGATAAGATATTTACTGAGGCCGTATATGGAGGAGAGCACATTGAAAAGCAATTAAGTAGGTTGTCAAGAACAACACACATAGTTGTCGCAACTCCGGGCAGACTGATAGATTTGGTGAAACGTAATGCGGTTGATTTAAGTCATGTAAATACTTTAATCTTAGACGAAGCAGATGAAATGCTAAGTATGGGATTTAAGAAAGAACTAGAAGAGATTCTTTCATTTTCAGCAGCTGTTAAAAACAAGTGGTTATTCTCTGCTACCATTCCTGCAGAGATTGAAAAGATGATTTCAACTTACTTGGCTCCTAATGCTACAAGATTGTCCATGAGTAGCAAGAATTTGGTTAATGAACAAATCAATCATCAATATTTGGTTTGTGAGCCAGAAGAGAAGCTGCATGTACTAATGCAGTTTTTAAATACCGAGAGAGAGAACAGGGGAGTGGTGTTTTGCAAAACGAAGAATACTACTAAGAAGCTGACCAAGCAATTAATTGCCAAGAATATTAAAGTAGATGCCATTCATGGTGATCTTCTTCAAAAAGAGAGAGATAAAGTAATGCGAGCTTTCAAGAACGAGAAAGTTCAAATCTTAGTAGCTACAGATGTAGCCGCTAGAGGAATTGATGTTGAAGGCCTTAGTTATGTTGTCCATTTTGAATTGCCTCAAAACGAAGAGTACTATACACACAGGTCAGGAAGAACGGCTAGGGCAGGGAAAGATGGTACATCTCTTTGCATAGTGACTCATGAAGAGTCAAAGCAATTAAAGTATTACGAGAAAAATCTAAATATTAAGTTTACGAGAATTCAAAAAGTAAGATAATTACTCTCTGCATTCGTATTCAAATTTGCAGCAAGTTGCTTGGTCATCATAACAATCACCAGTAGTGCAAATCGTTTTACAACCATAAGTTACACCTTCTTTGCTCCAATATTTAACAAGGGCAATTGTAGTTCCGTTTTTCAAATATTTAACGTAACCATCTGTAATGCATCCCTCAGCATTATAATTGAAATCTTCAAGAATATATTTTGTGATTCCTTCGCCTAAAACTTCAGGATCTTCATATTCGTCTGATGCACATTCAACGCATTCTTTCTTTTCACAATCTGATTTGTCTCCTTTATCCCAATCCTTTTTAAAATCGGCTTTACCACATGAGAAGAGAACAATACTTAGAATTAAAATGCTTGCAAAATGTTTCATATCAGTTGTTTGAGAATACCAATTTACGAAAAATTCAACACATTAAAAAGAGTATTGTCTTCAAGTATATATTCCAAAATCGGGCGACATTTATTTTTGCATGCTGGATAGTACGCTTTATGAATACGTTCTTCAGATTTTGGTGTATTTCCCCACCAGAACTCAGCTATCGCAATTGGCTTTAGCTGATTAGCGAGTGCAAAAGCTAAAAGTTTTGGAGCGGCACACTCTCCGGCAGCTGCTGGAGGATTGCCCTGTTCTGAGTTTCCAAATATTTCTATGACATTGGCCTCAAGGCCTGAAAGATTAGAAAATTTATAGTTTTCAAATAACCAGTTTTGCAGATCGTGTGACTTTTGTCTTCGGATGTCTTTCAATTTTGCTTTTTGAGAATGAGAAGCTAATTCAATTTGGTTTCCAATTTGTGTCAGTTCTTTCATTCCTTTATTGATATACCAATCATCTTTTGAGTCTTGAAATACTGAAGGTGTGAATTTCTCACATTGCTTATCTCCACTTAGTTTTCCTGAAATGGTTCCTAGAAAAGCAAGTTCTTTATTTGCTTTTTGAACTACTAAAACCCCAAACATTTTTCCTTTGTCAGAATCAAAGTTGTGTTCCCAATTTGAGATTTCACTTGCAATAAATTCTTGGAATTCTCGAGCCGCAATTTGAGCTACTAGAGGAATTGTGGTTCCAAAAGGATTGTTGAGTTCTGTTGGTTTTTCAATTCCGTTCAGATCATGATTGAATTGAAATAGATAGTTGTCAATCATTTTTTATCAACACATTGCTTGTAAACCTGTGATGCAAATGAATCTACCCACAACCTATACTGTTTAGCCGAAGGGTGAAGACCGTCTTTGGCAACTAATGTTTTATCTGTTTTGTCCTTTCGTGAAATTGGAGTGATGTCATAAAACGCTACTCCTTTTTCTTTGGCTACATTCTTACAAATCTCATTGTATAGGTCAAGACGAGCAGAAATTATTTGTTGTTTTTTAGCCCCGAAAGGAGTGTAGCCATAGTCAGGAATGGAGACTACAAATACTCCAGTTTTTCCTTTATTGCAATGCTCAATTGCATAATCTAGACATTTTTCAAATTCAGGTTTAAACTTTATCGGATCCCAACCTTGGTATTCATTATTAACGCCAATTAGCAAAGACACCAGATCATATTTGTTCTTTTTGACTTCTTTTTTGGCTGCTTTGAGCATGTCATCTGTTCTCCAACCCGTTTTCGCAATAAGCTTAGAAAGCTCAATGCTTATCCCTTTTCCGTTTAGTTTGTTTACTAATTGCTTGGGCCATTGCCTATTGGAATCTATGCTTTCGCAAATGGTATAAGAGTCACCTAAAGCTAAGTAACTGAGGTTCTTTTGAGCAATTAAACTTGAAGTGAACATCAAGCTGATAGCGATTATGAATAGTTGCTTGTTCATTTTATCGAGCCATTTTTTTAATCGGATCTAAGATCTTTTCTAGTCCGTTAAGTTTGATTTCATAAATAGAAGCTAAAAGCATGCCTATTTTCCCATCCGGAAAACCTTTGCCTCTATACCAAACTAGGTAATACTCAGGTAAATCACAAATAAAGCGTCCTTTGAACTTGCCATAAGGCATTCTGGTAGTGACCAAATCAATCAGATGTTTTCTTTGTGCGTCTTGATCCATTATAATTCTTTCACTTTTTGTTTTGCCTCTAAAATGGTAGCCTCAATGTCTTTTGCTTCACGATATCCGTTTGAAATTTGAATGAACTTACCGTCTAGCTTAATGACCATTGAAGGAAACCCTCTAACTCCGATTTGACTTGCCAATTGAAAGTCTGACTGAGTTTGAAGTTTAGCTTGTTCTGAATTATAAATATTTTCAAACTGGGTTTTATCAAATCCAAATTCTTCGGCTAGTTGAGTGAAAGTTTCTGTCTTATTCGTGTCTTTGTTGTCACGGTAAAATGCCATCTGTATGAGCTTGAAGAAATCATACTCTTTTGAAGGATCCATTATTCTAGCAGTCACAGCTGCTCTTGCTGATGGCTCGGTATCATAAATGAACTCTTTGTCTTCAAGAATATCGTAGGCAAAGGGCTGTCCTGTTCTTTCTGCAATTTCAACCCAATGTGACCTTAAAAAATCGGCCATGGTTTCATTCGTTTCAGTTCCGTGAGGTCTTAAGCCACCATTGATAATGTGAAAATTTAAGTCAGGATGATTTTGAATGAGTTTGTCTAATTCGGGTGAAAAGCCGTGACACCAGGAGCACATTGCGTCTCCGACATATATTAAAGCATCTTCAGGAGAGTTTATCCAGTTGTTTGTCATCAGGTAAATTTAAGGATAATCTACCTAAGTTAGATCGAATCAAGGTGTGTGCTCTTCACCTTTCAATTCTGTTTGAACAGTGAAATGCTCAAAGGGATATTTCTTTAAGATGTTTCTAAAAGCTTTTTTTGCTTTCAGCATATCTTTGATGGTAACGTCTTGTGTCATTTGCAGATGAGCGGTAAGCACGTGATGCTCTCCATCTAAAGACCAAATATGAAGATGGTGCATTGATTCAACACGTTCAACTGCTAGCAACTCTTCTTCAATTTTTTCACGATCAATATCTTTTGGTTGAGCTTGTAAAAAAATGGACATGGTTTCCATCAGCCGTTTGGTTCCATTATACAAAATGTATGATGTGATTGCTAAAGACAGTATTGGGTCAAGTATTTGTATGTCTTTAAATTGAAGTATAATCGACACAATAAAAATCGCTATCCATCCCATCATATCTTCTAATAAATGAAGAGATACTGTTTTCTCATTCAAACTTCTACCCGTACTCATTTTATAAGCAGCATAGCCGTTCACAGCAATACCAATAATGGCAAAAATCAACATTCCGGTGGCATTAGAATGTTCAGGAGTAATAATTCGTTTGATGGCTTCAACAATGATGAAAAGTGAACCTCCAAAAAGAATAATACCGTTAATCAATGCTCCCAAAAGTGAAAATCTCCGATATCCAAAGGTGAACTCTTTTGTCGCAGGCTTGTTTGATTTATCCTGTAAGTACCAGGACATTCCTAAAGAAATAGAATCTCCCAAATCATGAATGGCATCTGAAATTATGGCTACAGAGTTTACATAGATTCCTCCTATGATTTCAAAAAGAGTGAAGCCAACATTCAGAAAAAAAGCTGTTCGAATGTTCTTTGATGAAGATGAATGATGATGCTCATGCGCCATAACCTTCAAAGTTAGATAGCTTATCTCATTGCAAACATGATGAATTTCAGTTTAGCGCCTAACATTTGGAGCCTCAACTCCTCTAATCTAGAATGTCAGATGAGTTTTTGGTCTTGTCATCTTTGGCTTTGAAGTAAAGGTAATTCACTAAATGACCTGCTCCGAAACCAATCACAGCAAATAACATTGTGACCATGAAGCTTCTGTCAGGAGTTAACAACATAAGTGGAAGCAGAATTCCAATGGTAACGATAATTCCGGGCCCCTTGAGCAGACTTCTGTGTTCAGTTCGTTCGGCAGTTTCCTTTTTTTCTTTCGCTCTAATTTTCTCAGAAACTTCGAGCTTTTCAACTTCACTTAAACCTCTCGAATCAAGTACAATCTTAGCTGCTTCAAGAGCTTTAGGTTGAAAACCATCTTTATCAGTTGTTAAGATGTAGATCAGCTTCTCGTTTGAGTGCTTCTCCATAACTTTCATAAACGGGTTTTCTTCTTCTTGCATTGCTTTTAAAGATAGGAATTCTATTCGTGATTCCAGCTGTTAGGATCATCACTATTATTAGGCGAAAGACCAATGATATCACCATCTGTATTAACTCCAAGGCTCACAACCATTCTGTTCACATAATTGAAATAGCTTACCACTTGATTGATTTCTAAGATTTCGCCATCAGTAAAACCTACATCTCGCAATTTCTGAATTTCATTTTCAGATGATTTCCCCAAGTGAAGTGTAATTTGTTTAGCATAGTTGAATCCACAAAGGTGTTTGGCTTCAAATAAGTCTTCAATTTTTCCAGTTTTTGCTTTGCTTAAGAATGTGTCAGTGAGTTCATCATCTCCCAATAACCTTCTTAAGCCAGCAGTATGATGTTCAACACAGTAATCACATTTATTCAGTGAACTGGTATAAACCCCTAAAGCTTCTAAATACCATTTTGGCAAGGTGTTGTTTGAGTTGTGAATAGTTGCTTTGTATAAGGTCATATGGCCTAAAAGCGTGTGCGGGCGTAAGCTGTGAATACTTAAAACATTGTCAATGTTATTGTTCGGTCCGCTAACGCGATCGTATACTTTTTTTAGACTCTTGTCGGCTTCTTCGTAAGGGATCGTTTTTATCCAACTCATATTTATTTGTTTCTTAGTTCGTAGGCTGCGCCTGCATTCGTGGTGAATTCTATATCAGAGATCTTACTGTCTAATTCTTCAATTATTTTTTCAGTATCAACCAATATGGGCGCTAAGGTTCTGAAGTATTCTAGGGCATTATTGTTTGCCTCAATTCCAGTCTTTTTACTCCAATCTAAGAAGTCGGTAGCATCTTTGTATTCCTCTAAACTTCTCAAAACAAGACAAAGGTGTAAGGCGGGAGATTCAATTTTGAAGTCGTCATATTCATCATCAACCTGAATGGCAAAGACATCATCTTCAATATAAAAATTGACCAATCTCCAATGATTTGCAAAAACAGATTGATCAACATTTTCAATTCTGATTTTATGATGCTTGATAAGGTATTCAAGGCTGGCTATGGCATTAGAGGATAAATCCATACTTTTTCAATCCTTAAAAATAGTTATAAAACTTTTAAATTCTCACTTTGGCTCAATTATTGAAAACTTGATAATGAATCTAAAAACAAAGCATATGAAAAAGCTAATTTACATTTCGGCGATAGCATTATTGACAAGCTGTGGTTTATTAAACGGTGGCGGAATTATAATCGATAAACCAACTGTACCTTCGGTTAATATATGTGAGAATGTTGCTACTGATGCAGATGTCACAACAATGAAGGGTCAAATTGAGGGTCAATCATTCAAAGATGAAAGAATGGATCGCGCAAAATTGGTGACCAAGGGTTATTGTTTTAAATCAGCACAAGTGGTGAATTTGATGGATTCTTTTCAGTTCCCGGATGCGGAGTTAGAAATTGCGAAGCATTTGTATAAGAACACGACAGATCAAGAGAACTATTATTTGTGTGTTGATGCTTTAGCTCACAAGAGTGATAGAGATGATTTGAAAGCTTATATGGCGGCAAATTAGGCTTGCTTTTTTGCTCGTTTTTCTTTGAAGAAGGCCTTGTTGGCGATATAGATTGTTTTCTTTACTTCACAGTAGATGATTGATTTATCTTGATTAGTGAGCGCAGTTAATTTCTCAATTTCAAATTCATTATTTTCTGCAATTTGACGTTTGATGTTTTCAACTTCTTCTTTGGTATAAGTGAATTCGGCGTAAAGATGTTCTTTAGCTGGTCGTTTGAATTTGATTTCAGCCGACTTATCCCAAACAACATATTCTTTTCCTAGAATTTGAATAAGCTGAACCATAGGGATTGGATCAACAGAAGAGAAGAGGCTACCACCAAAAATGGAACCCATGTAATTTCGGTTTTTGAAACTTATTTTGAGTTTCATTTTGATGGTCATCAAATCTTTAGAAACGAAAGTTACTTTCCCTGTACTACGTTTGTACATAGGTGACCAGTTGAAACCAAACTTAAATAGTTTATGTGGCTTGATATATTTAGTGCCCACTTCGGCAACCTTTTGATAGAATGACATTTAGTTTATATTTACCGAAATTGGTCTTTGTCGACAAGATTTCATTAAGGTTTGATTAAAATTTTGACCTCCCATTTCTATTCGGTCCTCAAGGAGATAATAGGTTGCAAATGACCATGAAATACTGTCAACTTGAACAGCTAAAGTGTAAACTTTTTTGTCCATTTTCGTTCTTATTTGCTTAACATTTGTGTCATAGCCTTCAGGAGGAATGGCTTTGTTATTATGAGGCATGGTGATATTGAGATCACAGTCAATTAAGATTGAATCTGTTTGATCATCATTAACAAAAGTTCCAGAGAGCTTGTGAGGTGAAGGCTCGCAAGAATAAAATGAAACCATTAAGGTGCACAGAATGAATAGATATGGTGGCTTCATATATTCTTAAAGTAAATCTATTTCTTGCTGAATGTTGGCTCTGGCGCTTTGTTCAAACATCTGATAAAAATAATCAGTTTTAAATATGCGGTCCATTTCTAAAAAATGGCGCATTACTTTTTTACGGCCAGGATTGTACATTACTTTCGGATACATCTTATACTCTTCACGAACGCCTTGGTAATATCTTTCGTAGTTGCTCCAAGTAGAACCAAGTATTGAAAGGTCGGCATCTAGAAAGTAATTGGTATCAATATTATCAGATGTCTCATGTTGCTTTGTCGCAATGATTTGATTAAAAGTAAGATTCACCGTCTTCTTGTCAACTCCAATTTGGGTCATTACTTTCTTTGCCCAATCTGCACTTAGCTCTTCATTGTTTTTCTTCTTCGCATCATAGACAATGTCATGATAATAAAGGGTAAAGAGCAATGCATTCCAATTTTCAACGTCTTCGTGAACTACAGATAACTGCATTAATAAGTTTTCTAAATGAGAGAGGTCATGATAGTGACGCTTTCTTCCGGTATAAGCTTGGTAAACGTCATTCCATAAGTCAGCTATTTTACTTTCGTCAGATTCGAATTGATTAATTAGCTTATAAAATTCACTTTTAATATCCATCCCTAAATAGTTTTAGTGCATCCTTAAAGTTAAGGCTTATAATTTCATATCTCGAGCTAACATCCGTCATTCTTTTTAGATCACTTTGAGCTTAGCTTTGAACAAACGCATTAATTGATTCTATGTCTTGGTTCTTCAATGAAAAAACAGATTTTGTAAACGTCAATATTCTTGATAATTTTTATCAAACTTCTTCCTTTTATCCAATGCCTGTAGTCATCTGCAGTTCTGTCTCTGAAAGTGGATTGACGAATTTAGGTTCTTATTCTTTGTGTTTTCCTTTTGGAATTTCAAAAGATCATTACATGATGCTAATCAGTAGATCTACTTCAAACACAGCTGCCAATATTCGTAAAAACAAAACTATTGCTTTGAACTTTATACCATATGATAAAGCTTATTTAAAGAATGCGGTAGAACTTGGTTATCCTGGTGAAACGACAGAAGAGAAATTAGAAGAAAGCATCTTTACACTCTTACCATCATCACGATCTGAGGATGAAAAGAAAGATGGTTTGGTGTATCCTGAAATTATTAAAGAATCAGTTCAGGTATTTGAATGTACTTGGGATGAATCAGACATTTTTAAATATGATGGACCAGAGATTGAAGCACATTTTCTTTTGAAGATTGATAAGATTATCATGCAAGAGCGTTATGCTGAGTATCTCAAAGAAGGGGAGGGGTTCCCTACATTACCAGTTGATTTTGGATATAGAGATAGTAAACAGTTTTGGTTTAGCAAGCACTCACATCCTTATGCTGAGCCAATTCCTAAGGCTAAAGGAGTGAATACAGATGCGGTAAGGTACCAAGTTGAAAGAATGGAAGGAGCTATTAAATGGCATCCTGATGCTTACAAGAAGTTGGTGAAAGTGCCACGAATTTTTCTAAAAATGATTATCGGTAAAATCAATGATGCTGCAGCAGAGCAGGGGATAGAAGAGGTGACTCCTGAATTCTTGGATGAGGTGAATGCGAAGCGCCGTTAGGAAGCTTTGACAAAATCTTCGATTAGTTTTTTCACGAACTTGAGAAATTGATGGTCTCTCATTCCGTAACCATCTAAGCCTTGTAATAAGATCGTTTGGTCGTCTTGCTTTTGCAAGAAAAAGAGGGTATACCCTTTATTTCTAAAACGTATTCTATTGTCTTCTCGTTCAATGCTGTATTTAGAAATGGCATCAATCTGTTTATTCTCATATATGAGATTGTAATCACTTAATTCAATGTAATAAGGGCCTTTGTAAGATTTACTCAGCATGTTGATCAATCAAAATCTGATTGCCATCAGGGTCAGTAAGCATAATGTTTCCAGGTCCTGAACCATTCTCATTTGTTTCAGACATTAATGCCACCCCTTGATCTTTTAAACTCTTTTGAATTGCTCTAACGTCTTTAAATCCTTCAACAGTTTGAGCGTTTTCGTCCCAACCTGGATTGAAGGTTATGATGTTTGAATCAAACATTCCTTGAAAAAGGCCAATTAATGCATTCCCATTTTTCATGATGAGATAATTCATCTCTTCTGATCCACCAAACGCAGTAAACCCTAGCTTCTCATAAAACGCTTTAGATACTTGCAGGTCTTTCACTGCCAAACTTGCTGACATTGCTCCTAAATTCATATAATTCTTTTTTATTCTTGTTCTACTTCTATTCCTATGGCCTTTGTGAATGCTTCGCTATTTTTCAAACTCAAAGTCATGCTTCTTAGACCTTTTTTCTCATCATTGAAATACACTCGAACCTTTTTACGATTCTTTCTTTCAATTTTTGATATTTGATTGAGTTCTATTTTGTGGATGAGTCGATACCAATTTGCCACCCAGCCAAAGAATAAACCCGTTCTAGTCCAAAATTCTTTGTCGGTTACAATGACTTCTAAAACTCCACTGGCAGCCCCTGCTTTCGTTATAAATGAGTCATTACAATGTCCTGAAGCCCCCTTTTCTCTGAAGATTACATTAACTGATTCCAAATCCGGAAATATTGAGAGCGCTTTTTTTCCTGCACCAAAGGTCAAGATTATTGCTAAAAGAATTACTGTTCCTGAAACTATAGGAATAAAGAGAGGACTCATTTTGACTACAACTTGCTAAACTTCTTTTCAGAACTTAAGCCGTTCTCATCTGTGATAGAGAATATATAATGACCTGAAGAAAGATTTGAAATATCAATTGTATTTGTAACTCCTGCAATAGGAGAGACTGTCAATAATCTTCCTGTTAAATCATAAATTTTGTACAATCCATTTGTAATATTCGCAGAATTGATATTCAACTCATTCCTAGCTGGGTTTGGAAAGATACTTAAAGAAAGTTCTTCATTCTCATCAATTGTTAACTCTGCTGCATCAAATACTTTTAAAGCAATCGCTGGTACCATGTCGGTAGCAAATCCAATCCAATAATAAGTGCCACTTGATACTGTTGGAACAAGAGGTTGTAAGTAGTGATCAATATTTCTATTGTAATCGATTCTGTTGTTATATCCTAACCAAATGTCTTCGTTCCAAACCTCTACACAAGCTAAATAGCGTTGGTTATCATCAAAAACTACTGGTGTGTTGAATGAAGCAAGCACAGAGACAGAATCTTCTCCACTTTCGAAGTAATATTCTCCTTCTGCGATATTAGTTAAAGAACCAAACGCAAAATTTGCGTCATTGACGTCTACAAAATTATCGTCCCATTCAAAAAGGTATGCTGTTACAAACTCGCCTTCTAAATCTAAAGATGAATCCCATGAAGTTGTGATTGAAAAGTAAATTCCTTCAGCTCCTAATCTGCTTGCATTTGCATCTCTGTAAACCATACATGAAGAGAAAATAGGGTCAACAGATCTTGAATACATATTTGGTTTTGGCAGATTAGTTAAGGTATCAATATTACAATAAGAGACTATGCTGTCAGCTATCACGAAAGAGTATTCAAGTGTATTATCAAAACTAGATTCATCTGGGATTCCGAGATCAACCTCATATTTTAAATTGTAAACGCCATCAGGATATGTTGCAAATGAAAATGCTGGGATGTTATTGGTACCTCCAGTAAATACATCAATCGAATCTCCTTGATCAATTGTAAAAGGGCCAACAGTTTCTGAGTAATTGCCACCTGGCCCATCTAAAGTTGCAGTAAGCATAATGTTAGACTGAGTGTTGACACCATAGTTGTAGATTTTTGTGCCAATATCAAATTCAAATTCTGTTCCTGATAATGAAGTTTGAGACGCAGTTGCTCCCAAAGTAGAAACCAAGGTTTGATTTTTTACAATTCCTGCATCATCATCATAAAGTCCTAGCTTGTTACCAATAAAAGCGACCACGTCTTCTCCATTATCAATTTTATCCCTGATCAAAGCACCATCAGATTTGCTGATGAATGCGAATGGGATATTGGTTGAAGGTCCATCAGTTGTTCCGCCATAAGCAAAAACAGTTTCTTCTCGGTTTACCACAATTACTCCGATTGCTCCTGCGTTTTGGGCGTTAAGTACTTTGGTTCCTATGTAGCAATCATTAGAAGATGACCCGTCATATCTGTATACAAGAGCAATCTTACCAGTCAAATCATTGACGAGAGGACTGCAAGCTTCATTTGCATGCGGAATTCCTTGTGCATTTATACCAGGGGTTCCATCATCTGCAATAACAACAGTGTCCAAGACAGCATCAGCAGGGTTATTCAAATTCGCTAAGCCCCAATCTGGTGCATCTCCGTTATTAGTGAATTCGTATCCGCCCGAAATTGATGCAGGTTCTAGTATCGTAAAAGAGACCTGAGCATTTACTGAAGTAGATCCAATTATTAAGAGTGTTAAAAGTCCTAATGATTTCATAATGAAGAGGTTTAAGTTCTATTTCAAAGTTATGATAATAAATCGAAAGATAAATGATCTAGAAAGTCAGTTGTCCTCCGATTACTATACCGTGGCTGAATGCGCCGTTCACACTGTGTGTTTCTCCGGGAGGAAAAGGTGCAAAAGGATCAGATCCGCTAATGAAGTTTAATGGTGCATAACCATCCGTTCTAAACAACTCTAAAAATAGTTTAGATGACTTGTTGAACATTGCAGAAAATCCAGCTATGATTTGGTTTTGTCTTTCCCAAGGTGATCCATCAGGACCAGCAATGAAGTTAGAGAACTCACCTGAAACAGCATAGTTCACCTTACCATCCATATTGAATTTATATTGAGCACCAACGACTAAAGAAGATACTTTTGAAGCCTCCCAAATATCTAGTGGTGGAGTAGGGTTGTGAGTACCTTTCCATACCTTGTCAGTTTTTGCAAACCCACCTTTTAAGGTAAAGATTTCTTTGTACATGAATTCTCCGTAAACAGTGTAGGCCGGGTTGTTTTCTGCACAGGCCGTGAAGTGAGTTACCGGGAAATCTTGACAATATGCGCAGCCGTGAAGATATGATCCTCCTACTTTTAGTTTCATATTTTCACCAATTGGTAAAGTATAATTTAAGTCAGCTACGAAGTTGTTGATCTTTGAAGGAACGTTTGTAGAATCGCCTACTGGGGTATGCATAGCTCTGAATTGTGCACCTCCTTGAACTGCCATCACAGTTGCATGGATGTTCCATTTCTTGAATCCCATTTGGGCTCCATAACCTAATCCACCGAATGCGTGCCACATGGTTGAATTGGTGAAAGGGCTTACGCTTCCCATCTGCCCGAAAGGGGCATCCATTTTTCCGACAGCTCCGTACATTGGGAATTTGTTGAGGTCTCCCAACATCACAAATCCTTTTCTCAATTGTAATTGATTTCTTCCTAAGCTGGTGATGGTTCCTGCTCCGAAACTTTGTTCAGGATTATACAAGATTTCTGTGTGAGCAGTTAGCCAGTTGTTCACTGCTCCAGTGAATGAAAGCTGGAAAGAATGAATTACGGCCTCTGAAACTTCTTTTCCAATTTGGTTATTAGAAGTTGGGTGACGCATTAAGTAGGCAAACTTTGAATCGGTATTTGAATTTTGGTAGTCTACCAATCCGATCAAAGATGTGCCTATAGTAAGGCTCTTGTTAGCCAGAGTACCTTCTTTTCGTTCGTCTATTAGGATGCTGACTTTTCTTAAGTTCTGATTTGGATCTAACATTTTGTAGGCGAATTCTGAGTTGATTCCGACAGATCCTTTGTTAGTTTTTTTGTTGTTTTCTTGGGCAAATGCAGCCGTGCTCAAAAGCATGACGCTAAAGACTATTTTTTTCATGAGGGCATTAATTTGGGTTAATTGAAGCCCTAAAATAAACAATTATCGATTATAATGATTCTGAATAAGGGAGTCGAACTCAGTAACTCGTGGTTTTTTAGCCCTTTCAAAAAATTATACTTTTTCTATTTCAAATTTAGAATCCGTAATTTCTAATGACATTTCTTGGTCTCGTTTAAACTCGTACATGGCAATTGAAGCCGAGACTGAAACGTTGAGACAGGCAACATTTCCAAATTGAGGAATTACTACAACTTGGTCGCAGTGTTCTACAAATTCTTTAGGAAGACCATGCTTTTCACTACCAACGATTAAGTTGCAGTTTGATTCAAAATTGGTTTTTGAAAGCACAGCTGCTTGCTCATTTATCTCAATAGCATAGTTCTTTAAATTTTCTTTTTGAGACCATTTAAAAAACTCTGTGTCCGTTTTGAAATGCATGAATTCACATTGACCTTCAAGCTTTCTTGAAAAGGCCTGCGATCCTTGTTTAAAGTCCCATGGCTGGTCATAACCAACAAAGATGAATTTGTTCCCTCCGAATGCGACATGGCTTCTCACCATCATCCCAACATTTTTAGGGCTTTGTACTTTGTGAAGAACTGTGTTGAATTGTTTCATTTATGTACCCCTATTTCTTCTCTTCTCGTAAAATTTTCTCCATTTTACGACCCTTTGCGAGTTCATCAATCAGCTTCTCCATTTGTCTACATTGCTTATACACCTGGAATTCATCTTCAATTTCTTCAATGCGATATCCACAAACAACTCCTTTTATCATATCAGCATTTTGATGCAATTTAGCTCTTTCAAAAAATGTTCTAAACGTTACTTCCTCATCAATAAGCGACTGCAATTTCTCTTCATCAAATCCTGTGAACCATTCTAATACTTGATGGTATTCTTCTCTCGTTCTTCCATTCTTTTCTAATCTATTCCAGTACAATGGGTAGATAGATGCAAAGATCATATTGGCAACCTTTTCATTTTTTTCGGCAGTAACTTTCATTTGACGAGTTTTAAATTGAATTAGTGTTTGACTAATTTAATGATTTATGACAATGGCTCACAATGTGTCAAGGTGTATCCAAAAGGAAATAGTGGACATGGAATGTTTGACCATTAATTTTATGTCAAAATAAACTAGCCCATGATTTTAAAAGAAAGCCTCTTTGCATTTGTGAAGGGGCTTTTTTATTTTCTTAAGATAGACACAATCTATTTTTCACTTTTTGGATTTGATTCATTGAATCTTGCTATTTTGAAAGTCTTAAATCAAAACTTATAAAATACTCCGCTATGGCACTGGTTGATTTTTATTCAGATCTATAAATAGTAGTAGCAAGACTGATTGTGGTATTGCAGGAAGAGCGAAATTGAGAATCAATCATTTCACAAGAATAAAATGCTCATTTTTTACTGGTTCAAAGTGCCCTCGGCCGTCATCTGAATATTCTAAGATGGTTGGATTTTTAGATACAACTTCAATAGTGAAGTTTCCAGAATTACTTTTTCCCTTAAGAACATTTGATGAAAGTTTTGCATTCACAAAGTAGTTTTCATTACTAAATTTGACTTTGTACAGGCCTTCTTCATTTTTCTTGATGAGAATACTTGTCGGATCGATAGGATTATTCGTGTCTTCTTTTTTCCAACTCCCGCTAAACATGCCGTCAGATTCTGCAGCTTCAACCCCATTGATTGAGGTGGCAATTTCAGTGTAGTTTTCAGCACAGTATACACTTACTACTTTGTTATTGAACTGAACATACTCTTGATATGTAAAAGCAGTGATCTCGTGCTCAGTGCCATCATTCTCAGTAATTAAATAATCACCTGGAAGATCACCTCCAATATTATCTTTATCAATGGATAGCGTCCCTATAATTTTAAATTGTTCTGCACTTTTCCTGTCTTCATCTGTTTTTATTGCCGCGTATTCACCATGAATTGATTCACCATTAGGATGAAAATCAATTTCTTGCAATGTCACTTCAGTATAATATTCAACATCAACTTTTTTATCTAAAAGCTTTTCAATTGGCTCAAGGTCTGGGAAATCAAAGTTGTAATAGTCATAAGTTTGCTTCTCACCTTCAATGTCAATTGTCAAATAGATTCTGCCCCAAAAGTCAGATTCATTAATTGCAATTAAAGTTCCTGTAATTGAAATTGTGTCGACATAGTTTTTGGGTGAGTCAGCTTGAATGTATGTCGTTCTATTGTAGATAAGATTTCCGGCGCTTATTCCAAGAGAATATAAGTCTATGTAGTTTTGGCTAAAAGAGTCTAAAACAAATTGTTGCCTTTCATTATAGGCTGAATAGGATAATTCAAGGATAGAATCTGACTTTACCTCATAATTCCCTGAACTCACCGAAGGTTTTTCTTCATCAGTTAACCACTTGTAAAACTCCATATTTGTGCTATCAAATTCTAGCCAACTTGAAATAACACCTTCATTTCCTTCTGTTTTCCATTGCCCGTGAAGTATGATAGGAACAGATTGAGGTTTTTGAGCCGTAGTTTCTACATTTTTATAAGAAATTTTTTCTTCAGCATCAGTGCAAGAAAGTAAAAAGAATGATATGGTTCCTGCAATGCTAAATAATACTTTACTCATGGTTCTTTCTCTTTTCAATAGCTTACTCATCATTAATAACTGATTTCCTTTTTTATTTTACTGGTTAACGTACATTCATAACATGTAACCCAATCTTTTTCGTATTTCACTTTTTTAATTAGTTTTCCCTCTTCTGAATAATATTTCCACCAGCCTGTTTGTGTCGTTTGTTTTCTGTTTTCGTAACCATTTTTTCGTCTCAATTTGCATTGATAGTCAATATGATTTGAATGTCGTTTATAATGACCTTTGCTTTCAAGTTGTCCATTAGAGTAATAATATTTCCAATAGCCTATTTTATTTCCTTTACTATTATATCTTCCAGTAGATTTTATAATTTTTGTGTTCGGATAATATTCAAACGTTATATCGTTTTTAGGAAATGTTGAAACTATCATACACTCAATGCCATTGAACTTTGATTTTTGAAGAGATATATTCAAAGAGAAAGATAATGAACTATATAAGGTCAGTAGAGTGAATAAGGGCAGTTTCATTTTTATGATCAAAAAATCAATTACCATGCCAAAATTGGGTGGTAGATATAGTGGTTAACGTTTGAATAAAATTAGCCATTTATGGCGAACTGCGTTAGCAGTGAATTTTATTTTGTGTTATATACTGTTTTACAGTTTATATTTTCCAATGTAAGGAATAACATCTCCACCGATATAGAGATATCCATCATGTTCTTTTACAGCACCTGCTTCTGGTATAATTTCGCCACTTGGGTCATATAATGTTCTTAAAATTTCCCCTTTTTCAGAAATATTCATAACCATACCAAATAGTTCTGCCTTTGGCTGCATAAACTCAGGCAAGGCATAAACCAGTTTTTTCATTCCTGTTTTAGGATGGATTTTATCTAAAGCATCATTTCGTTTCGTAGAAAAACCTAACCAATATGAACCATCTTCTCTAATTGATATTCCATTGGGAAAACCATGTAGATTATCAATAAAAATTTCAGTCTCTCCAGTTTTTTCGCCAGAGAGCCAATACTTAAGTACTCTATATTTAGTTGTTTCGACCATTAATATATACTCCTGATTTTTTGAAACAACGACACCATTTCCAAAATAAGTGCCGTTAATTAGTGTTTTTACTTCTTGTGTCTCAGGATTGTAACTGAATAGCCCGCCAATAGGATTCATTTCCATAATCACTTTTCGGCCATATTTTATGTTGTATGCTGAAAATTCTGAGGTATTACTGAAGTAGATCATGCCGTCCTCAGCAATATCAAGTCCATTTGGAATAAGAAATGGATTTCCATTTTCGTCCTCAGCCGCTAAGACAGTAACTTTTTTATCTGGACTAATACTAATCAAGCCCTGCTTGTGACTTAGTGCAATTAAATTTCCGTTCTTATCAAAATGTAACCCGGCGCACCAAGATCCTGCATCATAGAATTCGATAACATTTCCGTCAATATCGATCTTTAAAATTTTCCCATCACTAAAGTCTTCATTGTGAACTCCAGTATAAAGATTGCCGGCATCATCAAACACAATATCTTCTGGTCCATACCAACCGTTGATTCCAAGTTTTTCAGATTGGACTAATTGTTCATTTAGTGATGTTGTGCCTTCAAATTCCGGTGCGGCTTTTGGCTCATATGCAACAGGTTTAAGGGCACATGAATTAAATATTAGACTTGATAATAGTACTGCAGATAAAATTCTTTTTACTCTTTTCATTACTTCGCTTTTAATTTTTGAAGTACAAAGTAACGGCGAGTAAAATCTAAATCCATTTACATAGGTAAAGAAATGAAGATAACTATGAAGTTAACGTAATTTTTTTCTTAAACGACTTAATTGTGTGGCAGACACACCTAAATAAGAAGCAATATGGAATTGAGGAATCAACTGTTCAAGGCATTGGAATTCTTTTTTGAATAAAATGTAACGTTGAGTGGCATCTAGTAGCACAATTTCAATTTCCTTTTTCTCTTTTTCTAAAAAATAGAACTCAGCTATTTTTCTAGCTAATCGTTCTAAATCTGGATGTGTATAATACAGTTCGGTTAATTGCCTGAAATCACAGGTGTAAATAATGCAATCTGTTAAGGCTTGTTGCGCAATTAAATTTGAAGTTCCGGTCAGCAAGGATGAGTAGGCACCAATTATACTTTCTCCTACAAAAAATTGTTTGTTATACTCTTTCCCTTCTTGATTTAAAAAAAAGGCCCTGACTACTCCTTTTTCCAAGAAAGCTATTTGATTGGCTATTTTTCCGACTTCCGCAAAATACTGACCCTTAGCCAGTCTTTCTTCTTTAAAGAAGGGATAAATTTTTAACCAAGTGTTGTCACTAAGTTGTGATACGGAATTGAAATAATCTTTTAAGTTATTCATAAATGGTTCCTTCTAATTCATGTCATGGTAAATTGTATACAACGTTTGGCTAAAGTTAGCAATTTATTGCGTGTAGATTGTGCAGGCAAAGAACCCCGGATACTGGCTGTCCGCCCGTGATGGCACAAAAAAAAGCCCTCTCGAATAAACGAAAGGGCTTTAAGTATATAAAAAAAACTTCAGCTTAAGCTTCGGTCTTTGCTTCTGGTTTTGGAAGTAATACTTTTCTAGAAAGTTTGAATTTCTTCGTTTTCGGATCTTGTCCGATTACTTTGAATTTCAATACATCTCCTTCTTTACATACTTCTTCTACTTTTTCAACTCTTCTGTGCTCTAACTCAGAAATGTGGATTAATCCATCAGTTCCTGGTAAGATCTCAACAAAGCATCCGTAAGCTTGAACAGATTTTACTTTTCCTTCATATATAGCATCAAGCTCTACAGTAGGAGGGAAGGCGATTAATTTAATCTTGTCAACAGCTGCTTTCATATCGTCAGCATTTGCAGATAAGATTTGTACTCTACCTTCTCCTGTTTCAACCTCTTCAATAGTAATTGTAGTATTCGTTTCTTTTTGTAATTCTTGGATGATTTTTCCACCAGGCCCGATAATCGCACCAATTACATCATTAGGAACTAAGAATCCTTCAATTCTAGGAGCAGACGGCTTAAAGTCAGACGCAGGCTCAGAGATTGTTTTTAAGATTTCATTTAAGATATGTGATCTACCAGCTTTCGCTTGGTTCAATGCTTCAGTTAATACCTCATATGGTAAACCATCAACTTTGATATCCATTTGACAAGCAGTAATACCTTCAGTTGTACCTGTTACTTTAAAATCCATATCACCTAGGTGATCTTCATCTCCTAAGATATCAGACAATACACAGTATTTTCCTTCAGCATCTGTAATCAATCCCATTGCGATTCCTGAAACAGGACGCTTGATATTGATTCCACCATCCATCAATGCCATTGTACCAGCACAAACTGTAGCCATTGAAGATGAACCGTTAGATTCTAAGATCTCAGAAACTAATCTGATTGTGTAAGGGCTTTCATCTACTGATGGAAGCATTCCTTTAAGTGCTCTAAGCGCTAAGTTACCGTGACCAATCTCTCTTCTTGAAACGCCTCTAATAGGTCTTGCTTCACCAGTTGAGAATGGAGGGAAGTTATAGTGTAACATGAATCTCTCAAAACGCTTGTCTAAAGCGCTATCAATCATCTGCTCATCCATTTTACCACCTAATGTTAGTGTAGTTAATGATTGAGTTTCACCTCTTGTAAATACAGCAGAACCGTGAGTTCCTGGTAAGTAGTCAACTTCTGACCAGATAGGTCTGATTTCGTCCATTTTTCTACCATCAAGTCTGATGCTCTCATCTAACATTACTCTTCTTACAGCTTCTTTCTTAGCCTTGTTGAAGTATACTTGGATGAATGGAGACTCAGCTTCTAATGTTTCTTCATCCAATGAATCAACATAGTCTTGATAAACTCCTCTGAATAATTCAGCTCTTTTTTCTTTATCTGCTAAACCTTGTCTTGCAACTGCTTTACAGTTTTCGAATACCGCATTCCAGATTTTATCTTTGATTGCGTCATCATGTGTTTCGTGAGAGTATTCTCTTTTAGTTTGAGCAGAAGGAATTCCTGATGCTAAGTCTAATTGGAAAGCACATTGTTTTTTAATTGCTTCGTGGGCGATTTTGATGATCTCTACTAAGTCAGCCTCAGAGATTTCAGCCATTTCACCTTCAACCATTACGATATTGTCAGCAGTTCCGGCGATCATACAATCTACGTCAGCTGTTTCAAATTCAGGTAATGTTGGGTTAACGACATATTTACCGTCAACTCTTGCAACTCTTACTTCTGACATTGGTCCTCCGAAAGGAAGGTCAGAAACTGCGATTGCAGCAGAAGCTGCGAATCCTGCCAATGAGTCTGGCATGTTTACACCATCATGAGACAATAATTGCATCATTAATTGTGTGTCTGCGTGATAATCAGATGGGAATAGAGGTCTTAAAGCTCTATCAACCAAACGCATCACTAATATTTCGTCATCAGAAGGACGTGCTTCACGCTTCAAATATCCACCAGGGATTTTTCCAGCAGAATAGAATTTCTCTCTATAATCTACTGTTAGCGGTAAGAAGTCAACTCCTGGTTTAGCTTCTTTAGATGATACTACTGTGGCAAGGATCACTGTCCCTCCACATTTTACTACAACTGATCCGTCAGCTTGTTTAGCTAACTTTCCTGTTTCAACAGAGATTTCTCTTCCGTTTCCAACATCAATTGATTTTTCTATTACATTCATATATGTGTGTTTGTGACCTGGGGGCTTCTTTTATCCCAAATCGGTTTAATTTATTCTATTTAACTTCTGTAAACAGAAAAGGCAATTGAAAAACGAATTTCAATTGCCCCCTCCTAATACATTTATAAAACTAAGATATTATCTTCTTAATTTCAATTCTTTAACGATCGCTCTATAACGTTCGATATCAGTCTTTTTCAAATAATCTAAAAGACTTCTTCTTTTACCAACTAGTAATTGAAGTGATCTTTGAGTATTATAATCTTTTCTGTTACTCTTTAAGTGCTCAGTTAAATGAGCAATTCTTACTGAGAACATTGCGATTTGTCCTTCTGCAGAACCGGTATCTTTCTCGCTTTTACCGTGCTTTTTGAAGATTGCTTCCTTCTTTTTTGAATCTAAATACATTCCAATATTATTTCAATGATTATTATGTACGTCTCTTAATAGACCGTGCAAAGATACAATTTTTAAGTAATTATGAATATTCAATGAACAAATTTCAATTGTAGTTTCTAATTCTTGAACATTTCAAGCAATTTACCTAGCTTTTCTTTTAGGTCTTTTCTTTCAACAATTAAGTCTAAGAATCCATGTTCTAAAACAAATTCAGAACGTTGAAAGCCTTCAGGTAAATCTCTACCAATTGTTTCTTTTACGACTCTTGGTCCGGCAAATGCGATAAGAGCATCAGGTTCGGCGATATTTAAGTCTCCTAACATTGCGAATGATGCCGTAACACCACCTGTTGTTGGGTCTGTTAAAAATGAGATGTAAGGTAATTTTGCATCTGAAAGTTGATTCAATTTGGCGGATGTTTTTGCCATTTGCATTAATGAAAGTCCAGCTTCCATCATTCTTGCTCCACCTGATTTAGAAATCATTAAAAATGGTGATTCTAATTCTATGGCTTTGTCAATTGCTCTTGAGATTTTTTCTCCTACAACTGAACCCATTGACCCTCCAATAAAGTTGAAGTCCATAGCAGCAATGACGATAGGTTGACCGTTCATTTTACCATGAGCAACTCTAATCGCATCTTTATTTCCAGTTTTGGCTTGAACCGCTTTTACACGATCAACATATTTTTTAGTGTCTTCAAATTCTAATGGATCTCCAGATTCAATCCCTCTGGCAAATTCAGAACCTTTTTTACTATCAAATAAGATTTCGAAATAATCTTTGGCTCCAATACGTTCGTGATGATCGCAAACAGCACAAACTGATAAGTTTGCTTTGTGGTCGTCTGCTGCAATAACCGTCTTACATTTAGGACATTTGTACCATAAACCTTCTGGTGTCTCCTTCTTGTCTGCAGTAGATGTTGAAATCCCCTGTTTTTCTCTCTTAAACCAACCCATGTGTTTCTAATATTTTGTTTACTTAAACTTAATTAAGCTATTGTAATCGAATCATCAAGATAAACATCTTGTACAGCATTGATCAATTTAACACCATCCGCGAATGGTTTTTGAAATGCTTTTCTTCCTAAAATTAATCCATGACCAGCAGCTCTTTTATTGATTACTGCAGTTTTAACTCCAACTTCAAAATCAGTTGAAGCATTTCCTGTAGAAGCTCCGCCAGAATTAATCAATCCGTTTCTTCCCATGTAGCAGTTAGCTACCATGTATCTACATAAATCAATAGGATTATCAGTAGTTAAATCAGAATAAACTTTATCGTGTGTTTTACCGAAGTTAATTGCTGGATATCCACCATTTAATTCAGGTAATTTTTGTTTAATAATATCTGCTTGGATAGTTACACCAATATGTGTTGCTTGAGAAGAGATATCTGTAGCAGTATGGTAATCAACACCATCTTTTTTGAATCCAGGATTTCTTAAGTAGCACCATAAGATTGTTGCCATTCCTAATTCGTGTGCTCTTTCAAATGCTTCAGCAATTTCTACTATTTGTCTTTCAGATCCTTCAGACCCGAAATAGATTGTAGCCCCTACAGCAGTTGCTCCTAAGTTCCAAGCTTCATCAACCGAACCAAAAGAGATTTGGTTGAATGTGTTTGGATACGATAAGAATTCATTGTGATTTAGTTTTACAATGAATGGAATTTTGTGAGCATACTTTCTAGAACATGCTGCTAATACTCCAAAGGTAGATGCTACACCATTACAACCAGCTTCAACAGCAAGCTTAACAATGTTTTCAGGATCCATGTACATTGGATTTGGTGCAAATGATGCACCAGCTGAATGCTCTATTCCTTGGTCAACAGGTAAAATTGAAACGTATCCGCTTCCTCCTAATCTACCATGATTATAAAGAGCTTCTAAACTTTTAAGAACTTGCGGTGATCTGTTTGACTGCAAGAAACTTCTATCAACGAAGTCTCCACCAGGTAACATGAGCATGTCTTTTGAAATGGTTTTACATTCATGATTCAAAAGAGCTTCTCCTTCGGCTCCTAACAATTCAACAACTTTACTAGCTGACATAATTATAGATTAAATTTAGGTGGGCAAAATTAATAAAACTTTCGCTTCTAGGCCGAAAAATATGGGAATTTAATTAGCTACTTCTAGGGCTTTTTTTTTATCCTGAATAATTTGAAGAGCTAGGTCAAGTTGATCTTGTTCAGAAAGTTCGCTATTGTCAATTTCAATAGCGTCTGCGGCTTTTCTTAGTGGTGAGATGTCTCGGTTCATGTCAAGATAATCTCTTCGTGAAATGCTTTTTTTCACCTCTTCAAGATTAAGGTTTTCTCCTTTTTCTTTTAACTCAAGATATCTACGTTCGGCTCTGATGTCATTTTCAGCAACCATGAATAGCTTTACATCAGCCTTAGGAAAAACCACGGTACCGATATCTCTACCGTCCATAATGACCCCGCCTTTAACTCCGAAACTTTGTTGAATAGAAACCAATTTTTCTCTCACTTCACCAATGGCACTAATTGCACTTACTTGTTTTGAAATGGCTAGTGTTCTAATTTCTTTCTCAATGTTCACACCATTGAGGTAAGTTTCTGATTTTTTTTGTTCGGCATTGTAAACGAATTGAATTTCAATGTCTTTAAGTTCTTGAATGACTTGTTCTTGAATGAAATGTCCGTCTTTGAGAATACCTGTATTCATCAAATGCAGTGTTACTGCTCGATACATTGCGCCACTGTCTACATAGATGTAGTTCAGTGTATTAGCCAGTTCTTTAGCCAATGTGCTTTTGCCACATGAAGAGAATCCGTCTATTGCAATCGTCATTTCCACTACTATTCAAAGATAACAAATGTCTTAAAGGATTAAAAATTTTATTCCAAATTCAGGTAATCAAATGTAAATTCATAGCGAGTACCTTCGGTTGAAGTGCGCTCAAAAGTACCATCTAATTGCTCACATAAATCAGAAATTAACTCTAACCCAAAAGAGCCTTCTTTTTGAGGAGAAAGCCATGTTCCGTTATCTTGATAGGTCGCTATTACTTGATTGTCTTTAGGAAGTTTAATGTTGATTTCAATTTTTCCATTTGACATATTCTTGAAGCCATGCTCAAGAGAATTTGAAATAAGTTCATTGAACATCAATGCAAAGGAGACCAGTGATTTGGGTTGTATATAGTCTATGTCACATTCTATTTCAAGCTCTATCTTTTTCTCTATCGCATAAGAATGAACCAACTCAGCTACCAAGCCTTTGATGTATCCTTCTAAGTCAATCCGAGAGAGTTCTTCAGATTGATACATCTTCTCATGAATGAGTGCCATTGCTTGTACTCGTTGAATGGCATCTCTAAAATAGTCAATTGATTTTTCGTCTTTTATTTCTCTGGATTGCAAGCGAAGTAGACTTGTAATTACTTGAAGGTTATTCTTCACCCTGTGATGAATCTCTTTGAGCATTACAGTTTTCTCTTCATTTTGAACTTGAACTAAATCATATGAATTCTTTAATTCGGTTTGAGCGGCTTTTGATCGCGATTCAGCAATGCGAGAAGTTTTTAATATTTGACTCATTAAGTATGAGATATAGAAGATAATGACGGACAGATTTATGGTGACCATGGTGACCCCAAACATATCACGGTCCTCAATTCTGCTAATTTGAATCTCTTTTGGAATTATGTAAAGCGCAATTGCGACTCCAATTAAATTTAACGTAAGTGCTGCAAAACCAAATTTATTGCCTAGTAAATAAAAGGCTGAAAGTGCTATGCCAACAATCCATAAAGAGGTTACGAATTTTTGTGAGCTAACAACAATGAATAGGTCCATTTGGTTAACGACTGAGCCAGCAACCACGCCAACAACGGCTGCTATCACATAAGATTTTGATACCTTCATGATTGCAAGACATGATAACATGATGATGAGTGAGGATAGAGTCACGAAAAAATTATCATCATTTTTGAACCCATGAAGTATTGTTAGAAACAAAAAAACTGAGCTCAAAGCAATGAAGAGCCTCCAAGTAAACTTGAATCTTTCTTGTTCATAAAGGTCTTCGAATTTCGAAGATGGGGTTTGTAGTAGCATCATGTAGTAGTCTGAGGAAATGACTATTTTCGTACTAAATTATAAAAAAATAAGATGTTTGCGAATAAAGTTGTTTGGATAACGGGAGCCTCTTCAGGAATTGGAGCAGAGCTTGCTAAACAATTTAATGAAAGTGGTGCTATTGTTGTCTTGTCGGCAAGAAATGAAGACAAATTAAAGGCTGTTCAAGACAGTCTTTCAGATTCTTCAAAGAGCAAAGTTTTACCCTTAGATTTAAAGCAATCATCTGATTTTGAGAAGGTGGCGTCTTCTTTGAAAGAAGAATTAGGAAGTATTGATTACTTAGTTAATAATGGCGGACTCAGTCAAAGAGGTGAGGCGGCAGAAACAAGCCTTGAGATAGACAGAGAAATAATGGAGATCAATTATTTTGGAACTGTTGCCTTGACTAAAGCTGTGTTACCTATCATGAGAGAACAGCAGTCAGGTCATATCATTGCCGTTTCCAGTATCGCTGGTAAGTTCGGATTCTTTTTAAGATCTGCATATTCTGCTTCAAAGCATGCCCTACAAGGTTTCTTTGAAAGTGTATTACTAGAAGAAGAGAAGAATAATATTAAAGTCACTATTGCTTACCCTGGCAAAATAAATACAGATATATCAAAATCAGCATTGAATTCGGATGGTGAAGCTCATGGAGTGATGGATCATAATCAAGAAACGGGTATGTCTGTTCAAGATTGCTGTGCGAAGCTGATAAAGGCAGTTAGGAAGAATAAGAAGTCTGTTCTTATTGGTAATAAAGAGATTTATGCCGTGTACATCAAGAGATATTTTCCGAAAATGTTTTGGAGAATTATCCGTAAACAGAAAGCAACCTAATGGATCTTAAAAAGTTTTATCAAGATCAAATAGATAAACATCAAGTTGATTTAAATGGATTGAAAAAGAGGTCTCTTTTGCTATCTATGTCAAGATTGATCGTTTTTGTAGCCCTCGTTTTGGGAGCGTATTTTGCGTACCCAAATTCCTCAGTCGTTCTTGGAATTATCATTGGAGGAATTGTTCTATTCTTGATATTGGTTACCGCATATGTTAATGTGAAAAATAAGCGAAAATTTGCCGATTTATTGGTAAAAGTAAATGAAATGGAGCTCAAGAGCATTAGCGGGGACAGCTCAATGTTTGCTAAAGGAGAAGAGTTTTTAGATGGGGATCATTTTTTTAATCAAGACATTGATTTGTTCGGAGACGGTTCTTTATTTCAAATATTAAATAGATGCGGTACTTCTAATGGATACAAACTGCTTGCTCATCAATTGAACTCGAACGACATTTCAAATGTTGAGAGCAAGCAAAAGGCAATTGCAGAATTAGCAGATAAGGTTGATTGGCGTCAAAGCTTTCAAGCAACAGGTTTAATTATTGAACAGGAGGTTGATGCCAATGAAATTGTTAAGTGGGCAGCTAATTATAAAAATAAAATATCAAAAGCATTTGCTTGGATTCCTTATGTTTTCAATGGCTTGTCAATGGTTTTGATCGCTCTTTATGCTATTGGTTTAATTCCGGGATTAGCACTGGGTGGTTGGTTCCTGTTTGGTTTGTTATTGACATCAACAAAATTGAAGTTCATAACAAAGCTAGCAAATGATGGAGGCAAGGTTCAAGAAACAATCAGTCAATACGGAAGACTAATTTCTGCGATTGAAACTGAAAAGTATGAATCAGTTGAACTCAAAAGAATACAAGAGAATTTGAAGGTTGAAGGAGTTATGGTTTCTGAGGTTTTGGGAAGCTTAGCTCATGAGTTTGGAAGATTAGACCAAAGAAATAATGTGTTTTTTGCGCTACTTGCAAACGGATTTTTCTTGTGGGATTTAAGGTTTTCTTATCGCATTGAGAATTGGCTTAGAAATAACAACTTGAGTATCTCTAAATGGTTTCAAGCCGTTAGTGAGTTTGATGTTTACAATTCAAAAGCCAACTTTGCTTATAACCACCGAAAGAATATTTATCCGACAATTAGTGCAGAAGAATCAGCCATGCTAAATGCTGATCAATTAGGGCATCCTTTCTTAAGTGAAGACAAAAGAGTAGACAATGATTTTAGGATGAATAACGAAGACTTCTTCATCATTACTGGAGCAAACATGGCTGGTAAAAGTACTTTCTTAAGAACGGTTGCACTCAATATTGTATTGGCGAATAATGGTTTGCCAGTTTGTGCTAAAAGCTTTTCTTATAAGCCTATCAAGTTAATTTCGTCCATGAGAACATCTGATTCTTTACAGAATGACGAGTCTTACTTTTTCTCTGAATTAAAACGCTTGAAGTTTATTGTTGAGCAGATTCAACAGGATACCTACTTTATCATTCTTGATGAAATTTTGAAAGGGACGAATAGTAAAGATAAGGCTGAAGGATCTGCCAAATTTGTTGAGCGTCTCGTAAGTTCTCATTCTACCGGTTTAATTGCTACTCACGATCTTAGTCTTTGCGTTTTAGCCGATAAGTTACCACAAGTAGAAAATCATTACTTTGATGCCGAAATCATTAATGACGAACTCCATTTTGATTATACTTTCAAAGATGGAATTTGTCAAAATATGAATGCAAGTTTCTTACTGAAGAAGATGGAAATCGTTTAGTTTTCATGAAGCTTTACTGAGGCTTCGCTCACATTCCACTTATAATTTCTAGGATTCAATATAAATATTTCAACTTCATATTCGCCTTTGACAAGGGAACTGAAGTAGAACGCTTTTTCTGTTTTAACAGTTGTTGTAAAGTCAGGTCTGAATTGGTTTAGAACAATTGTCTCGCTTCGTACGGTTTCATTGTTCCCATTATTAATTTCAATTTCAAGACAGGCAAATTTGACCTTTTCATTTGTTGTGAGGTCTCCTAAGAATGTGACCATAAGATTATTCCTACTCCAATCGATTGTGGTGTTTAAGATAGAAATGGTTGAATCACTGCTTTCAATGTCATTGATCTCAATTTGAGAATGCGTTTCCCATTCAATTTTAGTTTTTCTTTCTAGCAAGGAGACTTCTGTTGTTGGATGATGAAAGATAGTGTCGAACTCATTGTTGTTCTGAACATTATCAACCGTATTTACCAAAAGAAGGTCAGCTGTTGCGCTTGGGAAATCAGACCACTGCACATTGTTCAGCCTGCCAGGTTCAAGATAGTTGAAGTAATGAACATTCTCTCCAAAGTAGAAAGGTCCACTAAGAGTGAGGAGCTGTTCGCTTTCTTCTTGTTTTTCTAGAATTTTAGAGTACAATTCTATGTCCATGGTAGATCTGCGCCAGCAATAAGGATGAGAGAAATTCAAGAAATATAAATGATGAGCTATGAAAAGTATTGGTATCAAGAAAGTGGCATATCGCAGTTTGTTTTTTAAGCTGTCCATCCAAATAAAAAGAAATAAGAGAACAAGAATTAAAATATGCAAGGCTGCACGGTTTTGACCATAGTTAACACCCAAGAAGAGGTGTAGGCTAATGGTACCAAGAATAGTGGCTAGTAAGATTGTAGAGATTATTATTCTAGAAGGGTTAACCTTGAGATTTTTGATATTGAGTAGCATTAAAATACCGAAAAACCCACAGATCGAAATCGTGTACCAAATGCCATCTAGGCCAAAAGTATTCTGCGATAGATCCAATATGACATCCACAAAGAAACCTGTTTCTCCTCCCAGCCAAAAGGCACCTTCGGCCTTGAGGTCAAAACTGAATAGGACGGCTATTAAAGCCGGTAAAATTGCAATTAATGTGAACTTGGCAACATTCTTAATTCTACTTCTTGCACTTAAATCGGATAATTGCTGGACGAATTTGAAAAAGAATAGTGCAAGAATAATTAGCACAGAAATACTCATAGAAAGGTTTGACCAGAGTACCAAGTTCCCAAACAAGCATCCTAAGAATATTGCTTTCAATGACTTCTCATGGTATGCAAGTAAGAGGTAATAAAATGAGGCTACAAAGAATGCCATTGACATTCCATAACCCCTGGCTAAGGAGAAGAAGGTTAGCAGAAAGATGCCTGAAGAAACGGCCAAAACAAAGCTATTCACTACCACCTTGTTTTCAAAAAAGCGTCTCATCTTCATAAGGTAAATAAAGAAAAGAGGAAAGGAGAGGAGTTCGAAAATCCTCATGAATAGCACATTCGGCCCAAAAATCTTGAACGAAATCCAATTGAAAAATGTTGAGATAAAATGGTTGTTCGCGTCAGGATATGCTTGGAACGGAATGAACTCTTCAGTGTCTACATAAACATGAAAGTTAAGTATTTCGTCGGGGTATGGTGGAACGTAAATACATCTTAAGATCAGGTAGAAGAATACCAATAATCCAAAGCCGTACATCCATATGTCATTCTTTTCCTTGAACATAAACTGTGGCGAAGGTAGTGAACTCAAATTTTTGGGCATAAAAAAAGGATGAGCAACACTCATCCTTTTTCAAATTCTTTAGTCTATTTAGATTGCATCCAATACCTGAGCAGAGATTTCTAAGAACGTCTCTTTAGGTTCTGTGTTTGCAGTAACAGTAATTTTTTTAGTTACGGTTTGTCCAACTTGACCTGATTTTGGTCTGAAGATTACATCTAATTCGCCAATTTCTCCTGGAGCAATTGGATCTTCAGGCTTGTTTGGAATCGTACATCCGCAAGACGCTTTCGCTTTGTCAATAACCAAAGGAACGTCACCTGTGTTTTTGAATTTAAAAGTGAACTTGTTATCAGAAGGGTAAAATACATTTCCGAAATTATGTTTCAAATCAAAATACTCAATGCTTGTAGTTTTCATTCCGTCAATTTCTGACGTTTCTTCAATCACATTGTTGATTGCATTTGATTCAGCATCATCAACAGGATTTTGGTTTGCTACTATTGATCCACCCGATTCTGAAGAATCAGAAGTAGATTCTTCTCCGCCACAAGACATTAATAAAGTGGCTGTAAAAAGATAAAAAAGTCCTTTTTTCATTTTCAATTTATTTTCTTCAAAATTAATAATCTAATCCTAAATCTTCAAGAGATTTTGATTCTATTAATTCTAAACCTTTCATAAAAATCTCATTTTCTTGAGCGTTATAGATTTTATAAAACTTCTCAAAGTCCCACATGTTTGAAGCAATTCTTGCTTTAACGAGGGTTTGAATAAGCGTTTTAGAGGTTTGGTAATCTTCCTCATTCCACTCAATGTCTTCATCTTTCACAGCTTTAAGAAATTCTTTTTGTACAGCTCCTTCAAACTTGAAATCCTTTTCGTAGTCTTCAAAAGTAGGATACATTTTTTTCATGTCTTCTCTGTGATGATCTACATAGTGAAAAGTAAATGTATTGAAGATTCCTTTTCGGCTAATTGCTCTATACATATCAGAAAGCTCCATAGTGTCTAACGGCACAAATACATCTGGCATGATTCCACCTCCACCATAAACAGTTCTTCCCATGTCTAAAGTTTTAAATTGAAGAGAATCTGGTAATTTGATAGAATCTCTGTGCATGAATTCTCCGTTCTCATATCTGTTCATATAATCATCACGGTAAGCATCAATTCCTTCATTATAAGGTTTTTGAATAAAACGACCGGTAGGGGTAAAGTAGCGAGCAATAGTAATTCTCATCATTGAACCATCTGACAAAGTATAAGGTCTTTGAACTAATCCTTTTCCGAAAGTTCTTCTTCCTACGATCATTGCTCTGTCCCAATCTTGTAAGGCTCCTGAAACAATCTCTGAAGCAGATGCTGAGTTTTCATCAACTAAAACCACCAACTTACCTTTCTCAAATTGGCCTCTTTTGTTGTCATGGTAATACTGGCCATAGCTGTTTTTATCATCAGCAACCATGTCTCTTCTTGATTGCGATCTTCCTTCTGAATAAACAATCAGCTTGTCTTTACTCAAGAATTCATCTGCCATGTATTTGGCAACATGAAGTAAACCACCACCATTTCCTTGAAGATCAAGAATTAAATTCTTCATACCCGCATCTTTAAGTTTTTCAATGGCTTCATCTAGTTCATCAGGCGTAGTTCTTGCAAAACTGGTTACTTTGATATATCCGGTTTTGTCACTTGCCATGTATGAGGCAGCTACACTGAATAATGGAATTTTATCTCTTCTAATGTCAAAATTTAAAACTTCTGATTCTTTTCGTCTGTCAATTCCTAGAACAACTAAGCTTCCTTTCTCGCCCATGAGTCTTTCTCTCACTCCTGAATTCTTGAGACCAACCCCAGCAACATTTTCGCCATCAATTTCAACAATCTTATCTCCAGCTCTAACTCCGACCTTTTCGCAAGGACCGCCTTCAATAGTGTTAACCACTGTTAGTGTATCATCCATAATTTGGAATCTAATGCCGACTCCAACAAAACTTCCGTTAATTTTCTCATTTGATGACTGAACTTCTTTTTTAGGAATTAAATAAGTGTGCGGATCCAATTCTTTCAACATGGCAACAATTGCCTTGTCGGTTATGGCCGCTCCGTCAAATTCTTCTACGTAATGTGCATCTAGGTATCCGAATACTTCTTCGAACTTTCCTGTTGTTTCATCTTCTTTGTGCTGAGCGAATGTGGTGAATGTTCCCAGCGCAATAAATGATAATAAAATCTTCTTCATCTGTGTTACTTTTAATCTGTTGTTGAATTAAAGGTTTGAAACCTTTTAATAACGTGATATGACGTCTCTAACGAAACTACTAATAAATATAGGATTATTTTCCTTCTTTTTGTTAAATGGCACCAATAACTATGCCTCTTTTATAGATGAACAACTGAAGTTCTCGAGAGTTCGACAAGCTTATAAAGAAAAGAAACCGGTTATCACTGAAAAACTGCAGTCCATGGACTTGGAGCTCAATAATTTTCAAGTAATGATAAAAGCCTATAAATATGAACAAACGGTAAGGGTCTATGTCAAAAAGAAAACTGAAGAACGTTGGAGACAATATAAATCATACCGATTCAATTGTACATCTGGAGTGTTAGGCCCTAAGAGGGCTCAAGGAGATTGTCAAATTCCTGAAGGATATTATCATGTGATGCATTTCAATCCGTACAGTAATTTTCTCTTATCACTGGGAGTATCATACCCAAATAAAGCTGATAAATTGAATAGTGATGCAAGAGACAAAGGTGGCGCCATTTATATGCATGGCGGATGTGCTACGATTGGATGTATTCCAATAGAAGATGGACCTATAAAGGAGGTTTATATGTTGGCCGTTTTAGGTAAAGATAATGGACAGTCGAGGGTTCCTATCCACATTTTCCCTTTCGAGTATTCAGATATAAAAATGGAAAGCGCGGTTGAGAAATATCCTGAGCACAAAGACTTTTGGGAGAACATCTATGAAATTGAGAAAAAGTTTGATGCTACCAAAATTGCACCTCAAGTGGGGATAGGTAATGATGGTCTTTATCATATAAATAATTGATTGGATACTGCGCTTAATAAGTGGTTTAATTTCTGCACTATCATTTCAGATTAGAATTGTAAAGAAATGGCTAGTATTGAGGCCAGATGCTCAAGAAGTACCATTATATAATTTTCTTAATAAGTTTTAGCTGCCTCACACTATGTTTGGCCGATTGTACTGCTTCATCTGCGGGCTCTGATAAAGTTATCGTTCGTTCATTTTATCATTGGAAATCTGATTTTTCCATTGATGAACCACAACAAAAGTTCCTGAATGAATTAGAGGTTGAAGAGATTTACTTGCGTTTATTTGATGTCGTATGGGATGGAGAGAAGGATATTCCAACCGCCGAGACAGTCATTGATAAGATTCCTGAGCAAAATTTAATTCCGGTTGTTTATCTAACTACAGATGTATTTGGAAATCTAGATTCTATTGAAGTTGCCGACTTGGCTTTTGTGGTTGCCATGAAAATCAAGAGTCAGATGAAAGATGTTGAATTCAAGCAAGTACAGTTCGACTGTGATTGGATGCCTTCAATTAAAGACAAGTATTTCTATTTCTTGGATGAAATGAACTCAAACTTTAAGCACAAAAAACTCTCAGCTACCATCCGGCTTTATCAATATAAATATCCTGATCTAGCTGGAGTTCCGCCTGTGGATAAAGGCTTACTTATGTATTACAATATGGGTGACCTAACATCTTATGAGGAGAACAATTCCATTTTAAATAATCAATTAGGAAAACAATATTTAGGTTTTGGAGAATATCCTTTGCCAATAGATATTGCTCTCCCAAATTTTGAATGGTGTGCTGTTTTCAGGGCCACAGAATTTGTTAGATTAACGACTGAATTTGAAGAGGATGAATTGAAAAGTGGGTCTCTATTCGGCAAGATGAAAGAAGATCAATATGTTTTTCAAAAGGATACTGTTATCGGCGATTTCTATTATCGATATGGAGATGTTATCAGATATGAATCTTGCAAAAAAGCTGAATTAGTGTCGGCAAGTGAAGAGCTTGTTAAAGAAATAAATCAAGACACCACGCGAATTATATTTTATGACCTAAGAAATAACACAAAAGATGATTATGAAAAATTGGATGCTGTATATACTCTTTTTGAGTAGCCCTTTAGTTTCGAGAAGTTGTGGATGGTGGCCTACAGGTGAGGAGTTGAGATTTAGTTTGTTCTCTTCTCATTTGGCTGACGTGCCAGATGCATCTCCGCTATTTTATAGTACTCAATACTTCAATGATTATGAAGCTGACGCCTATTTAGGTCCTACTGAAAACTTGAATGAGTGGTATGATTACTTCGGCCAATCAGTGAAGCAATCAGAAATAGATGAACTCATTTATTCTTACCCGATAGGAAAACCTGCAGTGGGTATTGAGCAAAATGGCTTAATGATTCATTTCAAATCAGGTAAACATCTTGAAGCGTCTGATTATATCATATTCGCAAAAACAGTTGAACAAGCAATTTATAGAGATCACTGGTCAAAGAAAGAAATTGATATTGAAAAGGTGGAGAGTTTGATTGTGTACGGAGAGAATAAGATGAATCAAACAACTGAGCAATATCTAAAACTGAGATACGCTTATCAACTTGTTGTCATGTCATATTACTTGAATGATTCCTATAAAGCGGCGTATTACCACAAGAATTTTGTAATGACTTCTCCTGAGAAAAGTGTCATTAAAAGTTGGTCGGCATTTTATTTGGCCAACCAAACCCCGGGAAGAATTAATAGACTTTATGAGTTGAGTAAAGTGTTCAACGAATGTAAATCTAAGACCAAGTACATATATAACGTCTTTGGGAACGAAGCTGCGGAATTTGAAAAGGTTTTAGAGTTATGCGAAAACGATAAAGAACGTGCTGTTGTTTTAGGTATTCAGGCGTTCAAGAATCCAGGAAAATCACTATTTCAAATTCGAAACATCATTCGTTTAGATCCTTCATCTGAATTGGTTGACCTTCTTTTAATCAGAGAAATTAATAAGATGGAAGACTGGTATTACTCTGACTATTATTCTTCGTATGGATCAGGCATTGGCCAAAATTGTTGGGAATGTGAAGCTTTTGAATTTATAAGAGAAGTGAATTTTGCAACCGATAAGGCTTACCTCAAAACATTTTTGAAATATGCTGAAGAGATAACAGTGAAAGAAAAAGAACTGAATCGTCCTCTTTGGTTTACCTCAATGTCATATATGAGTAATATGTTGGATGACGAAAAGAAAACAGTGAAGTATTCAAATTTGGCTAAAGGGAATAATCCATCAAATAAAATCAAAGGCCAAATTTTTATGAATGATTTGATGACATTAGTAAGGTACAGTGAAGAATGGGATGAACAATTTCAAACGGAACTGATGAATCAGTTGCTTGAAGTATCCGAATACAAAGATGAGATTTATCGATTTGATCGATTCAAATCAGAGCTTATGCTGGCCATTTCTAGAAGGTATTTAGAGAAAGGAGAAGTGGTATTAGCAGCACTTTTTGAGAGTAAAGTAGAAAACGAAGTAACCGAACGTCATAACTATTGGGACAGAAATGGCGGATACCAAGCCTTTGATTTATTGAATGAAAACGCCAATTCTAAAGATTTAGATGAGCTTTTTGAACTTTGGAATAAAGAAGATAAAACAGTTTTAGAGTCTTTTTTGATGTCAGATCTTCAACCATATAAATGGAGATTGACTGACCTATGGGCCACACAATATTTTAGAGAAGAAAAGCTTGAGAAGGCTCTAGAGATTTATGAAACAGTGCCTGATAGTGTATGGCAAGTAACGAATGGAGAGTTACATTACTATTATAAAGGTGAACTTGAAAATGATCCATTCGAAACGAATATTTACGGGAGGTTTTACAATGAACCTTCTGAGGTCACTTACACTAAGCCTGAGTTCGTAGCAGAAATTTTGAGATTAAAAAAACTTATCAAGGCAAACGATAAAGATAAAGCTCGTCATGCATTTCTTTTAGGAAACGCCTATTACAATATGACGGTTAACGGAAATTCATATTACTATACTGAGTATTCATGGGGAGGTTATAGAAAAGAGATGAATAGAAATCAAACGAATTATAATTACCCGCACCGCGCCTTAGAGTATTATAAAATGGCCGAATCATTTGCAACCAATAAAGCTTACGCCGCCATGTGTCACAGAATGAAACTCAAATGTATGAGCGAAATTGCCCACGAGAATTTGGATTGGAAAGAAGCTGAAAAACAAAATGAAAAAGACTGGGAAGCCTTTTTAGTTAAATACCCTAATCATGCTCCAAAGTTATTCAACTGTGATCATCTTCTTTATTACACATCTGCTTGGAAAAAGTAAATTGGTTACATCTTATTCATTCGTCCCATGAACATGATTGAGCCAGTTTTGTTGTCTTTGATAAAGTAATAAAACGGCTTATCAGCTCTGAATTCAAATGGTGGGGTTGGCCTAGATACTGAAGTTGTTTTAACCATACCTATCACAGTAACCGCGGCTGCTTCTGTTCCTTCTTCGTTTACAATAATCTTTGCTTTGTGCAAGGCTGTTCCAATCTTAAGGTCGTTTTCGGCACGCATTCCGCTAAAGTTTGCTGCATTTGAAAATGATTCAACCAATCCCATTTTTACCAAGAAAGGTTTAAGCTGAAAGGTAGGAGTTCCGAAAGTGAATTTGGGCAAAACTAAGTTTACCTTTCTTCGATAGATTTTTGTATTCAGATCTTTGTATAGTTCATTTGTCAATTCATAGTTTTTCATCTTTTTCGGTAAAATGATAATCATAGATGTTTCGTCTCCTTCATAAGGTAACTCAATTACTTTTTCACTGTTGTCTCCTGTTCCAGCTTTGTAATAATCTAACTGCTGCATCAATTCAACTTCTTTTATAGAACCGTCTAGATTGTTGAAATCACCTTTTTGAGTCCACTTCTTATTGAAGGGGTTTTTCCAGTTTTTCTTAAAGTATACAGCATTCACAATTGCCATCTTAAACTCCTGTACATCCTGTGCAGTGAGCATTTTGCTAATCATTCCATTGGTGCTTTCTTCAATCCATTTATTGATTTTTTCGGCAGATCCTTTTGGGTCATTTTTGAAATTAGTTTTGAAGGGTTCTGAATCAAACTTTTCTGAAACAGCATTGATATAACTTTTTAGAATTTCGTATTTTTCTAATAACCATATAGAGTTGCTTATCTCGGCATTCTTCTTTAACGATTTGATCTCCTTTAAGAACGCTTCATTGTCTTCAGTGAAGTCAAATACCTTTTCAAATTCTTTCTGAGTTGAACCCTTGGCTCCTTCATATGCCATAGCGAATGCGGTCTTGATACTAGTAGGCGAAAACAAGATGTTCTCTTCTTTGTCCATTTGATTATGCATCTCAAAAGCAAAGTCGTTTTGAGTAAATGCCGTGGTCCAAAGGATTGATGTGATAATTATAATGCTAAATTGTTTCATAACTGTTTCTCTTATCAATCTGTACACTTTATGCGCAAGAAGGTTCTAATTAGTTGATGCGTTTTGAGAAATAAATCCATAAAACTGAATGTCAATGTTTTCAATCTTATCAGAGAATAATCATATAAGTGGCTGATAAATAACAGATGTTACGAGAAGCTGTTGGTTTACTTTTGGAGAATGAAAAATATTTTAGGACTATTGATGCTGATACTGCTCCTTCCAATGGGAGCAAATGCCCAGACAGACACTACAAAAGCGAAAAAACTATCATTGATTACGAAGAATGACGGTACTGAGTACATAGGGGAGATATTATCTGATGATGGTAGAGAAATACTCATCATGACTGAGAAACTGGGTAAGATTTATATACCTAAATCTAGCATACAGAGTATTGTAGCAATTGAATCAGATTCTGAAATCGTTCATGGAGAATATAGGAGTACTGGACCATTCACAACTCGATATGCTTTTACCACAAATGCCTTACCGATCAAAAAAGGAGAGAACTATGCGATAATTAATCTTTATGGTCCTGAAGTTCATTTTGCTATTAGCGATAACTTCAACTTAGGTGTCATGAGTACTTGGATCGCCAGCCCTTTTGTTCTTGCTGCCAAGTATACCTTCGATACTCAGAGTGAAACCTTTAATGTATCCCTTGGGACTTTATTTGGAACTTCAGGATATTTGAATAATTTCAGAGGATTTGGTGGATTACATTTTATAAATTTCACAGGAGGTACCAGAGAAAAGAACATTACTTTTTCAGCAGGTTATTGCTATTTACAAGCCGGTTTCACTTGGGGCGGTGGCTTGCCTGATGAAGGCACGTATATAACTCAGAGCTCATATTTTGATTCTTGGGCGTATTCTAATGGTCGAAGACCAATGGTTCACGGTCCAATGGCGTCTTTAGCTGGTATGGTGCAAGTAGGTAAAAAGGCCACCTTTATTTTTGACTCAATGGTAGGGTATTTTCCGCGAACCACATATAGTGCATCAACAACTGAACTATCAGCCCCTTACAATGATCCAAACCCACCTTATAACTATATTCCTGGTTCATATGAACATGTGATAACCCATACAAGATCTGATGAGGTTGCTATGTTTTTAATGCCAGGTATGAGATTTCAAAGTCAACCAAACAGGGCATTTCAAGTTTCATTGGCTGGAGTAACCTACTTCAGAAACGGAAGTGTACTTGCTTTTCCAATGCCTATGCTGTCTTGGTATTTTAAATTCTAATTGATTCCTCTGCATTGAATGAAATTTCAATTCGTTAACTTTGACAAAAAATCTGAAAGATGTCAAAACCGAACTGGAAAACTGCAATAGAATTTGAAGATATAACTTACAAAAAATCAGATGATGGTGTAGCTCGAATAGCTTTCAATCGTCCTGATGTAAGAAACGCATTCAGACCTCATACTACTAGTGAATTACTGATTGCCTTTGCTGATGCACATGAGGATACTTCGGTCGGAGTAGTTTTACTTTCTGCTGAAGGTCCGTCATCTAAAGATGGCGTGTATTCTTTTTGTTCAGGAGGTGATCAAAAGGCCAGAGGGAAAGAAGGTTATGTTGGTCAAGATGGATATCATAGACTAAACATTCTTGAAGTTCAAAGACAAATAAGATTTATGCCAAAGGCAGTTATTTGTGTTGTGCCAGGTTGGGCTGTAGGTGGTGGTCATTCATTACACGTAGTTTGCGACATGACGTTGGCTTCAAAAGAACACGCCATTTTCAAACAAACAGATGCAGACGTAACTAGTTTTGACGGCGGATATGGATCTGCATATTTGGCAAAAATGGTTGGTCAAAAAAAGGCTAGAGAGATTTTCTTTTTAGGAAGAAATTATTCAGCTCAAGAAGCATTTGATATGGGCATGGTGAATGCCGTAGTGCCTCATGATGAATTAGAAGATACTGCTTATGAGTGGGCACTTGAAGTATTGGCTAAATCACCAATCTCTATTAAGATGTTGAAATTCGCTATGAACTTGACTGATGACGGAATGGTAGGTCAACAAGTATTTGCAGGAGAGGCCACAAGGTTAGCTTACATGACAGATGAAGCTAAAGAGGGTAGAGATGCTTTCTTAGAAAAAAGAAAACCTAACTTCGATAAGAAATGGATTCCGTGATTTATTCACAATAAGCTATTCAAGGAAGTGGCAGCAATTATTGGAAGTTAGTTAAAGCTAAGATCGAGTGATCCGGACATTTATGATCTCGATTGTGCCGAGATTATCCTTTAATGGTAATCACCTCTAGTTGACGTGTATTCTTCATTAAGCGTACCCAAACAATTCTACCGTCTGATAATTTTACGAATTCGTTACCATCACGGTTAATTCCACTATCAGGCATTCTTGAATCTTTTCGTCTTTCATTTTCATAGTAAGAATCAAGCTTTGCAGCTTTGGTCTTTCTGATAATTCTTTCGTCCAAATACACATACTTCTCGTCAATCTCTTTCACCATTCCATTGTTATTGTACTTGAGTTCATTGTAAATACATAACATCCTTCCATCTACGATTGAAATTTTAGGATTGGTTTCTTCAATCGCCTTTGTTTTTGTGAGCTGTGTTACTTTAACCTCTTCTCCGTTTAAGTCACATTTTACTATGAAAATGTCGTTCATTCCTCTATTTGCTGATCTCGGATTTGGATCATGATTTGTTTTTGCTTCTTCTTCTGTTTCCAAGGCAATGTAAAGATTGTCGTTCCAAACTATTGGTGCTGAGATATGGCTATCGGCAACATAATTGTCACCTAAAATCCCTTTGATCGGAACCAAAGTTTCATGCCAAAATGAAGTAGAGTCTGTTGAATCTTTGTGAATCGTTAAGTCAACTTTTGACAAAGACAATCCTCTCGGGTCATTATCCCCAATACTAAATAGGTAAGCGTAGTTTTCGTGCTGAACAGATTTCTGTGCAAAGCAGTGGCTTACGTGCCAAAGATCTTTTTTTCCTTTCTTTAGAAATCCAGTTTCAATTGAAAAGGTTTTGTAGGCACCCGTTTGAACAGTCTTTTTGAATCCCACTTTCTTCTCTGCGGTTGTGTAAACAATACCTATAGAGTCTGCAATTTCTAAACAAACATTATCCCTTGAGTAATAATCGAAAGTCTGATTACCAGGAGCTGTAGTATTATCTTTTTTGAAAAATGATTGCGTAAAAACAAGGCTGCCGTCCGGTTTGTGTTTAGTCAAGTATATACTAGGGTAGATGTTGTACCTTAATAAGTTATAATCATCAGAAGAAACAGCAAAAAAGCCATCATCAATGCTTTTAATTGCATGAATCAAACGTGGATGATGGAACTTTGATTCAAGTTTCATTTCTTTATTTAACACTAAAACTTCAGAACCATCAGAGTGAGCGAAGGCTACAATAATTTTGTCATCAGCGGTCACTTCAACAACAGGATTGTCAAAATCATTTGAAAGTGCAAAAGGTAAGTTTACAATGTGATGACTAATATTTTCTGCTATCTCACCTTCTTGCTCAAAGGATTGATGCGGCTTTATCTTTGGCACTCTTTGAGTTGCTGTTTCAAGAAAGGATACCAGTGTATCTTGTGCGGCAAGAAAATCTTTGGCTGGAAAAGCAGATTTCACTGAAGCCATGAACTGAGTAGTTTCGTCTAGTTTATAAATGAGTGTGAGCTTTCTCAAGCCGTCAGCATATTCAATTCTGAATTTCTGAAGTTTCATGTCAAGCAAATCATTCTCTAGATTCTCGAATGCTTCGACTTTAAAATTTTTGAACTCTTTTTTACGAGCTGTTTTTGGCTTGTATGAAGATTCTAACCACTCCCAAATGTCAGCTTTACAGGTCTCTCTGAATTCAAACAAGGCCTTACCATACTTAAAAGAGTAGTAATAATTGAATGCAGTACTGTCGGCTCTAAGTCTTGTAAAAGAATAAGTACTTACTCCGTCTTTCGCTTTTGATGTCTTGTTTCCTTGCGCCGCTTTGTCGGGAATCTCTAACGAAACGGTAGATAATTTTATTTTCTCAGCAAATGATGAGAACGAAATTAGGACACAAATTAAAAATAGAAGTTTACTCATTGTCTTCAGTTGGGACGCTAAATATAACATTCCACATTCGAAGATGGTCTTATTTCAAGAGCTAAAAGATTTACAACTTATTAACAGAATGAATAGATGTCGAAAAAGTAAATGAAATCAAATCTTAAAACAAATAGCCCTATATTTGTGCCCTCATTTCAAAGTAATTATGCACTTTGATTAATTGTTGCCCAGGTGCTGAAACTGGTAGACAGGCTACCTTGAGGGGGTAGTGTCCTATGGGCGTGCGGGTTCGAATCCCGCTCTGGGCACAAAAAAAACCTGATTTTGAATATTCAAAATCAGGTTTTTAATTTTAATATGGTTTTCTTACTCCAATTGAATATTCAAGCAGTCATTAGCTTTAATAGTAATGAAGTCTTCATAAATAGTTTGATAATTCAATCCTCTAATTCTGTATTTGTAGTATCTCTCTGAATTTCCTGTAAACTCTTGCTTAATTGTTTTAGCTCCAGTTAATCCACATTCACCTGCTGCAGCAAAGAATGTTTCTGTCGTAGTTGAATCAACCATCTCACCTTCTAATTCAAATCTTAGCATGATGTGCCCTTCAATATTCTTTAATGAATCAGAAACTGCTGGTAAACACCAAAAGACAACATTACCCGCATATTGACAACTTTGGTCGTTTTCTTCAGCCTCAGGATCATAGTTTTGAGCAAGGTCATCATTACATCCCTTTTTTGCACAACTTGCAGTGAAGATGATTAAAAGAGCAGGTAAGAAAAGTAGTTTAAATCGTTTCATAGTGTTATAATAATGTCTAAAAATAAGAATTTTTTACCTCAATGAGATAAGGTTATCTAAATTCAAATACGGAATTAATAGCAATAAGTTGGCTGAATAGATAAAATAAAAAAAGCACCAACTAAAATTAGTCAGTGCTTTTATTGTGATCTGGCAGGGGCTCGAACCCTGGACCCTCTCCTTAAAAGGGAGATGCTCTACCAACTGAGCTACCAGATCTACCTTGTTTTTGCTATGCCGTAAACGTCATTGCGGGTGCAAATATATATGGTTTATTTTAATTCGCAAACAAAAAAAAAATAAATTTTTCTGAAACTCCATATTGAGCTAATTCTCAATAAATTTGCAGCATGATTGTCTTTTTAATTGGATTTATGGGAGCAGGGAAATCTTCTCTAGGAAAACGTTTAGCAAATAAGCTGGATGTTTCTTTCATAGATTCAGACAAAGCAATCGAAGAAAAACTTAAAATGTCCATTGCTCAGGTTTTCGAAGAAAAAGGAGAAGACTTCTTCAGGTCTGAAGAGTTGAAATGGCTCAAAAGCATAGACTCTCAGGATGTTGTGATAGCTTTGGGAGGTGGTACACCTTGTTTCAAAGACAATATAACGCTCATCAATAATTTGGGAATGTCAGTTTATCTTAAAGTCGGAATCAACGGTTTAGCTTCCCGTCTTTCTGGTTCCAAAACAATTCGACCTTTGATAGAACCTTTCAAGCATGACAGGGAAAAGCTAATGGAGTTTGTAAAACAGAAAGTGGAAGAGCGGGAGTTCTTTTATAATCAAGCGAAAATTACTTTTGACGCCGAAAGTGTATCCTCAGAGAAACTAGACAGCCTTGTGAAAATGATTAAATTATCTACGATATCTTAATCGTTCTTGTGTTTTCTTAGATATCTGAGGATGATAATTCATCACTTTCTTATCCATTTTCTCAGAAATCTCTTTCATTAATTCTATACCCTTAGACAAATTATCACATTCCTTAATTAATATGCTCTGTCTGTGATTGGGGATTAAAAGAACAACTTGTACCTTTTTCTCTTCAGATGATTGGATGGTAGAGCCACCCATGTCTGATAACTTGACTGCCTTTCCTCTACTAATAATAGAGATGTCAGTAAAGGTAAATGTCGATCTCCACTTTCCAGATTTTAGAAAAAGTCTTTTGTGATATTCTCTAACATACTTCGTTTCTAAGCAAATGTCAGTTCCTCCTGATGAACTAACAATAAAAGCCATTCCTAGTCCTAATCCAATACCTATAAATATATAAGGGAAGCCATTGAAGGCAGTAACCACTGAAATAACTAAAACAACTAATGCTGCTATTCGTGTGGGATTACTGAATGAAGGTCCGTTACTAAAAGTTAAGTCAACTGTGTGGTTTAATAATCCCTTATTATCTAAAACTTCAGAGTCCATTATTCGCAGTCCGTTTCAACAGGCCCAATAATTTCTGCAATTCTTGTTCTGCTGTCTCCAATTATATATTTGATTTCAAAATCTACGTTTTGAATCATTCCATGCATCCAGTAAAAAGGATTTGGCTCAAGTCGTGGCTCAGACATTTCAACGACGTTAGTGGCATGCAAATGAAAATTAAGTACTTCGGCATTAGTCAAACCGTGGGCGTCCATTTGGCATTGAGCCCTGTCTAATATTCTAATTTTTTGCTCTTCAATAATGCTAATAATTTTGAACTCAGGAACCGAAACGACATTTTTATGTTCATTAGATAAGACAGTTGTACAAGTATTTCCTCCAAATTCAAAACCTATAACTTCAGTTGTTGAATCGCCCAGAGCGTAAGTAATGGTAATATCTTTCTTGTCTTTATAGCCTTGAAACAAATAGATTTTTGGATGTACATCTGTTATAGATCTTTCAAAATCAACATCTCCTTCTTCGTTCAAAAGTCTGTAAACATCATCATTTGTAACGTTTTGACATTGCATCAAATATTGAACTGAATCGCCAACGAAGATTTCTTTTTCGGCTAACATATTTTTCACTCTGTTCTCGGGTAGCCAAGCACATGCGCGATTACCAAAAATGAAAAACATAAAAACCAAGCCCAGTCCAAAGCCTATGAGGTAATATTTTAGTCTGTTTTTGAATTTGTGCATTTCACCAAAATTTGATGCAAAACTAAGGATTTTGTTCGTTTCAAAACATTAAATTTGCTCGATACAATTCACGACATGAGTACGAAACCATCAATAGTAAAAGGAACAAGAGATTTTTTGCCAGACACCATGGCGAAAAGGAATTATATTTTTGATACGATTAAGGCTTCGTTTCAGAAGTATGGCTTTCTGCCAATAGAGACTCCTTCAATGGAGAAAACTGATACTTTGCTCGGTAAGTACGGAGAAGAAGGGGACAGGTTGATATTTAGAATCTTGAGCAATGGTGATCAGTTAAAAAAGGCTGACACTAATGCATTGGCAGATGAAAACTTGCCACGCTTTGCAAATTCAATTTCGGATAAAGCCCTGCGTTACGATTTAACGGTGCCATTTGCACGCTTTGTAGTGCAGAATCAAAATGATTTGTCTTTTCCGTTCAAGCGATTTCAAATTCAGCCGGTTTGGAGAGCGGATCGTCCTCAAAGAGGAAGGTATAGAGAGTTTTATCAATGTGATGCGGATGTAGTAGGGAGTGATTCTTTGGTTTATGAAATTGAGTTGGTTCAAATTTTTGATGAAGTATTGACAAATCTTCAATTGACTGATTTCTCAATCAAAATAAATAACAGAAAAATACTATCGGGCATTGCAGAGGTTTGCGGAGAAGAAGAAAACATTGTTCCAATCACTGTTGCAATTGACAAATTAGATAAGATTGGAAAAGAGGGAGTGATTAAAGAATTGGTCAATAGAGGAATTAGTGAAGATGCAATCCAAAAAATTGATCCACTATTCTCTTTGAATGGATCCAATACTGAAAAATTAAACTCTTTAAAAGACTTTTTAGCAGATTCAGAAATTGGATTAAAAGGAATTGAAGAGCTTGAATATGTGATTAATGAGGCCAGTGATTTGGGCTTAGAAAAAGCTAAGCTTGAATTTGAAGTGACTTTAGCGAGGGGACTTAATTACTACACGGGAGCTATTTTTGAGGTGTCTGCCAACAATGTGCAAATCGGCAGTATTTGTGGTGGTGGAAGATATGATGACCTAACAGCTTTGTTTGGATTGAAAGGAATGTCTGGAGTCGGAATATCATTCGGAGCTGACAGAATTTATGACGTTTTAGAAGAATTAGATTTATTTCCTAAATCGGCAACCATTTCAACCAAGGTTCTTTTCATCAACTTTGGTGAAGCAGAGCAAAAGCAATCAATGATTTACGCTAAGCAGCTTAGAGAGGCTGGTATTTCATGTGAAGTTTATCCTTCGTCTGCAAAGATGAAAAAGCAAATGAAATATGGAAATGACAGATCAATTCCGTACGTGGTGATGATTGGATCTGATGAATTAGAATCAGGAAAAATCACCTATAAAAATATGGAGAGCGGGGAACAGCAAACTGCTGAACTTCAATCTTTAATAACCAAATTATCCTAAATGGCAGTTCACGAAATAAGTTCTAAACACTTAAGTATATCTGACATTTCAGATATCATTAAAGAGAAAAAAACACTTGCGCTATCGGCAGAATCTGCGAAGAAAATTGCTGACTGTAGAGAGTATCTAGATAATAAACTTGAAGGGAATAGTGATGTTTTCTATGGTATCAATACAGGTTTCGGAAGTCTTTGTAACACGGTTATATCTAACGAAGATTTGAGCAAACTTCAATCAAACTTGGTGAAGTCTCATGCTTGTGGATTAGGCGAAGAAGTTCCTCAGGAAATCGTAAAGTTAATGTTGCTGTTAAAAGTGCAAGGTTTGTCATACGGGCATTCAGGATCACAACTTGAAACAGTACAGAGGCTCATTGATTTTTATAACAATGATGTGACGCCAGTTGTTTATCAGCAAGGTTCATTGGGTGCCTCAGGAGATTTAGCTCCCTTAGCTCATATGTCTTTAGCCCTATTAGGAGAAGGAGATGTCTATATAAAAGGAGAGAGGAAAACGGCTAAAGAAATGCTTTCACAATTCGGTTGGGAAGCCATGACTTTAAAATCTAAAGAAGGTTTATCATTATTGAACGGAACACAGTTTATGAGCTCGTACGGAGTATGGTGCTTAATCAATGCTCAACAATTATCAAATGCTGCCGATATTGTTGGCGCCATTTCTTTAGAAGGATTTGATTGCAGAATCAGCCCATTTTCAGCCAATGTCAATCAAATTAGAAATCAAAAAGGACAAATTGAAACAGCCTCAAAATTTAGAGAGTTGTTGAAAGGGTCTGAGATAATTGCTCAAGAGAAAGAGCATGTTCAAGATCCATATTCATTCAGGTGTATACCTCAAGTGCACGGCGCATCTAAAGATGCCATAGCATATGCAATTGAAATTTTTGAGCGTGAGATTAATGCGGTGACTGATAATCCAACCATTTTTCCTGAAACAGATGAAATTATTTCAGCAGGAAATTTTCACGGTCAACCTTTGGCAATAACTCTAGATTTCCTGGGAATAGCTCTTGCCGAATTGGGTAACATTTCTGAAAGAAGAGTTTATCAATTGATAGGAGGGAACAGAAATTTACCTGACTTTTTGGTCGCCAATCCAGGTTTAAATTCAGGATTCATGATTCCACAATATGCTGCAGCTTCTGTTGTAAGTCAAAACAAACAATTGGCCAGTCCTGCATCTGTTGATTCAATTGAATCTTCGAATGGTCAAGAAGATCACGTAAGTATGGGAGCAAATGCAGCAACCAAGTGTTTTAGAATTGTAGAGAATTTGAAAAAAATAATTGGAGTCGAAATATTTAATGGAACTCAAGCATTAGAGTTTAGAAGGCCATTAAAGACTTCTTCAATTTTAGAAAAAGTGATTCAAGATTATAGAAAGAGTGTACCTTTTGTAGACCAAGATATTATTATGCAACCCGAAATTGAGAAGTCAATTTCATTTATTCAAACGATATGAACGTAGACGAAGAGTTATTAGATAGTAAGTTAGAAATCAAAGAAAAAAGGGGACAAGCATTATTAGTTTATTGTATCCTTTCATTCGTTTGGATAGGAATCACGGCGGTGAGTTTATTGTTTGCTGCTTCACAGGGTCAGAAAACAGAAGCTGAAATGCTTGAAGAAAAAATTGAACTGTTAAGTACAATTCCTGATGGACCCGGATCTGAATTATCTGCTGACATGTATGGTGATATTCTAGAGGTGAGTGAAAGAAGTAATTATTATTTCTACGAGATGATGGGAGCAAATATCCTAACTATTGCGTTGGGGTTGATCTCAGTTTTATTGATGTTTAAGCTGAAAAAAATCGGTTATTTCATCTACATCATTTATAGCATCTTTCCTTTAGTGGTGACAGCTTGGCTGATGGGGGTAACAGGATTCATGGGTATTATTACTTTCGGAGTGACAGCAGTATTCTCTGTCACCTTCATGATTCTTTACGCATATCAGTTAAAGAGAATGTCTTAAAACAAACTTTAATCATAAACAATACGTTTAAGTATTTGTGAAGTATGTACTCATCATATCAATTGCGCTATTAGCATTGTCTTGCAAAGACAAAAATGATGGTATAATTATTTATGGTCACGAGTATTTTCCAATAGATCAAGGGAAATATGTTTCCTATGATGTTATGGATATTGTACATGATGATCCTTCAGCCGTTCATGATACCGATTATTACCAAATCAAAGAGGTGATAGGGGAGATAGAGATTGATGGTGAAGGAGACGAAACTCAAAAGTTGTACAGATATATCAGACAAGCTGATACGCTTTCTTGGGGATTAAAGGATGTTTGGATAGTCAAGAAAACTACAAGATCGGTTGAGGTTGTTGAAGAGAATCAAAGAAAAATTAAGATGGCATTCTCTATCTCTTATGATCAATATTGGGATTGTAACGGCCTTAACAATCTAGATGCAGAGCAATGCTACTACTCGAATATTTACTTGCCAATTTCTGTCGGAGGATTAGATTATGATTCCTCAGTGGTGGTTGAACACGAAGATTTCACTTCTTATATTGAAGTGCTGCGTTCTTATGAAGTCTATGCGCTCAATATTGGCAAGATTCAATCGGTAAATAGAGATATTGAAATCTCTAATGGTGACACTTTAGACGTATATAAAGGTACCGAGCTGTTCTATACAGCATTCGATTACGGTACGGAGTAAGTATTCAGAATTCCACAATTGTGTTAATAATTTAATAATCTATTGTTTTGATAGATTAATGAGTGTATCATTGCGTCAAATTGAACCTCATGAAATTACTTAACCTCATTTTAATTTTTTGTCCATTATTTATTTATGGGCAAGACGCCGCTAAAGATTTTTGCATTCCCATTGATGCAGTGGCAAGTGAAAGTCCTGCTTCAATTACTTTAAATTGGACCGAGAACACGGCAACCGGAACTACCTATAATATTTTTAGAAAAGATGTCGGAAGCTCAGGTTGGGGATCAACTATCGGCAGTGTAGCGACAGGAAATACAACTTTTGTAGACAATAATGTTGAGGTAGGAGATACCTATGAATACCTCGTTCAAAAAGTATCTGGTAGCACTTTATACTCTTGGGGATATATCAATGCAGGCATACAGAGAGACCTTACAGCTAATAGAGGTGATATCCTTGTCTTAGTAGATGAAACATTTGAAACAGGTTTGAGCTCTGAGCTCGATCAGCTCATGGATGATTTATATAATGACTCATGGATGCCAAAGCTAATTGCAATTAATCCTGCTGATTCTCCTCAAGATGTTAAGGCCATCATTCAAGCTGAATATACGGCCTTAAATGATTTGAACACTGTGTTTTTATTAGGGCATATCCCTGTTCCTTATTCTGGTAATTTGTATCCTGATGCCCATACTGACCATGAAGGTGCTTGGCCGGCTGATACTTATTATGGAGATTTGGATGGTAATTGGACAGATGTTTCTGTAGACAATACTGTGGCAAATGATGTGAGAAATGATAACATCCCTGGTGATGGTAAATTTGATCAAAGTCAAACGCCATCTTCTTTAGAGTTAGAAGTTTGCAGGGTTGATTTTCATGATTTACCTGTGTACACTGCAACTGAAGAAGACCTACTCAGAGATTATTTGAATAGAGCCCATGATTTCAAAGTTGGCGCTTATGTTCCTCTAGAACAGGCTGTTTACGACCAAGGCTCTTTCACAGGAATGACGGAGGGATTTGCTCAAAACGGCATTAGAAATTTTGCCCCTTTTGTATTCAATTCAAATATTTTTGAAGCTGATTATGCAACTTCATTGACCACTGAAAGCTACTTATGGTCTTACGGATGTGGACCTGGTTCTTATACAAGTGCAGGTAGTCTAGATAACGGTACATCATTAACATCTGCTGAGCTTGGTTCTTCTATTTCATTGCAAGCATCCTTTACCATGTTGTTTGGTTCTTATTTTGGAGATTGGGATAAGACGAATAATTTCATGAGGGCTGCTTTAGCTTCAGGTAATACACTCTCAGTCTCATGGGCCGGACGTCCTAATTGGCATTATCATACTATGGCTCAGGGTGACCATTTAGGTTCGGCTGCTAAAATGTCAATGGATGTAAATACAGATTATCTTTCATTGAGTTTAGGAGTTGGGTTTGTAACTGGAGAAGGTGTGCATATGGCACAGCTAGGTGATCCTTCTTTGAGGGCTTACTATGTTGAGCCGCCTTCAGTGTTAACGGTTTCAAACGTTAATAATGTTGCCGAACTAAGTTGGACAGCCAGTACTGACGTCTCAGTTGACGGCTATAATATTTATAGAAGAACAGCATCTTCTTTATGGACTCAGGTGAATACAAGTTTAGAGACTTCAACCACTTTCTCTGACGCTACTATTCCTTCAGGAGGTGATTTTGAATATATGGTGAAGGCCGTAAAATTGAAAACAAATGGTTCAGGAACATTTAACAATGAATCTCTCGGAACTACGATTTCAGCACTTTTCTCGGTGGGCATTGTTGATTTAGCAGATATTGATCTTTCGTTTTTTCCAAATCCTACAAAAGACATTTTTACTATAAAATCTAAAGTGGCTATTCAAGAAGTTTTGATTTATAGTATGGCTGGTCAGCTTATTTCAAAGAGAACAAACGCTTCAAATCAAATTCAAATTGATTTATCTGATTTTGATAAGGGAACCTATTTGGTTGTTGCCAAAACAGATCAGGGATTGAGTTCAAAGAGGATTTCAAAAATTTAATTCCAACCTAACACATTAAAAATGCGTAATTTTAAATATGAGATTACGCATTTTATTATTTCCGGCAATTTGTATTTTAATTTTAGGTTCTTGTGAAAAAGAAACCGATCTAACCACTCAACAAATGTTAGATAATGACACACCAATGTCAGAAATTGTTGCTCAAAAAGGATTAGATAGTTTATACGGAAAAAGTTATCGAGGAGGTCTAATTGCGTATATGGATACTACTACCTATCAAGGTTTTGTCGTGAGCACTGAAGACGTAAGTTCTACTTCAAATTGGGGTTGTTTGGGATTGTCTTCAAACTTTACCACAGGAGATCAAATAGGTGATGGCGCCGCAAATCAAGCCGCGTTTTTACTTCATTGTACTGATCCATTTTCGGCGGTCAAAAGTTGCCAAATGTATGATGTAGATGGCATCATGAATTGGTATTTGCCATCTGAACAAGAAATGCTAACGTGTTTCACAAACTTGCATTCGAAAAACATGGGTAATTTCTCGCTTGATTATTATTGGACATCTACAAAAGGTACGCTTGAAAATACGGCTCAACATGTATTGTTCATTGATGGAAGTGTCAGTTTCAGCACTGTCTCAAATATTCATATGACAAGAGCTATCCGAGATATTTAATAATAAAAGATTCTAACACCTTTCGTGTCAAATTCTAGCATATAATAAAAGTCATTTTTTTGATCCATTCTTTATAAAGAAATTGGAGAATGAAGTTAATTCATCTCCTATTTATTGGGCTTTTCGGATCTTTCTGTTCTGCTCAACCCGCCGTAAAACAACATCTTCAATTTAAAGAAAAACCGGGTCTTTATAGATCTGAGATAGTTGATGCTATTTATTATTTACTCTGGTATGAAAATTCAGACCTTATTATTGATGCTGATTTTGCGCGTAGACTGCATCCCGCACTAAAAGCATGCATAGCATATACTACCTTTGATTTGTGTACAGAGTGCGAATGGGGAGAAGAGCACGAAATAGGAGGTCGAGAGGGTTTAGAATGCTCAATGAATGATGCCTTAGGATTAGGCTATCAATGTTCCGACTTTCATCTCTCTTTTTTACGGTCTTGGTTTCGAACTGATTCTTCTGCAATTAATAAGTTTGAAAGTTGCCCTACCATCCCATATGGAGCAACTGTTCTTTCCTCTGCACAGTACATAACTGTTGAGGTTAAGAGGGATGAGGTTGTCGTAAAGTGCAAGGTCGGTGGATACAATTTCAGAGAACAACAATCATGGGAATATGATCGAATTAATACCTTCAAAATAATCAATAAAGGCGTCAAAGTGGAGAAGCTTTTTTCATCAGATGCAAAAATCGATTTTTGGGATATTCCAGATGACCTTTGAAATTAAGCAACTTAATACTGCGTATTAACGTATTCAATAAAAACGCAGTTTTTGCGTTAGATACATTGTGCGCTTAATAATCGTTCTCATATCGCTCTTAACTTTTGGTTTCGTAAATGATGCTAAAGCCTCTCATATCATGGGTGGAGAGATTACGTGGGAGTGTTTAGGATCAGGGAATTATCAGTTTGATTTGGTGTTATACCGTGATTGTAACGGTTTAGATATCGTTGATCCATCACTAGATCTCGAAGTTTGGGGGCATGGAAGCGTTTCTACGATTCAATGTGACCTTTTCTCAACCTTAGATTTATCACCTGATTGTTCTGAGTTAGTTGGTTTTCCGGTTGAGTTAGAATGTGGAGTGGGTTCTCAATCAGGTAACGGACCAGGTGCCGTTCAAAAATACACTTATCGCTCTGCACCAATTCAATTGACGGGAACTCCACCTGCCACAGGTTGGGCATTCACCTATGATTCGTTTTCAAGAAACTGGGACTTAACCAACATTGATAATCCTGCTGCATACGGAATCACACTTTCGGCAATTATGTACGAAGTGCCAGGTTCTACAGCCAATCCGTGTACTGATTCTTCACCGCAATTTGCTCAAGACCCTTACATGCTGCTTTGTGCTGGTAGTGATTTTCAGTACAATTCAAATGCTTTTGATCCTGACAATGATTCTTTAGCTTACAGTTGGGGAATTCCTTTAGATCACTTTCCTGCCGGATCATTTAATCCGCCAACGAATCCTGCTCCTGTTCCTTTTGTTCTTGGATTTACAAATACTAATCCTACTCCAGATACAGGTTTTGATCCAGGAAACATTCCTGCAACAATGGACCCACTTTCGGGAGATATCAACTTCTTGTCCAACACGGTTGGAAACTTTGGAGTGGTGCAAAAAATAGATTCATATCGTGATGGTCAGCTGATTTCAACTATCCACAGAGAATTTCAAATGATTGTGATTCCTTGTGTAGGATACAATAACACAGCTCCGACAATCACTCCTCCATTTGCTGGTAACACTTCTTTTGAGGCTGAATTCTTTGCTGGTGATTTGGTAAACTTTGATATCATCATTGCCGACATTGAAAACTTGCAAGACGGTTCACCACAAACTGTAACTCTTAATCCTACAGGAAACTATTTCGGTACAGGACTAACCAATGCTGGAGCAGGATGTGATTATACGCCATGCGCAACTTTAGACCAGCCACCATTGATTCAAGGTGTTCAAGGATTGACAACCGAATTTAATTGGCAAACATCATGTGATCACTTACTTGATGCGAACGGTATTCAACAAACAGAACAGATTTATGATTTCGTTTTAAATGCTCAAGATGACTACTGTTCTGTGCCGGGAAGAACATTTGAAACCATAAGAATCAAACTAAAAAACAGACCAGAAATTCAGCCGGTTGACTTGCATTGTGTTGATGTTCTTGATAATGGAGACGTGGTCTTGACATGGACGCAAACTACCGATCCAGGTACGTCATTTGTTGAATATCAAGTGTGGTCAATTGAAGACGGATTCATTGCTTCAGTTCCGGGCGGAATTACAACCGAAACCTATACTGTAGTTGGTGCAAATGCCAATTTAAGTTCAAAGCATTATTACATTCAAACGCAATTTGGATGTGACGGAAATAACTTATCGCCCTCTGATACCTTGGCTTCAATCTTTTTGACATTAAATGATTTGATGGATGGAAGAGCTCAGTTGAATTGGAACAGTACACACGATCCAATAAATGGCGGAGATAATGCTACTCAAGAATTGTATAGAGAATACCCATTAGGCACTTGGACATTGCTTGCTACGCTTCCTTATGGAGAGAATACTTATTTAGATACTATTGATGTTTGTAATGAGTTCTTGAGCTATGAGGTGGTTATACCAAACTCGGCAGGATGTTCTTCTACTTCGAATACAGTTGGGGCCCAATTGGGTGATATCATTAATCCTTATATTCCTGTTTTAAACTGGGTTTCTATTGATACAACTACTCAGTTTGTAGATTTGAGTTGGAATGTAAATCCTGCACCAGATACTTATGGCTATGTTATATACGGTTTGATTGGTGGCTTTTGGATTCCAATTGATACAGCCTGGGGAATTAATAATACAGACTACAGCTATATTGCAACCAATTCTGCTAACCAGCCAGAGTCATTCAGAATAACTGCCTTTGATTCATGCTGGACAAACGCTACGCCACCTACTTATCAAACATCTGCTTTGAGTAATCCTCATACAACAATACATCTTGATAATAGCTTTGAAGTGTGCGAGAGAAGTGTAAGCTTAATATGGTCAGACTATTTAGGCTGGTCTGAAGGAGTTAACAGATATGAGGTGATTGCAAGTATTGGAGGATCAACTTATGATGTAATTGCAACTTTGGCGCCCGAAGTACATGAGTATGTGCATGAAGATTTAATTTATGATGTAAACTATTGTTATTACATCAGAGCGGTTTCTAATAATGACTCCATCTCTTATTCAAACAGAAACTGCCGTTTTATGGAGAGACCAAGCTTGGCAGATTTTCATTATTTAGCTACGGCCTCTCATAATTTGATGAATGAAATTGAGGTCGTTTTACACACTGATGGTAATGCTTCAGTGACTGAATATGAGGTTGATGTGAAAGGTCCGAATGACAATTACTTTGATCTTGCGGGTACGTTAGCTCCTAATGGAACGGATTTTATCACTTATGTTGATTCAGATGTTTTCCCTGAAAGAGGTGCCTATCAATATCAAGTCTCAATAATTGATTCATGTGGTAATAAAGGTGACGAAACAGATGTGGTTAGAACTGTATTCTTGAAAGTGGATGTTGATCATGTTGGTTTACAAAATGTTCTCTCGTGGTCGGCATATCAAGGTTTTGATGCAGATATTGTTCAGTACAATATTTATAGAGGTGAAAACGGAATTTTCCCGGCAACTCCTTATGCAACAACATCTGCAGGTGTGAGATCTTTTGTAGATGATGTATCTGGCAATTTAGATTCTGAAGGTCAATATTGTTACAGAATAGAGGCGGTAGAGGGCATGAATTCATATGGGTTTTCTGAAAGTGCATTTTCAAATATTGTTTGTGCAACACTTGATCCGATTGTTTACATTCCTAATGCTTTCTTCATCAATGGCGCTAATCCTATATTCTTACCGGTTGTTTCACTTTATGATTTTAGCTCATATGATTTAACTATCTATGATCGTTATGGAGGTGTGCTGTTTAATACAGATGATGCTAATCTTGGATGGGATGGTAGAAACCGTTTTAGCAAGGTAGTTTCAGAAGGTGTGTATGTTTATTTCTTGTCTATCAGAGATAGAGATAATAAGGAATACCAGTTCAGAGGAACCGTGACCATGTTGATTGACGAAAATTAGAGATCAATAATCTGTTGCCTTAGGTTAGGTAAAAAGACATCTAAATCTGCATCTTTATATTCTTCAAAAGGAATAGGTTTATCGATAATCACTTCAATTTTTCCTCCCCTTAATTTAAAGTTACTCGTACTCGGCCAAACTTTTTTACTTCCCTTAATTCTAATAGGTAAAATAACAGATTCTGACGCCATTGCTAGGTGCATTCCTCCTTTTTTAAAGGGTGCAATCTCACCCGTGTCACTAGTCGTTCCTTCGGGGAAAATAACCACTGACTTACCTTGTTTTACGAGATCACCGGCCTCATCAATAGAGGCTTTTGATCTTTGCTTGTTTTGTCTATCAATGAAAATCATTCCTGATTTCTTCATATACCACCCCAAGAACGGAACCTTTTTTAGTTCTGCTTTTGCCACATAATGCAAATTGAATGGTACTGCTCTAAATAAGGCAGGAATGTCTGAATAGGAGGTGTGATTAGCAATAATGAGGTAATGTTGACCTTTTTCTAAATGCTCTTTGCCGCTCACTTTTACTCTCGATCCCAGAATGATTAACAAAGGGCGAGACCACATATGCTTGGCTAAAAATAGCATTGACCTTTTCTGAAATGTTAAAAAATAGGCTAGGGTAGCTGTTATGATTGAGATTAATGACCAAATCATTAACAGTATCAATTTTATCGTTGAAAAAATCGCGAGCATCAAAGAGTTTTACTGTGGATCAACATCTAGGTCTACCCTAATTGACCTGTAGTCATGATCACTCAAAAATACGTCAATTTTTTCTTTAATGATATTCTTTACTTTTTTTGGAGAGGCATCACGCTCAAATTTAAGCGTGATATGTTTGATGTAAAGGTTTCTAACTCTACCTACTGCCGGAATTTCAGGTCCTAAAACTCTGTCTTTGAAAGTAGATTGCAAAGATTTAGCCAATGAGGCAGCTCCCATCTCTAAGGTTTCTTGCTTTCTGTGTTTCAATTTTATCACAATAATTCTGAAGAAAGGAGGGTAGTGAAAGTTTCGTCTTTCAAGAATCTCTTGAGTATAGAACCCTTTATAGTCATGCTCCATCACCTTTTGAATTATCCAATGGTTCGGTTCAAAAGTTTGAACGACAACTTTTCCTCTTTTTTCCTTACGTCCGGCTCTACCTGAAACTTGCGACATTAGATGGAAAGAACGTTCGAATGATCTGAAATCGGGAAAATTAAGAAGTTGATCTGCGCTTAAAATACCAACTAGTCCTACGTTATCAAAATCTAATCCTTTGGTAACCATTTGAGTTCCTATGAGAATGTCAATTTCTCTGTTTTCAAAATCAGTAATGATATTTGAGTAAGCATTTTTAGCTCTGGTAGTATCCAGGTCCATTCTTTTTAGCTTGGCCTTTGGAAAGAAAATATCGAGTTCATCTTCAATCTTTTCAGTACCAAAACCGATCATTTTTAATTTTCTTGAACCACAAGCACCACAATTTGAAGGCGGAGAAATGTAATAGCCACAGTAATGACACTTCAATACACTAGAGCTCTTGTGATAAGTCAATGAAACATCACAGTTCTTGCAATGAGGTGTCCATCCACACATTTCACATGTCCAAACAGGAGTATAACCTCTTCTGTTTTGAAACAATATAATCTGCTGTCCTTTTTCAAGGGTACTCTCCATTTCTCTAATTAAAAAAGAAGAGAAGTGAGATTTCATTGTTTTTTGCTTGGTCTCTTTCTCTAAATCTGCGCATTGAATTTCTGGCATTTGAACGCCTCCAAAACGCTCATTCATTTCAACCAGACCATATCTTCCTTCTTGTGCGTTATAATAGGTTTCAATTGAAGGAGTTGCTGAACCTAACAATACTTTGGCCTTATGAAGATGCCCAAGTATAATCGATATATCTCTACCATTATACCTTGGTGAAGGGTCGTATTGCTTGAAAGAGTTCTCGTGCTCTTCATCAACTATGATTAACCCTAATTTTTGAAATGGCAGAAATACAGAAGATCTTGCTCCCAAAATAATTCTGAACTGCTCTTGGTCGTTATGTAAAACTTTATTCCAAATCTCTATTCTCTCATTTTGATTGAATCGAGAATGGTATACCCCAACTAAATCTCCGAAGTATTTCTTGAGACGATTGATAAGCTGCGCGGTTAAGGCAATTTCAGGGAGTAAGAAAAGAACCTGTTCCCCATTTTTAAGGGCCTGTTGAATCAACTTAACGTATAATTCTGTTTTCCCCGAAGAAGTAACGCCGTGTAATAACACCACATCTTTATCTACAAAGTGTTCTTCTATTTCTTTGAAAGCCTTGTTCTGAGTAGGAGAAAATTTCTTTAATTTCTCAACTCCTTCATCTTGTGTTGCCAAACGAGAAACTTCGGCACTGTAAATATCTATAATATCTTTTTTTGCCAAAGAATTAAGTGAAGAGTCTGAGGCACCTTCTAATATGACTTTCTTCTTAGCTATTGGCGTTTGTTTGCCATCTTGCCATCTCGTAAGTTCAATTACCTTCAATAATGCATCTACTTGTTTTGCATTTTTCTTTTGCTCCTCTAAAATATTAAGCACCTCCGAAAGCTGATCTTGACTTTGAATACCTCTGTCAACTTCAATGTAAGTAGCGAACTTAGGTGTGTACTTTGCATTCAATTCTTCAGAAACGATTGCTCTTTTGCTCTCAATCAATTTTTTTATGAGAGGTTGGATCGTTTTGATACCAACAATTTCAGCTACTTCTTTTAAGGTGAGTTCTTCTTGCACCTGTAAGGCCTCTACAATAAGAAATTCTTTATCACTCAATCCTTCTTCTGATCTATCGAATTCAGGATGTAATGATAGTTTGGTTTCACTTGCCAGTTTGAAGTTTGATGGTAAAGATGCGTTCATTACATCTCCCAGGTCTGCAATATAGTATTCTGAAATCCAATCCCATAATTGAAATTGTTTTGCTGTCACTATTGGGTGGTCATCAAGAATCGCTTCTACATATTTGACCTGATAATTTTTGGGAACTTCTTGGTGTACGTTTCTAACAATAGCTGTGTAGTACTTGGCTTTACCAAGAGGCACAATCACCCTTTTGCCTACACCAATTTGGTCATTTAATTCAAATGGAACTCGGTAAGTATAGGTGTTTGGGATACTAAGTGGTAGAATTACATCTACGAAATATGTAATCCGTTCAGACACGAAACGAAATTAAGGTTAATTTTTAAGAGCTAAAGTAGTGTGGTCAATTATTTAGACCAATTACTAAATCCGCCAGAGAGATTGTATACCTCAATGAAATCTTTCTCAACAAGAATATCTCTAGCCTGAGCACTTCTACCACCAGCTTTGCAATATACAAAGACCGGAGTCATTGTATCAAGTGAGTCAAGTTGTTCTTCAAAATTCTCGTCATAAAAATTGATGTTCACCGAACCTTCAATGTTTCCAGCTTCAAATTCTTCAGGAGTTCTTACATCCAGCAAGAATCCATTTGTTTCGGCTAATAACGAATTGAATTCTTCATTCTCTAAATCTCGAACCGTTTGTGGTTCAAGTTCTGATCCTTCTTCATTAGTAATTACTTCTTCAACTTCTTCTTCAGTAGTTTCAGAAACAGTTTCTTCTGTTGCTTCTCCACACGAGAAAACAAACATTAGTGGTAAAAGATATATATACTTCATTTGCATTATTTTCCTCCCAAAATTTTGAGAGCTTTTGAATAGAATCGGTAAGTGATACCAGCTGTTACCATTTCAGGAGACCAAACTGATAGTTCAATATTAAATCCTAATTTTTCATAGGGGAAAAAGTTAAATCCACCTAAAGTCACACCAGTAAAAAAGTTAGCCTTTTCAGGAAAAAATCTACGTGCAGGATCAGGTATCAAATTAGGTTCATGGAAATAAAATGATGCTCCAATTTTTAATTTGATGTAGTACTCAAAGAATTGTCTGTGAAAAATTGTTGCTGAAGGAGCGATAGAAGTGTACATGAATGTACCTCCATACTTTTGTCCTCCATAATTAAGGTTCATGTACTGAAACCCAAGATTAGCACTTAGGGTAATGACGTCTCCAAAAACAAAATCGTGAGTATAAGAAGCAGATGGCGCCCAAGAATCAAAACCCATTTGAACTGCACCTGTATCGTTAATTCCTTGTTTTAGAATGTAATGATCTAATTGCTCACTTGAGTAACCTATGCTAAACTTTGATATCTGATTATAAATTGAATTATATTCTTGAGCGTAAGAGAAGCTGAGGGTTAAACAAAACAAGAATGAAATTATTACTTTCATGAGGCTAATTTAATGATAATTTTAAAAAATCAGATTTTAGTTGGTTGGCACGCTATTTGTCATAACTTTATGAAACAAAAAAATCAAAACAATCGTAAGTTATTTTGCAATTAAACTAAGATTATGAAAAAGAAATTATTATTAGTATTTGCTTTTGTTGGACTAATGTTCGGCGCAAATACAGCAAATGCACAAGTTGAAGAAGGATCAATTATTATTGACCCATACTATGGATATCCGAATTTTGGAAAGAATTTGGTATCGGCATTACTTGATCCAGACGCAACTGATGTCACTTCAAAAGGAATTGGACCTGCAGGTTTGAGATTTGAATACATGTTGGCAGATAATCTTGGCTTAGGTCTTGATTTCATCTATAACTCTTCAGGAGTTGAAGGTTCTTATTTAGGAACAGATTCATTAGGTATGACTCAAACTTATACTGATAAGTTCTTAATGCAGAGAATAAGAGTAATGTTGAGATTCAATTATCACTTCGTACAAACTGATGCATTAGATGCTTATGTTGGTGCTGGAGCTGGTTATAACCATAGAATATGGAGCTACGAATCTACAGATCCTCAATTTGATGTTCCTGAATCAATTTCAGGAGCTTTGTTACCAGTTGCATTTAGAGCTGCAATCGGAGCAAGATATTATTTCCACCCAAATATTGGTTTAAACGCCGAGCTTGGAATAGGTGGGCCAGTTATTTCTGGTGGTATCTCAGTGAAAATCTAAGATTACATTAAAACATTATTAAAGCCTTTCTCTTATTGAGAAGGGCTTTTTTTTTACTTTTGATTTACATAATGTCTGAATATATCTCCTTAAAACATTTGTCTCCTGATGATCAGCCACGAGAAAAGCTACTTGATAAAGGTAGAGCGGTTCTATCTGATGCCGAAATTTTAGCAATATTAATAGGGTCTGGATCTAGGAATAAATCTGCAGTTCAGTTATGTCAAGAAATATTGTCAGATGTACAAGGAGATCTAAATTCTTTAGCGCGTCTTTCTGTGCAAGACTTAATGAAGTACAAAGGCATTGGTGAGGCCAAGGCCATTTCAATTGCTGCTGCATTGGAATTGGGAAGAAGACGAACTCCCGACTCTTTTAATAAGTCAGATGCAATAAAAAGTGCTGCAGACGTTTTTAACTTGATGAAAGGACATTTTGCTGATAAAGAACATGAAGAGTTTTATGCCGTCTTTTTGAGTAGAGCAAATAAAGTAAAGGCCATTGAACCAATTTCAATAGGAGGTTTTAGCGGAACAGTAGCAGATGGTAAGGTCATCTTTAAAAAGGCGCTAGAGAAATCTGCTTCTTCAATGATTTTATGCCATAATCACCCCTCTGGTAATCTAAAGCCTTCAAAAGCAGACATAACACTTACAAATAATTTAAAAAACTTCGGTAAAATGATAGATATGCCTGTACTGGATCATCTTATTTTTACTGATGAATCATTTTACAGCTTTGCTGATAACGGAATACTATAAATGAAAATAATTACGATCATAGGCGCGAGGCCGCAAATCATTAAAGCAGCTGCAATTAGCAGGGCTATCAGAAACAATCATGCTGATAAGATTCAGGAGGTTATTGTTCATACAGGACAGCACTATGATGAAAATATGTCAAAGGTCTTTTTTGAAGAATTACAAATTCCAAGACCTGATTATAATTTGGCTGTAGGTTCAGGATCTCACGGAAAGCAAACTGCTAAAATGTTAGATGGGATTGAAGAAATCATAATGAAAGAGAAACCTCAGGCTCTGCTCGTTTATGGCGATACCAATTCTACCGTAGCAGGCGGTTTAGCTGCTTCGAAACTTCATATCCCTTTAGTTCATATTGAAGCTGGTTTGAGATCTTATAATAAAGCAATGCCTGAAGAAATCAATAGAATTACATGCGATCATATGTCAACGCTCCTGTTTTCACCTACTTCTCAAGGTTCTGAAAACTTGGCAAAAGAAGGGTTTGATTTGAATAATTCAGCACCTTACTCTATTGACAACCCAAAAGTGTATCATTGTGGCGACATCATGTTTGACAATTCAAAACACTTTTCAGAGATTTCTGACGTTCAATCAACTCTGATTAAAGATTTAGGGCTTGGTAATTTCATTTTGTCAACCATTCACAGAAACAACAATACAGATGATCCTGTTCGTTTAAATTCAATTTTCAAAGCTCTTTTGGATATTGCGCAGCAGAATCAACAAACAATTGTTTTACCACTTCATCCTCGAACCAAAAAAATGATGGAGGTTAATCTTGAAAAAGATTTGATGGAGAAAGTTGAAAATTCAAATCTCATCAAAGTGATTCCGCCGGTTTCATTTTTGGATGTAATTGCTCTTGAGAAAAATGCCTCAATGGTTGTTACTGATAGTGGTGGGGTTCAAAAAGAAGCTTTCTTTTTCGAAAAACCGTGTCTAATTTTAAGGTCAGAAACTGAGTGGGTTGAAATTGTTGAGAATGGAAACGCCATAGTTGTTGATGCAGATTATGACAAGATTATGTCAGGGCATAAAGAACTGTTGTCGCGATCAGATTTAAGCTATCCGCCACTTTATGGTGATGGCAAAGCGGCCGAGTTTATTTGTAATGAAATATTGAATCACATATAGATGATCCAAGTCTTTTGTAAAAATCCTTCTGAAAGATTAATTTATGTTTTGGACTTCATGTTCAAGAGCAAGGGAGAGGAGTATGTGATTTGCACTTCTGAAAGTGACTGGGAGAAAATTGAAGGAAAAAAGTTCAATTATTCAAACAGAATGGTTGAAGGAGATTTATCAATTGAACCTTCAGGCTTATTAAACGAAACTGAACTTTATGCTCAGCTCAAGTTAGAAAGAGTAGAAGGCAACTTAACATTGCGTAATTCTAGAGATGAGCTTTCAATCATATTTTACACTCTTTCAAGATATGAAGAGTATCAGCCTTATCAAAAAGATGAACATGGTAGGTTTCTTTCAAAGTTCAGCCAGCAGCATTCACTTGGAATATTAGACTCTCCCTTTGTAGATGAAATAACGAAAACAATTTGGGAGAAACTAGGCCTTGATTACACTTCAGTTTTAGAGAGTTTTCAATGTGTTCCTTCCTTTGATATTGATGTTGCCTGGGCGTTCAAAGGTCGTCCGTTGTGGAGAACAATCGGAGGATTGGTGAAGAATCAAGGAGAAGGAAGACTGAAAGTCTTATTAAATAAAAAGAAAGATCCATACGACACATATTCTTACATCACCAATGTTTCGGCAAAGGTCAGACGAATTATTTGCTTCGCTCTTTTGAGTGATTGGGGTAAGTATGACAAGAATATCCATTGGAAAAATGAAGAGTACCAATCATTAATAAGAGGTTTAAACTCTTCAGGAGGAATGGGAATTCACCCTGGATATAATTCTCACCTGAATGCTGAAATACAGAGAAACGAAATTGAAAGATTAGAAGAAATCGTTGGTCATGAAGTGCAAAAATCTCGATTTCATTTTTTAAGATTCGAAATGGGCAAGTCCTATGATTTGCTCATTCAAAACGGAATTAAGAAGGATTACTCAATGGGATACTCTGATAGATCTGGTTTTAGAGCAGGTACGTCTTTTCCTTTCTATTACTTTAATTTAAAAAAGAACAAAGCTGAAGATTTATTGATATTTCCATTCGCTTACATGGATTCTGCTCTTAAGGATAAGATGAACTTATCTAGCGAAGAAGCTCTAAAACATGTTGAACAGATAATTGATAAAACAGCAAAGGTTGGTGGACTGTTCATGTGTATTTGGCATAATAGTTCTGTCACTGATAAGGGGGAATGGAAAGGTTGGAGAGATGTGTTAGATAGAACAGTTGACCATTCATTATTAAAGAGATTGATATGAAATACGCCTTAATCTTTCTCTTCTTGCCTGCTTTGTCCTGCGTGAATCACTCCGACCAGCATGTGCAAGAGAATGATATTTTTCTTGAGGATTCAGAGATGAAGTCAGAAGTGAAATATGCCCAAGGCTTTGAATTAAAATACGGTAATGGATATACGCAAGTGGTCACCAAATCAATTGATGGTAACGATTCTTTTCAAGATACAGTTCAATTGAATTTTAAAAAGAACACAACTTCTGCCACAAAGCAAATTAACTCGAGCTTAACTTCAGTGAATTGTCAATCAAGTACTCACCTCGCATACTTGAATGCTCTTGGAGTTTTAAATACAGTGAGTGGACATTGCGGAATTCAGTTCATTTCAAATCCCACTGTAATCAATGAGTTTAATAAAAACGAAGTATCTGAGATTTGTTTGAACGAAAGCATAAGTGTAGAACCACTCTTAACCACTAACCCTGAGTTATTTTTCGCCTATCCATTCTCAAAAGAAGAAGTAGAAGATCTTAAATCAAAAGGAGTGAAGTCGTTTTACATTGCCGAGTACCTTGAGAAAAGTCCATTAGCACGTCTTGAATGGATAAAACTCTTTGGTGTTTTGTATCAAAAAGAAAAGCTCGCAAGTGATTTTTTTGATAGAGCAGAGCAAGAGTACTTAGCGTTTAAAAAGGATGAAATTAATCTTGAACAAGATTTTATTTTCAATTTACCTTATGGAGATAATTGGTACACCCCTTCGGCCAACTCATTAGTTGTAAAACTTTGTGAAGATGCGGGTTTCAGTTACTTCTATCAAAATGAAAAAGGGACTGAAAATATGCTTCACACTACCGAACAAGTCTGGCTAGACGGCACTCAAGCGAATTATTGGATAATTATTGCCGATCGTCCTGCTGAATTCAGCCTAGAAGATTTGGTGGCAGAAGAAGAGGTGTACTCAACTTTTAAATCGGTAAAAAATAAGAAGGTCATTTTTTGTAGTTCGGCTGATACCGATTACTTTTTCTCTGGAGTCATTGAGCCTGAAATCCTCCTAAAAGATTTAATTAATATCACAGAACCCATTGACGGCTATCAACCTAAGTACTTTCGTTTATTGAATTAGCTTAACTTTACGCCTTAATGAAATCTAAAAGAGATATCGTCCTTTTGGTAGCATTACTGATCACGGTAGTTCTTCTTCTATTATTGAATGTCGGTTTTGTCGGGGCTGATATTCCTTTTTCGGATGTCTTATCGATCTTAGGCGGAGAATCAAGCGTAGAAAATCCTTCTTGGACTTATATTGTTGAGCATAGATTATTACGATCGGTGGTTGCAATATCAGCAGGAGGTGCTTTAGCAATCGCAGGATTAATCTTACAAGTTTTCTTTAGGAATCCTTTGGCCGGACCAGGAGTTTTAGGAATTTCGTCAGGCGCCTCTCTAGGAGTTGCCGCTGTCATTATGGGCGGATTCGCTCAGCAAGGAACCGATCATGCAAATATGACTGTGATGGCAGGGATTGCCGGAGCATGCGGGGCGCTTTTCATTTTGCTTTTCATATCTAGATATGTTAAAAATCAATTGACCTTATTGGTTGTAGGTTTGATGTTGGGATATTTTGTATCAGCCCTGGTTAATATCATGTTCTTATCTGCCGATCAAGCTGAGACAAGAGAGTACGTGCTTTGGGGACTCGGAAGTTTTGCGGATGTCAAACGCACAGAAATTCTAACTTTTGTAATCTTGATGTGTTCTGGTTTACTTACATCTATGTTCATGTCAAAAGGATTGAATGCATTAGTACTTGGCTCAGACTACGCTAAAAGTCTCGGAATCAACACGAAATTATTGAGAGTAGGAATAATCATTGTCACAAGTGTGTTGGCTGCAGGGGTCACTGTGTATTGTGGTCCAATTAGTTTTATTGGAATCGCAGTACCACAATTGATTCGTTTAATATCAAAGTCATCAAATCATGTGTGGATAATTCCTCTTTGTTTTCTTGGTGGTGGTTTTTTAGGTATAGCTTCTGATGTGATAGTTAGATTCTCAGATAATTCATTGCCTTTAAATACTGTGACTGCCTTAATAGGAGCACCAATTATAATTTGGACAATCATTAAAATGAATAAGAGTTTTGCTGGTATTTAAAAACATAGAAATCAATATGGCTGGCCAGCTTCTTTTTACTTCAAATAAAGTGGAGTTGAAGACTGGTGTTGTCGCTCTTGTTGGTAGAAATGGTTCTGGTAAGTCAACTTTTATCAGATCTATTTTAGGTGACCATGAATTGACCTCAGGTGAAATTAGTTTAGATGGAGGTCCAATCGAGAAATATTCTTCAAGAGACCTGTCCAAAAAGATAGCAGTAGTGTATTCAAAACCACAATTGTTTGGCGACCATAAAGTTCAAGAAGTTTTACTCTTAGGTCGAATTCCGCATCAAAATATTTGGGGAACAAATTCCCAAAAAGATATAGAATTGGTGCAAAATGTTGCCAAGAACATTTCTATTGAGCACTTACTCAAGAAAAAATTCCAATCACTAAGTGATGGTGAAAAGCAATTGGTGATGATTGGGAGAGCCTTTTGTCAGTCAACAGGTATTATAATTTTGGATGAACCGGCAGCCTTTTTAGATGTGGTCAATCGTAAAGAAGTTATGGCCCTATTGAAAAAGGTAGCGAAAACTGAAAAGAAACTGGTCATATTCTCTACTCATCATGTTGAAACATTGCAAGATGATTGTGATCAACTCTTATTGATTGAAAACAAAGAGATGATATTCTCATCCAACCCAAATAAATTCAAAGAGCTCATTTCTAAAGCGTTTAAATTAGAATCATGAAATTAATCCTTGAATCAAAACTACCTAAAGGTGAGCTCGAAATCTCTCATCAAAGTTCACTAATGTCTATCGGAAGTTGTTTTGCCGATAGTGTAGGGAAGGAGCTAGATAAAGATGGCTTTGACATTGAAATAAATCCGCTCGGAATTTTGTTTGATCCCATATCTATTCGCAATGCAGTTGATCAAGAACAAGAATCGTTATTCATTGAAAGAGACGGTAGTTATTACAGTTTGGGTTTTCATTCTTCAATTTATGGTGAATCTGAAATTGAAATTAAAGAGAAGATTGCTTTCAAAAGATTGCTGTTTAGAGAAAAATTAGAAAAAGCAGATGTTCTCTTCGTCACATTCGGTACATCTTGGGTGCACAAACATCTTGAGACGGATGGCTTTGTGGCCAATTGTCACAAACTACCGGCAGAGCATTTTAACAAAGAATTGATTGACTTAGATTCAGAAAGAGAGAATTGGTCAAAGCTTATTAATAAGTGGGCTGAGATTAACCCGAATTTGAAGATAGTATTTACTGTCAGTCCAGTAAGACATTCAAAGAACGGTTTACATGAGAATAATGTTTCGAAGGCTTTGCTGCATATTCTTGTTCATTCAATGGTAGATAAATTTGATAATGTCTTCTATTTTCCTTCATACGAGATTGTCTTGGATGAATTGAGAGATTATAGGTTCTTTAACCAAGATTTGGTTCATCCTACCCAACAGGCCATTGATTACGTTTACGAGAAGTTTTCTAAATCATATTATTCCAATAAAACGAATGAGGCCTGTAATATTAAGAGGAAACTGAATCACGCTAAAAATCACCGTTTCATGAACGCTAGCCGAGAGCAAGAGATTCATAACAATGATTTGATAAAAAGGCTAGAAAAGCAATTTCAAGATCATATTAAATAAAAAAAGTCCTCAACCGAGTTGAGGACTTTTTTTTGCAAAGAAAATAAACCAAAACCAAATGGTCTATCTAATAATTATTACCTGACCTTCGTATAATTCTTTCTCACCATTGTTGTTGGTAAGAACTACGCGCCAAACATATGCTGAACCTGCAGGTAGTTGAGTATTGTCATTCATGTTAACGCCATCCCATGGTTCATTAACATTTCTTGTAGTATAAACTCTTTCTCCTGATTTTGACATGATGTTCATTGTGAATTGAACGTCATCCATAATTTGAAGTGCTTTCGGAATGAATACGTCATTCTTGAAGTCACCATTAGGAGAGAATGCTGTTGGAGCTAGTAAGTTATAATCTTGCTCAATTAAGATGTTCTTTTGACTTTTCTTAACACAACCGTACTCGTTAGTAGCAGTCAGGTCAATTACGTACTGTCCAGCTTTTCTGAATGTATATTCAAAGTCATTTTGAGTAGATTGTTTTAAACCTCTAATGTTCCAGTTCCATTGTGTAGCTTCATCAGTTAAGTTGATAAAGTTTACAACCGGAATCACTTCGTCAGATTGTTCCCAAGTGAAATCAGTTTTAGGAAGAGGATTAACCGTGATAGAGTTCTTAGTAGTAGCCAAAGTTTTATTAGTCTTTGGATGCTTCACTTCTAAAATAACAGCGTAATCACCTTGTCTTGTGTATTTATGTTCTGCAGCAATGTCAGAGCTTATCTTACCATCTCCAAAATTCCAAACATAAATCAACTCAGTATTTGCTTTTTCAAGAGTGAAACTACATTTCTCACCAGCACAAATCTCAGAAGAAGACATCTTAAATTCTGCGTTTGCATCATAAACTTTCTCTTGAGGTACTTCGTTATGTGCATTTCCATTATTAATTACAACATTACCGTTACCATTGTTATTGTTTTGGTCACCAGCATTATTGTTGTTGTCAGAAGAAGATCCGTTTGAGTTTCCATTTGTTGGATTCTCATCAATTGCTAAATCAATTTCTTGACCATTAGCATTGTTAGCATTATTTACGTTTACATCATTAGTTTCTTCAGAAATATCATTTTCTGTTACAACTAAGCTGTTATCGTTAGTGTTTTCGTTATTCTCATTAACCGTATTAACAGCTAATTCAGAAGAGTTACCATTGTTGTTTGCTTGATTAGTATCAGACTCACCACCTTGGTTAGTAATATAAACTGTTCCTACAACTGCAGCAACAACCGCGGCAGCACCAGCTACCCATTTCCAAGCAGAATAAGCAGGCCCTAATTGGCTGCTAACAGCTTCCCAGGCAGCAGGGTTGTATGGAGCCTCAAATTTCCCAGCAGAATCTTTGATCGCCTGATCAAAAGAATCTCCGAGATTGTTGCTCACATTCTCCCAAGCTTGTGGATTGAAAGGTGCTTCGTACCCCTCAACTGCTTGCTTGATTATGTTTTCAAATTTGTCCATTTAATATTCTTAATGCCGTTGAAACTTTAAACTCAACTGCGCTTTTAATTTCTGTTTAGCCTTGGCTAAATTAGATTTAGAAGTTCCTTCGCTAATACCTAAGTATTCAGCAATTTCTTTGTGGGTGAAACCTTCCATAACATACATGTTAAAAACTGTCTTGTATGCAGGTGATAAATTACTTATCGCCTTGATGGCTTCTTCAGCTTGTATCTTGGTTTCGTACTCATCCTCTTCTGAGAATGGAACGTCTTCCTCAATATTCTGAACCCTGGCATCATCTTCTATCGAAAAAGGATCACGTTTGTTTTTCCTAATTTGATCGATAGCGGTATTTACCATTATCCTTCTAATCCAACCTTCCAAAGAACCTTCAAAATTGTAAACATCCAGCTTCTTAAATATCTTTATAAATCCATTCTGAACCATGTCTTGCGCTTCGTCTTGATCTTTGGCGTAACGCATACAAACACCCATCATTTTTCCATAAAACATCTCAAATAGTCGCTTCTGATACTTACGCTTGCCTTTGATGCAACCGCTAACAATTACCTGAAGTTCTTCTTTACTTTCCACTGTTTTACATTTGATAAACGAACACTCCCTTAGTGGGGTTGCCAATAATAGAAAAAATCTTACACGATTTTATATATATAGGACAATTAATTTAAGATAGAGAGCGAAAAATTATTAAATTCGTCTTCACTTAAATCACTTATTAATCTATAACAATTAACATAATATGAAAGTTACAGTAGTTGGAGCAGGTGCAGTAGGCGCGAGTTGCGCAGAGTACATTGCAATGAAAAATTTCGCAGAAGAAGTTGTTCTTCTTGATATCAAAGAAGGATATGCTGAAGGAAAAGCAATGGACCTAATGCAAACATCATCTTTAAATGGTTTTGACACCATGATAACTGGTTCAACAAACGATTACAGCAAAACTGCTGGGTCTGATGTAGCAGTAATTACTTCTGGTATTCCAAGAAAACCAGGAATGACAAGAGAAGAGTTAATTGGAATCAATGCAGGAATCGTTAAAACGGTTTCTTCTGCTTTAGTTGAGGCTTCTCCAAATGTGATCATCATTGTAGTTTCTAACCCAATGGATACAATGACTTATTTAGTACACAAGTCAACTAACATTCCAAAGAATAGAATTATCGGAATGGGTGGAGCTTTAGATTCTGCTCGTTTCAAATATAGATTAGCTGAAGCTTTAGGATGTCCTACTTCTGATGTGAACGGAATGGTAATCGGAGGTCACTCTGATAAAGGAATGGTTCCATTAATTGAAAAAGCTACAAGAAACTCAGTTGTTGTTTCTGAATTTTTAGATGCTGCAAGAATGGACCAAGTTGTTCAAGACACTAAAGTGGGTGGAGCGACATTAACAGGTCTTTTAGGAACTTCTGCTTGGTATGCACCAGGTGCTGCAGTTTCTGAATTAGTAAAAGCAATTGCTTTAGATTCTCAAAAAATGTTCCCTTGTTCTGCTTTATTAGAAGGAGAATACGGATTGAATGATTTATCAATTGGAGTTCCTTGTATTTTAGGTAAAAACGGAATTGAGAGAATTGTTGAAGTATCTTTAACTGATGCCGAAAAAGCTCACTTAGCTGAGTCAGCTGAAGGAGTTAAGAAAACAAACGGATTATTAGAGGTGAACGCATAGTTCATTTAAAAGATAAATTAAAGCCCTGTTTCGAAAGAAGCAGGGCTTTTTTATTTTTACGGGATATTACGTAGAAAAAGAATTTTAGTATTATTATACTTTTGAAGCAACAGATTGTAAATTGCTAATTATGAAATTGATTGTCACCTTATTGGTTCTGATTTCATTTCAATTGTCACTACATGCTCAAGAGATTGAGTTTACTGAAGTGGAAAAAGAATGGATTGCAAATCACGACACGGTATTTTTTGGATATGACCCGGGTTGGAGACCGCTTGAATTTATTGATGAAAATGGCAAGCACTCAGGTGTTACAGCAGATTACCTAAAAGTAATTGAAGAAAAGTCTGGAATCAATTTTGAACCTTATCCGAATATAGTTGACTGGGAAGAAGCCGAGCAACTAGCGACTGAGAAAAAAGTTCATTTTTTACCTGCCTTAGCTCAAAACCCTCGACGAGAAGAATTTCTTGATTTTACTAATGCTTTTTTCTCCTATTCTTTTGTAATTGTTTCTGAAAAAGAAGGAGATTTTATCGGAGGTGTAGGTGATTTAGAGGGAAAGAAAGTCGCAATAGTTGAAGGCTATCAAATAAGTGATCTTCTAAAGGCAGATTCAATTGGTATGAATTTCGTTAAAAAAAATACCATTAATGATTGTTTGCTTTCTGTTTCAACAGGAGAATCTGACGCCACAGTAACAAATGTGATTGTGGCAAGTCACTACATGAACTACGGAGGCTATGATAATTTGAAGATTGCTTCTTCTACACCTTATCCGGCAATTGAAATTAAAATGGGTGTTTGCGAAGGTGATTCAACCTTGATAAGCATACTCAATAAAGGAATGGATGCTATTTCTCAAAAAGAGAAAAGTGATATCATGAATAAATGGATTACAGTCCAGTATGAACATGGAGTTGACATGAAAAAAGTGTCAAGAATTGCAATTATTTCTGCTTCTGTTGTTCTCTTCATTTTCGGCTCATTTTACTATTGGAATCGAAAGCTTAAAAAAGAGGTGAGCAGAAGAAAAGAGGCTGAAGATCAATTACGAAACTCTTTTGATGAAATCACTGAACAAAAGAAAATCATTGAACACAAGAGTGAAGAGGTGATGGATAGTATAAAGTATGCTAAGCGTCTTCAAGAGGCAATACTTCCTCCTACATCTTTAATTGATGAGAAAATTGAAAAGAACTTTGTTCTTTATCTTCCAAAGGATATTGTAGCAGGAGATTTCTACTGGATGGAATCAACTGTTTGTAAAGAGTCTAATAATGAATTGAATTTCATTGCAGCTGCAGATTGCACAGGGCATGGAGTTCCGGGAGCAATGGTCTCTGTGGTGTGTTCCAATGCTTTGAATCAGGCGGTTTTGCAGCATAAACTATGCGAGCCGGGAGAGATTTTAGATAAGACTACTGATTTGGTGGTTGAAAGATTTGAAAGAAGTAAAGAAGAAGTGAAGGATGGGATGGATATAGGAATGGTTTCTATTGAGAAAATCTCCGACACTCAATCAAAAATCAAATTTGCTGGAGCTCACAACAATCTTTGGGTAATCTCAGAAAGGGATGATATCGGAGCGACATCTAATAAATATGAACTAGAATCTGTTTCTAAAAGCTTGTTTGAAATTAAAGCCAACAAACAGCCTGTAGGTAAATATGAAATGAGAAAGCCATTCGTGACAACAGAGTTGCTGTTAGAAAAAGGAGAGCGATTATACCTTTATTCTGATGGATACGCAGACCAGTTTGGTGGAGAAAATGGGAAAAAGTTCAAGACAAAGAATTTCAAAAATCTGATTTTAAATTCAATAGACAAAGATTTAAATGCACAGAAAGAAGTACTCTTAACCAACTTCAATGATTGGAAAGGGAGTTATGAGCAGTTAGATGACGTTTGCGTTATTGGAATCGAAATTTGAGTCAATCGATTCCAATGTTGGAGTTTATACTGAGCGAAGTCGAAGTGTTATTGGAATCGAAATTTAGATTTAAACTAAAGTTCACATAAAATCGTTATTTTCGTGCCCCAATATTCTTGAACATGAGACGATTAATATACTTTTCTGCATTTGCTTTTATTGTTTCCTGCGGAGGAGAGACAATCATTGAGCCTGAGGCTGAAAATCCATTCACGGATACCACAAGTCAAGTTGAGATATTAGATACTTTGCCTCCATTTGAGAGCATTGAATCAAATTTTAATACAACAGATTTAGTTTTGCCTGAAGGCTTCAGCTATACCGTTCTTTTTTCTGAAAGAGATGACGAAGTTGTAAGAGCAGATGGTCAAAAATTTCCGGCTAAGGGAAAACATGATCTTTCTGTCTTTATCCCTAATCCAGAATTTCCAGATACAAAAGGTGTGCTTTACATTTCTCATGAAACAAGTGAAGCGCATGCTGATTTAGGCGATGGTGGTGGAGCAACAATATTTGATTTAGAAATGATTGACGGACACTGGACGGTTCAAGGAGAGTTTCATCATGTAGATTTTTCAAGTATTGGCTTTACTGATAGAAATTGCGGAGGAAGTTTGGCTCCAAATGGAAACGTATTAACATGTGAAGAAACTTGGGGGTACGATAATGAATACTTCACTAAGAAAGGATTACAAAACAGAGATTTTGGGAACGGAAGAGAGATGTGGGAAAACATAGGCTATGTTGTAGAAGTTGATCCGATAGAGAGAAAAGTAGTAAAGAGACACATGACTATGGGTAAGCTCGTTCATGAAGATGTGCACGTCATGGAAGATGGATTAACAGCTTATATTACAGATGACTATAGTCCTGGTGTATTCATGAAACTAGAAATGGAGCGTTTTTGCGATTATGATAGCGGACAGCTCTATGCATACAAACAAACAGAAGATGGTGAATCAGGTGAATGGCTTGAAATTCCAATGGATACAACTTCACTTGCAAACTGTAGAAAAATTGCTGTAGAGAAAGGTGCTACGCTAATTATTAGACACGAATGGCTTGAAGAGATTGATGGTAAATTATACATCTCTGAAACGGGCGAAGATTTCTTTAATTGGGATAGATCGATCTCTTCAGGAGGAACTGTACCTTCATGGGTAAAAGACCATTGTACAACTGAAGATGGAAAGTATGATGATGTTTATGGAAGAGTGCTTGAGTTCGACCCGTCTACAAATATCATGCGTTCGTACCTAGAAGGTGGGCAGTTTAGCGATTCTTCGGGTGTTTTCTCCAACCCTGACTGCAATACTTCCGTTACCTTTGGTAGTAAGACTTATCTCGTCTTGAGTGAAGACATAAATTGGTGTGATCGAGGACGAGTGAGTGAAGAGGCCGAATTGAATAAAGAGTTCTATAATGAGCTTTACTTTTTGGATATGAGTATTGAAAATCCAACTGTTGATGATATGCTAAGATTCGCAGTTGCTCCATTAGGATCTGAGACCACAGGTGTCATTTTCTTACCAAACGGAGATATGATCATGAATATTCAGCATCCGAAAGCTTCAAATCCGGCGCCATTCAATAAGTCGTGTACTGTTTTAATAGAAGGATTTAACAAGAAATGAAAAGAAATTTAATCATAGCAATTGTTGCAATTTTATCATTGTCATCTTGTGACAAAGGTACTACCAGTCCTTGCATTGAAACAAAGTCGGCTAGCGCTATTGTTACAGAATTTCCTGAAACAATTAAAGCGGGTACAATCCAAACTGTTGAAATTAAATATATTCTTGAAAGCGATTGTGGAGAATTTGATCATTTCGAGATTTCTCAAGATGGACCTGCATTCAACGTTGAAATAGTAACCAAATATCAAGGCTGTACATGTGATCTTCAATTGAAAGAACGTTCGGCGTTTTTTGATGTTGATGTAGATTTCCCTGGAACCTACAAGTTCAATTTTTGGTTATCAGATGGGGACTATGATAGTAGAACAGTGACAGTTTTTGAATAATTACTGTTAAGAACTTCAATCATCCTTAAATTTCTCGGCACACAATTGACCTACCTTTAGGCTATGTCATTATTAAAAGTCTCAAACCTTTCGGTTGCCTATACTTCAAAATCAGTAGTAAAAAAATGTTCTTTCGAAGTTGATCGGGGTGAAGTGGTTGTAATTCTTGGATCATCAGGTGACGGCAAAACTTCTCTTTTGAAGGCCATTGGTGGCCTAATAAACCGAAAAAAAGGAACCATTGAATTTGAAGGCGAGGCCGTTTTAGATCCTTCTGAGCAGTTGATCCCAGGTCATGAATTGATCAGGTTGGTAAACCAAGATTTCGGATTAAGTCAGCATCATACCGTAGAAGAGAATATTCGTCTCAAGCTTTTAAAGTTTGATAAGGCTTATCAAAACCAAAGAATTAAGTCACTTTTAAGGTTAATGAAATTGACTCCGTATAGGGAGCACAAGGCTACAGAGATATCAGGCGGTCAACAACAAAGATTATCTATTGCAAGAGCTTTGGCAGATGAACCCGAACTAATTCTGTTAGATGAGCCTTTCAACCAACTTGATTTTCAAACAAAAGATAAAATATCAAAGCATCTTAAAAGGTATTTGAAAAAGGAGAATATTGCTGCTATTATGGTGACGCATAACGGTATTGAAGCAATGGAATGGGCAGATAAAATTATCTACTTAGAAAAAGGGAAAATTAAGAGGATTGATACCCCCAAAGAATTCTTTGATAATCCTAATAATGAGCGTGAAGCAAGCTTTTTCGGTGAGTTGAATAAAATCGTAGTATCAAAACAAACTCATTTCTTTAGACCTTCATTTTTTTCAAAAACTAAAAAGAAAGGTTTTGATTTAAAATTGGATGTTGAATTTATTTCTCAAGAATTTTTAGGCTGGTATTCAATCTACACCTTTAGCCACAATGACCAACGATTCAGGCTCTTTTCAACAGATGATTTGAAGAATTGTAAGCACATTTTTATCAGAACTTTAACCTTTAACGATTAAAAATTCATCTTTTTTACTTATATTTGACTAATTATTAATCATTTTTGCTTTTGGTAGAGGTTGAAAATGAACACATTATGATTGGAGATAATCTTAAATTATTGAGAAAACGCAAGAAAGTTTCTCAAGAAGAAATTGCATCTGACCTAGGTTTGACGCGTTCTTCGTACAGTGGTTACGAAAATGGAGTAGCTGAACCTAATCTTCTAACTCTCATGAAGTTTAGTGAGTACTATAATCTTTCTTTAGATAAATTGATCAAACGAGATTTAGCGAAAGTTACTGATGCTGAATGGGATAAGATTGATAAAGGAATAGATGCTGATGTTGAAGGTAAAAATGTTAGAATTATCGCAATGACTGTTGATGGGGATAATAATGATAACATTGAATTAGTCTCTGAAAAAGCTAGAGCAGGTTATACCACTGGTTTTTCAGATCCAGAATTTATTTCTGTTTTGCCAACCTTTCAATTACCTTTCTTAAAAAAGGATAGAAAGTACAGAACATTTCCGATTAAAGGTGATTCTATGCCGCCGGTCTCTGATGGGTCTTATGTCGTTGCCGAATATGTTGACAATTGGAGCAACATTAAAGATGGTTATCCTCATATTGTAATCACATTAGATGATGGGATTGTATTCAAAAATGTTTTCAAAAGATTAAGTGATAATCAATCATTTCAATTGTGTAGCACAAACCCAATGTATGAACCATATGAGGTACATGCCAACAATATTGTTGAAATGTGGAAGTTTGTAAATTACATTTCCAGTGATGTTCCTACACAAGAATTTAAAGAAAGCGAACTGACAGCTGCTATTCTTGATTTACAAAAAGATGTAAAGCATCTTAAGAATGTCTACATCCCAAGGAAATCCTAAAGAATTCATTCGATTTTGATAGTTCGATTTATTTGATAATTCGATAAAACGAATATCTTTAGGGTGATGAAAATCAATACATTACTCTTAGTGTTTTCTATTGTCTTTTTGACCTGTTCTTTTGGTCAGAGGGGAAGATATGTTAAGTTTAAAAATGTTGAAATGTCTTCTTTTGGAGATGGAATTATCAGTAACCAAGTATGGGCTTCTGACGGCAGCTTTTGGGCAATAAACGACAATGGAGTCATTCAGCATAATGGATATTTCAAAAAAGAATTTTCTGTTAATGATAAAGACTATTGTGTCGGAGGTCAATTGATGGGACTTCAAAAAACAGACTCAAATGAGTTTTGGCTTACTTATAGAGATACAAATGTCATCACTCGAATTAATCCAGATTTAGAATCTTTTGAGCATTTTGTAATTCCCGAATTATTGAATGATTCTCTACCTCTCGCGATAGTAGTGAGGGTGAAAAAAGAAGAGAATGGTCAACTTTGGTTGTGCACTTGGGGCCGTGGATTGATTAAGTTCAATGAAGGCAAATCTGCTAGTGAGGTGTTTGTTTTTGATGAAAGTGTAATTGAAGCTGAAAGTTTTTCTCAGAACAAAGGAGGTCGTGGTGGCCACGGTGATGGAAAAGGTAACAGAACTGGTACCGGAAATGGTGGGCAGCAAGCTGCTAGAAAACCAAGAGAAGCAGGTCTTTACATTAAAGACATCATTATTCAAGATGATAAGAAGTTTTTAATTACTTTTTTTAATGGGCGTGCAGGATATTTGTCAAACCCTGGTTTCTTTGATCCAGAAACTGAAGTTTTTGAATCAATTGACTTTAAAAAGTTAATAGTGAATTTACATCCCCAAATTCAAAAAGGCATAAAAACATCACTTCAAATTGTTCATTGGGCCTATCAAGATAAAAATGGTAAGTATTGGCTAGGAACTTATAGTGGACCTATTTTCATGGACCTTGAAAATGGAATTATAAAACGAATCTCCGAAAAAGGTGAGGATCCTTACATGCAAAATCAAGTGAATGCCACAAGTTATGTGGTCTCGGGTTCTGAAATCTGGATTTCCACCTTCAACAAAGGAGTAATGGTGGTTGATATTGAGACCCACAATGTCAATTTTCACTACAGTGAACCCGTTAATACGAGTAGTTTATCTGATAACAAAACGAATGGAATTAGTAAAGATCCTTTCGGAAATGTTTGGGTTGCTAATGGATCAATAATGTATAGCATATACACTCCTTATAGACATAGTTTTAAAGTAATGTATTGGAAAGACATGGATTTAGAGTACTCGAATCGATCTAATCAAAGCATACCTGTTAATCAGCTCTATGTTGAGGATTCCAGGCACATATATGTCTCTTCAAAAGTAGGACTGTTGGTATATGACTTTGAAACTATGGATGTTGCAAGAAAATACCAATACAGTCACATTGAAGAAAGACATGGCAGAATGAGAGGCATGCAACATTTCAAGATAATGGGAGAGAAAGCATTTTTGTCATTTGATACCTACCCGCATGAGTTGAATATAGAAACTGGGCAACTAACAAAAATTGGGAAGCCTTATGGAATGGGGTATATTGGTTTTAGGCACGATCCTAATTTTCAAAGAAGGTTATATGTTCATCCCGGAAAAGAATTTTCTTTTATTGCTGAATATCTTCCGGGTGAAGAGACATCCATCCCTTTATTGAAAATTGAAAACGCAAATCTTTCAGAAACATTCTCTTTTGTTACCAATCAAGGAAAATGGATATTCTCAGAAGGTACCTATGGCGTAGGACGATTTGTATTATGTGATGAGGCAGACTCCACCGCACTCTTATTTACGCCTTCGAGCACTGAGTCATTTTTTCCTGACAGTACGGTCGTTTGTGCCTTAGTTCAAGAAGGAACAGATGAAATATTAATTGGAACCGAAACAGATCTTTACACCTTTAACGAAGTAACTTTTGAATCTGTAAAGATTTCTGATAAAGTTGGATTGATAGAAGGGGAAGGAGTGAATTCTATGGTGATGGCTGATGACGGTAACATATGGATGGCTTTGACTTCAGAGCTACTATGTTGGAATCCGAAGACTGATGAATACAAGAGATATGATAAAACATTAGGAGTTGATGTATCAAATTTTCTTCCTGCGATAGGTCAAAAAGATGAATTGGGGAATTTGTATTTCGCCTCAATGTATGGCGTGTTAATTTTCCATCCAGATGACGTAATGCCGCCTTCAGACCAGTTGATTTTATCAGTTTCTGACATAAGAGTCAATGATCACAGCTTAGGTAAAAACTTTGGTTCTTTTATAAGTGGTGATTACCACTTAGCATACAATGATAATTATCTTGAGTTTGATTTCTACACGAATCAGCTCTTTGAACTTGCTCCACATAATTACTCATATCAATTAGAAGGACAAAGTGATCGCTGGATAAACTGCGGAACAGTTCATTCTATTCACTTTGATAATCTTCGTCACGGAGATTACATCTTAAAATTTAAGGCCGAAAACATTTATGGCGTAGAAAGTGAAATCTATGAGATTCCTTTTTCAATCAGCAAACCTTTTTGGTTGACTTGGTGGTTCTTTACTCTCGTCGGCCTCTCAATTATTGGTTTGATTTATCTTTTGGTTAAAGGTAGAATGAAGGCTCTTAAAAAGAGAAGTGAATTATTAGAGCAAACAGTTACCGAACGAACGGCCGAAGTGGTGGAACAAAAAAAGGAGGCGGATAAACAAAGAATTGAAGCTGAACATCAGAAAGACATTGTTGAAGAGAAGCAAAAAGAAATTACAGATAGTATTACGTACGCAAAAAGAATTCAAGATGCCATCCTTCCATCAGATGAGTTTGTAGCGAAGAACCTTCCTAATTCATTTGTCATGTATCGACCAAAAGATATAGTAGCAGGTGATTTTTATTGGATGGAAGTAATCAATGAAGATGAAGTTATTTTTGCGGCTGCCGATTGTACAGGCCATGGTGTGCCAGGAGCAATGGTAAGTGTGGTATGTAACAATGCTCTGAATAGAACGGTTAGAGAGTTCGGAATCAAGGATGCTGGAGAATTGTTGGATAAAACAAGAGAGCTTGTTATAGAGCAGTTTGAGCAATCAACAACCGTCTCAACAGATGATGAAGGAGCTACGATTAAGGATGGGATGGATATTGCTTTATGCAACCTGAATAAAAAGACAAATGAATTACATTTTGCGGGAGCCAATAATCCAATATGGTTAATCCGCGGAAATGAGTTATTCGAAACTAAGGGAGATAAGCAACCAATCGGTAAGTTTGAACCAAACAAGCCGTTTAGTACTCATACAATTCAGTTAGAAAAAGGAGACAGGGTATATACTTTCTCTGATGGTTATGCAGACCAATTCGGTGGCGAGAAAGGCAAGAAATTCAAGTCTTCTTCTATGAAGAAGTTGCTGTTATCGATTCATCAAGATTCAATGTCAAAACAACTGGCATCACTTGAAAAGAATTTTGATGATTGGAAAGGCTCATTTGAGCAGCTTGATGACGTTTGCGTAATTGGATTTGAAATTTAACCAAATCAAATTCTCAATAAGTCAGTTTACACTGAGCGTAGTCGAAGTGTTTGCGTTATTGGATTCGAAGTATAAATTTACTTTTTCTTTCTCATTTTATAAGCTAGAAAGCCTATTCCTGCGGCAAGGTGTAGCATGATAATCAAAAAGACTATTTGTGGTAATTCCATTTTCTTATCAAAGTTAGCCGATAAGAAGAGTGGATAAAATGACTTTTGATGCCCTTATTGAAGATATTATTCAGATTCGTAAATCAGATACTTATCTCACTTCTTGCTTCTCAATCATCAAGAGATGTCCTTCAAGATCTCTAACTTCTACAATGTACAGCCCAGTTGAGAGATGAGAAACATTGATTAAGCTCTGTGTAGTAGAGTTTGAAACAACCTTACCGCTTAGGTCAGTGATTGTCACATTTACAACTTCACTCAAACCAGCAATTCTAATTTCATCAGTCGCTGGGTTAGGGTATAAGTATAATTTTGAAGCACCTTCAACTAACTCAACTGTTGAACCTTCTTCTACTCTAAAATGGTCAACCCCTGCTTTCATTACATGCCCAGGGTTATCATCAGCTGCAATAAGAATTAACTCCATTGTTGCAGTAGGCACCATGAAGTCTCTAACCTTGATGTTGAACTCTGTCCATTCTGAAACCGTTGCGTTCCCTAAATCAAGTAGCTCAATTTGAACTTCATCTGTACCGTTTGATAATCTAATTTCATATTCATCATTTGGCGTTCCTCCTCCGAAACCGTTATAAAACCAGTAAGAGAATTTAATTTCAGGATTATAGAAAGGAGTAATGTCAAAGATAGGAGAGTGCAATTCAACTGATCCTCCATCCACATCATCTCCACCAACCGAAGAAGCTCCGTTACCAGTGATATAACATAGGTCTGAACAGTCAGTTGATGCATCTGTAAACGGATTAGGATTTTCACCGGCTGCCGAAGTTCCTACTGGTACTTCTCTCACCCAAAAGCCATCATCTGCCAAAGTTGTTGTGGTCCAGCCAAAGTCAAAAGTGAAATCATCATAGATCCCTTCAAATATTTCTACGGTCACATCATTATCAGAGATTGTGAGCATTTGAGGAGATATACATGTAGTTTTATACAGCCATTTTCCAGCATTTAAATCATAGTTATCTTCATAAAATAATTCAAAAGTAACTTCACCATTCACGTCCGTTAATCCTTCAAAGCTTTGCAAAGTATGGTCGATTTTCACACTCGCACCTTCAACTGGAGAACCGCTATCTCCGTCAAGCACAGTGATTGTTGAAGAGAATAATGGAATTTGTACTAAAGCCACATTTTCAGTTACAACTTGTCCTACAACAAAATCTACATTGATCGTATCATCATAAAATCCTGGAGCAGAAAATCGAACATCATAATTACCACTGTTTGGTAATCCAATGCTATAATCTCCTAAAACATCCGAGTTGTCTACCACAGCTGTGGTCAAAATCTCTACAAGCGCATTATTGATTGGCTGGCCATTACCAGCATTTGTAACTACGCCTTGCAAATAACTTGAAAGTGTCGAGGCGATTGAGAGGATGTACAATCCGTTTTCAATATCTGATGCAATCAAATTGTTAGAGGCGAAATAAGGATAAACACCCCAGCAGCCATTAAAAGTATTTCCGCTAAATGCCGGAGATGTATCAAAATTAGCTACTTCAACCATGTTTGCAGGATCTGAAACATCATGAACTACGACTCCATCCGTGTAGTAAGATGTAATGGTGTAATTACCTTTAACATGTGTGTTATGAGGAATTATATTGTTTCCTGGTGAAGATTGAATTTGGTCTAATAAAATCGGACTTGACGGATCAGAAATATCGTAAGAGTCAATGAATCCATTTTCTTTTTCGTCAGTTGTAAATAGAATTTGACCATCATCAGAAGTCCAACAGTTGTGCGTGAAAACAGAAGATGTTGGTAAAGATCCAATGACATCAGTCAGGCCTAAAGTACCTAATCCGTCAAGATCAACGATTGAAAAGAAACCGTCATTGATGTGAGAAAAATAACCAGTGTCGTTTTGAACATAACCATCATGACAATACCACTCATCAAAGGTTCCCACTTCAATTGGAGTTCCAGGAGTCGTGTTCACATCCAAAATAATGACACCTCCATTATCTCTATTTGCTCCAAAAATGTAAGCCAATCCATTGTCTATATAAATGTTGTGAGCTGACTGCCATTGATTTCCTGTTGGACCAGTATATGTTGTAGAAGTTATAGCAGTACTTAGTGGTAATGGTGTTAAGTCAATGATTTCTAATCCTTGAGTAGCCTCAGTAGTTACATATGCATAATCTCCCCAAACTTTAATATCTCTCCAAATTGAGTTCATCCCATTGAAATATTCAATTTCTACAGGATTGGCAGGGTCGGTAACGTCAACAACAGATACGCCATCATTGAGACCTACAATTGCATATTCATTCCCGTCTTCGTCAGTGTATCCCCAAATGTCATTGAGGTCTGAACCGTGAAGTGTTTGTAAATCTAAATAACCTAATTGGGTCATGTTGATTTGGCTGAATGAACTGAAAGTAAACAGAATTGCAGCTGCAGTTAGTAAGATGTTTTTCATGTTTTTGAGGTACCATTAGAGGTATTCTCAAATTTACAATATTTTACGGACTCTAATTAACCGCTAAATAAATGATACGAACAGTTGATCCAAAAACTATTAGGGTTTAAAGATCTTTCAGGTAAAACCCTTTTGTCATGGCAATATATTCAGCTGAATATTTGTTGTTTGAATCTTTCACAAGAATGGTCTTTTCAGTGGGTTCAATATCTTCAAAACCTAATGATATAAAAGCTCTTTTTTTTGTACCATCTGGACTAAGGCTAATCAATATATCTTGCAAATAGAGATCGTTATCAAATGCCCTTTCTAAATGTTCGCCAAGAGCTGAGTGAGGAATTACCACATTCATTCTTCCATCTTCCCTTAAAAGATCTGCAGAGCACTCATATAATTCATCCGTTCTTAAAGTGGATTGATGACGGGCAGAATTTCGATTGTCATCTTCACTTAGATATGATCCATCAAAATAGGGAGGATTACATATGATTAAATCGAATTTTTCCATTGCTCCAAAATCCTGCAAATAGGCATTGATAGATAGAATTCGATTTGAATATTTTGACTTATTGAAGTTTGTTGTGGCTTCGGTATAAGATTCTAAGTTGGGTTCAATAGCGGTAACCACTGAGTCAGTTGATTTTTGAGCCATCATTAATGCGAGGATTCCTGTTCCAGTTCCAATGTCTAAAATCCTTGTAAAGTTTCCACTGGTCCAAGCCCCAAGTAACATTGAATCAGTCCCTACTTTTTGAGGATTGGCTTCTTGAACAATTTCAAATTGTTTGAATTTGAAAGGCTTTGACATTACTCTTCTTCTTCTGTTCCCAAATACATTTCAATCAATCCTGAAGGAGCACAGATGTTCATGATTTGATTTTCACGATCTATGTCTAAAATGAACTCATCTTGTTTGGGAATTAGAACTTCTTTGCCGTTTGAGATGATTTGTATGATTGGATTACCCGACAAATCAATCACTTTTTGAACTCTTCCTACTTCGCCGAAATTTTTATCGATTACCAAATAATCTTCGATTTCAAAATAGTAGAAATCAGTTCCTTCTGTTTCTGGTAAAACTTCAAGAGGTAAGTAAAGTCCTCTTTTTAAAACAATTTGAGCTTTCTTTTCAGAATCAATGGTCTCAAATTTTGCGACTGCAAAACCTTTATTACGAATGAAAAGGTGTTCCAAAAAAAAAGGAATCAGTTTACCGTCTATTTCGACGAAAACTGATTCCAAGTTCTTATAATCTTGAGGATTGTCTACATCCAGAAAAATTGACACTTCTCCTTTGTATCCGTGTAATCTAGCAACACTGCCTAATCGAAAACACTCCTCTTTTAGATACATAATGTATGTTTTTGTAAGCTAAGCTTACTCTTCTTCTTTCGCTTCTTCAGCAGCAGGAGCTTCTTCTTTTACTTCTTCAGCAGCAGGAGCTTCTTCAGTTGCAGCTTCAGCAGCAGGAGCTTCTTCAGTTGCAGTCTCTTCAGCAGGAGCTTCTTCAGTTGCAGCCTCTTCAGCAGGAGCTTCTTCAATTACTGGTGAATTTTTAGCAGCAATCTCAGCAGCTTTAGCTTCTTTAGTTGCAGTTTCTGCAGCTAATGCAGCAGCAGCTTTATCAGCTTCTTTCTTAGCAATAGATTCTGCTTTTCCTTCAATCTTAGCATCTTTCTCTTTCATCCATGCATCAAATTTCTTATCAGCAGCAGCTTGAGTTAAAGCGCCTTTTTCAACACCTTTATCAAGGTGATTCTTCAACATAATTCCTTTGTAAGATAACAAGGCTCTAGCAGTGTCAGTTGGTTGTGCACCAATCTTTACCCAATGCAATGCTCTGTCAAACTTCAAATCGATTGTTGCAGGATCTGTATTTGGATTATAAGTTCCGATTTTCTCGATAAACTTACCATCTCTTTTTGCTCTTTCATCAGCAATAACTACGTGATAAAATGCAGCTCTTTTCTTTCCGTGTCTTTGTAATCTAATTTTAGTTGCCATCTTTTTAGCATTTATAATTTGGAGTGCGAAACTCCGGTTAATAATAAAAATCCCTCTTAATAGGGACGGCAAAGATAGTGAGTTTATAATATATAGGCAAAGATTGGCACTAAAAAAGCGCTAGGGTGTATTCTCCTTTTCAGTTTGTTTGATGAATCCAAACAATCCTTCTTTGTCTCCTTCTTCAGGATAAGCGGCTTTATACTCTTCAAATCGTTGAATAACTTCTATGATATACTCATAGGTTTCGATACCTCTACAGTAACCATTTTTTACGACTTCATCTCTGTAGTACTCGGGCTTAGATAAGTTTAAGAGCATCTCATTTACATTGTCTTCCCAAACATCTGGGTTCTTGCCATGTTTTTCACAAAGTGCCCTAGCATCAATAATATGAGATTTTCCCGAGTTAAAATTAGCTAGGGTAAATTTCAAACACTCGGTTGAGTCAGGGATTTCTTCAAGCCATTGATTGAAGTTCTTATTTAACTTTTTAACTCCGGCAGCAATTTGCGCTTCGGGTGAAGAATTTCGGTTTATTCCATAGGATTGTGCAGTAGCAGGCATGAATTGAAATAAGCCGTAAGCTCCCGCCCAACTTTCTTTCCAAGTTTCAAATTTAGATTCTTGATATATTATGGCTGATATTAGTCTCCAATCCCAGCCAATTTTAGCGCTTTCAGTTTTAATAATATCGTCATAAGGTGAAAGCTGCCCATCCATTAACAAAGAGGAGTATTGGTCATTTGCTTTATTGGTTAAGTTTCTTCTTTGAAAATACTTTCGTTTTACTTCACCGATTGTAGATCGATTCTTTTTCTCATTCAACCAATGATTGAGTGTATCTAAAAAAGTGGTGGTTCCTTGCCGTAAACCAAAAGCAATCTCTTGCTCTGCGCTCATATGAACTCCAATATCAATATTATCATAGTAGTTTAAATCAATTTTTGCCACGTTTTCATCAGCTACTGTATAATCTATTTCACCTTCTGCCACCATCCTAATCAACTCTTCGGATATCACTTCTCCCTCCATGGGAACGATAGATAAATTCAAATCAAGTTTATCATTTATAACTAAGAGATTGTCGTAGAATGATGAGCCCTTCCAAACATGAATTTTCTTATTCTTAAGCTCTTCTAATTCGGTTATCAGCATGCTGACTGTATCTGTGTCATGAGGAATTCTTTGAACCAAAACTTCATGTGTAGTCAAGTATGAAGTTGAAAAGTCAATGTGTTGTTTTCTTGATTCGGTCACAGTTAGGTTGCAAGCAATGATGTCTCCTTCGCAATTATCTAGTCGTTCAAACATCTCATCCAAATCATTTACCATTTGAATTTGTAATCTAATGTTCATGTCTTTTGAGAATTCATAGAGAAGCTCATATTCAAATCCCATATTTCGACCACGATAAATGAAATAAGAAGCTGGACTGTTCTCTGCAAGAATGGTAATTACACTGTCTTGCTTGATTTCTTTCCAGTCTCTTTGACAGGCAACTTCAACTACTTCTTCTTCTTCTACCACTTCATCTTTACATGAAAAGAGTGCAAGAGAAAATATGAGGATATAGAGGTAGCGCATCACTTCTCAATCTACGATAATTTTGCTAGAGAGCAGAAATAAATTCGATAGAGGCGGCCTCAATATCGACTAAGAAATTTTTAAAATGTTGGTCAAACGTTTTTTGATCTGATTTGTATATGGCGAAGCACTTATCTAAATCGTTTTCGAACCTTATTCTCTTAGAAAACTGTCTTAATATCTTCTGAATTCCATCTTCGGTGGTGTAATCTAACATCCAACCGTACTTCTTTAATCTTGAGTACAAAAAATTGAATTCCTCATCTAACTCTTCTAAGTAGGGGTCTGTGTTATCATATACCATTTGTACAAAGTCTTCATACTTTGAGGATGCATACTCTTCCCATTTACTCGTTAAGTGAAAGTCTAAAATGATGTCTGTTGCAATGAAAGAGATTTTCTTTATTCCTTGATTTTGCAATAATTGTCCGGCCTTCAAAATGTAGGGAGAACTATCTGTGTAGTCATCAATGAATCTGTGCAGTCTAACCCCATCCATGATATTTTTCGGAAGGTGATCAAACTTGTCCAGGTTTCCTTTGAACGAATCACCGGCAAAATTTCCAGCAATTAAATGCGGATGATTTCGAGCAAGAAAGGCGTGGCCAGAGAAGTTCATTTCGTTGAAGATAATCAAACTTTATTATCTTGTTTGCAAAAAGTAGAAATGGGGTTTAGCATAAAAATAGGAAAACATACATTCTACTATTCTTGGACCGAAATCATCATTGCGATTCTCACAATAGCCTCTGCAATTCTAATAATAGCATCAGTTATTTACAAGTATGTCGGAGATGATGAAGATTCAGATGTTTCAGGCTCATCACATGCAATTCCTCTTGAATAGCCTAAACAACTTTAAAATCAGATGTAAAGTGGAAAGTGATGTCAGGATAATCTGTTTGAGCCATTTGTAATAAGAATGGGGTTTCAGCTAAAAAGACATAATTGTCATCTTTATCTTTCGCAATGTAAATAGCTTTAGCTTTTATGAACTTATCAAGTTGAGCTTGGTTATCAGTTGTCATCCAACAAGCTTTATGAAAACGTTTAGGCACAAACTCTGCCTTCGCTCCATATTCATGCTCTAATCTATATTTGATTACTTCAAATTGAAGTTGTCCTACTGTACCTACAATTTTTCTATTACCAGGTTGCTGAATAAAGAGTTGGGCAACACCTTCATCTGTTAATTGCTGTATACCTTTTTCTAATTGCTTTGATTTCATTGGATCCCTATTCTCAAGCTCCATAAAAATCTCCGGAGAAAAACTCGGAATACCTTTAAATGAAAATACTGTTCCTTCTGTTAATGAATCTCCAATCTTAAAGTTTCCAGTATCGTATAGTCCAATTACATCACCGGGAAATGCTTCATCAATGATGCTTTTGTCTTGGGCCATGAAAGATGTCGGATTTGAGAACTTCAGTTTCTTCTCTAATCTTACATGATTATAAAAGGTGTTACGTTCAAATTTTCCTGAGACGATTCTAAGAAAGGCAATTCTATCCCTATGCTTCGGATCAAGGTTAGCATGTATTTTGAAAATGAAACCTGAAAAATCTTTAGCCTCAGGCTCTATGAATCCTTCTGAAGTTTCTCTCCCAATTGGAGAAGGTGAAAAATCTAAAAATGATTCTAAGAGTTCTTTAACCCCAAAGTTATTAATCGCCGACCCAAAAAATACAGGAGCAACTTCTCCTTTCAAATAAGCCTCTTTGTCAAAAGCATCATAGACACCATCAACCAATTCTAATTCTTCTTTCAGTTCTGCTGTAGGGTCATCTCCAATTATATCATTTAATTGAGGATCATCTAAATTGTCAATCTTGACAACTTCGTCTGAGATTTTAGTTTTGTTTGCAGCAAAAAGATTTAGCTCCTTATTATACATATTATATACACCTTGAAAAGTGTGTCCAATACCGATTGGCCAAGAGAGTGGGCGAACCTTTATTTTGAGCATATCTTCTAGCTCATCTAACAAATCAAATGAGTCTCTTCCTTCTCTATCCATTTTATTAATGAATATGATCACAGGTGTGTTTCTCATTCTACACACTTCCATTAATCTCTCAGTTTGTGCCTCAACACCACTTGCGCAATCAATAATTAAAATTACACTATCAACGGCCGTAAGTGTTCGGTAAGTATCTTCGGCAAAGTCCTTGTGACCAGGAGTATCAAGAATATTAATTTGCTTGCCTAAATATTCAAATGCCATCACAGAAGTAGCTACAGAGATCCCTCTTTGTTTCTCTATTTCCATGAAATCAGAAGTTGCTGTTTTCTTGATTTTGTTGTTCTTAACTGCTCCCGCAGTTTGAATTGCTCCACCAAATAATAGCAATTTTTCAGTCAGTGTAGTTTTACCTGCATCTGGGTGAGAAATAATCGCAAACGTTCTTCTTTTTTCTATTTCAACTGTGTTACTCATCTGTCTTAATGACCTTAAATTTAGGCTTGTTTAACATTACAAGCGGAACAAAAGTAGCTGTTTTTCGTACATTTGTGCATGATGCGTGCAAGTATTAGAAAAAAAGCGACAGTTTTGTTCGTTCTTTTCTTCGGTATTTCATTTGTTGGCTTTGGTTCGAATCGTGGTAGTTTAGATCCAAATGTTCAAGAAATGTTGAAGAATGATTCAATAGCAGATAAGGCAAAAGAGAATTTCAATTCTTACGCCAAATTTGTTTATGATGAATTGAATGAACTCCAACTTTCATTCAAAGCCTTAGAACAAGGTTTGACTGGTTATCACAACCTTCTTAAAAGAAATGAGTTAGTGCGTAAAGACACTTTGACGATTATTGATTTTTCGAAACCATCAAATGAGGTTAGATTATTCATTATTGATTTATGCGAAAATAAAGTGATACATAAATCTTTATGTGCACATGGCTTAAATTCTGGAAGACTTTACCCAAAGCATTTTTCAAATGAAAACAATTCAAAACAAAGTAGTTTAGGTTTTTACGTTACTACAACTACCTATTCAGGGAAGTTTGAGTTGGCTTTAAGATTGAGAGGGATGGAGCATTCAAATAGTCACGCGAGTAGCAGAGGTGTTGTAATGCATGCCGCAAAATATGCCACTTATGATTTTTTAGAACGCAATGGTTGTCAATTAGGTCGTTCTTACGGCTGCCCAGCAGTTCCTGCTGAAGGATTTGAAGATGTTGTAAAATGGATTAAAGAAGGTAGTTGTATGTATATCTATTACCCAAGTAGATCATACAAGCGCTATTCAAAATACTTGAACAGAACGAATTATTTAGAAGATTTTGTAGAGATTTAGTGAGCAATAATAAGTCTTTGACTTTCAATTTTCACTCCATTTCTCGTGACAGACATAATATATGTTCCACTCTCAATGTCACTCAGATCAATTGTTTCATTGCTTTCTTCAAAAAGTTTTTCAAATACAATCTTACCAAAAAAATCAGTGACCTCAATTGCATAGGTACTGTTTTTCTCTGTTGATCTTTGAACTTGAACAAGGTCATTTGCCGGATTAGGTTTAAAGCTGAAGAGGTGCTCAATTTGAATAACCTTAACGTCAGATAGAGTAGAAGTGCCATCTTCATTGTTTAATTTCAATCTATAATAATTTAAACCTACTTGAGGAGACTGGTCGGATGCTTGATATTCCGAGCTTATGTTTTCTCCACCGGTGGCATCAATAATTCCAAAGCTCCTCCAGTCTATGCCATTGTTAGATTTTTCAATTTCAAAATTTGTCAAATCGGTCTCAGATATTGTTGACCATTCTAGTTCAACTATGCCGTTCTTTAATTCGGCTTCAAAATCATTCATTTCAGTCGCTAATGGGCATCCAATATCAAAAGTAGCAGTCACTGTCGTTCCACAAGCATCAGTCACATCAGCTGTGAAGGTAGATACAGTTCCAGGCACTACAATGGTAGGAGTGGTAGCTCCTGTGCTCCAGGCATAAGTATAACCAGGAACACCATAAAGAGGAGTTGGGTCTAATGTTTGCGTGCCAGCACAATCTGCATCAAATATATTTTGAGTTCCATTCCCTGTAACCGTGTTACTTAAGGTCTCAACTGATCTTCCTTGTACAGTTACGCTCCAATCATCTAGTGATTGGCAATAACTGGTAGCCCAGTTGCATCCATCATTTCCGTATGCCGAATTACAAAATGTTCTATCTAAGTTTATTGTGAATTGCATGTTTTGATTTACACATTGAGTCGGGTAGCATTGAACTAAGGATTGAGTACCGCTTGATGCGAATGGAATGGTAGGCACCCAAAACCCAAAGGTATTGCAGGCAGGTAAAGTACACGCCCAAATTGTCCCAGGAGAACCAACAGGACTGTTTCCCCCGCAGCCACTGGTAACCCAAATTTCTGCTTCAGAATTCCAGCAATCAATAAATACTCCGAAATCAATCAAAAACTGGGCGCAAAAATCAGAAAACAATGTCCAGGTCACTTGCGTATCCCAAGGTTCAGATCCTCCAGGAAAAACAAGATTAATATTGTTTGCACATGAAGAAGGTGAGAGCAAAGAACCCATTACTCCGCCTCCATTCGTAATGGGACCGACCGCAATAAAAGTAGGGTCTATTGTAATAGGGTAGACATTATTCGGGTCGTTAAGGTGAGCTGAGTCAGCAATTACAAGTAGTTTATTATCATCTAATTGGAATTCACTCAACCAAGACTCATTTGAACCAGAAGCATCAAAGCTGCGTGCTGGTTCAACAACTATTTCGGTTTGGGAAGATTCAGTATTGTAAATTTCAAGATAGTTAAGTCCAAATGGATTTTGACTTGAAAGCAAGAAGTCTAAGCCGTCACTAACGAAAAGTTCATCAATGAAAATCAGTTCTTTCACATTCATGTTTTGCTTGATGATAAAATTAGATTTGACTCTTCCTTCAAAAAATTGAATTTGCATATCAATGTTTGGAAATATATTGAAAACGTATGCTTCAAAATTGTTCATTTCAAAATCACTCCAATCAGGCTCAATAATTTCCTCGATCAGATCAAGGTGGACTAGTTTCAGTTTGGTATGGTTAAAATTCACGAAATGTTCCCCAAATGACATGCTAGTCCTCTGGTTGATTGCATCAATTCCCGTTTTATACGATTGAAAACCAGAACTAAATACGTCATCATTCACTCTATGCATACTTGGGTCAATGGCTATAAATTGACCGTTAACTTCAAGATTAATTTTCTTTGAAGACTTCTCAATATAAAAATATGCCGGATGAAATTTATCAATATAATACCTTTCATACTCGGTTCTTTTAGAGATGTCTTCAATTACTTCAATCTCATAAGGTGCTTGAAAGGTGAGCTTTCCAAAATCGGGATGACTGTAAAACTCAGGGTCGTTATGAAGGCGACCATCTTTAGTAGAATAATTTCTAGGATTTTGATATCCATCTATGTTTTTGACATCAACCAGCTCTTGAAGCCATGCTGATGGAGCAAAAAGTAATGCAAGTAATATTGCTGAAAAGAATTTCATCAAACGTTTTAAATTGACAATCTGTAAAATGTTGAGTAGTAGCTCAGTTACAAATTTACGAAATAGAAGGTTTCCATGCAAGTTTCTCGGAATGATCGCTCGATCTGGCAGATAAAAAAAAGTTTGCTAAAAAATTGATTTTTTGGAGGTTGTGAAGATATCTATTTATAAATTTGACCTCTAGAATAGGGAATGAAGTACTTAATAGGAATCGGGATTTTTGCGTTAGGCGGAGTAGGGGGCTATATAATTGGTTCCTATAGTTCGAAAGAAGATCTAATTTTAGAATCTCCTCCAACTGAGTTCGTCACACAAACTGTCCACGATACCATTGTAGAGACTCAGATTGTGAATGTGCCTGAAATGAGTGAGGAGGTTGATTCTACACAAATCCTAACTGATTCCCTTCAAATTGACTCATTGATTGTTGAGATACCGCTTGATTCAGGTGAAATTGAAAGCGACATTTCGATTAGACGAGAGAAACTAATCAGTACCGTTTGGGTGGGAGTTGATGTGCTTAAAGATATCACTAAAGACACCCTAGCAAATCAGCTGATTGGAGTAGAACAGACATTTCCGACTAAAATGTTGGTTGAGTTTTGGGAGTCACCTTTGAATTTTTCAGGATACAAGCTGAGTAGAAATAAACTTGTAATGTTCGGAATGCCAGACAACTTGGTGTACAAGATTCTTAGAAATGAAACCGACTACTTTATCACCACTGAAAATATCTACTATTCAATAAAAGAAACGGAAGAATTCTTGCCATATTTGGAGGTTCAAAAAGAAGAAGTTTTTGATGATTGAGTTTTTTAAGTATCACGGCGCAGGTAACGATTTTATCATGATTGATAATCGGGATTCTGTTTTTCAAGGAAATAAAATAGATTTAGCAAAGAAGGTCTGCTCAAGAAGATTTGGGGTAGGCTCTGATGGATTGATTTTCATTGAGAATTGGGAATCAGGAGACTTTGAAATGGATTTTTATAATCCTGATGGAAGTCAAAGCTTTTGTGGAAACGGATCAAGATGTGCTGTTGCATTTGCAATTAAGTTGGGTATTGTTTCAAAGCATGCCTTGTTTTTAGCCATTGACGGAGAGCATAATGCCAAAATCGAAGAGAACACAATTAGCATCAGCATGTCTGATCTTCACCTTTTTGAAAAAAACGACGATCATTACGTAATTCATACTGGTTCGCCACATTACATTTCGTTTCATATGAATATTGAAGAATTGGATTTGCTTGATTTCGCTCATGGCATTAGATATTCTCAGAAGTATTTGAAAGAAGGAATTAATGTCAATGTAATTGAGGAGATCACAGATCGAAAAATTGGAATAAGAACGTATGAAAGAGGTGTGGAGGCTGAGACTTTAGCTTGTGGCACTGGTGCTACTGCAGCCGCATTAGCGTTTGCCATTGAAAACTCACTTGAGTCTGGGCGCATTGAGGTGAAGGCAAAAGGAGGAGACCTCTCGGTTGATTTTAATAAGGCAGAAGAAGCCTACGAAGAAATATGGTTGAACGGACCAGCAGTTGAAGTTTTTAAAGGAGTATTTAATGTCTGAAGTTTATAATCTAGAACCCTTTGAAGGTATTGAAATTGATGGTTCTTACATTTTACTGGTTCATCCTCAAACGATCCCGCATTTAATATTTATTCATCACGGAAAATACTTTTCACTTACACATAAAGAAGTTGAAGTAAACCTTGATCTGAAACCGCTAATGAAAAAGCTGTGCAGATTGAAAAAGAGGATGATCTTTTTGAAGTTGAAAAAGATAGAATTAGACCCGGTTACCATATTTGAACGCTACGAAAAGGTGGATGAGAATTTGATCACATGCTTATTTCCAATCAAGGAATTGGTCTTGAAAGATTCGGAAGCAGAAATGATTTTTCAATTGATTCCTGAATTATATGATAATCAACTTATTGAAAAAGCTTTACAGTTTAATCTTACAGAATATCTTGATTCTAATGGAAGTTTTACCCTTAATGAGTACAAAAAAGAGGCAATATTTTCGTACATTCAACAGCTGAACAAACAAGATGCTGGAAGGGAATAAAATAAAGCTTAGACCAATAGAACCTTGGGATGTAGACAAGATTCTGGAATGGGAGAACAATCACAAAAATTGGAGAGTAAGCAACACCTTAGTTCCCTTTTCAAAGGAGCTTATCATGCAATACATCAATTCGGCTCAAGACATTTATAGTGTTAAGCAAGTAAGGTTTATCATCACCCAAGTAGATGATTTAGTTCCAATTGGTTCCATTGATATTTTTGAATTTGATGCTAGGCATCAAAGAGCTGGAATAGGGATTTTAATTGAAGAAGAGCACAGAGGTAAAGGATATGCTTTAGAAGCTCTGTCATTGATAGATGAGTATGCACTCAATGTAGTCGGAATTAGAAATCTGTTCTGTAACATTCTTGAAGACAATACACAAAGTCAATCTTTGTTTACCAAGGCAGGCTATGTTGAGGTCGGCAGGAAAATCAATTGGTTTAATGACCAGATTGATTGGTTAGATGAAATCATGTATCAAAAAGTACTAGTTTGATGAAGAAGATAATCGCATTAGTTGTTTTAATTGTAATTGCTGTCGTAGGCTGGGTTGTTGGAAAACCTTATTACGATTTGCATTTTTCAGCTGGTGATCGATCTCAAGATTACGTACTTTACATTCCTACTGGCAGTGATGTGGCCGCGGTTTCAACTATTATTGATGAAGACATCATGGCAAAAGACAAGTTTTTATCATTTGCAGAGAAGCTAGATTATACAGACGACAAGGTAGAGCCAGGGAAATACCTTATTGGCTCAACATTGAAAAATAAAGAGATTATCTACGCTCTTAAGAATGGGAATCAAGAAATTAACGACATCAGTATCACATTTAATAACTGTCTTTCTATAGAAGATATGGCTGGTAAAGTCGCTCCTAATATTGAAGCAGATTCGGCAGAAATTGTCGATTACATTATGGATCCTGCGACCATAGATAAATATGGATTTAAGGAAGAAACAATGATTGCCATGTTTTTACCTGATACATATGAAGTAGGCGAGTGGGACATGACAGCTGAAGAGTTCGTGTCATTTATGGCTGAGAAATTCAAAGAATTCTGGAGTGCTGAAGGAACCGGAAGAGGCTCTCAATTAGCAGAGCTTAATCTTTCTCAATCAGAAGTATCAACATTGGCATCTATAATAGAGTCAGAGCAAGGGGTCTTTCAACAAGAATGGGGCACAATTGCAGGTCTCTATTTGAATAGAGTTAAAGGTAACTGGTTATTACAATCTGATCCAACTGCAAAATATTGTTGGGGGGATGAGTTGAAAGATGTTCAAAGACTTTTGACAGTTCACATGAAGAAAGACTGCCCGTACAATACTTATCTATATCCAGGATTACCACCAGGACCCATTAGAATGCCTAGTAAAAAAGCAATTGATGCCGTATTGAATGCTGAATCACACGACTACTACTATATGTGTGCTAAACCTGATAATAGTGGTCTTCATAATTTTGCGAACACATTAACCGAGCACAATAGAAACGCAAGGCTTTTCCATCAATGGATGGATTCTAGAAATTAATTGACACATGGTCAGTTAAGGATGTGTTAAAAGGATTTGAATATACTCAATTGGCCCTTTTATTTTATGAAACTCAGCTTGTTTAGTTAGAGCACTAATTCATGTCTATCCATCTTTCTCATCAACTCATAGACATGCTCATTATAATCACTTTTGGGTTGACCTAAAATCAGATGATAAATGTGTGCTAAGAAAAGGAGTGGAAAAAAGATGGCAACCAATCCAATGAGATGTTGTGTTGATACAACTACCGTACTAATCAATAAAATTGTGAGGGCCAAAACAGGCAAGGCGATAAGTAAAAACAAAATCATTCTTGACACCATAAATTGACCTTTTACTTCAACTCTTACTTGGTTCATGTTTTCTGAATTGATCTTCCCTTTTAGCTTAATTGCGTTATGTTGTCGGTTTGGCATAATGGTAAAAGATTTATCATAGATCTTTCCTGTGAAGGGGTGTCTATCATATGAGTCTCTTACAAATTTTCCAAATTCACCTGTGATTTTTTCCATCACGGCTTGAGCCTTTTCGATCGGAACATTACAAACTATAATATGTGGTTTGAAAAATCCCATTAGGTATAATTTACAAAGATGATTACTGCGATTATTGCCAATGGATACAAGATGGCTCCTAAATAAAATTTCTTAGGAATCACAAGTCGTTCCATAGCAGCATTCATTTCATGGTCAGTGTTCGGGTCTTCTCCAATTTTTGTCATTTCTCCACAGCTTCTGCACTGTGCTTCAGCATTTTTGTATCTCGGAAATAATGAAAGGCCGTTCACCTGAAAATAGGCAACTCCCGTCTTTATAAAAAGTCCATTTTCTGAGCATTTAGAACATTTAGATAATGTTTGCTCAAAATCATGAATGAAGTATTGATTTGTACCAATGAAAAACGCCATTAGACAATTTCGTCTAGATCACTGTCGTCAATAATTTGATTATTGGCAGTAATGGTTTTCTTCTCAAAGTTCACTGTTTGGACTAAGAACACTATTGAAAATGCAATCATGATCAAACCTGCAATGAAGTTGAAAGGTCCACCTTCATCATAAGTTGCTCCTCCGCCACTTCCTAGCATCATTAAATTAATCAAAAAGAATATTCCCATCAATGAAACACCAATTATACCCATCACTTTAGAGGTGGTGGTTTTAATTTTAACCATGTTCATTATGCATTGATAAAGAAAAAATCCAACAAATAGTATTGAGATTCCTGCAGCCTCAGTTGTCACTTCAGCCCTAGAAGGTCCTGAATAATAATTATCATATCCACCCCAATCCCAAGAGTTGTAATAAGCGTATTCAGTTTCAAAAACGTAATACATGCAAACTGGTAAAATGATAACCGCCAGGCAAATTCCAATTATATTAATTGCTTTCATTCTTTTTGATTTTAAGTTTATTTAAATGATTTCATCAATGTTTTGGTTGTCAATAATCTCATTGTCACTGCTTTCTCCCTTTTTCTCAAAATTGACACTTTGAACAAGGAAAACGATAGAGAAGGCCAGCATTATGAATGGAACACCAAGATTCACCAATCCTCCTTCGTCATAGGTGCTAGCACCTCCAATTACGGCTAAATTGATTAAGAAAGCTATCCCCATTAAAGACATGCTGATAATTGACATTACTTTAGAAGTAGTGGTCTTTACTTTAGTAAGGTTCATGATAGATTGGAAAATAAAGAATCCAATGATCAAAATTGAGATTCCAGCTGCCTGAGCACTTATTTCAGAAGCCGAAGGCCCGTAATAAGAGTTACCATATCCGCCCCAGTCCCATCCTGCCCAACGAGCTCTCCATGTTTCTTCAATATAATACAAACATAGCGGGAATAATATTACCGCTAGGCAAATACCTATGATGTTGATTGCTTTCATAAAGTCTTATTTACTTAAAAACCCGTACTTGTCTGAGTAAGTTAGCATTTGTGTCTCAAAGTTTTCAGGTTGAATCATCTCGAATCCAATAATATTTCCATCTTCTTCAACAGGAGTTATGATTGGGTTCACAAATCCATTGTATGGAGCGATATTAAGTTTCGCAGCTCTATCCAACACTTCTTGGTGCAGTTCTTTATCCACTTGAACTCCATAATTCTCTACTAAGTTCTTACCAGCAGTATAATCTCCTTCTGATTTGATTCTTTGAATCTCTTTTAGTAGGTCTCCGAATATTACTCTCAACTTATCATAGTCATGAATTTCGTAATAAGTGTTCCCGTCTCTTTCAAGACGCTCCACAACATTATCAGCTTGTCCTTTTTCAAATGCCCAAGAAGCAACCAATTGTCTGTTTCTCATATGCGCCTCTTCAATTACAGCTCCTGGCTCTAATCTTCTCATTTGAACCATCATTCCGTTTCTGATGTAATCGTCATACTCAGCTTTTCCAACATCTGTAGATTCAATTAAGCCTAATTCTACCAACTTCTCATCAAGTAAGAAATACAAAGCAACTAAGTCAGCTCTAGCCTCTTCTAAAGTTGAAGAGTAGTTTTGCAGTGTTTCTTTAGGTGTTCCAATTCCAGGATTAATTTTTCCAGATGCATGGCCAATAACTTCGTGCATTGCCGTGTGCATCTTTGATCCAATTTTACCGTATTTAATTGCCAAATCAATTTCTTCTTGGTCGTGAGCGAACTCTCTCAACATTCCTTCGCCACCAGCGTCACTATAAGCTTGTACAATGTTTCCTAAACTCACAGATTTTGAACCATGTTCAGATCTAATCCAGTTATTGTTTGGTAAGTTCACACCAATTGGAGTAGAAGGAGAAGAGTCTCCTGACTCTCCTGCAACATTAACCACCTTGTAAGATACTCCTACAACATTTTCTTTTTTGTGCTCATCCATTATTGATGAGTTATCTTCAAACCATTGAGCGTTTTCAGCTAATACAGCCATTCTTTCAGAAGCATCAAAATCATTGATCTGAACGATAGATTCGTATGAACCTCTCATCCCTTTAGGATCTCCGTAAACTTCTACGAAACCTTGAATGTAATCAATGTCTCCTTTGGTAGCTTGTGACCAAGTGATGTTGTAATCACCCCACTTTTGTAAGTCTCCAGTTTCATAATATTCAACTAATAAGCCTAATGCTTTTCCTTGTTCTTCATTTTCAGCTACCCCTTGGGCAAGCTTCAACCAATAAACGACTTCAGTAATTGCTTCTGAATACATTCCGTCAACCTTCCATACTTGCTCTGAAACTACTCCGTTTTCATCTTTTACTAATTTAGAGTTCAATCCAAACTCAACTGGATGATTACCTGCATCAGCCATTTTTTGAGCGTAAAAATCGTTTACATCTTTTTCAGTAATGTTGGTACCATAGAAATTTGTTGCAGATCCTTGCATCAAATCTTTTGATCCATCTAAGCTTACTCTCTTCATATCAGTATTTGGATCAAACATTAAGTCAACAATCTCTGCTGATAATTCAGTTCCAGATTCAGACAAAATCCCGTCAAAATATTCTCTTGAGAAGTCAGGTAAGAATTTATCCATTGAATAATGATGATGGATCCCATTAGAGAACCATACTCGCTTTGTGTATGTCATGAAGCTATTCCAATCATCAGAAGACTTATCACCTTCATAATTTTGGATAACACTTTCTAAAGCTCCTCTAATTGCTAAGTTATGTCTGTAGTTTTGATCCCAAATCATATCTCTACCCGACAATCCTGCTTCGTATAGATAGTAAACCAGTTTTTGTTGGTCTAAACTCAGCTTATAAAAACCTGGAATATCATACTGTAGAATTTGAATATCTGCGAATTTTTCAATTTTCGTAGTTTCTAAGACTGATTCTTGAACTGAAGTTGAAGTACTGTCAGAATCATTTGACTCTGAAGATTCGCCGTCACCGCAACTTACAACTAAGATGGATGCTGAAAACATTAGGGGGTATAAATACTTTTTTGCAATCATAATTTTCTATATAAAAGAAGATAAAAATAAGAATATTCAACGATTTACGGTTTGTTTACGTTTTTAATGTTGTAAACTGATTAAATTTATATCAATTATCAGAATATTATGAGATTACTATTGGCCTTAACTCTTTTGTTTTCAATATCAACAACTTCGTTTTCGCAGTTTGGTTTTGAGCGAATTGATACCATCACAGTTATAAATGGCAGTCAACTTAAGATGCCATGGGCAGGTGGAATTGATTATCCGCAATTCTCTAATATTGATTTGAACTGGGATGGGGTTGAAGACCTTTTTGTTTTTGATCGCACAACTAATAAAGTATTGACGTTTATTCATGACGGAGGCAGCACAGCTTCTTACACTTATGATCCTTCATATGAAGACTTATTTCCTGAAATGACTGATTGGGCCTTTTTAGTGGATTATAATTGTGACGGAAAAGAAGATATATATACTTATACAATCGGTGGTGCTAAGGTTTTTAGAAATGTTGGTGATTCAGGAAGTGGTCATTCTTTTGTTTTAGAAAATCCAAATTTGAAATCTTGGCTTTGGGGTTCAGAAGGATTCATGTTTATATCAGCAGTTGATTTGCCATCTTTTAAAGATATAGATGGTGACAATGATATTGACGTCTTGACCTTTTCGGTGGGTGGATCTAACATTGAATACCATAAAAATATGAGTATGGAGACCTATGGTGTTTGTGATTCATTGTTATATGAAACTAAAAATTTGTGTTGGGGAAGATTCTCTGAAGATGGTTCTACCAACTTGGTGACTTTGTATGATACCTTGGGTTATCCTTGCAACGGCTCTATCACAAATGAAGAAAGCTGGCGACCTATTCAAGAGAGAGAAGACAGACATTCTGGTTCAACAATTCTAGCTTTAGATATGAATAATAACGGAGTGATGGAATTGGTTTTAGGCGATATTGCGTACCCTAATATGACGCTTCTTTCAAACGAAGGAACTTCTCCTAATATGAATTCTGCCATGTACGCTCAAGACGTTAACTTCCCTTCAAACACGGTAAGTGTAGATGTTCAAGTGCATCCTGGTGGATTTCACGTAGACATAGACAATGATGGAATTAGAGACTTGTTGGTTGCTCCAAATTCAAAGGTTGGATCTGAAAATAGAGTGGGGGTTTATAGATATGAGAATACCGCGCTAGATCTTGCTCCTGTTTTTGAATATCAGGAATTAGGCTTTTTACAAAATGACATGATTGAGGTCGGTTCTGTTTCTTATCCTGTGTTTTTTGATCACAATGGAGATGGGTTAAAAGACCTCATTGTATCATCTCAAGGACAGTTTGATTCGGGAACATTAAATCAAATTTCAAAAATGTCTTACTACGAAAATACTGGAACTCAAGCTAACCCTGAATTTACATTTGTTACTGACGATTACCAAAATATTTCTCTCTTAGGTTTAGGCAATAATCTCGTTTTCTATCCAACATTTGGAGATCTTGATAATGATGGAGACGAAGACATGATACTTGGTGAGTATACAGGATATTCGTACTACATGGAGAATACGGGAGGACCTGGAAATAATGCAATTTTCAATACCTACACTGTTTTATCTGATAATAATGCTGATCCAATTTTTGAAGGAACTTTTATCTATCCACAACTTGTTGATTTGGATAGAGACGGAGACTTAGATTTGGTGAATGGTAAAAGAACTGGTAAGCTCACATATTTCGAGAATGTAGGAAATCAAAGCGTGGCGCTATTTCAAGAAGTGTCAACCGAACTTGGAGGTGTAGATGTGTCTGAATATTGGAATACAGAAGGACATTCAATTCCTCAATTCATTGACATTGATAACGAATATCACTTGGTTTTGGGTTCTAAAACTGGCTACTTGCATTACTATGACAACATTGATGGCAACTTAACAGGAGACTTTAATTTGGTAGATAGCACATTGGAGGATTTATATATCGGTTCTCATTCTGCTCCTGCCATTTGGGACATTACTGCTGACGGTAAATTAGAAATGGCCTTAGGAAATAAAAGAGGAGGACTCGCTCTATATAAATCGGCACCAATTACTGACGTGAGTACGGTAGAGTTAACTTCAAATGAATTTTCAGTATATCCAAACCCGGCGAAAGAATCTTTCACTGTTGAATTGGGTGCTACTCTTTACAATCAAATCGTTGATCTCAAAATATCTGTAATTGACATTTCGGGTAGAACGATTAAAACAATTTCTCCTATATCAACTCAAACTGTGATTGATGTTTCACAATTCTCTTCAGGAAATTACATTCTAAAAATTGAGGGGAATGATTGTGTAGGAGCGCAGAAGTTGCTAATCGAGTAGTAAATCGAATAGCTCTTGAACCTTCTTTTCATAAGTCTCAAAATCTACTTCAACTAAGTCTGCTTCCATTTCAAATTCTTTGTCTTCAACTTCTCTCTCTTTGAATTTGATACAGTTGGCATGCATTAGCATTCCGTAGCGCTCAACATCATAAATTAGAGGCATTCCTTTGATAGATCCATATGCAGAAAACCAAGCTCCATTTTGAATACTGAGGTCTTCAGTAAACCAAGCGTTTAAAGGAGGCATTGAATCATTCAATGAGGTTACGGCGTATTCTGTTGCCCAACATCCTTCAATACTGTCTTTCTTATTTGTGCTATCAATTGTGTACACTGGCTGAGAGTTAATGAGTTCTTGAACTTCTTTCTTGTTGAGATCACAAAAAATTCGGTTTTCATCAAAAGTAAGTGTCATCCTAACACTTTCTGTTTCTTCATTTGATAAAACGGTTGTGCTGAAGATCTTTCCTTTCTTGAGAGTAGCTAGCATTTGTTTCTCCTTAAAAACTATGGTCATTTCTTTAGGCAGTGCCGCCGACATAAAGACTCCAAGTTCTAAGTGAGGGTATGTAATCTCGTATTTGATTTCACCTTGATGAATTTTATCTTCAGAGCAAGAGAAGATAATTAAGGGTAGTAATAATAATGAAAGATACTTTCTCATCTAATAGACAATGAGAAGTTCAGAAATTCTAGTCTAAAAGAATATCAAATAATTCCTGAACCTCAGATTCATAAGTTTCGAAATCAACCGGTTCTAAAGCTGGGTCTCTATCAAATTCTTCGTCAGAAACTTCTCTTTTCTTAAAGCCATTTGATTCGATATGCATCATTAATCCATAACGCTCAACGTCATAAATAATAGGCATTCCAACTAAATCTTTATAAGCTGAAAACCATGCGCCTTTTTGAACTTCAAGGTCTTCAGTAAACCAGGCATCAGCCGGTTGAATGCTGTCTTGTGAAGAAACTGTGTACTTTGTTGCCCACACTCCATTCACACTATCTTTATCTTCAGTTTTGGTAATATCATATACCGGTTGTGAATCTTGTAATTCTTTAATTTCTTCAGAAGTCAGTTCACAGTAATATTTTTTATCTCCGAAATCAAGACGCATTTCAATTGAATTGTCGGCTTCATCAGTGATTACTTTAGTCTCAAAAATTCGACCTCTAGAAATAGTGGTCATCATTTTAGTTCCTTTGAAAACGATTGTCATTTCTTTTGGTAAAATAGCAGACATCAGGCCAGTCACTTCCATGTAAGGATAAGTAACATCATAAGTAAGTTCACCTTCTTTGATTTTGCTTTTTCCACAACTCGTTACAAAAAGTAATGGCAATGCTAGTAATGGTAGTAATTTCTTCATTCTCGTTTTCAGGAATTTGAATAACAAATATATCATTTTATTCAGACCTTCTGCCCAAATGTTTAATATCCCCTTGAAAAAGATTAAATTTGCTTTCTTAAAACTAATTTATGCCTCAAATCAAAATCATTGAAAACACTTCTGAAATAGGTGCAGGAACTCGTGGCGCAAGCCTTGGTGTCGGAGCCTTGAAGGTTGTCGCTCATAACAAGAATAGTGGATACTTCGGGAAGTTTGAAAGGTTTGAAATAGCTCATGAGAATGATTTATTAAACGAACCAACTGATTTTGAATTTGCCAAGCGTATTGACGGATTGGTGAATGTTTACCAAAATACTGCAGACGTTATTTCACATGTTTTAAGTGAGAATGATTTTCCTTTGGTGCTTTCAGGTGATCATGCTTGTGCAGGTGGAACCATTGCAGGCATAAAAAAACAATACCCTAATAAACGTTTAGGTGTTATCTGGATTGACGCTCATGCTGATATTCATACACCTTATACAACTCCTTCAGGTAATATTCATGGTATGCCATTGGCAACTGCCTTGGGTACAGACAATCTTGATTCTCAGATTAACCAACCGAAAACGAATACTGTTGATCATTGGAATAAGTTGAAAGACATGGGTGGAATTAGCCCTAAAGTGAATACAGAAGATGTGGTTTTTATTTCAGTTAGAGACACCGAAAAACCTGAAGATGAGTTTATTGAGAGGAATGGAGTTAAAAACTATTCTGTAGATGAAATCAGGAGCAAGGGCATGCAGTTAGTATCAGAAGAAGTCAAATCAAAATTGGCTGATTGTGATATGGTGTATGTTTCTTTTGACGTTGATTCAATGGATTGCATCATGGTGTCAAAAGGAACAGGAACACCTGTTGAGAATGGACTTTCTCCTGAAGAGGCACAACATTTTTTAAATGAATTTGCTAAATGGGATAAAGTAAACTGCATTGAAGTGGTTGAAATCAATCCCTGTTTAGACGAAAAGATTAATCGCATGGCTGAAGTAGCTTACGACATATTAGAAGAATTTACCCAACATATCGAAAATCGATTATAAATGAATTTGGAATCAAAATTGGCTCCGGCCTTGCTTAAAATTATTAGTGAACTTTATAGTGTAGATGTAAATCCAGCACAAATCCAACTTCAAAAAACAAGGAAAGATTTTAAAGGAGATATAACATTAGTGGTATTTCCATTCTTAAAAATCTCTAAAAAGGGGCCTGAAGAAACAGGTGCCGAAATTGCAGAGAAATTGATGGAATCAATTGATCTTGTAACTGCTTACAATACCGTAAAAGGATTTCTGAATTTCGAAATTGCTGATTCATACTGGTTAGAGCAGTTGAAGGGTATAAATGCTCAAGAGAATTATGGATTAGATCTTTCTGAATCTAAAATTCAAATGGTTGAGTATTCATCTCCGAATACAAACAAGCCACTGCATTTAGGACACTTAAGAAACAACTTTTTAGGGCACTCGGTTTCACTTATACTTGGTGTAAACGGATACGAAATGGTGAAGACTCAAATCATTAATGATAGAGGAATCCATATTTGTAAAAGTATGCTGGCCTGGGAACGTTTTGGAGAGGGAGAAACCCCTGAGTCATCAGGAATGAAAGGCGATAAACTCGTTGGTAAGTACTATGTTGCTTTTGATAAGGCGCTAAAAGAAGAGCTAGCAGTATTGTCTAAAGAGTGGGCTGAAGGTAATTTCGGAAACGGAGATGAAAAAGCAATTGCTGAATATCAAAGATTGAGCGAAGCATCTGCCGAAAAAGAAGATGACAAGGCCAGAAAAGCAATTGAAGGTAAGATAAAGGAGCTACTTAATAACCAAACTCAGATCATGAAAGATGTGAAGGAAATGTTATTAAAGTGGGAAGCTAAAGAGTCACAAGTTTATGCGCTTTGGGAGAAAATGAACGGATGGGTTTATAAAGGCTTTGATGTTACTTATGAGTCTATGGGCGTTAGTTTTGATAAACTCTATTATGAGTCTGATACTTACATCACTGGAAAAGAATTAGTTGAAAAAGGATTAGAATCGGGTACTTTCTTTAAGAAAGATGACGGTTCAGTTTGGATTGATTTGTCAGATGAAGGCTTAGATGAAAAATTAGTTCTAAGAGCAGATGGTACCGCAGTTTACATGACGCAAGATATTGGAACGGCTTATCAAAGATTCTTAGATTATCCAAAATTAGATGGGATCGTTTATACAGTAGGTAACGAACAAGATTACCACTTTAAAGTACTCTTTTTAATTCTTAAAAAATTAGGTTTTAAGTGGGCAGCAAACTGTTATCATCTTTCTTACGGAATGGTTGATTTACCTACAGGTAAGATGAAATCAAGAGAAGGAACCGTAGTAGACGCTGACGATTTGATTAATGATGTGGTTCAAAAAGCTAAAGATATGACTCAAGAAAGAGGTCATATTGAAGGCATGAGCGAGGATGAGAAAACTGCTCTCTACAGAATGATCGGATTAGGAGGTCTTAAGTATTACCTAATGAAAGTTGACCCAAAGAAGAGAATGTTATTTAACCCTGAAGAATCAGTTGATTTAAATGGTAATACAGGTCCCTTCATTCAATATGCTCATGCTCGTATATCTTCATTGTTGAGAAAAGCTGAGAATATTTCAGAAGTTCAAACTACAATAGATATTCATGAATCAGAAAGAGAACTAATCAAGCATTTAGCTGATTATCCTGAATTGATTCAAATGGCAGGAAAAGAATACTCACCAGCATTGATTGCTAACTATTCATACGAATTAGTGAAGTTGTACAACTCATTTTATCAGTCGGTATCAATTTTCAAAGAAGAAGATGCTCAAAAAATGAACATGAGATTAGTACTGAGTCAAAATGTTGGTTCAGTTATTAAAACCGCAATGGGTTTATTAGGAATCCAAGTTCCTGAAAGAATGTAAGAAAGTATTAAGGCTTAATACCTACATAGTGAGCAGTGTCACCATTTTTGTAATAGCTAAAAGAAAGCTCTTTCGTTCCATTTACATCTCCTTGGTATAAAAATGCTCCTACATTTTCGTCAGTTGAAACAGGATCTACATTAATTCCTTGCTGTGTCACCAATACTTCAAAGCTTGAAAATAATGAGCCTTCAATTTTAACCTTGTTTTTTGTGGTAGAAGACGCGAATACAGGATAGTCACTTTTAATAGTGTCTTCACCATCTACTACACCTTGAAATACGCCAGTGTAATTGCCTTCAACATTAACAGCAGGTTGCTCTTTTTCACAAGATGCGATTGCAGCCGCACCTAAAATAGCAGCAGTAAAAAGTATAGTTGATCTTTTCATTTTGAATAGTTGTTTGTTCAAATTTATGAAAAATGAACGTGAAAAACACAAACATCTTGTTCTAGCAAATAATTCTTCGTAAATTCATAAGTAAGAAAAGATTTTATGAAAACAGAAATAAGATACGTTGAAGCTGTGCAAAATGATGCACTAGAAGAGCAATTGGGAACGAAGTTAGATGGTTTAGAACGCAAATATGATTGGATAATGGATGCCACCGTTTTTTTCAAAAGTGAAAAACATCCTAATGAAGAAAATTGTGTGTGCGAAATAAAACTATCGGTACCAGGTCAATCGGTTTTTGCAAGTTCTAATGAGGCCAACTTTAACAAAGCAGTTAACTCTAGCATACATCAATTAAGCAGCCAACTAGAGACTTTAAAAGGCAAAATGATAGAGCATTAATAATTAGAGTAGCCTTTTAAATTTTGGATTAAAGCAATGCAGTGATATCTGACTCAATGCTTTCAGGCGTTGTTGTAGAAGCATATCTCTTAACGACCTTTCCATTTTTATCGACCAAGAACTTCGTAAAATTCCATTTTATCTTTTTACCGAGAAATCCTCCTTTTTGATCTTTCAAATAATCAAAGAGTGGATGCGCATTTTTGCCATTAACTTCTACCTTTGAAAACATTTGAAATGATACGCCATAGTTTATAACGCAACCTTCAGCAATGTCTGAATCACTGCCTGGCTCTTGATGTCCAAATTGATCACATGGGAAACCTAAAATTGCCAATCCCTTATCAGCATGTTTTTTATTCAATGTCTCCAGACCTTCATATTGAGGAGTGAATCCACACTTGCTGGCAGTATTAACAATCAACATTACTTGGTCTTTATACTTTCCAAAATCAATGTCCTCTCCGTTCAAAGCTTTCGCTTCAGCTTCATAGATGTTATTCATAAAACAAATCTAAAATTAATTGTTTAGTTCGTTAAAGTAGAACGATTGAAGAGGTGAAATGTTTTCAACAATGTCATTTTTTATTGATTTCATTTGTTCGTTGATAGAAGTAACGCATTCATATAAAAACTGAGGTGAAATATCTATTTGTTTCCGATATTTGTACAAAGAAATTAATAGCTCATGACAATTGTTGATTACGTAACATCTACTTTTCCAAATCAGTCACAAGACTTTAAGAATCAATTAGTGAATTCAGGTCGTCTTATGAAGGTTGCAGCCGGAGAAGAACTCATGTCTATCGGAGGGGCTTTCAAAACCATTCCCGTAATTGTTGACGGTTCAATCAAGGTAGTAAGAGAAGATGATGATGGAAATGAATTGTTTCTATACTACCTAACCGAAGGACAAACTTGTGCCATGTCACTTAACTGTTGTTTGATGAGCAAGGCGAGTGAAGTTAGGGCGACAGCAGAAGAAGATACTGTTCTCATTTCAATTCCTGGTGATTCTGCCGGAAGATGGATGTCAGATTTACCTGAATGGCGAGATTTTATTTTGAATACTTATCAGTTAAGATTCAGAGAGATGTTGCATACCATTGACGGAATTGCATTTCAACAGTTAGATGAGCGAGTGTTACAATACTTAAAAGATAAAGCAGAAGTGCATGAAGCAAATGAAGTAAAGTTGACACATCAAGCAATTGCTGATGATTTAAACTCTTCAAGAGAAGTTGTTTCAAGAATTCTAAAAATCCTTGAAAAGAACGAAAAGATTGAGCTTCACAGAAATAGAATAGTGCTATTGTGACATCAGTCACGCCAAGTTAGTTTCTATCTACCGAAATTTGTTGACAGATAATTAAGATGAAAAAAGGAACTAAGTTATATTCAGTTTTTAGAGGGAAATGTCCGAGATGTCATGAAGGTGATATGTTTGAGACTAGAAACCCTTACATTTTAACAAAGACTATGGCCATGCATGACGAATGTCCTGTATGTGGTGAATCTTTTAACCCTGAACCAGGTTTTTACTTTGGAGCAATGTATGTGAGCTATGGCCTAGGAGTAGCTCAGTTTGTTGCTACTTGGGTAGCGCTTATTGTTTTGGGGGTTGATTCTCATCCTGCTGTCGTATTTGCATGGGTACTCTTTATTGTTTTGGCTTTAGCGCCTCTCTCATTTCGATTATCAAGAAAAATATGGATCAATGCTTTTGTTAAGTATGAAGCAAATCCGGAAAAGAAAATGATAAACAAAAAAATTTAGAAATGGGATTATTAGGAAGAATTTTAGGTGGCGGATCAGAAAATGTAAAAGAATTGATCGCACAAGGAGCAGTGATAGTTGATGTAAGATCAGCAGGTGAATTTTCAGGTGGACATGTAGCGGGTTCAAAGAACTTTCCGTTACCATTAGACGCTAAGAAAGAAAAGCAAATTATGGCTTTAAACAAACCGGTAGTATTTTGTTGCGCTTCAGGAATGAGAAGTGGACAAGCGACTTCACAAATGAAAGCAAAAGGATTAGAATGTGAGAACGGCGGAGGCTGGATGAAAGTGAATGGATTAGTGTAGATTAAATCATTTCAAACTAAGGATTGACCTTGGGATAAATGTAACTTTAACATGTGCCAAAATGTTATACATTTAACCCAAGGTTTTTTTTATGAAAAATGTTTTTACAGCTCTTCTTGTTTTTACGTTTGCTAGTGTCCAAGCTCAGCAGGACCCTAACTTCGTTTCTGAAGGTTTTTCTCCTTTCTGGAACAATCCGGCTTCATTTGGAAGTTGGAATCGATTTTCTGTGAATGCTGTTGGGTCAATACAGCCAAACGGATTTTCTCAACCTCCACAAAGATTAATGACGAATTTTGAATTCGCCATTCCTGCAGGAGAATTGATGAATACAAATTCATTATTTGAAATTGGTGGTGGTGTGAACTTTATCGCTACATCTCACGGAGGTGTCCGGCAACAGATTTTTCAAGTTCCATTGAATTATCAAATCCAAGTTAAAAACTCAGCACTTTCATTCGGATTCTCACCAGGGTTCAGAAGATTAGATTTTTCGGATGTTGGCTGGATTACTCCATCTCCTACTCCGGACCCACTCATTCCTGATGGTAAACAAGCTACTTTTCAATTAGATGCTGGTATTTTCTGGTATGGAGAACGGTTTTATTTAGGCATGTCCTCAACTTAATTGACTGCTCCCAGATTTGATGAATTGAGTTTTCAGTCAGCCCGACATTATTATCTACATGGCGGGTATAGGTTCAAAATTGGACAACATTACATCTTTCCACAGTTGAGAACGGCATTTGATGGAGCCACATTTGGTTTTTGGAATCTAAATTATTTTCAATTCAAAGAGGATATTTTCTCTGTTGGGATTGGATTCGGTGGAGGATGGGACATTTTGTTTGCCGCTACGGCTCGATATAAATGGTTCAAAATCGCCTACAATTATGACTTAGTCAAGAATCCTTTAGGTAGTATTAACAAAGGCTCTCACCAAATTCGACTTTCATTTATTGTGGATAAGGCTGGTAAAAACAAGCTTTAATTATTCTATAATAATTTAGCAACGCTATTTTAACACTATACTAACTCTAAGTGCACTTTCACTAAGAATTACTAAGGAATTCATAATATTCATTTAATTCCAAATTTCAATTCCCAAGGTATTTTTGTCTAACATTTTAAAAAGACAACTGTGAGGTCGTTTGCATTAAAATTTGGTAACCTAATGGATTGGATATTGGCGAGTTACAGAGCTGATAACTTTTCTGAGTGGCGCTAAATTAGACACTTTATAACATTACTACATGAAAGAATTATTACTCTTAACAGCACTCTTGACCCTTAAATTTTCCTTTTCTCAATGCGACACTAATTATATAGTAGGAGACTATAATGTCAATTCAGATGAGATCATGTCAGGTGTTTATTACGTTGATGGAGATTTTATTGTATCAACTGCATCAACAGTTTACTTAGAAAGTTTCGAATTTGGAGCCTGTGGTAGTCTCGTAATTTTTGCCAATAACATAGAGATTTATGGCGCGATTAATGGAGATTTTGCAGGTTACGAAGGAGGAGAAGGAGGTTTGAAGGGAACTGTAATTAGTTCAATTACAGGTCATTTGAATTCACTCACAGATTGTCAAAACAAAGATGATGCAGGCCGAGTAGAAGTTGAAGGTGGGTTTGCCGGAGAAGATGGACATGGTAACGGTGGAGGTTTAGCTGGAGAGAACGGAGAACAAGGCGCTGGGCCGAAACAACAATGTATGTCTGGAGATGAAGCGGGAATGATTGCCGGAGCTGCTGGAGCTGGTGGGGGATCAGGCGGTTCTTATGGAGGACTTGGTTCTGCAGGACAAAACGGAGGGAGTGGTTCTGAAGATTATACTGTTTCTGAAGTTTCAATTTCAGGTGCATATGCTGTTCAAAAAGGAGATGGAGGATTGGGTGGATTAACTTCTGCAATATATGGTACAGCAACTGGTAATGATATTGATTTAGGTTCTGGAGGAGCAGGAGCTGGAGGCGGAGGAAGATCTTTCGATACCGGTTTAGATGGCGGAAAAGGAGGTGCTGGTGGAGGAATGATCAAATTGGTAGCTTACGAAGACTTAGTAATGAGCGGCTCTATTAGCGCTAACGGAGAAGTTGGAGAAAATGGTGGAAGTGCAGGTTCTGGTGGAGTTAGCCCAAAATGTTGTTCTGATTTATGTGATGATTGCGGAGAAGCAACTGTCTCAGCCGGAGCTGGCGCAGGTTCAGGTGCAGGCGGTGGTTCAGGCGGTGGGATCTATATTGAAGTTGGTGATGAAATTGAGGTGACCGGAGATTTGAGCGTTACCGGCGGAGATGGAGGTCTAGGAGGAACTGAAGGCTATGGGACTGGATGTAATTATGATGCAGGTTTTGGCTGCGGAAATGATCAAGCGATCACCAGTGGTGATGGAGAAGCCGGAAGTGCTGGTGGAGCTGGTGGAGGTGGAAGAATTAAAATCTTCTATTCTGATTGTTCTGTTTCAATCGTAACTCCCGTTACAAATGTTGAAGGAGGCCAAAGCATTGCTCAAGGTGAAGACGGCACAGTTGAGTTGAATTGCGATTACGCAAGTTTAGACGATCAAAAAACTTTGGCGATCGAACTTTATCCCAATCCAGCACAAAACATTATTCAAATATCTTTAGATCAGATTGATATAAGCACTGCCATTAGTATTTTCAATTTGCAAGGAGAACAGGTATATTCTGAAACGGGAGCCCAATTGACTAATACGATTAATGTTTCTGATTTTTCTTCTGGAATGTATGTAGTAAAAGTTGTTAGCGAGTCTGCAATTTCAACCATTAACTTCATAAAACAATAAGATGAGATTTATATTGGTATTCATTATTTTCATCAACGCTTTTCAATCTGATGCACAAGGTAATCTAGAGATTGATACCTGTACTTATCCATTTTATCATGGAGTGGCTTCAGGTGACCCAATGGAAGATAGGGTGATTATTTGGACACGTGTGACACCAGATTCAATTAGCGGCGGTCAAGTTTTAGTAAGCTATAAAGTTTCAGAAGACACCTCATTCACAAGCATAGTGAGTAGTGGAAGTGTCTTAACCGATCAAACGAAAGATTACACAGTCAAAGTGGATTTAGAAAATCTAGAGTCCGAAACATTCTATTATTACGAATTTGAGGCATTAGGAAGAAGAAGCGTGATAGGAAGAACTCGTACAGCACCTAATGAGAATTCATCACGGACGAATGTGAGATTTGCAATTGTTTCTTGCGCTAATCTTGAAGCAGGTTATTTTAACACTTACAAAGTGATTAATGAAAGAAATGATGTAGATGCTGTTATGTGCTTAGGTGACTACATCTATGAATATGAATCTGGAGGATATTCACCCAACTCTTCAACTCAGCGCTTTTTCGAACCTTCAACTGAAATAGTCACCTTGGCTGACTATAGAATGAGATATTCAACATACCACTTAGATCGTGACTTAAAAAGAAATCATCAATTGTATCCTTGGATTTGTGTTTGGGATGATCATGAATCCGCTAATGATTCTTGGCTTGATGGTGCTGAAAACCACACTGAAGGAACCGAAGGGGTTTGGAATGAAAGAAAAGAATGTTCAAAACAAGCATATTTTGAATGGTTGCCCATTCGAGAGACTTCTGTAACTGATCCTTATCAGATTTATCGTTCAATAAATTACGGTCCACTTTGTGATTTAGTTATGCTTGATACCAGACTTAATGGTAGAGATGAACAGGACGGAACAACCGGAAGCACTGTTGACAGTGAATTTCGAGAATTACTGGGTCAAGATCAGAGACAATGGATGAATGACGAATTATTGAATAGTGAAGCACAATGGAAAATTTTAGTGCAACAAGTCATGATAGCGCCTTTAGAAGTCGCTGGAGTTGGCGTAAATGGAGATCAATGGGATGGATACCCGGCAGAAAGAGATAAACTGTATGACTTTTTAGAAACCAATAGCATTGATAATTTAGTCGTTGTCACAGGTGATATTCACACTTCTTGGGCTAATGATTTACCAGGGGATAGTTATTCTAGCGGAAGTGGAGCCGGTTCAATGGGAGTTGAATTCGTAACCCCTTCTGTAACATCACCTGGATTTCCAATTGGTTTCGGAACCAGTGTTATTCAAGCGGCTAATCCACATATGAAATTTATTGATTTAACTCAGCATGGTTTTATTGTGTTAGATGTTGGTGAAGATAAAGTACAAGGAGATTGGTTCTATGTTAACACCATTGATACAGAGTCAAATCAATATAGCCATGGCGCAAGTTGGTTTTGTGTTGACGAATCAAATCACCTAACATCTTCGGCTTCAGTTACTATTCCGCCAGCAGATTTGGTGGCTTCTATCCAAGGAGACCTTTGTCCAAGAATTGGTGAAGATCCAATTGATGATGTTTCGTTTGAAGAAGAAAAACTGACTGTATTATCGCTCTATCCAAATCCTGCCCAAGATTTTGTAATGATTCAATTTTATGCTCACGAATCAAATGACTTTATGATCTCTTTATATGATTTATCCGGACGTATGGTTTACCAGCAGGCTTCTTCAAAAATTGAAGGATTATATATCGAGAGGTATCCTCTACCAGAATTGGCGCAAGGTCAATATATTCTTAATCTTTCATTAGGAGATTATAACTACAAACAAAGCCTGTTTATCGGACAAAAGTAGTATTTCATCTGATATAACTTATTGGTAACAATTCGCTAATTCACGACAGACGAATTTGATCTAAATTTGAAACCCTAGATTATGAAATTTAAGATTTCTATCCGAACGAAGTTGCTTGTAATACTTCTGTCTTTTATTTTACTTTCCTTCTCGATTTTAGGCTTAACCTCTTATTACCAAAACAAGAAGCTAAAAATAGAATATCTTTCTGAAGAGATTTCTGTAATCGAATTGGATGTAATGCGTTTGCTTAAAGCTAAGTCAGATTTTCTTTTGTTAGAAGGTACAAATGAAGCATTTTATTCATCTAGTCAAAGTGAATATATTTCTAGATGTGATTCCCTTTCTGAACGAATAAACGAAAAGCTCGAGGCTATTAAATCAAACGAATTCTTGTGTGAAAACAATGATGTTGAATGTGTTACTGAGCTGCAAAAAGAAGTTGGATTCTTTGAAAGAGATTTGAATTATTTGGTTTCGTTGATGCTAAGAAGAGGGTTTAAAGATTATGGTTTAGAAGGCGAAATGAGAAGTTACGCTCATCAAGTAGAAGAAGAATTTGTTGGGTATGTGGACAAATCCGACATCCTAATGCTGAGAAGGCACGAAAAAGATTTCTTGCTAAGAAATGATCAAAAGTATTTGGATAAGTTTAACTATCAGATCGATTTGATGCAACACAATTTAAATGCTGATTTGTCAATGAGCAAATTTTTGAAGTCAAAAATCTCTTATACCTTATTTGAGTATCAAAAGAATTTTTCTGAATTGGTTAATGTTATTTCATTAATTGGACAAAAGAAAGGGGAAGGAGTGATTGGTAATTTGGATCAAGATGTAGCTCGCATAATACTTGGGCTAAATGAAGTTAGATCTTCTGTTCTTACTGCTGAAAAGACAAGTATGACTGCATTAAACAAGAAGTTTTACATTGCGCTTGGGATCTTCATCTTATTGATCATTTATCTAAGTTTCAAGCTTTCTTCAAACATGACCAAACGATTGAAGACTATCTCTAGAAACATGAATAACTTTGTAAATAGTAATTACAAAGAGACAGCAGATTATTCTGATATTCAAGCAAATGATGAGATAGGTGAGTTGGCTAAAAACATGAAGTTATTAGAAAATGAGATTGTCATTCATTTTACTCATTACAGAAAAAAGGTAGAGAGAAGAACTAAAGAAATCATTACTCAAAAAGAAAAATTAGAAGATCATAAAGAGATTATTGAAGCAAAAAATAAAGATATTTTGGATAGTATCAGGTATGCAAAACGCATTCAAGAATCAATGCTTCCAAAAAAGAAATTTATTGATCAATTACTGAATGATTATTTTATCTTTTACCGTCCTAAGGATATTGTATCGGGAGATTTTTATTGGGTCGAGCGCACAGAAAGCAAAGTTTTCATTGCTGTTTCCGACTGCACGGGGCATGGTGTTCCTGGGGCATTCATGAGTATTATGGGCAATAATTTCCTAAACCAGGCAATCAACGAAAAGGGACTTGAATCGCCCGATTTAATTTTGAACTATATCAATGTAGCGGTTTCAACATCTTTAGGTCAAAATGAAATTGAAAAGGATGTTGATGTCTTAATCAAAATTCAAGATGGTATGGACATAGCAATAGTAGCTATTGACTTGGAGAAGAAAGAGCTCTTATTTAGCGGAGCGCAGAGACCCTTGATTCATGTGAGCGGCGACACAATGAATGAAATCAGAGGAGATAAATTCCCTGTAGGTGACGCAACTTATGGTGTTAATAAGAGATTTACTTCCAATGTTATCCCTTATAAGGCAAATGACATGATTTATATGTTTTCTGATGGATATTCTGATCAATTTGGAGGACAGTTCAATAAGAAATTCAAGTATGCGAAGCTGAAAGAACTTCTCTTTTCGGTAAGAGATTTACAAATGGAAGATCAGCTTAAGGCTACGGAAGACAGCTTTGATAGTTGGAAAATGGAAGCAGATCAATTAGATGATGTTTGCCTTTTCGGAGTGAAGCTTTGAGGTACTTAACCAAAGGTCAGCAATATTTTAATAGTAGCCGAAGTGCTTTACCACATCTTTGACTTTTATTAGTGCAATTACTTTTATTATTTCATAAAGCACTCAATGTGCTGTAGAGATTCCATTCATTCACCAAAGTTCTTTTAAATGATTGAGTGCGCAACTAAGGTCATTGAAAGTTTATTACAAAAAAAAAGCAGCCCTTACGGGCTGCCTTCTTTTGGTATCTTGAAATTCTTAGTTGATTAGAATTTTCTTTTGAATAGTTCTGTTCGATTTGTCAGATAACTGAATTAAGTAAACCCCTTTAGCCCAATTTTCTGTTCTGATTTCCTCAGGATTGTTTATCAGTATTCCACTGTACACAACCTTACCATTAGGGTCAAAAATCTTGACATTATTGAACTCAGACGCTTGCTCTCTTTCAATCATAATATATGAACTTGCAGGGTTAGGGTATAAATTGAAGATTGTTTTGTCTCCAACATTTATTCCTAAACATTCTACAACTTCAATTATTTGATTGTCTTCATTTGAGCATCCGTTTACATCAGTGAATGTATATACTATTTCATGTGTTCCAATGCCAGCAGCAGTTGGGTCAAAGATGTTTGAAGAAACTCCTGTTCCTGAATAGGTTCCTCCTGCCGGCTGGCCGTTAGGAATTGTAATTGGAGTAGTTGATCTGCAAATCGTATCGGCATCCAATGGCTCAAGTGTAACAGTAGGTATTGGGTTTACAGTTACAATTAAACTTTCATTGGCTGTACAGCTGTTTACATCAGTAGCGATAACTTCATAAGTAGTAGTCGAAGTCGGAGATACTGAATGAGTTGTTCCAGATCCAAGTCCATTATCCCAATCATAGGTGTCAGCTCCGCTAGCCGTAATGTCAGTGCTTTCACCTTCACAAATAGTTAAATCTCCAGAAGTTATTACAACAGGATTTTCAACAACAGTTACTGTGAGTGTTTCTGTATCTGAACCGCAGCCAGGACTGCTTATTGAGTATGTTAGGTCATAAGATCCTGGAGTAACGATACTAGCGTTAAATTCACCGGCAGTCAATCCACCTGAGGCGTCATCATCAGTCCAGCTTCCCCCTGCCGTTTCTCCAGTTAATCCATTGCTTAAATCAAATGCTGTTTCATCAATACAAATAGTTTGAGCATTTGCCGTTCCAGCATTCACTATTGATTCAACCGTTATTTGAGTTGAAGTAATTACTTGAGGACAAGCTCCGTTAGCTGGAATCTCATAGTCAAAATTGTAAGTGTTACCGGCAGTTAGAGAAGTAGCGTTTAGTACAGATCCACTTAAAGCAGATGTCGCGTCAACATCAATCCAGTTACCTCCAGCATCTTCGCCCGAAATTGCATCAAACAAATCAACCGCAGTATTATTAATACAAACCGTTTGAGGATCTGCGGTACCTGTACTTAGTAAAGGATCTACTGTAATTGTAATTTGATCTATATCTGAACATCCTGCTGTAGTTCCTGTCACTTCGTACGTAGTTGTTGTGGCAGGACTCACAGATTGAGCACTTCCTGCTCCTAAACTGTTATCCCATGTGTAAGTTGTTGCGCCACTTGCGTTTAAACTAATAGAGTTTCCTTCACAAATTGAAGCATCTGTTCCTGCATTTACCACAGGCAATGGATTTACAGTGATAGTAATTTGGTCAACATCAGAACAAGTTCCATTTGATCCAGTTACTTCGTATGTGGTGGTTGAGGCTGGATTTACAGATTGTGTAGCTCCAGCACCAAGTCCATTGTCCCATGAATAGGTAGATGCACCACTTGCATTTAAGCTAACCGAACTTCCTTCACAAATAGTATTATCTGTGCCAGCATCAACAGTTGGTACAGCTGAAACTGTGATTGTAATTTGGTCAACATCAGTACAACTTCCGTTAGATCCTGTTACTTCATAAGTTGTAGTAGAAATTGGTGAAACTGTATGCACAGCTCCTGCACCTAGTCCATTATCCCATGTATAAGAACTGGCACCAGTAGCCGTAATGTTTACTGAATTTCCTTCACATAGAGTTGAATTGGTTCCAGCATCAACCGTTGGAGTTTGTGTTACCGTAACGTGATTAGTTAGTGTGATGATATCAGACCCACCGCCGTTAGTAGCCGTTAATGAAATGGTGTATGTACCAGCAGATGTGTAGGTGTGACTTGGATTTTGAGATGTAGAAGTTCCACCATCACCAAAGTCCCAAGCCCATCCTGTAGGACCGTTGGTAGAGTTGTCAGTGAAAGTCACATTCTCTCCAGAACAAATACTTGTAGCAGAAGAACTTGCGGCAGCAACTGGTGCTGGTGGGTTAGGTACCGACCAATCAAAAGACAATACTGCTGGATAACCTCCTTCATAAGAGTCACCAACTCTTTCTGAAGATTCACCCATATCACTGTAAAATCTAAAGGCCATTGAATTTCCACTTAGCCATCCTGCTTTATCTACTACTGATTGAACTTGAGATGATAAGTTAGGAGTGTCATAAATATTTCCAGAAGTCCACCCTGGAACAGATCCATCTGGCCATGTTGATTGAGTCATCCACGTTCTGCCTGAAATGTCGAAAGGAGTTAATGAGAATGTTGTGGCATTCACATTGTCCTCCACATCAATATAGATATTTAACTGGCTTGTGAAAAGGTCAGTCTCATCTGCTCTAAAAGTGATTTTTGCATTTGAGATTGTCGCTCCTTGGGGAACATTGATTCCGTTAAATCTAAGTGCCATATATTGCTCATCTCCAAAATCATTTCCTATTTCAAGATCGGAACTAGTGAGGTACATATCACCAGCGGTTCCGCCTATATCCTCCTCTGCATCATCACTTCCAGATGTAATCGGAACAGAAACAGAACCCCCATTTTGCACATCAATATATGCTGTTTTGATTTCATCATCTGATCCATAAATATTTGATGCTGTTAATGTCACTGTATAAACACCTGCAGTATTGTAAACATGTGTTGGGTTTTGAGCAGTAGACGTTCCACCATCTCCAAAGTTCCAGCTCCATCCACTTGGATTATCAATAGTTAAATCAGTGAAGTTAACTCCTTGTCCGACTGAAGGGGTAAGGTTATCGGCAACAAAGTCTGCAGTTGGAGCAATCGGATCGCTAACTATTATATATGCTGTTTTAGTTTCAGTATCTGAACCTTCAATGTTTGTTGCAGTCAAACTTACAGTATAAGTGCCTGCAGTGTTATACACGTTTGAAGGGTTTTGTGCAGTAGAAGTGTTTCCATCTCCAAACACCCAGCTCCATGAGGTTGGTGTGTTGGTAGAAAGGTCAGTAAAGTTTACCGTTTGTCCGGTAAAAATTGTTGTTGGTGTTCCATTGAAATCAGCATCAGGAGGATTACATTTTACAATTTCTGTAACTCCTGTAGGCAAGCCTGATGGTTTCCATATTACCGCATCTAAGCCAGCCGAAATTGAGAATAAATCAGTTGGTGAATGCTCAGGAACCGAGTTTGGGCTTTGAGTATCTATGGTTCTAATTTGTATTTTACACGCATCAACTGTAATCCAGTTAAATGAGTAAAAACTTCCCATTCCAATTGTCATAGGGTGTGAATCATCAGGAGGACGAATAGTTCCCCAGCTTCCTTCTCCAATAAAGGTGATTCCTTGGTCAGGAGCAATTCCGGCTGTAGTGAACCAGTTCGAAGAATTTCCTGAGGCTGTAGGATTAACTGGTTTAACTTCTTCAGTTAACTTTACCACGTGCGCGTCACTCTCCATAACTACACGAACTCCGTTATCATAAAATAGCTGTGCCCAGTCATCAAATTCATCCGCTCCTTCTCCTTTTCCTGAATAGTGAGGTACGATTGGTCTGTGATATTGTGCTGCTTTCCAAATTGAGTTGTCTAACGGTAAGGTAGACGAAAGCCATGCAGTTTGCTGAGATCTCACGGTTGAATTCGCAATAGTATGTCCAGGAAGAACTTCACCATTTAATGTATACATTGAGAACAAATCTCCACCAAAAATCACATTATAATAAGCATCATCTGTTACATCAAACAACTCTCTTAAGAAATAAGCACCACCAGAACCATACTCTTCGTGATTTCCAAAAGAGTGAACTAATGGGATCATTTGATCGTCTGAAGTTGTAGCAAAAGCCCAATCATCAAACCATGTTTGTACTGAAGAGTTGCCAGGTGTGTTTACCAAATCTCCGCCGAATAAAACAGCATGAGGTCTAATTTTGGCTACCATCTTATTTGAATTTTGTCTTTGAGTTTGACCAGATCTTGAATCACCACCTGAAACAAATGAAAGTTTTTCAGTATTTACATTTGGACAAGTCTTAAACCAATACCTATTACCAGCTCCATCTGAATCTTTAATAACAAAGTAATACTCAGTGTCTGGAGTTAAGCCTGTAAGCACTGCAAACTTATTTGTCATACCCATATAATTTGTTGTTTTATAAGGGGTTATACTGTTGGGGTAAGCTGCCCAATTCGTGCCATGATCGACAGTTCCATAATATACTTCAGGGTTTGAACCTGAAACTTGTTCCCATCCTATGGTAATAATAGTAGATGGATCATCATTGAACATAAGACGATATCTGTCTGTACTTGAGAATGCAGATTGTCCTAAAATTAAGACGGTAATAAGAAGGCTAAGTTGTTTCATGGTTGAGGTATAATATTTTGGTGTAAAATTACATTCAGCCATCTCTCAATCAATTAATTGAAAAGTATTCTTCTATTAAGATTTCATCAATTGAAGTTTACCAATTTTAAGGAATTACTAAGTAAATGTAATCGGTGTTAAGATTCTATTAAGTCTCTGGTTTGGTCTTGAAATATTTGAGTGAATCAGATACTTTTGACTTCTATGAATCGTATTAAGCTGATATTAACTGTTGTCCTGTTTACATTCTTCTCAAACCATTTAGGTGCACAAGAGCCACATTCAGAACCAGAGCATCCGACAGGTAATGTTGCAACTCAAAAATTGGCATTACCTTTTTATAATGAGGCATGCGAATACTATGCTCATGGTAAAATAAATCAAGCAAAAAGAAGCTTACAAGAAGCCATTAATACAAGTTTTGCCTTGACTGAAGCTCAACTTTTTTTGGGCAAAATTATGCTCGAAGAGAATAAGATAGATTCGGCATTTTATTTCTTAAATAGTGGAATTGATTTTCATACTGAACAAAAGGCTCATGTATATTTTCTAATGTTTGAACAGGGATTCAGAATGGGAGAATATGGTTATGTGAAACACAATGCAAAACACTTCAAAAAATTCTTTGGTAATGTTGATCATGGCAAGTATGAAGAAGCATTTCCTTATGACGTTGATGATTACGAAAAAGTCTTAGGTTCTTTAGCGATTATTGGTGATTATAATTATTGGAAACCAAATGCATATCTTCTTGATACATTGCCGTTTTATTCAACCGCAAACAATGAAACAGACTTCTATGTTTTTGAAAATGATGGATGGAGTAAGTATTTTTTGAAGAAGGCAAAATGGAAGAAAAAAAATGTGAAATCATTTGAAAAGCAATTCAAGCTTCAATTTGAGTCTGAGTCTGTAGGATTTTTAAGTTCTGGGAAAGATTTGTTCGTCTCTAAGAAAAATGGAAAGAAATGGTCTGAAATGCAATTGTTGGATGATAAAATAAATGATGGAAGTTTTGCGGCCGATTGCTTTTATTTAGAGAAAGAGAGATTGCTATATTTTGTTTCTACTCGAAACGGTAATAAGGACATTTTTGTAGCTAAACTTTCAGATGACTTTAAAACTTTGCAATTGGATCCATTAAAGGATATCAATACCGATAAAGATGAATTTTCTCCTGCATTTAAAGATGGTGTTTTCTATTTCTGTTCGGATGGATATCCTGGATTTGGAGGCACAGATATCTACAAAACACCAGATAATGTTATCGTTAATGGTATAATCTATCCAAGTTCTGTTTTTAATTTGGGAAAACCAATAAATACGAATGATGATGAGGTGAGTATTGATTTTATAGAAAATAATTTTGTAGTTAAGCGCGGTAGTTGGAGAGGCGATATCTTTCAAATGAGGTTTAAACCGCTAATCAGAAAAAGCGAAATGAACTACGACTTAAAAATTGTCAAATTGGGAAATGAAAATGGACAATGAAAGTAAATTTTAGAATCATATTAAAGTGGTTAACTTTTTTACTGTTGTTTGGAAAAGCAATGCTGTTTGCCACACAGAGCATGCATTTAAATGCACTTAGTGACAGTTTGGCTTTATTGAACCCATTATTCGCGGTTTATTTATTTCTCACTTCTCTAGTGGTTTTATTTTATCAAAGGTTTACCAAAATTTTGCCTGCTTTACTTTATGGTGCGACTTTTTTGCTTTTTCTAAGTTCTGTTGGTGCTTTTATTGATTCCCACTTTTTGCCTGAGCAAATGGTAGAACATGCTTTGCAACTGGGCTTACCTGTAGTTTTCGGAATGTTGATTCAAAACAAACTTAAAAAAAAGAATGCTATAAAATCGTTAGAAATTTTGACAGCATTAACCTTCATTGGGCATGGCTTTTTTGCATTGGGAATAAATGGAGTTCCCGATAACTTCATTGAGATGACCACGAGAATAATGTCACTTTCTGATTCAGGAGCTATTGAATTATTATTCTGGGTTGGGCTTTTGGATGTTGTTCTCGCAGTTTTAATTTTTGTTCCCATTCTTAATCAATTAGCATATTGTTACATGTTAGTTTGGGGTGTTTTGACATCACTTGCACGAATTTATCCTCCTGTTATTGGGCTTGATTTTGTTCTTGTTGATCTCCCAAATTGTATTTACAGATTACCTCACGGGCTAATACCTGCCTTATTACTTGTTGAGCTGTTATTTTCTAAAAGCGGATTGCAATTTGAATACTTCTCAAAAAAACTTTCGAGAAGCAGGGATTATTAGGAAGAATTTTAGGAGGTGGAGAACGTAAAAGAATTGATTGCCCAAGGAGCGGTAATAGTTGATGTAAGATCACCAGGTGAGTTTTCAGGTCGACTAGCCACCAGAAAATTCAGAGAGGTATTTTTCGGCTGCTTCTAATTCTGTGATGAGATTTTCAATTTTGCTCATTAGCAGTACATTTTCAGCTATTAATAAGATGAATTTATGAGAATTTGCATTTCGTTTGAATCTAACTCAACTTCAACATGCCGATCTCTTCCGGGTACCTTGTAAACTCGAAGTTCTTCTTTAAAGAATTGAAGATGGAAATGAATCAGTTCACCATCTTCATTTTTATAGCTCATGTGATTGTAATTATAATCATCAGAGCATCCACTTCTAATTTTACCAGAAGTAATCATTGATTCAAGAGAGTCAACAGAGAAGAAATGTTGAGTAGAATTGATAGAATCAATTTTGTCATATTTTAAAAGTGCTGTGGAATTCATTATCGCGCTTTGGTCCCATAAGTCCCATCTGGTGTAATATTGACCTTCATCATTCTTTATTTTTGGGTAGGCATTTTGAGCAAATTTGTATACCTTATCACCAACCTTTAAGACTAGAGATCTTGAGAATGGATATTCAAAAGAAATTATATCATTGATAAAATTTTCATGGCTGGTATCACTTCTAAAGCTGATGTCATCTCTAAGTAAAGCAAAATCAGCTTCGCTATCCATTCCAAAATGAAATAAGTTAGACTGAATGTGAAGATTCATTTCAATAGTATCAATTTCAAGGAGATGGAATTGTGTTTTTCGCCAGCAATCACAGATAGAAAAGGTGTCGGCTAAGTTTTCGAGATAATCTGTACTCACCCAATAGTAGACTGAATCTTCATTGAAGAGCTTTTCTACTTCTAAAGAGTCATTGGTTGTTTGGCTTTCAATTGAGTCATTAGTTGTTTCGCAAGAAATAAATAGGATAACAGCTATGAATAGAAACGAACGCATCTATTAAAAGCCAGCCAAGAGTTTATCCTCATGGTCAGGGAAATTAAAAGCATCTGAATCGGTCAAATGTCCATCTTGATCGCTTACTCTCGTGAGTTTTTTACCTTGTCTGAAAACTAATTGAAGCCCATGTTCTTTCTCCCATTCACATTCACAAGCCAGAACCACATAAATGTCTTTGTCATTTTTCTCTCTGCGGCTTAAAAACACTTGGCTGCAATGAACGTGATTCCAAATACTCAATGGTTGCGCTCCTTTCATATTTTCGGGAATGTCGGATTCAGATATGTAAGAACAATACTCTACGAAATTTTCAAAAATATGTGGAGCAATTTGAAGTTTATAAAAACTGTTGAGATCAAGAAAATTCTCTAAGGCCTTTTCTGCATCAGCCAAGAATTTCTGATCCTCTTCAAAATCAACGGCCATAAACGTGAAAGGCAGATCTTTTTCAACTAGTGGAACCGTTTTAAGCTCACTTGTCCACCAATTTTCCATGGTTTCATTTTGTGTTAAAGCTCCTAGAATTTTCGAATCAATAGTATTCATTAAAAAGTTTTTTGACAAAACTATAAATATTTTAGGCAAGTAAATAAACCACTATCGCAATGATTGCAATCAAAGCAACAATCCAATTTATGTTTAGGTTTTCTTCTTGACGGTCAACAAATGATGAGAGTGGTTTTTTAGAAAACCAAAGGCGAGAAATCAGCCAAAGAATGAACCCTCCCGGATAGAAGAAAAGGATTGGAACAATGAATTCAGTAAGTATCTCAGCAATAATCTCCATCAAAATCCAATATAGTGATTCTTCAGTAATTATAGCAGTTGTGAAGAGATTGATGGTGAACGTCAGAATGTAAATTAGTGTAAAATGACTTAAAATTGAGAAGAAAAGATTTTTTAGAAGCTCACTTTAGTTTAAATTCGTTCTATGACCAAAAATCACTTTTCGTATTTGATTATTTGTTTGTTGATTTCAACAAATGTTTTTGGGGTGAGCAAACAAGATGAGCAGCACACCAAAGTTGCTATGCGATTAATTGGGCACGAGCTTTTATTAAGTTCAGGTGATTTTACAACACGCGTTTTACCGATTGAAAGAAGCGATAATCTGTATAAGATATCTTTTGACGGCCCATTTGTGTTTGACCCAGGAACTTTGACTTACAAAACTGACAGCATCATGTTGCATCATGATATTGCCAACAACTATTTGGTTGAGGTCATTCAGTGTGAAACGAAGGATATTATTCATAGTTATGAAGTGCACGAGATACAGGAAGAATCAATGCAGGCTTGTTCAGGAAGAATTGTGCCTCCAGATTGTTACATCATTGAAATTAATATTTTGGATGAAGATGAAGACTTGGCAACAGTTGTCGCACCAGTTGAAACCAAAATGACTGGACTTCAAATAGTTTCTTTGATTACACTGATAGTTTCGGCTTTGCTCATTCTTATTTACTTTATAAGACGAAGAAAAGTGCTGAGTGCTGAGATCAATCCTGATTTGATCATGATTGGTAAATATCAATTTGATAAGCGCAATTTACTTTTGACTTTAGGACAAGATGAAATAGAACTCTCTACCAAAGAAGCTGACTTACTCAACTTACTTTATTCATCTGCCAACAACACACTTAAAAGAGAATCTATTCTAAAAATCGTTTGGGAAGATGAAGGAGCTTATGTAGGCCGAACTCTAGATGTCTTTATTTCTAAACTTCGAAAGAAGCTAGGGTCTGATGAGAATGTGAGAATTGTGAATGTTAGAGGGGTAGGGTATAAGATGATTGTCTAATGCTTCTGCTTGTTTCAGCTAATATTACCTCTGAATTGCAATTTGATCAATATTGATGGCAATGCCGTTTCCACCTCCATTGCTAATTTTGATCCAACCCAATTTATTCGCTCCTTGAATGTCCATTTTTATTCCAATGTGGGCCTCATTCACTGTCATGTTGTTGCAAGAAATCTTCTTAGATTGACCGCTAATCACTGTTGTGTCTGGATTCGAATAATCGTAAGAGGGTTGATTATAAGGTTCTGCTCTTATTACATCAGCAACATTTGAAGAGTAATCATCTACCGATAGCATGTCGCCTTCATTTAAATATAGAAGCTGATCCTTCATTTCATGGATGATAGTGTTAGATTCACCTATATTACAAGTGTAACCGTTAACATGAACTTCTTGAACGGGAGTTGTGTTGTTATAAAATGAATCTGACATCTCATACGTTATAAATCCGTTCTCTGTTTGCATGAATTCAAGCGAAGAATTACTTGTAAAGGTTAGCCCATATGACGCCCAAGGACCTGGACCATGATTGATTATTGAAGTAGGGATGAAGTCATTGGTGTCTTGATGCCAGATAGGAATGCTTAGATGTTGTGTGTAATATTCAGGATAGTATAAAGTGTAATTAACACTCTTAATTTTCATCCCTGTCGTATCTCCAATTATAATTTCAGGAGATGATTCTGCTAAAGGTAAAGGAGCAGTGTCAGGAAATGGTTCAGTCTTGTCTTTACGACATGATCCAAATAAAAGTAGTATTGACAAGAGGGCAATTGTATATTTCATAATCTACCTTAGTTCACGAAATAAAAATTGATTGGGTTGGAAAAAACAAATCCAATTATATACATCTCTAAGTCTCTCTTAGTACTAACTAATCTTCGCTTTTACCTTTCTCCGAGCCTAACATTTTAAAGGTGAAAAAGCCTAAAAGTAGAATCATAAACCCCATGATTCCCCATAGCCACATTGGGTTTTCAAAAAAGCTTGAATTGTCTTGAGCCTCTTCAGAAGAGGCAATGCTAATTTCTTCTCCAACTTTCAAAGAAATCAACTCTTCAGGAATTGATTCACTGAAATGTTCGAGGTCGTATATCGCTCCATGATCATTTTTATTGCCATACGTCAAGCTGTAATCGGCAGGTTCGGTAAAGCGTGCAACTAATTGTTTAACATATCCACTCACCGAAATATTACTGATGTTTAGCGGCTGATTGTCATCATTAGAGATAATAATCTTTAACTCTTTTGTAGTGACGTTACTTACCTCAAATTCATTTTCTTCAAAAGAGCTGAATATTCCATTAGATGGTTCATAGTAATTTACGATATATCCTTTCTCAGACTTAGAACTGTCTGATGGGCATAATATTCGAATTGGGCGGTAATAATCAAAGTCATCATCAGCTTCAATTTTAATTTTATGAACCGGTACAAACTTATCTAACTTCACAGTGATGGTAGTTTCCTTCTTCTCTTTGTCTTCTTCAACAGTTTGAGAAACAATTTTATAATCATTTGACTTTCCTTCAATTACAACCTTGTGAGATATTCTGGCCGAAATAAAGCCAGGATCTGTCTTGGCAGGAACAAATATTCTGTAGTATTTAAATTTCGAATCATTGAACTTCATTCGATTATAGCCATAATTCATGCGGCTATTTTGAATAGAAAGGATTCTGTAATCATTTTGAATCATGAACCATTCCTTTTGATCTTGACTTCCTTCAAGGCGAATGTTCCAATCATAATTGTCTTCGGCAAAGTCTAAGCTCATTTCATTGATGATCTCATCTGAATACAATTGCAAAGTGTAGAAGTATCCGCCAGCTTGTGATGATGAATTAATCACTTTAAAGTCAACTTCTTCGGTTGTGATTTCGTCAAACTTGGTTTCTAAAATGTAAGCAGCTTCAAACTCATTCCCTTTTAGATCAGCTCCAAATATTCGGATATCACTTAAATCGTGACTCACTTTTTCATAAATATCAAGTGGCAATTCAATTGAATGCCAGTCTTCACTAATGCCTTTCAATTCTCTTTTGAAACTGTATGATGAAGATTGACCAAACGCAAACGAGCAGCTAATTAGCGCTATGATTAGAAAACTATTTTTCATTGGTAAAGGTATGTTTGTATTTGTTGTACATGAATGAGATAATTAGTAAAATGATTCCAAGTGCAATGAAAACAATTGTTTTTGAAATAGTAGAAAGATGTCTCAGGTCATAAAAGAACAGTTTTACTAGCATAATACCGAATACGATAAAGGCTGCAATTCTGAGATATGCTTTTTTACGTGCAATTCCAACGGCCACCAAAAAGATGGCATAGAGACCTGCAAGGATGCTGATTCCTAATTTATCTACTCCGGCAAGGTTTGCTAGCTCAAAGATGTTCATGAGTTCGCCACCAAGCATTGATAAAACAACCAAGTGAATAAATAAATCACTGTACATTTTTAGTCCTGTGAGTTCATTTTTGACTGTATGGTACATTTTCACCAGCAACGCTATGACGAAGACGTAAGAGATATACCTAATGGCGACATTCATTGTGCCGTGTAAAAAGCGTTCGTCTTGATAAGCGTATTTATATTCTTCAACCAACTCTGATAGTTCGTGCAATCCGTATACTAGAAAAACGAGGATGCTAAGAGCAGAAAGTGACATTGCTGCAATTGAAAGTCCCTTGTTTTTAATTTTGAAACTATTTAAGCTGAGTAGAGCTAAACAGAAAAAGAGGGTGAAATTAACTCCCCAAACACCTCTGAAACGTACCACATCAGGATTGAAAATAGGGAAACTGTATTCATCCAAAGTTTCGTTTGCAATAAATGCCGAAGTATAATTCAGTTTGTTCCAATACAAGTCAATTTCTAATCTGAACGTAAAGTAAACCACAGCAATTAAAAGAATTGTGAGAACTGAAGTCATTCCCTGAATAAGACCAGGGCGATTAGCTCTTAGTTGTTCACCAAATTGTTCTTTCATGTTGATGTACATGATGGCTCCAAACGAAATACACAAAATGATAGAAGTCAAGAAGGTCACGTTCATGAATGGTTGATAACTCTCAACTACCGAAGAATCGTACTGATAGAAAGACATCCAGTCCGACACCAATCCGCCAATTGCAATGGCCATGATAGGATAGGAGAGGTACTCGTATGTGGTCACATTTTTTGTTCGTCCAATCCAGAATAGAACAAGGGCCTCTATTGACCATAAAAGTGTAATCCATGTTCCTTCTAATTGAACAGGAATAGCAATCGTTAAAAAGGCAAGCACCATTCCTGATGATAGGTAGAACAAGTTTCTGTCGGCCAGTTTGGTTTTAAATAAAATCACACTCACAACGAAGTGGATACAGGCGGTTGCCAAAGTGAAAATTCCTAAGTAGTGAGTTCCGATAGCATGTCCATCCAACATATCAAAACAAACAGCATAGAATACAGTTGAATTGAGAACAATCAAAACAATGTCTGATTTAACGAACTGTTCTTTCTTGATAAGCTTGTAAGCCAAAAATGTAATGTAGAATAGAATGAAGAAAATAGTGGCAAAGGTCATTCCGATTTCGAAATGTTCAGATTGCGTATACAATCCTGAAAGATACCATGCACCAAATATTATCCAAGTCGCAGAAAAGGCAACATAGTAAAGTGGTTTCCAATCTTTCTTTATTCCGGTAATGAGAATTCCGGTATTGACAATGGTGATGTAAATAAAGAGATCACGGATGTTTCCTGTTCCGTCACTCAGAAGCACAGGAATGGCATATGATCCAACTAAGGCAATGTGAGCAATGATTTGACGATTGTAAGAAATGGCCGCGAATACAGTGAAGATTGTAAAGATGATCATCAGTACGAAGGCCATCATTTTGTGAATCAAGTGAAATTCATTGAATGCAATGAAGGTGATAAAGTACATGATGGCCATAGCACCACTCACCATCACGGCTGAGAAATAATCATATTTCTTCTTGAGGATGAACCCAACTGAGAATACCGCAATTCCAAGAATGTATCCTAAAATCACTCTTGTTAACGGATTGATTAGGTTGTGATCAATTGAATACTTTACTCCGAACACCACTCCAATGAAGAGTATGATAATACCGATAACAGTAATAAGGTTTTCACCTATGTACTTTTCAAGATCTGACTTTTCCTTAACTTTCTTAGGCGCTTTAGCAACTTTAGACTCAGAACTTTCACTGCCTGCTGCTTTTAATTGTCTAGCTAAATCCGCTTTACAAAGCGTCAACATTTTTAATGTATTCGCTACAACTGAGTCTGACTGAATCACAGTGTCTTTGTGCTGACCGAATGCAATTTGTATAGATGTACCTGAGTTTTTGAATAGGCCATGAAGCAATGAAGTTCCGTCCATTGCTCTTAAGAACCATTTTCCTTTTGCTACAAAACACATTTCATATTCTGAACCTTCAAAGTTGATTTGAAAGCTTGAATATGGCGTGCCTTTAGAAGTTGTTTTGCTTTGGAGAGTTATGCCTTCATCATTTATGCCGTCAAGAGGATTATCTGACAGCCAGCTGATTCTACTGGTACTGTTCGGGAATACTTTTGCTGTAACTTTTGGTGTTATCTCAACAAGCTTTTCAGTTTCAGCTACAATTGTTTGTGGAGCTGATTCTATGACAGGGCTTTCTTTTTGAGGATTAGGGTTGATGGCATTTATCTCGGCCTTCAAAGAGTCAATCTCTTTTGAAAAATCATCATGCTGACTAATTAACAGATCTAACTTCTTTAATAATTCATCAATTTTATCCTGATTCTCTGACATCTAACTAATGTAATTAATAATTATGAATTCAGAATTAATAATTCAGAATAGGGGGGCATTGGAAATCCACGAAGAAATTAGATGATTGATTACCTTAAGTTGAAGAAAAACTTGCTGTTAATCAGCACCCACAAACATAAACAGTATCAGTGCCATCAATGTAACAGCTTGGATAATCTACGCCAATGAAATCATGTGAGTAGTACAATTCATGAGTGTCGTAAAGAATATCAAAGTCGTCATCATGATCCACATCAAATATGATGAGAGGAAATTCTTTGAGATCCTGAATTAATTCGTAATTGCCATTATATGATGACCATAGCTTGATGTTGTCAAAGTATTCATGACCACATTCATCATAAATGGAATAGGTAACAATCAGTTCAGTTTTGTCAGATTTGAATATTGCGACATTACTATCCCATTCAATGTATTCTTCTCCGGTAACTTTTATGTACATCTCTGACTTCGCTTCGCCTCCTAATGTTTCTGATGAATAAATTATTGGCGATTGATTTCCCATTAATGCCCATTGAACGGCATCCGAGAATCCTTTGTCTTCGTCAATATTACTTTCAATATGAATCACGGAATGATCTTCAGTGAAAGCTTCTTCACCGCCTCTCCAATAAAAAGAAGATTCACAAAAGTCACTTGGCAACCAAATACCTTCTAGGCTGTCTTTTAATTCTTCATTTAAAGTTCTGAATGAGAGAGTACGCCCTTTGAATACATCTAAACCTTCGTCTCCGATAACAATGTTTTGATCCAATAATGATTGTTGTTTAGAATTAGCATTCGCAGAATGATAATGATGAATAGTGACACAATTCCCATCTAAATCAAAGTCGCTTTGACAAAAAAGTTCTGAAGTGATTAAATCACCTTTTTCAAGAATGTCATCTATTATGAGATAATTACCTTCTCTTAAGAAAAAGCCCTCTCGTAACCGGATATCATGGACAGCAGTTGTATCAGAAGTGATGGGAGCAGGAGCAACTTCTTCTCTTTGTTTTTCTATCACGTTCTCAACATTTGGCACTACATAATATTCATCTCTTTCGGTACCCTCATTGGCATAAGAGCTGCATGATTGTACTATAAATGAGAGACCAACAATTAAACATATCCCTATTAGTTTTATTCTATTTGAGTTCATGAATTGAATGTATGAAGATTGAATGATTAAAGTGCATTTCAATCAACATTGTTCAGATGGATTTATTATTTGAGAAGAATTGGAAGGAATCCGTAAATTTATCACTCAAACCTAAAAACATGAAAACCCAATTCCTTTCTATTTTACTTTTTTGCCTAACATTCATGGCATGTAAGCCAGCCGATAAAACAAATCCGAATGCATTAACTGAGCCATACCAATATTCATATGAACGTTTTGGTTGGAAAGTAGAAGTTCCTGCTGGTTGGGAGTTGATTGAAGAGCAGGAGGTGGCTGACCGAAATGAAAGAGGTGAAGACGTTATTGAAGGCGTCTTAGAAGAAGATATTGTTTATGATCATTTAGAGAACTTACTCAATTTTAGATATGACGAAACCACTGTTTTTGGATCATCTGCTGAACCGTTTCTCATAGAATATGAAGGAGAATGGGAAGAGACGAATGAATTACTCAAAGAAATATTCGAAATGACTTATGCCAGTGAAGGATTGAGTACAGAAATAAGTGATAATAGAACAGAGACAATTGATGGGGTTGATTTCATGGTTTATAACATTGAAGTTTTTGAAGAAGGAGGTGACTTCGTGATGCAGCAAGAATTTTATAATGCCTACATAAATGGTTATGATTTTGCTGTTCATCTCACTTATACAAATGATGTTAAAGGAAACGAAATGAGAGATATTTGGATGTCATCCACTTTCGAAATCCCTGTTTTTAAATCTATTGAAAACCTAGATAGCTTGGAAACTGAAACTGATTTTTCAACGGCAATCTCTAATGCTGATGAGGCTTTTTCAAATGAGAACTACGAAGTTGCGAAGAATTGGTATCAAAAGGCTTTGAGTTTAAATCTTGAAGAAACCTATCCAAAAGATCAAATTACCCTCTGTAATGAAAAGCTTGAAGAGTCTAATTGATCCTCAAATAAATACACTTCAAATAGGCACCTTCTTTGAATCCAATAGGATGGTCGCTATCGTGAGCAGTTGTTTCTAGTACTTCAAAACTCACACCTTGACTGCCAAGAACTGAATCTATTAATTCAAAAAACACATCAGAGGTTACTCTTGAACTACAAGATGCCAGCACCAAAATCCCGCCTTTGGCTGTCACTTTTAGTCCTATCAAAGCAAGTTTTTTATAAGCCGCTAAGGCCTTTTCAACTTCGGCTGCGCTCTTTGCGAATGAAGGTGGGTCAATCACCACCACATCATATTTTTCACCCTGATCTGCCAATAAATTCATTTCTACAAATGCATCACCAACGATTGTGTCGTGGGTTCCGTCATATGAATTTAAGCTAGCATTACTCTTCGCTATTTCTAGAGCAGGTCCACTAATGTCAAGACTTGTTACAGATTTTGCTCCGCCCACTAATGCATGAACTGAAAATCCACCAGCATATGAGAATACATCTAATACCTTTTTCCCTTTTGACAATTCACCGACCTTTTTTCTGTTTGCTCTATGATCTAAGAAATATCCTGTTTTGTGACCATGAATCACGTTTGCTGAGAAGTTGACACCATGTTCTTTGAAAATGACAACTTCATTTGTGAGTTCGCCATCCAGAATTTGACCATCTGAAAAGCCAAATTCATTACCATCTTTTTGAACATTTCTGCTCAACCGTAGAACAGTGCTTTCAGCTTTACTTGTCTCAATTAGAGCAGGAAGAATGTCTTTCAAATGGTAAAACCAGTAAGAGGCATAAAGCTTAACCACTAAAACCTTGTCATATACGTCAGCTACTAATGAAGGGAGGTTATCGTTCTCTCCATAAACTAATCGATAACTATTGGTATCTGTTTTTAAGAGCTCTGATCTCTTCTCGTAAGCTTCTTCAATTTTATGTTTAAACCAATCAGCATTGATGTTGGCTGGTTTGTTGGCTTGTAGTATTTTAATTCTAATAGGAGAATTTGGGTCGTAAAAGCCACAGGCTAAAAACTTGTTTTTCTTGTTGTCAAAAATGATTGCTAAATCTCCCGAAGCTCCTTCTTTGTTTTGTTTAGTGATACTGCCATCAAATACCCAAGGGTGACCTTTTTTTACCAAGATTTCAGAAGCTGGTTTTAGCTTAAAAGCAATTTTAGAGGTAGGGATATTTGGTAGTTCTATCATTTGTTGGACGAAGTTAGCATATTTAAAAGTAGCCTTCATAGGTTCTGAGCTAAGTTTCATTGAATACTGATATATTTCATAATTGATGGTTTCAGTTTCCTATATTTTTGTGGCATGAGAAAAATTATTTCATTTCTTTCAGTTTTAGTTCTGTTCTCATGCTCTGAAGAGTATGAAAAAACGAAACCGATAACACAAAACATTACCGAATCAATTTACGCATCAGGTTCAGTTCACTCTGACAATCAATACATGGTTTTTCCAAAAGTGGCAGGCGTAATTGAAAATGTGTATGTACAGTCAGGAGATTTAGTGATTGACGGTTCCCCCTTGATTTCTATTTATGATGAGACGCAAAGACTCAATAGTGAAAACGCAGCACTGACAGCTAAGTTTTATGATTTCCATTCTAATGTAGAGCAGTTGAATGAGATGCACAGCCAAATTCAAATTGCCGAGAAAAAAATGCGAAATGATTCCACTCAATTTGATCGTCAAATGAGACTCAAAGAAGAAGATGCCGCCACTGAGGTTGAATTTGAAGGAAGCCAATTAGCCTATGAGAACTCGAAAAACAACTATGAGAATTCTATTCGTAAATACAATGAATATGAAAGACAACTAAAGTATAACTCTGCTCAGTCGAAAAAGAATCTTCAAATTTTAGGGAATGCACGAAAAGACTTTACGGTTTTTAGTGAGCTTACAGGTAAGGTGTATAGTCTTGATGTGAATAAAGGTGAAATGGTAAACCAGCAAACACTAATAGCAGTTTTGGGAGATGCAGAGAAGTTTGTTCTTGAAATGCAAGTAGACGAAGATGACATCCTGAAAATTCAATTAGGGATGGACGTGAAAGTAACTTTGGACAGTTATTCTGATGAGTCATTTGACGCTAAAATCACTAAGATCCATCCAATCATGAATGAGCAAACAAAGACTTTTTTGTTAGAAGCAGAATTTGTTGAGCAGCCAGAAATTCTTTATCCAAATATGAATTTTGAGGCTAACATTGTGATCCAAGAAAAAGAGGAGGCATTGCTTATTCCTCGAAACTATGTAATCAATGGCAATCAAGTATTGAATTCAAAAGGAGACACAATTGATATCGAGACAGGATTGAAAGATTACAAAATGATTGAAGTGTTATCCGGACTCACTTTATCAGATGAGCTAAGAAAGCCCGAATAGTGAAGTATAAGTTGGTCATACAAATTTCTAAGGCTCTTCTTTTAGCAAGGTGGAAACAAACTCTTGTTGCAGGAATTGGTGTGTCCTTTAGTATTGCTATGTTCATTACCTTGCTTGGGTTCATGAACGGTCTCAATGGTTTATTAGATGGTTTGGTTACCAATAGAACTCCTCATGTTCGATTGTATAATGAAGTCAAAATCACATCAGAACAACCAATGGATAAATCTGTTGAGTATAACGAAGATTACAATTTTGTGCGTTCACTCAAACCTAAAAATGAAAATTTAGATATTAAGAACAGCATAGGTATCATTCATGCACTGAATGCAGATGACAGGGTGTTGGGGGTTTGTCCTAAAGTTTCATCACAGGTTTTTTACAATGCTGGTAACGTTCGTTTGAATGGTGTAATTGACGGAATTGATGTAGAGGGAGAGAAGGAGTTTTATGCATTTGACGACTACATGGTGGCCGGTAACTCAATTGATATAGAAACTGTTTCAAACAGCATTATTGTTGGAACTGGTGTTGCAGATAACTTAATGGCTGAAGTAGGTGATATCATTCAAGTTACCAATTCAAGAGGTGAAATAATAAAACTAAAAGTGGTGGGTATGTATCAATCAGGCATGGCCGATATCGACAAGGTACAGAGTTATGCATCAGTTGAGACAACACAAAAAATATTAGGCGTTTCAGGTGACTACTTGACGGATATTAAGATCAAACTGAAAGATATGAGTATAGCGCCACAGGTAGCGAAAGAGTATGAAGAGTTGTTTGGTACAAGTGCTAGTGATATTCAATCTGCAAACGCTCAATTTGATACGGGTAGTTCAATCCGTAGCTTGATTTCATATGCTGTTGGAATAACCTTACTGATAGTGGCCGGATTCGGAATCTACAACATACTTAACATGCTTATTTATGAGAAAATGGATTCAATTGCTATTCTAAAGGCAACAGGGTTTTCAGGGAAAGATGTCAGTAATGTATTTATCATGATAGCATTAACTATTGGTATTTTAGGTGGGGCTCTTGGGTTGATAATCGGATTTGGTTTGTGCAATGTAATTGATAACATCCCTTTTGATACAGAGGCTTTACCTACAGTTACAACCTATCCAATCGATTACGGGGTGAGATACTACATAATAGCAGGAATATTCTCTGTGGTTACTACCTATTTAGCAGGATATTTTCCTTCAAGAAAAGCAAGTAAGGTTGATCCGGTAGAAATAATAAGAGGAAAGTAGATGACAGATAAAGTTCTAGAAGCGGTTAATATTTCCAAGTTTTTTCATAATCCAAAAACCTTTCAGGTTTTGAAGGATATCAGCTTCTCTATAGATAGAGGTGAGTTTGTATCGGTCATAGGAAAATCAGGATGTGGTAAGTCTACCTTGCTCTATATATTATCTACCATGGATACTGATTACACGGGTGAACTCATTATTGATGGTGAGAACTTAAAATCAAAGGTAGATAAAGAGCTTGCTGCTATTCGAAATGAGAAAATTGGCTTCGTATTCCAATTCCATTATCTGCTAAATGAATTTGATGTTATCACTAATGTCATGTTACCTGGCTTAAAGCTAGAGAAATTGTCTACTGAAGAGGTAAGAGAAAACGCCTATCAAAAGCTTAAGATTCTGGGCATTGAGGACGAAGCTTTAAAAAAGCCAAATCAGCTATCGGGAGGTCAAAAGCAAAGAGTGTCTATTGCTCGTTCTTTGATTAATGATCCAATTATTATCATGGCAGATGAGCCAACGGGTAACTTAGATTTCAAAAACAGTAGAATCGTATTTGATATTTTCAAAGAGCTTTCAGTAGAGTTCAATCAAAGCTTATTGGTGGTTACTCACGATAATGAATTCGCAGAGAATACTGATAGAATTATCGAGCTCTTGGATGGCGAAGTGATTAGAGGGTAAGGTTGCAAAGAGTAATTCTTTATTCTAACTATCTTCACAACTCGCAATTCAAACGAGTTTTATGAATTTAAAATCAATTACTGCCTTTCTTATTCTTTTAGTGCATCTTTCTGCAGGCTATTCTCAAAAGCAAACTCACAAGATTTCACTTAACGTTCAAGTAGACAAAGCTCTAAAAAAAGACTTTGTAGAAGAAGGAAGAATCTTTCTTTTCATGACCACCGATAGAAGAGGAGAGCCATACACCAAAACCTTTCCAACACCCTGGACTTCGTCATTTTTTTGTGCTAAAAACATAGCTGATTTCAATGTGAAAGAGGGAATTGAGCTGAATGCAGATGACGAATGGATTAGCACGGCTGAATGGACTTTGGATGATGTTCCTGCTGGCGAATATAATGTTCAGGTTCTTTGGGATCATGACAATAGCGAATCAAGAATTGAGGCAGCCGGCAATTTGTTCAGTGTTAAGCAAACGGTGATCTTAGACAAAGATGCCGAACTAGACTTAACCATTAGTGAAGTGATCGCACCAAGAGTCATTGAGGAGCATCCTTTGGCAAAAGTTGAAATCTTAAAATCAGATCTATTGACCAAGTTTTGGAACAAGCCAATGAATCTTAAAATGTCGGTCTTGCTGCCGAATGACTATGATAGTACAAAAGTTTATCCAATCAGGTATAACGTAGCGGGATATGGCGGGCGCTATACCAGAATCAATCGTCAGCTAAGAGATACTTCTTTTATGAATTGGTGGACATCTGGTTCAGCTCCACAAATTATTACCGTTTATCTGGATGGCGAAGGACCATTTGGAGATTCTTATCAAATGGATTCTGACAATAGCGGTCCTTATGGAGAATCTTTAGTCACTGAAATAATTCCGTTCATTGAAAATAAGTATAGAGGCACCACTTCTGCTGAGAATAGATTTGTAGATGGATGTTCTACCGGAGGATGGGTGTCACTAGGTTTGCAAATTTACTATCCCGAAGTATTTGATGGTTGTTTCTCATACAGTCCTGATGCTGTTGAGTTTGAGAACTATCAGCTGATTAACATTTATAGAGATAGAAATGCCTATAAAAATGAATTTGGATACCCAAGGCCAGTAATGAGAATGCCTGATGGGGAACCTATGATTTCTCTAGAAACTTTCATGCAATATGAAAATGTGTTGGGTGCATCTAACACTTATTTGAATTCAGGAGGACAGTTTTCGGCACATGCCGCTCTATATAGCCCGAAAGGAGATAATGGGCTGCCCAAACCATTGATTGATCCTGTATCAGGTGATTTGGATAAAGAAGTTGCCGATTATTGGAAGAAGTACGATTTCAAGTTGTACCTTGAAGAAAACTGGAATGACATAGGTCCAAAATTGGATGGTAAAATTTATGTTTGGATGGGAGATATGGATCACTTTTACTTGAATCAATCTGCAAGAGTGTTGGCCGATTACTTTGAGACATTGTCCAATCCAAAGTCTAATGCAGAATTTGAATTTGCTGCCGGAGAAGGTCACTGTGCGATCTATTCTCACATGAACGTCTTGAAGCAATGTCAAGAGAGAATTGATAGTGAAAAGTAGATCAAGAGTTATTTATCTGAGCTAAAGAATTTATTAAAGATGACACTCGCGGCCAAATCACCAGTGATATTGACTGCAGCTCTGAACATTCCCAATATTCTATCTATTCCAATGATTACAATTAATCCCTCTATTGGGATACCCACTGTTTGAAGAACAGAGGCTAATACGATCACTCCGCCCCCTGGAATTGCGGGAGTTCCGATTGAAGCGGCAACAACTGTCACAGTCACTAATAATATATTTAAAACCGTTAATTCTATGCCGTAAGCTTGGGCCATAAATAAAGTTGTGACACATTGAAATAGGGCAGTGCCATCCATATTTACTGTGGCACCTATCGGAATTACGAAATCACTAATCCTAGAAGAAACACCCAGCTTTTCATCAGCAGTTTTCATTGAAAGCGGCATTACCGCGGCCGAACTAGCAGTTGAGAAAGCAAGTAGTTGAGGTTCTTTAATGGCCTTTAAAAAGCTCCAAGGACTTTGCTTTGTAATTGTCCAAACCATCAATAAATAGAAGGCCATAAGCAAGACTAAGCCGATTAGAACCACCATAATGTAAAAGCCAAGAGCTAAGAAAATTTCAATTCCTGTTCTTGATAATAATGCTGCAATCAATCCAAATACGGCATAAGGAATGAGTATCATAGCCCAAGAAACTACAATCATGCAAACCTTTTGAATAGCTTCTGAAAATCGGATGATAGGGTGAGCTGTATCTTGTTTAAGCTGAGTAATAGCTACGCCAATAATGACTGTGAAGATGACTACTCCCAACATTTCCCCGGTTAGAATTGATTCAAGCGGATTGTTAGGAATTAGATTTGATATCGCATTAGGGATATTCTCCATTACGGTTGACGGTTCAGTTGAAACGACCTGAGATTCGCCGCTCGTTGGGAAGCCACCTAGTTCAAAAATGTATTTACCGGGCTTCAAAATCAAGGTGACAGCCAATCCAATAATGATGGCAACAGCAGTTGTGAAGATGAAGTAGAGAAGTAGTTTTAATCCAAAAGATTTCAGATTTTCAGAGGTATTACTGACGATTCCGGTTAAAATTGAAGTGAAGATGAGCGGAATCATAATCATTTGAACCAGTCGCATGAAAATCTGACCTGGTAAATCAAGCCAATCTGCAATTCTTAAACTTACATCCTCAGATATCAAGCCTGAAGAGGGATTCAAGAGAACACCAACGCCAGCTCCTAATACTAAACCAATAATCACCTTTAACCACAGTCTGCCCTGGATCAAGCGATCTAAATAAACAGTTAAACTATTAAGTGGTCTAAACTCTAACATCTTAATTATTGAATTGAATGCAAAGTTATGTTTTATCAACTTCTATGAGGTCTTATATGCACCATCTTCATCATCTTAAGAGTTGATTGTTGTCATTAAATAAGAATAGGAGTAAGCGCAATCAGTTACCAATTAAATGGGAATCGTTATTTTAACAACTCAAATCTTCACTATGAAACTATTCTCAATATTGGTTCTTTTTTATTGCATCAATTCTTATGGTCAAGTTCCTAAAAAAGTCTCAAAAATAATTGGGGATGATTTTAAAGATTTGAAAGTAGGTGAGGATTATGAGTTGGCTCCTTCTTCTAAAAACACTTTCTATCCATCTTGGACGAAAAAAGGCGACACTACTGGTGTGAGTAATGGTTCTGAATATTTGCTTTTCAAAGACAGCATTACTTTTTATAAGAACGAACTCTTCAAATTATTCAAAACTGATTTTGTTTCAAATAAAGAATGGAATGAATATCAAGACAGAGTAATGGATTCTGTAATGCGTGAAAAGATTTATCTACATACTGATCCAACTTCTAAAGGCTCAGCTAAAAGCTACTTATTCAAATTGAGGGATGTAGATCCTAAGTACAAAGATGGACCTGGAGAAGACCTCACAACATACTACCAACATGTTGCCAGAAGTAATCATAATTATGATTTTGATTGGCGTAAGAAAATGGATTCACGTGATTACATTCCATTGCTGTCAGACATGTATACCAGTCCCAGTCAACGCTTTTGGAGAGGTAGAATAATTGAAGAACGAAAAATCCATTATAAATTTAATACTAAAGTGGGTAAGGAGTACCAGCCTGTAATGGGAATTGAATATGATGAAATATGCGCCACTCGAGATCATGATGTTTGGGCTGCAAATTCTAAGCATACTTTTGATATGTCATATAATTTCACAAATTACTACGGAAAGTCATCTCACTACGAAAACAAGCCTGTTGTTGGTGTTCTCGGAACTCAAATCAAAGGTTATTTAGATTACAAAAGAGAACAAATTCAAAGTGAAATAGACCACAATGGCTTGCCATATAAAGTATTTGTCAGCCTACCATCAGAGAATGAATTATCAGCTGCGTCAGTGAAATTGGATGAAGGTTTCTTTGGACTTAGTACTCCATCAAAAAATATGACTGAGCAATGGCGTATCACCAATAAAGATTATTCTGAGTTTCTTTCATGGCTTGAAGATTCTATTTGCCGAGAGCTAATCTATCGTAATGATTTTGACCAAATACCTATTGAAACTGTTGGTGAGATGTTGAAATACACAGATGAGTATTATGACGAAGTGAACCTAGACTGGTCAGAATTTGATCAATCAAAACCTTTTATCAATCGTCATATTTTCAATATGGATAAGAGTTTTGATTGGAAGAAGAAAATTGAAAAAGCAAAGAGGGATTCTCTATTAGAGAGAGCCTATGAAGGGTCTGAATTCAAAAGAGATAGGTATAAGTACAAGTATTATTGGATAGATTACGAGCGCCGATCAAGATGGGGTGAATTTGAATGGGTAAATAACGGCCCTGAGTCATACTCATATTATGAATGTAAAGACTTCTATAAAGGATGTCGAGATTATGATATGTCAAACGGAGTGAGGCGAAATGAAGATAATGCAAGATTTATTATTGAGGAAAGTGTGATGCTATATCCTGGAGTTAATTGTAGAAATCATACTATTCTCTGCAATGTTCTGTGTGATGGAAATGATGAGCACACTGACAAAGACGGCAACTATATTGAGTGCGGTAATTGTACGAATGAAGAATTCAAGAAAGAACTTGAGCCCTATGATTTCACCACAAATCCAGAAGGCTTAATTCAAAATCTAACTTATCATCAAGCCTTAGCTTATTACAATTGGAAGTATCAAAAACAAAATGTCTTCAAAGATTCAGAAACTGCCATTTATGATGATCTCGTTCCTTCTGAAGATGAGTTTAGAAAGGTTCAAGCGGGTGAGAAGATTGAATATAAAGGAGAGCAAATAGCTTATCCAAGTCCGCTATTCAGATATGTTGTTCATTTTTATAAGAAATAGATTATCAAGGAATTGCTAAATTTGATTAGCCCAAAATAAATGCCCATGTACAAACCAATAGTCTTTTTCTCTCTCTTATCTTTTCTTTTAATTGGATGTTCTGGCGAAGACTCTACCGAAATGCATTCTGAAAATGATGAAGTAAAAATTGATTCTAGTTCAGCTGAAGAAATTATCGATATTTCTAATATAGATTCTGTTTCATATATCTATAAACAAAGACGAGTAGCATTCTTAGAAGCAAATTATAAAGAAGAAAAAGTCGAATATAATGTATCTGTTGAAGGCAATTATTTTCACACCAATGGTGGTATCGTAATATATAATTTTGTCGAATATTGGGGAGTAGATTACATTAAGTATGCAATTGTGACTAAGGCAGTGAGGATGAGAAATGATTTGATAGAAGAGGACATGAATGATTATGGAGGTTTGACTGATTTTTTGAAACAATCCTTTCCAGAAAACACAGCTTTTTACTTGGGCAATTTTGAAAAGGCACCTGCTTATCAATTGGTAGATTATCAATCTTTGCTTTTGACTAAAGACAATAATCGAAATACCCATTATGAATCAACATCTCAATTTTATTTTCTCCATTCTGAACTTGAACCAAAACCAATGTTCGCCCAAACAATGGGCGAAGGTGGAGAATGTGAAAAATTCAAAGGATTCAAGGAAAGATTTGTTTTAGGACACGACCCTTATCATGTAATGATAGAAAGAGAAGAGAACATTTATGATCAAGAATGCAATCTATTACAGTCGTTAAACTACAAAAAGGGATATTCAGAGGGACATATTCTTTTTGCCAAAGAAGGTGGACCACCTCCTGAAGTTCCAGAGTTCTTTGTTATGGACTTTGTCAATTCAACAGAGTTTGCTGAAGTACCAAAATCTTTTTTTGAACTGGTAATAGAGGGCGCCGACACCTTGTACAATGGAAGTACTTTCAAAATAGTACAATCTCAATATGCAAATCAAGAAAGTGCTTTTACTGATGAGGCTGATTACTTTGTGCAAGATTTATTTTTAATCATTGGGTTTGAAAAAGAGAGTGAAGCAAGTTTTACCTTATATAAAAGAGAGGCGGGACTAAATAGTGATAGACAGGTAACAGATCTAACCGCCTTAGCAGAATCTGAGAAAAAAATGGCTTTTATGGAATTGAAAATCAAGCTGATTTCTGAAAACAAAAGCGTGTATCTTTTTACTTATCCTGATAGCGGAAAAGAGTATTTGTTTACTACTCAAAAAGAAGTATTTGATACAGCTGAAATTGAGACAGACTTGTAGTAATAAAACTCCGCAGCAGCTTGCTGCCACTGCGGAATCAGTTAAATAAGGTTAAAAGGCTAGGCCTCCCAACGAAGATTCTTGTCTGAGGTTGATGTAGTTTCATTTGTTGATTCAACTTGTTCCTGTTGCTGATGATTGTCTTGTGGAGGATGAGGTCCTCTCAATCTCACCAAAGCAAACATCATTCCTGCAGCCGCCAACATAAATGTGGTGTTAATGATAGCATTGAATTTAGTCTCCGGATTTTTATACTTAATGATAAAGTAGATAGGAATGAAGACAACCATAAATACCAAAAGACTTGAGAACATTAAGATGTTCGCCATTGGCCAGTGCATGATTTTAAACAATACTCCAATTGATGCTACACTCGCCGTCAATAGGCCAAGTGTCATGATTAATCGATTGCTCTTTTCTTTATCGTCTTGAAATTTTAAGACAATGTTTAAAGGGATAAATACTAGACTAAAAAAGACTAGTCCTAACAGAATCATAACTGCAGCACCTGGCAAATGCAAGGTTTTGAATATGATTCCACTTATGAATAAGATGATACTGATTACTCCTGATATTTTTAATGTGCGTTTCATAGCATGAAAGTTTTTAAATTTTAATAATACTTGCGTTTCTTCCTCAATTTCACCTAGTTCTTTTTGGTAAAATCGGGCAATAGTTTTCCTGTAGAACTCTTTGAAGTTCATATCACTATCCATTTCATTTTCTATGATACAGCAGACGTGGTCTAAGATGTTATACCTGACGTCTTCAGTTTTAACTCCTCTTTCCTCTATATCATTTAAAATAAAATCTACCTGACTATCAGTGACTTTATGCATTTTGTACTGATCCGTCTATATCCAACAAAAATTTCATGGTTTTCATAAAATCTGTCAACTCACTAACGCGTTCTGAGACGGTCTTTTTTCCTTGATCGGTAAGAATGTAATATTTGCGAACGCGTTTCCCAATATATACCTTCTCGGTAATCACATCTCCTTGCTTCTCGAGCGCATGGAGTGTTGGATAAAGTGCCCCTTCAGTGATTTGAATTTTATCAGATGTCAACTCTTTGACCTTCTGAGTGATTTCATAACCATACATTTTGTCCCCATTTTTCAACAGGTTTAGGATAATGGTTTTTAATGTTCCTTTTATTAGTTCTGAAGAATACATAGAACAAATATACATTGGTTTCTTATGTATTCCAAATAAATACCTAAGAAAATTATGTATTGCTTTCTAATGTATTATGTAATCCCTCTGTTAATAGGGGTTAAGTCATTGATTTTTTTCTGAATTAGGATTCGAATTTCTACTTGTAGATAGTTTCACCGTTAAACTTAATCACTTCTTTTAAGAGTTTTTCGTATCGAATGGCTTCTCTTTCTGCTCTCTGATTTGCCAACTCTTGACATTTGCTTCTGAGAGCACTGGACAGCCTTTTTGACTGCTCCATTAACACCTTTGAGTTTCCTTTTCTTTTTTTGAGATGAGTGAATGCCTTATAAGCCTTTTCCAGCTCACCATTTCGTAGATAGTTGTCAAATTCCTTACTTGTCATTATATACTTTTAATCATTACTTGGCCTTCAATCTAGATCTGAATATCGGCATAAAAGATGTAATGAAAGTCGTTAAGTTAAATTGAGCAATATCAAGCGGGATATGTAGAGAAGGAAAATTTAGGGAACCAACTGCTCTCTAAGTTTTGATTTAGAGGTTTTCAGAATTAGGGGTAGACTCGCTGGTCTCTTGCCAAGCTTGGTAGTCATTTTCAATTCGTTTGAAGTATCCTAGGTCGGCAATGGTAGAATCAAACGTCACTTCGTCCACCTTATTTTGATTGTGATAAAGAGAGATGGTCTCTCCTTTAGATGATATTTTAAAATTGGCATGTATGTCATCACCACTTAGTTTTGATTTATCACACCAGATTAACAAATAACCATTCGCTTCAATTTTTACTTCTGGAATTGAGAATTTGTTAGGCTTCTCTAATTTGTCACTGATCGTCCAGTCACCAGAAGAAAGTAAAAGATCTTGATCAGTTGTGTTATGTAGTTCTATCCAGTCAGATTTCTTTCCGAATTCATTCTCATCCTTTGATTTAAATGAAATTTCGTTGATTTGGATGTCTTGACTTGCGGCTACTGGTAAATCCTTTCCTTCAGAATAATTATTGTCTTGAGAAAATTGTGATGATTTTTCACTGCAAGAAATCATGAAAAATACAGAGCTGATAAGAATTATTGCTTTCATGCTACTAAGGTCTAACATGATTGTAATTAGTCTGTTAATCCTAGATTAACAAAATGCAATTCTTTCAGGATATGTTTTAATTTTAGGTTATCAACCTATATCAATATTTCTTAAGATCATTGTCTTAAAAAATTGAATATCGTCTTCATTACCTTTTTCTCTAGCAATTGAAAGTCCCTTTGTAAACCAAACAATAGCACTTGGTTTTGTACCATTCATCATAGCTCTTTGACCTAGTTCTTTGTAGAGCTTTAAATCATAAGTGGGTAGCAATTCTCCGAGTACTTCAGATAAGGTAGGCTGAGGAGTGAAGTATTCAACTTCTTTTAATTCGTTCATAGCAAAAATGGTTTGTTTAAACAAAGTAAATCAAACCATTTTGCCTGAACTTCAATCAATTGTTAAGCTTTTGTCAATTCTTAGTTTTCACTCAATTCTTTTACTTTTTGAGTCCAGTTTTGCATAATACTCAATTGCTTCTGATAATCATCAGTGAAAGGACCACATACCATGATTAATTCAGTTTCATGTGTTTCTATGTCTTCACCCAAAAAGATTTTCTCACTGTAGCCATTACTCTTGTAATCATTTTGGACATAATAGCTCCCAAAATGAATGTCTCCAAAATGAGCGGTCGCTTCATTTGCTTTTGGGTATGCAAAATTGACATTTGTTTTGGCTCTCCAATTCTCTCCCAATAGATTATCAGTATCAAAGGTTGCGGTCAGCTCTTCGGTTCTGTCTCTGCTAGTAATCACTTCCCAAATCTCATCTTGCGTGGCCTGCACGTCAACTTTAAGTGAAATAAACTTTCCTTCGGTTTTTTTAGCGGCCGCATTTTCTGAAATGAAATCAACTTCATTTAAACGTGCGCTTCCATTTCCTCCATTCAAATATCTGAATCCAACAATCGAATCTTCCTGCACCTGAATTGCCTGCAATATGATTACGACTTCTTCTCTTTGAGAAGAGTGATTGAAAAAGCTTGCAAGTTGAGGCATTTGAATATCAAGAGGTTTTGCGTTCGGATATTCAGCTGTGTCAATGAATATTAATGAAGTACCATTTCTACTTTCTTCTTGATTACAGAGTCTACCATTCACAACAGGGACATCATTCCAGTTTTCTAAATCAACTGCCGGAAAACCATTTAAATTATCAGGGCAATACCATCCACCATACTGATGTGGTTCTTGAACTGTTTCTTCTACTTCTACAATTGGAGTGTTACCATTTTCTTCAATTTCTGGTTTCTCTTCTTGTGAACAAGCGGTGATTGAAACCAGACATAAAAAGGTTATAACTGTTGTGATTTGATTTCTCATAATTTGTTTTATTTCAAATGTATGAGCACATCTCTTGCCGGCATATTAAACAGTGTAAAATAGTGTAAATCCTTGGTTAACCTTTGCCTTATTTAGTCTTAAGCTGTTCAAAGGTTAAGTTGATTATGGCTTTTGAGTTTTCGTAAGTTTTCTTAGAAGACCTCTAAAAATAAACCCATGAAAGGGCCAAACAGAATACCAATAGAGTCTACCGGCTAGACCTAAAGGTCTGAAAGTTGCTGTTTGTTCAAGGCTTCCGTCGTGCATTTTGAATTCTAACCAAGCTTCTCCTGGCAATTTCATTTCTGCAAATAAAAGTAATCTTCCCTCAGATTTATCAGCATAGAGAACACGCCAAAAATCTAGTGAATCACCTGCGTTAATTTGAGTTTGATTGGTTCTGCCTCTCCTTAAACCAACTCCACCTGCTAGTTTATCAAGATAGCCTCTTATGCGCCACAACCAATTTCCATAGTACCAGCCGTTTTTTCCGCCAATACTCCATATTTTATTCAATGTGAAATCTTGATTTTCAATTTTTTTAGCTCGTTCGTCTTTGAACACCCCGAAGGCTGGAACTTCAATGAAATCTGTTATTTCAAAATTTATATCACTACTTGAATAAGAGTCTTTCCAACTAGAAACTATAGCGTTAGATTCTACTTTACTAAAGGCTTTTTCTAATGCCGCCTTGTATGAACTGGGTTCAATGTTTAGAATTTTATTGATATCATTATTTCTACATACTACCTCTATTTTCATACTATCTACTAACGATACTGCCAGTTTATAGGAGGTTGAAGTCACGAAATAAAGCCAATAAGATGAGAGTCTCGGTGTCATTACCGGAACAATCCAAATACGTCTTTTCAGATTTCGTACTTCTGCAAATTGTAATAACATTTCTTTGTAAGTAAGAATGTCATTGCATCCAATATCAAAGTTCGTATCATACAACTCTTCTTTTCCGAGTGATTTTATGAGAAAGGAAAGGACGTCTGAAACACCAATGGGCTGGCACTTGGTTTTTAGCCACTTTGGAGTAATCATTATAGGCAATTTCTCCACCAAATCTCTAATAATCTCAAAAGAAGCACTACCTGATCCTACTATGATTCCTGCTCGTAGACTAGTCAAGGCGAAAGTTCCGTTTGACAATACCTCTTCTACATTTAGGCGAGATTCAAGGTGTTTGGATAGATTTGATTCATTAGCGATTCCCGTTAAGTAAATCAATTGTTTTGCATTCGTTTTGTTTAGTGCGGCCGCGAAGTTTTTGGCTGATTTCTCTTCCAATTCTTGATAGTTTTTAGCTACTGACATAGAATGAACCAAGTAATAGGCGGCATCAATATCTTTCGGAATTCTTGATAGGCTTTCTTCTACTAATAAATCAATTTCAATAATAGAAATATGCTTTTTTAAAGTTTCGGGGGGGGTGAAACGATTTTTATCGCGGACACAGCAGATCACCTCATGCCCGTTCTCAACCAAAATAGGCAGCAATCTTTTTCCAATATATCCAGTGGCACCTGTTAAGAGAACTTTCATTACGATAAGAACAGCTCCATAAACTAATAGTTCTTTCAGACATTTGATAGGCCTTAAATCTAGAATTCTTTTTCAAAACCAGAATCATTAATTTTACTCTCATTATGCATTCCAACTTTAAAAATTATCTTTTAGACCTAACGGAATCTTCGGATTTTGTGAAAACAGAAGTTATTCAATCCTTATGGAGTGGTTATGGCCAGATTGACCGATACGAATTTTCTGGTAACAGTTCTGTTGTCGTAAAATATATATCCTTAGATCAGGCAAGTAATCATCCGAGAGGATGGAATACAGACAAATCTCATAATCGGAAGGTGAAATCGTATGAAGTGGAAACATGCTGGTATGAACAATGGAGCAAGAAAGTCAGTGCCGCTTGCAAGATTCCGGAGTTTTTGGGAAGCTATAAAGAAGGGGAGGAACAGTGGATAATTATGGAAGATTTGGATGAGCACTTTCCAATTAGAAAAAGCCAGGTGTCTTTTAGTGAAGTAAAGGTTGGCTTGAAATGGTTGGCCAATTTCCACGCTACTTTTATGGGGCAAGATCCAGAAGGATTGTGGGAAGTTGGAACTTATTGGCACTTAGATACTCGCTCGGATGAATGGGAGAAAATAGAGAATCAAGAGTTGAAATCAAAAGCCAGTTGGTTAGATGATCAATTGAATGCATGCCGGTTCAAAACCATAGTTCATGGAGATGCTAAGTTGGCTAATTTCTGTTTTTCTGAAGACGGGAAATCAATTGCTGCCGTAGATTTTCAGTATGTTGGCGGTGGCTGTGGAATGAAAGATGTGGCCTACTTTTTAGGTAGCTGTCTATCTTCAAATGAATGTGAGCTGTATGAAGAAGAGCTACTTAACTTCTATTTTTTAGAGCTTGAAAAAGCGATAAATGGTGATTTTGACTTTGAGGCAGTAGAGGAGGAGTGGAGACGAATATATCCAATCGCATGGACAGATTTTACACGCTTTTTGTTAGGATGGATGCCAACTCATCAAAAATTGAATGGCTATAGTTTGAGGTTGATGGAGGAGGTTTTACAAAAGTTTTGAATCGTTAAATGGTCCGAAGGACGCACTTATTCTTTTGTGAGTTTGCTTACAGCAGTTCTTGATTTAATGAAGTAAACTCCAGCTGGTAACTTACTAATGTCCATTTTTATTTCAGTATCACTTTCATAAGAAATCTCAATCAAATTGTTCACTTGTTTTCCTAGGGATGACGACACACTAATACTTTCTAGTTCAGAACTTGAACCTCCAATGAATAGTATATTTTTTGCAGGATTTGGATAAAGTGAAATCAGCTCTTCTCCATTAATTTCTACAGATCTAATTTGAGAATAAGCAAACTCTCCATTGTAATCAGTTTGTTTCAATCGGTAATAAGAAAGTCCAATGAAAGGAAGATGATCTGTTGCCTGATAACTTAGTAGTATTGATGAATTGCCGGCTCCGTCAATTTTTTGAATGTTCGTCCAATTGATGCCATCTCTCGATCTTTGAACCGTGAAATAATCGTTAGATGCCTCAGAGGCAGTTAGCCAATCTAACTCAACTTCTCTATTTTCATTTGTTTTTGCATTAAACTCAATGAGCTCTATGGGGAGTGTAACACAGAGCAAGGTTGCTGTCATTTCAGCTGAAAGTGAATAAAAGGTATTGGGAGAGTTCTGATTATTAAATTCTGTTGCAATCCAGTCTCCTGAAAGTAAGGAGTTTGATGCTCTGACTTCTTCTAAGTCGCCGTTCAATCGGTTACCATTTTCTCCAGCAGCCACTTCTCCTCCAATTGAAGCACTGCCAGCAGCCACACCTAAGTTTCCGCCAACAGTTGCTGAATTAACCAATACGCCATCTACATAAAGTGATTTAAGATTAGTAACATCATTAAACGTAGCTGCAATATAGTGCCAAGTATTATTGCTAATTACTCCTGCCGGAGAATCAAGACTAACAGGCCCCATGTTTCTTATATAAAATCTTATTCTACCTGTTCCCGGGTCTCCAATACTAATTGCATGGCACCCTTGACCGTTACTAGCATCATCACAAATGATGCGTTGTCCGGCTGAAGCATTGTTGTTGGTTCTAACCCACGCTGAATAAGAAAAGTCATTGACTCTTGTGGGGTGATTGTCGAGCTGAATCCAATGATTAGGGTCCACAAAGCTTTGTCCATCTGATAAATTTTGAGCTGGAGAAAGGTCAGATGAGCCATTATTGATTCCATTATTTCCAGAACCACTGGCGTCTGTAAAATCGTCATGTAAATGCCACACTCCGTCATATCCAATATCTGTCCATACGTTTGTGCTAGATTGATCTGCTACTACAGCATTGTTACCATAAAACATGAAGAATGGAGTGCTAATTGAATTGTTTAAGGTCGGAATTTGCACCCAAATTACTATTTCTCCACTTACTGGATCGTAATGTTCTAAATCATGAACCAAGAGAGTGGCGCAATCACCTAATGTGAAAATGATGTCAAATCCGTTGGCATTTTCTACATTTCCGCCGTTCGCTGAACTCCTCAGATCAGTATCTGTCATTGAAATCATGACCGGGAAATTCGTCAATGGAGCTGTTCCGGATACTTGCGAAGGGTCAATTACGAACTGTTTTCCAAATCCGTAACCTGCTGGTTGACAAAATACCGTCGAGCTTTGAGATAGCAAAATAAAAAATGCAAATAAAAACTTCATAATTGGACAAATAAAAAAAATCAAACTGAAAATAATTGATCAGCAGTATTAAGCTCTTAGGTTAACGATTAACCATTTAAATGGCTAATAGTCGTAAGGAACTAATTTTTAAGTTGATTCGGTAGTAGAGAATAGCAATATAAGAATAGTGAATGTTGATTCCAAAAATAAGTTCTTTGATTTGAAATAATTCAAAGAATTGGAGCGACTATTCCATTTAAATCCCCTCAACAAACTTCGCAAACACTTCTTTGTGTTTCTCTAAGTCCATATCAGCCGATAGGGCAACACGAGCGATATAATCTTTATCACCCTCTTTGGTTGTTCCTTGAGTTGATGTGGCTGGAATCGTCCAGTAGCATCCTTTTAATTGACCGTAACTAACACAATACTTGCTTTCATCAGGAATCTCTGTGATCATCATATTGATGAGTTTCAAATTCAATTTTCTTTTGTAAGTTTCTCTTTCTTCGTCAGAGTTTCCTTTAGTTGGAAGATCCAATGAGAATACTGAAGGTGTAAACCCTTGTTCAGCTAACTCTTTTGAAACGAAGTTGATTTTTGCAGTTGGTAATTTCTCTTCAATGAAAGAAACGAACTCTCTTGTGTTTTTGTAAGCTCCCGCAATTCTTTGAATCATTGAAGGCATTTGTTTTGCCAATATTTCAACCTGAAGTTCTGTAGCTTCATTATCGCACATCTTTAGGTGCTTACCGATAATCTCAACCAAGCTTTCAGCCTTCTTATTCCCTAAGCAATATCCAGCAGTGCATTTTCCTCCTGAAGGAAACTTAGAGCCGCTCGCAAATGAAATTGTTCTCACTTTTGAGAGAATATCATTGTCACCTAAGAAGTGAACGTTCGGGCAAAATGTCTGGTCCAGAATAAACACAGGGTCAACAGCCGTTTCACCTGAAGTTGTTTTTCGTTCTTGACTTAAAACATCTCTCAGTTTATTAAGTTCAGGTACTTCAACTCTAGGGTTTGTAGGGATCTCTGCAATAATATATGGAACAGCATCTTGAGCTGCAATTTGATTTAGAACCAAATCAATTGATTGAACCATATCATGATCTCCATCAACAGGCAGATCAACTACTTCAACATTTTCTAGACAAGCAGCAACTCTTCTTGCTTGATCGTTTGTTCCGCCATAACAGTTAGGTGGAACCACAATTTTGATTGCTTTACCAGCATGATTCTGCACAGCATTATCCACCAGTCCCATCAAAATGGCATATTGAATTGAAAGTCCGCTTGATGAAATCAGTGCATTGGTATCTGTTCCGCATACTTCATTAATTGATTTAATTACTGTGGCTTTATTCGCGCCTCCGTGACTCTTGGCTTCAGAGCTATCTTCTCCAATAAGCATTTTAAGAGCGTCAAGACAATTTGCTGGTGTCATAGCAATCGTTTCACGTCTTCTTACGTGCTGAATTTCTGAAATATAATTAGTGTTCTCAGATCCGTTCAACAAAAGAACAGAACCCAGGCCTGCTTGAAGGTTAATGTAAAAATCAACCTTATCATTCATTTTGATTTCTGATAAATTAATATCATTAGTTAAGTAAATCGTAGATCCGTCAAAATCTTCGATTTCATTCTGTCCTTGAACTTGAACAAGATCAAATTGATAATTGTAAATCTTGCGCACGGTATCAGCATCAAAAGCCTTAGGCATTTCACCTTTAAAGCAAATTTGTGTATTCTTTTTAGCGAATAGATTCTTTCTCAATACAGCCAATACTGGCACTGTTGATGAAGAAAAACTGATTACCGCATTAGCATCAATACTCTGTGCTTTTGCAATTGTCCATTCATAAAGACAAGATAAAGGATGACCTAATCTTATGTAATCAAATGCCGTAGGTAATTCAATCAATGCGCTTGTCTCAGAATTGTTTTCAGCAAACAATTTTTCAAATTGCTCTAAGAACTGAGTCTTAGCTAAGCTTTCATTGTAAATGTCTAGTCTGTGAGTTGTTAAGCGCAGCCAGTCAGATGGCATGTTCTTCAAAACGTCTTTGATGTATTGATCCATGGTTTGTATTCCTAATTAAAAAGGAATGCAAATATATTAAATGTGAGTGGGCACATGGCAAAGATGAATGATCAATTTTTTCTTGCCTTGCATTGGGCATACTACATCCAAGGAATTTGCCAACCTTTAATTAGGTTTTTCAGCTCCAACTTGTACTTGTCCTCAATTTGTTTTTTCATTTCTTGGTCAGTAGGGAACGGTTGAGAACTGAGGTCTACATCAGGAGTTGTGTTTTCAGGTAGTGCCAAAGCGTCTCCGCTAATGACAGACGCGTACTGATGTGTAAGCTCAATTATTGTTTCGTTTGATTCATTATATGCCATTTGATTGTCAGACAAGTTTTTGAGCATAGCAGACCATTTAACAGTTGCTGTCTTAGTTTGTGTTAAGGTGGCTACAATACCTACAGCTTGTCTTGTTTTCTTGACTTTTGTCGTCTTGCCATTTGCATCTACCACGTCTTCATAATAAACTACTTCACGTGTGGTCTGTTCTACTTTTTTATCCACTTTACCTAAAACAACTTTTGCTGCAGATTCAGTCAATAACATTTCAAAGTCCATTTTTTCTGAACCCTCATCTGAAAAATAGTAAGTCACCCACTTTTCTTTTACTTTAGAATTCAGGTCAGCCGATAGAGATGCTGCAGTGTGAATGTTTTCACTGGCTAAACTGATTAAAACTCTTGTCATTCCAAGTGATTCAGCTTGTTTTCCTAATTCAACTTCTTCAGCTGTAAGTGCTCTCACTTTCTTAGCTTTTTCAACTAATTCAAAAGCCATTCTACCATTATGTTTGTCTCCTGATTCTACTAGTTTCTTAGCTTCTTTAATCCAGGCTTCACCTTTGATTAGGTTTGCCAATGTGATAATTTCTTTTTCTTCAACACTTAGTGGTCGGTAGGCCGCCGCTAAATTAACTAAGTCAATTGCTGCTTCAGCACTGTGCTCAGATTCTCCTAGAATAAGAACCGCTTCTTCAATGTATTTATCGCCAATTATCTGATTGCAATCATCCATCATTGACTGGTAATCAAAAATGTTCAGTTTTGGAATCAACTCAGTAATTGACTTCACTTCATTATGTCTTATTTTTATTTTTTGATAGTGCGGTAAAGCTTTATTATGCTCATTGTTGTTTTCATAAATTCTTGCTTGATCTAAGTCAAGTTGATTGGTATTGTTGAACTTGATAGCAAGAGGATTCAATAAATTCTCATCATAATAGGAGTCTTTAATTTTTGGTTTAACCCCTTCGTGTCTGATTTTTGCTCTGAACTTCCCAAGCCTAATAAATCTATTATAACTTCTTTTCCAATTGGATTCGGGAGCAACAATGGTTTTTTGGTGATCAGCATATATGATGTCGTAGCTTTTGTAAATGACATCTGTATATTTCTCTTTAAGCTTGACCTTTTTGTTCTGCTTATAAGCTGCCTCAACAAAGGCCTGCTCATACATGCCGTTATCAAAATATTTTTGAGGGCTTTGAGCAAATGTGCTACATGATAATCCCAAAAGAAAAGTTATCGCTAAAATCGAATTGAGATTTCTAGAATTAAAAGATAGTTTCATGGCTATGAATATACAATTTGTGTGCCATTAGGTATCTATAACCTACTTAAAAATCGATTAAATCTAATTATCAGTCTTAACCAATTTCGTCTTATGATTCTTTGATTCACTTAGGATTTTTATTACATAAACCCCATCTGCCCAGTTGGCTGTGTTTAAGATTTGAGTCCCCCCGGTAGCGGTCACTTCGTTAGAATAAACTAATTGGCCGCTTGCGTTATGAACTTGAATTGATGTTGATTCTCCTTCAATTAAACCTGCAATATTGAGTTCGTCTGAGAAAGGGTTAGGAAAGGTCGTTATCAAATAATCTGAAAAATTCTCTCTGGATACGAGCACATTGATGTTGTCAACATAAACTGTGTTTCCTCCTTGAGATTCACCTTCAAAAATAAAACTCAATGAAGACCAATCTGTGAATTCCTCTAACGATATACTTTCATTTCTCCATTCATCTTTGGTTGGGATAAATAAAGGAGCAGTTTGATCAGATGTTGATAGCGTAGAGCCGCCAGAATTGTACAGAAGATAACGCGTATTTCCGCAATCATTAGTTGCATAAACTTTCAAAGAGTCGCTTTGAGTGCCATTTAGAGCGTAAGAAACATCAAATTGAAGTTCGTAGATGACATCTTCTTCAGTGAAGTCGTATTGCTCTGTCATGAAACTCATGATGGCTCCATTTGCACTGCTATAGTTATCAAAGAAAAAACTTCCTTCACCGAAACCATAAGCACTAGCGTCAGCATTTAATCCCCAAACTGAATTGCCTTGATTGACAAAAGTCCATTCATCAGATAATTGTGCTGCTTCAAAATCTTCAGAGAAGGGCAGAGACTCTCTCTGTGAAATAGTGATCAGTTGATTAATCATCACAGAATCTTCACCAACACCATTTCTCACAATCAATTGAACATCAAACAAACCTTCGTTTTCATAACAGACCCTTGGTTTCTCTTGATTAGAATATTGAGGCGTGCCACCTTCAAAATACCATTCCCAGGCTGCTCCTTGTCCAGCATTGGTAGATGCATCTTCAAATTGAACACATGAACCGGGTCCGGTTTCAGAACAGGAGGCAGAAAAAATTGCAATGGGGTCATCTAGTGTGCATCCTGAAAGGCCTGGTGATTTTTCAAGGGCAATGGCTCTTTTAGAACGTCCTCCATCTGCTGAGATTGCTCTCACACTTACCCATTGTGTTTCTAAAGAGTTTGCATAAACTGTGGCGTTGGTTGTGATGGTGTAACCGGCTGAATCCATATATTTTTCTCCTAAGAGATATACTTCATATGCCACCGCTCCAGGAATTGAATCCCATGAGAAATTGAAAGAGTTTGGACATGCCCATTCAACATTAAGATTTTCTGGTCGTTCCATAATACTGAACTCTTCACTTTCAACTGATTCAGAACCTCTATTTACTCTAAATTTCACCTTCCCAGTCGCTAAATCAGAAGGAACGCTCCATTGATATCTTCTCCAATCAGCAGGAACTGTTCCTCCAATCGGTTCCCAGTTTGTGCCTCCGTCAGTAGTATAATCTAAAGAGAAATTTACATCATCACCAATGGCATCCCAACGCAATAACATAGGACCAGGTTTTAAGCTTTCTCCTCCAATAGGGTAAGTTACTACAAGATCATTTTGAACTATTTCATACACTAAATAATACTCTTGTGGACCTTGAGGAATGTCGAATCCTTCGATACTCAAATTATAAGGCCCTTGTATAGGATTATCAATTACAATCTGCTCAACATTATTTAAATCATCTGTACCTGGCTCGGCATCTTGATCTAGTAAAGAAGGGTTAGGAGTAGGGTTCAGCACTAAAGGTTCATAAAAAGAACCGTCAGGGCCAGTTGCTGTCATATTCAAGTCATTGACCAATGCTTTAGAGACAGAAGGGTTTCCTTGATAATCTGTCCAATAAATCATGATTTTGACTTGTTTAGTATTGGATGGAATTACCAATGTGTGTGCATTAACTGAATTTTGTGAAATTTGCGAGCTCTCGTAATTTTGAGATTTTAGAATTTCATAGGCCTTACGAACATTTATTCTTCCCCAACCATGTTTAAAATCAGGCCCCGGATTCCCCATGTCATCTGCAGAATTTAAAATGACACCATTCATCAAAGCTGCAGATGGATTCTGTCCGTTATTTAAATCTCTATAAGCTTCATATAGAAGAGCTAATGAGCCTGCAACACCAGGACATGCCATTGAAGTTCCACTTTTAATATCATAGGTATGGTCATCAATAGTTGAATTAACACTAGTACCTACAGCACAAATATCTGGTTTGATTCTACCATCATCAGCAGGTCCACGACTACTGCTGTTATTAAGGTTGTCGTTTGATGAAAGGTTACCAACTGCCAACACGTTCTTTCCTTGTTTATGTCCTCCCGTTATATTTCCCCAACCACTTCCAGCACCATATCCAAAATTAGACGTACCAGAGTTACCAGCAGAAAATACATGCATTAGTTGATCATAATCTCTGCATTGTTCATCTAACGACCGCGCCAAACTTGTATAGCCAGCATTGTTTCCATCTCCATAACTTTTAGAAGTAATGACTAAACCTGAGCTATCCACCAGTTCTGGAACTAAACCAAAATTTCCGTTTCCTGAAGAATATACGAGCAAATGAGCCGCAGGAGCATTTCCTATTACCTCTTCATCTTTATTTCCAGCTCCCATGATGATGCCTGCCACGTGATCTCCATGATCTCCAAAATTACCGGTAGTTTCCAAGGTAATTCTTCCTTCAAAATCAATGTGAGGTCCAATAGGTCCATCATCTTGCATCATCACAGTGACTCCTTCACCGGTATATGAAGTTCCACTGCCCATTGGGTTATGCAACCAACTTGATCGGTGGTTTGCTACGTCCGAATATCCTTCTGCGACTTCAGGTGCATCTATAAATTCGAAATAGTAACAAAACGGCAATTTATAAAGTGCCTCAAGGCTATCTAGGTTGACACTCACGCTCATTGTCTCAGGAAAAATATCAGACAAGATTGTGGCTCCTGTTTTTTCAATTGCGTTTTTAGCGTAATCTTTAGAAACTGTCGAAAAGAAAACTAAATTTAAACTCAGTTCATTTTCTGAGCCTATCGCCCAATCAGCATATTCTTCATTGATCAAGTCTTTGAGTAACTTGAAGTTTCTCTTAATCCTTACTACAGAAATTACATTTGACTCTGCTAGAATAGAAAGATCGGCATCTAGTTGAATTCTGGCATAAAAAGAGTGTTCGGGTAGAAAATCTAACAATTCAATGCCCTTTAATTTTAATGATATTTTCTCTTCAGTCGTTGGAGTTTTAGAGAAAGAGATAATTCGGTAGTAGTGATTTTCAATTATTTCATCAGCCAGGATATCTTGATCTTTGATGAACTCTTGCGTATTGAGTTCCAATTTATAATCTCCTGACTTAAGTTTCAGAGTGTTTTGACCTTGAGAAAAGCTTATGAGCGTAATCAGAAGTGGGCCAAAGGTGAGAAGTAATCGAAGTATATTTTTCATATGCACAAAATAAGACGGCTTCTAAGTTTTGACAAAATGAAAGCAATAACCTTACAAGCACTAAATATAAGAAGAACTTTCGAGCGAAATTGTTCAGAAAAATCTCATTATTGTATTCGAGAGCTGTTTATTTGAGAGCATCAAATCAAATGATAATCTAACTACCTTCGCGTTTAGAAACTGAAAATCAATTATGTCATTTGAAGCCTTAGGTTTACCACCATCTTTAGTTACCATTCTTGAAAGAGAAAAATATGATAAGCCCTATCCAATTCAAGAACAGGCTATTCCTGAAATTCTAAATGGGAAAGATGTTCTTGGTATTGCACAAACCGGATCAGGTAAAACGGCCTCTTACGTTTTACCAGTTATAGCTCGATTGAAAGGGTTAGATAAACCAAAAGATAGAAAGCCAGATGTTTTGGTTTTGGTTCCGACAAGAGAGTTGGCAGAGCAGGTGAAAGATGTATTCAATCTATTTGAAAGAGGATTTGAACATGATGTAAAAACCATGGCCATATATGGAGGGGTCTCTATTAATCCTCAAATGAAATCTCTTTTTGGAGTTTCGATAATTGTAGCAACCCCTGGGCGTTTGTTGGATTTGGTAGATTCAAATGCGGTTCATCTTGATAAAGTGCAAATACTGATTTTAGATGAGGCAGATAAATTGCTGAACATGGGATTCAAAGATGAGATGAATCGCATCTTTGACATGTTGCCAAAGAAACGACAAAACCTATTGTTTTCAGCAACTTTGAGTGAGAAGTTAGACGGTTTGAATACTGTTTTGTTGCAAAACCCAATTACTGTTAAGGTCAATACTGAGGAATGGAATATTGAGCAAATCAATCAAATTTCATATTCAATTGATGAAGACAAAAAGGGACCATTTTTAAGATATTTAATTAAGTCAAAAGAGATGCAGCAAGTTTTAGTATTTACTGCATCAACTTACAAGGCTGATAATGTTGCTGACAAGCTTAGAAAAAATGGAATTGATGCGAGAGCCATTCACGGAAAGAAGAATCAGAATTCCAGAAACCAGGCATTGAAAGATTTTAAAGAAGGTAGAATCAGAGTTTTAGTAGCTACAGATTTGCTTGCAAGAGGAATTGATATTGAGTTTTTACCACATGTGATTAACTATGAGTTACCGCGTTCACCCAAAGATTATGTTCATAGAATAGGAAGAACGGGTAGGGCAGAAGCAAGTGGTGAAGCTATTAGTTTAATTACACCTGAAGACGAGCATCATTTCAAGATCATTCAAAAGAAAATGAAAATCAAAGTTGATAGAATTGACGGTAATGATATTGAGATTGGGAAGAGTTGAAGCATTAAGCAGCTGCCTTGGGCCATGTAAACCAGAAAGTTGAACCCTCACCAAGCTTTGATTTACAGCCAATTTCGCCACCATAAGATTCAATGATTTTTTTAATCACGGCTAGCCCAATACCTGTGCTGTCTTTACGAACAGTGCCATGTGCTGTATAGAACATTTCAAAAATCTTTTCTAGATGTTTTTCACCTATACCAATCCCGTTATCACTGATTTCAATGAGATGCAATCCTTCGGCTGTAGAACTAGAACGAATAATTATTTCACCTTTTTCCTTGTGCATATATTTTATTGAATTTCCAAGGAGGTTATCAATGATTTGATCCATTTTGACACTGTTACCAGTTACTACAGGAAGGTCGTCATTATATTTTATGCTAATGTTTTCAGGTATAGATGTTGTCTTGACATAATGGTCAACAACCTCATGGAGATCTATCTTGTTATCAAATGAGTTGTCGTGCTCTGCTCTTGAGTATTCTAAGATTCCGTCAACTAGATTATTGAGTTTGAGTGCGCTCGTTTTCAATAATGAGAACATGTGCATGCAATCTTCATCAAAGGTATCACCATAATCGGCTTGAATGAATTCAATAATAGAATTTATTTGTCTTCCCGGCGCCTTTAAATCATGTGACAGCATATAAGTGAATTGTTCTAACTCTTTATTCTTATTGATAAAATCAATTTCAATTTGCTTTCTTTCCGAAATATCTGTGCTAACCGACCAAAATTCGTAAACATTTCCTTCTTCATTTTTGATTGGGAAAATGTGAGTGCTTAGCCAAAAGGTCTCACCACTTTTCGTAAGACAACATATTTCGCCTCTCCAAGTTTTACCAGAGTTTAAATCAGACCTCATATTTTGATAATGGGGATTCTGATTATTCGGTGAATCAATGAGTCCAAGGTTCTTACCAAATAACTCTTTTTTTGAATATCCTGAAAGTAAAGCGAATGAGTCGTTCACCTCTTTAATTACTCCACTCTTACCTGTAATCGTGATAGCTGCAGAGCTGAATAGAGTGTTCTTCATGTTCTCTAGAAGATGGTCACTCTTGCTTTTGTAATATTTTAAATCGTCATGAAGACAAATTAATCCGTAAACAATTTCTTTATCTGCTTCAGTTTCTTCCTTTTCAATATCCTCAAGTGTGAGGCTAAAGTGGTCTCCTAATACAGAAGCTAAATGTTTGACTAATTCATTACTCTCCATTCTTTGATAGATCTTCAATTGCCTGTTCAATTGAATTACAGCTCGAGTAATTTTCTAAGCCGATAGATGAGCCAACAAATTTGGCTGTAATTTTGAGTAAGAAGTTTTTACCGAAAAAGATGGTGTACGACTTCACAAATCTATCTAAGCCTTTAAAGCCTTTTTTGAATTCATGCCTTACTGCTGAAGATGGGGGAGACGCCTTTGATAAATTCAGGATCATATCAAATTCGCGACCTTGAGCTAGCTCATTGACGTAATCAAAAAAACTAATCACTTGTTCAGTGTTTGGCTTGTCAGCTTCTCTGTAAACAATAATCAACTTTTCAGAATCTGCAATGTATATGTGGTCTTTAGGGTCTACCATATTGTTCTCTTATAAATTTAAGCAAAAGAGTTTAATTGTTTACAAACCTGTGCTCGATCCACTTCCAACAGGGTTCGTCAAATCACCTGTAGATTCAGCTTCTTTCGGAATCATTGAATTCCTGAAAGCATCCATGTTAACTTCTGTAAAACTGAAAGTCACATCTTTCTTAAATACTTGACCTACCTTACTGTCAATCTTTATTTCATTGAATTTATTTGCCTTTACAAAGGCTTCAAAATCATTTAATAGATCTGTGTCAACCAAGGTTACGCCAATTGAACTCTTGTGAGAATAATCACTGTCAATATTGTCAGATTCAGATTTTAAAACATATTCGTTATCCTGAGTTTTGAATGTAAGTGTACAACCGCTTACTGATTTCATTTCTTCAGAACAAACGATAGTAAATGCCAAATAATTGAATCCGTTCAAACTTGTTGCCTGTAAATAAAGGTTGTAATGGCTGCCAGGTACAGTTGCTACCGACTTTCGTTCTTTTGCAATTTCATTGATTCTGGCTACAATGATTTTCTCGTAGTCTTTATTTAGTTTGGCCTTAAGGATTGTTTTTAGCATTGGTCTTTGTGTTGATGCTTAAAGATAGTAAGATTGAAGAAACCGGTAGACTTTCTTAATTATTCTCGTATTTTCATGACTTCGATATGAAACAATTGCTTGACAACCGTGTCCGATCTATTCGGGTTTTGACTTCTTTCTTTTTATTTATTGGAATCGTCATGTCTTTCAATTTATGGATCACCGATAGAACATTTCCGCTATGCCCTGTTTCAGATTTAGTTCCAGAATCTCCTGTTGTAGTAGATGTGATTGTTGTTGGTATGGCTCTGCTCTTGCTTGCTGGAGGAATGATTTTTAAACGTAGAATAATCTTCGTCTTGTTGATTGCTGTGTTCCTCTTACTGTTTTTACAAGATCAGATGAGATGGCAGCCATGGGCCTATATGTACTTTTTAATGTTGGTTCCTTTTGCCTTTAAGTTAGACAAAGAGAAGCTTGTCACCTACTTTCAGATACTGATAATTGGGGTTTACTTATGGGGAGGAATTCACAAGTTTAGTGCTGAATTCATTGATAACACCTACCTCACAATTTTAATGGATATGTTTGGCTTCGAGAGTGCCGAGACCATTCAAAACTTAGGTTGGATGGGGTATAGCATTCCTCTTGTTGAGTTAGCTGTTGCCATTCTACTCATCTTTCCAAAAACAAGATTATTGGGAGTTATAGGAGTTGTAATAACTCATCTTTTTATCCTTGTCTTCTTGGTAAGTATTGACAGTAATACTATTCTCTATCCTTGGAATATTGCCATGGTTCTTTTTACGGGAGTATTGTTTTATAAAAACTCTGAACCTTTAAAGCTTTGGAATGGGCAACCAAACCTAATTAGATTCTTGAATTTCAAAGCCATCATGTTGTTCATTCTAATGCCTGCTTTATCTCTCTTCAATAATTGGGATAATTATCTCTCGTTTAAATTATTCTCAGGGAAGACACATCTTTTCTATATCTGTGTTGATAATGCGAATGCCCATAAGGTTGATCCTAGCTTGGCGCCATATTGCTGGGCCCCTGAAGGTCTCAATAATGGCGTAATGATTAGCTTAAATGAATGGACATTGGATGAACTCAATATTCCGTTCTATCCCGAAACTAGAGTGTTTAAAAAAGTGGCTAGTCATTTCTGTGAAACTGAAGCTAGCCCAGAAATTTACATATTCACTGAGTTTGATAGAGGCTTTAAAGAAGGACCGCTAGCCGTATTTAGATGTGAGGATTTTTAAACAACAAAAGCTGCACAAATGAAGTCTTATTGTGCAGCTTTGAGATTTTTTAAAGATGGAGACTTTACTGCAATATATGCGGATTCCCAAATCTTGTAATTGGTTTTTTAGGAGGGAAAATGCAGAAGTTCAGCATTAACTCATGTGTTCCCTTACCATAAGTTTTGAGTGGGTTTGTCATAATATCAAATGAATATCCGATCTTCATCATGCTAACATTGGGAAGTTGTTTTGGGGCAAAAGCCCACCCCGCACTTAAGGCAATTGCGTCTTTTAGCCTGTAGGTGAATCCTCCCCATGCATAGGAGTAAGAGTTCAGCCAAATGTTGGCATTGACGTTGAGGTCGAAAACAGCAGTTGCGCCATCTGCTTTTAAAAGGAAGCTTGGTTGAATGTCAATCTGTCTATAAGTGCCTACTCTGAAGTCGTATCCTGCTAAAACATAATAATGTCTGGCAACCGAAAAGTTGATATTGTCTAAAGTTTGAGGTGCTAGGTGAGTTGATGATACTCCCACATAGTAAGGATAATCTTTCCCATGCCACATCAAGCCTGCATTGAGGTCAAAAGCTGTTCCAGAAATTGGGTCTGGGAGAAGTGGGTCTTGGAAAGTTTGAGGTGGAATCCAATCAAGAGAGAAACCGACATTAATAATGCCAATACCAATACCACCCGATAATATTCCATAACCAGTATTCCAATGATAAGCTCCATTGATGATTGCCGAGTTGTTTCTTTGAAATCCTATGGCATCATTGGCTAATGAAATTCCAATGCCTGTATTTATTTCTTGTAGATTGCCTTGTAAATTAAGTAATGAAGTGTTGGGAGCGTCTTGCACTCTGTCCCATTGATTTCTATAGATAAATGTTCCGCAAACTCCTTTGAAACCAGTTGCCGCCGGGTTGAATGACATCTTGTCAAAAGCAAAATGAGTGAATTGTTTGTCTTGCTGAGCAAAACCTGAGTTGATTGCTAAAAAGCAAAAGAAGAGAGATAAAGTTGTTTTCATGTGATTTGTATTTGTTCACATGCTTTATGTCTGATGTTTTAAAAGGTAACCTATTTTTATGTTGGATAAAAGTTGATCGGGCTGCGGTCAGTGCACTTTCCTTTGGGCTGAGGGCCCCTCGGCTCCGCTCGGGGTCCATTCTTGGGGCATGATTAAGCTTTACGAGTTCACTGAGCGTAGTCGAAGTGAAGGATGAAAGAATTACATTTAACCTATGGATAAGAGAGGGTTCGTATATATTTTGCTTTGTAATAATGACACATTATATACAGGAAGCACTATAGATTTGGCTAGACGAATCTCTGAACATTTAGAAGGTTTGGGTGCAAACTATACCAAAAAATATAGGCCTATTCAATTGCTTTATACAGAAGAGTATTCACATATCGCAATGGCCTTTAAGCGAGAAAAGCAGATTCAAGGATGGAGTCAGAGAAAGAAATGGGCTCTAGTGCGAGGAGATTTGGATGAGCTTCATCTCCTTTCTGAATGCATAAATGAAACACATCATAATAACTATAAGTTATAACTCATGGGCCCCTCGGTTCCGCTCGGGGTCCATAATTAAACTTTACGAGTTCACCGAGCTTAGTCGAAGTGAAGGATATTATCTCTTCACTGCAAACATTTCCTTTACTCCAACTCCCAATTCTGACTTGGTGTATGGCAAGTAGAATAGGGGAGTATCTTCTTCTTCATTTTGAATATCAATACAAACTGTTGTCAGTATCTCTTCTTCAGATAGGGCAACATCTGCTTCATAGCAAATAGCAAAGGCTTTCATTCTTTCTGCAGCTATTTCTTCTTTGCAGTATTTTTGCAAGCCTTCAATTACCGCCCCAACCTTCGGCATATTCTTAGGGTCGAATTCCATTTCTAAAGGATGAACATTGTCAATGGTGTCAATGTAGGCACCAAATGGGTATGACTCGCCTGTTTCTTTAAGCATGTCGGTTGCATACTCATCACAATGTTCTAAAAGTTTTTCGTTTATCTCGTTCATTTCAATTCCTTTATAATATGTTGCTCTTTGCATTCAAAGCCGACAGCTTCTTCTGCATGTAGAACATTTCATCTCTTAATCTGGCAGCCTCAACAAAGTCTAATTTCTTAGCAGCTGCTTCCATGTCTTTTTGGTATTTCTTGATGGCATTTGCCAATTGATCTTTACTCATGTATTCAATTACCGGATCGGCAGCCATGGCAGCTTCTGTTTCTTCAGATAATTGATAAACTCCAGTTTCTCCATCTCCATCTGCAACTTTGGTTTGCTTAAGAATACTTTCTTTTGATTTCTTTATTTGTGTAGGAGTGATGCCATTGTCTCTGTTGTACTCTTCTTGAAGCTTTCTTCTTCTGTTGGTTTCGTCAATTGTCTTCTTCATTGAGTCTGTTACCTTATCGGCATACATAATAACTCTACCATTAATGTTTCTTGCTGCTCTACCTACGGTTTGAACTAATGCTCTTTCTGATCTCAAAAATCCTTCTTTATCAGCATCAATGATTGCAACTAACGAAACTTCAGGCAAATCCAACCCTTCTCTCAATAAGTTTACACCAATCAAAACATCAAATTCTCCTAATCTCAATTGTCTTAATATCTCAACACGTTCCATAGTATCAACATCTGAGTGAATGTATCTGCAGGCGATTGAGAGGCGGTCTAAATATTTTTGAAGCTCTTCCGCCATCCTTTTTGTTAAGGTGGTCACCAAAACTCTTTCGTCCTTTTCAATTCTCAAATGAATCTCTTCAATCAAATCATCAATTTGATTTTTTGAAGGTCGTACTTCAATAATTGGGTCTAACAAACCTGTCGGTCTAATTACCTGTTCTACATAAACACCTTCTGATTGCTCTAATTCATAATCGGCTGGTGTTGCCGAAACGTAAAGTGTTTGGCCAGTTACTTCACCAAATTCTTCAAATTTGAGTGGACGGTTATCCATAGCAGCTGGTAATCTAAATCCAAACTCAACCAAGTTTTGTTTTCTAGATCTATCTCCTCCGTACATTGCCTTAATCTGTGGCATTGTCACGTGACTTTCATCCACCATTAAAACAAAATCATTTGGAAAATAATCAAGCAAGCAGAATGGTCTGGATCCTGGCTCTCTTTGATCAAAGTATCTTGAATAATTCTCAATTCCTGAACAATAACCCAGTTCCCGAATCATTTCTAAATCGTAATTTACTCTATCTTCAATACGCTTGGCCTCAATCTCTTTGCCTTCTCCTCTTAACATAGTCAAATGTTTGCCAAGGTCAAGGGCGATTTCATCTAAAGCGTTATTAATTGTCTTCTGACTAGTAACGAAGATGTTTGCTGGGAAGATGTTGATGTCTTCAAAGGTTTCCATCTTCTTGTTGTTGAGCGGCTCGAAAGTATAAATCTCTTCAATTTCATCTCCCCAAAAAATTATCCTCAAGGCATAATCGACATAGGCCAAATAAATGTCTATAGTATCTCCTTTAACTCTAAAGTTTCCTCTTTCAGGTGCAGTATCGTTTCTTGAATATAAATTCTCGACTAATTTTAGTAAGAACTTATTTCTTGATATCGTCATTCCTTTCTTGACGTTAATAATACTCTCTTCAAATTCTTTCGGATTCCCAATTCCGTAAATGCAAGAGACGGACGCCACAATAATCACATCTCTTCTCCCTGAAAGTAGAGAAGAGGTCGCGGCTAAACGAAGCTTTTCAATCTCGTCATTGATTGACATGTCTTTCTCAATGAAGGTATCGGTAGTTGGCAGATACGCTTCGGGCTGATAGTAATCGTAATAAGAAACGAAATACTCAACTGCATTTTCAGGGAAAAACTGTTTGAACTCACCGTAAAGTTGAGCTGCCAGAGTCTTATTGTGCGATAATATCAAGGTGGGACGTCCTGTTTCTTGTATCACATTAGCCATGGTAAATGTCTTTCCAGACCCCGTTACTCCTAGCAGAGTTTGGGCTTCAGTTCCGTCATTTAATCCTTCAACCAATTGTCTGATAGCTTCTGGTTGGTCTCCAGTTGGTTTGTAATCTGATACGAGTTTAAAATCCATTAATACGATTTTTTAATGCTGAAAGAGCGCTTTGAATATCGACATTTTCATTCTTAAAAGAAAGTAATTTCTTGATCACTTCTTCAATGGTCGAGTTTGGGCAAGAGGCTCCAGCCGTTATTCCTATTCTTAGTTTTGTCTTGTTAGGAATATAGTTAGACGATCCAATAATTGATTTATTGGCTAAGTTGAAATGGTTAATCTCCTTATTCGATATTAAGTCTTGTTCATCTTTAATGAAATATATATTTGATCCTTCATCAAATAGTTCCAGTAGATGAGATGTATTTGAACTATTGTACCCTCCAATCACTAATGTCAAATCCAATTTCTCTTTCGCTAGAGCCTTTGTTGCTGATTGATTGTCATTGGTAGCATAACAAAGGGTATCTCTTGTGTTTACGAAATGCTGTTGTATTTGACTCTCAGAATGGATTTCAATCATCAAGTTTTTGAAAAGCTCTGCTATTTCATGAGTTTCTTCGGCCAGCATGGTTGTTTGATTGATGACGCCGATTTTGTCAAAGTCGGCTTCGAAGTTGAATCCATCTGATACTCGATCTTTCCATTTGTCATCAAAATCTTCTCTGCGGATATCTGTGGCAAGCTCTTTAGCTTCTTCAATAGATTCAACTATGATTCTCTTTCCAGATGTTTGTGAGAATGTTGCTCTTGTTTCCTCATGGGTCGTTTTGCCGTGGATTATTAATGTCGCATCATTAGAAGCCAATTCATTTCCCCGTTTCCAAACTTTCTCAACAAAGGGACAGGTTGTATCATATTGTTTCAGGTTTACTTCTTTGGAATTAAGGATTTCTTGAATCTCATTTGTTGTTCCGAAGGCAGGAGTAATAACTATGTCTTCTGAATTGATGGTAGACCATTCAATGATTTGATTTCCTTTCTCATCCTGGATGAATTGAACTCCCAGTTCTAATAAACTTTCATTTACAGATGGATTATGAATGATTTCACTTAAGAGGTATATCTTTTTATCAGGATTGTCAGCAATAACTTTAAAAGCTATTTCAACAGCATTTTTAACTCCATAGCAAAAACCAAAATGACGAGCAATAAGAACATCAGCATTCTCAAATGAAAGAAGAGAAGGGGAGAAGTCCTTTTTTAAGCGGTCATTGGTATTTCTGATTTCGTTGATCTCATCAATAAATGATGATGAGAATTGCTGGGGAATATCAAAAGACTTCATTCAGAAACCTCCATGTCTAAGATGTAATCAAGCGCAGAATAGTTGAACATATCTCCTGTCCAGTGATTTAATGTGGCGCCCTCTCCATCCAGCAAATAGATAGAAGGGAATTCGAATTCAGAGTAGTAGAGGTATTTATCCATGTCGCCTATGTTGTGCGCAAAGAAGTCATCACCTTGATTATCTCCTAAGAATTTTTGAATACTCTCCATGTCACTGTTGAAAATCGCGTATGTGTTTATTTCTTGACCCGCCATTTCATTCACTCCGATAAGATATGATGCCGTTTGGCAATGTCCGCAGTCGGGTGTAAAAAAAGCAATGATATGATTGTTTTTTTCATCCTCTAAGAGTTCAACAGTGGTCATTTTAAAGTCTTCGTAGTCTAATTTGTATTCAGTTGAATATAAACCATAGTCTACATTGTAAATAGGTTGTATGAAAGAAATCCCAAAACCTGGTAATAGGGATATTAAAAGGGTATAGATGAATTTTATCTTTTGAGTTCTTTTGAAATGACTAAAGATGAGATGAAGGCCAATCGTGAAGAAGATTATTACGAGTGCTCTAATAAAGAAAGTACTGAATACCCAACCTGCGTGCAGATCTATCACCAAAGTAAAGAGCAAGAAGTAGAACTTGAAAGGAATCAAAACACTGATACCGATAAATATGGAGGCTAAGAATAGACGCATAAAGAATTGTTGAGACAAAAATAACCAGAAAATTTGGCACAAAAAAAAGAGTCCCGAAAATTCGGAACTCTTTAATATTATAAAGAAATAACCTCTTAGTTCTTGGTAGCTTCGATAACTGTAGTAGTCTCACCGTCTACCATAGTAGCCATCATTGTAGTTTTTGTTAACTCGTTGATAGTCATTGTAGATACAGTCGTAGAATCTGCATGTTCTTTAGATTCCATTGTAGTACCGTCACCAGTTACTCTAAATACTGAAGAAGTTGTAGCTGCTGGGAAAGTTCCAAAAGTTACAGTTGAAGAAGTGTTACACCACTCATCAGTTTTTAATTTACAAGCTGTAAATGTCATAGACATTGTAGCATCACCTGAAGCAACAGGGTCATAAGTTACGCCGTTAGTTGTACCAGCAGCTTTAGTTACTGTCCAAGCTCCGTCTAATTTCTTTACTGCTGCCTGATCTTTGTTACAAGAAACTAATGCTAATCCTGCGATAGCTACAGCTACAAATAATAATTTTTTCATCTTAAATTTTTTAATTGGTTTTTAATTATCACACTAATATACGCAGAAAGAATTAAAAAGGTTAGGTTCAGTTTATTAAAGTCGTCTCTCTTTTGGGATTGGGCTTGAGTTATGCCTGATTAATAATCGGTTTTCATAATTAATTTAGCACTCTTTTTGATTGTCAGATTTACTGTTGAGATAGTGCGCACCAACCACCGTCTTCTTGATGTACGGCATCTAATGTTGCGCAGTTAGCCTTAGCATCTTCTTCTTTAAGTTTCCAAGTTGAGACCTCAGGATCTTTAATACCAGGGCCGTCACAAGTGCATGAGTAGTTCTTTTTGCATGAACCTAAACTTAATATTCCTGCGACTGCTGTTAAGACGAATAGTTTTTTCATAATCTTAGTATAATACTTGAGTGAGTAAGGTTTCAATTCCTGTTTGTATGGCAGATTCATCAATGTCAAATTCTGCATTGTGAACTGCTTTCGTTATTCCTTTTGATTCATTTCTGACTCCAATTCGAATGAAAGTTGCCGGAATTTTCTGAGAAAAATATGCAAAGTCTTCACCGGTTAATCTAATAGGAAGATCCGTTACTTTGTCTTCTCCAAAATGTGATATTGCTTTTGATCTTGCTTTCTCAGTTAAGTCAGGATGGTTCTCTAAAAATGGGTATCCAACTCTAATGTCTACGTCAATCGTTCCTCCCATTCCTTTAACCAAGGCTTTTGATTGCTTTGCAATTAATTCATGAGCCTTTGATCTCCAATCTTCATTCATGGTTCTAAAGGTACCTTGCAATTCAACTTTGTCTGGAATCACGTTTGTCGCCCCTAATCCCTCGATTCTTCCGAATGACAGCACGCAAGGTAGGTTAGGGGGGCAGTTACGGCTAACTACATTCTGTAAAGAAGTTATCAGTTGAGCAGTGATTGCAATTGGATCAATGTTTTTATGAGGCATGGCTCCATGTCCTCCTTTGCCGTTAACTGTCATATAGATTTCATCACATGATGCCATATACATGCCAGATTTCAAACCTATTTTACCTGCTTCTAGTTCAGGGAAAACATGTAGAGCATAAATCTCATCTACTTTTGGGTTTTCTAATACTCCTTCTTTAATCATCAAGCTAGCTCCACCTGGAAGCTTTTCTTCGCCTGGTTGAAAAATGAACTTAACGTTTACTTCTAATTGATCTTTAATAGAGGCTAAAGCTTTTGCAGTGCCTAGTAACATAGCCGTGTGAACGTCATGGCCGCAAGCGTGCATTACGCCATCATTTTGAGATTTGTATTCAACTTCATTGAGCTCTTGAATAGGTAGAGCATCAAGATCAGCTCTTAATCCTATGCATTTTGCTGCCCCAACATCTAGCATCCCAATTACACCAGTTTTAACTATGCCTGCTTGAAAAGCAATACCGTATTCTGAAAGTTTGGATTGCACAAACTTAGAAGTCTCAAATTCTTTGAAAGACAATTCTGGATTTTGATGAATGTGTCTTCTAATCGAAATCGCTTCATTCAAAATATTGGCCGATAGTGTTTTTATTAACTCTCTCATTCTTCTGCAATGGATGTTGTTTGTTTTTCGACTGTGTACCCGTTATAGCCCTTGTAAATCATTCGACCTGCTACATACAGCATGAGTATTCCAAATATAAGTTTGACTACATGTGGCGACATTCTGAGTGCCAGTTTAGAACCAAAATATCCTCCGAATACAAATGCACAGGCGATAATAATTCCAAATGTCCAATTGATTTCACCGGCTTTATGATAGTTCATTACCGCTAGTATCCCAATCGGGAATAACATTAAAAACAAGCTCGTACCTTGCGCCATATGTTGAGACATTCCCATTACGTACATTAGAGCAGGCACCATGATGACTCCGCCTCCTACGCCTACGAATCCACTTAAAGTGCCTGCCGCCAGGCCAATTAATATAAGAAGTAAGACTGTTTGAATTGTCATATATCCTTGCTAAGTGAGAGGTATGGAATAGCCTTGTTTAATTCAAAATCTTCGATTCCCCAAGCTACATCAAATCGGATAAAATATCCCCAAACTTTCGTTCTGGCTCCGAATCCGAATCCGCCAATGATTGGTTCTCTCAAATTATCAATGTTAATTGTAACGGGTTTATCTTCAATAACTTGGGTGTTGAAGAAGTTGTCTGGGTGGAATGGGTGAGGACCTGTCCAAGCTACACCAACATCTCCAAATGCTACGATTTGAAAATGTTTTATCATCTCACTTTTGATCGGATACGTTGAGAAAAATGAGAATACAGGTAAACGTAACTCAGTGTTGTAAAGAGCAAAGCTATTTCCGTTTCTAATGTTTTGAATAAAGCCTCTCATAGGGGTAGCTATAGTTTGAAAACCGAAGTTTTGAGAAGGATCAACTTCAATGGATTGATCAAAGTCAGGACTAGATCTAAGAACCCAATTGTCTACACCTCCCATGTAGTAAAGGAGTTTGCGCTCTCCTAACGAGGTTGCAGCAGCAAATCTGTTTACCCAAATGAAGTTTCGTTTGATACGAGTATAATGTCTGAAGTCAATTCCGAAGTTAAAAGTAGGTTCGTAGTTGCCTCCTAAGTTTTGCAAGTACTCTCCAAATATTTTAAATCTTAAACCTCTTCTAATGTTAAGTTCCATTGGGATGGTATTGTCAAATACTAGTTCCGTTTTAAGTCCCGAATTATACCCCACATTGTTGTCTAGAATGAGTGAATTATCAGAGTAAGGTATGAATACCTGTTTGTCTTTTCTCACGTTAACAGTCGTTCTCAGGCTGAGGACCTCTGAAAAAGGAAAGCTAAAACGGTAGCGAATGTCATGTGTTAGCCATTTATATAAACCAATTGTGTTGACAGTTTTTTGACGGTAAAAGATAAGTCTGTGATCAACTCTGTTGGTAAGGTGCTCAGCCATCAACAGAAACTCACCACCTGAATTGAATGATGTAGGAATCCTTACTCCGCCTAGTAATTTGTAGTCATCAAATAAATCTGATGCTCCCATTTTCAAAAGCATATTCATACCAGGGTTAAAGTAAACTGAGCCTGGTCCTGAATAAGGTTGATAGTTAGGGAATAAGAAGTTGTTATCAAATTGAGATAGAACGAAGTCTTTGGCAAAGTTCGGTTGATAGATGGTGAACTTAGAAGGTTTCCATTTCTCTTTTACGATAGTAGAATCTGAGCCTAAAGAGTCTGTTGAATTATCTGAGTTTTGGACATCACCAATTAGAACAATTTCTTTTTGGTATTTGTGTTCTTCGAGATAGATTGTGTCATTTTCAGCTTCACCATTGTTGTTTCTAGCTTCTATCTTTTTTCTTCTGTCAAGTCTTTTCTGAATGTAGGTGGTGTTCCATAAAATATCAACTTTATCAGTATTGATTTTTTCAGTAATAAACTTAAATTTATTGTTTTGGTAAATGGTGTAGATAGCTGTTTTTGATTTATTTAAGTTGTGTGAACGGATAGATGTTACATAATTGGTTTGAGGTGCCGTCGAGGTTGTGTATTTATAATGGATGCTGGTATCAATGAATGCGATAGAGCTATCTTTTTCAGCTATGAATCGATTGTATATTCCGTTTTGATCGCTCAGGTAAACCATCTTTCCTTCGATCAATTCGTATGGCTGAATCTCGTTATCATATGGGGTATGTGTCACCCTTTCAAGATACTTGTAGTTTCTCTTTCTTTCTTTTAAGTCATAAATGAAAATGTCGTTCTTTCTGTCGTAAAAGTTGATTTCTGGTACTTTGTAAATCGTATCTGACAGTCTGTTAGAGGCGAATACAACCTTTGTTGAGTTCTCTACAAATTGAGGGTTTACATCATCAAAGACATCATCTGTTAGTTTAGAGATGTTCTTAGAAATGACATCATACAGGTAAAGATCTGATTGTCCTTTAAGCACTGCAGAGATCACCATTTTCTTACCGTCATGAGAATAACCGAAGTCTAGAACCTTGTCCATGTCTTTCATTCTTTTTTCAGTAAAAGACTTGTCAGACAAGCGATAGGTGAACAATTTGAGCTCTCCTTTTACCTCAGAGAAAAACGCAATTGCTGCTCCGTTTGGATGCCAATTGAGAACTGGAAAAGAGTAGTCTTGTAATCGCTCAAGCTTGCTCTCTTTCGAATAAACAGTCGTTTTGTCACCACTTAATGTATCTAGAATAATCACTTTATATCTTCCAAGTCTATTTTCAACATAGGCAATCTTTTCACCGTCAGGGCTTATCTTTGCGCCATAGTAGACTGCTTCTTTCTTGTTCTTGAGAGGTACTGGATTTCCTTTTGGTTCTTCCTGGGATTCGTATTCCAAAATGTATCGAGAGCGGTAGAAAGCAATGTAATTTCTAGTGAGCTTGTTAAAATCCATTCCCAATAAAGAGAAGAAGCCTCTCTCAACATTCTTAGTGACCCTTGTGATATATATGATGTTAGGAATGATGGTTTTTCCGTGTGTCTCAGCAATATAATTCCACACTGCAGTACCTGCGTAAGCCTTCTCTTCATTAGACAGATCATTGAAGTTGTCAATCTTTCGCGTCAAGATGAGGTCCTTGACTCTGCTCTCAATATCCTGATCCCATTCTTTCACAAAGTAATTGATAAGCCCTTTTTCTAACCAAGATGGTATGCCAGAATTAACGGTTGACTTTAGTTGATCCTTCCAGTCCCCTCCAAAGAACATGTGCTTAAGAAGAACTTCATAAACCGCAGATTTAATGTTTTCATTGAATTTTTGATGATCACCTTCAAAATACATGAAGATTTTTGAGCCTACAATCCTGGTCGTTCCTCCAATGTTACTCAATTCATCATTTGAAACGCCCAAATTACTTTGTCTAAACTTTTGTTGACTTTCGTAAACGATTACCTCTAGCTTCTCAGGGAACTTGTAGTCTAACTTCTCTTCGGCATCACTAAGGTAGTGGTGCATTGTACGGGCCGTATAAACTGCAATATCTTCGTTTAATCCGGAGTAGTAAATTCTGAATCTCTTGTAAGCATGGAATTTCCAGCTGAAGCCATTGTATTGCACTCTGCTTTTTCCAAACTCTTGATAAGAGCCTTGATAGAACTGAGAATCCGCCATTTTTGGAGCAGATAGCAGAACGGCTAGTAACAGGAGATATGAGAATTTCAGACGCATCTAAGATATAAAGATACAAATATCCAATTTGATAAACTAACTTTGAAGTCGCTATAATAATTGAACAAATGATTAAGATTCACAAACTAACTTATAATCCATTTTCAGAGAACATGTACATCTTGAGTGATGAGACTAATGAATGTGCTATCATTGATCCTGGATGTTATGCTCCTGAAGAAAGAGAACACTTGAAAAACTACATTGTTCAAAATGGTTTAAAGCCTGTGAAATTATGGAATACACATTGTCATTTAGATCACGTATTTGGTAATTATTTTGTAGCTCAAGAATGGGGTTTAGAGTTAGGAGCAAACGAATTGGATTTACCGACACTTCATCACATGCCTATAGCTGCAAATATGTATGGTATTAACGGTTATCAGCAGTCGCCAGAGCCTTCTTATTTTATAAACGAAGGAGATAAGTTAACATTTGGAAATTCAGAAGTTGAAGTACTTTTCACTCCAGGGCATGCCCCAGGGCATGTCGTTTTCTACTCAATCAATGAGAAGTTTGTAATCAATGGAGATGTCTTATTTCAAGGCTCATTTGGTAGGTACGACTTACCTGGAGGAGACTTAGAGGTTTTGAAGAAAACGATTACTGAGAAGATGTTCAAATTACCCGAAGATATGGTGGTTTACACTGGTCATGGCCCCGAAACGACAATTGGTGCTGAGAAAATGACAAATCCCATTTTGTCTTATTAGTTGTCTTCTACTACTAAAGCTCTGTTAGGTTTTAGTGCGTCTCTAAGAATGATTACGTCTTTTTCATTCACTGTCATGCAGGCCATGTTGTGAAGGTCATCTGCAGAATCAACAAAGAACCTGTGACAGTCAATGTTTTCTCTTTCCATAAATTGTTTGAGATGACGAACGTGATGTTCTGCGGTTCCTTGAGAGTCACCACCGTGAAAGTCCCAGATCAATCTTATTTTTCTGTTCATTGAATAACAACTTTGCGTTGAACAACTTGGTCGTCATAAATGATTGAAAGGATGTACGTACCGTCAACAATGTGTTCAACAGAGCTTCCACCATTATTGATTAATTGATTTAAGTCAAACACATTAATTAACTGTCCTCTAATAGAATACAGCTTTATAGAGTCCAGGTTAGTTGTGTTTAGTCCTGAGACATAGAAGAAGTCTTCTTCAATTGGATTTGGGTAAATTGTTAAGACGTCATCCTTGCTTTCAGAAGTTCCTAAACCGCCCCAAGTATCTTCAGCAATTGGTCCGCCCCAAATTTTATACGCAATGTGTGGGTTGTCAATAAATGGGTTTCTGTTTCCCTGATGATTCTGTAAAGCATCATTTCTATCTTTTTCAAATTGTGATACCGGGTCATCATTATTCCAGTCAAGAAATAAGTTAACCATGTTGGGATCTGAAGAGTTTACTGTTCCAGTACCTACGTCAGCAGGAACACATCTAGTTCCATATCTCAAATACATGTACATAATGATTCTAGCACAATCGCCTTTCCATTCATCTCCAGGATACCAGTTTGTGCTCACCGGGCCTGCGTTTCCGCCGGCATCAGCAAATAGCTTATTACCTCTATTTCCGTTCTGTTGAACATCACATGCTCTTAAGTTGTGGGCATCTGCGCCTGCACCCGTGTCTCCTAAGTCAGGATTAGCAAGTGATTTTGGAAAGACGTGTTCTCTGTTCCATTCTCCATTTGCTCCGCCATTATTATTTTTATCTCTCGTTCTGTCGTTTACCACATCCCCGTCGGTATCATTGTAACCATAAACTAGTGTCACGAGAGTTGTGCTTCCTGTCTCCAGATCAGCTTCTTTCAGGGCATCCCAGCATTGAGAGTAGGTGATTTGATTGTGTGTTGAAGTGACGCGAGTAGCAAGTTGTGAGTATATGCTTGATGCAGATGCTGAAAAGTCAATCCCATCATAGTATGAAGGTATTTGACTGAAACCAGCAGCTGAAGAAATTAAGCAAGCCGAAAGTAATAATGTTTTCATAAGTGTATCTCTGTAGCAATATTAACCCTTTTAAAGCATAAAAGGTTTGGTGTTCACTAATTATTAGACCAGTTAATTGATTTCGTCTATGAAATAGGATAAAAAAAATCCCTCATCTGAAGCTCAGAATGAGGGATTAGATAAGGTCTTTATTCTTTAATCAAATGACTGGTTGGCGTTACCTGCCATCTCAATAAGCTTTTCATATTCTTCAGGCGAGATGTCTGAGTGAAAGAAGTGAATAGGATCAATTTTTTGTCCGTTCTTCATTACTTCATAATGTAGATGTGGAGCTGTAGACTTACCTGTTGAGCCTACTAGTCCTATTTCTTGTCCTCTTAGTACTTCGTCACCCACTTTGCATTTAAATTCGCTAAGATGAGCGTATCTCGTTTTGTATCCATATCCGTGATCAATGATTACCGATTGACCATATCCCCATTTTTTAACTTCACATTCTATCACTTTTCCGTTTCCTGAAGCGTAAACGGGTGTTCCTGTATCTGCCGTGAAATCAAGACCAGTGTGCATTTTCTTAGTCTTGTATATTGGGTCAATTCTAAATCCAAACCCTGAAGATAGTCTCGTTAAGTCTTGGTTGGATACTGGCTGAATAGCTGGTATAGAAGCAAGCATTTGCTCTTTTTCTTTTGCTAAGTCAATTACTTCATCAAATGATTTTGATTGAGCATAAAGCGCTTTCTCAAGTGCATCAATCATTTTTGAATTCTCAATTACTTTTTCAGAAGTTTGATAACCCATCAATTCATCATACTTATCAGATCCCCCAGTCCCCATTTCTCTAAGAGCATCTGGATATTTCTCAGCATTAAATATTTGGCGGTAAATGTTATTGTCTCTATCCTCAATATCTTTCAAAACGGCCAGAGATAAGGCAAGATCAGAATTCATTTCAGTTAATTGAGAGTTTAAAAATTCATTCTCTCGCTCTAGTTGTGCTTCCTTGCTACTTTTAAAAAGTCCTAAACTAGATATTGCAATTTGCATCACAAAGGCTAATAGAATAGCCGGAGCAACTACTAAAGAAATCTTTAATAATCTCTCTCCCCATGTAACTTCAACCTTATCATATGATAAGGTTTCAGGATTATATTTAAACTTCTCTTTGCGCATAGCAATCTAGTTTTTACTGCTTCTTGGTTAAGAAAAACATCTGTTTTCTGAAGGCAAATTTAGCTATAAAAGGTAGATTTGCAATTCGATTAACAATCGTTAACAAATTATTTAGATGAAAATCAACGACATACGAACCACATTTTTGGACTTTTTTGAGTCAAAAGGACATCAAATTCAGTCATCAGCTCCAATGGTTGTGAAAAACGACCCAACACTGATGTTTACCAATGCTGGAATGAACCAGTTTAAGGATTATTTCTTAGGGTATAATGAAGCCCAAACGAAGCGTGTGACTAATACTCAGAAGTGTCTTCGTGTTTCAGGAAAGCATAATGATTTAGAAGAAGTGGGCGTTGATACTTATCATCATACCATGTTCGAAATGCTCGGAAATTGGTCTTTTGGAGACTATTTTAAAGAGGAAGCAATCGCTTGGGCTTGGGAATTGTTAATAGATGTGTATAAGTTAGATAAAGAAAGAATTTATGTGACTGTTTTTGAAGGGGATGAGGCTGATGGTTTGTCTCTGGATAATGACTCAATGAACATCTGGACAAAATACATTGATCCTGATAGAATAATCAAAGCAAATAAAAAAGATAACTTCTGGGAAATGGGTGAAACCGGACCTTGTGGACCTTGTTCTGAAATACATGTAGATATCAGAAACGAAGAGGAGAGAGCAAAAGTTGATGGGAAATCATTGGTAAACATGGACCACCCGCAAGTTATTGAGATTTGGAACCTTGTGTTCATGCAGTATAACAGAAAAGCAAACGGAAGTTTGGAGAACTTACCAAACACCCATGTAGATACCGGAATGGGGCTAGAGCGTTTGGCTATGGTGATGCAAGCAAAGCAATCAAATTATGACATTGATCTTTTCCAAGCTCTAATTCAAAGCTTAGAGAAAGTGTCTGGTAAGAAATATGGCGAGACTGAAGAGAAAGACATAGCATTGAGAGTTGTGGCAGATCACGTTCGTGCTATTGCATTCTCGATTGCTGATGGTCAATTGCCATCAAATACGGGTGCAGGATATGTGATTAGAAGAATCTTGAGAAGAGCAATAAGATATGGCTATCAAACATTGGGGGTAAAAGAACCTTTTATCTATCATTTAGCGGATGAATTGTCGGCTTCAATGGGTGAAGCTTTTCCTGAGTTGACTGCTCAGAAAGATTTGATTCATAAGGTGATACATGAAGAGGAGGTTTCATTTTTTAGAACCTTAGAAACAGGTTTAGGAAAAATCCAGACCTTGATAGATAACGCAAAAAAGGCAGGTGAAAAGCAACTAAATGGTGCAGCAGTATTTGAGCTGTTTGACACTTTTGGTTTCCCTAAAGACCTTACAGCATTGATTGCAAGAGAGAATGATTTAGAAATTGATGAAGATGGATTTGCCATTGAATTGAACAAACAAAAAGATAGATCAAGAGCGGCATCAGCAGTTGAATCTGATGACTGGGTTGTAGTTAGAGAAGATGATGTTGAAGAATTTGTTGGTTATGACTTGCTTGAAGCTGACATCTACATTACAAAATATAGAAAAGTAAAACAGAAGAATAAAGAATTCTATCAACTAGCGTTTAACTTAACGCCTTTCTATGCTGAAGGTGGAGGGCAAGTAGGAGATAAAGGAGTTATTGAGTCGGCAGAAGAAAAGGTTGGAATCTTTGATACGAAAAGGGAAAACAACTTAATAATTCATTTTGCTAAAGACCTTCCAAAGCATCTTACAGTAAAATTTAGAGCTAAGGTGAGCGCTAATGCAAGAAGACTTTCAGAAGCGAATCATACAGCAACTCACTTATTGCATCATGCGCTAAGAGAGAAACTTGGGACTCATGTTGAACAAAAAGGTTCTTTGGTAAATGCAGATTATTTACGTTTTGATTTTTCTCACTTCTCAAAGGTGACCGAAGAAGAGTTGTTAGAGATTGAGCAGCAAATCAATGAAGATATCCGTGCAAATATTGAGTTGAACGAGCGCAGAGCAGTTCCAATGGAAGTTGCTAAGGAGCTTGGTGCAATGGCATTATTTGGTGAAAAGTATGGAGATCTTGTTAGAGTAATTCAATTTGGTAATTCGGTTGAGTTATGTGGTGGAACTCACGTGAAGTCTACAGGAGATATAAGATCGTTGAAGATAACTTCAGAAGGATCGGTGGCTGCAGGTGTTAGAAGAATTGAAGCAATTACTTCAGACACAGCTGATAATTACTTTAGAGAAAGGGCTCATCAATTTAATGAGCTCTCTGAGTTGTTGAAGAAGCCTAAGAACATGGTTGCTGCAGTTCAAGACTTGATGGATAAAAACACCAAAATGTCTAAAGAGATTGAGGCTTTGAAGAAAGGTCAAGTGAAACAAATCAAAGCTGATGTCCTTGCTAAGGTTGAAGATAAAGGTGGAATTAATTATGTTTCTGAAATTCTCGATATGGACGGTGGTTCTATTAAAGACTTGTGCTTCCAATTAAAAGGTGAAGTGGATAACTTGTTTGCTGTAATTGGAGGAAGGGCTGATGGAAAAGCCACCATCAGTGTTGTTATTTCAGATGAATTGGCTAAAGAGAAAGATTTTCATGCAGGCAATCTAGTAAGAGAAGCTGCAAAGCATATTCAAGGAGGCGGAGGCGGACAGCCTTTCTTTGCTACTGCTGGAGGAAAAGATGCTTCAGGTTTACCACAGGCAATTAGTCATATTGAAGGAATTATCTTAAGTTAGAACATGGAAGGGAATAAGACAAAAATCATATTTTACTTAATATTGGCAGTTGTTGCTATTGTTTTGGTGCTCAAATTTATTGCCGCCTTTTGGTGGACATTAGTTGTTGCGGCAGTTTTCTTTTATATCGGATATTCTTATTCAAAGAAAAGAAAGAAGGGTAAAGAGTAGTGAGAGTAGCAATCATTGGAGGTGGAGCAGGAGGTTTCTTCTCTGCAATTCAAGTAAAAGAAAATCATCCTTCGGCTGAGGTAACGATTTACGAGAAATCAAAACGCTTTCTTTCAAAAGTGAAGATATCAGGAGGAGGTAGATGTAATGTTACCAACTCTGAGACTTCAATCAAATTATTATCAGAGGCATATCCAAGAGGTGGAAAGAAACTGAAAAACGCTTTCACTAAATTCAGTACTCAAGATATGCAAACATGGCTAACTGAGAGAGGTGTGCCATTGGTCACGCAATCTGATGCCTGCGTATTTCCTGAGTCACAAGAATCTCAATCAATCATTGATTGCTTTATGGCAGAAGTGGTGAGACTAGGAATTAATGTACAGCTGAGTAGAGGAATTCAGAAATTACAATCACTAGGAGAAGAAATCGTATTGCATTTTGGTGAAGATGACGTTGAGGTGTTTGACAAGGTGATTGTTGCAACTGGAGGCTCTCCAAAGCTTTCAGGTTTGAAATGGTTGGCAGACTTAGGACACAAAATAGAAGAACCCGTTCCTTCATTATTTACTTTCAATATGCCGGATGAGAAATCAACTGAACTAATGGGGATTGTGGTGAACGAAACGAAAGTTGCTATACAGGGAACTAAGTTAAAGTCGGACGGTCCATTACTTCTTACCCATTGGGGGATGAGTGGTCCGGCAATTTTGAAGCTCTCAGCATTTGGGGCTAGAATACTAAAAGATTTAGATTACGAATTCAAGATTCAGGTGAACTGGGTAAATGAACTGAATAATGAGATTGTGGCGAATGTGGTCAGGGAAATCATTGAAGAACATCCAGCTAAACAACTAAGTAGCATCAAACCTTATGGGGTTCCAGAGCGACTTTGGATTTATCTTCTAGAGAAGTCTGACCTAGCTGCAACTAAAAAATGGCCTGAGTTAGGTAAAAAAGGCCTCAACAAGCTAGTTAACGTCCTTACGAATGATATCTACCAAGTGAAGGGTAAAACAACCTTTAAAGAAGAGTTTGTTACTTGTGGAGGCGTAAGTTTAGAGTCAATTGACTTTAATTCTATGCAATCAAAAGTAGTTCCCAACCTATATTTTACCGGAGAGGTAATGGATATAGATGGGATAACAGGTGGCTACAACTTCCAAGCATGTTGGACAACAGCCTTTATAGCTGGGAAGCTAGCCTAATGACTAACTTCCATTTTTTGCGTACTTCTTCCGGTTGCGTTAGAGACTTCAACTAAGTAGATTCCCGATTCTAAATCCAGATTAAACTGTTGGATTCCATTGCAATTTGATCTGAAATCAAGCTGTTTCCCGCTTAAGTCGAATATTCTAATGTTAGCCATTTCGTTCAATTGCACTGAGAACTGAGTGTTGCTTGGGTTCGGAAATAGACTGAATTCATTAATTTCTGGCAGTTCTAATTGGTTTAAGAACTCTTTGTTTCCACAAATGCCTCCACTCGCTCTCACGTAGAAAACAAGTTCGCTATTGGTATAAAAATCACCTGTAGTACTTGTCGTTGTGGGGCCAACAACTCCGACACCTTCTATAAATGAAGTATAAGAGTATGGAGTTTCAGTGACTTCTAAACATGATCCGCTTCCTTGCCAAGATATTGATTCGGTATTTACTCGTTCTTCAACATCTCCACATTCATTTAAAAAAAGGGAATTCCAACCATCTACACCATTAAACTCTTCTGGTAAAAAGTCATTTTGCCATTGATCAAGTTGTGAATAGCTAATTGATTCAACATTACCCGGGTATTGAGTGATTGATGTACTTGAGTTCACTAGGTCAATGGTTTTCTTGTGTCCCTTTCTAGTGATGAAGTAGACCACAGAATCGTTCCCCCAAACGAATTTATTTTGAATTTCAATCTCCTCAAACTCTTCAATATAAGAGCTGTTTGCAACTTCCTCTTCATATGAAAATTGATGTTGATCACCAATGTTGAAGTCATGAATTCCTCCAATCGTTGGTTTTGAGAAACCAGTTCCGTTTATACCGACTAAGCTAAAGTTGTTCGTGTGAGCAGTCGGATACATGTTAGGAGTGTCAATGGCAGCAGAGCCCTCGTAAGGCTCGGGAAAGCTATATGGTGCAAAGAGTTCTATAATTCCATGATTCTTTGATATCACGAATCTCGGGTCTGTCAGATTCAGAGGTGCGTTACTGAAAAGATCTATGGTTTTGATGGTGTCTATTTCTCCAAATATTGTGACTTCAAGAATTGAAGAAACAGTACCGTCAATCCAATCACCGTTTTGATAGGTGTAAACATTGAAGGTATCGCTGAGTGCCGCGAGAGTTTGAATAGTAATTGATTCATTGTCCTTGTTGTAGAAAACATTTTCTCCGTTTGGGTGAATTTCAATTTTTTCTCCCATCCAAGAATGACCTAAATAATACTTGCAAGGATCTCCTGAATTGAGAGAATCATTTTCTCTAATTGATTGAAAAGGATAAAATGTTGAGTCAGTGCCGATTGACTGAACTTGATCTATTCGATTCGCTAAAAAGTAATCCCCTCCTGTGGTAATGAAGAAAGGAATCGAGTTTGATTTGATGGTTTGATAATCTTGTGCAAATACTGCAGAAGATAAGAGTGAAAGTGCTGCCAGAGCTAAGTTTGAAGTTGTCATATCGAAGGATTTTGAATTGGTTTCCTTTTAAGTTAGAACATTGTAAGACATGAGTCAAGGCAAAAAGATGACGATTCGTCCAATACTGAAAAACTGTAGACGAATGAAAATCCCGCCTTTTTGGTGTGTTTCGATTATTCTTATTAGATTCAATTCGCAAATCCATAAATGAATCGATTTAGAAGAATGAAAGCATCTGACTATTTCTTTAAGACAACATTTAAACCAGAGGAGAATTTCTCTATACTTCGAGACGACCCAAATAAAGATAAAATCGGATATGGAACTTTCTTCATGTCAATAGGTTTTCAAATTGGCATCAAACTTCTTAGCCTTATTATAATGATGGGTTACTATGGTGGAATTATGGGAGAATTCTTATCGTCTCTAATTGTGTCGATTCTTGTTTTCAATGTATTACTTCTGGTTTTTACGCATGTAGCAATAAACCAAGCAGCTGAGGGCAAGCATGCAGACTGGCAATTGGTTATGGGGCTTGTTGGTAGTTCGTCTTTACCAATTGTAATGGCAAGCGTATTATCATCATTTCTGTGGTCGGGAGGTCAATTATTTGGTTTGTTAGGGTCAATAGGTGCCGGGGTTATTCTTGGTTTAGGTGCTCATATTCTTATGGGGATTAAAAAAGAGTCAGCAGTAATAGTAGGTCCAATTTTGGTTCTAATCGTTCACTATGTTTCGGGATTTATCAATCAGTTTTTATTTAACGTATATTACTAGAGTTTCGGAACCTTAATGGCAGTTGTATCCCTCCTTTGCTTGATACTGCTCTTTAGAAAGAAGCCTACAGCTCAAATAGAGAAATCAGCTGATAAAACAGAATCATTGGATGACTTCGAAATCGATTGAATTTTGAAGGCATTCATAATTTTCATAGATTGAAAGATATTTATCAATTATGATCCAAATTAGTTACGATTGTCCAGAGTCTGTTTCAGACATGCCAAAAACAGAATGTGGTTTGTTTTGTCAAACATGTTCAAAGAATATTCACGATTTCAGAGGTAAGTCTTTGGATGAGATTTCGAAAATTAGAATAGAAGACCCAACGATTAGTTGTGGCGTTTTTGATTCAACCGTAGCTCAGTCAGATAGTCGAACAACAGTTCAGAATTTTTTCAGAATTGCTTTTGCAGCTATTTTCGTATTGGGATTTAATGTCACAACCCTGTTTAGTCAAACCGTTGATAATCTTGATACATCTGTAAAATATACAGAAGTTGTGGCCGAGAGTGCATTTGTGATGGGGGAGATTACAAATCATCATAATAGACCGTTACAGGCAAAAGTGACTTATACTGTAAAAGGAATGGAATCTGTTGAAATCGAAGTGACCAAAGATGGGAAATTTGAATTTCAATTAGATAGAGAGCACCTAGGTAAAAAGGTTTACCTTGTTGTAGCAGCTGATGGGTTTTACACCAAATATTTGACAATAGAAGCTCTTTCTACTAAGTGCCATACTTTTGAAGTGCAAATGACTAAGGCTAAAAAGTACAGAGGCCGACGAAGAGGTCACACAGCCGGAGTTATTGCGGGTTACTTTTAGACTAGAAATTCAAGCTGAATCCTACTCCCACATGAACATTTTGAAATCTATTTGTTAGTGTTGGGTAGTATACCTTTGAAGTAGGTGCTTTGTACCGCACAGTTCCTGTCACATACAGATTTCCAAAAATATTGTAATGTAAGTTTGTGCCCACAATGAGGTCAAAATAGCTATTCTTAAAAGATCCCTGAGGAACTACTATGATTTGGTCAGCTTCAACGTAGGTTGTTCTAGATCTCAAAAGCAAATTAAATCGACCTTGCGCATACAAATCCCATCTGAACTTACCGAAATCAAGATTCGTCCCTATACTAATAGGAATGTTTAAGTAGGTGTTATGATTTGTTCCATTCGCATTATATACTTCCTGGTTTTCATAAACATAAGATTCATTTTGAGTGGAGTCTTGCCAGTAGATCCAATTCATATTCGTGTCTTGCATTGAGTCTTGAGTATATACCCATGTAAAAAGGGTGTCAGTCAAAACATTTTCTTCTTTAAAGTAAGTGTAGTTCTCAATAAATGAAGAGTACCCAATTCCAGCTCCAAAAGTCAAGCTATTCTTCATTCTATATGCAATATCAATTTGAGCCGAATGCCCCATTTTGTCATTGATATTATGAAAAGAACTCATACTATCTCCGGTGGTCGGAATTGTTAGGTTTGACTTTTTAAGATTGATTCCTGCAGTTGTTGTTAATATCCAAGGATTGTATTTTTCATTGGGTACATCAATATTAATGTCCGGTTGCTCTAATGTAGAGTCAACCTCTGCCATGTCGTTCGTTGAATTGTTGTTAATGAGCGAGTCTGATGGATTAAGAGTGTTGTCGTTAATCTCATCTGATGGGTCTATAAGGCTATCAGAGCTTGACTTTTTCACATCAGCTAATTCATCCTTTTCTATCAATGAGCTGTCAATTTGTGTAGCTTGAATGTCATCAGGAATTACTTTTTTGTCATCTGACTTTGTCACCAAATCGTCATCTTTAGTTTTAGTATCCACAAGTTCAGGTTTTTCATCTTTCTTGATGATCTTGTCAGTGTTTACGGTCTTTTTGATTCCATTGTCATCAACTTTGTTGGAAGAAAATTTTGAATCAGTTTTATCTAGGTTAGATTTTTGTGAGTTAGAATTAGAATCAAAAGTTGAATTCTGATCTTCATCAGAGTTAGTCAAATGGCTATCATTCGTTTGATTATCAGTAGTTGAATTATTTTCAGGTGCGTTTGCGCCATTCTTGTCGGACATTCCATTTGATGAATTATCTGTAGTGATTTCCGTTGAAGAGCTTAATTCATTCTCATTGGCAGATGATGAAGAATTCTGAGATTCAATTGAATCAGTGATAGCAAGATTATTATCAGTGTCAGCACTGAATTGATTGTAGAGCAGAGGAGTTGCAATTCCGATCACAACTAGGGGTAATAAAAACCAAAGCAGTTTTTTTCTGCCACCAAAGCCTATAGCCTTGTCGATATTTGCCTTGACATGAGCTGGTGCCTTGGCGGTTGTACCACCAAGCTCTGCCTTAAACAGCTCGTCAATATTTTTAAATTCTTTACTCATTGTTCAATTGTACTTCTGGTTATTTGCAACTCTTCTAATTTGCTTTTTAGCATTTTTCTTGCTTTTGAAAGTTGCGTTTTTGAGGTGTTTTCGCTTACATTTAAATATTGGGCAATTTCTTTGTGTGTCAAATTTTCAATCACGTACATTTTAAATACGACTTGATAGCCTGGAGGTAAGGAGTCAATTACTCCTTTTAATTTTTCACCAAGGTTAGTTTCTTCAACTACTTCAATGGCTTCTTCTTCCTCTTCAAAATAGCTCTCGTCTTCAATAAATTCGAACCTTTTGTTGACTCTATAATGATTGATTGCTTCATTCATCACAATTCGCTTAATCCAAGCACCAATACTGTATTGAGGATCAAATAGCTCTCTCTTTTCATAAATCTTAATAAAGGCATCTTGCAATATGTCTGCAGCTTCATCTTCGTTCTTAGTATAGCGCATACAGATATTGTACATTGCATCACAATACTTTGCGTAGATGGTGTCAAACGCACTTTTGTTTCCTTTTCGAAACTTCTTTATTAATCGCTCTTGATCCAGTTGTGGTCAGCTTTAGATAGAGAGTAATTTACTCAAAATCAATCATTTTTCATATTTCCAATAGGTTTAAACACGGTTAAAATTCTGTTGTTTCTATTCTATATACAAAGGCAGATATCAATAGTTGTCTAGTGAACAATAAAATCTTAAATAAGCTTAACAAAAATGTGACGAGTAGATAGATAATGAAGTTGCATCTCCATTTAGATATTCCAATTAGAAATAATCAATAAAATGACATATAGAATAGTCCAGTAAAGAGTATTACAAAATACTCTCTATTCTCACATCATAAACGATATCTGTATTCTTTGGCACTAGGTCCAACAATCCTTTAGAGCCATATCCAGCCCTCGCAGGTATTTCGAAGAAGGCGCTTTCGCCTTCTTTCATTACAGACATTCCGATATGTAATCCATCAACAACAGATGCGTTTTGATATTTGAAACTGAATGCTGTTTCGTTTTGATAGCTGTTGTCATACATGCCTTTCTCTTTTCCCTTTTTGTAGGCGAAATAGTCAAATGTGATTTCTTGATTCTTTTCAGGAGTTTTGCCCTCTGACACTGAATTCCATTTGTAAACCTTTACGCCATCATCCAAAACTATTGGCTTAACGATAGATACAATTTCGATATCCACAATGATATCAGCTCTCGGAGGAACTACAGTCATGTAGCCATCTTCTCCATATCCCAAAGAGGCTGGAATCATAATTCTTCCCTTGTCTCCTTCACACATTTCCAATAGGCCTGCTTCCCAACCCGGAATCATCATTCCAATATTTGATTTCAAAGGAACTGGTTTTCCCAGTTTCTCATTAGTGTCATACACTTCTCCTGCGGCTACACGTGCAGTGTAATTAACCATTACGACATCATTTAGCTCAATTTTATTTTCTTCTTTTTTGATTTCCCATTCTACTCTTAATCCGTCATCTCTTTGAAAAACCATTTCATTTGCTTCACCATTTATGGTGTCATTTAGCAACATGTTTTCATCAATTGTATCAACAGTGTCGTTACCCAAGTTTTGAATTATGCTGTTGTCTTCAACCTGATCGTCAATGCCATCAAGCTGACATGAGTACATCAAGACTAATATTAAAGAAAAGAAGATGGTTTTTTTCATGGTGCATCAGATTGATGAGCAATTTCTAAAAGTTGGATATTGTAAATTACAGGAGTTAATGGCGGGATTTTGTCTTCATCCCCAATTAATCCGTGAGCTAATTGAGAAGGTAATACGAATAAACCCTTATCTCCAGTGCACATAAGTTGCATAGCTTCGTGAAGCCCTGACTCAATATCAGCCTTTTCAATTTCAAATGTTTCTGGTCCATCTTCTGAGGAATCATAACAGATGGTTCCATCTAGCAATTCTATGCTGAAATCTACGAGAACATGGTCTCCGACGAGAGCTGTGTCGCTATATTCAGTTTTTTCATAGATGAAATAACGCAGTCCTGTACCAGTCTTTTGCATTTGCCAATCAGGTCTATGACTCAAATAGTTCTCTATTTCTTCATCTTCTTCTGCTGCAAAAACTTGATTCATCTCTATTGAAACGTCCTGATTCCAGCCAGAATCATCAACTTGTTCAATAACCTTGTCATCTCCACAGCTAGTGAAGACAATTAAAAGCGAAAGGATGGTCAAAAATTTCATTCAAAGAGTGCTTTGTTTTCTTTAACGAAATTAGGAAGAATTGTTACTAGCTTTTCGATTGCATTATTGATGTTTCCAACAAATTTTCCACCAGAAGCGTTTAGATGCCCGCCTCCTTGAAAGTGTTTTGAAGCCATATCACTAACAGGAATCACTCCTTTTGATCTGAAACTCATCTTGATAATTCCATCTGATTCCTTTAAAAACACAGCCATTCTAACACCTTGAATTCCCAATGCCATGTTGACTAAACCTTCTGTATCGCCTTTTCCAGCATTGAATCTTTTTAATTCATTTTGTGTTAATGAAATGTAAGAGATCATTCCGTTATGAAGGATTTCTAGTTTTTCAAGCATTGCAAAACTCGTTAACTTGATTCTGTCAAGTGAGTTTGCATCATAAATCTGTTCGTGTACGAGAGAGTGATTAAAACCTGTCTCCATTAACTTGGCAACAATGTTGTGAGTTTTTGGCAGGGTAGAGGAGAAGCGAAAAGATCCCGTATCAGTCACAATTCCCGTATATAGTGCGGTTGCTACCTCTTGATTAATCCTTTTCTCATATCCTGAAGCTATAATGATTTCGTAAATCAATTGAGCAGTAGAGCAAGATGTTATATCTGAGAATACAATATCACAAAACTCCATATCTGGGTCTCTGTGATGATCAATCATCACTTTTTTAGCTTCAGATTTGATTAAGTACTTTTCTAAATGCCCAATTCTAGAAGAAGAATTGTAGTCTAGACAGAAAATCAAATCAGCATTACTCATAAGGTCAATAACCTTGTCTTCTTGGGATTCAAGATCATTTACTGACTCAAAGCCAGGCATCCATTCTAAAAAAGGTGGAGCTTTATCAGGATGACATATAGTAACATCTGCTTCAAATTGTTTGAGGAAATGAAAAAGACCTAATGAAGACCCTATGCTATCGCCATCAGGACTTTTGTGCGCAGTGATGACGATATTCTTTGCTGCTTTTATGTTTTCGAGCAGGTTTTGTATGTTTTCAGAAATCATATTCAATTAAAAAACCCTGACTACACAAAGGCGGTCAGGGTTGTAAATGTTTTATTAAAATTCTAGAATCCTAATTTAGCAGCTTTCTTGTGTTCAAGAAGAACTCCTACGCAAACGTTATCTGTTTTACTTAGTTTTCTGTTTTTAGATTCTCCACCAACAGGGACATTTACATCAATGTAGAATTTCTTTGTTTTATCAACAGTGAATTCAACTGAAGGACTTAAGTTGTCATCCTGGTTGTTATATAAAGATTCTTTTTTACGTTGGATATTTGTGTTTCCGTACTCATCTTTCACACGAACGATTGCATCATGAAATAATTCATATCTCACTTTGTCTCCACCTTCAACAACATCAGTACATACTGAAATTCTGTAGTCGAATCCTTTATATGCTATGAACGACATCTTATAAACTTTTCCTTTTTCAAAGGTTGCACTTTTTGATTGGTTGTTCAAGTTCCAGAACTCTTGTTGTTTTTCTTTGTCAAGTAATGATGTACAAAAATAGTGCGTCTTCTGACATTGAGAATAAGCTTGGATTGCTATGAACCCAACTAACGCCACTCCTAAAATTAATGCTCTTTTCATAGTTCTAATTATTTAATAATGTTTTCTCTCATTTCAGTAATCTTCGCCGTGATGTCTTTTAATGCTTGCTCATTCATTTTGAACGAACCACCACCGGAAAGAACTAACTTACCATCATTATTATCAACGTTCGTACCAGACTCTTCAAAGTCCATGCTAATCTCAAATACCTCTTGTAAAGACATTAAGTCATTTGTCATTTCAGCTACGTTCTCATCATCTTGATATGTTGCTAAAAATTCCATTAAATTTTCAAGAACTAATTTTTGATCTCCAATTTTTTCAATGATAGGATCTCCTTCTTCGTAACCATTTGTCAATTGACAGATAATATAAAGACTCTCAATGTATCCAGCTCCCATTATTAATGAAAGCTCCATTCCTTTTCCATTTTCCTCTAAGTAGAGGTAAGAATCGTAATAAGTTTCATTTGAAATTGCGAATAATGAATCAGTGTCTCCTTCATTGTTTTCAATTCTGTCCATTAGGTCAGTATCAAAAGCACCAGAAATTCCTAATTCATCTCCCATTTCTTCAATGGTTTTCATATACATTAAGAATTCAGTACCAACACCAAAACAGCTCATGTAAGCTAAGTCAGCCGAATAAACCCCAAAGTTTAATGCTTTCTCTTTAGTTTCAACATAGTTATCTCTATTTTCAAGAGGGTTAACTAATCCTACTTTTTGCTCACCGCCTTGCAGTTTAACAATCTCAAACAACTCGTTTGGTGTAGGAACAGAGTATTCCACTTCTAAGGCATCATTTACTTCTACAACAGTGTCAGCTGCTTCAATAATGTTGTCATTATTTTCAACAGTATCACTATCGCCACTACAGCTAGTCATCACAGCTATTGCTGAAACAGCAAGCAAACCGCGATATACATTTTTATTTTTCATTCAATCTAAGGTTTATAATCTCGAATATATCAAGTGAAACAAATATACTATTTTTTTCCTTCTAGTACGGGAAAGCCTTATTTATGTTACGGCCTAGCGTAATAATTTTGTCTTTTAATGGCTCACTTACACTTACTAATGGAAGTCTTACATGATTTTCCATTATGCCTTGATCGGCCAAGCTTTCTTTTATTCCTGCTGGGTTTCCTTCTGAAAACAAAGGGTTGATGATTGGAAGGATTTCATAATGATACTTTCTTCCTGTTTCAAAATCTCCGGTCAAGCAAGAGCTTACCATTTTTCCGAACGCATAAGGATATCCATTTCCTACAACTGAAATTACGCCATCTCCACCAGCTGAAAGAATTGGTAAAGTGATGGCATCATCTCCAGAAATAACTAAAAAGTCATTTGGTTTATTATGGATTATTTCCATGATTTGATCCATACTTCCTGAAGCCTCTTTGACTGCAATAATGTTATTAAAATCTTGAGCTAATCTCAGGGTAGTTTTAGCGTCCATATTTGATGCTGTTCTCCCCGGAACATTGTAAAGAATTATTGGTAATTCAGTCGCTTCAGTAAGCTTTTTATAATGCTGATAAATTCCTTCTTGGGTTGGCTTGTTATAATAAGGAGAAGCAGATAGAATTGCATCTACATTGTCGAGTTTAAACGTTTTTAAATCGTTTTCAACAGATTGCGTGTTGTTTCCTCCGATACCGAAAACAATGGGTTTTCGTCCATTATTGGCCTTTGCAACCACGTCAAGCGTTTTTTGCTTCTCTTCTTTTGATAAAACAGGTGATTCACCAGTTGTTCCTTGCACAACTAGATAGTCAACTCCTCCATCAATTAAGAAGTTTGTAAGTTTTTCTAATGCTGGAATGTCAATGCTTCCGTCAGCAGAAAATGGAGTGACCATTGCGACTCCTAATCCTTTAAATTTTTGCATCTTGTTTTAGTAAATTTAAATGGTTGTAAATATTATTTATTTTATCTGAATCATTCCCGTTAAAGTCAACCAAAATATCATAGGCTAAAACTCTCTTAGAATTTAAAGCGCCGACTTTTAGATTTGATTTTGACTGATTAACAAAATATGGTAATAATGGAGACTCTTTAGACAGATCAATTAATAAGTCAAAATCCATTTTTGTCAGATTTTGAAGTTTTTCATTCTTTAAACTACCAGTTAAGCCAAAGTCTGATCTATGTACTGAATAATAGAAGCCCACTGTGGTGTCTTCTTTTATCTCTCTATGGAACAGATGGTGGACGCCTGCAGAAGAAAAGACTTCTTCAACTTTTCTTTTCAGACTTTTGGAGTCAGAATTAGAAATCAGTAATATCTTCTTGATTTCGTTGGGGTTTTTAAGCCACACCTCTCTTTTAACTGATAAATCAGTCTTCTTTTTTAAGAATTTCGTCTTCAGAGCTCCCATCTACATTCCAATTAATTGTAAAAATTCATCTTCATTTATTATAGTAAGACCAAGCTTCTCTGCTTTTTCTAGTTTTGCTGGCCCCATCTTATCTCCGGCTACCAAGTATGATGTTTTTGCTGAAATAGAACTTGTGTTCTTGCCGCCATTCTTTTCAATCAAACTTTTGAGTTCATTTCTGCTCACTTTTTCAAAAACGCCCGATATCACGAAGGTTTGACCATTTAACTTATCACTCGCGTCCTCTTCAAGTACGATTTCAAAGTTTAATCCACAAGCTCTCAGTCTTTCAATAATTTCTTGATTCTTTTCGTCTAAAAAGAAAGCCTGAAGACTGATAGCGATTTTGTCACCAATATCATCAACCGCCACAAGTTCATCAAATGAAGCTGCCATCAACTTGTCTAGGGTTTTAAAATGTTTGGCTAAGTTTTTAGCGACAGTTTCTCCTACATGTCTTATTCCCAATGCAAACAAAACCCTTTCAAAGGGAACTTCTAAAGAAACTTCAATACTTTGAATACAATTGTTGGCACTTTTATCTGCCATCCTCTCCAATTCAACTATCTGATTAAAGGTAAGGTGGTATAAATCTGAATAATTGTTGACCAATCCCTGCTTATTCAAAAGGTCAATTGTTTCTGGGCCTAAGCCATCAATATCCATAGCTTTTCTGGATATGAAATGCTCAATTCTTCCTTTGATTTGGGGTGGGCAGGTAGATTCATTTGGGCAAAAATGTTGTGCTTCACCTTCTCTTCGGATGAGTGCTGTAGAGCATTCTGGACAGTTTTCTAAAAACTGAATAGGCTCTGAATTTTTTGGTCTTTCGCTTAAATCAACTCCAACAATTTTCGGGATGATTTCCCCTCCCTTTTCAACATATACTTCATCACCTAGATGTAGGTCTAATTTTTCAATTTGATCCTTGTTGTGAAGTGAAGCTCGCTTAACAGTTGTTCCGGCAAGCAAAACGGGAGCTAAGTTAGCTACAGGTGTTATAGCGCCTGTTCGTCCTACTTGGTAAGTAACTTCATTTAAAGTTGTGCTTACTTGTTCGGCTTTAAACTTATATGCAATAGCCCATCTTGGACTTTTTGCGGTAAAGCCCATTTCATCTTGTTGACGGTAATTGTCAACCTTAATTACTACGCCATCTATCTCAAAAGGTAAGTTTTTTCGTTCTGCATCCCAGTAATGAATGAACTCCATGATTTCATCAATGGTATTGACCTTGGTGATCATCTTTTTTGATTCGTCAGGGATTTTGAATCCCCAAGAGCCTGCTGCATTTACCGCTTCTGAATGAGAAGTTAGACCTAGGTTTTCACCATACACGCCATATAGATAGCAATCTAATCCTCTTTCGGCAACAACTTTTGAGTTTTGAAGTTTCAAAGTTCCGCTTGCAGTATTTCGAGGGTTAGCATATAATTCTTCTCCTTCACTCGCTCTTTGTTCATTGAGTTTGGCGAAATTGTCTAAAGGGAAAAAGATTTCACCTCTAATTTCAAATTCGTCTGGAGCATTTTTTCCAATTTGTAACGGAATAGTTCTAATTGTCTTCACGTTGGTTGTGACTTCTTCCCCTTTGGTTCCATCACCTCTTGTCACGGCCTGAACTATTTGACCATCTTTATATCTTATTCCTATGGCTACGCCATCATACTTTAATTCGCATACATAGCTAATTTCATTTTCAGCTAGTTTATGAATTCTCTCGGCCCATTCTTTTATCTCTTCTTCTGAATAAGAATTTGATAGAGATAACATTGGGTATTGGTGTTTTACCGAATTAAATTTTTTGGTGATGTCTCCTCCAACTCTTTTGGTTGGACTGTTGTCGAACGCAAATTCAGGATGTTCTTTTTCAAGTTGTTCTAATTCTTTTAAAAGAATATCGAAGTCATAGTCACTAATTGTTGGAGCGCTTTTTACATAATAGTTGTAGTTATGCTCGTTCAATTCAGATGACAAGGCAAGTATTTTATTTTTCACCTGCTCGCTCACTAGTCAATAAAATTAGATTCGTTTTTCTCTCTTTGCTCTTTCTCTTCTTCGGCTTGTTCTAAGCTGATAATCTTCTTTTGGTAGCGACTTTGCACGATATCGACAATTACGAGCACTACTATAACAAAGTAGAAGGTTGTTTTACTCATTGGTGTTATCGGTTCGTCAAAGAACTTCATATGCGCAAGATGTCCACCTTCAGTTAGTAGCATGATTCCAACTATGAATAAAACAAATAGACCTAATACTTCGAACATTCTGTTTTTCTGAAGAAATTCAGCCACTTTGTTAGCTAAAAGAATCATTAATAATCCACTAATCACAATGGCTATTGACATAAGAACTAATTCTGTTGTATAATCGTCAATATGGCTTGTTAATGCCATGGCGCTCAAAATAGAATCAAATGAGAAAACAAGATTCATGATTACAATCATGGCGATTACAGAGTTTGAAGATTTATGTTTTACTTCTCCTTTTTCTTCGTTCAAATTCTCATGAGAAATCATATGCCAGATCTCTTTCATGGCAGTATAGACAATGAATCCGCCCCCAAATAAAACAATTAAGCTGTGGCCGTTCACTTCTGAGTACATGAAATTGCCCCATTCTATGTGGAATAATTCACCTTGAAACAAATCAATCAAGCTCATTAAGATGAAAAGCAAACCAATCCTTAATACGATTGCCAGAGCGATTCCGATTACTCGAACTCTCTTTCGTTTAGACTCTTCGGTTTTCTTTGATTCAAGCGAAATGTATAAGAGGTTGTCAAATCCCAGTACTGCTTGAAGCAAGATCAACATTAGTAAAGAGCCGATATTGGCCAAGGTGAAAATTTCTCCCATGAAGTAGTATTAGTTATGTGTGCTAAAATTAATGAGAATTGAAAGAAATAATTGAGCAAATAGTAAAAAGTAATTAACGCTTAATAAACTATTTCTTAAATGCACGTGTCATTTCTCTTTTTCCAGGAGGGCCAGGTATGTTTTCGATTTCAAAGTTAAGTGCTTTTAATGTCCTTTTAAAGGCTCCTTGAGCGCAGTATGTGACCAAGAATCCTTTCGGTTTTAATATGGAGTGCATTTTTGACATGACTTCTTCTCCCCAAAGCTTTTCCTGCACTTTTGGACCAAAAGCGTCATAAAATATGATGTCAATCGAATTCTCTTCCATTTTCAAGTTGACCACGTCATCATTGATTTTGTACAGTTCAAAATCTTCATTGATTTTGATCTTTCTATTGAATGGTGAGTTATGGATTAATTCAAATTCTTCTCGCAAAGTTTCCAGTTTACATCCTTTTAAATACTCTAATTGATTGACTTCATTGATTTCTAAGGGATATTTTTCAATTGCACTATAGATAATTTTTATGCCATTATTTGTCGAATGATTAAACGATAAAAGTGCGTTTAGTCCTGTGCCCATGCCCATTTCAAATATGTTGAGCTCATTTTTATTGCTATGAATGATACCTTCTTTAATGAAGATGTGTAATGCTTCAGTTAGTGCACCCTTAGTTGAGTGGTAAGTTTCTTTTAATTCAGGAATTAACAAAGTTTTAGAATTGTCTTCCGTTACAATAATTTTTCTGTGCATTAGTTTTATATCTTTGAACCAAATTACAAACTTATGACACGCTCGGCGACATTTATCTTATTTGGACTTCTTTTTGTCTTTGCTTCTTGCGAGAAATGTACGAGATGTTCTTATACGTATGATGTTACTACGATTATACAGGGCGTGAATGGAGAGGAAGAAGAGACGACTACAATCACTGGCACTTTGTTTGAAGAAGACGGAACTCCTTTAGGAGATGAGTGTATTAAGCCTAATAAAGGTGAGTCTTTTACCATTGAGCAGGTGTATCAGTCTAAGAAAGATACAACCGTTTTGGATAACTTCGATTTTACTTGTGATGAGCTTTAGTTAGCTGCTAAATGTCGCTCAATTTCCCTTTTTACATCTTCAGGAGCCTGAATTGGTTTCATTGTTTCAGATGAAATGAAAACCAATGTTGTTGATGCAGTGGTTAGCAATTCTTTTTTCTCATTATAAATTTCATAGTCAAATTCAATTCTAGCACCAGGTACTTTTTTTAAAAAAGTTTTGATTTCTATTAAATCATCATAAAGTGCTGGACGTAGATATTTAACGTTTAAGTCAACAACTGGGAGCATGATTCCACGCTCTTCTAAAGACTTGTAACTCACGCCAATTTCCCTTAAGGTTTCGACACGACCAATTTCAAAAAATTGAGCATAATTTCCGTAATAACAGTAACCCATTTGATCTGTTTCGCTATATCTAATGCGCAAGTGGCTTGAATTTGAGAACATTGTTGTATATTGTAGTAATCCGTATAAAAATGGATTGTAAAATAGAATTAATTTCGTTTGACCAAAATATTTTCGGCATAAATTTTCATAAAAATCGACTTGTAAAATATTTTTAATAAACAACAGTCATTTGATTTTTTTTATAACTTTTTTATGTGAATATTTGTCTTCTGTTTTTGACAAGAACAAAAACGGACATTAGCACAACTTTTTAACCCCTTACCTGAATGAAAAACAAAAAAAACCATGAGTTGATTTGGGATGATTGCTTAAAGGTGATCAAGGATAATATTAGCCTTCAAAGTTTTAAAACTTGGTTTGAGCCGATATCTCCAATTCGATTCAAAAGTAAGGTTTTGACGCTTCAGGTTCCTTCGCACTTCTTTTACGAGTGGTTAGAAGAGCATTACATTGACTTATTAAAAAAGGTGATCAAGAAAGAAATTGGTCCAGACGCTAAGCTAGAGTATTCTATTATCATGGATAGATCTGCTGATAGCAAGAAAACACCTTACACGGTCAAGCTTCCAACTTCGAGTAAAAAGAATTTGTCGAATACCCCGGTATCAATGCCACTTAATATTGGAGAAAATCCAATTAGAAACCCATTTGTCATTCCAGGGCTAAAGAAAGTAAATGTTGACTCAAATTTAAATCCTACTTATTCTTTTGACAATTTTGTTGAAGGAGATTGTAACAGACTTGCTAGGTCTGCTGCATTTGCAGTATCTAACAAACCAGGAGGAACAGCTTTTAATCCACTATTAATTTATGGTGGTGTAGGATTAGGTAAAACTCATTTAGCGCATGCAATCGGAATCGGAATCAAAAACCAATTCCCTAACAAGACTGTATTGTATGCTCAAGCTGAAACATTTACTAGACAGTTCATTGACTCTATTAAGAACAACACAACAAATGATTTCATTAACTTCTATAAGTTGATGGACGTTCTTATTATTGATGATGTTCAATTCTTTGCCGGAAAAGAAAAGACTCAAGATGCGTTCTTTCACATTTTTAATCACTTACATCAAACAGGAAAGCAGTTGGTTCTTACGGCTGATAAAGCTCCGGTTGAGATGAAAGGAATTGAACAAAGATTATTATCTCGTTTCAAATGGGGATTATCTGCAGACGTTCAAGCTCCAGGATTAGAAACTAGAATCGCAATTTTACAAAGAAAAATTTACGGAAATGGTGTTAACCTTCCTGATGACGTTATTGAATACTTAGCTTATAGTATTAATACAAACATCAGAGAAATGGAAGGTGCATTGACTTCACTAATAGCTCAGGCTTCTCTTAATAAGAAGGCAGTGACTATCGAGCTAGCGAAGAAAATGATTGACACTTTCGTTAAAAATACTGCTCGTGAAGTATCTATGGATTACATCCACAAGATTGTTTGCGACTATTTCAACTTACCAATTGAGTTGTTAAAATCTAAGACTAGAAAAAGAGAAGTTGTACAAGCTCGTCAAATTGCAATGTACTTTGCTAAGAAAATGACAAAATGGTCATTGGCTAGTATTGGTGCTCAGTGTGGAGGTAAAGATCACGCTACGGTATTGCATGCATGTAGAACAGTTAACAACTTGGCTGAAACTGATAAACAATTCAGAGGCTATCTTGAAGACTTAGAAAAGAAATTAAACGTTAATTAATTCAAAACCCTGGCCTCTGTGTCAGGGTTTTTTATTTTTATCAAATGAAAATATTGATGGTATGTTTAGGGAACATCTGTCGTTCCCCAATAGCCGAAGGAATTCTGAGGCACAAATTACAAGAACAAAATATTGAAGGTGTAGAAACTGATTCTGCAGGTACTTCATCTTATCATATTGGAGAAGCTCCAGATTCTAGAATGAGACAAACTGCTATAGCAAACGGGGTCAATATTGATGATTTGCAAGCAAGACAATTTGTTTCTTCTGATTATGATGAGTTTGATTTAATCTATGCTATGGACTCTTCTAATTATAATAACATGATCACCTTGGCGAGAAATAAAGAAGATAAATCAAAAGTAAAGTTGATTTTGAATGAGGTGAATGCCGGAGCCAATAATGCTGTTCCTGATCCATATTATGGCGGAGATGAAGGCTTTCAACATGTTTTTGATTTACTGGATGTTGCTACTGATATTATAATTGAGAAGTATGTCAAAGGGTAAATTATATATCGTTCCGATAAACATCAGTGAATCTCATTTAGAAAGAGTGCTTCCTGATTACAACAAATCAATCGTATCTGAGCTTAGATACTTTGTGGTAGAAAAAATCAAAACGGCTAGACAGTTTCTAAGAAAGATGGATCCTGAATTTCCAATTAATGATTCATACTTTTTTGAACAAGACAAGCATCACGATTATTCTTTTCAATTAGAGATTCTTGATGATTTGAAAGCTGGAAATGACTTTGGTTTATTGTCAGAATCAGGTTATCCGGCAATTGCAGATCCAGGAGCACAGATTGTTTCAATGGCTCATTTTGCAGGCATTGAAGTAATTCCGTTGGTTGGACCTTCTTCTATATTGATGGCACTAGCCGCAAGCGGAATGAATGGGAATGGTTTTACATTCAATGGGTATTTGGCAAAGAAAGAGCCAGAGCGATCAAGAGAAGTGAAAGAGATGGTAAAGACAATTGCTAAAACTTCATTCGCTCAAATTTTTATTGAGACTCCTTATCGTAATGAGACCATCTTTGCTGACTTTTTGAAACATTGCCCTGCTGACTCAAAGCTTTGTATCGCCTATGATGTAACGGGTCCAGAAGAAAAAATAATTACAAAATCAATTGAAGATTGGAAAAAAAATAAATTTCAATTTGACAAAACGCCTTGTGTTTTTGTCTTAGGTCAATAACGAATGTAGATATGAAAACAGAATTAGAATTATTCAGAGCAACAAGAACGAACACAATTGCCCTTTTGAAAGGTTTAACCTTAGAGCAAATCAACAAAATTCCAGATGGCTTCACCGGTAACATTGCATGGCACATTGGTCATATGGTGTCAACTCATAAGGGGCTAGTTTATCAGTTGAATTCTGTTCCAGGTGGCCTAGAGAAAGACTTTGTTGTGAAGTATAAAAAAGGTTCTGTTCCAGAATCTCCTATTGATCAAGCTGAATTCGAATTCATTACAACCGAATTATTGAATCAAGTAGATGAATTAGAAGCTGATTTAGATAAAGATGGATTTTTTGGAGTGAATATTCCATATTCTACCTCTTACAATTTTGATTTAAACTCTTTTGAAGAAGGTTTGAAGTTTAGCAACCTTCATCAGGCTTTACACCTAGGTTACATATTGGCTATGAAGAGGAGTTTGTGATTATAAACAATTCAACTTGAAAGCTGATAAATCTCTTTTAAGTTTCGTCCTAATTGATCATAGTCTAATCCATATCCTACAACAAAGGCGTCAGGAATTTCTTGACCTATATAATCAACCTTAAATTGATCTTTGAATACATCAGGTTTAAGTAAAAGGGTACCTATCGCCAAGCTCTTTGTTTTTTCATCTTTCAATAATTCAAAGATTTTCCCGACAGTATTTCCTGTATCAATGATATCCTCTAATACAATGACATCTTTGTTGTCTAAGGTTGTTGATAGACCAATAAGTTCGTTTACTTCACCCTGAGACTCAGTTCCTGAGTAAGATGCAAGTTTGATAAAACTTAATTCACAGTCAATGGTAAGTTTTTTCATTAAGTCAGAGATAAACATGAAAGAACCATTTAAGACTCCAAGCAATAATGGCTGTTTACCGGTATAGTCCTTATTAATTCTATCTGCAAGTTCTTGAACGATAGTGTCAATTTCATCTTCAGTTAAGAAATGTGAAAATGTTTTGTCATGAAGTTTTACCAAAATCTTTGTTTTACTCAAAGATACGAATTGAATGAAAAATCAATCATTCAACTTCAAATCCATAGTAGAGTAGCCAGCTTAATTGTGATTGGTCAATTTGAACATGATAACTCTTCCCTGAAGGTTGCCCGCATTCCTGACTGTCATTATCTCTGTCGCCCTTAATCTTTATTTTGAGCGGAATAATTCCGTCTGCCCTTAAAATTGATTCCAGATTTTTTCGTGATTTGTTATCAGTTAGCCCTACCCACGGCGGTTTACAATTATCTTCTTCCATTACCGTCCAAATAGGATCTACAGTCTTAGCACAACTTCCAAACAGGAATAGGCCGGCCAATACCACCAGGGTGGTTGTCATTATTTTTTTCATTTGCGATCATTTTAGTCGAATAGCTACAATTACCGTTCCAAAATGGCGCTATTTTGCTTATATTTGGTCTTCTAAAAATCGACCGATAAATGGAGAAAATCGAGCCATATAAACCACAGAATAAAGTGAGAATTGTAACAGCTGCATCACTTTTTGATGGGCATGACGCCGCAATAAATATTATGCGTAGAATCATCCAGTCAACTGGATGTGAGGTGATTCACTTAGGTCATGACCGCTCAGTTGAAGAGGTAGTTGATTGCGCTATCCAAGAGGATGCGCAGGCAATAGCAATGACTTCTTATCAAGGTGGTCATACTGAGTACTTGAAGTACATGTATGATTTGCTGAATGAGAAAGGTGCAAGCCATATTAAAATATTCGCAGGTGGTGGCGGAACAATTCTTCCTTCTGAGATTGAAGAGTTGCAAGCTTATGGTATTACAAGAATTTATCATCCTGATGATGGCCGATCAATGGGTCTGCAAGGAATGATTAATGATTTGGTTCAAAAAGCTGATTTTCCTTCAGGTCAAAATTTAAATGGTGAAGTTGACCATCTTTCTGATAAAAACCCGGTTGACATTGCTCGCTTAATTTCTGCAGCTGAGAATTATCCTGAAGAAAGTAAAGATGAGTTAAACAAGGTTCATGACTTGGCCGCAAAAGTTGATACTCCTATATTAGGAATCACCGGTACAGGTGGAGCAGGGAAGTCATCATTGGTAGATGAATTGGTGAGAAGATTCCTAATTGATTTTCCTGAAAAAGAAATTGCGATTGTTTCAGTTGATCCTTCAAAGAAAAAGACGGGTGGAGCTTTATTGGGAGATAGAATTAGAATGAACTCTATCAAAAATAAGAGAGTTTACATGCGTTCATTAGCAACACGTCAATCAAATTTGGCATTGTCTAAGCATGTTTCTGAGGCCTTAGAAATACTGAAGGCAGCAAACTTCGATTTAATCATTTTAGAGACCTCAGGTATTGGCCAATCTGATACTGAGATTCTTGATCACTCTGATGCATCTCTATATGTGATGACTCCAGAGTTTGGAGCTGCAACACAGTTAGAGAAAATTGACATGTTAGATTTTGCCGACATTGTTGCCTTAAATAAATTTGACAAACGTGGGGCATTAGATGCTGTTCGTGATGTGAAAAAGCAGTACAAGCGTAATCATGAATTATGGCATGAAGATGATGCGAACATTCCAGTTTATGGAACTATTGCTTCTCAATTCAATGATCCAGGAATGAATACGCTTTACAAAGCAATCATGGATAAGTTGGTAGAGAAAACATCTGCTGATTTAAAATCTACTTTTGAGATAACAGCTGAAATGTCTGAGAAGATATTTGTTATTCCACCTGCTAGAACAAGATACCTGTCAGAGATTTCTGAGAATAATAGAGGATACGACAAGTGGGTTGATTCTCAGGTTGAGGTAGCTGACAAATTACATGGATTAAACTCTTCAATTGAAACGTTAAAAGATTCTGAAATTGAAGATAAAGATAGATTGATCAAAGGCTTGCAAGAGACTTTTGAACAAGTTAAGCTAAACTTAGACCCTAAGAATTGGTTAATTGTAGAAGGCTGGGCTGATAAGGTTCAACGATACAAAGAGCCAGTTTATAAATTTAAAGTGAGAGATAAAGAGCTTTCAATTGATACGCATTCCGAATCATTATCACATTTACAAATTCCTAAAGTTGCTTTACCGAAGTATACTGGTTGGGGAGACGTGTTGAGATGGTCATTGCAAGAAAACGTTCCTGGTGAATTCCCTTATACGGCCGGTTTATTCCCATTCAAAAGAGAGGGAGAGGATCCAACAAGAATGTTTGCTGGTGAAGGTGGACCAGAGAGAACGAACAGAAGGTTTCATTATGTGTCTTTAGGAATGCCGGCTAAGAGGTTGTCAACAGCATTTGACTCGGTTACACTTTACGGTAATGATCCAAATGAGCGCCCAGATATCTACGGGAAAATTGGGAATTCAGGTGTTTCAATTTGCTGTTTAGATGACGCTAAGAAACTATATTCAGGCTTTAAATTATCTGATCCAAAAACATCTGTATCAATGACGATTAATGGTCCTGCGCCAATGTTGTTAGGTTTCTTTATGAATGCCGCAATTGATCAGGAGTGTGAATTGTACATTAAAGAAAATGGCTTAGAATCTGAGGTAGAGAAGAAGTACAAAGAAGTGTATGATTCAAACAATCTCACACGCCCATCTTACCAGGGAGATTTACCAGAAGGTAATGATGGTTTAGGTTTAATGCTCTTAGGTTTAACAGGTGATCAAGTATTGCCAGCAGATGTTTATGCAAAAATCAAAGCTGAGACCTTAACCAAGGTTAGGGGGACTGTTCAGGCCGATATCCTTAAGGAAGATCAAGCACAAAACACTTGTATATTCTCAACTGAGTTTGCACTCAGATTAATGGGAGATGTTCAAGAGTACTTTATTGAAAAAGGGGTAAGAAACTTCTATTCTGTTTCTATTTCTGGATATCATATTGCAGAGGCGGGGGCAAACCCAATTTCTCAATTGGCATTTACTCTAGCAAATGGATTCACTTATGTTGAGTACTACTTATCTAGAGGAATGGATATCAATAAATTTGGACCGAATTTATCGTTCTTCTTTTCAAACGGTATCGATCCAGAGTATGCTGTGATCGGTAGAGTTGCTAGAAGAATTTGGTCTAAGGCATTGGCTAAGAAATATGGAGCAAATGCGAGAGCACAAATGTTAAAGTATCATATCCAAACATCTGGTAGGTCTTTGCATGCTCAAGAGATTGACTTCAATGATATTAGAACAACTTTACAAGCTCTGTATGCGATTTATGACAACTGTAATTCATTGCATACAAACGCTTATGACGAAGCAATCACAACTCCAACAGAAGAGTCTGTAAGAAGAGCAATGGCAATTCAATTAATCATCAATAGAGAGTTAGGATTAGCTAAAAATGAAAATCCAATTCAAGGAGCTTTCATTATTGAAGAGTTGACTGATTTAGTTGAAGAAGCTGTTCTTACTGAATTTGATAGAATTACTGAAAGAGGAGGAGTGTTAGGTGCTATGGAGACCATGTACCAACGTTCAAAAATTCAAGAAGAATCATTGTACTACGAAACTTTGAAGCATACAGGAGAATTCCCAATTATTGGGGTGAATACTTTCTTAAGCTCAAAAGGGTCACCAACAGTGCTACCTAAAGAAGTAATTAGAGCTGAGGAATCTGAAAAACAATATCAAATCTCAATGCTGAACGGACTTCATAAAGCGAACGAAGATGCAACTTCAAAAGCTTTAGTGAGAATTCAAGAAGCGGCTATTCAAAACAAAAATATTTTTGAAGAGCTCATGGATGCTGCAAAAGTATGCTCGTTAGGACAAATTACAGATGCCTTGTTTGAAGTTGGTGGACAATACAGAAGGAATATGTAAATTGCGCGCAATGCGTAAAAACTTCATCTTTAAGCTTTTAATATTGGCCGCGATTCTACTTTCGGCGAGCGAAAGTATTGGGCAAGTTGAAAAGTTTACCCAACATCTTGAGAATTTTCAAAAATGGGAGTACGTTGACAATTACGTAGCTAAACAATACCTCGATTCTGCAGAAACTCTTGTCGATCAAATCTCCGACCCAATGTTACTTGGTGATTATTCTTTATATCAGGGATGGTATTACCAAGACATATCGAAATACAAGAAAAGCCGAGATTGCTTTTTCGAATCGTTGGAGCATTATAAAAAGGCCAATGCCTATCAAAAAATAGCGAATGCTTATGGAAATCTTGGCAATGCTTATTTTGATATTGATGATTTAGCTCAATCTTTAGAGTATCATCAAAAGTCAATTGTACTTAATGAAAAAATCGCCTTTGCTGTAACTGACTCCACAGCAAAAGATCAAGCAGAGAGAGGGAAGGCATATGCCTTCACAAATGTGGCATCCGTTTATCAAGTATTGAATGATTACGAAAAGTCATTGAATTATCAACTCAAAAGTCTCGAATATGATAAGAAAGTAGATGATTCTTTAGGGATGGCTATTTCATATCAAGGTATTGGTGACTTGTATGAGAAGCTTGGGAAAGACGATAGCGCCTATTTCTATCTGAGCAAAGCGAAGAGAATTTTTGAAAGAGAAAGATATGGTTATGGATTAACAAGAACACTTCAAACATTGGCAGAAATAGAGCAGGATTCAATGATTGCTAGACGTTATTTATTGAATGCACTTGATATTGCAACAGAGAGTCACGACCCTCGAGGGCAAATAATTTTGACAAGTGCTTTATTGAGAGGGCAGTATGACTTGCCTTCAAATACGTTGAGACAATTTGCTAAAGATTTAAAAGAACTTCAAAAAGATCCAGTCTTGGCTGAAACTGTTTTTAGTTCGTATTTAGCTCTCGCCACATATTATTATAAAGGCAATGATTATTTTGAATCTGCGAATGCCTACCGTGAATTTATAAGACTACAGACTTTAGATCAACATCAAAATCAATCAGACAATTTAAAAAGTGAGTTGGTTAGAAATGAGCTTCAATTGAAATCTGTTTCTGATAGCTTAAAAATTCAAACAGAATTCGCACAAAAATCTTTAGAGGATGAACGTAAGATCAGTAATCAAAAAACCATTATTACAATCGCAATTGCTGGAGGTCTGCTCATGCTTGGATTACTTTTCTTTCTTTTCAAATCAATTAGATCTAAAAATTTAAACAACCGTGTTTTGGCTGACAAAAATCAAAGGATTCAGGATCAGAAAGAAATCGTGGATGAAAAGAATAAGCAGATTACTGATTCAATCAATTATGCTAAAAGATTGCAAGGTGCGATTTTACCTCCGATATCTGCCTTGCATGACAATTTGAAAGAGGCTTTTGTATTGTTTAAACCAAAAGATGTGGTTTCTGGCGATTTTTATTGGTTTGAGCAAAAAGACGACCTAGTCTTTATTGCTGCTGCAGATTGTACAGGTCATGGCGTCCCAGGAGCAATGGTTTCAGTAGTTTGCGCAAATGCCTTGAATAGAGTGGTGAATGAGTTTGATTGTAAAAATCCGAATGAGATTCTAGATAAGACGAGAGATATTGTTGTTGCTACATTCGCAAGAAGTGGGGAAGACGTCAAAGATGGAATGGATATTTCTCTCTGCGTTATAGATAAAAAACAGAAATTGGTTTCGTTCTCAGGGGCAAATAACCCTTTGTGGATTGTGAAGCCTTTGACTCAAGTGAGAGATAATGAAATCTCTAATATGGAAGTGAATGAAAATTGTTTGTTAGATATAAAAGGAGACAAACAGCCTATTGGATTATATGCCAAAAGCTTTGATTTTACTACGAAAGATTACTCTTATTCTGATCAAGACACATTCTATATTTTTACAGATGGATATGCTGATCAATTCGGTGGAGGAAAAGGAAAGAAACTCAAATATAAAACATTAAAGAAGTTACTCTTAGATAGTCAGAATCAAACTTTAAGTGAACAGCACAAGAGTTTGGATCAATTTATAGTAAATTGGATGGGTGATTTTGAACAGCTAGATGATATCTGTGTAATAGGATTCAAGCCCTGAGATTAGAGTCTTCTTGTCGCATGCACTATGTTCTCCTACCTCAATACATTTCCTTCTTTACCAAATTGCTTCACAGAAATAAAGACAGATAATCCTGCCAATATAATTAGTGAGAAGAATGTAATCCCTATTAATATCATATCAGCATGTCCTCCAATTAGAGATTTACAAGCCAAAACAACATTTAATATAGGAATAAACGAAGTCGTGTAGTCTAATTCAACTCCTGGTAAAAATCCAAAGATCGCAGGTAAAACAACCAAAATGTTTAATGGAGTTAGGATACTTTGAGCTTCTTTAAAAGATCTAGAGTAAACAGAAACAGGAATCATTATTCCGGCAAAGAAAATCGCAAGTGGAACCAATAATATATAAAGCGTTCCTATCAATCCAGGAGAAAGCATGCCTTTTATGGTGTCCATGAAGTCACCTTCCATCCCCATAAAATTTAAACTGAAATATAGTCCTAGCAGAGCAAGCGAAGCACTCAATAAACCAAAAGTTGTAATAACAATCATTTTCCCAAATACAATTTGAAGTCTCTTTACTGGGGTAGTTAGCAAGGTCTCAATTGTACCACGCTCTTTCTCTCCTGCAAACATGTCAATGGCGGGAATCATACATCCCATGAAACAAAAGGCTAAAAAGAAATATGGTAACATCCCCCCAGCATATTTAGCTATAAGCTCATTGTCATCACCAATATCTCTGTTCACAATACTAAATGGCTCAATAAATCCGTAATCTTTGTCTATTGATTGCATTCTCATGTCAGTGTACAAAGAATCTTGCATGGTCAAAAGAAATTTTACTTTACCTAAATCTTCTTGGTTAACCCCTTCATAAAACAAAGACAATTCAGGAGTTTTACCTTCATTGTAATCATTGTCAAAATTCGAAGCGAAATGAAGTCCAACAGTAACTGAATCTCCTAAAATCTCATCTCGCAAGACAGTAGAATCTGAAAATTCATAGAAATTGTAATTAGGAATCATTGCCAAATTGTCAATCATAGTTGAAGACTGACCGTTCAAGACGTATCCAACGTTAACTTCTTTAGCAGCTTCTTTTTCGGCAGCCGAACTTTGCACCATAGTCACCAAATTAATAATGACAGGGAATACCAATAGTGGGATCAAAATCATCCTCACCAATGTTCTCTTATCTCTTAATAAATCGAGAAACTCCTTCTTTGCTATAATTATAATCTTCTTCATCTTAGTTCTCGTTTACGATTCTAATAAATTCACCAGTTAAGGTGTCGGTTTGCATGTTTGTTCTGAAGTCTTCCATTGTACCTGAGTAGAGAAGTTTTCCTTTGTTGATTATCGCCAGGTCATCACATAATAGATCAACTTCTGACATGATGTGAGATGAAAAAATCACTGTCTTGCCTTCGTTTTTACAGTCATTAATGAGCTTTATAATGTTCTCTGCAGTAATGACATCTAAACCGGATGTAGGCTCATCAAAAACAACAACATTTGGGTCATGAATCATAGTTCTAGTAATAGAGACCTTTTGCTTCATTCCAGTAGACATTTGGCCAATTTTCTTTGATTTAAAATCATGCATATCCAAGAGGTCATAATAGTAATCTCTCCTTTTTTCAAAGGTAGCTTTGTCCATGTCATTTAAATCAGCAAAGTATTTCAATACTTCATTTGGCGTAAGTCGCTCATAAAGACCAGTTGATCCAGTAAGAAACCCGATTTTAGCTCGAGCATCTTGAGGCTCTTTGATGACATCAATTCCGTCTACTATTATACTACCAGAAGTTGGCTTAACAATTGTTGAAATCATTCTGAGTGTCGTCGTTTTACCTGCACCATTTGGTCCTAGTAAAGAGAAAATTCTACCGGCTTTGCATTCAAAAGAGACGCCATTCACTGCCTTGGCCACCTTCTCTGAGGTGTTGTTCTCTTTTTGTTGCTTCTTTGAAAGTTTGAACTCTTTTACAAGATTTTCTACTTTAATCATATGTTGAAAATTGAAAGTCAAATATAGGAATTGCTCCTTCAAAATCTGTTACAAAATATGTTAAAGTAACCACACTTTTGGATGAAGGCTAAAATTGAAGTTCAATGAGCAGAAATCACTAACTTAGTCATTCATTGTGCCCACGCATTGAAATCCTTTTTAATTATATCAACCCTTCACTCTAAAAAAAAACTCACTTATCAAAAGGTGATGCCATTTACCTTTTCTCTGATGGATATCCTGATCAATTTGGCGGTCCTAATTGGAAGAAGTTTAAGTACAAACCATTCAAAAAGATGTTTTTGTCACAGCATGACTCCACTATGAGCAATCAATTAAAGCATATTACAAAGGTGTTTGAAGATTGGAAAGGGGATGTTGAGCAAATTGATGATGTTTGTGTTATAGGAGTCAAAGCGTAAAGAACTAGGTGAATTATTTTGAGCTATTTAGTCTTTAAATCCTTAATTTAATTACATTTAGAATAATCTATATTCTATCTATTGAAACAGTTTTTAAAAATACTTTATAAGAATGCCATTTATTTCCTTCTCTTAGGAATCATTGGAATATTTGTTTTCATTTTAATGGATTTGAACAAGACGGTAGATCATCTCAGCAAAGACATGGTTGAAAAGTCTTTATTGAGAACCGACCTCGAGCTTGAAAACTTCTTTGCACCTCTAAAAGAGGATATGCTTATTACCGCCCAAGAACATTCTGTTCAACCTTATGATTATCAAAACTATGTTCATCTAAATGCCGAGTTCAGACCTTTAGTTGAGCACAAACGTCAACTCTCTTCAGTACTAATGGCAACTTCAGAAGGAGATGAGTTTTTAATTCTTGATTTGGATACGGCCTGGATGTTTAGAATGACTCATAAAGGATCAAAAGACTCACTTAGTGATCAATTGTTTTGGAGTGATGAGGAAGAGATAGAGCCTCACTTCAGAAATAAAAAGGATATCCTTTATGACCCAAGAGAACGACCATGGTATCAAAGTGCTATGGCACATGATGAAATGCATATTAACTGGACAAAGCCATACACATTCTCAACCACTAAAGAACCAGGTATAACAATTTCAACAAGATGGGAAGATGAGGATTCTAATCAGGTGGTAGCAGCCTTTGATGTTCTATTAAATGACATATCCAAATTCACCACTGAAATGGAAATTTCAGAAAAAGGGTTTGTATTTGTTTTGACTGATGATGAAAGAGTAATTGGATTACCTGCTCATTCAGAATTTGATTCCCCTGAGGCCATGAGAGATAATGTTCTCAAAACCTACCTTGAATTAGGGAACGAACCTTTAGAAAAAACAGTTTCAATTTGGAATGACCTTGAAGATAAAGATTCATGCTTCACATTCGCTTCTGGCGGAGAAGATTGGTGGGGCTCAATTGAAGAGTATAAAATATCAGATGAAGATAAGCTCTTAGTTGGGGTGGCGGTTCCTGAAAGAGATTTCGTGGGCTCAGTGATTCACTCAGAAAATATCATCATCATAGGGTTTGTCTTGGTATTGTTTTTCACTATATACATTCTTAGAGCGTACCGCGAGAAGCACAAGTCAAATGATTTGCTGCGTTCACAAAAAGCAGAGATCCAAGAAAAAAATGGCTTGCTTAAAAATGCAAATGAAGAAATATTACTGGCAAAGCACGAAATTGAAGAACAAAACCACGAGATATTAGATTCCATAAATTACGCTAAACGAATTCAAACAGCAATTCTTCCGCCTGACTCTTATTGGAATGAAAAACTTCCTAAATCATTCGTTTTATACCTTCCAAAAGATATTGTAGCGGGAGATTTTTATTGGATGGATGTGGTTGACAATGAAGTGCTCTTCGCAGCAGCAGATTGCACAGGGCATGGAGTGCCAGGAGCAATGGTTTCTGTGGTTTGTCACAATGCTTTGAATAGAGTGGTGAGAGAGTTTGGTATGCATCAACCAGCCGAAATTCTTGATAAAGTCACCGACTTGGTTATCAGAACATTTGAAAGGAGCGACCACGAAGTAAAAGATGGTATGGATATTTCTCTGGTTGGATTAACCATGGATACAATGCAACTAGAATATGCTGGTGCAAATAATCCTCTTTGGATTATTAGGAGAGGAAATGGAGACTTCGAAGGCTTAGAGTTGAAATTAGAATTAGAAGGGTATTCGCTTTATGAATTAAAAGCCGATAAACAACCTGTTGGTAAGTTTGAGTTTAGAGAGAAATTCACATACCATAAAATTAAGGTTCAAAAAGGTGATAAAATTTACCTTTCAAGTGATGGATTCCCTGACCAATTTGGTGGGGAAAGAGGTAAGAAGCTAAAGAGTAAAGCCTTTAAGAATTTACTGCTCAAAATTAGTGCAGAACCAATTCACTCCCAAAGAGAAATCTTGAAAAAAGAATTCGAAGATTGGATGGGCGAATTCGAGCAATTAGATGATGTTTGTGTGATTGGTGTGGAAGTTTAATGAGTTATATGCGATCTCATATCTTCTGTTTTTTGATTTCCATCTTGGTTATTCAGTTTGCATCTGCCCAAGAAAGAGAAGTGTATAATAGAGATAGCGTTTTCAAAGTTCTTGAATCTGAACAAAGTCCGGTCAAGAGGGCTGAAGCTTTCATTTACCTTGGCGATTCATATTTTTTGACCCAGACAGATTCTTCCATTTTCTTTTTTGACAAAGCCAATGAGCATTTGAAACATTCCACCGAATATGAATTATTATGCGGAATCTCAACGCAATTAGGACAATTGTATCAATACATGGATCCGACTAAAGCGGCCAAGTACGCTATAGAATCAGTAGAATATTCAGAAAAATCAGAGAACCCTGAAGCAATAGTAAGAGCTCATGTCTTATTGGGGAACATCCATAGATCTAATGGCGAACTGGATAAAGCAATGGAAGAATATCAATTTTGTCTATCCATTGAAGAAGAGGAAAATGATTCTATTGGTATTGCGAGACTTTATAACAACATAGGAATTGTTCATATGATGGATTCTAAATATGACATTGGTATAGAGTATTGGTTGCAATCGCTTGAAATTAAGTTAGCTCTTAACAACTTGACTTCGGCGGCTTCAACAATGGCAAACATTGGTCTGTATTACAAAGATATTGAAAGGTATGATGAAGCCAATGAATACCTTGAACAGGCCTTGGCCATCAATCTTAAACTGAGAGATTTTGAATCCATAGCCTTTAATTATACAATCATTGGGAGAATGTATCAACGAAAGGGAGAAAATTACAAAGCAATCGATAATCTAAATTTAGCCCTCGTTTATTGCGATTCAAATCAGGTTAGATTTAATAAAGAAGAAGCATATTTAGGTTTGGCTGAATCCTATGCCAATATCGGGGACTATAAAATGGCTTATTCAATGGCTTCCGAATTGATTATTTTGAGAAGAGATTTGTATGACGAAAGAAATAGTGAAACCACACGTGAGCTAACTGCTAAGTTCGAATCAGAACAAAAAGAAAAAGAGTTAGAAATGCTAAAGTCAGTCAATGACGCGCAAGAGGCCAAAATAAAAGAAGAGGAAGCTAACATTGCTTTAAAAGAAGAGAATAATCAGTATTTATTGATTGCATTGGTTTTTGCCGGATTGGGAATTATTGCAATTGTCTTCGTATTGTTTCGAGTTAGAAGTGCAAAAAAACAAATCGAATTACAAAAGCATATTGTAGAGGAGAAGAACAAAGAAATTACTGATAGTATTTCTTACGCTAAGAGACTTCAAGAAGCTATCCTCCCGGTCAAATCAACTATTGACTCTGTTCTTCCCAATAATTTTGTCTTGTATCTTCCAAAAGATATTGTTGCTGGTGATTTTTATTGGATGGAGGTTCAAGAAGAGACAGTCTTGTTGGCAGCAGCTGATTGCACTGGTCATGGTGTTCCAGGAGCGCTCGTTTCAGTTGTTTGTCATAACGCATTGAACAGAGCCGTTAGAGAATTTGGATTGAAAGATCCAGGGAAAATTTTGGATAAAGTCACTGATTTGGTAATTGAAACCTTTGAAAAAAGTGAGAAAGAGGTGAAGGACGGAATGGATATCGCTCTTTGTTCAATTAATTTGAACTCTAGACAAGTTACATATGCCGGAGCCAACAACAGTTTGTATTATCTTAAAAATGGAGGCGAAGAAATTCAAGAAATCAAAGCCAATAAACAGCCAGTAGGAAAGTACTTGAATAGATCTCCTTTTGAAACTAAGAGTTTACAACTTGAAAAGGATGATATATTCTATTTGTTCACTGATGGATATGCCGATCAATTTGGGGGAGAGAAAGGAAAAAAAATGAAATACAAGCCATTCAAACAAAAACTGGTGGACACTTCAAATCTTTCAGCCGAAAATCAAAATATAGAACTCAAGAAAGCCTTTCTTGATTGGAAAGGCGATCACGAGCAGGTTGATGATGTTTGCGTTATAGGAGTGAGGCTGTAAGCCAAATGAACTAGAAAGCATTGACATCATCAACACTGAGCGAAGTCGAAGTGTCTCAACTTATCATGAAACATGTTTGCGTTATAGGAGTGAGGCTGTAAGCGACTTACCTATTTATTTCCCTAAATATTGGTCCGCAAGCTGATAATTGAGAGATGCACTTTAAGTATATTTTGAGAGACAGTCCAAATCAAATCTGTATTTTAAATTAGAATTCCTTAAATTCACCCAAGTGAGTACAATGTTCAAGAAAATATTAGAAAATGTTGCGACTAGGATTATGTTCATAATCTACGTTAGTATCATTCTGATTACAGGTTTCTTCATTGTCTTTGGTTATTATTCTCAACTCAATCTTCAAGAACTTCGACAATATGATAGGTTAGAAGCAATTGTTGCTACTGTGGCAACTCAAATTGATGGTGATGAACATCAAAAAATGATGGAAGATCACATCCTAAAGGATAACATCAAAACGAATGATGAAAATATGACCTATCATCATTTGCAAAGTCAATTAGAGAATGCGGCGATAGTGAATGGTTTGAAAAAGCCTATTTACACAATGGTTTTCAATGAAGATTCGGCATTTTTTGAGTTTGGAGTTACTTCTGATCCTGAGCCATATTTCAGGCATAGCTATGTTAACTATCCACAAATTTTATTGGACAGCATGGATGTCGGAGCAAGTATTCCTTCGTACGAATCTGAAAACGGTGAATGGCTATCTGCATTTTATCCGATAAAGAATTCTAGAGGTGAAACAGTGGCATTGTTAGAGGCTGATGTGGAATTTACTGGATTTATTGAGGATGTGCAAAGAGAATACCTGAACGAAACTCTTATTGCAATCGGGGTGATCATTCTGATGGCAGTCTTCTTGATCCCTTACACCAGAAAAATCTTAAGAGAAGAAGAGCTGAGAAAAGAACAGGCTAGAATTCAAGCTGCAATCATTAAAGAAAAGAATGCCGACATTACTGATTCAATCAACTATGCTTTAAAAATTCAGTCTGCAATTCCTCCGCCTTTAACAGACTTTGAAAATCTATTTCCAGAAAGTTTTGTTTTCTTCAAACCCAAAGATATAGTCGCGGGTGATTTCTATTTCTTAGAAGAGTTTCAAGGACATGTTTATGTGGCAGTTGCCGATTGCACAGGTCATGGTGTTCCTGGTGCAATGGTTAGTGTAATTTGTTCAAATGCATTGAGCTATGTGGTCCATGATGCGAATATCACTGACCCGGGTAAAATATTAGATGCAGTAACCGATATCGTTATCAAAAAATTCGCGACTTCTCCTGACGGCATTAAGGATGGAATGGATGTTTGTCTATGTAAGATTGACGTCAAAAATAGAAAGATTGAATATGCCGGAGCCAACAATGCTCTCTACATCATCAAGAGCGGAGGAGAATTTGAATCGATCAAGCCTGACAAACAACCAATTGGACAATTTGATTTCAGAAAACCATTCACTACACATCATCTTCAGTTAGAAGAAAAAGATTCTATCTATTTATTTACTGATGGTTTCGCAGATCAGTTTGGGGGAACTAAGGGTAAAAAATTGAAGTATAAGCCGTTTAAAAATGAGTTAATCTCTTCTAATGATCAACCATTGCAAAATCAGTCTGCTATTCTAGATAAGTTTTTCGAAGAATGGAAAGGCGATTATGAGCAGGTTGATGATGTTTGCGTTATAGGAGTGAGGCTTTAGCCGAATGAACTAGAAGGCATTGACATCATCAACACTGAGCGAAGTCGAACCTGTCATGACAGAATCGTCATGAGTGTCTCAATTTTTCATGAAACATGTTTGCGTTATAGGAGTTCGCTTATAATGTCCAATTCTGATTCTTAAGAATTTAAGATCCCACGCAACCATTTTTCCTTCTTCACAGTCTTGTATTAAACGAATTAGGTTATCTTACACCTAACCAATTATCTAACTATGAAAAAACTGCTGATTTTTGCCGTCCTAACATTGTTTGGATTCTCAATTGAATCGTATTCTCAAAATCTCACAAATGAAGGGACAGAGTTCTATGTTGCCTTCCCTGAAGTTTATGACAATGCAAATGCAACATTTGAAATAAATATTTCTAGTCGTGTAAATGCTAGCGGAAATGTAGAGATAACAGGAACTGGTTTTAGCCAAAATTTTAATGTAGTTCCTGGAGTCGTAACAACAGTTACACTTGTTGGGGCAGATGCAGATATTACCATTAATGAAACAGTAATTGAAAGAGCAATTCATGTCACATCAGATGTGCCAGTAACTGTTTATGCTTCAACTTTCCATAATGCGAGATCTGAAGCTTCAATCTGTCTTCCAATAACAGCCCTTTCTTCAGATTATATGGTAACAACTTACCCAACAATGTTGAAGTCAGGAATCTGGTGGCAATCAGAATTCATAGTGGTTGCAGGAAACACACCTTGTGATGTAACTATTATACCTTCTTGTACAACTGAAGGTGGTGTTCCAGCCGGAACTCCAATTGCTGTTCATTTAGATCCAAATGAAGTGTATCAAGTTCAAGCTCAAACGGGCGCAGCTAATGACCTTACTGGTTCAACAATTGTTGCAGACAATGGAACCGACAAGTTTGCGGTCTTCAATGGCCACATATGGACTTACCTCACAACCTGCGGTAATCAAAATGCTGATCCGCTCTTTGAACAAGCTTACGGAGTCGAGTCGTGGGGATCAGAATATATTTTGACCATAACCCTTGAACAAGATGATAATGCATATAGAGTAGTGGCAAAAGAAAACGGAACGACATTCACTGTTGACGGAGTTCCTACAGGTCCAGTACTAAACATTGGAGATGTTTATGATGGCAATTTTTCAGATGTTGATGAAGGAATAATGATTGAATCTAACAAGCCATGTGCAGTCACTCAAACAATGACAACAGGTGTTTGTTCAGGAAATGGTGATCCATCAATGATTGTTTTGAACTCAAATGAGCAAATGTATTTAGATACTGTTACGTTTTACGCAGCATCAGGAGGTAGTAATCTTGTTAATTATGTGAACGTAGTAACGAGATCAACAGATACTTCAACAATGCAATTCAATGCAGCTCCTATTGTCAACTGGACTCCCTTAGCTTATGATGATGAATATTCTTACAAACTGTTTGCAACCGGAACAGGATCTCACACTTTAACTACAACTGGTTGTGGTTTCTTAGCTTATGCTTACGGTATGGGTAATCCAGAATCTTATTTTTATGCTGCAGGTGCACGTGTGAACGCCATTGACGATAGTTTATCATTTACGAATATCAATACTTCGATTGCTGGTCTATGTGATTTAGATTCTATCCAATTCACTCCATTTACTTCTGGTGGAAACGTTATTTCTTATGATTGGGATTTTGGAGATGGAGAAGGGTCTGCAGAGCAGAATCCTTTACATACCTATGATGACCAAGGAACTTACACGGTTGAATTAATAGTTGAGTATTTATGTTTTACTGATACCATTACTGAGGACATCACAGTATTTGATTCTCCAAATTTGGCAACAAATATTACTGATGTTACATGTTATGATTGGGGAGATGGATCTGTCACTTCAACAGTAACTGATGGAACTCCAGGATATGACTATTTGTGGAGTAATGGATCCACTAATCCCGACATTGTTGGCTTAGATGGTGATGATTACTGGTTGGTGGTGACCGATCAAAACGGATGTCAAGATTCGGCTTTTATTACAGTAGCCGAGCCAGCACCTATTGATGTAGACATTAATCCAGCTGGTCCTTACTCGCCTGCAGATGGTCCGCAAAACCTTTCAGCAACTCCTGGCGGAGGAACATGGTCTGCAGACTGTGGAGCTTGTATCAATGCAACAACTGGAGTATTTGATCCGCTTGTTGCAGGAGATGGTCTTTGGCAAGTATGTTATACAGCAACTGTTGGCGGATGCGATAGTACTGAGTGTATAAACATCTTAGTTTCTAGTACATGTGCAATGGTATCATTTGGTAGCGAGCCAACTTGTTTTGGATTTAGTGATGGATCTTTCACTGTCAATACTTCAGGTGGAGCGGGAGCTATTACTTACACCTTAACAGATGATCAAGGAAATGCAGTAAACAGTGGGAATTCTAATACAGCTAATAACCTAACGACAGGATGGTATTACATAAACATTACTGATGACGTTTGTACTTTTGTTGATTCTATCTTTATTGATGAGCCAGACCAAATGGCACTTGATATTACAATCACAGATCCACTTTGTAACGGATACTTGACTGGAGTTGTTAATGTCGATACTGTTTACAATGCAACAGGAGATTATAATGAGATAGCTTACTTTTGGAATCCAGCACCTCCTGGTGGAAATGGAGTAGGAGCATCACAATTTACTGATGCTGGAGCAGGAACTTATTCTTTACTTATAAATGATGAGAACGGATGTTCAGAGACTGTTGATTTCACAATTAATGAGCCGCCAGCTTTAGCATTTACTGAATTTGATTACGACCCAGCTTATTGTAGAGTTTTCAATTACCAATCAGGTAACGGAGTTGTTTATGGAGCTGCCAATGGCGGATCACCAGATTACGATTACGAGTGGTTTAATGTTTACACACTACAAACTTCTACAAATACTACTTGGGGAGGATTAAATCCTAGCCTATATAAATTAACTGTTACAGACGCTAACGGATGTACATTAGAAGGATTTATTGAACTTGATTCATTGAACCCTGAGGCTGCGTTTAACACAACTTCTCCTCAGTTCTTAGACCCACTTGTTTGTGAAGGTACAGCTCAGTTAGATGCTCACTTTGTTAATCAGTCACTATACTTTGCTAATCCAAACAATCCAAATGCTGATACTACTTTCTTCTGGCATTTTGGTCAAGCAAATGGCGGATGGGAATTGAGCACAGATTATTATGAAGAGTTTGATAGATCTTATTTAGATTCTGGTAGCTATGACGTTTGTTTAGTCGCACTTAATAAAAACGGATGTTCAGATACAACTTGTAAAGTGATAGTAGTGTTTGATCAACCAAAGTTGATATTACCAAATGTATTTACACCAGGAACAGACGGAAACAATGATTTCTTCTTCTTCCCAAATAAGGCGATCACAGAATTTGAAGCTGTAATTGTAAACAGATGGGGAATCACTGTCTTTGAATATGATGATATTAACGATCAGTGGGACGGAACTGACAAGAACGGAAGTGAATGTAAGGATGGTGTCTACTTCTATACTTACAAAGCGCTATCCACTAACGGAACCGAATTTGAAGGACAGGGCAATGTCAATCTGATTCGAGAGAAATAATTAAAACTAAAAGGCTTCAATTTATTGAGGCCTTTTTTATGCTTTCAACTTTCATAAGTATTAGCTTTGTGACTTCTTAGATGTCATTCAATTATCAAAGCATAGATCTGCCTGTTGCAGAAGTAATTCCTCAAATCCAAAAGGAGTTAAATTCATCAAATACACTTATTGTTAAAGCTCCTCCTGGTGCAGGTAAATCTACTTTAGTTCCTTTAACATTAATGGATGCTGATTGGTTGAAAGGTCAAAAGATCTTGATGCTTGAACCAAGAAGGCTAGCAGCTAAAACAATCGCCATGAGAATGGCTGATTTGTTGGGAGAAGAAGTAGGTGAGTCTGTTGGATATAGAATTCGATTTGAAAATAGAGTAGGTAAAGAAACACAAATTGAAGTAGTGACTGAAGGCATACTCACAAGAATGCTGCAACAAGATAATGGATTAGAAGGCGTTGGATTGGTTGTGTTTGATGAATTTCACGAAAGAAGTATTCATGCCGATATTGCAATGGCGCTAACCAGAGAAGCACAGAAAGTGCTTCGTCCTGAACTGAGGATTATGGTGATGTCTGCAACTTTAGATATGACTGAACTTGCTGAGATGCTGAATGCGTCAACGGTTCTAAGTGAAGGAAGACAATTTCCTGTAGATGTTCAATATGCAGGTGAAACCGAAATTAGAATGCTGTCTGAACTTGCAGCAAGATTAGTAAAGAATGTATTGAGCAAACATGAAGGTGATGCTCTCGTTTTTCTGCCTGGTGAAGGAGAAATAAGAAAATGTGAAGAGATATTGAGGCGAACTTTGAAAGGTGTGAAGATTCATCCACTTTTTGGGCAATTGCCTCCTAACAAGCAGTTTGCAGCCATCATGCCTGATAGAGATGGGGCAAGAAAAGTAGTTCTCGCAACTTCTATTGCAGAAACAAGTTTGACTATTGAAGGAATTAAAATAGTGATAGACTCTGGTTTTGCACGCTCTTCAAGGTTTGATCCGAACTCAGGCCTATCGAGATTAGAGACCGTTCAAGTGTCAAAAGATTCTGCAGATCAAAGAGCAGGGAGAGCTGGTAGATTGAGCGCAGGTGTTTGTTACCGAATGTGGACAAAGGCTACACAATCAAGATTAAAAGAACATACCATTCCTGAAATTGAAACGGCTGATTTATCTTCATTAGTTCTGGATATGGCGCAATGGGGAATAGCTGACCCCATGCAATTACAATGGTTGACAGCTCCACCAAAAGGCCATGTTGCTCAAGCTTCTCAATTACTTCATGAATTAGAAGCCTTAGATAATAATAGAATAACTGAGCACGGTAAAGAACTTCATAGATTACCGACTCATCCGAGAATTGCGCATATGCTCATCAAAGCAAAAGAGGATGGGCAGCTAGAGCTAGCAACAGATGTCGCAGCCATTATAGAAGAAAGAGATCCTCTCCCAAAAGAAGCAGGAATTGATTTGAATTTGCGAGTAGAAGCATTGAGAAGATTCAGAAGAGAAAAGATAGGTGGAAGAAAACTAGCTCGAATAGAAAAGATTGCCGAACAGTACAGAAGAACCTTTGATTTAAAACCAGACAATGAGCCGCATGATGATTTTGAGACAGGTCTTTTAATTGCATTTGCATATCCTGAAAGAATAGGATGTGCAAGACCAGGAAATAATGCTCAATTTCAAATGGCCAATGGTAGATTAGCCATGGCAGGTCACAGAGATGATTTAGCTCATGAACAGTGGTTAGCCATAGCTCATGTCAATGATAGGGAAGGGTCAGGTAAAATCTTTATGGCCGCTCCTCTCAATCCAACAGACCTACAGCCACTTATTCAAGAGAAAGAAGTAATAAAATGGGATACCAAAAAAGGTGGACTAATAGCTTCTTTGGATATGAGAATAGGAAGCATAGTTCTCAAAAGTACACCACTTGAAGACCCTGATGATTCTCATTTGCTAAAGGCCATAACAGATGCGATTCAAAAAGAAGGCAGGCATCTTTTAAATTGGACAGAAGAAGTAGAGCAATGGCAAAACCGCGTGATGTGTTTGAAGAAATGGAATCCTCAAGAAGGTTGGCCAGATGTGTCTACTGAATCACTGCTCTTAACGAATGCAGAATGGTTGAGTCCTTATTTGAATAGCATTAAAAAACCAGAAGCTTTAAAGAAAATTGATTTACTCGAAATTCTTCAATACAGCCTACCAACTGATTTGCAAAACAAATTAGACAAGTTGGCCCCTCAAAAAATTGAGGTTCCTTCTGGTTCAAAAATCAAACTTGCTTATCCTTCAAATGGTTCAGAGCCTATATTGGCTGTTCGCTTGCAAGAATGTTTTGGTTTGGCAGAGACTCCAACTATTAATATGGGCAAAAAAGGAATACTAATGCATTTATTGTCTCCCGGATTCAAAGTGGTTCAGATAACTTCTGATCTCAAGAGCTTTTGGGAGAATGCTTATTTTGATGTTAAAAAAGACATGAAAAGTCGATACCCTAAACATTCATGGCCCGAAGATCCTTGGACTACCGAAGCGGTTAGGGGAGTGAAAAGAAAAAAGTAATTTACTTTTTTTCAGTTAATGACTTGAATACCGCATCAATCACATGCGCCATTTTACTGAGATCTAAAATCTCCATTTTATCACCACTTTCATGATAGTGCATATTGCGATAAAAGGCAGTGTCAGTAATCATCAAGGCACTAATGCCGAACTTCCAATAGTTGAGGTGGTCAGAGAAATCAATTCCTTGCAATCCTTTTGGTCCGGTGAATTTTTTGGCTTCAACTTCAGAAATCTTTTTGAATTTTTTCGTGAACTTTCTCGCGAATTTGTGCTTCCCAAATTTGTTAACTACTGTGATAAAGTCTCCACGATTTCCGTAAAACATAGAGAGGAAACGAAGCGGGTAGTGCTGAGACTTTTTTGCTGAATCGTAATAGCCAATCATTTCTAAGCAAACCATGCCTTTCACATTTCTTTCAGAATCAATTAGGGATTTGGCGTGAATATAACTGCCCATTTTTTCAGTACGAAAGTAGGGAGGCTCTTCTAAGGTAAAAGCGACCATTTCTATCTGGTGCTCTAGTTTCTGACCTTTCAGCATTCTAGAAAGCTCTAACAGGCCTACGATTCCACTTGCATTATCATCCGCTCCTTCTTGGTCTCCGCAAACATCATAGTGCGCTCCAACAACTGTTGTCTCTTCGTGTTCTGTCCCAAATCTGCAAATCACATTTTTATACTCTTTTCCATTCGCTTCATATGTTTGATAAAATGTAGTGTCTGCGAATTTGTCAAACTCTTTGAAGATATAATCGGCAGCTGCGTTCAATGTCTTCAAATTAAGATGATTTCTAGCCTTTTCTGTTTTGGTCAAAGCGGTCAAATGTTTCTCTATAAGTGTGTTGTCCGCTTTTTGAGTCCACGAAATTGCGTTTAAGCAAATCAAGATGAATAGTATGTTTAGTCTTAATTTCATTATAAATGACCTGACATTTTTTCTTTTAATAACTCAATTAAAACCGAATCATTGTATTTGGAATGATCTTGAATTCCAAGAACAGTCGTTTTATGCAAATATTTCTCCTTAGTGAATCCTCCCAAAGCTTTTCTATGCTTGTTTTCCATCACGTAAATCGCATCAGCCCAATCAATCAACTCAGCTGAAACCAATTGGGTATCTTCTTGTCTGCAAATCTTTTCATTTCTTCCAGCAGAATCAAAATTTAACTCCGGATGACTAGGAGCAAAAAGATCTTCAGCAGTCCGCGACCGGTCCTTATTGGCAGAGCAAATGAATAATATGTTTTTCTTTTCTTGCATAAAAAATCCCTACCTCAATTAAGAAGCAGGGATCAATATATTTTAATTTCAATTAAGCTTCAGCTTTAGCAACAGGTGCTGCCGCCATGATTTCCTCATTAGCCGCTGATTCAAATTGTTCGAAATTCTTAACGAATTCACCAGCTAAGATATTTGCTTTCGCATCATAAGCTGATTTGTCTGCCCAAGTGTTTTTTGGGTTTAAGATTTCAGAAGGCACGTTATCACAAGAATTAGGCATTGCTAATCCAAAAATATCGTGAGTTGTGTAATCTACGTTATCAAGCTTTCCTTCTAATGCAGATGTAATCATGGCTCTTGTATATTTCAAGCTAATTCTTTCACCTGTTCCGTAAGCTCCACCAGACCATCCAGTGTTGATTAACCAAACTCTAACATTGTTCTCTTCCATTTTCTTTCCTAACATCTCAGCATATTTTGTTGGATGTAATGGTAAGAATGGCGCTCCGAAACAAGCAGAGAATGCAGTAACTGGCTCAGTAATTCCAGCTTCAGTTCCTGCTACCTTCGCAGTATAACCTGAAATGAAATGGTACATTGCTTGACCTGGAGTTAACTTTGAGATCGGAGGTAAAACTCCAAATGCATCAGCAGTTAAAAAGAATATGTTTGTTGGAATTCCTCCTTTTGAAGGAACCATGATATTATCAATATGCTCAATTGGGTAAGAAACTCTGGTATTTTGTGTGATCTCAGAATCATGATAGTCAGGAGTAGAAGTTCCTTCTTTGAATCCAATGTTCTCTAAGATTGCTCCGAATTTAATCGCATCCCAAATTTGAGGTTCTTTTTCTTTAGATAAGTCAATAGTCTTAGCATAGCATCCACCTTCAAAGTTGAATACTCCGTTTTTAGACCATCCGTGCTCGTCATCACCAATCAATCTTCTGTCTTCATCTGAAGATAAAGTTGTTTTACCTGTTCCTGAAAGACCAAAGAATACAGCTGTATCCCCATCTTTACCAACATTTGAAGAACAGTGCATAGATAATACATCACGTTCCATTGGTAATACGAAGTTCAATACAGAGAAAATTCCTTTTTTAATCTCTCCTGTATATCCTGTTCCTCCAATGATAATCATCTTATCAGTAAAGTTGATGATAGCGTAGTTATGTTGACGAGTACCGTCTAATTCAGCATCTGCCATGAATCCTGGAGCACATACTACATGCCATTCAGGAGTAAAGTTTTTAATTTCTTCATCTGTTGGACGTAAGAACATATTTGAAGCAAACATGTTAGACCAAGCAAACTCAGTTACTACTCTTAAGTTTAATCTATATTCTTCATCTGCACACGCCATACAATCTCTAACGTAAACATCCTTGTTAGTCAAGTATGCCTTCATTCTGTTGTACAATGCGTCAAATTTATCGGCATCAAACTTTTTGTTGATGTCGCCCCACCACACATGATCATTAGTTTTATCGTCAGCAACAATAAATCTATCTTGAGGAGAACGTCCAGTGAATTCACCAGTTCTGATAGCTATTGCTCCAGTATCAGTTAATACACCTTGTCCGTTAATAATAACGTCTTCTACTAACTCAGCAGGAGTCAGATTCCAGAATGCATTATCGATTTGAGTAAGTCCTATTGATTCAAGAGAGGCATTTTCAGCCTTTTTTCCATAGTTATTCATACGAATAGTTTTTCATCCGCAAAAAGCGGAGATTTTAGTTATAGTTTAGTACAAAAATAGAATAATTGTAAGGCATAGCCTAAATATCCTGCGATACTTTTCAATAAGATATCAACGGTTATTAACAGTTAAAATTATGTTTTGAGAAGAGAGTGTTTCAGGATTTTATACCGGTCTAAAGCTTTTCACCACAATGTCTGCAGAATTGTGAGTCTGATTCATGACCATCTTTTCCACAACTACCACAAGCTGAATTACTGAGTTTAGGTTCTTTTTCACCGCTCATTAATTCTTTAGTAACTATTCCTGTCGGAACCGCGATTATTGCATAACCAAGAATCATTACAATAGATGCAATGAACTGTCCTAGAGCGGTTGCTGGGGCTATGTCTCCATAACCAACAGTAGTCAATGTTACTACTGCCCAATAAATTGATCTTGGAATAGATGAGAAGCCTGCAGATGCGTCTTCAACCAAGTACATGATTGTACCTAGAATAATCACCAAGGTGAGAACGGCCATTAAGAATACGACAATCTTGTTCTTCGAAGCTTTTAAAGCTCTTGTTAATCCTTTTGAATCTTCAACAAATTGACTCAGCTTTAAGATTCTGAATATTCTCAAAAGTCGAACACTTCTCAGTACTCTCAGAGGTTCGGTACCTGTGAAGTAAAGTCCAACATAAGAAGGTAATAGAGAGATAAGGTCAATTAATCCATAAAAAGAGAAAACGTATTTGAGAGGTTTCTTAACACAGAGAAGTCTAACTACAAATTCAAGCGTGAAAATAATGGTCACTATCCACTCAATCACGAATAGTGTGAAGTGCCAGTTCTCTTCTCCCTCAGCACTGAATCCCCATTCATTTCTGATTGTATCGCTAGGAATACTCTCAAGCATCACAGCAACAATACTGATAACAATAATTATCAAAAGAGTGATATCAAACCATCTTCCAGCACGAGTTTCTGAGCCAAACGTTATTTCGTTCAACTTCTTTTGCCAAGGCTTTAAACTAGATGTATCGTGATTAGGCATCTGTTATACTGTGAATTTCAAGCTTTTCATTTTTATGAAGTTGCATCTTAATGATAGATTGAAAATCCCTATTACTCGCCTTTGGGTTAATGAATTTTTTATAATTCTTAACGCCTCTTTTAAATATGTATTTAGGAATGAATCCATATCCACCATAAATGCCTTCAGATACTAATACGAAGCCATACTCCTTAGAGTTTCGACCTTTGTCAGTAATTATGAAAGATTCTGATTTGAAATTCAAATCGCTTAACAGATTATTTATCTTTTGATTGTATGATTCTGGCGTCTCTTCTCCAATGCAAGCGCCCTCGCATTGCTTGATTCCGTAATTAAAACAAGCTCCAGTTGAAGGGTGTAAATGACAAAGTCTTTGACAAAGACCAAATTCTGACATCCAAAATTCTAGGTACTTTTTTCCGTTTTGAACAGAAGTAAAGGTCATTATTGGCTGCTCAACTCCCGTGTTTTTCTTGATGAGAAGATTCACATATCCACCTTGATCTTCATGTTTATACAAACCATGAGTGAAGGTGGTGTTCTTTTGAGCGCGATTATAACGAGGTTGATTCTTTTTTATTGCCGCCGATTCTTCAAGTAAAGCAATCAATTCGCTTCCTAATAAATCATGCTCAATACGAACAATGCTTTCTCGCATTTCTAACGCTTTGGCCGTTTTCGTATTTTTGAGGTGTTGTTCAATTCTCTTGAGAATATGAATACTCTTCCCAATGTAAATCAGCTCATCCCTTTCATTATAAAACCTATATATTCCAACTTTGTTTGGGATTTCGTCTAGCTGATTTGGATCAAACTTAGGATTAAGGACTTTTGGATTTATTTCTTTTTTGATGAAATTATCTAACTGATTTTTTTCATCTCGTTCATAAAGCATTTCAAATAACTTGGCAGTAGCCTCTGTATCAGCAATAGCTCTGTGATGTCCATTTAATGGAATCCCTAACGCTTTTGTAATATTCTTTAGTCCGTATGATTTGTGTCCTGGAATTAATATTCTCGAAGTTTGAACCGTACACATGTGAGGCAAACGATAGTCATAACCAAGGCGTCTGAATTCACGTCTGATTACCGTATAATCAAAGCTCACATTGTGAGCTACAAAGACGCAATCTCTAGTGAATTCTACAATGTCTTTCGCTATCTCAAAGAATTTTGGCGCTCCGGCAACATCTGAGTCATGTATTCCGGTTAGTCTTGAAATGAAAGGATTAATTCTTTCTTGTGGATCAACAAATGAAGTGTATCTATCAAGTTCTTTTTTACCATCATGTTTTATGATGGCGATCTCAATTACCTTAAAATTTACTGGTTTGTCACCGGTTGTTTCTATGTCAATTATTGCAAATGTCAAAGCACAAAATTAGATTAGTTTTCTAACAAGGAGTTTAAAAAGTTTATATTTTTTTCTGAATCAAATGTTGTTGCGCCTTCTTGTCTGTATATCTGCTCCATTTGAGGATTTACAATAGCAAGGGTAGGGTAGACCTTCACCTCAAAAAATGAAGGGAATGTTTGAGTGCAAAAAATGAAATCATAGTCATCTGCCATTCCGGCTTCTTCAACTACTTCAGGTGTTTCTTCGGTAACAGCTATAAATTTAACGTCTTCATCAACTGCCATTCTCAAATCTCGTAGTTCTGGCATCTCTGCCATGCATGACGGACACCAAGTAGCCCAAAAATTGATTACAATTGGTTTGCCCTCAAAGTCAGATAAAACAATAAGATTCCCTTCTAAATCAAATAACTGCCAATTTTTTGCTTCATCATTCAGTTCTTTGATGGACTGAACAGAAAAATTAGATTCAGTTAAGGTAAAGCTCTGAAACCAAGATTGAAATTTTACACGCCATGACGGTACCAGTAAGATTACGATTACTGTAATCAAAAGTCCGCTGCTAAAGTAGCTCCATATTTTTTTGAGCTTTGACTTAGATTTCGTCATAGAAAATTAATTCATCCCATAAGTCATTAAACTCTTTGTCAAAGGCTTGAAATATTGTTTTAGAATCTGTTATTACTACATTTTCATGATTGTACCTTTCAGCACTTCTCGTCCAGTTGTAGCTACCTGTAATGGTCGTGTCTTTGTCAAACATGGCAAATTTATGGTGCATGTGATTATCTGTGACATCCACCTTTACTGGAATTCCTGCCTCAAATAGCTCCGTAATATCAGAGCCTTTATCATAGATCTTATCGTTATCGGTAATGATTTTGACGCTAACACCTTGTTGATGTTTTGATATTAAAGCCTGTGCAATTCTGTTGTCGCTAATAGTGAATAGGCAAATTTTAATTACTTGACTTGCTGATTTTATTTGAGTTAAAATTCCGTTCAAACAAGTTTCTCCTGGTGAAAAATATATTCGCTCATTATTTGAATCAGATGACTTTCCACTCAAAAGAACTTTATTAACTTCTTCAACCCAGGCTAATACTTCAGAGTAGTTTTCAGCATTGATTTTTTCTTGAGCCATTTTAAAAATTTCACTTCTTAAAAGATCGCCCTTTCTTTTGTCTATACCTAATTCTAATACCTGAGACTTGATTCCTCTCTTTTCAGATTTAACCAAAAAGTTATCATCTAGAGACTCTCTAATAGCAGTCAATAGTTCATTCATTTCTTTGATTTTAATAATTTTTCAATCGAATTCAACCGTTTAACTATTGTCTCCATTCTAGAGTTAAGTTGGTCCAAGTTCTTTGCTTGTGGCAAGGGGTATTCAAATTTGGCAATTTGATTGACCGTTAATTCTTTTCGAATAATGTCATCCACCTTCAACTTAAAGTGGTCAGCTACCTTTATTAATGTTTCTAGCTTAGGTTCAGCTCTTGCTTCTTCATAAGAGCCTACTGTTGATCTTGTGATGCCAAACAGCTCTGCAAACTCGGTTTGATTAAGGCTCTTAAACAAACGAAGCTTTTTAAAATTCTTAGCAATAATTGCTTTCTGCATAAAAAATAATCTAAATATATTAGCAAATATCCAATATTAATAGTATATTGATTGAAAAATTAGCACAATCCTATTAATCGCTCATGAAATTAGCAAAAAAAAACAGCTTATCGAGATTTTTCTACCCCCCATAGTATTTTCCAATGTTATGGTATTTACGCAATGAATAAATTTCTATATTTGATTACAAACAAAAAAAATAAAATCACTATGAGTCACTTTGATAAAGTAAAAGACTACTTAAGCGAGTTAGAATACTCGATTATACATGAAGACAAAGAAAACGAAGTATTTGTCGTAGAGTCACTTGATGACGGAATTTCTAACTTAATGATTGGTGTTGCTGACCCTATTATTATTATCGAGCAATATTTGTTTGATTTAAAAACTAATGTTGGTGACGTATCTCACAAGTTGTTGATGAAAAATAGAGATATAGTAGCAGGCGCATTTGTGATGGATGATGACGGTACAAAAGTATTGTTCAGAGATACGCTACAAGTTGAGACTTTAGATCTTGAAGAGTTAGAAGGCTCTTTAACTTCTTTGAGTTTACTACTAAGTGAGTATACAGATGAAATCATCTCTTACTCTAAAAACTAAGAATTAAGAACAAAAAAAAACTAAGAAATGAATATTTTTAAAAGACTATTTAAGATAGGACAAGCTGAAGCCAATTCAGCAATAAATAAATTAGAAGATCCGATTAAAATGACGGAGCAAGGAATCCGTGACTTAAAAAAGGATTTGAGTGCTGCATTACAAGCATTGGCTGAAGTGAAAGCATTAGCTATCCGTTCTAAGAATGACGGGCAAAAAGCCGCCGATAGAGCAGCAGATTATGAAAAGAAAGCAGTTTTGTTATTGAAAAGAGCTGAGGCGGGAGAAATTTCACCTGAAGAAGCTGATAGATTAGCTTCTGAATGTTTAGTTTCAAAAGAGTCTTCTGCAAATGAGGCAATTCGTCTTAAAAATGATCAAGCGAAATTCGAGAATAATGTAGACAAGTTGGATAACAATATCCAAAAATTAAAATCAAACATTAAGAAATTCGAAGTTGAATTGAAAACTCTTAGAGCTAGAGCTAAGGTCTCTGAAGCGACTAAGAAAATTAACAAACAATTGGCAGGAGTTGATTCTTCAAGCACAGTTAGTATGTTAGAGAGAATGAAAGAAAAAGTGGACCAAGATGAAGCATTAGCAGAATCTTATGCTGAAATCGCATCTGAAAATACTTCAGTTGATGATGAAATTGAAGATGCATTAAATTCTGGATCTGCTGAAGTGAAAGCTTCTGATAGCCTTGCTGCATTAAAAGCGAAAATGGGAATGTCGTCAACAGACGCATAATCAACTAGATATATTTAAAGCCGTCTCTGCATAGCAAAGACGGCTTTTTTTGTACCTTTATTCTAAGTGAAAAATACTATTCTCTTCTTTTTAATGTCCTTGAGCAATTTAACCTTTGCTCAAGAAAGTGCATCTGAGTTATTTGTCGATTCTGAAGATTTTAAAGAATTTGAAGTTTTCGGAGATACGCTTGATTCTTATCGTGTGTACTTTACGGGTGAAAATCACAACTACCTAACCTTTAATTCGAAATTAGAGTGGAAGCTGTTAAGGTATCTCAATCAAGAACAAAATGTAAATCACTTTTTGTTTGAGCAATCGCCTGCTGTAGGTTATTTAATTGAAGAAGCAGTGAATGAAAAAGATAAGAATTGTATGTCTTATTTGAAGAGCTCGTTTTACAAGCAGTTCTATTATATGTTCAAACAGATGAGAAAGTATAACGACTCGCTTGATGCTCAAAACAAAATTCACATTCATGGAATTGACGTAGAGCGCTTTCCTTACTTCTCAGTCAAAGCATTGAATTTTATTGTTGATTCCTTAGATAACTCGGTTGTTGGCGGCGAAGTTTTTGAGCAAATCATAGCATTAGGAACATCAAGTTATAAGAACGGAACTGTAGATGATTTTTATATTGAGAATAATGGAACCTTTGGGTTTGGAGAACTGAATCCATGGGCTAGTATGAACTCTATCATTGATATTTCAATGAAGTATGAAGATTCATTGAAGGTTGAATTGGCAGATGATTCAACAGTTTATTTTTCAATTATCAAAAGCCTCAAAGTAGGGCAAGAATGGTATCAAACCGAAAAGAAGGGGGATGTCAGGTCTCCAATCATTCGTGAAGATTTTATGAAAGATGAATTTGAGATTGCTTATCGATCTGATGACAAAGGCAAGTTTTATGGACAGTTTGGTAGATGTCATCTTCATAAAGATGCAAACGCAAAAAAGTGTTACGATCACTACATGAATTCTATCGCTAACAGGATTCAAGAAATTGATAACACCTTAAGTAATAAAGTGCTAGTAATTCCAGTCTATTACTCAACCGGTTTACTCAAATTTGATAAAGAAATCATTGAAAGCCTTGAGCTCGAAGAGAAATATTTACAAGAAGAAACTGCCCACATCATTGATCTGGCATATAAAAATGGTGATCACGTCATTGATGGTTTTTATAACTCACTTCCTTTTATTATCGTTTCAAATGTGAAGGATGAACCATTTGAAGAATTACAATTTGAATGGGATGAAGAGATTTTTGAAGTTCATGGCTCTGCTTACTATGGGTACCGCTATTTTAGCGGAATCAAAAGGTTGAATTCAGCTTTAGCAGGAGTGGGAGCAAATAACTTCACAAACAAGTTTGTCGCTTATAATTTCGCTTTAGATTTCTTTCAAGTGGGTTCTATGGGATACAGAACTCAGTTTACTTACATTCCTGAAATCAATAATGGTGATAGATTTGATTTGAAAGGTTGGAGATTTGGGATGGGGCAATATTATACCCTAGGTAACAAATGGTTTACATCTGCCTTCGGTATTGATTTCACCTATGGTCAAATGGCATTAACAGAATTAACCGATAATACGGTTCCGAATCTGATTCAATCTAATTCTCAAAATGTGATTATTTACAAGAATGATGTATTCTCTCTTGACCCGAACCTTGAACTTAGATTAACTTTCCCGATTATTAGTTTCAATTTTAAAGCGGGTTATGATTTAGACATCTCAGGTAAGAGATGGAGGTTAGATGGAAAAATGAATGAGTTCACGAAAACCTCTTTTTCTGCTCCATATATTCAAGCAGGAATCAGTTTGAATTATAAGAGAATCGAGTAAAGCTAAGTACTCAATTATCTTAACAACTAACAAAATATCAATGTCACAAAAGCTTTATTTTTTCCTATTCTCATCTTTTATTATGATTTCTTGCTCAACGCAAGAATCTTCTGAGAATGCCGAAAATGGGAAATACTTTATCAAACTAGGTGACTCTTATAGTGAGACAATTTCAGAAAGTTCTCTCACTCATACTGGAGATGCTTTTTCAGATGAGTCTGTTTTTAAAGTTGGCGAAGCATCCATTCATTTCTTTGAGTTTTACAATTTAGCCAAGGCGTCTCCTCACAATGTTGAGGCCAAATCGTTCGGTTCAATAATTGATTTCGAAGAGTCTGTTGAAGGCACTGCCACGATTATGAAAGTGACAAATACAGGAAAGAATTCTTTGGGGCAAAATTTTGACATTGAAGGAGAATTTGAAGGTCGAAATGGAGAAAAAGGATCTTTCTCTCTCAAAATGGAACACATTGAATAATCGTCACCTTCTGCTGAGCTTGATTTAGGAATCACATTTTAACTGTGAATTATGGTTAATAACTAATGATGATTTTAGCTTGGACATTTTAAAAAACTGTTAATTTTGAATTGCATTTAAAACATTGCGTTAAACATGGCAGTTCTTGAAAAACATGACATCAAATTTGATAGAAAAGATTTATCAGATGATGAATTAAAAAATATCTACCTAGCCTTGGTGAAACCAAGATTAATTGAAGAGAAGATGTTGATTCTTCTCAGACAAGGAAAGATATCAAAATGGTTTTCAGGTTGGGGGCAAGAGGCAATTTCAGTAGGAATCGCTTTGGCATTAGATACTGATGAATACATTCTTCCAATGCACAGGAATCTTGGTGTTTTCACTACAAGAGAGATTCCATTGAATAATTTATTTGCGCAATTCCAAGGTAAAATGACCGGTTTTACCAAGGGAAGAGATCGATCTTTTCACTTCGGAACCAAAGAACATCACTTAGTGGGTATGATATCTCATCTTGGGCCACAATTGGCTTTAGGGACAGGTATTGCATTGGCTCATAAATTAAGAGGTGAAAACAAGGTTGCTTTGGCAATTACTGGTGATGGAGGTGCTTCAGAAGGAGATTTTCATGAAGCCTTAAATGTAGCTTCAGTTTGGGATATTCCTGTAATCTTTGCCGTTGAGAATAATCAATGGGGGCTATCAACTCCTTCAAATGAACAATTCAGATGTAAACAATTCATAGATAAAGGTCCAGGATACGGAATGGATGCATTTCAAATTGATGGTAATAACATCCTTGAAGTCTATCACTCTGTCAAGCAAATTGCAGAATCACTCAGAGAGAAACCAAGACCTTTCCTATTAGAATGCGTTTCCTTCAGAATGAGAGGACATGAAGAGGCATCAGGAACAAAGTACTATCCTGAAGGATTGCAAGATAAATGGGAGTCTAAAGATCCTGTAACGAATTATGAGAAATACCTGCTGAACGAAGGGGTTTTGACAGAGGCTAAAATTGAGAAAATCAAGAAAGCATTCAAAAAGGAAATTCAAGATGAGTTAGAAGTAGCTTATGCTGAGCCTAATGTGACTCCAAATACTGAATTCGAGTTGGGAGATGTTTATGCTCCTTATACTCCAAATTATACCACTCCTGATTTTAATAAAACTACAGAAAGAAGATTAGTAGATGCCATTTCTGACGGATTACGCCAAAGCATGCAAAAGTATGATGACTTGGTGATAATGGGGCAAGATATTGCTGAGTACGGAGGTGTTTTCAAAATCACTGAAGGCTTCGTTGAAGAGTTTGGGAAAGACAGAGTTAGAAATACTCCAATTTGCGAATCAGCAATAGTTGGTGCAGCATTAGGATTATCTATTAATGGAATGAAGGCAGTAATGGAAATGCAGTTTGCAGATTTCGTTACCGTTGGATTCAATCAAATAATTAACAACTTAGCTAAGCTACATTACAGATGGGGTGAAAAGGCTGATGTTGTAGTAAGAATGCCTACTGGAGGTGGGTCTGCTGCAGGTCCTTTTCATTCACAATCAAACGAAGCTTGGTTCACACATACGCCTGGACTAAAGGTTGTATATCCATCTTCGCCAACAGAGGCGAAAGGTCTGCTGGCGGCTTCAATTGAAGATCCGAACCCTGTAGTTTTCTTTGAACATAAAGGGTTGTATCGTTCAATTAGAGAAGAAGTTCCTGAAGATTACTATACGCTAGAAATAGGTAAAGCTAATTTGGTTAAAGAAGGACAAAAAGCTTCTGTCATTACTTATGGTATGGGTGTACATTGGGCTAGAGAAATTGCTGAGTCTAACAACCTAGACATTGATATTCTTGATCTAAGAACACTGTTGCCGCTTGATATGGATGCAGTTTATGCTACGGCTCAAAAAACTGGAAGAGTAATCATTCTACATGAAGATTGCTTAACTGGCGGAATAGGAGGGGAGATCTCTGCAAGAATCACTGAAAACTGTTTTGAATATCTTGATGCTCCTGTAATGCGCGAAGGCTCTTTGGATACTCCAGTACCATTTGATGGAGAATTAGAGAAAAACTTTATGCCTAAAGATCGTTTTGAAGAAAAACTTTTGAGATTAATTAATTACTAATCTATTGATTAAATAGATTTTTCGCCTTTTTAGTGGTAAATTAGCAACACTTCTGTATTCCTCAACGTATAGAAGAGAAAGCTACAACCTTGAAAAAAATAATATTTCTTCTTGCCCTTTTGGGTTCTGCACATTCGTTTGGTCAAAATTTGATCATGAATGGTGACATGGAAGCTGGAGCCGGAGGTACTGGTGTCGTTCCAACAAATTGGTCAATCGTTCAACATTCTCCTGACAATTGCGCAAGTCCGCCTGCGGCTTGTCCTGGACCAAGTTATGTCATTAATAATCCTTCTCCTGACGGAGGTAAATGGGTGAGGTTCTTTCGTGGTGGAGGATGGAATGAAAGATTTGGACAATACATATGTACACCTCTTGTGGCTGGCCAATCTTACATGCTTCAATTTTGGGCATCTCATTCTGATTTAAATTCATCAGCTAATGCAACAAACACAGGAATTGATTTCGGTTTTTCGAATGGATTACCAGGTGGAACAGGTGCTGGAGCAGGAAATGCAAGTAATGTAGCTTTAACTACACCAGAAACATGGCAGTTAGTGACTCACACTTTTGTTGCGGCTGCTAACTATGACTTTATTTCTTTTGCTAAGAACACAACCGATACACAGAATGCAACTTATATTGATGGAGTTACTTTGATTGGAACAGTTCCTTCTGTTCCTGTGCTACCTCCTGATACGACTTTATGTTCGGGACAAACTTTATTACTTGATGTAAGTGGCTTCACTGGTCCCTATACATGGCAGAATAACAGTACGGCTGCAACTTTCAATGTAACTACTGCTGGTATATACTATGTTGACTTAGGTCCTGCCGGAGGATGTCAAAATACGGATACTATTATTGTGACTTACACTGGTGCTGCTGCTATCGACTTAGGTGCAGATCAAACTTTGTGTAATGGTGAAACTGCAATATTAGATGCAAGTGCTGCATCTGCTCCGTACTTATGGCAAGACGGAAGTACGAATGCAACATTAAATGTTACTGTTGCAGGTCAGTATTATGTGGATGTAGGGTCTGGTGCTTGTTCTGGTTCTGATACGGTAAATATTGCTTTTGTGGCACCACCTGCGGTTGATTTAGGTCCTGATGCAAATCTTTGTACCGGAGATAATCTGCTGTTAGATGCAACATCTTCAGGTGGACCATATTTGTGGCAAGACAATTCGGTTGCTGGAACATTTAATGTGACAACAGGAGGAACATATTTTGTTGAGGTAGGAACAGGAACTTGTTTGGGTTATGACACAGTTGTAGTGAACTACGGTACTGGTCCAGTATTTTCATTAGGTAATGATACAACACTTTGTACGGGCGACTCGCATTTACTAGATGTGTCTGCACAAGCAGGACCATTTCTCTGGCAAGATAATTCAATTGCTAGTTCTTTTAATGTAACAGCAGCTGGTCAATATTTTGTTGAAATTGGAACAGCTCCATGTGTTGGATATGACACTATTAATATTTTATATGATGTATATCCTGTAATAAACCTGGGTCCAGACGCTAATCTTTGTACAGGAGATAACTTACTGTTAGATGCAACTGCATCTGGAGGTCCTTATGTTTGGCAGGATGCTTCAACCAATCCAACTTTTAATGTTACAACAGCTGGTCAATATTATGTTGATGTAGGAACTCAATGTGTGAGTTCAGATACTGTAGACGTGGCATTTGTGACGGCACCTGTATTTTCTTTAGGAAATGACACAACATTATGTGATGGTGAGACCCTTAACTTAGACATGTCGGCAGAGGCTGGTCCTTTTTTATGGCAAGACAATTCAACTTTAAGTTCATTTAACGTTACATCTGCCGGAACATATTCGGTTGAAATTGGGACAGCACCATGCTCGGCTACTGACGATATTATTGTTTCTTATGAGAGCTACCCAGCGTTCACTCTGGGACCAGATGCTGCTCTTTGTGATGGAGACGATATTCAGTTTGATTTCTCAGCTGAAACAGGTCCGTATCTGTGGCAAGATGGGTCAACAAATCCAACTTTCATGGCTACTACATCCGGAACTTATTGGATAGAAATAGGAGGTATGTGTCCTACAAGAGATTCAATTGATGTGAATGTTGTGACGACAACTTTAAGTATGAATTTAGATGATCCAGATAATTGTGGTCCTTATGCAGTAAACTTTACCGGAGATGCAATAACTGATGGAGCTGGAATTCTGAATTGGGATTGGAGTTTTGGCGATCTTACTCAAAGTAATCAGCAAAACCCTTCTCACTTTTATAGTTCAACAGGGTTGTACTCGGTTACATTAACAGTTACCACAAATGAAGGTTGTGTTGAAACAATTAATAATAATGATTGGGTTCAAGTTTATGAAGTTCCAGTAGCTATGTTTACTTGCACACCAACATCTTTGACAACTGATGATACATATGTGAATTTTTCAGATTTATCTACCAATGCGGTGAGTTGGAACTGGTCATTTGGAAATAATCAGGGTGGAAGTTCTGATCAAAATCCAGATTACAATTATCCGGCATCTGCTGGGAATTATATGGCCGAATTGGTGGTTAGTTCAATTGACGGATGTACCGACAGTATACAAAAGCAAATCATTGTTGAAGAAGCACTCTTGTTTTATGTACCCAATACATTCACTCCTGATGGCGATTTATATAATGAAGGGTTTAAACCACAGTTTACTTCAGGCATTGATCCTTATGATTTCCACATGACAATTTTTAATCGTTGGGGAGAAATCATTTTTGAATCTTATAATAAAGATAGTGGATGGGATGGAACCTATGGAGATGGCGGACTTATTCAAGATGGAACATACATCTGGCAGGTTGATTTCAAATCTACAACCTCTGATAAAAGATATGAGTATCGTGGCCATGTCACAGTTTTGAAATAAACAGCTACTTAATTCTTTTCGAAAGAGTTTTTGTGAACCCTGAGGGTAAACCCTCAATACTCAAAATTCTTCTGATGGCGTCAGTTTCTTCAGGTTTTGAATGAAAAGCTAATCTATAGCACTCTGCTAAATTCGCATAATCATATCCCTTTTCGATAAGCTCCAATTTGTCTCCTACTTTGACTTCTCCTTCTTCAATAACTCTTAAATAAATCCCAGAGTAAAGAGTGTTCAAGAATTGCTTGAGTACCTTTTGGGTATTAAATCGAAACCCCAATTTATAACACGGTTCTCTTGGCTGAGATACTTCAACTTTTGCTTCTCCAATTTGAAAGATATCTCCAATAAATATCTGCGTTTCATCTAAGCCTTCGATTGTTATGTTTTCTCCGAACATTCCTGGCTGAAAGTTTAATTCAGGATAAAGTTGCTCCCAATAAGGATAATGATCTGCAGAATAGATGTAACAAGCTTTGTCGATTCCTCCATGATACTTTCGCTCAATTACCTGGTCATCTTCAACATCTTCTTTTCCTAGTCTAATAGATGAATTGGTTGGATACTTGAAAATTCCTGTTTCAACTTCTTTTCCTCTCCAATTGACAGATTTCTTTACTCCAAGATTGACTGATACAACTTTCATTAAGACAGGAATTAAGGAGTAGATTTTGACACAGGAATAATTTTTCCGTGCATCCATTTATTACTGTTCAGAGAGAAATTTGCAATAAATTCTGCCATTTCTTCTGGACTAGTAGGTGCCTCATATCCAGGGAATGCTTCGGCTAACATTTCTGTTTGAACCGCTCCTAACGCCAAAGAATTGACCTGGATGTTTGTTTCTTTCAATTCTTCAGCCAGACATTCAGTGTATCCGGTCACAGCCGCTTTTGATGAGCTGTAAACTCCAATCCCAGGAAACTTAACTGAACCTTGAACTCCACCAATAGATCCAATGTTTACGATATGCCCTCCATTGCTTTCCATGAAAGGTATAATTGCTTGGGAGCTCTGAATTAATCCAAAAACATTTGTTTCAAATGTCTTTTTAATGTCTTCTAAGGTAGTTTCAAGAAAAGGTTTATTAACTAGGTATCCGGCATTATTTATTAAAACGTCAACCGTCTTAAAGTGATTTGTAATGCTCTCGGTAAACTCAGTCTTAAATAATTCAGAAGTCAAATCAATGTCCTGAACCTTTGCTCCGGTCTCTTTTGAAAGAGCTAGCAGCCTTTCTTTGTTTCTAGAAAATGCTAGAACATTGTGATTGGCAGAAAGTTGTTTTACTAATTCTTTCCCTATTCCGCGACTAGCGCCAACAATAACAATGTTCTTCATACGATTAGTATTCGTCAAACGAGATAACGACTTTTTCTGTGATAGGGTGCGATTGACATGTCAGTACAAATCCATCAGCTACTTCGTCCTCTTCAAGGGCAAAATTTAATGACATTTTTACTTTGCCTTCCATCACCTTGGCTCTACAAGTACAACAAACTCCTCCTTTACAAGAGAAAGGTACGTCAGCATCAACATCTTGTGCTGCAGATAGAACATCTTTTCCTGAAGTAGCTAAAGGAAATGAGTATTCTTCGTCATCAATAATAACAGTTACTTCAGCATTTACTTCAACTGAATCATCAGCTTCGGTAGAAGTTTCATCAGCCGCAGCTACTGGAGTAGTAAATAACTCAAAGTGAACTTTGTCTTTAAGTCCTTTTGATGTATAAAAATCCTTAATTGTATCAATCATTGATTCAGGTCCACAAGCATATACACCTTTAATTTCATTCCCCTCAATTTCAGCTGAATAAAAGTGAGCACATTTTGCGGCGTCAATTCTTCCATTTGTATTAGCGTCTCCGCTTTCTTCTTTACTTAAGATGTATCTCAATGTGAAGTTTGAATACTTAGAAGCGAGCGCATCTAGCTCTGATTTGAAGATTGTCAATTCAGCTGTCTTATTTCCGTAGTATAAAAATACATTACTATTGCTTTCAGTCTCTAGGATTGTTCTAACCATTGAAAGAACAGGAGTGATTCCTGAACCTGCCGCATAGAAAACGTAATTGTTTGCATTAGCTGCATTTGTTTCAACTTTAAATCCTCCTTGTGGAGTCATCACATCCATGCTTTGTCCGGCCTGAAGTTCGTGACAAGCGTAAGTTGAGAACTTCCCGTTTTCAACTTGCTTAATCGCAACTCTCAATTCACCTTCTGAAAGTGCAGAAGAGATTGAATAAGATCTTCTAACATCCTCTCCTTTGATATCTGCTTTTAAAGTCAAATATTGTCCAGGGATGAAAGAATAATCACCTTTTAAATTTTCAGGAATATCGAATGCAATTGAAACAGAATCTGCAGTTTCTTTTTTGATATCCTTTATATTGAGTGTGTGAAAAGTTGGTTTCATTGATTTTAATTTGGCGTAAAAATAGTCATTTGTTTAAAGATGTATTTCGAATTAATAAACAATTGGCACAACGAACTGTTCATTCTCATATTTCAGAACTCTTTTTAGAGAAGAATTTCTTCTGTTCTTTTTCGATTAAAAGTTGAATTTGAGTCTTTTGTGAAGACCAATCTTTAATAATGTTCATAAGTGTTAATTACCTGTTGAAAACTACTTATAAATCCGTTCAAATTCAACCATAAAAAATAGGTCGATTCGTATCTTTGTTTGCCTTGTGAAAAATTGACTTTTTTACGGGGGATTTATAATAAAATTATATGAGCGAAGAAAATAAGAAAAAAGGCTACTCGGCGAGCAGTATTCAGGCCCTTGAGGGAATGGAGCACGTTAGAATGCGTCCTTCAATGTATATTGGAGATGTAGGCGTAAGAGGATTACATCATTTGGTGTATGAGGTAGTTGATAATTCAATTGATGAGGCAATGGCCGGTCATTGTGATACAATTGCTGTGACTATATTAGAAGGTAACGGAATTTTAGTGACTGATAACGGTCGTGGTATTCCGATTGATATTCACGAAAAAGAAGGAGTATCTGCACTTCAAGTTGTAATGACAAAAATTGGTGCAGGTGGTAAATTCGACAAAGATTCTTATAAAGTATCTGGTGGTCTTCACGGAGTTGGGGTTTCTTGTGTGAATGCACTTTCAAGAGATTTAAAAGCTGAAGTTTTTAGAGAAGGAAAAGCATACATTCAGGAATATCAGCAAGGAAAGGCATCATATCCAGTTAAAGAAAACGGAACTGCAACTCATAGAGGAACAACAGTTACTTTCTTTCCAGATCCTGAGATTTTTGACTCATTAGAATATAGCTATGAAACGCTTGCTTCTAGAATGAGAGAACTTTCTTATCTGAATAAAGGATTAGTAATATCTATTACTGATGAAAGAAATACAGATGAAGAGGGTAAGTTTATTACTGAAACATTCAAATCTGAAAAAGGATTGAGCGAGTTTGTTAGATTTTTAGATGAATCTAGAGAAGCTTTAATTGAAGAGGTAATACATGTTGAAGGTGAAAAGAATGGTGTACCAGTAGAGGTTGCCATGATTTATAATACTTCTTATGCTGAGAACTTACACTCTTATGTAAATAACATTAATACTCATGAAGGTGGAACACACCTACAGGGGTTTAGAAGAGGTTTAACTGGAACATTAAAAAAGTATGCTGAAGAATCAGGTATGCTTGATAAGCTTAAGTTTGATATTTCTGGAGATGACTTCAGAGAAGGATTAACTGCTATTGTTTCAGTGAAAGTAGGAGAGCCACAATTTGAGGGTCAAACTAAAACGAAGTTAGGTAACAGAGAAGTAAATGCTCCTGTATCACAGGCTGTTTCTGAAATGTTAACTGATTATTTAGAAGAGCATCCAAAAGATGCTAGATCTATCGTTCAAAAAGTTATTCTTGCTGCGACTGCAAGACACGCGGCAAGAAAAGCTCGTGAAATGGTTCAAAGAAAGAACGTATTAACTGGTTCAGGTCTTCCTGGTAAGCTAGCTGATTGTTCTTCTAAAGATCCTGCAGAAAGTGAAATTTACCTAGTAGAGGGAGATTCTGCGGGTGGAACTGCTAAACAGGGTAGAGATAGATTCTTTCAGGCAATTATGCCTTTGAGAGGAAAGATTTTGAACGTAGAAAAAGCAATGCAACATAAGATCTTCGAAAACGAAGAGATCAAAAATATCTATACGGCTTTAGGAGTAAGAGTAGGAACAGAAGAAGATGATAGAGCTCTGAATACTGAGAAATTGAGATATCACAAAATCATCATTATGTGTGATGCGGATGTTGATGGATCTCACATTGAGACGCTAATTCTAACTTTCTTCTTTAGACACATGAAAGAATTGGTGGATAGAGGTTATGTTTATATCGCAACTCCGCCATTGTATCAAGTGAAGAAAGGTAAAAAATCTGCTTATGCTTGGGATGATGACCAAAGAGATAGATTGATTATGGAGATGAAAGGATCAGGAGCTGATTCTTCTGTAGGTATCCAACGTTATAAAGGTCTTGGTGAGATGAACGCAGAGCAACTTTGGGAAACAACAATGGATCCAGAAAGAAGAACGCTTCGTCAAGTTCAGATTGATAATGAAATTGAGTCGGACAGAACATTCTCTATGTTAATGGGAGATGAAGTTCCGCCAAGAAGAGAGTTTATTGAGAAAAACGCAAAATACGCGAATATCGATACTTGATTTTAAGACTTTAATTTAAGTTAGAAAGGCCTTTCCAATTCATTTTTGGAAGGGTCTTTTTATTTTTAGGAGAATGAAAAATTAAACTTTTGTTCTGAAAATTTGTTCAAAACACAACAACTTGTAACTTTAGGTGCTGGTTTCCAGTATATTTGGAGCAGTTATAGTTATGGAAGGACACACTTGGATATATGTTATCAGCATCTTAGTCTACTTGTATTATTTGACAAGAGTCTATGATCGTTTGAGCGTTTTGGTACAAGAAAAGTCTAAGATCTCTGAACCAAAAACTGACAAAATTGTCGATAGAGAAAACTGGATTGAAAAGAACGCAAACATCATTCTAAAGATTTCAAACTTCAAAAGAAACGCCGTCTTGCTATTTCTTCTGATTCCTATAATTGAAATATCAGTTCACATAATGTTAAGCCAATTTGATTTAACAAGACAATTAATGACAGCAGGCTTTTTTGTTCTCTTTCTAATCTGTCTATTTATCTTACTTTATGCGGTTCAGGGCAGAAAATCTGATCGAATTGAGAAAAAATATACTTGGAAATCAGGTGTTTCCACCTCAAGATAAAATTGAAGCAATATTTGGCTTGAAATACTGGTCTGACTTCAAAACTTTACCATCTTCACGATAAATCGGATTTCCATCCTTATCAAGTTTGCTCATGTTACTTCTTTGAATCTCTTCAAACACTTCTGCAATCTTATGTTGCATCCCATGTTTTAAGATGGTTCCGCACAGAATATATAACTGATCACCCAAAGCGTCTGCTATTTCAACTAGGTCACTGTTTTGAGCCGCCTCCAAATATTCTTCATTCTCTTCACGCATGAGTTTGTACCTCAATAGAATTTCATCATCTGATAATTCTGTTGTTGGGGCATAATTATTTCCTATCTTAAAAGAATCATGAAATTTCTCAACATGCGCAATCACCTCATTTAAAGTTATCTCTTTAGCCATTTTTGTTATTTTTGATAAATATAATGTATGCCCTTTGAAAAAATGCCAATCAGAAACCTACTTTTACTAACATTTTTTACCGCATTATCCTTTGTCTCATTTGGCCAAGATTTGGCGCCGACTGTCAAGAATTTTTCTACAAGGGATTATGGTAAGGAATACAATCCTGAAATCTATTGCGCAACTCAAGATCATAGGGGAGTGATGTACTTTGGAAGTGGAAATGGTGTTATTGAGTTTGATGGTCAATTCTGGAATTACATTAACGTGCAAGCCGGTTCTTATGTTAGGGCTGTAGGTGTTGATTCGACAGGCAGGGTATATGTAGGTACCATGGGTGATTTTGGATATCTAAGCGGAACCGAAAACGGAGAATTAGAATATAAATCATTGTTTGACAACATTCCTGAAGATGATAATTTTTTCTCTGAAATTTGGGCAATTCATACAACCTCTGAGAAGGTGTACTTTCAAGCACAATCTGTTTTCTTTGAATATGATATTGAAACAGAAAAAATAATCGCAGAATATCCAACTGAAACTTCTTCTTTTCACACTTCTTTCATGGTGGATGGATTTTTTCACTTAAGAGCAAGAGAAATTGGAATTGTGAAATATGAAGATGGCGATTTAAAAAGATTGAAGGGGACCGAGAATGTAAGAGGTCTTGGAGTATTTGGTTTACATCAATTACATGATGATTCACTTTTGGTGGTTACTCAAGAGATAGGGTTGTGGAAGTACAAGAACAGAAAGTTCAGGCAGTTAGAAGATAGAAATAAAGTACCTCTTACTTCACTTGGAATTTTTGGTTCTATTCAATTATCAGATGGCAATTTTGCTCTTGGAACTTTTACATCAGGCTTGTATATTATTGATGCTCAAGGAAATCTGTTGAATCATTTTGATAAGCACAGTGGGTTAGGTTCAAATGATATTAAAAGTGTATTTCAAGATCGCGACCAAAACTTGTGGGTATGTACCGGCAATGGTATGGCAATGATAGATTATTACTCTCCTTTATCTTTTTACTCAGCACTGCATGGTATTGACGGGAGTGTTCAAGCCATGCAACGCTTTCAAGGTGAGTTGTACTTAGGAACTTCTAATGGACTTTTTAAAGAAAGTAAAGATGGAGCAAAAATCTTTGAAAATTCAAGTTTTATTAATGCACAGGTTTGGGGATTTGAATTGGTCAAGGATAATCTTCTCGTAGCAACTTCTAGAGGTATCTATCAGACGTCTGATGGCGTGCACTTTAGCTTGAGAACAACTGCTCAAGAAAGTGCGAATAAGATTTTGTATCTACCAAACAAAGAGCTCATTGTCTCTGGAGGATCATTTGGTTTAAAAGTGTACGGTCTTGATATGAGTGAGAAATACACTTATGATGCGAGTTTTAGTTCAGTTTTAGGAATTGTAGAAGATCCGAATAGCCCAGCTGTGGTTTGGATCGGAACTGCTGCTAACGGAGTTTACAGGTTAGACTTGACTCAAGAAAAATTCAGTACTGAAATGTACGGAGATTTTGAAGGGCTCTTGGATAATCTAGGAAAGCCTTTGATTTATGACGATAGTTTGGTGTTTGGCTCTAAAGAAGGTTTAGATTATTTTCTTGATGAAGAAGCAATGAAGGTTGGCTTGACTCCTGAAGAGCAAGAAGATCCAATGAACTATATGGCAATGTTTCAAACGAAGTTATTTCACAACTTAATGACTGATGGTCAATTCTTATTTTTAGAATCAAATGAAGATAGAGATTGGTATTCAGAGGATAATTATTCTATTGCATACTTTGATAAGAATGAAGATAAGTTTGTAAAAAAACCATTTGCAGGCATTGACTTCGGTAGGATAAATGAGTTCTACCTTGAAGAAGATGGGGTGTTGTGGGTAGGAACTGTTGATGGCCTAATCCGCTATGAAGAGAATAATGTAAAGAAGTACGATAATAAAGTCAACGTGCTTATTAGAGAATTTACTGCAGGTTCTGATTCTACAATCTTCGCCGGAAATTTCCATCAAAATGGATTAATCCTTGAAAATCAACCTGAAGAATTAACTATTGAATTGGAATATTCTTACAACGATATTGCCCTCGCATTTTCTGCACCATCATTCACAGGAGGGCATGCTTTAGAGTTTTCATATCAGTTAGAGGGGTACAGTGCAGAATGGTCAAAATGGAGTAGTAAGACAGAGGCTAATTTCACAAATTTACACGAGGGCGATTACACATTTAAGGTGAAGGGAAGAAACATCTACGGAGAAATGTCAGAAGAGAATTCAATTCACTTCACAATTTTGCCTCCTTGGTATAGAACAACATGGGCGTTCATCCTTTATGGCTTGGGTGTGATAGTGCTTTTCTTTTTCGGATTTAGGTTGTTTTCTGCTCGATTAAAGAAGAAAAATCTTTGGTTAGAAGGAGTGGTAGAAGAAAGAACTAGAGAGATTTCAGAAAAAAATGAAGTGTTAAGAGAGCAAAAGCAGGAGATTGAAGATAGTATCAATTATGCCCAAAGAATTCAAAATGCAATTCTTCCTTTAGAAGAAGAGATGAAAAAGTGGATTCCACAGTCTTTTGTCCTGTTCAGACCGAAGGATATTGTTTCTGGAGATTTCTATTGGTTTACAAAACTTGATAATAAACTGGTGATCATTTGTGCTGATTGTACAGGACATGGGGTTCCAGGAGCATTTATGAGTATGATTGGTTCCGATAGACTGAACATTATTGTAGAGGAGAGAAAGATTACTAATCCGGGATTAATATTAGCAGAGCTAAGTAGAGCAATTAAGAAATCACTGAAACAAGATGGTCAAGCCGAATCCACCAAAGATGGAATGGATGCTGCTATTTGTACGATTGATTTGGATTCAAAGGAGATGTTGTACTCAGGTGCTAATAGACCTTTGTGGATTGTCCAAAATGGTGAGGTTTCGGAGATTAAGGCCACGAAGGTAGCGGTTGCAGGATTTACGCCAGATGATCAAATATTTGCTGAGCATAAAATAAGCCTTACACCTGACTTGAAATTCTATATGACATCAGATGGTTACGCCGATCAGTTTGGTGGAGAGAGAGGAAAGAAATTGAAGGTCAAGAAAATGAAAGAGCTTCTGCTTGAGATTTGTAACAAAGAGTTTGATGGACAAAAAGCTCATTTAGATCATTATCTAGTTGATTGGATGGGAGATCATGAGCAAATTGATGATGTTTGCGTAGTTGGATTTCAATTTGATAAGTAAATCCACCCCATAAAAAAAAACGCCCTCTAGGCTGAGCCATGAGAGCGTTTCGGTTTGTTGTATTTTTAGTGCTTATTGAATCTCCTTTGATAGAGCAGGCAATGAAGCGATATGCTTTTTAGTCAATTTTCCTTTTCCAATCAAGAGTAAAAACTGAGATTTGGTTTGAACTACGGCTATGATTTTTCTAACCTTACCTTTTTTCTTAACTCCATAAACATTAACTGTTCTTGACCCATCAACATCATTTAAGAGTTCTTTGTAGTCACCTTTAGCTCCAATGGCTTTGCTGGCATATTTTTCAATGTCTGCCTTATCACCATAGTAGTTCAAATATTTTAAAGCGCTCATTGCTCTAAGTACTTCAATGGCTTCAGGATAATCTTCATCTACCATCAATGATGCTAATTTTGGAGGAACAGTTTTAGATTCCATTCCCGAGTCATTTTTATAAGTCTTATAATAATCATCAATCGGATGGCCAAAAAGACTGGCACAAAATAGTAATCCGATAATCGTAAGGGCTCTTGCCTTGTTGTTGTTAAATACGGTCATAATTCTGGTTTTAGCTGCTACCGTTAGGTAATCTGGTTTGTAATTCTTGCATAAGAATAACTCAAATTATATGTTAAGTTACACTTCTAAAACCTTTAGAATCACGAATTGTGCCAAACTTATTAGCAGATTAGTGTTGATGAAGAAAAATAAAAATATTATTTTTGTATGTGTTTTTTACGGAATTATTAGTAATATTGCACCCCGAAATTAAGGGATTGAAATAAGAAATTTGTCATGGATAGCATAATAAAAGACGTACAGGATACATTGGTAGAAGGAGTTAAATTACCAGAATTTGGTGCGGGTAGTACAATTACAGTACACTATAAGATTAAAGAAGGTAACAAAGAGAGAGTACAGCTTTTTCAAGGAGTTGTTATCCAACGTAAGGGTTCTGGTTCAACAGAAACTTTTACAATTAGAAAAATTTCAGGAAACGTAGGTGTTGAAAGAATCTTCCCAGTAAAATCTCCATTCATTGAGAAAATTGAGGTGAATAAAGTTGGTGCTGTAAGAAGAGCAAGAATTTACTACTTCAGAGATAGAAGAGGTAAGGCTGCGAGAATTAGAGAAAAAAGAAGAGCGGTTGCTGGAAAGTAATCTCTCCCAATTAATATATTTAAGAAGCCTTCTCAAACGAGAGGGCTTTTTTTTTATCCCTTTGAGAAATAGAAGATGCGATCTTCTGATATCAATATTAAAGTTTTCTTATCCTTAATGATGTAATTCGTGCAATCTTCATAAGTTAAGATCTTAGAAAATTCCTCATCACAGCATATTTCAGTGCATTCTGAAAAGTACTTGAACTCTATAGTTCTATCCTTCTTAACTATTATTTCATTTGAACACTTATTAATATCCAAATTGTACTTTACAATGTTGTCTTGAAATTCAATGAAGTATTTAAAGTCTTTATTTGAAGAGACAGGTGCTGGCTTTATAACATCACCTGTCATGTTATCTATAATCTCAAACAATTCCCATTTTCCTTCTAGCTCCCCGTCAACACCTTGGGCATTAGAGAATACGGGCAGAAGAATGAATAATAATGGGCAAAAGAATTTGATCATAATCTTTGTAATGGTGTTTTTACTCCATCAACTAAGCTGTAACAAGCCAACTTGTCTTTGAAAACTGATGATTTAAATATTGATTTGTTTAATAGCATTCTCACACACTCTTGAACTCCTTCAACGATAGAAGGGTGGGGGTGAACAAGTTCAGCAAGCTCATCAATTCCTTGCCCCGTTTTTATAAGCAATGCCACTGCTTGAATAGCAGATGATGCGTGCTCTCCTACAGCTCTCATTCCTAAGATCTGCATTTTATCATCATTTGTTACAATGATTTTAAAGAATCCCTGAGTCTTACGCATGGCAATAGCTCTTGCCATTACCGAGTAGTCTAGTTTTACAACTTTAACCGGAATGTTTTCTTTTATGCATTGTTTTTCATTCATTCCAACTGCAGCCACCTCTGGCTCCAAGAACATAATGGTACATACGTTATCGTAAGAAAGTCTCCTAGTTTTACCTTCAAACATTCTTTCTACCGAATGTCGGGCTTCAATTTCACCCATGTTTACCAAGGCAATTCTTCCTGAAACATCTCCAGCTGCAAAAATATTCGGAATATTTGTCTGAGTGTCATCATCTCCAATGTGTCGACCAGATTTACCCATTTCAATTCCAAGCTCTTCTAGACCTATTCCTTTGAGGTTAGGAACTCTTCCTACCGAAAGCAATGCTTTTTCAACTCTGATGATTTCTTTTTTACCGTCACAAACGATTTCGTATTCCACTTTCCCATCAATAACTTCCATTCTCTCAAGAGAAGCCTTATGATGAATAGTAACTCCGTGCTTCTCCAAGTTTTTGGCGACAATATGTGATATGTCATCATCTTCAAAAGGTAAGATGTGATCACCTCTGTCAATAAGGTATACTTTGGTTTTTCCGAAATTTGAGAAGATAGTTGCGTATTCACAACCAATTACTCCGGCTCCAACGATAACTAAACTTTCAGGAAAGTCATCAATCTGATCAATTCCATCTGAAGTCATGATTATCTTCTCATCAACTGCAATGTTAGGAATAGTTCTAGGTGAACTTCCTGTAGTAATTGTGATATAATCTGTAGAAAACTCCTCAACTTCTCCATCCTCTTTACTTACCTCTACAGTATGTGGATCTATTATTTTTCCAAATCCTCTGGCATAAGTAAATAAGTCAGCTCGATTCGTTTTTAAAAGTTTGATATGGCACGAATACTGGAATTTTCTTTCAAAAATAGCTTCCTCTAGAGTTTTTCTTACCTCATCCCAGCTCAATTCAAATTTATCTCTACCAATAGATACTATCGTTTCGTTAACGTTCTTTACTCTTTGTGATAATTCCCAAAGGGTCTTAGATGAAAGGGCGCCATTATATAAGCCCGCTCCGCCAACTTTAGACTTCTCTATCAAGCAAACACGCTTTCCAAAGTCAATAGCACGCATTGCTGCTGCATAACCAGCAGGTCCACCGCCTATTACAACTAAATCATATTTAGAGTCACTCATTGAATCAATTTATTAGTACTATGAATATAGACATTTTTTCGATTAACTCTTAGCTTGCCTACTTTCTGAGAATTTCAAAACATTTTTATTATGCTTTTAACATAATCATAATAAATTGTTTTTTTTGGTTAGAATTAGTAACCTGAATTAAAATTTGTCGTAGAAATAAGGTAGTTAATCAATTATTTTATATCTTTCGGAGATAAAATTAAGACTTTAGTCGCAAATGTTGGCAGGTAATCCAGTAGTTGAAAAGTGTAATGCAAGGTTCCAGGAGATTTTTGGAGATTATAACAAAAATGCCTCAGGGAAAATAATCGTTTCACATTTTGGTGAGTTCTCACAGGACTTAGTTAACTCTCTGTCAACAAGTATCGAAGATATGATGCTTGAGTCTGGCGACAAAAAAGGAGTTGTTAAACGTATGTTTAGCATCCTTGTTGAAGGTTTACAAAACATTAGAATTCACGGTGAAAGAGATGAAGACGGAAATCAAGTTTCGTTTTTAATCGTTCTACAAAATGAAGAAGATTACAAAGTAACTTTCGGAAATTTGATCAAACGTGATAAAATTGAAGGTATAATTGAAAGAATTGACGGATTAAATGAAATGGAAACTTCTGAAGTAAAGGAGTTGTACATGGAAGTATTGTCAAACGGAATTATGTCTAACAAAGGTGGAGCCGGTTTAGGGTTCATCACAATGTCATTAAAGTCTAAGAATCAATTAGGATACATTTCTGAAGAAGTATCTGATGACTTAGTATTCTTTTCTGTTAAGATTCACTTAGACAGAATCAAAAAAGAGCCTAAATAATTTACTTTTTAAGTAGTCTATTGTAGACCTCCTCATATTGAGGAAGAATATTGTCTATGGTAAAGTTCAAAGAGTGGTCGTAAGCTTGTTTTCTGTATTTAGATAATGACTCATCATTTTCTAAAATCTTCAATGCGTCTTTCGCCATTTTGTCTACATCACCTACATCCGATAAGAATCCTGAATAACCATCTTTGTTTACTTCGGGTAATCCACCAGCATTTGATGATATAACAGGTACGCCTGAAGCTAGAGCCTCAAGGGCAGCCAAACCAAAGCTCTCGGTTTGTGATGGCAGGATAAATAAATCACTGATACAATGAATTTCTTGAGCGGTTTGTACGTTTCCAACCATTTCAACATCACTACATACACCTAGTTCAGTGCATAATTGTTCAATTTTATAACGCTCAGGTCCATCACCTGCAAGTAATAGTTTAGAAGGCATTTTTTCTCTAATGCGCTTGAAAATTTGAACTACGTCTTCAACACGTTTAACTTTTCTGAAATTGGACATGTGACAAATCACTCGCTCACCATTTGGTGCAATCTCTTTTTTCCTTTCTAAATCTTCAGCCTTCGGTTCTTCACAGTATGAGTCATGTCCAATAAAATTATGAATCACCTCTATACCGTTTTCTATCTTAAAGTGTTTGTAAGTATCGTCTTTCAAACTCTGCGAAACTACTGTCACAGCATCTGAATTATTGATGCTAAAAGTAATTACTGGCTCAAACGACGGATGTTTTCCTACCAAAGTAATATCAGTTCCGTGTAGAGTCGTTACAAACGGAATGTTGATGTTGTGAGTCTTCAATATTTGCTGAGCAAAATAGGCAGCCGAAGCATGAGGAATAGCATAATGTACATGCAATAAATCTAGTCCTTCATATCTTGTCACATCTACCAGTTTACTAGTCAACGCTAATTCATAAGGTTGATAATCAAAGAGCGGGTAATGAAAAGGTCTCACTTCATGATACCTAATATTGGGATGAAAGTGATCGAGCCTTACAGGCTGATTGTATGAAATAAAATGAATTTCATGTCCTTTTAAAGCGAGGGCTTTTCCTAATTCTGTAGCAACTACGCCACTTCCCCCGAATGTAGGGTATAAAACGATTCCAATTTTCATCTGAGTGCAAAGATAATGTCCATACTGCCACCTTTGACGCTTTAGGTCAATTTAAATTTCATTTTGCAGCAACATAAATTGCATCTTGAATTTCTGTTCGGATATTTTCTTTCACAATCTTCCAGTTCATAGCGTCTGGATAAACTCTGTTGCTCAAGAATACATAGACAATTCCATTAGTTGGATCAGCCCAAGTTATTGTTCCGGTAAATCCTGAATGGCCAAAACTCTCTAAAGAAACTTTGTTGCAAGTTGGCCCTCCATCTAACGATCTAACTGGCTTGTCAAAGCCTGCACCTCTTCTGTTTCTAGGTAAAAACTGAGCTCGAGTGAAGTCAGCAATAGTGTCTTTATCTAAGATTTGCTCTCCTCCGTATTGGCCATCATTTATGAGCATATACATTAATGTTCCTAAGTCCAAAGCATTAGAGAAAAGACCAGCATGTCCTCCAACTCCGCCTTGCATTGCCGCTCCAGGATCATGAACATCACCATGAACTAATTGATCTCTAAAAATAGTATCCTGTTCAGTAGGGGTAATGCGATCCTTGTTAAACTTATATTTTGGATGATATGTCATGGTACTTAAACCCATTGGTTTGTAAAAATTTTCAGCCGTATATTCCTCTAAGCCTTTGCCAGTTTGTTTTTCAATGATTGCTTTAATGAAATAATACCCCATGTCTGAGTATTTATAGGTTTTCTTTCTCAAAGCTTGTCTTGTAATTCTCTTAAGCATGTATTGCTCATAATCTGGTGAAATCCACATCTCGTCTGCAACTCTGTATGGATTCGTTGCGCTTGAATCTTTATCATAATACTTATCCATTGGTTTTCCGTCTTTAACTGTTCTTACATAGAACGGTAACCATGGGTGAAGCCCGGCTTGATGTGCAAGCATATGTCTAAGAACCATATTCTCATACCTAGTTGAATCAACTATTTCAGGAAGGTAATCACCTAAAGTATTGTCAATATCAATTAGACTGTCTTTTTGTAATTTGATCAGAGATACAGTGGTGGCGGCAATTTTCGTGATAGAGGCTAAGTCATAAATGTCTGTATTCTTAACTTTTCTTTTCTTGTCGTAGGTGTGGTGCCCGAACGATTTGTTGTAAAATACATTGCCATCTTTTATAGCGAGAATTTGGCAGCCAGGAAAAGCCTTCATTTTGATTCCGGCCTTTGCAACCTTGTCAATTTTTAATAGTTTTTTAGAGTCAATGTTTATCTCTTCAGGTAAAACATGTGCTAACCTAGTGGTTTTAGAAAAAGATAATCCATGTCCTGCCGGGAATTCAGGGCTGGCCGTAACTGGCAATGTTCCCATTGGTTTAATTCCTCCAAAAATTAATTGAGAGGCAGCTTCGTTCGTGTATTCATTGTCTTGATAGGCGACTACCAAACCTTCAGTTTTTGAAAGGTCTCCGAACTTGTCGATTACGTAAGGGGTTCCGAAAACCACGGTTACCACTTCATGTTCTTTTGAGAGCAACTCATGAATACCAATCGATTGACGGGTAATACCAAAATTTCTTCTTGGATTGTTGTTGGTTCTGTGAAAGCCAATTATAATTCTGTCATAAGCTTTACATTTTTCAATCAACTGATCTTCTTCGGTAGCAGATAAAGATCTCGGAATTTGAATTTGTTCGAGATTAGCATATCTAGACATTCCGGTATAAAAGGAATTCTTTTTTGTACCACCAACATTCAGGTAGACAGATTTTTTGGTGTCAAGGTCTTTTATTGGTAGAGCACCCTTGTTTTGAAGCAGGGTGATTGATTGCTTCGCAATTTTCCTGTTCAATACTTCAGCTTCTAATGTGTTCAAATCATCAAAAAGAGTTTTGGTATCGATAGCTTCAAATTTCTCTAAGCCTGCCCATTCTTTAGCTTTGAGTATCCTCAAGCATCTTTCATTAATGCCTTCTTCAGTGATTTCTCCTTTATCTAAAGCTCCTTTTATTTTCTCAATTGCAACTGGTACGTTAAGTGGGAAAAGTAGTACGTCATTTCCTGCCAATAAGGCTTTTACATCAACTTCTCCTGGTTGGTAATATGACGAAACACCTTTCATGTTAAGGGCGTCAGTAAAAATCAATCCTTCAAAGCCTAAAGAATCTTTCAATAAATCGGTCACTATTTTTGGGGAAAGAGTGGAGGCTTGATTCTCAGTATTATCCAAAGCTGGAATGTAAAGGTGTGCCACCATCATACTTGCGAGCTTGTTGTTGATTAACTCTTTAAAAGGATAAAGTTCAAGACTATCTAGTCTTGCAAAATCATGAGGTATTGTTGGTAATGACTTATGAGAGTCCATGTCGGTATCACCATGTCCTGGAAAGTGTTTTCCGCAAGCAAGCACATTTTTTTCTTGCATTCCGTTCATATAAGCCATTCCGAATTTAGCGACCAATTCTTTCACTTCTCCAAATGATCTATTATTGATGACAGGGTTTTTAGCATTGTTATTGACGTCAATAACAGGAGCGAAATTGATGTGAATTCCCATTCTCTTGCATTGATCACCGATTTGTTGTCCCATTTCATAAATCAGCTTGTCGTCAGGAAGTGCTCCCAACATCATTTGCCTTGGGTACTTAATAGTAGAATCTAATCGCATTGATAAGCCCCATTCACCATCAATGGCAACAAATAGGGGCGTTTTAGCTTCTTTTTGAAATCTATTGGTAAGATTAACTTGCTTTGCAGGACTTCCTTTAAAAAAGATTAATCCTCCAATATGATACTTAGTTATCAGTTCATCTAATTTTTCATAGTGATCTGATCCTTTTGAAGAATATGCTGCTACCATAAAAAGTTGACCAATCTTTTGATCTAAGGTCATAGAGCTCAATACTGAATCTGCCCATGGTGTCTTTTCATTCAAAAAATCTGGACCTTTTTGATTATTCGCAAAATCTGAAGTTTGAGCAAAGAGATTTCCTATTAATAGGCAAAGTACTATGGTAATGCGCGAGTTTAATGTCATATAAAGCGTTTGTTAATCTTTTTTAAACGTCTGTTAATGTCCTGTTATCAATGGTTTGACGAATTTATGAATAAGAGTATGCATAAATCCTGCCACGGCACCATTTTTGTTCACTAATAAGTGTGGACGGAAGGTGAATAAACGGTTAATAATTCTGGTTTAAGATGAAGTTAATCTGCTTATATTTGTTTTTCAAGTCGCGTTTATTATTTGATAATTTCCCGATAAGATTTCGGGACGCAAAACAGTAGAGTATGAATTGGAACAGAATGTCGCTTTTTAAGCTGCCTAACAGGCACAAGAAGTTTGAGTATATTCCTCGTTATTACGATCCAAGAAAAGAGGAGATTAAACGAAAAATTGAAGCTGCAGAGAAATCTGCAGAAGGTGATCAAAATTATAAGAGAGAAATCTCTTTCAGAGAACATACAGCCGATAGGTGGGGAAATCCGGATTATAAAAAGAAAAGCATGCAGTCTAATATTAGGCTGATTGTCATCTTTGGAATCGTCCTTTTTGCTTGCTATATCTTATTCTTCGGATTAGATGGTATGATCGCATTTATGGAACAAAACTCCGGTAAATAAAAGAATGTCAGACGTCATAAAGCTTTTACCAGCTCACATAGCCAATCAAATTGCGGCAGGCGAAGTTGTTCAAAGACCAGCTTCAGTTGTGAAAGAATTAATTGAAAATTCAATAGATGCTGGTGCTACCCACATAAATCTTGTGGCTAAGGATGGCGGAAAAACTTTAGTTCAAGTAATCGACAATGGATCAGGAATGACTGATGTTGATGCGCGCATGTCTTTTGAAAGACACGCAACTAGTAAAATTGCTAAGGCAGATGATTTATTTGCTTTAAGTACCAAAGGCTTTAGGGGAGAGGCGCTAGCTTCAATAGCGGCCATAGCGCACGTTACTCTAAAAACTAAGACCCATGATGCAGAATTGGGAACCGTCATTGTAAATGAAGGTTCTAAAATTGTTTCGCAAGAAGCAGACATGTGCAAGAACGGAACTTCAATAGCTGTGAAGAATCTCTTCTTTAATGTTCCAGCTCGAAGAAACTTCTTAGGCAAGAATACTACTGAGTATAGAAAGATTACGGATGAATTTATGAGAGTGGCATTGGTTCATCCTGATATTGAGTTCACTTTTCATCACAATGATGATGAGATATATAATTTACCAAAAGGGAATATTCGCCAAAGAATAGTTCAAATTTTTGGAAAGGCATTTAATGAAAGATTAGTGCCGGTTAATGAAGAAACTGATATTGTGAAGATTTCAGGATTCGTTACCAAGCCTGAGTTTGCTAAGTCAAAATCAGACCAATCTTTCTTTTTCGTGAACAACAGGTACTTCAAGGATAGATACTTAAATCATGCGATTACCAATGCATATGAAGATTTAATTCCTTCAGGAAAGTACCCTCCATATTTCTTATATTTTGATGTTCCTACTCAGAGTATTGATGTGAATGTACATCCGACTAAAACTGAAATCAAATTTGAAGAGAATCAGGCTATTTATGCTTTTTTAAGGTCTGCAATAAAGCAAGCATTAGGTCAATTCAATGTTGCACCTACTTTAGATTTTGAGCTCGAACAAAGTTTTGTAACTCCAGCTCTAAAGGCAGGTGAAACTGTTAAAGTTCCTGAGATCAAGGTTAATCCTGACTTCAATCCTTTCAATACATCAAAAGCTTCTTCAACTAAGTCTCCTGGAGTTTCAGGGAACAAGGGAGCTCATGGTTTTTCTAAAATTCAACCAGACAAAAATGTGTGGGAGAACTTCTATGATGATGCAAAAAGCGAAGAGGTTGATAAAGAAAAAAGTGAAATTCAGCATAATGAGGTCACTCTTTCGTCTTCATTAGATAATGAAGCAGGTGATGAAGTTTCAATTGAGAAGAAAAAGCCGGTTCAGATAAATGATAAATACATTTTGAGTTCGCTCAAGAATGGTTTTATTTTAATTGATCAATTTAGGGCGCATTGTCGCATTTTATTTGATAATTTGATGATGGCTGATCATTCGAATGAAGTTCAGAAATTACTTTTTCCTGAAACGATTTTGGCTGAAAAGCAAGACGTTCCTATCTGGAAAGAGATACTTGACGATTTGAATGAATTGGGATTTGACTTAGAGATTGAAAATTGTGAGATTGTGATTAATGGGCAGCCAGTGCAGGCGAAAGAAGAAAACCCTGTAAGGCTTTTGACTCAAATTTTTGAGGCTTATAAATTGACTGAACAAAATGAAGAACTGGATGTAAAATCTCGTTTGGCTATCTCAACTGCTTCAGGTTTAGCGATTAAAGGAGGTAAGACCATGACGATAGAGGAGATGGAACATATGATTGATGCACTGTTTGCTTCGAGCTCACCTCAATTATCGCCGCACGGGAAAAAAATTATTGAGACGTTCACCATGGACGAAATTTTTAAAAGATTTAACTAATGCTTAGAAACCTATTCGGAAATATCCAGCCAGTAGTAAAGAATCTATTAATAATTAATGCACTCTTTTTTCTTGCGACTATTGTCTTTTTGAGAAGGGATGTGGATTTGATTGGCGAGTTAGGTGTTTTTTACCCTGATTCTGTTTTCTTTAAACCGTATCAATTAGCCACTCATTTCTTTATGCATGGTGGTTTTAGGCACATTTTGTTTAACATGATTGCTTTGGTTGTGTTTGGTAATATGTTGGAGCGAGTTTGGGGAGCAAAGAAGTTTTTAATGTTCTTTTTCGCCACGGCCTTAGGGGCGGCAGCAATTCATATTATCGCTTCAGGAGTTCAAATTCATCAGATTACAGGATCTTTCTTTCCATTAGCAGAGAATGTAGATCTTTCTAATCTATCAAGAGCTGACATAGAGCAATTACGACAGTTGTTGAATGGTCCCGCAGTTGGTGCTTCGGGTGCAATTTATGGTTTGATTGTAGGAGCAGCAATGTTATTTCCAAATACGGAGCTTCACATATATGGAGTGATTCCGATAAAAATGAAGTGGTTAGCAACTCTTGCTATCGCATATGACGTTATATCAGTTTATCAAAACAGTCCTGAAGATCATACAGCTCACTTTGCCCATTTAGGAGGAGCGTTAATAGGCTTTGTAATAGTTTACTTTTGGAGGAAAAAAGGGACCAACTTCTATTAGATGCAAAATCAATCTGTTTTAGAATATCTTAAGAATCTTTACAAAAGATCAGGCGCAGTTGGTAAGCTAATTGCTGTGAGTCTTGTCGTGCATCTTCTATTTGGGATTGCTTACGGAATAGAGCGACTCTTCATTCACCCAGAACTTTTTACTGAATTTTTTGATGGGTATGTCATGAAGTTCAAGGCCGAATGGTTTGCAGCACCTGGTAATCCTTCTGAACTTGTTTACAAGCCATGGACGATAGTCACACAACTGTTTGGTCACGCCGGTATTCTACATTTGCTATTCAATATGGTAGCTCTGTTTTTCACCGCTAGGTTATTCGTTCAATTTTTTGGAGAGAGAAGACTCGTTTCAACTTACTTTTTAGCTGGAATTTTCGCTTACTTTTTTCATATAACTTGCTATTATACGATTCCTGAATTTCAGGCTCAGGCCGGTGTTGGATTAATTGGAGCTTCAGGTGCAGTGATGGGAATTTTTGTAGCAGCTGCTGTTCACCGTCCGAATTTACAAGTATTGTTATTTGGGGCAATTAAGCTTCCTTTAATTTTAATAGCTGGAATCTATGTGCTTTACAATGTTGCCACCATATTTGAGAATGATGGGGTAGGCCGAGTAGCACATCTCGGTGGTGCACTTTTTGGAGCTATCTCAGTAATTAACGTTAATTCACCTAAAAACTTTATGAATCGATTTGACAAATGGTTATCAAAGTTCAAATGGCCTAGCTTCAAGAGAAAGCCTAAAATGAAGGTTTACAAAAATGATGCAAAGACCATGAATGATGATGAGTATAATTCTAATAGACAAGATTATCAAAAGCGAGTTGATGCTATTTTAGACAAGATTTCTAAAAAAGGCTACGAAGGACTTTCAAAAGAAGAAAAAGAGATTCTATTCAATGAAAGCAAACGAAAATAAACCTAAAATGGGTTGGTTTTTAAAGCTGTTGATGTGGATCAATATCTTTGATGCTTTGTTACTATTGGGTGCTTATCTGGGAACTCATATTTCTCCCAATTCCATGGGGTATCTTTATTTCTTAGGTTTAGGATATCCAATACTGCTAATAATCGCTTTATTGTTCATGTTCTTCTGGTTGTTCAAGCGAAGAGAAATAGCCCTCATATCAGCAATAACATTACTTCTAGGTTTTAATCATCTAAGACATTTTTATTCAGTTACTCTCTGGCAAACTGAATTGTCGGACCCTTTTAAAGTGATGTCTTTTAATGTGCATGTTTTTGATTTGTACAACCTTGAAGGTAGAGAAAGCATAAGAGATGATATTATCGATTTTTTGGTTGAAGAAGATAATGATGTGATCTGTTTCCAAGAATTTTATCATCAAAAAGGTCAAACTAATTTCCCTACAAAATCTTTGATTTCAGAGGCTTTAGGTATATCTGATATTCACGAAAGATACACTCATGAATTATCTAACAATAGATATTTCGGAGTGACGACATTTTCTAAATTTCCAATAATTGATAAAGGAGAGATACCTTTTGATAACGACCCTAATAACTTTTGTATTTACACGGATGTTCTAAAAGGTGAGGATACGATCAGGGTTTTTAATGCTCATATTGGTTCTATTCGCCTGCAGTCAGATGATTATGAATTTTTTGGAGATGAGAATGGCCCAACTAGATACATTCAAGAACAAGATGCAGGGCAGAGAATATTGGGAAGATTAAAAAATGCCTTTGAAAAAAGAGCAGTTCAGGCTAATGAGGTTGCTCGTTTTATTGAAGATTCAAAACATCCTGTGGTACTCTGTAGTGATATGAATGACACGCCAGTGTCTTATTGTTACAGACAATTTAGTCGTTTGCTGTATGATTCATTTGTAGAATCAGGAAACGGAATAGGGCAGACCTATATTGGGAAAGTGCCATCAAACAGAATTGATTACATCTTTTATGATGTGCATTTTGAATCAGCCAATTTTACAACTCATCAAGTAAACTTATCCGATCACAAACCGGTGAGCGTCGAGCTCGAATTGATTAAAGATTTGTAATTGGTTTGAATTGGTACTATTTTTGAAGACAACTTGTACAGATTTATTACGTTTAATAAACAAACATCTAAGAAATGAAAAAGTTAGCCTTATTAATGATTTGCATGATAGCTATTGTAGGATATTCTCAGTCAAACGATTGTGGAGAACTCCCTAGAGCAAAAGTAGATGAGAAGGCCGAACTTAAAACCAACATTGAGAAATTAATGAATGCTGATATGCCTTCTACTTTGAAAGAAGATGGTGATCATACTGCTGTTTTTAAGGCTTATGTAGACTGTCATGGAGATGTAGCTAAGCATAGACTTCAAAATAGTGATATGTCTGAAGCTGATCAACAATGGCTATGGAAGATCATTGGTAAATCTACTTGGAAGCCGGCCGTTTTTGAAAAGAAAGATGTTACTTCTACTGTATTTATAACAGTTACGGTAACCAACGGTCAAATTGAAATTATCAATCAGTAGTCGGAATCAAAGTTCCGTTTAACCATTTCGAAATATTTTCAGAAGTAGTGAAAGTTCCTAAATAATAGGTGCCACTATCGTCAAGCGCTTGACTGAGCATGGCAATTTCTTTATCAGGACCCTTATTTCCGTAATAATTAGAATGTACGAACCAAGTGCCACTATCAGACTTAAGTATCATTCCGACATGTGAGTCTAGGCCAATAATGTAGAGGTTATTATCTCTTTTGTTGATTTCTGAAATCATTTCACCTTGGTTAGTATATTTCGTGACGTCAGCACACAATGTTTCCGCTATTTTTTTAGAATACATTTGAGCTAGTTTAAACCTGTTCCAATTAAAGCCCATATGCTTTAACGGAGTTGATACAAAATATCCACAAGCTACCAACTTTCCTTCCCCTGGTACATTTGTGTAACCGTTATAATCCCAAGTTGTTCCTACCCAATGTGGAAAAACATCATATTCAAATGCATCCAAAAAATAAGCTTTACAACTATCAATACTCACCTTGTTCTTTAATAGACTTCTTCTATCAAGTTTAATTTGCGAAATAACTTCCTGGTAAGTTGCCTCAGTGGGAGGGAAGTGCCTATAAGCAAGTTGATGGATGCATTGTTTTGGAACTAATCCAACAGCAAATGAATTGACGCCAAAAAGTAGTAAGATGAATGTTAGCCGCATAATGTCCTTTTATAAGACAATGCGAAAAAATGAAAAAGTAACAGCTTCCTAAAAAGTGAGCGAATATTGAAGTACCGTACTTCGCATGGCCTCAATTTTTAATGGGCGCAAAGAGTAGGTGTTATTCATCAAGTTTTTGGAGACAATTGAGAATTTCTGTTTGTAGTCTTTTCCGAACACAAAAGAAGCTCTGAGGTCCATGATGACATTACCATTGTTATTTTCAGCATAAAAATTCTTATATAATACCGCTTGAACGGTTCCTGATGTTGATAATGTAACATCTTCAAAATCAGAAACTGCTTTATCTAAATTCTCCATTTTTGAGAAGTACTTTATTGTATATCCTACAGCAAAACCTTTGTATTGGAATTCTACGTCTGCCTTGTAAGTGTGTTTAAATCTGTATTTTAATACATTGGTAGTCGAATCAAAACTCGTGTTTCTAAAAGTGTATCCTATGTCAGAATTGGGGTTGTAATCTTCAGCATATTCGTAATCAGGATCTAAGGTGATTGGATTGATGTAGTTATATCCAATTGAATGAGTGAATTTGAAGTCTTTGTTCTCCAGCTTACCATTCAGGCTAATATCAAATCCGCTAATTTTTGATCTACCCGTATTCACAAACTTGAACCCTGCCAAAGGGTCTCCTGCCAAAATGTTTGGAGCTGGGTCCCAGAAACCAAACAAGTATTCAATGGTGTTTTTGTATTCTTGAATGAATGCCGCAACATCAATTTGGGCTCCATATTTTTTAGTGATTCTGAAACCTTGATTTACACCTACTTCAGCATTCCAACTCTTTTCAGGTATCAGATCAGGGTTAGCATAAACTCCAAAGGCTCCAACAGCTGTTGAAATATAACGTTCTGTGATTGTTGGGAATCTGTATCCCTGACCATAAGATGCTCTTAGATAAGTGGCTTGCGTCAGTTTGATGTTTGCTCCAGTTCTGAATATTGGATTCCAGGCTGTTATGGTGTCATTTAAATTGTAGTAATCTGCTCTACCGCCAATAGAGAAGTTGACTATTTTAAAAAGGTCTTTTTGCACTTCTGCATAGCCAGATAAAGTCAACATTCTATTCGAGATATCGCCATTTCCGTCCGAGTAAATCTCAGCTCTAGAGTCATTAAATTGGGAAGTCAATCCGCCAATAAAGTCAAATGATTTATCCTCTAAAAAGGTAAATTCTCTTTTGAATTGATAGTCCGCGAAGTATACTATTCCTTCATTTGATTGATTTGAAGTCATTTGATTATTAGTGTACATTACCCTTGTTTTTAGGCTGTGTTTTACTCCAATTTTAGAGTAAAATTCAACATAAGGATCCACATTAAAAATGAATTGATTTTGGAGTAGTGCTGCACCAGGATATGCTCTAAAGATTCCACTCGTATCATCTAGCCAGGCCAGTACTAGGTTTGTTTTATGGTACATAAAGTTCCCGTTAATTCCGTAATTAAGTCCTTTAAATCGTGTAGATCTTCTTCTTAAATTGAAATTAAAACGCGCTTTTTTGTGTTGCATTTGTTTGTCTGTGAATTCTTCAGATAGCGTGTCAAAAACAAAAGGACCCTTTATTGGTCCACCGATATAGCCATGATCCCAATTCAGATTTCCACCAAATGAAAGGTCAGTATTCTTTTTAATGATTCGAGAATGATGAAAGTTCAATCCGTGTATGAACGGATAGTCAGACCACCATTGAGAAGAGTCCTCTGTGGGTGGAGAATAGAAACCTGAATACAAATTGATCTTTGTCTTCGGTTTAGATTTTGGATAGGCCGTTCTGATGTGAATTGATCCACTAAGTGCTGAAGGTCCTGAAAGAACAGAAGAAGCACCTTTTGTAATCTCAATTTGTTCTATGTTTTCTACGGCAATAAAACCCCATTCTGGTCTTCCTGCATCTCCTGATAACATTGGCATATCGTCAACTAGTACAGCAACCTTACTTCCAACTCCAAAAGTAAACCCAGAACCACCTCTGATTTGTGGCTCGCCATCCATAATGTTTAAGCCTGGTGTTTGGTCTAATATACTTTCTATGCTTCGAGTGTTCTTGTTGTCAATGATGGCTGGTTTAATCACTTCCATTGAATATGTCAGCTCTTCCACTTTCTTATCAAACTTACCAACTACAACATCTACTTTTTGAAGCGTAACGGCGTTCAGTGTTCGGTTGAAGGTTAGAGTGTCTCCGGTCTTAAGGTCAACACTCAAAGTATCAGGAGACATTCCAGTAAACCTGAATACGATATCATGTTTGCCTTTTTTTAGATCAAGAGAATAATTTCCGTCAATATCTGAAACGGTTCCTATAGAAGGGTCTGATATCAAGAGTACATAAGCGCCAATTACTGGTTGGTGAGTGACGTTATCTGTGATTTGCCCCTTGATAACTTGAGAATGACTCATAAGGGATATCAACAACAGACATAAGCTGAAAAAGACTTTCTTCATTTTAAGAAATTAGATTAAAGAGAAAAGACAGCCGTCTTTTACAGCTTAATTCGACCAGTAATTATTCTGTCTCCACTAGTTAATCGATAAACATAAACTCCGCTTACCTGATTTACTTGATGTGTTGAGTTTTTAGAATTAACAGAAGAAGAGTAGACCTCTTGACCTTGCATATTGTAAAGGCTTAAAGTACCAAGCTCGTTTTTATCTTCAAAAACAAGATTAATTGCTCCGTTTAATTCAAAAATCTTGAACTCTAAATCCTCATCATTTATTCCAGCTGAAGAAGGAACGATAATTTCAACTTCATTAGAAATTTGAACGTCACCTGAGAAATCACTTTCGCAAATCAGATAATAAGTTCCAATTGCAGAGAAATTTGGAGTATAAGTAGATCCTGTCTCAGGAGTTCCAAAAGAAGTATATCCAGAACCAGAGGTCGTAGATGATTTCCATTCTCTTGAACTTGCTGCAGAAGGAGTTTCTGTAGCCGTTAAAAGGTTTCCATCTTCATCTGTCAAGAGTGTTTGAGTTGCCGAAGGAGTTACTGTTACTGTGTTCGCTAATGGGTCTGTTACAACAATTTCAACCTCATTTGAAATAACTACTTCAGTTCCGAAGTCAGTTTCACAAATAACATAATAGATATCTGCAGCTGAGAAATTTGGTAAATATGTAGTTCCTGTTTCAGGACCTGTAAATGAAGAATAAGGACCACCAGCAGTTGTTGAGAACTTCCACTCCCTTGTAATAGGAGACACGACTGCTGCGTTTGGTGTTTCAGTAACTGTCAAAAGAGTTCCGTCAGCATCAACATCAATATTTTGAGCTGCTGCAGGGTCTATTACAACAAGATTTGGATTGTAGATTAACTTTATGTCATCAATAAGTGCTTCACTGTCAGTAACAGATAACAAGCTGTCACCTGAAGTTGCAACTAATAATATGTAATCAGGTGAATTGTTGTTGTAGTAATCGAAAGGTACAGAAAATCGAATCCAAGAAGATGTCGTGGTAGTAATGTCGTATCTAGCCTTACCAACCCAGTGAGAAGGAACTGGACCAGCCGGTTCTGGAAGTTTTCCTAATGCGGTATTGTCATGTAAGAGAACTTCTACTTTACCAACATCTCCGCCAACTGGTGTAAATTGGAACCAGCCAACTAAACTATCAGGTCTGTCTGTGCAAATTGTGCTGTGATCTGCGTCACCAACCTCAGTGAATACATATCCATTTGCAGCTGTCGTTTCCGCGTGAACTCTTCCGTTTGTCAATGTTCCGTTTGGAGAAACCATTGCGATACCATTATATGCCGCTACAATTAGTTGTGCTGAATATGACCCTGTGTGAGCTGTTGACGATCGCCAAACAACTTGAGGGGCAAAACCATTGATTACAATTCCTCCATCTGATGTCTTTAATGAGCTAAAACTTGTTGGCTCCTCTGTTGGTGATGAAAGATTTTCCCAATTTTCAAAACTTGAATTGTCAAATTGTACTTGCGAAAAGCCTTGAGTTAGAAGTAACAGGCTTGCAAAAAAAAGTAGAGTTTTTTTCATAGGTGTAATTTTTTGGTTCGCAGCAAAAATAAGAAAACTGTAGTTAATTACCTAACGGTATATTTATAACAATCTAAAGGCTTATAAACAATGTTCTATTTTCGTCCGAAGTCGGCTGGAATCTCTCCCCAAACCTTAGTTTCCCATTTTAAAACGGGGTTCTGAAACGAATTCATTCTCAACCACTTTTCGGCTCTTTGAATTAAATTCTGAACTTCAGGAGTAGGTTTTTGGTTTGTTCGGCAAATCTTTGCCTTTACCCAACTCATAGCAATTCTAGAATCCGAATAAATTGGCATTTTCTTCATTTTTGGGTCTTTATGGCTGTTTAAATAGGCCAGGGCATGAACGAGAGCTAAGAATTCTCCAATGTTGTTAGATCCTTTCTTATATGGCCCAACCCTAAAAATATTTTCATCACTAAAAGTCCAAACTCCTTGATATTCAAAGTCGCCCTTATTATTACAAGCAGCATCTACTGCTAAGCTCAATTCAATGGGGTCACCAATTTTTGCTAATTCCTCAGGAGACAAGTCCTTTGTTTTTTTATAATCCCCATCCTTGTATTTGTCAGGATGTTCTGTGAATGCTTTTTCTGCCAAAGTCTGAGATCCAAAGGTTTTATATATGGCTCCTTTAACACCTTTGATGTTTTCTCTTACTTCATCCCAATCAGTAAAAATTCCAGGTTCACTTCCGTGCCAAACGACATAATAGTATGTCTTCTTCTTTTTAGTAGATGTTTTAACAGAATCTGGATCTTTCAAAGCTTTTTGAGCCGCAGCTAGTGTGTTGAATGCCTTGAATTTGGCATTTGGATACCCTTTAATCTGGTCTTGGCATTTGCCCCAATCATCATAGATGCCTGGTAGATGTCCTTCCCAAACTACATAAAACTTTTTCTTCTTAGCCACAGCTCAAAAGTAGCGTTTTTGACGAAAACAATAAAAACAATGGAAACAAAAAATACAAAAAACGTTTCCATTGAAATAATTGTATTAGCTTTGTACCATGGACGAGAAAAAAAAGGAACTGTTGTATAAAGCCTCTGAGGTGTACATGAAGTACGGCGTAAAGAGTGTTACAATGGATGAGATGGCCCGTCAGCTTGGTGTTTCGAAGAAAACACTTTACCAATTTGTTAAGGATAAAAATGATTTGGTAGAGAATTGCATGTTGCTTCAACACGAAGAAGAGAAAGTGAAAATTGAAGAAATAGTTAAGAAAACTGATAACGCAATTGAACAAATGTTGCACATCAGTCAGCTAATTGTTTCTGAATTGCAACAAATTCATCCTTCAATATTTTTTGATTTAGCAAAGTACCACCCAAATGTGATGAACATGATGGAGTGTCATAAGCACGAATACATTTGTGGAAGTATAGAGCAAAACCTTATTAATGGAATAAATCAAGGCTTATATAGAAAAAACTTAAATCCCAAAGTTATTTCAGCTATCTATGTCGGAATGATTGATTTAGTGATGAGCGGAGAATTAATGACCGCTTCTAAACTAAGTCCCAGTGAAGTTTATTCTGAGATGTTTAGATACCATATCAGAGGATGCGCAAATGAACAGGGATTAGAGTATCTAATTGAACTAATAAAAAATGACGATTCTTTGTCAGCACATTTATAATATGAAAACGATTATCACAAAAATTTTCCTAGCAGGAACTATGACTCTTACTTCGGTAGGAATTTTTGCTCAGGATCAAATAACATTTTCTCTTACTCAAGCTGAAGAGTTTGGTGTTAACAATAGTGCGAAAATGAAAAATGCACTTCTTGATGTAGAATCTGCTAAAAAGCGAGTTTGGGAAACGATAGCAATTGGTTTGCCCCAAGTAAGTGCTGAAGGGCAATTTCAAAATTTGATTGATATTCCAACTTCGGTTGTAGATGCTTCATTATTTAATCCGTTAGCTCCTCCTGGTGAAGTTATGGAGTTTCAAATGGGTCAGAAATACAGTACATCACTTGCCTTCAATGTTAGTCAGCTGTTATTTGATGGGTCTTATATAGTAGGATTAAAGTTTTCTAAGTTTTGGAATGAAATGAATGAAAATAATGCCGAAAGATCTAAGACTGAGATCAAAGCAATGGTTAGGGAGGCATATTACAATGTTTTAGTTGCTGATGAAAATGTGGCCTTGATGGATTCAATTCTGGTAAGCACTGAAAAACTTCAAAAAGAAACAGAAGTATTTTTTAAAAATGGCTTCATTCTTAAAGAAGAGGCCGATCAAATTCAACTTGCATTAAATAGAGTAAAGGTATCCAAACATACTGCTGAAAGACAAGCACAAATTGCACGAAACCTTTTGAAACTTCAAATGGGCTATGACTTTGATAAGTCAATTGAGTTATCTGAAAATTTGGATGATGTGCTGAGTAATATGTTGGCAGACTCTCCTGTAAGCAAAACGTTTAACCCAAAGGATAACAATAATTATCAAATGCTTTCAGAGCAAAAAACGCTTGATGGGTATAATGTTATGAACGAGAAAGCCGCTTATTATCCTTCAGTTGGTGCCTTTCTTACGCATTCTCAGAATGCATTTAGAAATGAGTTTAATTTCTTCGATAATTTGCCATGGTACCCTACAACAATTTGGGGTTTATCTGTGCAAATTCCGATTACCTCTTCAGGAATGAAAGTGATGAAAGTTCAACAAGCAGAGATCAAAGTTGAACAAGATCAAAACAATCTTACTGATTTAGAAAGACAATTAACTTTTCAGCAGTTGCAGTTGAAAGCAACTTTCGAGAATGCTAGAGAATCTATGGAAATAGAAAAAGAGAATGTTGAATTGGCAAAGTTCATCTATTCTCAAGCAATGAAAAAGAAAACGAATGGTGCCATCTCTTCATTAGAAGTGACGCAAATTCAAAACCAATTATTACAGGCTGAGGGCACCTATATCGGCTCAATCATGGAATTACTTTCTGTGAAAATTCAATTAGACAAATTATTCAATCAATAAGATACAGATCAAAATGAAAATTAACAGAACATTAATTATAGCGACTGCTTTAGGAGGCACGTTCCTGGCGTCTTGCGGAGGTTCAGAAACTGAAAATGACAGTCTAGAATCTTTGATTTCACAAAGAGATTCGCTCAAAACTGAATTGGCAGATTTGAACTTACAAATAAGTGAATTAGATACGGCAGCTGTTGAGAATGAATTGATGGTAACCTCTGGAATAGTGGAGCGCAAAGACTTCGTACATAAGATAGAGGTTCAAGGTGCTGTTGAAACTGAGAATAATGCCATGATCAATGCAGAAGCGAGTGGGGTAATAAGAAGAGTGCATGTGAAAGAAGGTCAAAAAGTAAGTAGTGGTCAAGCATTGATTACTATTGATGCAGCTATTTTATCTAGCCAGATAAATGAAGTAGAAACTCAACTTGAACTTGCCAACTACATGTATGAAAAGCAAAAGAAGTTGATGGATGAAGGAGTAGGGACCGAAATAGAATTTGAACAAGCAAAGGCACAGAAAAATGCGCTCGAAAGTTCGATTAGAACAATGAAGTCACAACAAGGAAAAACAGTTGTTAGAGCTCCTTTTTCAGGAACAATTGATGAAGTAAGAGTAAGTCTTGGAGAAATGGCTGCACCTGGTGTTCCATTGTTGAGATTGGTAGACAATAGTGATGTTAAAATCACCGCTTCTATCTCTGAAAACCTTTTAGGAAAAGTGAATGTTGGTACAAATGTCGAACTAAGGTTTCCATCATTAAATGATACAGTAATAGATTCAAAGATTACGAGTAGAGGAAATTTCATTGATCCTACGAACAGAACGTTTAGAATTAGAATCGAACTAGCGAAAAACAAATTGCTTTTACCTAATCAATTAGCTAAACTTAGTATTACTGATTTTAGTCGTGATAGTGTATTAGTTCTGCCTTCTGAGGCTATTTTACAGGACACCCAAAACAGAAATTATGTATACAAGCTTAAAAAAGCTGAAGACGGCTATTCGGTTAAAAAGGTGTTCATTAATGTGATCAAACGATTTAATGGTGAGGCCTGCATTGAGAGCGAAGTTAAAGGCGAACTTAAGTCAAATGCAAAGGTTGTTGTGAGTGGAGCCAAAGGAATTACTGAAACTGATATTGTAAAAATTCAATAAGACTAAGATGAGCGTTGAAAATCAAAAAGAATTCGGCTTATCTACATGGGCCGTCAAAAATAGAAAGACAGTTTATCTGTTCATCTTTATCATCACATTTGGTGGAATCTTGTCTTATCAAGGGATGCCGAAAGAAAACTTCCCTGAACTTCAAATTCCTGAAATTTATGTTGGGATTGCATATCCGGGAAATTCGCCTGAACTTATCGCCGATAAGATAACGGAGCCAATTGAGAAAGAACTGAATGCCATTAAGAATGTTGATGAAATCAATTCAACTTCAATAAATGGTTATGCTTCAATTCAAGTAAAATTTGACTTCTCAGTAACACCAAAACAAGGATTACAAGAGGTTAAAGATGCAGTTGATAAAGCACGAGCTTCAAAGGGATTCCCTACTGATTTGCCTGTTGAGCCTAACATATTTGAGATGGATATTTCTCAAATGCCTATCATGAACATTAACCTCTCGGGAGATTATTCAATTGTTCAATTAAATGAATATGCTGAGATTCTAGAAGACAAAATAGAAGACCTGCCTGAGATTTCAGAAGTGGATATTAGAGGAACTCAAGAGCAAGAGATGCAAATAATGGTAGATCCTAAGAAAGCTGAGGCTGTAGATGTATCATTTGGAGATATTCAAGGAGCTATTCAAAATGAGAACATTACAATGTCGGGTGGTGAATACCTTGACGGTTCTACTAAAAGAACTATTCAAATTGAAGGAAAGTTCACTTCAGAAGAAGAGATCGGAAACGTTATTGTAAAGCAAGAAGAATACAAACCTGTTTACCTTAAAGATGTAGCAGAAGTGTCTTTTGCTGATGCCGATACTACCTCATATGCAAGAGAGTATGGTGAAACTGTTGTGATGCTTGATATTAAAAAAAGAGGTGGAGAAAACCTTTTAGTGGCATCTCAAAAGATTAAAGACATATTAGCTGAAGTAAGAACGAAAAATTTAATTCCTTCAGGAGTTGGAATCTCTGTAACAAATGATCAGTCTTCTAAGACTGATGAGATGGTATCAAACTTATTGAACTCAATCATCTTTGGAGTTCTATTGGTAGTAGGTGTTCTTCTTTTCTTCTTAGGATTGAGAAATGCATTATTTGTTGGGGTTGCAATTCCGCTTTCAATGCTGATGTCATTCTTGATTTTATCATCAATGGGCGTGACCTTGAATACCATGGTATTATTCTCTTTGGTTCTTGCTTTGGGAATGTTAGTAGATAACGGAATTGTGGTTGTTGAAAATGTTCAAAGATTGATGGAAGAGGGCTATGATGGATTCACAGCTGCACGTAAAGGTGTGGGTGAAGTTGCTTGGCCAATTATTGCTTCTACCGCTACAACTTTAGGGGCATTTATTCCACTGGCCTTTTGGCCTGGAATGATGGGAGAGTTCATGAAATACTTGCCAATCACACTGATCATTGTATTGGGATCTTCTTTGTTTGTTGCTTTAATTATCAATCCTGTATTGACTGCAATGTACATGAAGATTGGTAAAAAAGAATCTAAGAAAAAGAGAACCCTTATCATTGCTGGAATTTTAGTAGTACTTGGCTTGTTGTTCATGCCAGCAAGTGCAACATGGAGTAATCTATTTATCATATTAGGCGTGTTCATGGTATTCTCCATGTTCTTATTAGCACCGGCTACTGTTTGGTTTCAGGAAAAATTCTTACCTATTCTTGAAAACAAATATGAAAAGGTTTTATCATTCAGTTTGGTGAGAAGAAGGCCTGTTGGTTTCTTCTTAGGAATGTTTGGTTTACTTTTCTTTTCATTTTTCATTGTAGGCGCATTTGCCCCGAAGGTTGTATTCTTCCCTGAAAATCAACCGGCATATGTGAATGTTTTCATACAGCATCCAATTGGAACAGACATTCGAAAAACGAATGAAACTACTTTAGAGGTTGAGCGCTTGATTACAGAGGAGATTTTGAATGAAGAGCTTGCTGACACAGTTGACAAACCATTTGAGGCTTGGATTATACAATCAATGATTGCGCAAGTTGGTGAGGGGACATCTGACCCGAGTCAAGGTATTGTGATGGGTAACACTCCTCATAAAGCACGTGTCACGATTAACTTTTCAGAATCTAAGTTTAGAGGAGATTATAAGACTTCTGACTTAATGGATAAAATCTCTAAAGGACTGAAAGGGAAATTCCCTGCAGATGTTCAAATTACGGTGGATAAGAACAATGATGGACCTCCTACAGCACCTCCAATTAATATGGAAGTAAGTGGAGAAGTTGATTATGATATTCTATTGGCAGAAGCTGAGAAATTCAAAGTTTATCTTGATAGAAAGAATGTTGATGGTGTTGAGAAGTTGAAACTAAACGTTGAGACTGGAAAGCCTGAATTGAATATAGAAATCGACAGAGAGAAGGCTAGATTGTTTAATACATCTACAGGACAGATTGGTAATGCCATTAGAACAGCATTGTTTGGAGCAGATATTTCTACTTATAAAGTAGAAGATGAGACTTATGATATTGTGGTTCGATTTGATAATGATTCTAGACAGGATTTGGATGCATTGCTTGATCAAAAATTAATCTTCAGAAACAATAAAGGGCAAATGTTAAGAATACCAGTTCGATCATTGGTAAAAGAACCTGAGCCAACAAACACTTATAGTTCTGTTGTTCACAAAGGATTAGTGCCTATGGTGACTGTGTCATCTAACTTGACTGATGGAGCAAATGGTAATGAAGTAGTGGCAGAGTTAGAATCTGTAATGAAAGATTATGAAGCCGAGAACGAAATGAATCCTGCTATAGCTTATCGCTTTACAGGTGAGGGAGAAGAACAAGCAAAAGAAATGGCTTTCTTATCTAAGGCTCTTGGTATCGCAGTATTCTTGATTCTATTAATAATTGTTGCTCAATTCAATGCGTTTTCAACACCAGCAATTATCATGTTCGCGGTAGTATTCTCATTGATTGGAGTGCTTTTAGGAGAAGTTATCTTCCAAATGGATTTTGTGATTATGATGACAATGATTGGTATCATTTCATTGGCAGGGGTTGTTGTAAATAATGCAATTGTATTGATTGATTATACTAACCTTTTAAGAAAGAGAAAGAGAGAAGAATTAGGTTTAGGTGAATTTGATATTCTTCCTTTAGAAGATGTCAAATCAGCAATTGTCGCAGCCGGAAAAACAAGGTTGAGACCTGTACTTCTAACCGCTATAACAACTGTGCTTGGTCTATTTCCACTGGCCTTAGGTTTGAATATTGACTTTATGACATTGATTTCTGAATACAATTCAAACTTTTACATAGGAGGTGATAATACCATCTTCTTTGGACCAATGTCTTGGACGATTATATTTGGATTAACCTTTGCAACATTCTTGACTTTGGTAATCATACCAATCATGTATCTATTATTCTATAGATTCAAATTGTGGTTGCACAAGATTACTAAGCAAAAAATGAGATCAAATTTGAGATAAAGAAATTCTAGATTGATTTAACATCTAGTTTATTTGGTTAAACAAAAGCCTTGCTCATTCATGGGAGCAAGGCTTTTGTTTTTAATGTTTCTATCTAATGCCGTTTCTATTGAACAAGACATACCCGAAGCTGAGCTGAAAGGTAAGCGGACGAATTAAAGATTCACTATCTGTATAATTGACAGTGGCTCTTAGCGGTCCAATAGGAGAGTGGTAAATGACTGAGGCACTTGCCATACCAAATCTATCTTCAAAAAATGCTCCGTCTACGGCATCTCCGTTCTCTTTTAGAATTCTCACAATGGGTTGAAAGATGTACGCTTCTAATCTAATGTCTACATAATCCTTAATAGAGAAGACGTTCATTAAACCACCACCTAAATATTTGTTCGATCTAAAATCATCATAAAAGGCCAAGTAAGAATCTGGGGTCGGATGAAATGCCTGAGCGCTTAACAAGCTTGATTTGTAATTTTGAAAATAAGGTTGAATCGAATACATCCCTTCAGCTAGAATTCCCAAGCGGTACACTCCTTTTTTCATAAAGTAGTTGGTGTAATGAACTTTTAAGTAGGCCCAGTTTCTGAAAGTTTTTGAAGGTAAATCTCCCATTGCAGTGGAACCAGGAGTGGCTTCTTCAATTCCGTGAACAAAGCGAGCCTTAGCCTCAAATTTATAACCTGATGAAGCCCATTGCTTTCTATTCAATGAATTAATTGAGAACTCAATGCCTGGAGAATAGAAAAGAAATTGGGTGATGTCTGCTGTGTCTTTGTTGGTGAAGTCATTTATTTGATAGTATTGATCAGTATTTCTACCAAAAGAAAAATCTACCGAGAGTTTACTTTTATTTGAAGTCGCCAAATTGTATGACATGCCTGTGAACATTTCATTTTGGATGATGAATGATGGTTGTACATCCTCAAAGAAGGTGGCGAAACTTCTAAAATAATCCCATCTATTCATAACGAACATTGGTTCTATGTAAGATATTGATCTTGTAGGTAAAAAGAATTTCAAACCGGTTTTAACTGACCCATAAAATTTTCCGAAATAAGCATTAGCGTAAGCCGTATAGGGGGTTAGTTGAAAATCAGAATAAGAAACAGAAAGAAAACCTGTATTCACCGGCCTTGAAGAATAGTGTCCGCCGAATGCTACTTTTAAGGGTTTTTCTTTTTTAATATCCAGATTGAGTTGCTGAGTAGAATCGTTCAAATAGGTAAGGGTCGGAAATATGGATCTGATATGCTCAGATTGGTAAAGTTTTAAATATCTTTTTTTCAATTGCTCATAGGTTAAGACTTCATTTTTCTTAGTCTTCAATAACTTGCTTTCAATATACCTTGCCTGGTCTTTTTTGATTCCGTGAGAATGTACTTTTGATATCGCGATATCTTGGCAACCTGCTCTGTACTTAGCTCTTGACTTTGCTCTCTCTTCTTTTGAAACTCTTAGTTCAACACTCAATAGAATAGAATCCATTTTAGCGACGGTTGAATTATATCCTTCATCTATTGCTTCTTGAATTTTGTCAAACTCAAAAGTTCCCATTGTAGATAATTCTGGCGTAATGATGATTCCAGATTCACAAGGCAAAGAATAATTTGAATGTGAAGAGAACATATTTCTAACCTGAGACATCAAATCGTCTTCTACTGGCGGAGGCTCATTGTACGAGACATTACTTCCTATTATGTAATCAGGATCAAACTCATTGTACATATTTTCGGCAGGAAAATTATTGTACAATCCACCATCAAACATAAGTACGCCATCTATTTCAATTGGGCTTATAAAAAATGGATAGGTCATTGACGCCCTTACTGATTGATTCAAATTACCTGAATCAAACATGATTGATTTTTTTGTGACAATGTCAGATGCTACACAACGGTAAGGAATGTAAAGACTATCATAGTTAGCATGAGCTTCAGGCGAATTGGTGCCTAATATCCCCATCATCTTTAAATCAAGAAATGTAGGATTCAAAACATTCGTAGCCAAAGCTTTTTGAAATATTGAATCTTTAGACAGTCTCAATGAAAATAAGCTGGCATCCTGGTCTGGTTCTTCAATGTAGTATTTGAATTCATCTTGAATGTCGCCGTGTGATATCACTTCAAATGACTCAGAAAGAACCATTGCCTCCATTTCTTGTGGAGAATAACCAGAAACATAAAGTCCGCCTATTAGGGCTCCAGCTGAAGTTCCAGTGATATAATCAATTGGGACTTCATATTCTTCAAGCGCCTTTAAGACACCTATGTGTGCGAACCCAATTGCGCCACCACCACTTAATACAACACCTACTTTTTGTCCAAAAGAGAAGTTTGAAATGAGCAGTAGAGATAATATTAAAGCAATTTTTTTCACTGATTAGACCAAAAATAGGGAATCCAAATCAATTCTCATGAGTATTAGTGTCTGTCAAATTGTATCTTTGCCCAAAATTGGAGTATGAAAATTGTAGCTAAAACCCTTTACGGATTTGAAAATGTACTTGCTGATGAGTTGAAAGAACTTGGAGCAAAATCAATCAAGATAGGGAATAGAGTGGTGGAGTTTGAAGGAGATAAGAAAATGCTCTACACAACCAACTTATGGTTGAGAACAGCTATTTCAATATTGGTCCCAATTAAATCTTTCTCATTTAGAGATGAGAAAGACTTAAAGAGAGAATTTTCTAAGTTCAACTTTAGTCAATACATGACTCCTAACAAAACCTTTGCGGTTAAGGGAGCTGTGAATTCACCTGAATTTTCTTATACGAAGTACCCAATGTTATTATTGAAAGATGCTATTGCAGATTTCTTTAATGATAAAGTTGGTCAAAGACCATCTGTTGATACTAAGAGTCCTCATGTGGTTTTTGATATCCATATTTCTCAAAACGATTGTACTGTTTCAATTAACAGTTCTGGAGCGCCTCTTTTTCAAAGAGGATACAGAAAAGGTACCGGTTTGGCACCTTTAAATGAAGTTGTTGCTGCTGGGCTAATCTATCTTTCAGGATGGGACATGAAGTCTAACTTTGTAGATATAATGTGTGGTTCTGGTACTTTACCAATTGAAGCCGCATTAATGGCAAATGGAATTCCGTCAAACATTTCAAGAAAGCAATATGCCTTCATGAACTGGCCAGATTTTGATAAGCAGTTGTGGCAAGATATTTATGATGAAGCACCTAAGGTGCCTAAGAGAGATTTAGGGTTCACTATTGTCGGATCTGATACAGATGGAGACGTAATTCTAAAAGCAAGAGACAATGTAAAAGCATTGCCATTGAGCAAGACAGTTTCTTTTGAAGTAAAGGATTTTAAGGATGCTGTTCCCCCTGAAGATGGAGGTACTTTAATTTGTAATCCGCCATATGGTGAACGTTTAGATGATTTCGCAATTTGGGATGTTTATAAAGACATGGGTGACTTTTTCAAAAAGCAATGCCCAGGATATACTTGCTGGGTTCTAAGCTCAAACTTTGATGCTTTCAAGAGAATCGAATTGAAACCTTCTAAAAAGATTCAGGTCTATAATGGTTCGCTAAGTTGTGATTTTAGAAAGTACGACATTTTCAAGGGCTCTATGATAGAGCATAAGTACGGCGTAAAAAAATAATGCAACCCTCACTCAAATACAAGCTTCTACAGTTAGATAGAGAATTGAAATTTGAGACTTCACGAAGTGGAGGTAAAGGAGGTCAAAATGTCAACAAGGTAGAGACCAAAGTTGATGTCCTATTTGATTTAGAAGCGACCGAACTTTTCACCTATTATCAAAAAGAACGTTTAAAACGAAATCTTCATAATCGAATTTCACATGGTGTATTGAGACTAAGCTGTTCTGAAACGAGATCTCAATTGAGAAACAAAGAATTGGCAATTGAGCGATTGAAAAGTCTGCTAGAAGATGCTCTGGCCGTGCAAAAGAAAAGGATTCCCACTAAGGTATCAAAAGGAAAGAAGGCTGCAAGAGCTAAAGATAAAAAGGCTCATAAGGCGAAGAAAGAGAATCGAAGAAAGCCTAGGAGAGAGGATTATTGAAACTTCTTCGCAAAAAAGTCCCAAACAGGATCTTCAGGTGGTTCAGCTGTAATGCTAATTGGTTCTTGCTTTACAGGATGTATAAATTCTATTTTTCTGGCCAATAAATGAATTGATCCATCTTTGTTTGAACGCTTAGCGCCATACTTAAGGTCTCCTTTAATAATTGCGCCAATTGAAGAAAGCTGAACTCTAATTTGATGATGACGTCCTGTTTTTGGCTGGACTTCAACCAAATGATATTTATCTGAATGTCCTAAGACTTTGTAATTAAGTTCGGCTTCTTTGCCTTGCCCTTTTTTCATTACATAACTCTTATTCTGCTTCTCATTTTTTTGAAGCCAATCATTCAAGAATCCTATTTTTTGAGCTGGAGCCTTTTCGGTAACCGCCCAATAAGTTTTTTGGATATTCTTATCTGCAAAAAGCTTGTTCATTCTCGTTAAAGCTTTTGAAGTCCTAGCGAAGATTACGATTCCTGAAGTAGGTCGGTCTAGCCTATGAACTGTCCCCAGATACACGTCACCAGGCTTATTGTATTTGACTTTGATGTAGTCTTTAACAACTTCGTTCAACGGTTTGTCGCCGGTTCTGTCTCCTTGAACAATATCACCTGAGCGCTTGTTGACAACAATCAAATGATTGTCTTCATAAATGACCTTTAAGTTTCCCTTAGTACTGCTCATTTTCGTTAGGGAAATCTCCAGATCTTACATCCTTGATATATGATTGAAAAGATTTAAACATCTCTTCATACAGATTGTGATATTTTCTTAAAAACCTTGGGTTGAAGTCATTGTTAATCCCAAGCATGTCGTGACTTACCAATACTTGGCCGTCCATGCCTCCTCCAGCACCAATTCCGATTACAGGAATAGTTAATGCCTCAGCAACTTGTGCTCCGAGTGCAGCCGGAATCTTTTCTAATATCAATGCAAAACATCCAGCATCTTCTAAAAGCTTCGCGTCTTCAATTAGTCTTTGCGCTTCCTCTTCTTCTTTTGCTCTAACTGTATAAGTTCCAAACTTGTAAATAGATTGAGGAGTTAATCCTAAGTGACCCATAACTGGGATACCCGCGGTAAGAATTCTTTGAATAGATTCAAGTACTTCCTTTCCACCTTCTAACTTTACAGAGTGACCACCAGTTTCCTTCATTATTCTAATTGCAGATGACAGTGCTTCTCTTGAGTTTCCTTGATAAGAACCAAATGGCAAATCAACAACTACCAATGCGCGTTCTACTGCTCTAACAACTGAAGAGGCATGATAGATCATCTCATTTAGCGTAATAGGTAAGGTCGTTTCGTGCCCAGCCATTACATTTGAAGCCGAATCTCCAACAAGAATTATATCAACTCCGGCCTTATCCAATATTTTAGCCATTGAATAATCGTAACCAGTAAGCATAGAAATCTTCTCATTATTGGATTTCATTTCTTGCAAAACATGAGTCGTTATGCGCTTTACGTCTTTGTGTACTGACATCTTTAAAAGAATAATTTTGTCAAAAGTAGGAATTTCACGATTAGCATTGATTGATAATCGGTAAATAAAAAGGTTTGAAAACGTCTATATTTACAATATGGCACAGAAAGTATTGGTTGTAGGAGCTAGTTTGAAGGCTGAAAGGTATTCAAATATTGCAATTAACATGTTATTAGATTTTGGACATGAAGTAAAAGCTTTGGGCAGAAGAGAAGGTGAAATAAGGGAAGTTTCTATTCAAAAAGAAAAATGGGCATATACCGATATAGATACGGTAACTATGTACTTGAGTCCAGTGAACCAAGAAGAATACAAAGCTTATATCATTAATTTGAATCCGAAAAGGGTGATTTTTAACCCCGGAACTGAGAATCCTGAATTTGCTCGAGAATTAGAGAAGTCTGGCATTCAAACTGAGCAAGCTTGTACACTTGTTTTATTGAGAACAAATCAATTTGATGAAATTCAATTGGTATGAGACGAGTAGGATATATCTTGATTCTATTTGTCTTGATTGGATGTAACAAGGCCAAAGGAGATAAATTGAGTGATTATATTTCTACCTATCCACAATCAAATGAATGGCTCATTGCTTGTGCAGCTGGTGATAAGGATGGATTTGCTGATGATACTAAAAAACCTATTTCGGTATTCTTTTATCCTGAAGATGGAGCGAGTAATTTCAAGTATTTCGCCACTAAAAATTTAAAGGCTGATAAAAATAATTTCTCTGAGTACAAAGAATATAATTCGGCCAGTTCAGAACAGGTTTTCAATGGTTATTTGAGAAAATTTAAAATTAGTGCAGCTAAAGAACACTGGGGGATTGTGACCTATGTGGTTGGTGATTCTTTGAGAGTTTCGGATCCAATAAAAATCCTGCATAAAACTAGGGAAACAGAAACGGACCAAAATTTGATAACAATAAGTGAAAACGGAATTGAACCTATGTTCAGCTGGAATGATGGAACACATGCAGAAAATGTGATTTACTTTCAAGTAGTGGCTGATAAACATGGCGATTTGATTTCAGGAACTTACACAACAGATAAGTTCTTCAACTTTTATAATACTTCAAATGTGGTAATTAACATTAGAGAATTTCCTGTTCCATTTTTAAACAATGGAGAACATTATACTTTCACCTTGATGGCTGTTAGTGATGATAATTGGGTGAATGTGGCAGCCACAAAAGAATTTACGACTAACTAATGAAAATACTCTTAATACTTCTACTTACTTTTTCTTTGTCAGGATATGGTGGTGATAACATTAGCTTTAAAGGGGTTTCTTTTTCTGCCTCTAATAAAAAGACTTCAATCTCAGATATTAAACCAATTGCAGAAATCAATGCGAATTGGATATCAATAGTACCCTATGCTTTTTTGAAAGATCATGAAGTGATGTTTGACTCAAAGTTTCAATGGGTTGGTGAACGTCCTGAAGCTATCAGAGCCTGCGTTAAGCTTGCGAAATCTCAAGGTTTAAAAGTGATGATAAAACCACATATTTGGATTGGACACAGCACTTATACAGGCATTTACTCTTGCGAAACTGAAGAAGAATGGAAGACTTTTGAAAAGAGTTATAAGTCATACATTATGGCATTTGTTGAAATGGCTGCTGAAGAAAAGGTTGAAATGTTTTCAATTGGGACAGAGTGGGGGAAGTTTGTAGAAGCCAGACCCGAATTTTGGAAAGGTCTGATAAAAGACGTTAGAGCTAAATATAAAGGGAAACTCATTTATGCAGCCAACTGGGATGATTACCAAAAAGTTCCATTTTGGGATCAACTAGATTATATCGGAATCGATTCATACTTTCCTTTGAGTATAGCAGAGAATCCAAAACTCTCAGAGTTGGTGAAGTCATGGAAGACGATTATGCCAATCATAGAGCAGTTTTCAAGTTTAAAAAAGAAGAAAATCGTTTTCACCGAATTCGGATTTAAAAGTACAAGCAAAGCAACAATCTCTCCATGGGAGCATAAGGATGATGGTAAGTTTTCTGAAAAAGTTCAAGATATAGCCTTCAAATCCTTCTTTCAAACCATTTGGAAAAAGTCTTGGTTTAAAGGAGGCTTCATTTGGAAATGGTATCATGATCATGAACATGCTGGTGGAAGAGGGGATACTGATTTTACGCCACAAAATAAATTGGCCGAGGAAACCGTGAAGAAGTATTACGGAGATTAATTAGATTAGCTTTGCTAAACACCTATCAATCATCTCTAAACAAGTATCAATCGTTTGCTTCTTAGTTCTGAAAGAAAGGATGGCCATTCGAATAACTTCACGTCCGTGAACTTTCGTCGAGCTCAAGAAGATTCTACCATCTTTATGAATTTCCTCCATCAGACGCTTATTGAAGTCGTTTTCATCACCTCCTGAAGGATACCAAAAGTAACTCACAGATAGATCCGGTTCAGGACCTACTTCAAATCCTCTAGTTGTTAATTCAGCTCTAAAGTAATCGGTCAAGTAAAGTTTTTCTTCTAAACAAGCCTTAAATGGTCCTATTCCATGAATTTGCAAAGGCAACCACATCCTTAATCCTCTGAAGTGTTTGGTGAGCTCAGGAGAAACATCTGCAGGATTTAAAGGCATTCCTTCTTGAAATGCATCTTGCATATAATTGGCTGTATAGTGATGTGATTTAAATAATGCTTCTTTGTCTTTGACTAAAACGGCTCCTAAACCATAAGGTAAAAACAATCCTTTATGAGGATCACAAACTAAAGAATCGGCCATCTCAATTCCTTTAAATTGATTTTTAGCTCTCTCTGTTATGATAAAAAAACCTCCGTATGCACCATCAATATGGTACCAAAGGTTATTACTCTTTGCAATAGTACCAATTTCTTCTAAGGGGTCAATCGCCCCAGTATCAGTTGTTCCGGCAGATGCTATTACAAGAAATGGATTCAATCCAGCAGCTTTATCAGCAGCAATTAATTCTTTTAATTTGGACGTAATAATTTTTGAATTATCGTCTAACTCAACTTCTCTAACAACTACATCTTCAAGACCAATAATTCTCAATGCTTTTTGAATACAATGATGAACGTGCGCACTCAGGTAAATAACTGAAGACGTTATTTTTTCATTCTTGATACCATGCTTATCTCTGGCTGCTGTAAGGGCAATTAGATTAGCAATTGATCCTCCAGATGTTAAATTACCTACTGACGATTTCGGAAACCTAAACACCTCTTTTAACCAGTTTAGCATTTCGTTCTCGATCGTCACAGCTCCTGGTCCGCCATAGTACATCCCGGCATATTCGTTTGTCACATCTGCCAAAAAATCTGCAATGGCAGATAGGTAAATCCCTCCACCTGGTATATAGCCAATGTGCCCTCCAGATGCGGCAGAAATTCCTGTTTTCACTACCTCTTCATCATATAACGACAAGGCCTTTTCAAGAGAAATTGATTCTTTGCTAACTTTGAGTTTGTCGGCATTCACCTCTGTCCCGAAAAATGAATCCATCTCATCAATATTATTAATGAAATCATTTGCAAAATCTCTTACTTGCTCAACGTATTGATTACGTTCACTTTGAGTTGGTTCTAGTTGGGCGCTTAGCTTCTCAAATTCAGATATTTTTTTTACTAAATCTGTCATGAGTTGAATATGAATGCGGATATTTGAATGTCTTAAGTTAAACAATTATGAGCACATCACTGATACTATCATTACTAGTGGGCTACTTTGTAGTGCTGGTTTTGATATCGTATCTAACTAGCCGTAAAGCAGATAACGATACTTTTTTTACCGGAAATAAGAATAGTAAATGGTATTTAGTGGCTTTCGGTATGATTGGTGCTTCATTGTCTGGCGTAACCTTTATTTCAATTCCAGGTATTATTCAAGGGTCAGGGTTCACTTATTTACAGATGGCACTGGGGTACATTATAGGTTATGCCATAATCGCCTTTGTGCTGTTACCATTGTATTACAGACTAAATCTCACCTCAATTTATGCTTATTTAGAGACAAGATTTGGAGTTGCTACTTATAAAATTGGAGCGGGTTTTTTCATCTTGTCAAGATTAATAGGTGCTGCTCTTAGAATGTATTTGGTAGCCAATGTGCTTCAAAATTTTGTATTCAATAGTCTTGGGGTTCCTTTTGAGGCAACAGTTGCATTAAGTATACTGCTCATTTGGGTCTATACTTTTAAAGGCGGCATCAAAACTATTATCTGGACAGATACGCTACAAACCTTATTCATGCTCATTTCTGTTGGTTTGAGCATCTATTTGATTTCAGATGACTTAAATATCGCAATTGGTGATATTTATCATGAAATTTCAGAGGCCGGGATGGGAACATTTTGGCAAACAGAAGACCCCATGGCATCAAATTATTGGTGGAAAGGCTTATTAGGCGGTTTGTTTATTACTCTTGGTATGACTGGTGTTGATCAAGATATGATGCAGAAAAACTTGACTTGCAAAGATCAAAATGACGCCAAGAAAAATATGCTCTCTTTTGCGGTTGTTTTATTCTTTGTGAATATTCTATTCGTAACATTAGGAGGATTGCTGTTCTTGTATATTGATGCCAATCCTGATGTGATGTCTCTTTGGTTAGATTTATCTACCAAAGAAGCTGGTGACGGAGATTTGTTGTTTGCAACAATTGCATTGCAGTCAGATTTGGGTCTTGCTGTTGGGATATTCTTTTTACTCGGATTAGTGGCGGCCGCCTATAGTAGCGCCGATTCTGCCCTTACTTCCTTAACAACTTCATTTTCGGTAGATTTCTTAAATATTGAAAAGCGATCTAAGAAATCAACTACAGAATTGAAGGATGATGATTTGCTGGATTCAGAACAAGCTGTGACTGAAAATAACTCGGCATTTGATTCGGACGCTAAGAAAATGCGAATGTGGACTCATATTGGAATGTCGGTAGCTCTTTTAATAACTATTCTCATTTTTAAATATGTTAAAGACGACAGTGTAGTTTGGGCATTGTTTAAGGCAGCCGGCTATACTTACGGACCACTTTTAGGATTGTTTATGTTTGGGATTACCACCAAAAGAATTGTACCAGATATTGCGAGCGCAATCACTTGTGTCTTGGTGCCAATTGTTATTTGGTATGCCCATGAAGCCTTTGTGGCAGCTGAAACTGGCTACGCGTTTGGATCAGAATTATTAGGTATTAACGCCTTGGTTGTTTATATCTTTTTGTTGATTTTTTCAAAAAGTGGCAGAAGAGAAGCAGAAATTTGACAAATTTGTAAGTCCAAAGTGGTACGAGCGTACTAATTTTGTGACAGCATGACAGAAAAACCCAATTGGAACGGATGTTGTCATTACTTAATTAATAAAAATTACAATTAAAAAACTATAATTATGGCAGTTGAAATAACAGACGCAAATTATGAAGAGATAGTAGGAAATGCAACAGTTCCTGTAGTATTAGATTTCTGGGCGGCATGGTGTGGACCATGCAGAATGATAGGGCCACTTATCGAAGAGATGCACACAGAATATGATGGTAAAGCAATTATCGGAAAAGTAGATGTAGATAACAATCAAGGTATCGCGGGTAAATTCGGAATTAGAAATATCCCAACGGTAGCTTTCATTAAAGGGGGAGAGGTAGTTGACAAATCTGTTGGTGCTGTTCCTAAATCTCAGTTAACTGAAAAGTTAGACGCGATTCTTTAATCACAACTTTATAAATAAAAAAAGCCTGTCTTGAAATTCAAGACAGGCTTTTTTATGTTTAATATTTTCTAGTATCTGATTTCACAATCCTTAGGTACTAAAGCTTTAATTCTAGCCCTTTCTTTATCTGAAATTAAATTTCCTTTTAGAATTAGAGTTTTAAGGTTTGTTAACTCACCAATACTTTCAGGTAAAGACTTTAAAGAATTATTTTCTAAACTTAAATAGTTAAGATTCTTTAATTTGCTGATGTCCTTTGGTAGTGCTTTCAAATTATTAGCATCCATATTTAAATAAGCCAAGTTTTTAAGATTAGTGAAGCTTGCAGGTAATTTCTTGATTTGATTTCCTTGTAAATAAAGTCTTCTTAAATTAGTTAAATCTCCAAAGTCTTCTGGCAATTCAGTTAGCTGATTACCATCTAGGCTTAAACTAGCAAGGCTATTCAAGTTACCAATTGTATTCGGTAATTCAGAAATCAAATTTTCGTTCAAACTTAATTCAGTTAAACCGGTAAGTGCTCCAATTTCTTTTGGCAATGACTCAATTTGGTTCTCTCTAAAATTCAATTCAGATAGATTACTTAATCCGTCAATCGTTTCAGGAATTGACGTAATTTGATTTCTAGAAAAATCTGCTCTTAATAAAGAAGTACATTTTCCAATATTGTCAGGAAGTGAAGTAATTTGATTTCCTCCTAAGTACAAATCCTCAAGTAATGTCAGTTTGCCGATAGAAGAGGGCAGTTCAGTTATGAAATTATCTTCTAAGTTTAGTTTGCTAAGACTTTTTAAATCACCAAATGATTCAGGCAAAATAACTAATCCATTTGCCGACATGTATAGTTCATACAAGTTACTCAATTTCCCTATCGAGTTGGGAAGAGTCACAATTTGATTGTCTTTACAACTTAAGGTAGAAAGCTTCTCTAAGTCACCAATGTTTTCAGGCAATGACGTCAATTGATTGTGTTCGACATGCAATGAGTTTAGGTTTTTTAAATTTCCTAAGCTTTTAGGCAGCTTACTCATTTGATTGTCTTCAGCATCTAAATATTCTAGCTTCGAAAGTTCACCGATCTTCTCCCCCAAACTTTTTAAATCATTGTGCCCAATACTCAGGTCAGTTAAGCCTTTCATTTGATAGATGGCCTTTGGAACCTTAGCAAACTTATTTCCTTCAATATGAAGGTAAGAGAGGTTTGTCATTAAGATCATGCCAGACGGCAGAGATGTTAACTGATTATCGCTCAATCCTAAATGAACTAAGCTCGTTAAGTTTGAGATTGACTTAGGTAATTCAGTCAATTTATTGTCGTTGATGTCTAAAGTTGAAATCTTAGAAAGATTACCGAAATAATCAGGTAATTTCATTATTCTATTCTCAGAAATGTCAATAGATTCTAATGATTGTAGATCGCAAATTGACTCCGGTAGAGATGAAAGCTCATTTTTGGATAGCATTAGACTCGTTAACTGGTTTAAGTTACCACAAGTATTTGGGAGTCTAGTTAATTTATTATTGGATGCATTTAAAGTAGATAAGTTCACCAAATTGCAAAATGCTTCAGGTAAGAAGGCAATATGATTTTTACTGATATCAAGAAAGTAAAGGTTTTTAAGGGTACCAATTGATTCAGGTAAACCACTTAAATTATTTGAAGAAAGATCCAGATTTTGTTGCTTTTCTGCATTTTTCAAAGCATCCTCCAATGCAGGAGAAGTCATGCTTTGTCCGAATCCTATTGTTAATGTTAGGGCGGTAGTTAGAGTAAGTAAAGTTTTCATATTTATTCATTTTCACGATATAAAATCGCACACGCGTATTAATTTGTACGCAGTCTATGTAAAAATGTTAGAATCAATAATGAAGCCACACTGACTTAGGATTCCAGATCGTGGATAGTTATTCGATCATCTGAGGTAATGAGGTCATTCAGATTTCCTCTATCAATTACAATGATTTGGTAACCCAACTGATTGGCAGTTTCAATTTGTTGGTCATCAGGAATATACGAGTATGCAGTAAACTCAGTGAAGAACATATACTGAATGTGGCCTACTACAGTTGTGTTGGCATTAAAAATAACAACCTTCTCTTCTTCCTGGTATTTCTCTCTTAAATCAATGATAGTATTAAGTTCATCTAACTCTGCTTGACGGCTCGCATTGTACCAAGTTATTCCTGGACCATGGTTCTCTCCAATTTTTGAAATATTGAGAAAAAGGAAGCCCAAAGTGCAAGTAAGCACTAATAAAATCCATTTTGAAAACGCTTTTAAATGTTTCTCCAAATAAATGAATGATCCGTCAAACGTGACTCCTATGCATATTAGAACTATTGGCATAACAATTAAAGCAAAGCCTGGCATTTTGGTGGCCGCAATCGAGAAGAAAATGTAAACAAAGAGAAGACCTACTATCCAAGCAAGTTTGTATTTTAATTCTTCAATCCACCAAATCCCAATTATTATACAAGCTGCTAAGAAATAAGGAACCCATCCCCAAATACCATAAAGCTCTTCAAACCCTTTTGTAAAATGATAGGTCCAATCACCAGTATGACCTTCTAGAACTTCATTAAAGTGTGAAGCCGCAGCCTTGAATTCAATTCCGGCTTCAATTGGAAACTGCGAAAAGATGTATAATTGCCAAGGCAGAAAAACAAGAACAGAAATACTTAACGGAATTAGCAAATACAAGAAATCCTTGATCTTCCAGAATTTGAATTGACTATTCGTCAATTGAATAATATATGCCAATCCAAAAACGAATAGACCCATCAACCATTTAACAAGAACAGCGCATCCGGCTGCTAGTCCCAACAGATAGAGCCATTTTTTTTCTTTGCTTTTATGATATTCAAGTAGGCACATGATTGCCCAGGTGCTGTAGAATAAAAATGCAATATCGTTATGGTCAGTTGCGAACCTTCCAGCTACAAGCTCTAATGGGAAATGGAGTAGAGCAAAAATAAATGCTGCAATGAAGCCTGCTCTTGGGTTTGCCACTATCTTCCCAATTCTGTAGATTAAATAAGGCAGGATGGCGTGCATTATAATACTAGGCAATCTAACTGCTATGACATTTGCACCAAAAACTTTCATACTAGCGGCCATTTGCCATAAGAAAAGAGGTTGTTTATGCAGCCAAATGTGATTTTCAACCCAATATTCAGGGTCATAATCAAATAAAGGATCTACGTACAGCATTGGTTTGAACGGATTGTTCATCATGTTCTTTGCAACCAAGGCATGCTGTTGTTCATCCCAAGTATTTAGAAAAGGATCGAGATTTGCCATGAAATATCCCAGAACCAAAGTCGCTAATACCAAGCTGATAATTCCCCAATTTTTCTTGTACTGAAATAAGACAATAGAAATGATGAATAGGGGTAAGGCTATGAAAAGTGGCGGTAGATGGTATGCTTCGAATGCCTCAAACATTATGAGAAGTCATCTTTTGAAAGGTCAGAGAATTTGTTAATTCCGCCTAAGAATTTTTTGAAAGTAATATTCTTTCTATAGATTCCAGTATCATTGAAATCTGAGCTTTTTTGCTTTATTTCTTTTCGTTTTCTTCTTAAGGTTCCAAGATTACCATAAAAAGCCATGTGCGATCTGAATACTGCGAAAAAATGTTTGAATTGAAATTTGAACAAAAATATGCTCGCCCCAAAGCCATCTAAAACCATTCTCCAAAAAACCTTTGGAAACAACATTCCCTCATAATTCTTAAAAATCATGAAAAGGGAGTTTCTGAAATTTAGAAATGTTTTACGTGGATTATCATAATTTAAAGTTCCGCCACCAACATGGTAAACCATAGATTCACCCGTGTAGTATATCTTGTAGCCATTTCGTTTTAAACGCCAACAAAAGTCAATCTCTTCCATATGAGCGAAAAAGTCGGCATCCAGACCTCCTAATTCATGATAAAGATTAGCCCGAACAAACAAGCATGCTCCTGTTGCCCAAAACACTTCTTTCTTATCGTCATATTGACCTTCATCCGTTTCAACTTTACTAAAAATTCTACCTCTGCAAAAAGGGAAGAAGTTTTTATCGAGAAAACCACCTGCTGCCCCGGCATGCTCAAACTTAGTTTTGTCATGATGCGCAATGATCTTCGGCTGCAGAGCTGCAATCGTAGGGTCAGACTCTAGTAATTCGATACATGGTTTTATCCAATTTTCAGTGACTTCTACATCCGAATTCAATAAGACGTAGTAATCAGCCTCAATCTTTTGAAGTCCCTCATTGTACCCTTGCGCAAACCCTCCATTAGATGAGTTCTCAATAAGAGATAATTGCGGATAATTTTGTTTGAGAAATTCAACTGAATCGTCAGTTGAGCAGTTATCAACTATGTAAATGCTTGCCTCTTTTGAGTGTTCGCAAACTGAAGGCAAGAACTTTTCAAGAAAGTTTTTACCATTGTAATTCAATATGACAACTGCAACATTCATAGTCAATACGCTTTCATGTATTAAGCAAGCGTGAAAATACTAAAATGATAGCTTAACGTCCTATTTCATTATAATAAAGGTTAGAATTTCCGCCATATTGGCTTGAACCTCCTGGATCATCAGGATTGTAAGATGGAGAATCACGTTTGTGTAATTCATTTTGCCACCTATAGTTTTGAAGTTCTCCCTGCATATCAGAATGCAGCATTGGATAATCGTTTGTAACTAGGTCAGGGTTATAAAAGACAAACCGTATGTCTGATCTTTGCCCAATCCTGTAATAGTGCCAAATTTGATAAGGGTAAGCACTTGGTTCGTTAGGTCTATCAATGAATTGATTTGGTGCTCCATACTTTAACCAAATTCTACCTCTATCAGTTTCCCAACCATGTTTTATTTGAGTTGCGAATAGTTTCTCAGTCTTCCAAATTTGTTTTCTGAATTTAAACCATTCAAAGCCTGGGTTAGTTGGAGCCGTTTGTTTCCAAAAAGAGTAGAAGTATTCTTTCATTGAAGTGGTGTCCTCTGTTTTGAGCATTTTTCTGATGGTTTCATATTCATAGCGTGGCGCTATGTGCATTGTTGCACCTAGATAATATGCAACTGAATCGCCGGTAACATCAGCCATCCAAGAAGCATCAATATCAACAGCTTCCATACTAATGGCGTCAAAGTTTTGGTCAGATCTTCTTTGAAAAAACATTTGATCAGATGAGATGGTGTCATTGTCTTTGTTAATTACATTCAAGATTAAATCAAAATCACCTGAAGGTACTTTGTCAATTGGTAAGTAGCCAAGTACCGGTACGATAGGAGCTGCACTTAATCTTTGATATTGAAAAATACCCTCAAAGTTTTCACCAGTCCTGTTATCTGCTATTGAGTATGTTAAAAGGAATTTTTCATTCTCTCCTATAACTTCTGTTGTATTATAGAGCTCTAAATAAAAAGCTATCTTTTCCATTTCAGGAGGATAATAATTAGTCATATACGGCAATAAAAAGAATCCGTTTTTCACGAAATTGTTTTTCTCTTCTGTCTTATTAGCTGATTGGATGAACTCTACATCTGAAAACTTTACTTCAGAATTTCCAAGAGCTTTTATCTCTAAACTTTGAGCACCAGTAATCGATTCTCCTGAAGTGAGATCTGTTACAACTAACTCATAATTGTATATCCCAGCCTCAAGGCCGTAATTTTGAACATCAAAAAAGTCTTCAACTAATGAATCTTTCATAAGAGGTGAGTCTAACTTGTACTTGTCAGCCATCACTATTGAATCATTTAATCTGAAAATTTGAGTTATTTCAATTGAAGATTGGAGTCCTCCTTCAACCGCAAAATATTTCAATGTACCAGAAGAGAATTGAAGCATTGTTGTTACATAGGCATCCTTAGTAGGGGTGTAGAATGTTTTGTAATTAAAGAACACCTTTGGTTTTGCCGTGGCTGAGAACGAAAAAAGTAAGATAAAAATGAAAGCAATCTTCTTCATGAGTTGATATTTGAAACAATATAGTGTATAACAAAGGTAATGCCGTTGTAAATTGATTCAAAGGGTTTAAATATTTATTTAACGGTTTAGGAATTACTTACTTAGAATTAATCACAAAATTTTTTCATTTTTTTTGTTTGTGGTCAAAAAAATATATCTACTTTTGGCGCGGAGAATTGGCAGAGTGGTCGAATGCGGTAGTCTTGAAAACTATTGTACCGTAAGGTACCGGGGGTTCGAATCCCTCATTCTCCGCCACAATTTGAAAAGCGCTAACTCATTGAGTTAGCGCTTTTTTTATGTCCAATATTTCGGAGCGTGCTTCAGAAATTTGGACTAAAAAAAGTGCGTAAAGTTCGCAGAACTTAGCGCTTTGCATGATTGTGAAGACACCCACCCCTGGGATCACAACCGCAGGGAGTAATCCATTCGGAGCTTGCTCCAGAAATTTGGACTAAAAAAAGGTCCAAGTTGGATACCTGGACCTTCATATTCACTGGGAATTACTTTTGAGGATAGAAATTCAATTAAAAATTTCCAATAAATTTCCCTTTTGGCTTTTTGACCTCATAAATGATTTCATGTTTATTGAATTTTTGAGGTTTCAATTTATATGCCCACGTCAAGGTTCCGGTTTTTTGATTCTTTTTGGCTTTAGAGATGTTCTTAACATTCACTTCGATCTCGGTTTCCCCTGCATTCACAATTGGAACTTGATCCTTAATGACAAGGTCTACTTCTTTTCCTAAGTTGTTATGAACTATGATTTCAATCCCAATTTCGGTTGTTTCAATTCCCCCACTAAGCTTGATTTTTTTCTCACTGTATTGATTGATTTTTCTTCTTTCTACGTTAATGCCTCTTTCCTTTCCAAGCATCATTTGAAGATTGTCTTCAGCTTTTGTTGGGTCTAGAAAGACTTTGCCAACATATGAACCTCCAATGAAAATGGTACTGTATGCAGGGATCAAGTCGTATTGTTTCCATTTGGCTATTTGAGCTAATAAAAAGACATTCGGGTTGTATTTAGGAACTGCGTAGTAAACATATTCTGCCTCCATTTCAAATTCTTCTAAAACCATAATGGCCACACCTTGCTGTCCGCTCACATCAAACTTTATATTACTATCGTATTCTTTGTTAATCATTTTGTGAGTGGCATGTTTGAACTGATCAAGATAGTTTGCCGTGTTTGACGAATTGGGAGTTATCGTTGAAGCCGTGGATAAAGGAACAGAAGAATTAGATATTGCTCCCGAATAAATCAACTGATTAGAGTTTGTATAGTTGTTTCTTTTATTTTGAAAATAGAGCACCCATGGATGTACTTTTGGAACCTCTGTTAATACTTCAGGTTTCTTAGTAGAAAGTGTGAGTTTCACATTATCCCAAGCAACTCCTGTATTCTGGTTTACAGTTCCTTTACAAACAGTCTTGAGTGGTTTTCCAAATCCTGCCGATTTGATCTCATAGAATGGCGTCCAGTTAACTTGCTGAACCAAGTAATTTAATTCAACACTAGCTTGCAAGTCTTTTTGGGCGTATATCTTGGCCTCAATTACTCCCATTTGACCTGCCGAAGTAACATTTGATTGTCTTGTCCTGACTGCATTTGAAAGCTCATTCAGGTTAAATTTCTTGATTTGGAGATCATGTAGTTTTTGATCTATTTGGTCTAATCTGGATCGATAAAAATCTGCCAATTCTCCTAGCCTGCTAACGAAGGTATTCTCTGCTTGTCCTTCAATGCGGTTGTGATTATGGATCAGTTCTTTTTCTTTTGTCAGATTCTGGATTTTGTATTTCGTGATATCAATTTCTCTTCCCAGCAAAAAAAGAGAGTCTTGGAACATTTTGTTCTTTTTATCGAGACCTTCAATTTTCTTGTTTTCTTGGCTAAATTGTGTGTAGACCACAGTGAAACCTGTATTTCCTTGTCTACCAAAAAGCTGAATTGAATTGGCATTAATTGTTCTCTCTAAGTCAGTGAAACGAATAATGTTCTCACCTTTTTTTAAGTTTATTTTTTTAAAACGTTTCAGCTGAGCGCCCTGAGTGTATACTATTGCTGCATTAACCTTTGTGTCTAATTCTTGCTTTGCATTTGAAGTTAAATGCCAGCAGGTAGCAAAGGCAATTAAAATGGGTACTAATAATTTCATATCTCTCTAACTTTTCTTTCAAATCTAGCGGGCGATTCTACTTTATTCAAGAAAGAAAGAGTGTAGGAGGTATTTGAATGAGGCTAATGCACTTTGCAATTAGTCAGCAAAGATTTGAAAGATTGAATTATTCGAAACAATCTAACCGAGAATCATAGCAATCATCATATTCAAAATAAGTAATTGTGCCCTTTGCGTTATAAGTTATGAGCTTTCCGCATGGGCAATCTCCTGATTGATAACCAGACTCAAATTTTCTCTAAGTTCACCTTCTTCATACTTTTCAAGGCTTGTAACAATGTACATTTCGTGACAACTGCCTTCATCAAAATATTCATAAGTTTCGATTGAAACTAAGTTGCCATTGGTATCATGTTTTCTGGTTTCACCAACTGGAACACCACAGCTCTGAAAGTTTCCTTGTGTCCCACTTTCAGAGATAACTCCGTTTTCATGATATGACTCGTAAAAGAAGTCATCAGTAGTATCTGAATAATAAATGGTTTGAAAATGCTTTTCTTTCGAATTGTAGAGTTTCTCAGTTGTCAATCTATCATTTTCATAGTAGCTTATCTTCTCAATAATTCCATTGTCATATTGTACTGTTGAGTCAGTTTTGGCGTCTTCTTCATTCGTTTCCTCTTCTAATTGTTGATCTGTGCAAGAAAATAGAGTTAGTATCACAATAACCGATTTCAAAAATAGCTTCATAGTTAAATTTAAGTCATACAAATGTATTCATGACAATAGTCTCTGAGTATTTGATTCTAAATTATTGTTCGTACGAAACAGGTAATTATTAGCGCTTTAGCACTTGAAATTTACTGATACCAATTATAAACGCAAGTAGAGGTAAAGCAGCAATAAAAAAGTAAACATGGTAAGATGTGAACTGATAAATACCCGCAGCTGCTATTGGGAAAGTTGCGAGAGCTAATGAGTTTAATGATTCACTGATTCCCATAACCTCACCTTGATGCTGTGGATCTGCATGTGTCGAAAGTAAACTGTTAAATGTTGGGAAACACACAGATAATCCAAGATTCAGGACATAATAGAAGGCACAATACAAATAAATGTTTGAAGTAATTGTAATGCAGAACAGCCCAATAGTGGTTAAACCTAATCCAATAATTAAAGTTTTAGCCGGTCCGAACTTATTAATGAATAATTTAGACATGACTACCTGATTGAAAGCCAAGAACACACCTACGATTAACATAAATAATCCAAGCTCTTGTTCATTGAATTCAAATAGATCAATCAAGAATAACGCAATGGTAGAAACATAAAAGGCCATCATTATTGAAAAGATGAACTTTAGAAGAAAGATTAGGTTGACCGTTTGTCCCGCGTTCGCTTCTCGAATTCGTTTTAAAACAAAAATGCTTTTGATTAATGATTTATGTTTTACCTGACCTCTGTTTTCAATAGGATGAGATTCCTTTAAGTAAATGAAAATAGAAATCAATGTAATGGTTGAAATTCCGGTTGCTAAAAGAATGGTGCCTGAGTAGCCCCAAGATGATGATGCTGCGAATCCTCCTAAACCAGGGCCTACAATCATTCCTAATCCAGCAATTCCACCTAAATATCCAAATATGTATGACTTCTCTTCTTTGGTTGTTATGTCTGCCACGTAGGCATTAGCAACTGAAGAATTACCACCTGTAATCCCATCAAGTATTCGAGAAAGTGCAATAATCCAAAGTGGTAAAGCATATCCCCAAATAGGTGTTTCTTGTAATGATAGGGCGAAAAGAAAAACAATCCAACTTAGCAAAGTTCCGGCCTGGCTTATGATCAAAACCGGTTTACGTCCTCTTTCATCAGACAAGCCACCTAAATAAGGAGAGCCCAGAAATTGAAAAGCCGAGTAAAAAGTTAATAGCAATCCATAAACCCATTTTGGAGCACCATAGTCTTCAACAATGAAAGGAAGTACCGGCATTAAAATGGCAAAGCCTAATACATTGACAAAGGTTAGAAGGTAGGCAGGAGCTAATCTCTTATTCATGAAGTACAAAGCTAATTAATTATCCTTGTTCAAACATGTATTTTTAACAAGGTAGATGTAGTACTTAATTATTCAAGGGTTTAAGTATGGGGTTAACCAGCAGTGAACGGGAGAAAGAATTCTTGAACACCCTGTTTTAGCTCATAGTCTCAGCCCTACAACACATACATCATCTAGCTGACCTTCTTTTCCTCTCCAGTTGGCAAACTCGAGCGCCAATGATTCTAACTGATTATAGAAAGGGTATTGATGTACCGACTGCAAAAAAGTGTGAAGTTTTCTGGACGAATATTTCTTAAGTTTTGGTCCTCCGATTTGATCTTGAAAGCCATCAGAACCTAGATAGATGCAATCACCTTTCTGATATTTAAACGAATAAGACTGAAAATTCCGATCTTCTTGAACCTGCCATCCGCCAATTGGGTATTTGCTTCCTTTGTAAAGGTTAGCTGAGTTTTCTTGGATATGCAATACTTTGCGATTGGCAGATGAGTATTGAACTTCATTTTTCTTTGTATTGATGCATATCACGGTCAGGTCAATCCATGGATTGTCAAAATTAATATTGGCTGAATCCTTAAAGCTTTCAATGAATTTTTTATCTATCTCTTGAAGGATTTTATTGGTCTTTTTCAATCCTTTATTCATAATAACGTATTCAAATAAATTCAACGCTAGAACAGATAATAGAGCTGCAGAGATACCATGACCTGAGCAATCTCCTACAACCAAATATTTTAAGCCATGTTTTTCACCAAGCCAATAGAAGTCTCCTGAAATAATATTTTGAGGTGCATAAAAGGCAAAAGAATCTTCGAATAATCTTTTAAAGTGTCTTTCCTTGGGCAATAAACCTTGCTGAACAAATCTAGCGGCTGCTAAACTTTCTAAGTTTTCTTTTTCACTAGTAGAAATAGGTAAATCTAATATCATAAAACAAAGGACGGGCTCGATTGTTTCTTTCGTTTAAAGCGAACATTAACTTAATATTTCTATCTTTAAAATCTGTGAGACACTATTCCTATATCTTCATTTTAGCCAACTTAGTAATGAGCTGTTCAAAAGAAACTCTTTTGTCAGAATCCCCTTCTTTAATCGGGAAATGGAGACATTATTCGGCAGCTGATGCTTGGGAAAATGTAATCGTCAACTCAGACGGAACCGGTAAGGTTGAGTATTATCGTAAATCCAAAATTTTTGAAGAGACGAAAGTAAAGGATTGGTATACTGAAGACAATAGAATGTATTTAGGTAAAGTCACATTTAGCTTGCAACCTTATACAATAACATCTTATCCAACGATTGCATCCTCTCAAGAAATTCTTGAGTTTGACACTTTGAAATCGGGAGAGAGGTATATTCAATTAAATCAGCTGAACTATGTTGAATTCGATTAATTTTGGAATTAATATGGTATTGAATCGACTTTTTTATATTCTTCCTGTTTTGTTGTTATCATGCTCAGGCTCTTCTGAGACCGATTCTTATGACCAGCTACCTGTAAATAGCGAGTTTGAAGCAGGAAAAGAAGTATACGCTCGAAGTTGTGTAGCTTGTCATATGAAAGATGGGAATGGACTTGAAGGTACTTTTCCGCCCTTGGCTAAAAGTGATTACATGTTAGCCGAGCCAAAAAGAGCATTAAAGCAGGTGATTTATGGTTCAGACGAGAGAATGGTTGTTAACGGAATTGAATATACTTCTATCATGCCTCCTCAAGAAGTTAGTGATCAGGAGGCCATTGATGTGGTAAATTACATTTTAAATGCCTGGGGAAATGACGGCGGAACTGTAAACCAGGAAGATTTGAATGAAGTTAAAAAAGAAAATAGTTAATAAATAAATCCTCAAGAAATGATATTGTTAGACGGCAAAAAAACATCAAATGAAATCAAAGAAGAAATTGCTAAGAAGGTAGTTGAACTTAAAAGTCAAGGAAAGAAAGCACCACATTTGGCTGCAGTTATTGTAGGGGAGAATGGTGCCAGCTTAACTTACGTTAATGCCAAAGTCAAAGCTTGCGAGAAAGTTGGGTTTGATTCTACGCTTGTGAGTTTACCAATTGATGTCTCAGAGGCAGATTTATTGAGTAAGATTGATGAATTGAATAATGACGACAACATTGATGGTTTCATTGTTCAGTTGCCTCTTCCTGATCATATTGATGAGCATAAGGTGACTTTAGCTGTGAATCCAATGAAAGATGTTGATGGATTTCATCCGGAGAATCTAGGTAGAATGATGTTAGGATTGCCATGCTTTTTGCCTGCAACTCCTGCAGGTATTCTAGAGCTGCTAGATAGATATGATATTGAAACTTCAGGTAAAAGTTGTGTCGTAATCGGAAGAAGTCATATAGTCGGATCACCAATGAGTGTTCTGATGGCAAGAAATACTAAGGTGGGTAACTGCACAGTTACTTTAACGCATTCAAGAACGCAGAATCTTGAGCAAATTACGCGAGAAGCTGATATCATTATTGTGGCATTAGGAAAAGCCGAGTTTTTAACTGCTGATATGGTGAAAGAAGGAGTGGTAATTGTAGATGTGGGAATCACAAGAGTGGCAGACGATTCAAAAAAATCAGGATTTAAATTGTTAGGAGATGTTAAATTCGAAGAGGTGGCTGCTAAATCTTCGTACATTACTCCTGTGCCAGGAGGAGTGGGACCAATGACCATAGCATCACTCATGCTAAACACCCTTCAGGCCATTGACATGAAGTAAGTGTAGCCTATGAAAAATAAAATTATTTCAAGAGCAATTGTATTCTTTACGGTTGCTCTTTTTGTATCCTGTAATGAAGAAGGAGAATTCAAACTCTTCTCAAATGAAAATACCATTGTCGGAATTCAACCTTTTGGAGAAATTGCACAAAGTGAAGTAGATTCAGTGAAGGCGGCAGTTAAAGAATACTATGATTTTGAAGTGGTAGTTTATGATCATATTCCCTTGCCTGAAAATGCGTATACTGAAATCCGATACCCTCGCTATAGAGCTGATACTTTAGTTGAATGGCTAAGTCAACATGTTCCTGACACTGTTGATATGCTTTTGGGTTTAACCAATCAAGATATTTCAATAACCAAATATGAAGATGCTGCCAGAACTGATGTTAAAGATCCTGAATGGCAATATACCGACTTCGGAATTTTTGGATTGGGTAGAGTGGGAGGCAATGCCTGTGTTGTTTCTAGCAATCGACTGCACAGAAAAGTCGGAAACGAAATGTTCATTAAAAGACTCACAAGAATCTCATGTCATGAAGTTGGCCACGTTTTAGGACTCTCTCATTGCCCTGAATCTAATTGTTTGATGAATGATGCCAATGAAAAAATAAGTACAATTGACAATAGCTCAGGAGAACTCTGTGCTTCTTGTTGGGATGAAATCCATTAATCTAAGCGTAAGGATTTTCGTCAATCTCTTTTAGATTGATATCAACAATCTTGAAAACTGATTTGAAATCTGCACCAAATTCTTTGATGTCTTCGTCATCACCTTCAAAATGCCAATCAATAATGAGTTCTGTTTTTTCGTGAGCTTCTTCCGCTAACATTACAATTCGTCTCAAGAAAAGTGCTGAACTGGTGTTTAGGTATTCAATATAAAACTCAATCTTAGTTTTTGGCTTAGGATTCTTAAAGTATGATGTGAGCTCTATAAGAATTGGTTCGAAAAAAGTATTCGTATTCTCAGGTAATGATACTCCAGCAAATAGAAAATTACCAGTATCGGTATTAATGTTAACCTTTAATGATCTTCTTTTACCTTCAATTATTAGAGTCATTTCTTTGCTTTGTTGACTATAAAGATAAAGAATTTTAATGAACTTTTTATTCATTAAATAGCCTGGACTTAAATTGGTAGGAATCACAGAGATTTAAATTCAAAATGGTTACATTTGAAAAAGATGAAAGAACAGACACATTTTAGTTTTCAATTTGGGATGCTTGTATTTAAAGCTCTTGTAATTGTGTGTTTGTTATTATTTGTCGGTAAGCCGGTGATGAAGATGCTTTCTGAAACCGAAGATTTTAAAATTGAGTTGAGCGAAGAGGAATCTGAAAAAGATTTAGAAGAGAAAGAGGAATCAAAGCTTGACGAAATGGATAATTTTTTTGATTCTTATCTGAACAACTCACTCGCCGCAGCAAATAAAACTAGTAAAACCTACTTTCAACAATTACACGATTATACTGGATTTCAAAAGCAAGTCCAGGTTCCACCTCCGGAGTTATCCTAAATATTTCAAAATTTAAAGTGTTTTTGAATCCGCTCTTAAAAAAGGATTCTTTTGTTAGGATAAGAAAAAATTATGTTTAAAAATTTAAAGTTTGATGTGGCCTCAGGATTGGTCGTATTTTTTGTGGCATTGCCACTTTGTTTAGGTATTTCTCTAGCCTCCACTTCTTATAAGGGAATTGAAGGATTAGAAGACTTTGCTGGAATAGTGATGCCTGGTTTAATTGCCGGAATTATAGGAGGTATTGTCGTTGGTAGTTTATCGGGTTCACGTTTTGGTGTTTCAGGTCCAGCTGCCGGATTAATTACAATCATAACTACGGCAATCGTTGCATTTGGTGGTTTTGAGAATGGTGGTTTTGAAAAATTTGCATTGGCTGTAGCCTTAGGTGGAGTTATTCAGTTTATACTGGGTCTTATTAAGGCTGGGTTTGTGGCCTACTACATACCTTTTTCTGTAATAAAAGGGATGTTGGCCGGTATTGGGATAACAATTTTTATCAAAGAATTACCTCACTTTTTTGGTTATGACAAAGATCCTGAAGGTGATTTGGCTTTTGTTCAGGCAGATGGACATAATACTTTTGAAGAGTTAGGATTGGCCATTGAAAACATTCATTGGGGAGCAACTCTAGTGGCGATCATTTCATTGCTTATTTTAATTGGATGGGGAATGAAGAAAATAAAAGAGAATAAAATCTTAAGTCTTATTCCAGGTCCGTTACTAGCAATTGTTGTTTCTGTGCTTGTAGCTATGGGACTTGCTAGTACTCAAGGAATGAGCATAGGAGGCGACCATTTGGTTTCAGTACCAACCCCTCAAAATATGGAAGAGTTTAAAGGAATGTTCTATTTCCCGGATTTCTCTGCTATCACTGATTATAATGTTTGGATTGTAGCGGTTACTGTTGCCTTAGTCGCTTCAATAGAATCTCTGCTTTGTGTGGAGGCGACAGATAAAATGGATCCTTACAAAGGAAGAACACCTATGAATCGTGAGCTGAGAGCACAAGGAATTGGTAATGTACTTTCAGGCCTTTTAGGAGGTTTACCAATAACACAAGTAATTGTGCGTTCTACTGCCAACATTGGAGCAGGAGCGAAGTCTAAGAATTCTGCTATAATTCATGGTATATTCTTATTGGTATTTGTTCTGGCAATTCCAGGATTATTGAATATGATTCCAAGAGCGACCCTAGCGGCTGTTTTACTATTAATTGGTTGGAAATTAGCAAGCCCGAAATCAATCGTTCAAATGGTGAAATCAGGTTGGACCCAATGGATTCCTTTCTTCACAACAATAGGGGTAATGTTGTTTACTGATTTGTTAAAAGGAGTTTTTGCAGGGTTGGCAGTTGCGTTCGTAATTATCCTATACAGAAACTTCAAAATGTCATTCTTTATAAAAGATGACGCAAATGATGGTAAAATTCACTTGAATTTATCTCAGCATACCACTTTCTTAAATAAGGCAAGTATCATGAAAACTTTGGATAGTATCGAAGATGGTAAGGACGTAGTGATTGACTTATCTGAAACTTTGAGTATTGATTATGACGTGAAAGAAGCGATTAACGACTTCATTGAAGGAGCAGAGGATCGCAAAATCACTGTTGAGCTAATACATGGCGAAAAGCTTGAGCAAGCTACGAAAATGGCTCATTAGATTAAAATTAAGAACAAATCATAAAAACCGCTTCTCATTTGAGAGGCGGTTTTTTTATTTAGTGATGATAAAGTTTGTCACCTTTGATATTAAGAGAAGATGGTAAGTTATTCGTAAACAACTGTCCTGTGCCAAGACCTTGAGGTAGCTTATTTCCTTTCGTAAAAGTGTATTGCGCTAAAGCATTTAACCCAACATTGCTTTCAAGTGCTGAGGTGATCCACCATTTGATATCCAATTTTTCAGCCAATTGAATCCATTGATCACTTGCGGCAAAACCTCCCAACAATGACGGCTTTAGGATGATATATTGAGGATTGATTTCTCTTAACATTTGCTCTCTTTCATTTTGAGAGGTAACCCCAATAAGTTCTTCATCCAGTGCAATGTCAAGAGGAGAGGTGGCACAAAGCTCTGCCATCTGCTGCCATTGACCTTGTTTGATAGGTTGTTCAATTGAATGAAGATCAAATTCGTTTAAAGTTTTTAGCTTCTCAAGTGCCTTTGAAGGCTCAAAAGCTCCATTTGCATCTACCCTTAATTCCACTTCCTTTGAACTGAATTGGCTTCGAATGTATTTGAGCAGGTCAATTTCTTCTTTAAAATCAATCGCCCCAATTTTCAACTTTACACAATTAAAACCAGCATCTAACTTAGATTTGATTTGATCAAACATGAAAGATTTTTCTCCCATCCAAATCAATCCATTGATCGTTATTCCTTCTTTTCCTTCAGTAAAAGGTGAACTAAAGTATTCTTGCTCACCTCCTGATTCAAGATCAATCACGGCCATTTCACAGCCAAATTTTATCGAGGGAAATTCCTTTAAATCTTCAAAATTTGATTGCTTATGATATTCAATATTTTGAACAACCTCAGCTAATTTAATTTCATAATTTGGAGACCAGTCAGGAGAAAGAGTTTTTATAACTGACGCTTCTCCAACACCTACTAAATGAGGTGAAGCTTCATCCCAAACCTTAATTATCCAACAGAGTTTATCTGTCAAGACTCCTCTTGAAGTACCAGCAGGTCTTTTAAAATTTAATATTTTCTTCTCGGCAGATGCACGAAGCATAATCCAAATTTAAGCTTATTAGTTTAAGAATGTTGATATTCTTAAAGAGATGAGATGTTTACAAGCCTTCATTATCGTATTTTTGTTGAAGTGAACATCTCATCAAAATATCTTGAAGACTTAGTTGATCATTTTTCGTCCTTGCCAGGAATCGGTAAAAAGACTGCCTTAAGGTTAGTCTTAAATCTTTTAAAAAGAGATGAAGATGAACTTCAGATGTTCGCTCAATCCCTTGCCGAGATACAGCAGAATTTGAAATCTTGTAAAGAATGTGGTAACATTTCTGATGCCGAAACCTGTGAGATTTGCTCAGCCGAATCTCGTAAAAATGGCTTAATCTGCGTGGTAGAGGATATTAGAGACATTCTAGCAATTGAGAGTACACAACAATATTTTGGTACTTATCATGTATTAGGTGGCGTGATTTCACCAATGGAAGGGATTGGCCCAAACGATTTGAATATTGAATCTCTATTAGATCGATTAAGAACAGGAGAAACAAAAGAAGTGATTCTGGCATTGAATGCTTCAATGGAAGGTGATACGACCAATTTCTTTCTCTTCAGAAAATTGGCTGATTTTGATGTTAAAGTCACTACTCTTTCAAGAGGTGTTGCCGTTGGTACAGAGCTTCAATATGCTGACGAACTAACTCTCGGAAGGTCAATTATCAATAGGCTTCCTTTTGATATGAACTTGGTTCGCAAATAAAAAACGCTTTCCATTTCTGAAAAGCGTTTTAATTCAATATAATATTTTGATTTAACCTTCTTTAGCAGCTAAATATCTTTCAGCATCTAATGCAGCCATACATCCTGTTCCAGCAGCTGTAACAGCTTGTCTGTAAACATGATCTGCAGCATCTCCAGAAACGAAAACACCTTCAACATTAGTCTTTGAAGATCCAGCTACATTCTTAATATATCCAGTCTCGTCTAAATCAATCCACCCTTTAAAGATGTCTGTGTTAGGCTTATGTCCAATCGCTACGAAAAATCCAGTTGCTGGAATTTCAGTCTCTTCTCCGGTTTTGTTGTTTTTTACTTTGGCTCCTGTTACACCTTGTCCATCACCTAATACTTCAACTGTTTCAGTATTGAACATGATTTCAATATTCTCAGTGTTCTTAACTCTTTCAGCCATTATTTTTGAAGCTCTGAACTCATCTCTTCTTACAAGCATGGTAACTTTTGTACACAATTTTGAAAGATAATGTGCCTCTTCGCATGCCGAATCTCCTGCACCAACTATTATAGTTTCTTGTCCTCTATAAAAGAATCCATCACAAACAGCACAAGCTGAAACACCTCCACCAATTGATAAATAGTGTTGTTCTGACTCTAATCCTAAATATTTAGCTGATGCTCCAGTTGAGATAATAATAGTGTCAGCATGAATTTCAGTTTTTTCATCTACCCACACTTTATGAACAGGACCTGTGAAATCAACTTTAGAAACCCAACCAGTTCTGATATCTGCATCAAACCTTTCAGCCTGTTTCTGCAATTGAATCATCATTTCTGGGCCAGTCACTCCATCAGGATATCCAGGGAAATTCTCAACTTCATTAGTAGTTGTCAATTGACCTCCTGGTTGTAAACCTTGATATAATACTGGAGCCATATTAGCTCTTGCCGCATAAATTGCTGCTGTGTAGCCAGCAGGACCTGAACCAATAATCAGGCATTTAACTTTTTCAATTTCTTCGCTCATTGGAATCTTCTGTTTGATTTTTTCTGTAGACAAATATAATGGCTTTGCCTTACATCTTTTTCTAAAAAGAACTGAAAGAAATCATATTCATGAACAACTATTGTGAATAAGATTTCAATAATAGGCTTCTTAAATTTTGAGTTTCAATATAAAGGACGTATTTTTGCGCCGCTATAAAGGAGCCATTCCACTATGATAGACGAAAGCCTTTTCAAGAAAAAAGAACTATACCCATTCCAGAAAAAGGTTGTAGATCAGATAATTAGCGAATTAATTAAAGAAGGTGAAAACTTCAATTTGCTATTTCAATTACCGACAGGTGGAGGTAAAACTGTGATCTTTTCGAACATTGCTAAGAGCTATATCAAAAAAACGAATAAGAAAGTTTTAATTCTAACACATAGAATTGAGCTCTGTATTCAAACTTCAAAACAGCTTAATGCATTGAATATTGATAACAAGGTTATTAATAGTTTGGTGAAAACATTAGACGACCAATCAGAATTTCAATCATTCACTGCAATGGTTGAAACATTGAATAATCGTTTGCAAGAAAACAAGAAGTTTATTGAGAATGTTGGATTGGTAATCGTAGACGAGGCGCACAACAATTCATTCAGAAAAATATTTCAATACTTTGAGAATGTGAACATATTGGGTGTTACAGCAACTCCTTTAAGTTCAAATAAAGCATTGCCTCTAAAGGACAACTACGATAGATTGTTCGTAGGGGAAAGTATTAAATCATTGATTGAGAAAAGATATCTTTCTAATGCTGAAACGTACACTTATGACGTTAATCTTCACGGATTAAAGATTGGTGTGAATGGGGATTTCACGGTATCATCTTCTGATAAGGTATACAGTAACTACTTCATGCAAGAGAAGTTATTATTTGCTTATGAAGAAGTAGCGGTCAACAGAAAAACGTTGATTTTTAATTCAGGAATTGAATCTTCTCGTTCGGTTTACGAACTCTTTAAGAAGCATAATTACAAGGTACGTCATCTTGATAGTACTTTTTCAGATACTGATAGAAAGGATATTTTGGCTTGGTTCAAAGTAACACCTGGAGCAGTATTGACTTCGGTGGGGATTTTGACGACTGGTTTTGATGAACCAACAGTTGAGACAATAATTCTTAATAGAGCAACAAGATCTTTAACACTTTATCATCAAATGATTGGTAGGGGTTCTAGAAAGCTCAAGAACAAAAGCATCTTCCAAGTTATTGACTTAGGAAATAATGTAAGAAGGTTTGGATACTGGCAAGAATATATTGATTGGCAAGATGCTTTCAATTACCCAGATAGATTTTTAGAGGCTAGATTGAGTGAAGAGGATGACTTAATGTTTGAAGCTGATTATGAGTTAGGACGTGAGTTAAAAACGAAGTTGAAACATCCAGAGAAATTAGAATTGTTTTCAATGAAAGCAGTTTATGATGATTGTATTGATTCTGGTAAGAAAGGTAAAGAAGCTGTTGACGTTTCTCTTGATAACCACTTTGAAGTGATTTTAGAGAATTGTGAAGACATGTATGATGGTCTTATTTTGCTTCAAGAATTACAAGATGATATTGAGCGTAGGCTAAAGCATTATACTAAATGTATCACAAAAGCTACTGATAACTACTTAAACTGGCTTAAAGAGACTTACAACAGACAACTAAGTCAAAGAATCAGAGCTGAGATGGATGCTGAGTAGGCTCTCTTAGAATTTCATTTATTAAATCACTTACTTCTCTACCTTTTGTCAAGGCCATCATGTGTGACCCACCTTTGATGATGTAGTCTGCCTTCACATGTTTTAGAGGAATAGTATTATCTGCGTCTCCGTGAATGTGAATAATGTTGTCAATAGGCGTTAAACGATCCCATTTTACAATCATATCAATTGTTCTTTTTAAGAATAAGGGATCTTTGCCATCTAGCATTTCATCAAAAAGCTCTTTCTCTTTGTTTGAATCAGGTTCTAATATAGGCTGTGCTATTTTAGCAGATCTTTTCAGAAAACTGGGGGGAATGAGTTTTTGAAGTTGAAAATTTTTAAAGATGCGATACTTTCTTGGTAGTTCTAATCTTGTTTTTGCGGAAGAGATGACAATTACTCTTTTGCATTCAATCAATTCAGATATTTCGCTTGCTAGCATTCCACCAATTGAAACACCAATTAATATAATGTCATTAGTGGGTGTGATTTGTTCAGTAAGCTGTCGCGCATAATCTTGCATGCTGCTATTTGGATGGGGTAGTACAAAATCTAAACACTTTACTTCATATTCATTTGAGAACGAAAAATCTCGGAAGAGTCTTTCGTCTGCACCTTGTCCTGATATAAGGTAAATTGATGTCACACTTAAATTTAATCAAAAAAAAGCCCTGAAAAGCAAATGCTTGTCAGGGCTTTCAATTTTGTGTTATTTGGTTGATTATCTAATCACCAATTTTTGTGCAGTTTGTGTTCCGTTTAAGGTAACAACTACATTGTAGATTCCAGACTCTAATCCTGAAACATCAATAGTTTTAGTTGAAACTCCTTCAGAAACAACAGCTCCAGTCATTGAGTAAATAGCAACCAATGCATTTGAATCAACATTTAATGTGATGATGTCAGAAGCAGGGTTAGGGTAGATGTCAAAATTTAATTCGTTATCTACGATTGTTGCATATTCAACAGTTACGATTTGAGCACTAGAAGAAGGAAGAATTAAATCTTCATCAAATGCATAATGCTTAATTCCTGTAACGTCATATCCGTTTCCTACAACTGGATCAAAAGTTGCTGGTAATAAGTCATCATCAACTTTAATTACTGGGTTTGAACCATCATTGATTGTCCAAGCACCATATTGATCAGCAACAGTTAAAGCAACACCATCTTCAAGAGTTACCATAACACCTTCATATTGCTCTTCAACAGCTTGTGCGTTGGTTACAGAAACAGGAGTAGGCAAAGTGTTACCAGAATTCAAAATGGTAACGTTTGAAACTGAAACAAGCTCTGTAAGTGTGAAGTACTCATCTACAGTTCCTGTTACTTTTACTGAATCACCAACTGCAACAGGAGTTCCGTTTTCGTATACGTAAATACCGTTCCAAGCACCATCTCCGTCTTGGATGAAGAATCTATCTTCATTTGTACCGAATTGGTAAACACCAGTTACAACTCCTTTAGTCGTCACTTCTTGTCCGTCAAGAGGAGAATCTCCACTAACATCTGCAGTGTATTGGATGTCATAAATAGGAGTCAAAGTAGATACTGTTGCACCTTCTTTTACTAGAAAGTCATCAATCTCCCAAGTTGAACCGTCTGTAGCTGTACCTGTATATTTAAAAGCAATGTAAGTTGTTGCTGAGATGTAAGTTGTTAAATCAACATCTCCTGAGCCAACCCATGAAAAAGATCCACCAGACCAAGTAACACTTGAAGTTAAATCAGTCCAAGTACCCATAGTACCAGGGTTTCCACCAGTATAATCTGTAGAAACATACATTTCTAGAGCGTCACCAGCAAAGTTATATGCGTTTTTGAAAGTCAATACAGGTGTTGTTGCAGCACTCAAGTTCATAACCGGAGTTATCAACCAAGACGTTACCACAAAGTTATCTGGATTAGTATAATTAGACATTCTAGCATATGGATTTCCAGGGGATCCTAGTTCAGATCCAACCCAATCATATGAGACATTATCTGTTTCAGTTGTCCAAGCATTGTTGCTTGTCAAGTTTCCACCTGTCCAATCATCTTCAAGATAGGTTTGTGCATTAACTGAGCTTAAAGCAAGGAAGCCAGCCGTAAGTAGTAAAGTTTTTTTCATAATTTTTAATTTAAAATTAGTGTTTAAGTATGAAAGGAAGTTTATCCTTTTATTACGATATTATCAAGTTCCCAAGTACTTCCTGTACTTGTTGTTCCTGTATATCGAAATGCTATGTGTACGTTCGCTCCTATGTAAGAAGTGAGGTCAATGTCTCCTGAATTAACAAATGTGAATCCACCTGATGACCAGTTCGCAAATGAACTGAGGTCTGTCCAAGTCCCTGAACTTGGGGCTCCACTGTTATAGTCTGTTGAAATCATTAGTTGTAATGCTGGTCCACCATAGTTTTCTGCATTGTCAAATGATAATGAGGGTGCCGAAGACCCTGATAAATCAAAGCTCGGTGAAATTAACCAGTTGTCTGTGTCAATGTTTGAGGTTCCATCATAGTTAGAGATTACTACATAAGGATTTGGTGCTCCTCCGGCAGAACTTGTCTCCCAGCTTGCATAAGTTCCAACTACAGCTTCTTCAGTCCATCCTTGTGATAATGGCTCATCATCATTAAAATCTTTGTTTAATACGAGACCAGTAAATCGCGGTCCGTTCATGTTAATTTCAGAATAAGATCTGATTAACAATTGCATTGCTCCGTTATAAACGGCAGCAATTAAAACAATACTTCCCGAACCTTGAGCAATTTGCTCTGCGGCAAAACTTGAATAGCCACTTGTTCTAATTACAGCAGTATTTCCGTTTTGATCTTCAACAAGTATATCTTTAGATTCTAAATTAGGCTTGTCAGCATAAGTGTTATTTAACTCCCATTGCACAAACTGAACATCATTTAATTGAATCAATTGAGATTCTTTAGCTGTCGTCAATTGATCAATCGTAGTAATTTCTGGCGCAAATGGATTATTTGAAGATTGCTTCACAACATTCACATCTGCATTTACAGAGTCTAACTGTAATACACCATTAAATTGATTTAAGTAACAACCATCTAAGGCAATTCTCACCGAGTCTCCTTGGTAAAGACCGCCACCACTTAGTAATCTTACATTGATTGCACCAGTGTGATCTTGCATGTAAACGTTTTTGTAAACATTTCCGTCATTCTCATCCATGGTGATGATTCCGTAAACAGATTGATTTTCTGTGAATGAAATAGTTCCTTGAGCTTGTTGCATTTGCCTTAAGCTATCAATGGTAATAGTTCCAACATCATTAGGATACGTCAATGGTGGGGTGTCATATTCTTTTTTGCAAGAAGAAAGAGCAACAACAGCAGCAAGAGCTACCAGGATATTAAATTTATTCATCTTCATTTTCTTATCCATTAATAATTATGTCATCAATTTCCCAAGTACTTCCATCTGAATTGGTACCTGTATATTTAAAAGCTATGCGCACAGCAGGCTGCAGGTAAGGTGAAAGATCAATTGACCCTGAATTCTCCCAAGCCCAAGATCCAGCTGACCAAGTTACTTGAGAAGATAAATCCACCCAAGTTGCTGCATTCGGATTTCCTGAACCAGGATAGTCAGTTGACACTAATAATTGTAAAGGGTCTCCTGTATAATTATAGGCATTGTTGAATTGCATGTTCGGAGTAGAAGAGGCACTCAAATCTAGAACAGGACTGATTAACCAGTTTTCACATTGAGTATTTCCACTATCAAAGTTACTGATGATACCATAAGGAGTAGCTGCTCCTCCGGCCGTACTTGTAGTCCAGTTAACTGAAGGTCCGTCGACTTGTACAGTTGACCATCCACCTGAAGTTACATCATCATCATCAAAGTCTTTCAATAAAAGTTGTCCTGCGCATCTAGTCCCGTCCATCAAAATTTCTTCAGGGTCTCTAATCACCAATTGTAATTCGCTTCCAAATCTGTTCACAATACAAACAATGCTACCGTTTCCTTGAGCGACGGTTTCATTAGCGTAATTAGCAAATCCTGAAGTTCTAATCAATACATTGTTTCCGTTACAATCTTCAATGATTCTGTTTTCAGATGATTGATTTAATCCGTCAGCATAGGTATTAGCTAATTCAGAGCCAGTAAACTGAACATTGTTCAATTGAACCAACATTCCTTCGTCATAAACAGTGATATCATTAATTTCTTTTGATACAGGAGTAATGTCGTGTCCGCCTGACCTTTTAATTAAAGCCAAGTCAGGGTCAACATTATCCAATTGAACTACTCCATTATAAGTGCTCACTGTTGTTCCGATTAACGAAACTCTCAATGAATCTCCAACTGAATAGTCTGAACTTGAAGTCATTCTTACATTTACAGATCCTGTATGATCTTGGATATAAAGGTTCTTGTAAATGTTTCCTGAACTTTCATCCATTGTTACAATGGCAAAGGTCGTTAAGGAATCAGTGATCGTGTAAATAGTTGCACCAGTGGTATCAGCCATTGCTCTTATTGAGTCAATAGTGATCACCTTAGTTTGATCTAATGTATTAACAGGTGGCGAATCTGGTTCTTTCTCGCAAGCAATGATACTTGCAATAACTGCCGATATAAATAGTAATCTTTTCATTCTTAAAATCTTAATGTTGCTGATACGAAGTAGTTAATACCTGCCATGTATCCAATTCTAGGTGGGAATTTCCCAACGTTCGTATTATCAAATCTTAACTGCTCAAACCCACCAGTCACAAAATTTCTGTTGTTGGTTACGTTTGTAATGTTTCCGAATAAACTAAGGAAGTAATCTCCCATTCTCCATGATTTACCTCCTATAAGGTTTAAGCTGTATCCGTTATCTAATCTTGTTTGATCTAAAGTCTCATTCCATTGTGGGTCAGATTCAACAAAGTTAGCAACTGCTTCAGCTGTTCTTCTGTCCGGTCCTGGATCTAAGTAGATATCCATGAAATAGTTGAAGTTTACTCCCGCAAACCAGTATTTCTTTCCTGAATACTTTAATCCAACAGAAGCTGCAGATTGAGGCATTCCTCCAATTTTGTAATTCTCCAAGTAAACAAGCTTGTCCTCGTCAATCAACTCAGCTGAGTTATCTCTATAAACTGATGCTGTTGGTCTTGAACTGTATAAATGCTGACCCCAAGCCAAAACTCCATTCGCAGATAATCCACCCACAATCTCACCATCAATACCAAACTCTAATCCTTGGTGGAACTGATCTACACCTTCCATCACGTAATTAACGAAAGATCTGTATTCATCATGATAGAAGCTACGAGACCAAAGGGCATCTTTTCTTTCCATATAGTAATAGGTAGCTCTCATTTTCAATTTCGGATATCTCAAGATGTAAGAAATATCACCAGTATAAATGGTTTCATTAATAGGGTTGTCAACAGCATTGTCTCTTGTCCTAGGCGAAATGAAAACTGTTCTTGAAGTAGGTGCTTCAGTTAAGAAAGCAGCATTAGCTGTTAAGAACTGACGTCCTGAAATTTTGTAAGTAATTCCAGCTTTTGTAGAGTAGTTAAAGAAGTTGTAAACATCTGATTTTCCTTGAGAGTTATCTAAGAACCTACCATTCTTGTAAACTCCCTCTCTGTAAAACAATTGATCAGATAATTCAACTGCAGCATACCAATCAATCTTATCTAGTTTAAACTCAGCTTGAGCAAAACCGGTCACTTCGTGATTGTGCATGAAATAATCCCAACCGAAAGTATCTCCAACTCTTACAGTTCTGTTTGGAGTGTCAGCATTATTTTGTGCAGCAATTGGATCTAAGAAATCTTGTTCCGCAAATTGATCAACATCTACCCAGTAATCTCCTCCCATGAGGTCTGAAATGGTTTTGTAGTTATGATTTCTTTGCATTTGATAATATGCACCTGCAGTAAAAGTGAGTTTTTCAAATGTCTTGTTGTACACCGAAGCGAAAGCTAAAGAGAGTTCGTTACTCCATTGGCTCTCCATTATATATTTTGACCTTTTTCCGTTCACAGTATTTCCCGTTAAACCATCTGCATCATCCAGTGAATACAAGTTATTGTCGTTTGCTCTGTACAAATGGTCCCAATTAATTTGAGTGAAATCTGGGTTTCCACTTGTCCACCCATTTCTAAATACGGCTGCATTAGCCGGATCGTTGAGACTTTCGTAATAAGATGGTAAATATCTGTAGTATCCTGGTCGCGGATCTTGTGCGTCATACCAGTTCAATCTTTCTCTTCCTCTTTTTCCAAATGAAGCCAAAACTGAAGTTTTCAAATTTGATTTTTCATCTATTTTCCAAGTGTGATTGATCGTCATAATCGGAATGTGTTCACGAGCAATGTTTCCGTTTCTCTTCACTGAATCTCCTGATGCCAATGTTTGCCACCCCCAGTTTGTATTGTGATACTGGTTGTTTGTTAAATCATAAACTTCTTGCAGAAAAATATTTGAACGACCTCTTTCTCTTGGCGCTCCTAATACAGAAAAGTTTAAGCTATGTTTCTTATTGATCTCCTTTTTGGCTGCGAAGTAATAAGAAGCATTATTATAATAAGTTCCTTCAATATATCCTTCTCTAGCATATCTAGCAGAAGCTGAAAATGCGAAAGCCCACCCGTTCTTTTGCATTCCTGTTCCGTAAGTTACCATTAACCTTTGTCTGTAGGATCTATTAGTGTTTGCATAAGAAACTCTCCAACCTTTTCGAACTGATGTTGCTGAGATATCTATGTTAGAGTATCCTCCAATGCCACCAAAGTGATAAGGGTTAGAAGTAAGCCATTTTTTAGTTTCGGCATATCGCGTAACGTCATTTAGTCCTCCCCATTTAAAGAATTGAGAATATCCTGTTACGGCGTCACCAGTCGGAACACCATTTACAAAAATGGTTGTCTTATCTCCGTTATAACCTCTGATTCTGAATCTAGCGGCAAAAAAGTTAAAGCCGGCCGTGGCTGCGAATACATCTCTTGAAGATTGCAGTAGTCCTGAAACATTTCCTCCTGATGAGTTGTCATCTTCTAAACTAGAAATAAATACCGGTGTGTTGTCGTTAAGAGTATCTTCAATAGAGCCGATTCTAGTCGTGTCTTGACCAAAACTTATGGCAGCAATGAATAATGCCGAAGCAGATAAAATAAAGTTTTTTAACATGTTCAAATAATGTAATGTAGCCCTCATAAAATCTTAAAAGGGCCTTCAAAGCTACAAAATTAAGTACTATGCAGACACACAAAAAATGAAATTTAATAATGTTATAATAAGTTGTTAACATTCTCATCAATCAACTTTGGTCTAGGTTTTGATTTAAATGAATAAATTTGACACGCTTAAGCAAAACACAACAATGAAAAAAACACTGACCTATAAAGCCCTTTTATTAGTGGCGATTTTCTTTTCAATTTCAACTTATTCTCAAGAGCAAAAATCATATAAAGTTGCTTGCGTAGGTTTCTATAATTTAGAGAATCTCTTTGATTATGAAGATGATACAACAATTTGGGATGAAGAATACATGCCAAATGGAGCCAAAGCTTGGGACTCTACAAAGTATAAGACGAAATTGAATCACATGGCTAAAGTCATTTCTAAAATCGGAACTAAATACACACCAGATGGTCCGGCTGTATTAGGTGTTTGTGAGGTAGAAAATAAAAGAGTCTTAGATGATTTAGTAAAGGAACCTCAGATTAGTAAAAGAGATTACAAGATTGTCCATTTTGATTCTCCTGATCGAAGAGGAATTGATGTTGGTTTATTATATCAAGAGAAATACTTTAAGTTTAAAAATGCGGAGAAGTATGCTGTTCATTTTGAAGGAAGTCCTGATAAAAAAACTAGAGATCAATTGGTTGTTTCAGGAACAATGGATGGCGAAGAAGTGAATATTATTGTTGCTCACTGGCCTTCTCGTAGTGGAGGTTCAGCTGCTTCACAGCCCAGAAGAATTGATGCTGCTAAAGTGGGTAGAAGAATCGTAGATTCACTGCTGCTTGATAATCCTGCTGCTAAAATTATTTACATGGGTGATTTAAATGATGATCCAACTAATATTTCAGTGACAGAATATTTAAGAGGAATTGGTAAAAAGAAGAAGTTGACAGAAGGTGACTTATGGAATACAATGTGGGCTCATGCGAAAGCAGGAACAGGTTCATTAGCTTATCGTGATGTTTGGAACCTTTTTGACCAAATCATTGTTTCTCAAGAGTTGTTATCTGAAGATGAGAGCAAATATGTATTTCATAAATCAGTAGTTTTTTGGGAGAATTTCATGTTAAACCCTGATGGCAATTATAAAGGTTACCCTCTGCGTACTCACGCAGGTGGCGCTTATCAAAATGGTTATTCAGACCACTTTCCAACTTACATTATTCTTAAGAAGTTAGCTAACTAATGAAGCTTTTATTAGGAGCATTACTCTTTTTGACCATTGCGTCATGCGGCACCAAAAAGGTTGTTGATTATGATGGTGCGAATACAGAAATCACTTCAGATTACGAAGACTCATCTTTAGATTCAATTATTTCTCCATACACGAAAGAGATGGAGGATAAAATGAATGAAGTTACCGGCCAAGCCTCAGTGACATTAGAAAAGCAAGATCCTGAATCTCCTTTAGGGAATTTCGCGGCAGATGCTATGTATGAAGCTGCTTTGGTTTATGCGAAAAATTCAAGCGAAATAGATACTAGTGATATGAAGAAGTCGCTTTGCCTTCTGAATTTTGGAGGATTAAGAGCGCCAATATTGGAAGGTGATATCACAGTGGGAAATGTTTTTGAGTTCATGCCTTTTGACAATACTTTGACCTTGGTTAAGATATCAGCAGAGAAAGCGAAGGAGATGGCCTATTACTTATTTGAAAAGCATGGACAGCCTGTCTCCAATGCCAAGTTTCAACTTTCAAGTGATAAGCAATTAATGTGGATTGGTGGGGAGCCTTATAATTATGATGAGGATATCATGGTGGTGACCTCTGATTATCTGGCAAATGGTGGTGATAAAATGAGCTTTTTTAAAGATCCAATCATAAAATGGGATTCAGGAATATTGATGCGTGATATTTACATTGATTATATAGATGCCAATAGACCCTTAGGTGAATATGCAGTTGAAGATCGAATAACTTTTATTAAGTGATGGACAGAAGAAGATTTTTAACGACAGTAGCAACTGGTACTTTAGGTATCATTTCTCTCTCATCTCTCAAGGATAAAGAGAAGATGCAGAAGATTACCATTTTGCATACAAACGATACGCATTCGCATATTGATCCTTTTCCTGAAAATCATAGAAAATATCCGAATAAGGGTGGAGTAGGGAGAAGAAAAAGACTCATTGAGAAGATCAGAAGTGAAGAAGAGCAGGTTTTACTATTGGATTCTGGTGACATCTTTCAGGGAACCCCTTACTTCAATATGTATGGAGGGGAATTGGAAATGAAGGTAATGTCTGCAATGAAGTATGATGCTGCAACAATGGGGAATCATGATTTTGATGGTGGAATAGACGGATTCATTAGAGCAATGCCACATGCGACTTTTCCTTTTTTGTGTGCGAACTATAATTTCGATAACACTGAATTAAAAAACAAAACCATTCCTTTTAAAGTATTTCAAAAAGGAGGCGTTAAGATTGGGGTTTTTGGAGTAGGAGTAGAGCTTGACGGCTTAGTGCCAAAACATTTATATAAAGATACAGTTTATCAAAACCCTGTAGAGAAGGCAAATGAAACAGCTAACATTCTTAAGAATGAACTAGGCTGTAATTTAGTGGTTTGTCTATCTCATTTAGGAAATGTCGCTCGATTGAATGATATGTCAGACAAGGTGCTAGCAGCCGAGAGTAAAAACATAGACCTTATTATTGGAGCTCACACGCACACTTTCATGGATAAGCCTGAGATGCATAAGAATAAAGAAGGTAAATCTGTTCTTGTGAATCAAGTTGGCTGGGCAGGATTAATTCTTGGAAGAGTAGATTTCTATTTTGATCGTAAAGGAAATCCTGATGTTTGGGCGTCAAATTGGATGCACACTACTTACGATATTGCCTAAAAATAATTACAGGCATATCTTTCCATTCTGTTCTAAAATCTTCAGCCATACCATGCCTTGAAGCAACTTTTTGAGAAGGAATATTATCCTCTCTTATTATTGAAATAACAGAATCTACCTTTTTGTTTTCGAAGAGCCATTTTTTGAGATGACTGGCCGCTTCAGTAGCATAGCCCTTGCCTGTGTGTTCTGAAAATAAATGATAGCCAACTTCATATTCTTTCTTGCCATCAACTTCTTGAATGAGTGCGCCGGCTTGACCAATGAATTCATCTGTCTCTTTATGGTGAATGGCGCACATGCCGAAAGTATTAGCCTTATATCGGTCTAATTGTGATTGAATCCACAGGTCAGATCTCTCAGGATTTGTTACCGGAATTTTTGGGTAATATTTAGTGTTGATGGGGTCTGAAAGATACCTAGCCCATGCTTTATCATAAAGATGATTGAGCGGCTTGAAAACAAGACGTTCAGATTCACATTCAGTTAAATAAAACATTAGTCTTTTGCTTTAGCAATTTCTTTGTTTTCTTCAGCCTTTGACATTTTCTCTTTGCTAAGAGCCATCATTCTTGCCTCAATATCCACAATTAGTGCGTCTGCTTCTTCACCGGTTATTCTACCAGCTTTCAATAGTTCATTCACTTTTTGCTTTTCAGTGTTTAAAAGAGTTCTAATGGCTTGACGCGTTGATACATGACGATAAATGTTTGGATATTGGTTCTTGAAATTACGCAAGAAAGTCAGGGCTTGTATGTTGTTTTCCTCAATCTCTGATTCCATTGTTACAAGAATTTCCTGCTCTTGATCATTTGCGGCTGCCTTGGCCATAGATTTAACCATTTGCATACATTGTAATTGAGCTCCATAAAACCCTTTTGCAGCATCAAAACTAGCTCCTAACTGGTTTATGTATCTCTTTGAAAAGAATCCCTTAAAAATCCCATACTTTTTAAGCGAGTTTTTAGTGTCTAGTAATTCATCTAAATCGCCTCTATCACATAGAGCCCTCTCTCCTCCAGAATCAAGAATTTCATTTATCTCCGAAACCAATAAATTATATGCACTTGATGAAATCAATCCTTCTTTAAATTGACTCCAATAAGCAGATTTTTCTTTCTCTAAAATTCTTCTCCTAGATTCTTCCTTGAAGTTTGCCAAATCTTGAACACCTTCATTATCAGCAGAAGGAGGTAGGTATTTCCCTACAGCTTCCCAATTCACTTTTTTAAAGAATCTATCTTTCTCCATTGAGTCAATGCTTGAAACAGTTTCTCTAAACACATAATCCTTGGCTGTTTCTATCACGTATTTTTTAGAGTTTGAAACCGCAGTTAAGCCTAGTTTATTTGCAAGTGCTTTCATGGTAGTGGCATTGATCAGAAGGGTCATTGTCACAATTCCGGCAGTTAAGAATAAGAACTGTTCACGAATTTCAAGTGGGATTGCTTCAGATGACTCAACAATAAGGGCTAGTGCCAATCCTATTGCTCCTCTTAACGCTCCCCACCACATTGCTTGTGGATGATTTTTTCCAATTCCGTACCCTGCTCGTTTCATGAAAGGGAATAGAACTGCAATTACCACAGCTCTGACTGCATGTATGATCACGTAAACAATGAGTAACATGTAAACATCACTCATAGTGAAGTTTGTTCTTTCAGCAATTACAACTCCTACTATCAAGAAGATTAATGTGTTAGCCGTGAATGCCGTAAACTCCCAGAATTCATGGATAAAGTGTTGTACCTCAGGAGAGATTTTCGTTCTTCCAGGTCCAGCCATTATCAATCCTAAAGTTACTAAGCCAAGTACTCCAGAAACTGCAAAGGCGCTTTCACAAACAAAGAATGTTAAGAAGGCGAGGGCAACAATTATGGTAATTTCAATTAACATGTCATTGAATACAGCTCTCATCCATCTCAAACCGATATAACCGAATGCTGCACCAATTGCAACACCACCAAATGCAACTCTAAAGAATTCTAAAAGTGGATTTGGACCCGCTTCAGCACCCGCAGAAGCAGTTATACCTAAAAAGATTACGTTGAAAATTACAATGGCAGTTCCGTCATTCAATAATGACTCTCCTTCAATCAAGGTTCCTAATTTTTTACTAGCTCCCAATTCCTTAAGAATGGCTACAACTGCCACGGGATCGGTTGCTGAAATCACTGTACCGAAAAGGAGAATGATAGGCCAATCCCAAGAAGTTAATCCAAAACCATAATAAACTAATGCCCAAATACAAAGGGCAGTTAAGAAAATGGCTATTAAAATTCCAGGAACAGCAAGTAAAACTGAATTAGTAAATGATTTCTTAAAGGTGTGCACATCCATTGCGAATGCCGCTTCAAATATTAATATAGGCAAGAAAACGTAAAGAATTAGGTGAGCATCTAAGTGTGCAGCCCAATTGATGGCGTTATCAACTACTTCTAGATTTAAATGATATTGACTAAGGTCGGTCAGTAAGTATTCGTTACGTCCTACTAATCCAATTCCCAATCCAATCAATAGGAGGACTACCGTATAAGGAAGACCAATTTTACTCAAGAAATGTCTAGCAATTGCACCAATAATAAGTGCCATAATTACAAAGAAAAGTGGACTTACGTTAGGTCCGTGATGTCCGCCTTCATGATCTTCAGAGTGCGCTTCTGCAGTGTCGTGACCGCCTGCTTCATGTTCATCTCTATCTGTTATGTGATTGTCAATTGAACTGCCACTATGCAAATCCATATCAATATCTGAAGAATCAGAGACATGCTCAATCGAGTCTTCATGTGCAATTGGTTCGTCATCATGCTGACCAAATCCAATTATAGAAAATAGAACTAAAGCAAAAACAACTAAGACTGACTTAAAAAGAGACTTTGACAATTTCATAGACATTCATTTTTCGTAAATGTAATGAATTCAATCAACTATTTTAAACGAAAGAAAAAGAAGAGTTAAGTTTTTAATGTTGAGAAGTCTAAAGCATCTCAAACTCTTTACCAGCCTTCATGTCACCAATGATCTTTGATTTCAAGTTTTTAAAATCGAAGAGACTTTCATCTAGCATATGCGTTGGAGAGATGTTTTTCAAAGCAGTAAACATAATTGTAGATCTACCTGGGTATTTTTCATCCCATGTCTGCAACATTTTCTTGGTAACTTGTCTTTGCAAGTTAGGCTGTGCTCCGCAAAGTGTACAAGGAATTATAGGATAGTTTTTATGTTCTAATAGTTGCTTAATCTGTTCTTCTTTCACAAATGCCAATGGACGCAGAATAATAAATCTATCATCATTCGTTTTGTACTTAGCTGGCATTGTTTCAATTTTTCCTGCGAAGAATAGATTGAGAAAAAATGTTTCAAGAATATCATCTCTGTGATGTCCAAGTGCTATTTTGTTACAACCCAATCTTTCTGCCGCAGTATATAATTCTCCCCTTCTCAGTCTAGAACAAAGGCTGCATGTAGTCTTGCCTTCAGGTGTTTTTTCTTTTACAATAGAGTAGGTGTCTTTTTCGACAATATCATAGTCTACACCAATAGATTCAAAATAATTAGGTAAAACCTCTTCCGGGAAACCAGGCTGCTTCTGGTCAAGATTTACAGCAACAATATCAAAATTAAAAACAGATGCACCTTGTATTTGCATAAGAATGTCAAGCATAGCATAGCTATCTTTTCCTCCTGACATGCACACCATAATCTTATCGCCATCTTCGATCATGTTAAAATCGTTAATCGCGTTCCAAACCGTTTTTTTAATTTTTCGGTTTAACTTTTCATATTCTGCTTCTTTTTCAGTCTTCAATTTCCAATTTGTTTATTCTGTCGAACATTAAAATACTCCCGCTAACAGAGACGTTCAAAGAACTCTTGCCAGGTAATTGAACTAGCTTATGGCATCTGTCAATTACTTTTTCAGGAAGTCCATTATCTTCAGCTCCTAAAAGGTAAGCTGCTCTTAATGGATGTGCAAAGTTACGAATAGGAGTTGAATTTTCACAAAGTTCTGCTGCAACGAGCTGTGTGGCATGCGGAAGTGAGTTGTACATGTGGTCAAAATCGTCGTACTTATAAAATGGGATTCTTGACCAAGTTTTCATAGTGTCTGAAGTTTGGCCATTGTATTTTCCGCCAACTATAAAGATGTATTGTGCTCCGAGTATGTAAGCTGATCTCCAAAGGGTACCAATGTTATGAGATGTTTTTGGCTGATAAATACCTATCCCAAAAAATTGCTCTTCCTCAGTTTTCCATTGCTTTTTCATTTGGCCTGGTCTTGCATTTCTTGTTTGGTATGGATGAGGTAGTATTGACCTTTTTTGTTGATCAATTCATCATGAGTTCCTTCTTCAATTATCTTTCCATCTTCCAGCACTAAAATCTTATCAGCATATTTAATACTTGATATTCTATGCGAAATAATTACAGCTGTTTTGTCCTTCAGGTTTCTCTTGATAGAATTTAGAATTATCTCTTCAGTTTCATTGTCAACAGCTGATAAGCAATCATCCAATACCAAGATTTCAGGCTGTTTAATTAAGGCGCGTGCAATTGATACTCTCTGCTTTTGACCTCCTGATAAGTTGATACCTCTTTCTCCTAAAATGGTATCGTATTTATCTTTGAACCCCATGATGTTTTCATGAATACCGGCATCTTTAGCCGCTTGAATTACAAGCTCATCTGAAACTTTATCAGCATCAACTCCAAAGGCTATATTGTTCTTGATAGAATCTGAGAATAAGAAATGTTCTTGCGGAACATAACCTAAATGTTCTCTCCAGGCGTCAAGATTTACTTCATCTAACTTTATGCCGTCTACCTCTATTTCTCCTTGGTTTGGATCAATCAGACGCATTAACAAATAAGACAAAGATGATTTACCTGAACCAGTTCGGCCAATTATTCCAATAGTTTGCCCTTTCTTGATTTCGAAGTTTAAACCTTCTAATGCCTTAACTCCCGAATTTTCAAATGTTAATCCAACATTATTGAATTCAATCGAATTTTCAAATTTGAAAGGAGTGTCACTTTTCGAGAAAATTTCTGGTTCTTCCTTTAAAAATTCATTAATTCTTGTTTGAGAAGCCGCAGCCCTTTGAATCAATGAAGTTACCCATCCAACTGATGCAAATGGCCATGTCAGCATATTTACAAACATTACGAACTGAATGATTTCTCCTGGATTAATCTCACCATTGATAGATTGCACTCCTCCAATATAAATGGTCATAAGAGTACTTAGACCAATCAACATAAGTATAGTGGGCATAAAGAACGCTTGAGTTCTTACAAGCGTCATTTGTTTGTTCTTGTAATCTTCTACCTCTTTATTGAACTTTTCTTCAGTTTCCTTCTCTTTTACATGGGACTTTATTACTCTAATTCCTGAGAATGTCTCTTGTACAATAGTTGAAAGAAATGATTGCTGTTCTTGAACCTTTGTCATCTTCTTGTTCAAGATGGAACTTACAAAGTAAATAATCACGGACATTATTGGTAATGGAGCGAGAACATATAATGTAAGTGTTGGATTCTGAGAAAACATATGGTAAAGAACCAGTGAAGCCAGCACCACCAAATTGATGATATACATAACTGAAGGTCCCAAATACATTCTAACTTTTGAGACATCTTCTGAAATCCTATTCATTAAATCTCCAGTAGAATTCTTTTTGTAAAAGTTAAAAGACAACTTTTGGTAATGCTGGTAAATTTCGTTTTTCAGATCATATTCAATATATCTTGATGTTCTAATGATCGTTTGTCTTTGCATGAATAGAAAAATTCCGGCAATCAAAGAAAGCAATGCAAAGTAGCCTGAAGCCAAGAGTGCTAAGGTCATCATTTCTTTCGCATTAGCGAGAACACCTCCTTCGTTAACAGTCACCAAGTCGTCTATGGTGTCCTTTAGAACATTTGGCATTTCTACCTTGAAAACATTCTGTCCTGCAATAAACAAGACGCCAAGTAACAATAGCCATTTATACTTGAAGAAATATTTATTTAAATAGGATAATGAAGACATCTAAAATTTAGTACTTTTGTGCCGTCCAACTGAAGAGTAGGACGCCTAAAATCGTAGGCAAAGTTAGTATTAAGATTTTGTATAATAATGTAAATCCCCGCAATTATGTTCGAAGTAAAAGATATTAAAGAGACGGCTTTGGCAGAAAATCCTGTCGTAGAGCGCATGTCAAAATATAATCATGAACAACTTTTATTCTGTAATGATAACGCTACTGGCCTAAAAGCGATAATTGCGGTTCATAACACAACACTAGGGCCAGCACTAGGAGGAACTAGAATGTGGTCATATAATAATGAGCTTGAGGCATTGAATGATGTTTTAAGATTGTCAAGAGGGATGACTTATAAAAACTCTATTTCAGGATTAAATCTTGGAGGAGGAAAAGCTGTTATTATTGGTGATGCGAGAAAACAAAAATCTGAAGCTTTATTTAGAAGATTCGGAAAGTTTGTTGAAAGCTTAGGTGGAAAGTATATTACAGCAGAAGATGTTGGGATTTCTCCTCAAGATATGACATGGGTGAATATGGAGACGAATAATGTTGTTGGTTTACCTGGTAAATCAGGAGACCCTTCACCAGTAACGGCTTATGGTTGTTACATGGGAATGAAGGCAGCAGCAAAAATTCAATATGGTTCAGATTCATTAGAAGGTAAAAAAGTTGCAGTTCAAGGTGTTGGACACGTTGGAGAATATTTAGTGAAGCATTTGAAAGATGAAGGAGCTCAAATATTTATTTCGGATATACATGAAGAGACGTTAAAAAGAGTGTCATCTGAATATGGAGCAACTGTGGTTGGTCTTGATGATATTTATGGAATTGATATGGATATCTACGCACCATGCGCTTTAGGTGCAACTGTGAATGATGCTACGCTTGAGCAATTAAACTGTGCTATCATAGCGGGAGCAGCAAACAACCAATTGGCAGATGAGTCAGTTCATGGCGAAATTGTTAAGAGTAAAGGAATGATTTACGTTCCTGATTTCATGTTGAATGCAGGTGGAGTTATTAATTGTTATGCTGAAGTTAAAGGACTATCTGCCGAATGGGCAATGGGCAAAGCTTCTGAAATCTACGATAGAACTCTAGAAATTGTTAATAGATCAAATTCTGAAGGGATTCCAACTTATAAGATTGCTAATAAGATTGCTGAAGAAAGAATTGAATCAATAGGAAAAGTAAAACTACCATTGTAAATGCTCAATAGAAGACACCTTAGAATTAAGGTACTACAAATTTTATACGCCTTTTTTCAATCTGAAGAGAAGGATGCACTGAAGGCTGAAAAAGAACTTTTCAAATCAATAGATAAAATGTATGAGTTGTACTTGTACTTTTTATTGTCGTTTGAGGAGATTGTGACCTTTGCTGAACAAAGGATTGAGGATAGACAGAATAAAATTCAACCATCTGCGGATGATTTATCACCAAATCGAAAATTTGTTGATAATCCAATTTTCACTCATTTCAAACAAAATATTTCTCTTAGAAAATCGTCCGAAGAATTGAAGATAAATTGGGGTGGTGCGGTGAAGAATGATTTGATGAGAAAGCTTTTTGTCAATATTACTGAGACCGAAGCTTTCAAAGAGTATTTATCTTCTGAGTCAGGAAGTTTTGATGATGACAAGAAGTTTGTGTTGAGTCTTTTTAAAACTGAAATAGCCAATTTTGGATTACTTCATGACTTTTTTGAAAATGAGAGTATTTACTGGCTAGACGATATTGATTTGATTTGTTCAATGGTATTGAAAACGATCAAATCAATTGATGAAAAAGATGACGCAAACAAACAAATTCTGAGTCTATACAAGGATGAAGATGATGAAAGAGAGTTTGTCACCAAGCTTGTGAGAGAAACGCTTTCAAATGATCAGTCTAATTCAGAATTGATTGATGAATTGACTCAGAATTGGGAATTAGAGAGGATTGCTAAAATGGATATTATTCTATTGAAGATGGCGCTTACAGAGCTAACAGATCTTCCTTCAATTCCTAAGAAGGTAACATTGAACGAGTATATTGAGATTTCAAAGTTTTATAGTACTCCCAAAAGTCAAGTCTTTATTAATGGAATATTAGATAAAGCAGTTGACATTCTTGAAAAGGATGGGAAGCTTAAAAAGGCTGGAAGAGGGTTAATAAATTAAAAGATGAAAAAAGGAATGATAATATTGGCACTGCTGTTTTTGAGTATTTCTTGTACTTCAAACAGTGAAGCAAATGCAGAAGAAAGAAGAAATGACTTTGCAGCTTACATTGATAATCCAACTGAAATGTCTTTTGAAGACATGGAGTATGACTTTGGAGAAGTGACTGAAGGTAAGCAAGTGAAATATACTTTTAAATTCAAAAATACTGGAGATCAAAACTTGGTTTTGATTAATGTGAAAGGATCATGCGGTTGCACTGTTCCTGAAGAATGGCCAAAAAATCCAATTGCACCAGGAGAAACTGGTGAGATTAAAGTGAATTTTGATTCTCAAGGTAGAGTCGGAAATGTAAGAAAGAACGTTAGGGTAGAAGCAAATACAAATCCTTCGTTAAATATATTAACACTAACGGGAATCGTTAACGAATAAATTATGAAGTTAGAATACATACTATTACAAGCAGAAGGTGCCGCAGAAGGTGGTGGGGGACAAGGAATACAACAAATCATCATGTTTGGTTTGATTGGATTGGTCTTTTACTTTTTCATGTTACGTCCTCAGATTAAAAGAAGTAAAGAAGCAAAAGCTTTTAGAGAAGGATTAGCTACTGGAGACAAGGTTGTCACTACAGGCGGAATTCATGGGAAAGTTTTAGAATTGAATGAGAATACTATTTTGATTTCAACTGAAGGTTCAGGGAAATTGAGAGTAGAGAAAAATTCTGTTACTGCGAATCCTGACGAAATGTTAGGAGCAAAGAAATAATCGACTAAAACTCGATATCCAAATTGAATAGCTTCCTAAATTTATTTAGGGAGCTATTTTCTTCTGCAAGCTTATCAAACGTAGCCTTGCTGTCCATAACCTTTACCGATTTCTTTTCGGTCAACTTGTAAGTCAGGTTGATGTTTGTGTTCTTAAGATTAACCCTTAAAAGTCTTACCAAGTCACCTTTGCAGTCATCAAGTTCTGTTTGCTGAATTGAATTGTGGATAAGGATAGTGATCAGGTGGTTAGAATCTATAGTTTTTTCGCAACTCATTAAGGTGGTAAATAAACTATCTTTCTTTTCTCTTTTTACTCCAAGAGCAAATTCTTTCCAAGCACGATTGAATTGATCAGGCGTGTAGGTTTCATTCTCTTGCTTGAGGTTCTCTTCTTGTCCTGCACCAACTTTTTTCTTAACCGGATTCAGGGTAGATTTTATTCCGATATTACCTGAATTAAATTTTCCAGTTGGTTGGGTGAATTGCTTTCGTTCAACAGCTTGAAGTACTGCTGCCGTACCAACAACTTCTTTCTTTGGCACTTCGGTATGCTTTTCTTCAACAACTGCCTTAAGTTCTTTAGGCTCGTTTTGACCTACATAGGGTAATATTTCAATTTCTCTAAAACTTAAGATAAGACACCTTTGTTTTGTAGTGTAGATTGAATGCTCGAGAACTTCATTAAAGCAAGCTCAATATGTAGTCTCTTATTTTTACTTGGTTTGAATCCGCTTTCTGTAGCTTTCAACAAGTCAAGTCCGGTTAAAATGAATTCTTGGTGTGTGTTTTGTGATTGAGCTGAATATTTTTCTTTCAATTCGTTCGGAATATCCAAAAGGTCAAGTGTTTTTGGGTCCTTACACACTAATAAGTTTCTTAAGTGCTCAGCAAGGCCAAGTACAAATTGAGCTCCATCAAATCCATTGATGAGAATTTCATTATAGATGAGTAGATTTTCAGGAATGTTACCTTCAAGAGCAAAGTCCGTAATTTTGAAATAGTAGTCGTAGTCTAAGACGTTTAGGTTTTGCAAAACGGCTTCGTAAGACACATTGTTGTTAGAGAATGAAACGATTTGATCAAATATTGATAGGGCATCCCTTAGAGCTCCATCAGCTTTTTGTCCTATTACGTGCAATGCTTTTTCGTCTACCTTAATTCCTTCGGTCTTCGCAATTTTTTTTAGATGTTCAACAATGTCAGCAATTTGTATTCTGTGAAAGTCAAAGATTTGACATCTTGATAATATAGTAGGTAGAATCTTGTGTTTTTCAGTAGTTGCAAGTATGAATACTGCGTGTTCTGGCGGTTCCTCAAGAGTTTTTAAGAATGCATTAAAGGCCGATTGTGATAACATGTGAACCTCATCAATGATGAAGATTTTATGATTTCCAACCTGAGGTGCTATTCTAACTTGATCAATCAAGCTCCTGATATCATCAACCGAATTGTTTGATGCGGCATCTAACTCTAAAATATTGAATGAATGACCTTCATTAAATGAAGTACATGACTCGCAATTATTACATGGTTCAATGTTTTCTTGAAGGTCAAAGCAATTTAGAGTCTTAGCCAAAATTCTTGCTGTACTCGTTTTACCAACTCCTCTTGAACCGAAGAACAAGAAGGCTTGAGCAAGATGATCGTTCTTTATTGCATTCTTAAGTGTGGTCGTAATGGCCTCTTGACCTACAACAGACTCAAAAGTTTGTGGTCTATATTTCCTTGCTGAAACTACAAAATTACTCATGTCAAAAATTGAAGAACAAATATATCATTTAATGCTTGACGTAGGCCTTGAAATGATTGAGATTTATTAACATTGTAAATACTGATTTAGAGGCGATTAGTTGATTAAGTGCTTTTTCTTTTAAAAACTATTGCAATCCGAATAAAATCAGTATCTTTGCACCCTAATTTTAATAAATAACAATATGAATAGGTACGAAACTGTTTTCATTTTAACTCCCGTTTTGTCTGAAGAACAGGCAAAGGAAGCAGTAAAAGTCTATGAAGATTATATCACTAAAAATGGTGGTAAAATTATACACAACGAATTCTGGGGTATGAAAAAGCTTGCTTATCAGATCCAAAAGAAGTCGACTGGCTTTTACAACTTAGTTGAATTTGAAAATGACGGCACTCTAATTAAGAAATTAGAGGTTGAATTTAAAAGAGACGAAAGAATCATGAGATTCTTAACAGTTAGAATGGAAAGCGATCACATTGCTTTTGCAGAAAAAACTAGAAAGCTGGCGAAAGCTAACGCTTAGTGTTTAATTAATTAATTTATAAAAATGGCACAATCAGATATTAGATATTTAACTCCGATTAACATTGAAATTAAAAAAGACAAATATTGTCGTTTCAAAAAAAGCGGAATCAAATATGTAGATTATAAAAATCCAGATTTCTTAATCAAGTTCATCAACGAACAAGGTAAAATTTTACCAAGAAGAGTAACTGGTACTTCTCAAAAATTCCAAAAGAGAGTTAATAAAGCAGTAAAGAGAGCTAGACACCTAGCTATACTTCCTTACGTAGCTGATTTGATGAAGTAATTGTTTAACGAATTTAATCCATAGTTATGGAAATCATATTAAAGAAAAACGTAGATAAACTGGGATATAAAGATGATGTCGTTACAGTTAAGGCTGGTTACGGAAGAAACTTTTTAATTCCTCAGGGATATGCTTCATTGGCTACAGAATCTGCTAAGAAAGCACATGCTGAAGTTATGAAACAAAAGTCTCATAAAGAATCTAAAGTGAAAGAAGAAGCTGAAGCAATTGCTGCTAAGCTTGAAGGTTTAACTGTTAAGGTAGCTGCAAAAGTTGGTGAAGGCGGAAAAATCTTCGGATCTGTTACTACAATCGCTCTTGCTGACGCTCTTAAGGCTGAAGGTGTTGAGATTGATAGAAAATCACTTAAAATTGAAACTGAGCCTGTAAAAGAGCTTGGAGCTTATAAAGCAACAGCTAATCTTCATAAAGAAGTATTGAAATCTTTCGATTTCGAAGTTGTCGCTGAGTAAATCAATTTTACACAAATTTTAAAAACCTGTTCGACTTAGTTGAGCAGGTTTTTTTTATGTTTCGTCTAATGTTTTCCATGTCATTACTTTTATTTGTTATCTTAGATAAGAGGTGAAATTCAAACCACAAAATATCAAGCTGAATACACTAAAGTCAATACTGTTTGCAGCGCTTCTTTGGTCAACAAGTCTTTTGTTTGGACAAGAAGGTAGTAACACGGCCAAAATTGATTCCTTAATTCAAGTGTTTATAAATCTTGAAGATAGTCCTGAAAAGGTTGATGTGTTAAATGAAATCACTTCTCTATATGCCGTAGATAACTTTGAGTTAGGACTTCAGTACGGTGGGCAAGCGCTTGATCTGGCTAAAGAACTCGATTACCAAGATGGGATTTTGAGATCATCAATTCTCATGTCCAATATTCAAACTTATTACTATCTAAATTACTTTGAAGGACTCAATCACTTGGGAACTGCGCTTGAAATTGCTGAGACCAAAAGAGATCAGCCTCTCTTGATGACCATTTTTAGAAAGTATGGTTTCATCAAGTACTCAATGGGAGATTTTGATGAAAGTGTCAAATACTATAACAAAGCGATTAGAATAGCTCAGCAGTTGAGAGATAATGATGAACTAGCTTCTATCTATTCTGCTTTAGGAGATATTTATTTTGAGTCAGATGATTCTAAAACTGCCCTAGACTATTTTACAAGAGTTTATAATCTTGCCGAAAATGGTAAAATTGATGGAGATGATCCAACCTATAGTATTTCCATTGCAATGTATTACCGATTAACTGGAGACTATAAATCCGCCATTGATATTTATAAAAAATCAACAATTCAATACAAAGAAGAAAGGTTGCCGCGTTTTGAATCTTATTCTTATTCTCAGCTTGCTGCAACTCTCGTTGAAAAAGGGGATTACTATGAAGCTTTAGATGCGTCAAGAACGGGACTTGGAATAGCCAATTCTCTTAACCTGAGTAAAGAGAAAATGGATAATTATAAAATCCTCATTGCCATCTATGATTCAATTGGAGATTATAAAAAGACATATACAACTCTTATTAAATACACGAAATTTAAAGACTCGCTCTCTACTGCGCTAAGAACAGAACAAAACGCTCTTTATCAATCTAACTACGAGAAGATTGAAAATCGAAATGAAATAAGCAGATTGAATGAAGAAACCAAAAGTCATGAGCTCGAGCGTGAAAACGAACGCTTGAACAGAAACATCATTATTGGTCTTTTAGTATTTGCCTCAGTACTTGTGGTGCTAATGATCTTGAGATTAAGATATATCAATAGAAAAGAGAAAGAGCTCCGAGTATTTTCACTTGCCACAAATCATTCTACCAATTCGATTGTAATTTTTGACAAAGATATCAAGGTAGAATGGGTGAACCAGGGCTTTGAGAAGCTGACTGGCCTGAAACAAAAAGATGTAAAGGGAAAACATTACATGGAGTTTTATAATGGGCCAGATCTCTCTGTTCAAAAAAGAAAAGAACTTCAAGATAACTTTAACGGAAAGGAAGTTTTTACCATGGAACTTTCAAGTTTTCATAGGAGCACGGATGAAAGCTATTGGATATCATTTTCGGTAACACCTTTATTTGATGATAAGAATGAAATCAGATCATACGTGAGTGTTGCCTCTGATATTACAGCTATCCACAAAGCACAAACTGAGCTTCAAAAAGAACATGATCGTACCATTCTTTTGAATGAAATTGGACGACAAATAACATCATCTCTATCAATGACCGATATCATTGAGAAGGTGTATGAGAATGTAAATAAACTGATGGACGCCCAAAATCTTGGAATTGGAGTTCACAGAAAAGAAACGAATGAACTTTACTTTCCTGAACCTATTGAAAAAGGAAAGAAATTGAATTCATTTACTTATTCATTAAATGATAAAGGCAGAATTGCTACTAAGTGTTTCCTCGAAAATGAAGAAATCGTGGTAGGAACGGTTGAAGAAAGGCAAGCTGTGACTGGTTCTGATTCGGCTCCTGTTGAAGGTGAGCGCCCAAATTCAATCATCTACATTCCATTAATTTCAAAATGGAATACCATGGGGGTGCTCTCTGTTCAATCATTGGCAGAAAACGCTTATGGAGAAAGAGAGATTAATATAGTAAGAACGCTAGCCAACTTTATAGCTATTGCCCTAGATAATGCTGGTCTGTATGAGAATATGGAAGAGCGTGTTGCTAAGAGAACAGAGGAGGTTGAAGGTCAAAAAGCTGAGCTTCTTACGAACTACGAGAACACAAAATTATTGAGTGAAATAGGGGTTGAAATATCTTCAAGCTTAGAATTTGAAGATATTTTTGATTCGCTTTATGACAGTGTTGTTCGTTTAATGGATGCGCAGATATTTGGTGTCAGATTATATCACGAAGAGACTAATACAATTGAATATAAATATGAGATTGAAGATGGTAAAAGAGATGAGTCTTTGACCATATCAATGGAAGACAAAGACAATTATTCTGTTTGGTGCGTTGAGAACGACAAAGAGATTTTTATTAACGATAACAAAAAAGAATTTTCTAAATACGTCAATGAAATAAGAGTGCCATCTGGTGAAATGCCGAACTCATTAATTTTCTATCCAATGCATGCAGATGGAAAAGTTATTGGAGTAGTGACTGTTCAGAGCTTTAAGAAAGATGCCTATTTGCCGTATCACATTGATATGGTTAAAACACTTGCTTCTTACACCTCTGCTGCTATAAGCAATGCTGCCTTATACGATTCGCTTGAGAGTAAAGTTGAGGAAAGAACCAAAGAATTGGCTCAAAAGAACAAAGACATCATGTCGAGCATAAACTATGCAAAAAGAATTCAAAATGGTATTCTGCCATCAGATTCTTTTATGAAACAGTTACTGCCTTCTTCTTTTGTTTTTTATCGTCCAAGAGATATAGTTTCAGGTGATTTTTATTGGGTAGAAAGAGGTGCTGGCAAGGTCTATTTCGCAGTGGTTGATTGTACTGGCCATGGAGTTCCTGGGGCATTGATGAGTATCATTGGGAAAAACATTCTGGATCAAGCAGTAAATGAGAAAAAGATTGACGACCCTTCTATGATTCTAGCTTTTTTAAGAGCCGGACTTAGATTTGCCTTTTCAGCTGATGATGGAGAAGAAAGTAATGACATTGAGGATGGAATGGATCTAGGAATTTGCATTCATAATATTAAGAATAATGAACTTCAGTTTGCTGGAGCCAATATTAATCTTCATCTCTTAAAAGATGGTGAAATGGAATTGATTAAAGGCGATAAATCAGGTGTTAGTGCTAGTGACTTTGCAATTAAGCACTTCACTTGTCACACGATTGATGTTGTTAAAGGTGATCAATTATACCTGTCATCAGATGGGTTTCCAGATCAGTTTGGAGGCGAGAGAACTAAGAAGTTTTCACAAAGAAGGTTTCAGTCAACCTTAGTTGAAGTTTCTCAATTACCGTTTGAAGAGCAAAAAGACAAGATTCAAGATGTCTTCGATAAATGGAAGGGTGAGGTGAATCAGTTAGATGACGTTTGCGTAATGGGTGTGAAGTTATGATCACTCATGCAGCAGTTTATGCTGAGCCTGTCGAAGTTATAATGGGTGTGAAGATATAGACTGAATCGACTATTTTTTTCCTCCACCTAGCATCTCATTCAGTTTCTTTTTGGCAATCATTTCTAAGAAACTATATTTCCAAGTCAAGCCAAGCTCAACGAAAAAGTTATTGCTTACCGCTGAACTTGCAAACCAACCTCCAAAAGCATCAAGTTGAAGAGTAGGTAAGGCTAAAAATGAAAAACCTCCATCAACAGCTAAAGTTGGATTTCTTAAGCTTCCAAAGGCTTCTATAAAAGCACCCCATTTGTCGTTCAAGCTAAAGCCCAGATTAAAAACATACGGTACCGCTACCTGGCCGCTACCACCACCGCCAAATACGGCACCTACATTTGTGTTTACGCTAAATTTGTCAAATCTATTTGAAGTGATTAAATAAAACGAGCTCCCCAATTGAGGTTGCTGATAGGTTCCTCTTGATGAAGGGAAAGACATGCTGGCTTGAACTCCTACAAAAGGTCTTAATCCATCTCCTTCTAAAACTGTGTATCGTGCTCCTAAGTTAGGGCTTGGGAATCCACTGGTTGTTATAGGCCCAATAAATGTACTTTGGTTAACATTCACAAATGAGAATGAAGTATTTATTTCAAACTTTGGGAATAGTCCAAATCTAATTTGTGTTGGAGTAGAGAAGATGTTCATTGAATTGTCAGGCCCTACATTCCATCTCTGGAAATTTCCACCTGTTTGAATTTGAGCAGTTAAAATACCACACGTTCTTGCATTCAAGGCTTGACCTGGTCTGTCACTCTCCATTGTTCCACTTAAAACCTTCAATAGGTCTTTAGGATTAAAATCAAACTGAGAAAAACTTATTGACGAAGCGCCGATAAGAACAAGTGTAAATATCTTTTTCATTTTCAAAAAGTAAAAAAAAATCCTCCAATGTGGAGGATTTGAAATTATTTAAAGTTATCTGCTACGATTAGATCTTTGGTGCCATGACCCCATGAGTAAAAGCCTTCGCCTGATTTAACTCCCATTTTACCGGCAGTAACCATATTAACCAAGAGCGGGCAAGGAGCGTACTTATCATTTCCTAAGCCTTCATGAAGAACATTCATGATTGCTAAACACACATCCAATCCTATAAAATCGGCTAATTGCAAAGGTCCCATAGGATGGGCCATACCTAATTTCATTACTGTATCAATTTCTTCAACGCCAGCAACACCTTCATTTAAAGTGATAATTGCTTCATTAATCATTGGCATTAATATTCTGTTGGCAACAAAGCCAGGATAATCATTTACTTCAACTGGAACCTTGTTAAGAGTTTTTGAAACCGCCATAATCTTTTCAGTGACAGCATCAGAAGTAGAGTAACCTCTAATGATTTCAACAAGCTTCATAACAGGCACAGGGTTCATAAAGTGCATTCCTATTACGTTTTCTGGATGTGCAGTTACTGCAGCAATTTTAGTAATCGAAATTGAAGAAGTGTTAGTTGAAAGAATACAATCGTCTGATGTATTAGTATCAATGTCTTTGAATATCTTCAGTTTTAAATCAACATTTTCAGTTGCAGCTTCAACAACAAGTTCTGCATTTGCTACTCCCTCAGAAAGCTGAGTGAAAGTTTTAATGTTTGCTAAAGTTGATGCTTTGTCTGCTTCTGTGATTTTTTCTTTAGCAACCATTCTATCAAGGTTCTTTCCAATCTTGGCAATTGCTTTATTTAATGCTTCTTGTGAGATGTCAACCAAGGATACTGAATATCCGAATTGCGCAAATGTGTGGGCAATTCCATTACCCATGGTTCCTGCGCCGATTACTGAAATGTTTTTCATTTATATGAGAATTTCTTGTTTAAAATTATAGTCCTCTAATTTATAAATAATGCCAGATTTAATGGCCTTGCAAAGAGATTATTATTCTATTGAAATCAATTTTATTAAAAAAAGTTCACCTTCTGACCAACCTTTTTTTTTAAGTCGCCGTTATATCTTTTGAAAGCATAAGTTCAAGATCAACTTTTGAAATGAAAAAAAGAAGTCCGTGGTTAGCGGGCTTCTTTTGTTTTTAACACATTTTGTATAAATCTTGTTACTTTATCAGAAGGCAATAGTTATTTTAGATGAGTGGAAGAAACTAATGAAGAAATAACACCTAAAGCGCCTTCGGCTGACCAGTCAAAAGCTGTAAAGCCAGGTAAAGACAGAAACTTCGGTTACGCTATTCTAGTTCTTGGCGCGGTATCAGCGGTCTTAACTCTCCCGCTATTTATAGTTCTTTATAAGTTCATGCCCAAGATTCAATTTTATATTGGTGAGAGTTTGATAAAGCTAGATTATATCATTCTGTTTTTAGTCATTTTTTTTCTGACGTATTATCTCTTAAAAAAGTTTAGGAACCTAGTGATTGGTATATGCGTTGCCGGATTAGTAGTAATCACGATTACTAACTTCTCAGGGATCTATACTTTGGGAGACTTAAAAGGAGACTATTATTCATTTTTATTCAAGCTTTCAGGTGATTCATTTGAAGTTGATTTCATTGAAGGCAATGGATCATTCAGAAAAGAAAAAGAATTGCGTGATGCAATTGATTATACAAATCCAGATTTAAGGAACTATGCAGCTAGTGCAGCTGTTGCCAATTTTGAAGATCAAATGCATCTTAGTCCAAATCGTAAATGGGTTCAGTTTTTCAGTGTGTTTAAAGAAGTTTACGGAAAATGGAAATATGTTTTTGACCCTGCAAACGAAGACTACTATTCAAAAGCCTCAGAAACTTTAGGTCAATTAGAGTATGATGGATTTTTTAAGGGAGATTGTGATGATTATTCTATCATGATGGCTGCTTGTATAAAAGCAATAGGAGGGGAGGTACGTTTGGTTCGTACAACTGTTGATCATTCTTCTGGTAAACAAATTGGACATTTATACCCTGAGGTTAAAATAGGTACAACCGAAGACCTTGAAACAGTTGTGTATTTAATCAAGAACATATACTTCCCTGAAGAATCTGCAGGAAAACCAATAAATTACTATCAAGGTGGTAAAGGGTTTATTTGGTTGAATTTTGATTATAATGATCGATACCCAGGTGGTAAGTATCAAAGTGAAGTAAGGAATAGTGAGATTATCATTTAGAATTAGATTTGCTTATGATACTATTAATTAGTATCTTATATAAAACCTCAAACCATGATTCAAAAATACAACTTTCACTGTCCCAAGTGCCGACACCATCTTAATCAAAATCAAGACATTGTCTTAAAGACGATTCGAACTAATGGCGATTTAGGAAAGATTTCACTCTCAACCACAGTAGGTAATTATAGCTTTGAACACGAGCCTAAGGTACAGTTTGAAGACGGAGAGTTAGTTACTTTTGCATGCACCTCATGTGATTTTGAATTGAATTCAGATGAATTTGAGAATTATGCCCGCCTTATTATGGCTGTTGACGAGAATATAGAATTTGACATCTTGTTTTCAAGGAGAGCTGGAATTCAGAAAACCTATTTAGTGACTGAAGACGGTATTGAAACATATTCTGGAACTTAATTTTCAAAAATCCGTATCTTTACCCAAGAGCAAAGAAAATTGCTCTGCGAATAATAATACTCAGATGAAAAAGACTTTACTTTTAGGAGCAATTTTTACTTCAATTTTAGCAATTACTTCATGCACCAAAAATAATGGATGCCCTAACAGTTCTGACAAAGCAATTGTAAGAGACTTTACTTCAATTGACACTTGTGGAATTGTTTTTGAGCTAGAGGACGGATCAAAAGTAGAACCAATGAATTTGAGTGAATGGCAAGCGTTTGAGTTTGTTGATGATCAACTTGTTTGGTTAAAATTCAAGAATGTGTCAGGTCAAAGCACTTGTCAATTAGGAGATGTAGTAAGAATTCAATGTGTCTCTGAAAGAGAATTTTAAGGCTTCTTTGTGATGACTAGCTTGTCATCAATTAAATCAATTAACACCTCTTTATCAGTTTTTTCAATTTCAAGCCATTCCATGTCTTGCTGAAAAATTACGCGTCCATTGTAACGAGAAACGGAATCTCTGTAGTACGAAACTAGATTTACTTGATTCATTCCTACGAATGCCTTGAATCCGTCAAAAGGATTAATTTGCGTACTTTCTGAGTTGTAGGCCATTTCGCCATCAAAGTCAACTTCAATTTGTAAATCAGATTCTTGAACAGCCTTGGAGAGAGAGGCATGCAAGTATATTTTATTTTCAAATACCTTCGTATTAGAGTAATCAAGTATTCCTTTCTTAATTGCATTGTAACTAGGAATCCATTTCTCTTCAATGAAGATTCTACCGCTATTGTCCAGTTCGCTCACTTTTTCTCCATTCTTTATTGAAATAGAATATCCACCTCTGTCATAAACTTCTTCTTCAGAGCGGCTTGTTATTTCGCGAAAGTCGTTAGAATTCAGGGTTTTCATAAGCCCTTCAAGTTCTTCGGTTGTGGCTTTCCATCTCACCACTGTTTCATTTTTGTATCTCCAGTAAGTCCAACTGCATTCTTCAGCTGAGATTCTGAGCTTTTCCGAAATCGGCAGCATACCACCAGATTTATAAAGATTGATCTCAAAATCTGAGGCCAATTTCTCTTTTGAATTGCTGTTTTCATCTGAAGGTACCTTAGGGCAGCCAACTAGTAGCAAGAAAAAAGGAAGAATTATGAATATTATCTTTTTCATCAGATCAAGACATCAGCTTCAATAGCAACTAGTCTGTCGCCTTTTAATACAGGGATTACAGGAGCAGTATTTGGCGTAAGACAAAACTTGATGTCTTCATTCAAATTAAGATTTTTGAGTCTTCTTCTATGCGAAGAGGCTTTTAAGTATCCAAAGATGTTGTCTTTTGCGCTCAAGAATAGATATTTGGCTGCAATTGAAGAGTCTTCTTCAGATCGGTAATTCCCTGTTGCCAATAAATGATCTAAAATGGCTCCAGCGCAAATCGTATCCTCTAAATTGAATTTGTTTTGCCATCCTGAACAAAGACAAAGAATATTTTTATTCTGTCTTACTAACCAATCATTCAAAGTATCTAGGTTTGAAAGAGCACCAATCACGACTTGACCAGCATCTTTAGCAATGTTTATTGATTTCGTTCCGTTAGTGGTACTCAATACTACTGTTTGTCCTTTAACAGAATCAATCATGTAAGAGTATGGTGAATTACCAAAATCAAATCCTTCAACAATTTGACCTTTTCTTTCGGCCCCTACTAAATATCCTTTTTCTTGATACTCCTTCGCTTCCTCAATAGTGGGTACCGGAATTAGTTCTTTTACCCCATTATTAAAAGCTGCACATATAGCAGAAGTTGCTCTTAAGACATCAATTACAACTATAATGTCAAATTCTTCTTTGTAAAGAGGGAATAGGTAAGGAGAAAAACAAACTTCTACCTTTTTACGATTATCAAGGGTTTCCATGGCTCGAAAGTATAAAAAATAACCCTGCATCAACTAAGCTGAGACAGGGTTTTATTCACAATCTTATTTTTTGCTAACTAATCAAGATGCATGAAATCTTTTTTAGCTAATAATTCTTCTTCTGTTTCACGAATATCTTCATCATCTACGCAACAATCTACAGGGCAAACAGCAGCACATTGAGGTTCTTCGTGAAATCCTTGACACTCTGTACATTTGTCAGGTGATATGAAATAAACATCCATATCAACAGGTTCCATGTCAGCATCTGCGTCAACCGTTAGATCTCTGTTTGGTAACTTAACCATTCCTGTCAATGATGTTCCATCTGAATATCTCCATTCAGCTCCTCCTTCGTAAATTGCATTATTAGGGCATTCTGGTTCGCAAGCCCCACAATTAATGCATTCGTCTGTAATAATTATTGCCATTCTATTGAAATTCGTTTTAGCTTTGCAAATATAATTCGTCTTCAGATGATTCTAGCAGAAAAAAACATAATTTTATCTAAACTCGGAACTATTCTCGGCCTTTTAGGAGATAATGAACCCTGGTCAGGCTATGATTTGGGTATCAATGAGTCAGAGTACACCAATTTGAATGAGTTGATTCAAAGGGTACACGTATACAATGGTTGGTTTAAAGAAAATGAAGTCCGTAAAGCCTTGAAAGGGCTGAGCACTTGGTTAGATGAAGGGGTTTTAAATGATTGGCAGTCAGCTTATGACATAAAAGAGACCAAGCCAAAACGTGTTGGTCTAATCCTAGCCGGAAATATTCCTTTGGTCGGATTTCATGATTTTATATCGGTTTTTTTAAGCGGAAATATTAGTGTGATTAAGATGTCTTCTGATGATAAGCACCTTTTTCCTGCCATTCTAAAAACTATGGCTTTGTTTGATGAAACAATTTGGGAGTGGGTTGAACTTTCTGAAGCTCCAATGAAAGACTTTGATGCCGTAATTGCTACCGGCTCTGATAACTCTGCAAGATATTTTGAAAGCTATTTCGGAAAACATCCGAACATTATAAGAAAAAATAGAAGCTCAATTGCTGTTCTTGACGGCACAGAGAGCGAAGATGAGCTCTTTCAACTAGGGAATGATATTTTTGATTTCTTTGGCTTAGGTTGCCGAAACGTCTCTCAAATTTGGATTCCAGAAGATTTCGTTTTGGATAGATTCTTTGAGGCCATCTTTGACCATAATGAAATTGTAAACCACAATAAGTACGCTAACAATTACGATTACAACAAGGCAGTATTCTTGATGAATCTAGAGCAGATTCTTGATAATGGATTCGTGATTCTTAAAGAATCTAAAGATTTACATTCTCCTTTAGCCGTAGTGCATTATGTGAGATATAAAGATAGATCAGAAGTTGATAAATTCATTGAAGAGAAAGAAGATCAGATTCAATTAATTGTCGGAAAAGGGTACGAGAAATTCGGAAATGCCCAATGTCCTAAGATTGATGATTATGCTGATGGAGTGGATACCTTAAAGTTCTTGACTTCTCTTTAAAAATTTCTTCAAATTTCACCCCTCATTTATTGTCCCAATCCATTGATAATAGCTAAATTCGTGGACTTGAATGAAAAGACGAAATGGCTAAAATAAAATTCGGAACAGACGGTTGGCGTGCGATTATCGCTAAAGAATATACAGTTGATAATGTGGCAAGAGTCACAACTGCAGTTGCTCAATGGTTGAATCAAAAATATGAAACTCCTTCAGTGGTTTTAGGACATGATTGCAGGTTTGGTGGAGATATGTTCGCAAAAACTGTTGCAAAAGTGCTTACCAAGCAAGGAGTTAAGGTGATAACTACAGACAAAGGGTTTGTTTCTACACCAATGATTTCTTATGCAACTACTGAGTTTAATGCATCCTTAGGAATCGTAATTACAGCTTCGCATAATCCACCTTCATATAACGGATATAAGTTAAAAGGAGATTTTGGTGGGCCATTGTTACCAGACGAAGTAGATGAAATCGAGCAAATAATTCCAGCTGAAAATGATGTGAATTTGGAAATGATTTCTTTAGATGCCGCTCAAAAAGAAGGATTACTTGCTTTTAGAGATCTAGAGCAGATTTACATTGATAAGGTGAAAAATACATTTGATCTTGATTTGATTTCGAATTCTAAATTCGGATGGGCATATGATGCTATGTATGGTGCAGGACAATCAGTTATGAAGAGATTGCTGCCAGATATCGCCTTTTTACATTGTGATGAGAATCCTTCGTTCATGGGGCAAGCTCCTGAACCAATTGCTAAAAATCTTCAAGAATTTTCTCGTTTAATGTCTTCAAATGTTGGTTTACACTGTGGATTAGCTACTGATGGAGATGCTGATAGAATTGGCTTGTACAATTCAAGCGGAGAATTTGTTGATTCACATCATATCATTCTATTGACCATTCATTATTTAGTGAAATATAAAGGTCTTAGCGGTAAGGTAGTAACAGGCTTTAGTTCTACACCTAGAATTAAGGCAATGTGTGAACACTATGGCTTACAGCATGATGAAGTGAAAATTGGATTCAAATACATTGCAGGAAAAATGGCAGATCCTGATGAAGACGTGCTATTAGGTGGTGAAGAGTCAGGAGGAATAGCCTTGAAGACATTCATTCCTGAAAGAGATGGAATTTGGATGGGGCTCACGATTTGGGAGTTCATGGCTAAAACAGGTAAGTCTTTAGAAGACTTGATTGCGGAGGTTTATGAAATAGTAGGTCCTTTTGCTTTTGAAAGAAGTGATTTACATATTTCAGATGAAAAGAAAACATCAATCATAGAGAAATGTAAGAACGATTCATTTCATATGTTTGGAAAGTATAAGGTAAAATCTGTTTCTACTCTTGATGGATTCAAATATCATTTTGATGAAAACAGATGGTTAATGATAAGACCTTCAGGAACAGAGCCAGTTTTAAGAACTTATGCAGAAGCTCCAACTTTAGATGAAGTTAGAGTTATATTAGAAGCTTGTAAATTAACAATCGGAGCTTAATGGCAGGAAATACCTTTGGCAATATCTTTAGATTAACCACATTTGGGGAATCACATGGAACGGCCATTGGTGGTATAATTGACGGTTGTCCTGCAAATGTTGAATTGGATTTAGAGGTCTTGCAAGAACAGTTAGATCGAAGAAAACCTGGACAATCAAGCATATCAACTCAAAGAAAAGAATCAGACACGGTTCAATTTCTGTCCGGTATTTTTGAGGGCAAAACACTTGGTACCCCAATTGGCTTTATAATTCCAAATGATGACCAAAGGTCAAAAGACTACTCAAACATAAAAGATATTTTCCGTCCATCCCATGCTGATTATACTTACGAAAAGAAGTATGGAATAAGAGATTATAGAGGTGGAGGAAGGAGCAGTGCAAGAGAAACCGCATGCAGAGTGGTGGCTGGAGCTGTTGCTGATCAAGTTCTTGCTCAAAAAGGAATTTCATTAGCAGCTTATGTGAATAGGGTAGGCACTATTGAATTTAAGAGCAGTGATTATTTTTTGCGAGATATTATTGATGCCAATGATGTCAGATGTCCAGATCAAAAAATCGCAGACGAAATGATTTCCGCCATTAAACAAGCTAGAAAAGATGGCGATTCTCTTGGTGGTCAAATTCACTGCATAGTAAAAGGAATGCCTGTAGGTATTGGAGAACCAGTATTTGACAGATTAAATGCTGACTTAGCAAAAGCCATGTTCTCTATCAATGCTGTAAAAGGGTTTGAGCTGGGAAGCGGGTTCGAAGGAACTAGAATGAAGGGCTCTACGCATAATGATGAGTTTGAGATTGTAAATGATAAAGTGTCTACAAAATCAAATAATTCTGGTGGTATTCAGGGCGGAATCTCAAACGGAGAAAATATTTATTTTAATGTTGCTTTTAAGCCTACCGCAACAATCTTCAAGAATCAGCAAACGGTAGATTCGAATTTAAATGAAGTTGAGATGTCAGCAAAAGGAAGACATGACCCCTGTGTTGTTCCAAGAGCAGTGCCGATTGTTGAGGCAATGACATCTATTGTTCTTCTTGATCAAATTTTGCGTTCTCAATCAAATAAGCTTGCTTAAATATTGCAGCTCTTTCATTTTGATTATATTTAAAATTATCTAGAATATTCTATGGCGCAAATTTTCTATGAAATAGAAGTATTAGATGAATCAATCGAACTGGATGGGATTCATCACAATAAATCTGTGAAGGTTGTAGAATTCTATGCTCAAAAGAAAATTAGAGAAAGATATTTAGCACATGTTGACGTTGAAGAGATTTACATGGCAATTGACGCGGGTAAAGTTGTAAACCTTGATAGCTGCTATGTTAAAGACTTTTCATTAACGGAATACAGACGCCAAAGAAAAATTGATCTCAAGGAAACAATTAATTTCAGAGGATTAACAGCCAAAAATGCATTTTTTGATTGTGATGCTTACACAGATTTTTCACATGCCAGATTTAATGGTGATGTGAATTTTGATCATGCCGTGTTTTCACATGGATCTTTAAACTTTACACACGCAGTATTTGATTCTACTCAAGTAGATTTTTCTAATTGTGCCTTTCACTCGCATCAAACTCTATTTCAGTATGCCGAATTTGATTCTGAAAAAATAAATTTTGAGAACTCACACTTTAACGGAGAAATAGTATCCTTTATTAATGCTTCAATTAGAGCTGATGAAATAACCTTTAAACGTGCAAACTTCAATACTTGTAAAGTGAAGTTTCACTTCGCAGAGTTTGGAGATGGTGCTAAGATTTTTGAAAAGATTAAATTTTTCGGACCTGTCCTTGATTTTAGAAGGGTGATTTTCGGAAAAGGAAAAATAGATTTTAGAAGATCGCTTTTTGGCCCAGGACATGTCACTTTTGAGGAATCGGCTGTAACTGCGGGAAAACTAACGTTTAGGCTAAGCAAATTTGAGGGAGGAGATATCTCATTTAGAAGAGTGGATTTTGGAAAAGATGAGGCAAATTTTGATCATATTGATTTCGGTTGTAGAACAATTTCTTTTGAATCAGTAGTAGCTAAGAAAATCAGTATATCTAATTCTAATATCCATGCAACAATGGATTTAAGAATTAAAAAGGCTGACGAAATAAATTTAGAAGAGAGTTATATGCACTCTATTACTGATTTGAATTTCTTGAAGCCAGATGCTCTAAGGGTATTGAAATTAAAAGGTGCCAGGAACTTAGGGAAAATTATAATTGATTGGAAAAAGAATAGTGTTCGTGATTTAATTATGAACCAAAACGTTGAGCCTAAGTCAATGGCTGAGCAGTTTAACATCATTAAAGACAACTTTACTAAGAATGGTCAATATTCTGATGAAGATCATGCCTATGTTCACTTCAAACGATTTGAGCTAGCAGCTTCTAAGGCTGATTCATTAAAAGATAAAGCCTCAGTATTCAAGCCCTTTATTAGTTTTGTTTATTGGCTAAGGTCTCTCATATTTGATAAAATGGGATTGTTCGCTACGAGTCCCAACAGAGTATTCGTTAGTATGGTTGTGGCAATTGCTTTATTCGCTTCAATTTACGTGAGCTTTGAGCTTATGGGAATAGGACGCATCATTAATTCAGTAGATGCTCATGATAAGTTAGATATTATTGATAAATCTCTTTATCATAGTTCTATCACTTTCTTTACAATTGGATATGGAGATTACTATCCTACGAGCTGGAATAGATTGGTTTCTGCGATAGAAGGTTGGGTAGGGGTGTTCTTAATGTCTTACTTCACTGTTGCTTTTGTGAGAAAGATATTGAGATAGGATTTACTCTTTGATTACTTTCTCAGTCTTCAGAATCAATCCGTTTTTTTCTTTGATTTCTACAAAGTACATTCCTTTTGGAAGATTTTTTAGCACGTCCGTTTCGTAAGATGGTGAGTTGATTTCTAAAGTGAAGTGTTCAATAATTTTTCTTCCCATTACATCTGTGAAGGATACTTGGAATTCACCAATATGTTCAGGTAGAAAGTCAAACGATACAATACCATTAGTTGGGTTAGGGTAGATAGAAATATTTTCATTGCTTCTAGCCACGCTATTAATATTTGACAATTCTTCAGATAAATCTACATCAATCATTTTTAAACGATAGTATACAATAGAATGGTGGATTTGGTAATCCTCAAATTCATATTCAATCTCTGTTGACGAATTTCCAGCAGCATTCACTCTTCCAATTTCCTCAAATTGATTGCCGTCAAGAGATTTTTCAATCACAATCCATTTGCTATCAATTTCTGACTTGGTCACCCATTTCAAAAGATTACGATCAATTTTTGGAATGGCATCAAATTCTGCTAATTCAATTGGTAAAACACCTACAGCAGCCCAACCACCAATTGTGAAATCACAAAACGCACCTGCAAAACCATCAATCATTAACATGTAATTCTGACCTATTGTCAAGCCTGTAGCCGTCACTGTTCCTGTTGATGCAGTTCCTGGGCTAAAGCAATTTGAAACTGACGTAAATCCTGTACAACAAGCAAAAGAAGTTTGGCTGTATACTTCAGCTTGAATTCCACCCGTGGCACATCCAGTAACAGAGGTAATTGGAAATGATTCGGTTGTAGCCGTAGCGGTGAATTGATACCATGAATTATTTTCAATTGAACCGCAAAACTCGCTTGCCACGTTGTCAGGGAAATCAGCTGTAAAAACAGAAGCTGTTGAAGTTGAAAACGACGACATGGCATTTTGAGTCAAGGTAGCTGGGTCTTCACAAAAGTCATTTGTAGTTAAGCCAGAACATGTTGGGTCATATGCACAGATATTGAATTCACCAAAAGCGTTACCTCCGTACTCCCAAACTCTAATGAATAGTGTGTCTCCAGGTGTTAAGCCTGTTTCAGTGATCCCTGAGAAAGTACCTGCGTAATCATCATTACAGCTTAAATGTGGCGTGTTAATTGAATTACAAGATCCGTCATATGTAGCTAATCCGGTATCCGTAATTCCTCCTGGAACTCCTGAAGTTTGAATTTCTACAGTTCCAGAAGCCGGCACTACAGTATAATACCAAACATCTTCACCTCCATAATTTGCACAAGTTGGATTCGCGACCGAACTTGTAGTAGCTATAGTATTATCTCCGGTAGTTTTATCACAAAAAGTGTTGGTCACGAGCTCAACTGCATCACAAGGATCGTCATTGAAAGTAGGCGGGCAGCCACAATTAGTAATGTTAATATCCATATCATAAGCCCCTTCATTTCCAAAAGCACCTTCTATTACGACAACATAGGTTCCTGCAGCTTGACAAGGCAATGTCAGAGATGATCGCGTACCACAATTATCATCATTAGAAGATAAAGCTCCAGCATTACAACTACCATTAGCCAAATCAAAAATATGAATTTCGGTATCGTAGCTTGAAGCACATAAATCTATTTCGATATCCGTTATTTCAGTTGTTGTAAATTGGTAGATATGGTCGCCAGCACTTGATACCGTACAATCTGTATTTGCCCCACTTGTGGTACCTGTCACATTTTGAGTACCAGTGCATGAAAGAGTTCCAAGGTCTTGACCTGGAAAAGCAACATCCGGGTCTCCTGTCTCATAAATGCAAATTTGTCCTTTCATGGTTGCCGTGCTATTTCCTGAAGTTCTGTCTAATTGTATATTGTAAAAATTTCCAACCGTTAAACCAGTTAAATTCAAAGTATTCATTACACAGGTGTTTGATTCTGAGCAAGCAATCAAAGAACCAGCCGTACATCCTGTGTACACAGCAAGAACCCTTCTTCTTTGTCTATTGCCTCCAAGGTTGGTTGCATTACAAGAAGTTTCATCTATTGTAATATTTGGTGAAGTCGCTTGAAATCTAAAAAAACCGTCATCATCATTCGTTACCGTTCCACAACCAGAGTTTAGACCCGAATTAGAATAAGTTCCTGTAACCTCATAATCAATAAATGAACATGAAGTACCAACAGTTAATATTTGTGCACCTGCAGGACATGTATTACTAGGGAAACTTTGCGAAAAAGCATCTAATGAAAGCATGCTTAACCCAACTAGTATGTATAGAATCTTTGGCATGTTATTCATTGATTGGCATATGTGTTCCTCTGACCTTCTTGAAAATAGGGAAATGTGTGTAAACAATTTGCTCAATTGTTTCATTCCTCATGTAGTCGGTGTACGTTACGTAAAGTTCATGATTATCCCAGATATAATCGGCTGATATCACCTTACCTTCACATTCCCTCAATTCTTGAAGAAGGACTTCAACTTCATATTGATCATTGGTTTCTATATATATCAAATAGTAATTATGTTCACCGTCAGGTTCTTGTGAATAACCCGAAATGCCAAAAGTCAGCAGAGCAAAGAGAAGCAGAAATAACTTCATAGGTCTATTTGTTAAAAAAGGAAATTTTCCTTTCAATGTGAGCGAGTAAATTCTTTAAGGTGTTAGTAGTAGCTATAATCCTACATACAAATATACGAAAAAAATAAAAAAAGGTTGGCACAATCGTTTTAGAAATAGCCAAGAGAGAATTGATATTTGGATGAGTAATTACTTTACTCTATTCATTCCCATAGCTTTCAACATCCAATTTGGTAATCTCTTTTTAGGATCTCTTTTCTTTAGATTAATGTACCAGCCCAGTTTTTTCATTACTGGAACCTTGTGAGTTTCAACAAACTCAATCCATGTACCATCTGGGTCTTCAATGTATGAGAACCTTCCTCCGGCTTCTCCCATGTCAAAGGTATCTCCACTGTCAACAGTGAAAGGAAAACCTGCTGCTTCGCATTCTGCTTTTAGTTTTTCCATCCCTTGAATATCAAAGCACAAATGAATAAATCCCCAATCTCCCCAAAATCTGTCTTTAAAAATCTTTACGCCTTCTCTTTCAAGAGGTTGAACTAATTCAATTTGAGTTGGTCCGAGTAATTTTGAAAACGGTCCTTGGCGTTCTAACTTATGTTTTAATAAAACTCTTCTGAATTTTTGGTTTCCTGAAGGTAATCCAGAGAAACAATCAAAATTCCCAGTTTCATCATAAACTATCGTCTCGTATTCTAGAACATCTTTGTATAATTTCAAAGCCTTATCAATATCGCTAACTCCAATAACACAGCCAGCTACAGCTCCTGTTTTTGCCGGGTGTTTCGTGTCTTTAAACCAGCCATCACCTTTCACTACATTGAAGATGTTTCCGTTAGGGTCTTCTAAGAAATAGTTCAATTCACCATTCGGCGCCTTACTTAATTCTCCTAGAATTTTAACACCCTTTGATTTATGAAAATTGTATGAAGCTTCTACATCTCTTGATTTAATCTTACAAGAATACAATCCGAAATCTCCTAATTGAATGTCAAAATCTGCTTTTTCAGTCGGACGAGATGTGAACTGCCAAATTTCCATTCCACCACCACTTTCCATACTAAGCGCTAGAGTCGCAGTTCTACTGTGAACAGTGTCTCCCGTGTAAATTGTCATTAATGGAGCGTCTGCTGCTTCTTCAAAAATTCGAACATCAATTCCGAACATTTCTCTATACCATTTCCAAATTTCTTGAACATCAGGAACACCAATTCCCATTTGTTGAATACCAGAGATAATTTTTTCCATCTTGCGTTTGAATTTTTGGTAAATATAAATGCTTTGGATTAAACTAAGGCATTATAAACAATTGCTCCTCCAATTGTGGACAACTAACTTTAAATTGTGGTGTGATTTTTGGTATTTTTGGAGCAATGAAAAGTATAATTTTTTCAATAATTCTTTTTGTAGGTACTTCCTGTTTCTCACAGCTAAAGCTTTATATGGGAGATGGGACCTTTTCGTCAGATATCGGTTATACCATAGAGAATGGAAAGATTTATCACGGAGACGGAACTTTTAGCCGCCAAATATTGTTGACTTTTGAGTCAAACAAATTCTACAAAGGAAATACCACTAGTACGTTTGATTGCCTTTATACCATTAAGGACGATAGGGTGTACCGAGGAGATTCGAACTTTTCATCTGACATCATTTATTCTATTTCAGACGATAAAGTTTACAAGGGAAATTCAACTTTCTTGTCTGATTGCCTTTTCACCTATGAAGATAAAAAAATCTATTTGGGTGATTCATCATTTAGCTCTGATTGCATTATCACCATTGAAGGTGAAAACATTTATACACTTGCCTTTTATGCCTGCATAATCGGTCCATTTTAAAATTGAATGAAGAATATTTTATTAGCCTTGACTCTGTTTTTTAGTTTTTCATCATTTTCAATGGATTTGAAAAAGAATGATGCCTCAAAGCATGATTCTCTCTTTCAAGTTTTTGAATATTTAGAGTTGTCTGAGCTTTCTAAACCTATCTATATATCACAGGGAGCTCAATTGAGAATTAATTTTTCAGATGTCGATTCGAACCTCAGAATAGTGCTTGACAATGATACAACCGCTCTTTATTCTGAGGCTCCCGTCATCTTGAATAATATGAAAAGAGGAGATCACTCTTTGTTACTTTATCATGAAACAGACACTGCCTTTGTTGATCTTTCACAAACCTTTAAAATTAAAAAATCACCACCATTGATAATGAATGACGCAGTGGTGTTCGGATTATTATTTATCATTCTATTGGTGATTTTTAAAACTACCCGAATGAGCAGTTTTAAAGGTTTCTATAAGTATGTTCCAGCCTTGTTGCTATGCTACTTTGTTCCGGCGGGATTAAATTCTGTAGGCATAATTTCAAGTCATGAATCTAGTTTGTATTTCATTGCTTCACGCTACTTGTTACCGGCCAGTTTGGTTTTGCTATGCTTGAGTATAGATATGAAGGCCATAAGAGGTCTCGGCTCAAAAGCAATTACTATGTTCTTTGCAGCAACCATAGGTATTATTATCGGTGGACCTTTAGCTCTTTGGTTAGTTTCTCTAATTGCTCCAGGGGTTTTAGATGATGAAATTTGGAGAGGTCTGTCAACTGTTGCTGGATCCTGGATTGGAGGAGGAGCAAATCAGACTGCCATGAAAGAGATCTATCATTCAAGTGATCAACTTTTTTCAGCTATGATTGTCGTGGATGTATTTGTGGCCAATCTATTTATGTCGGTATTGCTTTTCGGAACAGGTTATAATAAAAGATTGAACAAGTTTTTCAAAGCAGACGATTCTGCCATTGAACACTTGAAAGAAAAAATGGAGAATTTTCAAAAGAAAAGCGCTAAAATTCCTGAGTATTTTGACATCTTGAAGATGCTAGGGATCACATTTTTCTTTGTTGGTTCAGCACACTTTTTATCAGATCTTATTGCTCCGCTTATTAAAGGATGGTTGGGCGTTCTGGGTGAAACATGGCCTTACACGGCAAATCTTCTTGCCTCATTCGGAAATGGATTCTTCTGGTTAGTTGTTTTCGCAACTATTTTTGGAATTGCTCTGTCATTTACTAGATATAGAAGTTTAGAAGGAGTTGGTGCATCAAAAATGGGTAGTTTGTTTTTGTACATTTTAGTTGCTACGATCGGAATGAAAATGGATATTATGGAGCTAATCGCTAATTGGGGAGTGTTCAAATTCTTAATTTCAATTGGATTGATCTGGATGTTGGTGCATGCAATCATTCTCTTCATAGTTGCTAAGCTTATTAAAGCTCCATTTTTCTATGTAGCTGTGGGTTCTCAAGCAAATGTTGGTGGTGCTGCTTCGGCTCCAATCGTGGCTTCTGCTTTTAGTCCTGCTCTTGCTCCAGTTGGCGTTTTGTTAGCGGTTTTAGGATATGCCGTAGGAACTTTCGGGGCGATTGGATGTACGCTTCTAATGAAAGCCTTAACAATGTAAATATCTAAATGAAAAGAAAACTAGCTGTCATATTAGGCCTTCTCTTTTCTTTTGGAGCCTTCGGGCAAATCTTGGTAGAGGAATCATCCAAAGATTTGGGTGATGTTTATGAGCATAAGGGAGAGGTGGGGTTTAACTTCATTCTAAAGAATCCATACAAAGAGGACACCATTCGAATTCACGACATCATTACTTCATGCGGATGTACGGCCGTTTTATCTCAAGACACCATAATCCCGCCAATGGGCTCTATTCCTATCAAGTTTAGCTATAATCCGAAAGGTAGATCGGGCTTGTTTAATAAGAGTATTGAAATTGTTAGCAGAATAGGTATTTATGATCAGCATAGATTATTTTTAAAGCTAACAGGGAATGTGGTGAATGATAACCCCACTGTCAAAAAGATAGATTCTGAGTTAATAGAATATTTGGTTGCTCCACTGAGCTATTACGCCGTTACTCCTTACGATACTTCATATCTTGATTTTAACTTTTTTATATCCTTTGTTAATGACCTCTCTTATGAAATTGATTTTTATCAATTCACAACCGTTGGTATTGAAGTGGGAGTGAAGGACTATGAACATATAGAGCAATTTGAGAGACTCATAAAATTCTCGCAACTCAAAATTCGTAGAGAATTCAATTTGAGAGGCTATGATGTTAATACCGTCTTTTTTGAAGAACCTACATTCGTTGAGGCTGAATTGCCTGAATGGGCGGCTGGTCAAATAAAGGTCTTTTCGTCAAACTTCGGATCTGATTTGCTAGATGAATCCATAATAAAGACTACTTCAGCAGAAATTGTAGAAAACAAAGATTTCTTACTTAATTATCAACGGTTTTCTAAACCTACAGTTGATGAAGTTATTGATAAAGTGAATTTCGAAGGGCTTGAAGGTAAACTGTTTATGGAAGGCAGTCTTGAGATGAGAGGGATGATTGAAGGGCCAAAGAGAATGACATATGCTGAAAGAGAAAAGTTCGCAAAACAATTAGAGAAGATCATTTACAAAAGGATGAAGAAGAATACAGGGATATCAAAGCATACCTTTTCTGTTTCATTTGATTCTTTGGGGTACCATCCCGAGGACAAGTATAAGTTTCAAATGTGGTCTAAAACGGATGAAGAGCAGAAGCAATCTTTTACATATGAATTAAAAGCTGAGAATATTTCTTCTCCACTTTTACCGACTTACAGGCAATCCACAATTGGAAAAAGTGAGGTGGACTTTGATTCTGAATCATTTAAATACTTCTGGAAAAACCTAGTATTGAATGCCAAAATCGGATTCCCGATTAAACTGATAATTGAAAATTCAAAATCAAAGAAACCCAGAAGAGATGTAGACAATAATTTCCTGCTTGCCTCAAAAGAGGCCGAGGAGATAAAAAAGGCGCTTTCAAGAAAGTTTTTAGATGAAACAGGGAAAATATTACAAGTCGAAATTCAAGCATTCGAAAGAGGTCCTGATTATATCAAAGAAAATAAAAGTCACGTTTCATTCAGTGAATACGAGTATTTGACATTGATTCCGGTCGTGCATCAAAATGATGAAGTGAATGCCTTCAATCCAAAACCATACATGGTGAATTTTGATTATTTCTTTAATGGGATTGACACCTCTACATGGGTCTTCAGCAAATTCGCGAACTACCTTGTATCAGAGGTTGAGAATGAAGGTATGGTGAAGGTTATTATTGAAAGTAGTATTTCGCAAATTCAAATTGAAGAGAAGAAAGCCAATGTTTATTTGGCTTATGAAAGAGCTTTAGAAAGTCAAAACAGAATCAAGCACTTTTTAGAGAAAAAACTTATTGATCCGAATCGTGTTATATTCTCTGAGGAACGATATTTGGTACAAGGGCCTAGGTACGACGGCACAATTCCAATTTCGAAATTCCGAAAATTTCAATACGTGAAAGTGGTACCAGAAAAACTATTAAAACAATGAAAAATTTAATTCTCGCTTTAGGTATTTTACTTTCAGCAAATACATTTGCACACAAGTTCTATATTTCTATTGCAGATATGGAATATAAAGAGTTGACAAAAAAGATTGATGTCACCCTAAAGGTTACAGCACATGATTTTGAGCTGATTCTCAATCGTAAATTTAATAAGGAGATCCATCTTGAAGAAGTAGGTGACTCTTCAGAAGTGGGGTTGTACTGTCAGGCCTATTTGAGAAATAATTTCAAGGTTATTAGTAATGACCAAAAGTTGGAGCAGAAGTATCTAGGCAAAGAGGTCACGAATAGAGAAGATCTATATTTTTACTTTTCGTTTCTAAATGTGGGTAATCCTGCACATATTAAAATCATCTCAAACCTTTTAAGTAGTGTTTCAGACCTTCAACAAAATATTGTCCACTACAAATACAAAAACCAAACGAAAAGTGTAACTTTATTGCCTTCTGAAAATAAAGCAGAAATTAAATTCGACTAATTAGATGAGAAAATTAAGATCTCTATTGACACTTAGCCTTGCACTTCTTGCGGGTTCTGTTATCGCACAAGAAAATTACAATCATAACAAATTCAAGCAGTTGAAAGAAGAGTTAGCTACGCCTAACGTATACAGAACTGCAGCTGGTGCGCCAGGACCGCAATACTATCAGCAAAAAGCTGATTATGTGATGAATCTAACTTTGGATGATGCAAAGCAGACAATCACCGGAGAAGAAACAATTACTTACACTAATAATTCTCCTGACAAGTTAGAATACCTTTGGTTACAACTTGATCAAAACATAAGAAAACCAGGATCTGCAGGTCAATTAACAAGGACTTCAAATATTGAATCATTGTCAAACCCTTATTCGCTTGATAGAATGTTTAAAGTTCTTGAATTTGAAGGTGGTTTCAACCTAACAAAAGTGACTGACGGATCAGGAAGACCAGTTGATTACATGATTGTTGGAACAATGATGAGAATCAACTTGAAAACACCATTGTCAAATGGAGATAAGTTTACTTTCAATGTTAATTGGTGGTATAATATCAATGATAGAATGCAAATTGGTGGTCGTTCAGGATTTGAATATTTCAAAGAAGAAGACAATTATCTGTATACAATTGCACAGTTTTTTCCAAGAATGTGTGTTTACAATGATGTTGAAGGATGGCAAAACAAACAATTCTTAGGAAACGGAGAGTTCACTCTTCCTTTTGGGGATTATGATGTTGAGATTACTGTTCCTGCTGATCACATTGTAGCCGCAACAGGAGAATTAAAGAATGCATCTAAAATTTTAACTGCTGATCAAAAGTCACGTTGGGAGAAAGCAAAGAAATCAGATGAACCTGTTTTCATTGTAACGCCGGATGAAGCTGCAAAAGCAGAAAAGGAAAAAGCAACTGGAACCAGAACGTGGCATTTTGAAGCAGAGAACGTAAGAGATTTTGCATTTGCTTCATCAAGAAAGTTTATTTGGGATGCACAAGCAGTTGAACAAGAGACAAAAACAGTAATGGCAATGTCTTACTATCCAAAAGAAGGGAATCCTCTTTGGGAAAAGTATTCAACTAGAGTAACTGCTCAAACATTAAAAACTTACAGCAAGCACACCTTTGATTATCCTTACCCTGTAGCAATTTCGGTACATGCAAATTATATCGGAATGGAGTACCCAATGATTTGCTTTAACGGCGGAAGACCTAATGCTGACGGAACATATTCTGAAAGAACTAAATACGGAATGCACTCGGTAATCATTCACGAAGTAGGGCACAACTACTTTCCAATGATTATTAATTCTGATGAGAGACAATGGACTTGGATGGATGAAGGTTTGAATACTTTCTTACAGTACTTGACAGAGCAAGAATGGCAAAGAAATTATCCGTCAAGAAGAGGTCCTGCTCACTTGATAGTTGACTATATGAAAGGAGACAAAGACAACATTTCTCCAATTATGACAAACTCTGAATCATTAATGCAGTTTGGTAACAATGCCTACGGAAAACCTGCAACAGCCTTAAACATTCTTAGAGAGACTATCATTGGTAGAGAGAACTTTGATTATGCATTCAAAACTTACGCAATGAGATGGATGTTTAAGCATCCAACACCTGCTGATTTCTTCAGAACAATGGAAGATGCAAGTGGTGTAGACTTAGATTGGTTTTGGAGAGGATGGTTCTTTACCAACGATCACTGTGATATCGCATTAGAATCTGTACAATGGTTTCAGCTAAATACGCATGACCCTGAGATTGAAAAAGATTGGCAAAAGAAAAGTGATGAAGCTGCCAACAAAAATATCTCTGGAATCAGAAATAAAGTGGATATCAAAAGAACTAAGAATGAGGATTTACCATTGTTAGATGATAAATATAATACTGCTGACCCATATGCTGTATCTGAAGAAGATAAAGAGGCTTATGAAGATTTTATAGCTTCAATCTCTGATGATCAAAAGAGTTTACTGGGTAAAGGATATAACTTTTATCAAATTGATTTTGAGAACAAAGGAGGCTTAGTTATGCCTTTAATCCTGAGGTTCACTTTTGCTGATAACACGGATGAGGTGGTAAGAATTCCTGCTGAAATTTGGAAAAGAAATGATGAGCATGTTTCTAAAGTGTTTTTCTTCAAAAAAGAAGTGGACAAAGTAGAATTAGATCCTTTCTTAGAAACTGCTGATTGCGAATTAGAAGATAATTTCTGGCCAAGAAAGAAAGTTCCTACAAGATTCGACATCTTTGAAGAGAAGAAGGGTAAAGGAAACTATCATTAAGATATTACAAGAATACATTCTAAAAGGTCTAGCCATTGGTTAGGCCTTTTTTTGTTATTAAAATGCGGATAAATATTTGATAACATCTTAATAACTAGTTGGTTAATTCTTTTTGGTTTTTCGCTTAATTGTTTAGATTTGAGCAGTATTAATGGGCTCAAACAATTAAAATGATTTTATCTAAAAAAGAAATTGCTGAAGCGGCTATAAAAGCCATTATTAATTTGATGGAACGTGAAAAACCGTACTTACATCCAGATTTAAACCTTTCCGAACTTGCAAATCAAGCTGGTTTGACACGCGGACAACTTTCCGAGATTATCAATAGTGGTTTTCAAATGAACTTCAATGATTTTGTGAATTCCTATCGTGTCAATGCGTTCAAAGGAATGCTAAAAGAAGGCAAACACGAACAACTTTCCTTACTCGGGATTGCCTATGAATGTGGTTTTAACAGCAAAGCTACTTTTAATAGAGTCTTTAAAAAACTAACGAACTTCTCTCCTACGCAGTATTTGCAGTCTTTGGCTGGTTGATTTGTTTGTTTGTCGATTTGTCTATTTGTCTATTTGATGATTTGTCGATGTGTCAATTTGAAAATTCGTTTCAAAACAAAACTCAAACTTCACTTAGAAACATCCAAAAATACCAAGAGCGAAGCGATCTAACAACGAAGTGATCCAAAAGCAAAGCGCATCTAAAATAAGACGTCTCAAATCGTACAATAAGCCTTCTCCATACGTTTTAAGTCGTGTACTGGCGGATCATGTTGCAAATTTGTATCAACAAAACGAAACAAATTTTATTCATCATGAAAACGCTTAAAAATTACTTTATAAGAATTACAAAACCGATTACCCAAAAAGATTGGTTTGCAGATTTACTATTTGCTTTCATCAGAATTATTTGCGGATTACTATTAGCCATCGATTTTGGTGCAGGGAAATTTGGAATGCCTTGGACAGACGAAAGTCAAAACTTAGGTTTATTCGAAGTCGCTGCTTGGTTTCCTGAATATGTAGCAAACTATGGTGGAATATTTGCTTGGTTTCCTGTATTCTTCGCTTGGATGGGCGCATGTAGTGAAGCTGTTGGCGGAATCTTTCTCGCGCTCGGATTACAAACACGCATTGCTTCCTTTTTAATCATGTGTACCATGCTTGTTGCCATCTTCCTTCAAAAGTGGGGACAATCAACTTGGGGAATGCTTCCTGCTATGGGATTCTTATGGATCGCTATATACAATCTATACTTTGGTTCAGGTCGTTTCGGAATCGATTATTTAATCAGTAAAAAAATAAAAGCATAAACATTTAATCAATCAATAAAAATTATCATTATGAAAACTCTTATTACATTATTCATCACAATCGCAGTATCAATTTTTGCAAACGCACAACAAAAAGTAACAATTTCAGACTTTGAAAGCTTACACAATACAAATTGGGCAGGCGAATTAATGTATATCAACTATAGCGACAACAAAGAAGTAACACTACCAACAATGCTTCAAATCGAAGTAAAACAGCACAAAATCATCTTCAATACAAAATATACAACGGAAGAAAGTGCCAACAATAAAAGCATTTTAAAAATTAAAAACGATGGAACGTACATTGGTGATCAAAAAATTACGAAAGTAAACAGATTTGCAAACGGAAGTATCGAAATCGAAACGATGTACGAAGGGCAGGACGCTAACAAAGACGCAACAATTTACATTACCTATTTTTTCAATGATACCAAGCTTTCTATGAAAAAAGAAGTCGAATTTAAAGATACTCAAGGGAAATTTATTCGTAATCAATATACATATACAAAAGCCTAAACTAAAACTATAAAAATGAAA
>CAJXJK010000001.1 GCA_913054135.1 uncultured Flavobacteriales bacterium | reverse complement strand
ACAACAACAACAACAACAACAACAACAACAACAACAACAACAACAACAACAACAACAATTCTCAAAATCAATATTCAAATGATTTGGTGAATGGAGTGGATGATGTTCATAATTTAGGAAATGCGCCAAGCATTAACCTGGCTAATACAGTTAAGAAGAGTCCAATATTTAGTGTTGACGAGCCTACTATGAGTGGTATTGACTTTACAGATTTAGATATTCTTGCTCCTGTAAGAGTTAACGAAGACATTGCTCACGTATATTTTGAAAACTCAAGTTCATTTGATTTACCGCCATTAGAAATTAACAAGGGACAAGATCAACCTAGAGGAGTTCACGCAATATCACTTATTGCTGCTGTTGGTGGAGGTAATCAATGGTCATCATCAAGTATTATTCCTTCTCAGAGATCGTCTTTCGGAGCTGAGTACTTATTTTCTCCGGTAGGAAAATTGAGAAATTTCAATTTTGGAGCAAGACTTAATGTTAGTCATGTTCAGCAAAATGGATTACTTAAAAATCAGCAACACGTTCAATATGACATCAACGGAGGAGCTGATAGATATTTCTATATCCTACAATACACTGATTTGTTTTTCACAAACTTCAGTTTTGTAACTGATTATAGAATTGCACCTAAGCATAAATTTACTGCAACCTTTGGCTTAGATTATTTAGCTGCTGCAAGAAGTAATATGTCTTACAAAAACTCACCTCACTCTGCTGACATTAATACTGTTAATGATAACTGGGGTGTTAAAGACGGATTAAATCAATTTGATTTTAGATTGGGATTAGGATATGAATTTCAATTAACGAATAAGTTCTCAATATTATTAGAAGCAAATACTGGTTTCTTAGATAGAACTAAGAATGAATTCTTTGAGAATGATTTTAAAGATATCGAGGGTAGATTGATGCTTGGTTTGAAGTATAATATTTTTAGAAAAATCTAATGAAAAAGGTCCTTCTATTCATATCAGTCGTTGCTGTATTATCAGCTTGTAAAAAAGAGCCTCTTCCAGATTTGCCTGAAGACAATACCCCTTTCTATTTAATTAGCGGTCTCATGAATGATGACTCCGTTAGCCTAAGTGTTGGTCAAGAAGGGATAACTTTTGCTCAAGGAACCACGACAAACAATGGTATTGAATCTTATTTTGGTTTAATTAACTCTCCTTCTGATAATCTTGAAATTAGAATGGATTTTACGCGTCCTCAAAAACCAATGAGCGCTTCTGGGCTTTCAGTTTTTGATTACTCTCAGTTAGGCTATTTAGTTGATAACCCTGGCTGTGTTGGTTTTTCTTTTGGATCAAATCAGATGCAATCAAACTACTTAGAAATAAAAGATGATCAGAATAATTTTGAATCTGCAACACAAGTTGATTTCGAAGAGTTTGGGAAATTTGATGTTGACTTAAGGTTCTCTAATTTTAGCCAGGAGGTTTTCACGGTACCGGTTAATTTTGGTTTTGAAGAAAATCAATTGAATCCTGATTTTTATTTAATTCCTCAAACTGACTCTGTGCTCTTTTCACCTGCTCAGCCCGACGGAAATCATCAATGGTTTGTTGACGGATCATTAGCAAGTAATGAATCTACTCACACTGATGCTTACGGTATCGGAATTCATACAGTAGAACATAAGCTAAGAGATGAGTATGGTAATGTTTCTACTCATTTCACATTGATGCGAATTACTGACTATGTCCTAGATTGGAAAATGGATATGAATACTTGCACCCCTGCTCCTTCAAATAACTATGGTAAAGTGATTATTACGATTATCAAAGACGGAGAAGAGTACTCTTCTAGGTCAACTCCGGTGAATTCATCTAATGTGTTCTCAGCTTCAAATCTTGAGTTTGTGAGTAAGCAATCAGGGCAAGAACCTACTTGGGCGGTATTTGATTTTTTCTTTGACGCAGTGCTTGTGAATCAAACAAATACAGATTCATTATCTTTGGATGCAATGACCGGTACTTTTAACATTGGTCTTTAAACATCAACTCATGAAACGTATTTTTTTATTATTGATGACTGCAGTTTCAACTGCCGCTATTTCTCAAATCACTATTGTTGAATCTGACTTTGCTAATGGGGGAGATACAGTAATCGTTTCTTCTTCTGATGATACCTCTTTGGATTTCAATGCCACAGGGGCTGACTTTAGTTGGGATTTTTCAACTATAAATATTGAAACCCAACGAATTGATACTTTTTATGATATCAGTAGCGCAGAATTTCTTTATCAGGCGGTTTTTAACAATGGATTTACTAATCCAGATTATGAGTCTGATTATTTTTTGCCTTGGAGTGATGTAGATTTTTCAATGGGACAGCAAGTTGGTTTATCAATTGAAGATCCTGTAGCATTCACTAAAAAGTCGTCTACCAAAATCGAAGGAGTAGGTTTTGGAATTAAAGCAAACGGATTTTCAATTCCTGCTTCATCAGACACAATTGACGTGAAGTATGAACTTCCAATGACTTTTAATGATACCTGGACATCAAATTCTTACACTGAGTTAGATCTAAATCCTGCTTTTGATGGAATCTATTTACGTTATCAACAAAGAACATCTGTAGTAGATGGTTGGGGGCAAATTACCACTCCTTTTAAAACTTATGATGTCGTAAGAGTGAAATCTAATATTGAATCACAAGATTCTGTATTCGTTAATTTATTTGGAGGTCAATGGATAGAACTCCCTGTGCCAGCTTCGGTAGAATACTCTTGGTTCGCAAATGGTGAAAAAATCCCTGTGTTTAGCATTGTTACACAAGACATAGGAGGAGAAACAATCACATCTGTTGAGTTTAGAGATAAGAAAAGAGACTTTGCATCTATTAATCAGAACGAAAACACTGAACTTTCAATCTTTCCCAATCCTGCTACATCTGAGTTTTTCATAAATACAGATCAAAAAGTAAACTCAATTCAAATTCTTGATATTTCAGGTAAAGTCGTTTATACCGAAATCAACCCACTATTGAATCAAGCGATATCTATTTCTCATTTAAAAACCGGAACTTATGTTCTGAGTTTAGATACTGAGAATGGGAAGGTAAATCGACTCATTACAAAGAAGTAGTTACTGCCTTAAGATCTTAAAATGAGACACCTTTTGATTTGATTTCATGCGAATCAGGTAAATCTCGTCTTCTAATTTTTCAATACCCTTTAATTGATTATTCTCAACAAGCTGTATCTTTGCGCTCGTAAAAGCAAACTGGCTTGTCGCTTGTTGCCTTTTGGTAATAAGAGGAAAGTCCGGGCAGCATAGAGCATCATACTTCTTAACTGGAAGGCTCCGTGAATTCGGAGACAGATAGTGCCGCAGAAAATATACCTCCTTCGGGGAAGGGTGAAAAGGTGCCCACCTTTACTGGTGGCTTGGCGGCGGAAACGCCAACAAGGGTAAGAGCGCACCGCATTAATGGCGACATTGATGGCAGGGTAAACCTTATGAGCTGAAATATCATGTAAGCTAACATTTGAAGCCGGCTCGGCTGAGTTAGTGGGTAGATAGATTGATCCCGAGAGTGATTTCGGGGCTAGATAAATGACAGGCATACTGACTGAAAGGTCAGTAGACAGAACCCGGCTTATAAGTTTGCTTTTGCTTTTTGCTTTTTTTTGGCAAATAAAAATGTTTTTAAGAATGGAGAAAAAAGAAACTGCTAAGCAGAAGAAGGTACAAGATTTGATTTCAAATCTATCAGCTAATGACACGAAAACTGTTGTGAAAGCTATTAAAGCTTTAAAGACAAATGGTGACGAGACATCAATCGAACCTTTAATCAGTCTCTTGTCAAAAACTGATTCTGAGCCAATCAAAAAGGAGATTGTTGATTTGTTAAATACAATAAAGTCAACAGCAGTTCCACCAGCTTTAATAGCTTGCTTAAATAATCCTGATTACGTGAATGCAAGACAAGCCATGATGGTTTCAATTTGGAGCACTGCTTTGAATTATAACCAGTATTTCGGTGAAATAGCACAGGCGACTGTCAATGGAGATTTAATGGAGGCAATTGAATGCATTACTATTCTTGAGAATCTTGAAGAGGGACTCAATGAAGATGAATTGATGGATGGAATTCTAATTTTCAAATCATATTTGGTTGACAAGAAAGCAGAATCATCTCCTAAGAATGATATCATTATGGAGATTGTTCAAATGCTTCAACAAATGAATGACACTGTTTAATTATGGCCAAGCGTAAACTTCAGAGATTTGCAGATGTGGCTACAATGTCTTTTGTAGTTGAACCACCAATAGAAATGGTATTAAACAACAATTCACCAATAAAGGGGAATTGGAGAAAGGACATGTTTAAAAATGATCATCCAATCGTTTTAGAATTAGGTTGTGGAAAAGGAGAATATGCTGTGGCCATGGGTAAGAAATATCTAAACAAAAACTATATCGGAGTTGATATTAAAGGCGCTCGAATTTGGTACGGAGCTTCAACTGTTCGTGAAGAGAAGATTAAGAATGTTGCGTTTTTAAGAACGAGAATAGATTATTGCACCTACTTTTTTGAAGAAAATGAAGTGGATGAAATTTGGTTGACTTTCTCTGATCCTCAAAGAAAAAGACCAAGAAAAAGGCTTACTTCAAAGATCTTTGTTGATCGCTATAAGGAGTTTTTAAAGCCGGGAGGCCTAGTTCATTTGAAAACAGACAGCTCACTTTTGTTTGCCTCAACTTTAGAGCAAATTGAATTGCAAGGCTATGAACTTCTTGAGAAAAGCTGGGATTTGTATGGCGAAATGATTGATAATTTAGATCAGGATACTCAAGAAATTCTGAATGTGAAGACCCATTACGAACAGATTTTCACTGATAAAGGCTTTGATATTAAGTACGTTAAGTTCAAAATCCATTAAGAAGCCTCTCCTTTTCACAATTAAGTTGTGAATATTCAAGCCCTATTTTTTTTGCCAAACCGCTTACTTTCTAGTAAATTGGGGCAACCGTCGACGTTTTTGAACGTCTTTAGGGTAGAAAAAAGGAAAAACTTGAAGTTAGTTAGATTTTATAGAGAGGGAGAGTTGTCTTCAATGCGTATGTCAAGTACGGATGAAGCCGTGTCAGAGGTGCAAGCATTTTTCTTTGACGAACAGCTCACTGAAGAGCAAATCATTTTAGAGATTTATAGTAGAAATCGAGGTAAAATCTCTGATGTTGATGAACTAAGATTAGATTTCGACAGAATTTTTACGAAAAAGCAGATCCAGAAAAAAGCACTCCTAACGGGAGCAAAGTTTATGGATTCGGCTGATTTTGGAAAAGATTTTTCTATTCAGACTATCCTGAATATTAAAAGTGAGCAGAGATATTTAAATGCGAACTTTCACGGTTTTTATGTCCTTCAACCAAGATCAAAATGGTTCACTAAACCAGGAGAACCAATGTTATTGGCTTCTCTAAAAAACAATAATTACTATTGGTTAAACCAAAGTCAAGTTGTTAAGGCAGATAACAAATTTAAATCAGCCTTAAAGTGGATTCAAAAAAGGATTTCTTCAAAGACGTCTTCGAAGTCGTAGAACTCATTCCAATAGGGAGAGTTACTTCTTACGGCGCCATTGCCAAATATTTAGGAGCAGTAAAATCAAGTAGAGTAGTCGGTTATGCCATGAATGCATCTCATTCAAATGTGAAACCAATTCCCGCACACAGAGTTGTGAACCGAAATGGAGTGCTAACGGGTAAAATGCATTTCCCCACTCCTAACGCCATGCAAGAGAAACTTGAAGCTGAAGGCATCAAGGTAATCGAAGATAAAATCCAAGACTTTAATTCTGTTTACTGGGATCCCATGATTGAGTTAGCCCTCTAATTGTTTCTTCAATAAAAACAACCTATCTTTGCACTGAGTTTTTGGTTTATCTGCCTCAGGTAGATGATTAAAAGGGAATTAGGTGTAAATCCTAGACTGTTCCCGCAGCTGTAAGCTTCGAAACTTAAAACAAACCACTCTAATTAGGGGAAGGGTTTTAAGCCATGAAGTGAGTCAGAAGACCTGCCACTATTCTCACAAACAAGCTTTCGGGATAAAAGCATAGTTTGATCGGCAGTTCTGCCTTTCACTATATTTCTATTCCATTTTATTAATTCTGTCAATCACAAAAAAGAAACGATTGGCTTAAAAATTTTAAAATGAGAAAAAAATTACTTTTTGCACTGGCAATTGCTTTTAGCACTTTGTCAAAAGCACAAATGACACAAGAAGATTTGCAATATTATGTTGGTTCAGGACCTGATACTGCTGTGATTGTCATTGATTTTCTAGACGGAACGGCCGATAGTTCTTACGCCTGGGGGTATCTTTTTGATGCAACAAATAACATGACTGGAGGGGACGCTCTAGCTGCAATTTCATCTGATGAAGCAGGTCTTGATGTTGTAACTGGTGGTGGATTTTTGAATGACATCACTTATAATACACATGCTGGTATTGCTGCTACTCCTAATTATTGGGGAACTTGGAGCAGAACCTCAGTTACTGCTTGGTCTTCAAACACTGGTATAGGAGAAGTTCTTGCCAATGGCGATTGGTTTGGATGCTCTTACACTGATTTCTCACCAGCTATTGAACCAGGTGACTCATATCCTGCATATGCCTCAAAATGGTTTTCGGTTGATGATGTGGATTATTGGGTTGGTTCAGGATCTGATACGGCTGTGATGGTAGTTGATTTTGTAGATGATGTGTACGGAGAACAAATTTCTTATGCCTGGGGATATTTATTCACTGGCACTACTGATGGAGCAACAATGATGGCTGATATTTCGGCTCATGATGCTAATCTTGATGTGGCCACAGGTGGTGGATTTTTGAATGATATTTACATGAATGCTTGGTTAGGTGAAGCTGGTTCTCCTTATTATTGGGGTACTTGGAGCGGAACAAATTTGTCTGATTGGACATTAAATGCCGGCCTTTCGACTTCAATTTCTAATGGTGATTGGTTTGGCGTGTCATATGATGATTGGGAGCCTCGAAGACCATTTGCGCCTTCAGCTGCACAAGACTCTTCAGCTTTTACTTTTGAAGACATCCCTTGGTCTTCATTTGGAACTCATTATGCTGGATTCGGACCAGATACAGCTATGATCGTTATTGATTTTAATCAGGGACCAGCAACTTCTTATGCCTTTGCTTACTTATTTGACGCAACAGATAACGTAACTGCTGAAACCGCTCTAAATGAATTGCAAAATACGAGTGATGTATTGACAGTGAGTATTGGTGGTGGTTTTTTGAATGATATTGTTTTTCAACAATCAGGTTTGGGTGGATCACCAAATTACTGGTCAACTTGGTCAGCAGTAAATAACGGCGGTTGGGAACTGAACGCAGGTATTTCTGAAGAGCTAGCTAATGGTGATTGGTTCGGATGCAGTTATACTGATTTTAATCCGGCGACCTTTCCAAGAACTCCTTTTGCTGAATCATTAACTTCTGGTTTAGAAGATCTTGCGTTGAAACTTGAGGCATTCCCTAATCCTACTAAAGATATTCTTAATGTCAAAACAGAATTGAATTCAAATATTCAGTTGTTTGACCTAAACGGAAGATTGGTAAAGGAACTTGTTTCAAATACTGTAATTACAAGCCTAAATATTTCTGACTTAGAAAGCGGAGTTTATCACCTTCAAATCACTTCAGGTCACAGAAAAAGTCAAGCGAAGATTGTTAAGCAATAAAGCACATATAATTCATTTCTTAAAGAGTACAGTAACTTTAGTTGCTGTACTCTTTTGTTTTTCAACTTTTGGTCAAGACAGCATTCCTGAGACATCTAAAACCTTAAAAGTTGTGCCTATCACTCAGGGTAAAATGTGGCATACGCATGTTTCTGATTTGAGATCAAGTAGCCCAAGATATTTAATTGATAGGTTTAGAATGGAAGATATTGGCGCTACTGATGTTGGTACAGCCTTAAACTTTGTGCCCGGAATTCAACTCAAAGATTATGGAGGCGTGGGCGGAATAAAAACAGTTTCTTACAGAAGCTTGGGTGCGACTCATACGGCCGTTATGACAAATAGCAATGTGTTGATTAACAACCAAATTGGTTCTATTGATTTATCATCATTGCAAAGTTTTGGTTTAAGAGAAGTAGTGTTCTCTGCTGGTCAACCTCAAGAGTCTTTTGCTTTGGCTTCAGCTTACTTGCCTGCAAGCACCATTAATATTTATACAAAAGTTGGTGTCTCAGATACGGCAACTTCTTTTGAGGTTTATCAAAAGGTAAGTACGATAAACGATTTTGAAAGTGGTGTCTTAGGCCATTTCAAATTCGGCAAAAAAGGATTTGTTGGTTTACAAGCATTTTCTAATTACGGAAGCGGAGCATATAAATACAATTACAATTTAACGGGTTCTGATGAGAAATTTAAAAGACAAAATGCTGAACTCTTTAATTATAATTTGACTTTGGGCTATGGGGTTCGTCTTGGCAAACATTCGAGGATTCTGGGAAATGTTGACTATTTCAATAACCAACAAAATTTGCCAGGAGCCGTCATATTGTTCAATCCAACAAATGACCAGAGTTTGGCTAATAAAGATTGGCGCGCCAACATCCATTATTCTAGGTTCAAAAACAATTGGCTTTTACATCTTCATTCTTTTGCTGCACAAAACCAAACCCAATATGACGACCCAACTTTCTTAAATGCTGCTGGTTTTTTAAGTTCTAATTACAAAATGCAAACGGCCGGAGGTGGCTTTATGCTAAACAAGCGATTTAAATATTATTCAAATCGCTTATTCTTTGGTTCGGATGTAATTTCTTCGAATCTGCGAAGTAATGAATTCAACAACAGTCCTGATCGAATCAATTTAAATTCGGTTGCTGGATTTTCTGTTTGGATTAAAAAGGTCAGAGTTGAGGGGAATCTATCACATCAATTAATTCATGACAATGCAAGATCGGCTGATTCAATTAGCTCTAATATTTTTTCGCGTTTGGCACCTTATTTAGCAGTCTCGGTCTTACCTTTCAAAAAGGTGAAAGTTCGCTTCAGGGCTTTTTATAAGAATGCTTTTAGAATGCCAACTTTTAATGATTTGTACTACAATTTTATTGGAAATACCAATCTTAAACCCGAAAATGCCCACCTCTCTAATTTGGGAATTTCATATGCGAAGAATTTTGGCGATCCAATGGTTATTAGACCTTATGACCAAAAATCATTTGAAATAAATGTGGATGGTTTTTACAATTATGTTTTCAATAAAATTGTTGCCATTCCAACTAAAGACCTATTTAATTGGAGCATGCAAAATATTGGCGAAACTGAAATCTACGGACTTGATGCCTCGGCGACATTCTCTTTCACTAAAAATGGTTGGTCAGGATCTTTTACTACAAATCACACCATCAACAAGTCAATTGATAAAACTGATCCAAACTTGGCTTCATTTGGAGATCAAATTCCGTACACTCCTTTTTATTCTGGCTCAATAACTGCAATTGTTGGATATCAGGGCTATAGATTCAATGTGAATGCCTTTTACAATGGAGGGCGCTATACTTTAAACGAAAATATCCCGTCAAATTATTTAGATGGTTTTGTAGATTTAAATGTTGGGTTGCAAAAACGTTTTGAACTTAAAAACTACATGGGTCTTAATGTGAATGTCAAAGCCATGAATATCTTGAATAAAAACTATGAAGTAATTAGAAGTTTCCCTATGCCTGGCAGATATTGTCAACTGACTTTAAACTTTATTTATAAATGAAAAAATTAATCTACTTATTGGCAATTTTCTTGCTTGTCTCTTGCAAAAAAGACGAACCGATTGAGCCATCTCCTGAAGTTTATACTAACGGAATTTTGGTTTTGAATGAAGGTTTGTATCAGCAAAACAATGCATCTATCTCTTTTTATTCAAAGGATGACCAGTCGGTTTTAAAGCAGCAATTTTTGGCAGCTAACAGCAGAGGGTTGGGTGACACTGCGAATGATTTAGTTTCATTTGAACTTAATGGAAACACCTTTTTTGTAGTAGCGGTTGATGTCTCATCTCAGTTAGAAATTATAAGTGCTAGCAACTTAAAAACGGTTGCTCAAATTCCGCAGTTTGATGGAGAGGTGGCTAGACAGCCAAGAAGAGTAGAGGTGACAGCCTATAAAATTTATAGCTGCAATTATGACGGAACTGTTAGTATTCATGAGAAATCAAGTTTGCAAGAGCTCAATGTGATTGAAGTAGGGCAAAACCCAGATGGTTTGGCAATAATAAACGACAAAATTTACGTCAGTAATTCAGGAGGATTGAATGCTCCGGTTTACGATAGTACCCTAACTGTGATTGACGCGAATACTGATATGATTTCAACGGTCATAACAACAAGAGTGAACTGCATTGATGCGATTGCCGGAGAAAACAATGATGTTTACTTAAACTCAAGAGGTGATTATGCGGGTGTTGCTCCAGCTATGTTGAGAATTGATGTCGAAGCTGATACCGTTCTTTATGAATTTCCAAAAGACATTTCATCTTGGGATTACCAAGGTGGATGGCTCTATTACATTGATGCCACACTTAATGGGGTTTACCGATACAATACTGTGGATAACACCTTTGAAAACAATCAAATAATTGACTGTGCTGATTATAATACGCCATACAAGATAAGGGTCCACCAAAATGAGATCTATCTAGTTGATGCCAATAACTATGTGAACTCATCTACCGTTAATGTATATGGATTGTCAGGTACTTATCAATATCAATTTACATCAGGATTAAATGCTAAAGATTTTGTATTCAATGATTAAAAATATACTCATATTCAGTGCTTTGTTCTTACCAATTTTTGGTCTGTCTCAATTTGCTCCAGCAGCTAATGTGTCGGGTACAACAGCTATTCATAAAGATTCATCAGCAATTGTAAATTGGGCAACCAAAGTGAACACTTTCTCCAGAGGTTTTGAAGATGTCGCGATTGGCGGTCCTCTTGCTTCATATGGAGATTCAACCGCGGCCTTAGGTTATGCTGAAGGCACAAGTACTGAAGTTGTTTCATTGGGTGATGCGGGCGAAATTGTATTAGGGTTTCAGTATCCAATAAAAAATGATTCAGGGCCTGATTTCGCAATCTTTGAGAATAGTTTTAGTCATGATTATTTAGAATTTGCTCATGTTGAGGTGAGCACTGATGGGCTCAATTTTATACGCATCCCTTCAGAGTCATCTATCCAAACAACCAGCCAAACAGGAACCTTCGGAACTACCTTGGCTGAGTGGACTCACAACTTGGCAGGGAAATACATTCAAGGCTACGGAACACCTTTTGATTTAGAAGATATTTCAGACTCATTGGGAGTGAATTTGGACAGCATTAATTATGTCAAAATCGTTGATGTGGTTGGGTCTATTGATCTCAGCTACGGTTCATTTGACGCTCTGGGTACTATTATCAACGAACCTTATCCTTCAGCTTTTGAATCTGGTGGATTTGATTTGGATGGAGTCGCAGTGATAAATGAAAACAATGTTTCGGCAGGTCTCCAAAAAGAGCAATCGTCAATAAAAGTTTACCCGAATCCTTCTCAAGAAGGTATCAATATAGTCGGTTATTCAGGCATATATCAAATGCATGATATGAGCGGGCGAAAAGTTTTGGAGAGAACGGCCTATAAAAATGAAATCATAGATATCTCCTTTCTTGAGAGCGGAATGTATATTCTAACTACATCAAAAGGGTCGATCAAAGTTCAAAAGAACTAAATCAGAAAGTCTAGCTCAGGGATGGTGTGAAAAAAATTGCTATTTTTCAATAACAAAACACCCTTTATGAAAAGCTTAATATTTCTTTTTGGATTAATTTCTTCTGTTAATCTGCTTGCACAAAATCATACGAGTAAACCAATACGATATATTTTTGAGTCGATACATGACCACATGGGTAATCTAGATTTGAACTCAAAAAAGGTGATGTTGTTTAGTGAAGACAACAGGTTGCTTTATGAGGCAGACTTCTATGAAGGAGAAGAACTTGACGAACAATTTTTCTCTTACAATGCCGATAAAAAGCTGACTAGAGATCGAAGAATTTTTCACAAAAAAGAAGAATGTGGTGATTACAGAATGACATATGATGAGAGCGGAAATTTAATTTCTGAAAAGAACGTCAATTCAAAAGGGAAAGTACTTGAACAGAAGACCATGACTTATGATAAGTCTGCGAATATGATTTCGCATGTGGTTGAATTTTACCACGAATCTTCAGATAAAATGATTGTGGAGTCGTCATTTAAATTCACATACGAAGGCAATGTTCTAAAATCCAAAACAGGTTTTGAAGATGAGAAAGAAGATCAAATTGTATCATACAAGTACGAGCACACTTCTGATTCTGAAACAATTTCAAGATTTGATCAGAATGATAAAATCTCAGAAAAATGGATGACCAAAATGGATAGTGACGGTAAGTTATTACAAGATGTTCATACCAAATATCAGGATGGAAAATCAATTGCAAAAACTGTTGATTTCACTTATGATCAATACGGACATATTTTAACCGAAACATTGACAAAAACTGGATCTTCTATCAAGAAGGTCATCAATTTTGAATACAAATATGATGAGTTTGGTAACTGGATTGAACGTAAGGAATTTAAGAAATCAGGAGCAAGAGAATCACAAGGAGCTCACTTAAAAAGACATATTGAATATTTTGAGAAAACAGATTATAATCATCCTCCAATGGAGATGGATGAAAGTTATAATTATGAAACGAGAGATGGAAAAAGAGTGAAGGTATTTCAAGAAACTCACGTGAGAATTAACAATAATCAAGGTGAGTTAGAATGGGTAGTGAGAAGAAATGGACCTGATGTTTTTCAATTGGATGAATATGAATATGAAGGTGGAAGATTAATACGAATCAATCATCTTAACAATGAGAAGTCGGGCAATGCATACACCTTAGTTAGATACAATGATGAAGGTAAAGCTTCAGAAGAAAGCTCGTACGGAAGCAATGGAGATATGAATGATAAAATCATTTACGCTTATGGCAAAGACCGAAAATTAGCTTCAAAAGAAGAAATTGAAAAAGGTAAATCTATCCTGACTGAAAAGTACACTTATGATTCAAAAAGCGCCAAAGTTATTAAGTCTGATATAGTTGAATTTGAAGATAAAACTGAAGTGACTTATGAATATGACGACAATGGATTTTTGGCAAAAACTATAGAGGTTCCGAACGGAAAAGTGGCCGAGCAAACAGTTTCTCAATTTGTTTATGCGAAAGGAATCTTGTTGAAAGAACTTGACTTTGAAGGGAAATCAAAGAAAGCTTCAGAAGAAGTGAGGTATACTTATGAAAATGGTGAAATCTCTAAACGAGCTATCTATAGAGGCAAGGAGATTCACAGTGAAATAGATTTCACTTATTTTGAGTAGAATCACATTACCTCACCAGCACCTCTTTCCCAACATTCAACATAATGTTTTTTCAGTAGGTTTCTAATTTGGTGATATTGATTATCAAATCGTTCGTTTACAAAGTGAACACGTTTAGGATCTTTACCTATAATATGTATGACCTTGTCTTTTTTCATTAGCCCAATTCTTTGAGCAGTCACTTCACCTTCTACTTTCTCAATAATAGTATCGATCTCTTCCTTCTTTAAAACGATCGGTTTTCGGCCAGAAATGAATTTAGTTCTTATTTCATCTGCAGAGTAAATAGTCGTTTTAATGGCAAACAGCAGTGCGATTCCAATACCCCACATGATACATGAAACCCAGAGTGGCGCAACTTCACCAGAAAGAAACAAAGGTGCAGTACCTAAGAACATAACTAAGGCTATTGAGAAGAAAAACTTATAAGAAGGTTTAGATACTATTTTTTCCATTTTGATTTAATCTGCATCCACAATTTCGTCATTTAATTTCAGATTTTCATCTGGGAATTTTTCAGAGTGGTAGTTTAGAACAAGAAGAATGGCGTCAATAGAACCAAGTAGTCCTGCGTACTTGATTAATTCGGCGCCATACATATTTCGAGAAAAAAGTAGTAAAAACACACCTGCAAAAGAACACAAAGTAAACACAATCATCATTATGCCATAAAATTTGAGATATACTCTTTTTCTTACGGAACTTACAATAAATGATATTCCTGAAAGCATAATTACAAGGCAGTATATAAGATAAAAGGTTCCAGCCTCAAAGATGTAATTACCATGAAATTCGGCCTGGTAAGTGAGGTAGGTTAATATCGGCCCACAGATAAAACACACAATCATCATAACCAGAGGAAAGTGAAATCGCCTTCTTTTGAGGTAGATAATAAAGATGATTGAAAGAGGGAAAGTGATTACAGAAGTTATGATGATAATCAAGCTTCTTTCTTCTAAGCCTAGGTTAAAGAGATTAGGGTCAAATGCCATTAATGAGTGAAGGAAATTGGTGCAGATGTTGATGATTATCGCGATAATCGCAACATTCAAAAATCTATGACTAAGCTGTTTTTCCGTCTCATTATTTTGCATCAATAATATCATCATTCACGATTTCTTCTTCTTTCTCGGGGTGCATCTCAAAGTAGTAATTCAAGACCACTATAAATCCTGATACATGGCAGAGAAGTATTGCGTAATATACCAGTTGTCTTTCTATTCTATTACCCAGTTTCACAAATAAGGCAAGAACTAAAATTGCCAAAAAAGCGCCGCAAACAATCCCATATAATCTTAAGAATTTTCTTTCTTTAGATTTTGAAAATATCAAAGCAAAGCAATGTATCGCTAAGAGAAAAAGGTAAATGATGAAGGTGATCCCAGTCCAAGTAATAAAGGATCGGTCAATCTCGGCTTGGTATAATAAGATCGAAAAAACTAAAAAGGCTATACTGGTCAGAATCCAAGTCACCAGAGAGAACCAATATTTTTTTTCATTGAGATAATGCAAAAGACAAATACTTGAAATACCAAAAGCAAAGGGCAGAATCAGCAAGATTAATTTCAAAGTTTCTTTGTCAATATTAATCAATGAATCCAAAGACATTGCTAGAAAATAGGATAATTGAGAAACCACACCAATGATGGTAAATATGATGGCGGCGTTCAAGAATACTTTTGTGATCTTCATATTAGTCTTCTTTCTTTGCCGCTTTTAAACAATTATTGCAAAGACAATCTTTAAATTCTCCAAGAATCAAGATCTCTTCAGGTTTTAATTGAACCGTATTGCAATGACAATTTTTAATGTCGTCTGCCAAGCATTCAAACTCAGTTTTACATTTTTCGCAGGTTTTCGTCATTAGCTGTAATCAACTTTTGATTTAATTAAAAGTAATAAAACTTAATTTTCCATCTTCATTAAATACTTCTCATATCGTTTCAAGACAATATCTACATATTTATCTTCTTCCCAATGTTTATCATAAAAAGACATGAAATCTAAAAGCTCAGAATACATAATGAAAGCTTTGTTGTGTTCATTCTTAAGCTTGGTAGCCGGAATCGCCAATATATTCCATTGAATACCCTTCTGTGATTTGATGATTTCAAAGTACTCTTTTTGTGAGATGACTTTGTTCTTCTCACCTACAAAGATGACGCGCTCATCTTTTACTCCTGTTAAAAATCCTTTGGTCCAAATTTCTGTGAATAGGATGCTGTCATTGTAATGATAGGTGGGGAATTCTCCTTGTTCCATATCGTTAACATAGGACCCTTGACTGAATAACCTGCCGCTTTTATCATAATGTAGAAATGCAGAGAACGCAATTTCATCTTGAACTGTAGTAGTCGTAATGGTTTCCAGCTTTCTAGACAGATTAAATCTTTTTTCTACCCAATCTCCCGGTTTCTCAGGATCGTGAATTTTGGAATAAAAAGGTATGTCTGTGATTTGCTCAGATGAGTCATTGAAATATTGAAACTCATCCACGAAAAGAATTTTTTTATCCCTTACATGATAATAATAAAACCTAGGCGTGAACTGCTCATATAGTTCAAAAAGATCGTAAGCTAAAAGACCTTGAGGTCGAACTAAAATGACGCCGCTAAAGTATGACGAATCACGAAAAGTGCTATCCAATTGTCTTTCTGACATTAGTAAGGTGTCGCTTTGGCTTTGGGCAGCAATAGATGACAAAGAGATAAATATGAGTAGCAATGACTTCACCCTTCCAAGTTACAGAATCTAAAGCGTTCTAGAAATTAAACTTCAAATCCCGTTCATCCATCACATCAAATGATATTTTGAATTGGACGTTCTGGGGTTTTTCAACATCAGGTAAAGAGAGCTGATTGTTGGCCCAGGAGAATACGACATAAGTTCCTAATCGTAATCGTTTTCTCAAGAATTTGAATGTCCGCTCAAGTCCAAAATAGAGCTCTGAATAAAAATAATGATTGTGTTCGGGTAAGTATAGCGCTCCTGCTCCGGCCAAGGCTTGTATCCCTGTCTTCTTCATGAACGGAATCTTATTCACCAACGAGCCGTTAAAGTGGTGGATATAATGCAATTCAGCATAGAAATCTTGAGTTTGATAAGAAGAATCTAAATTCTGAAAACTGTATAATGGCTGACTCATTAGGAATCTGAAAATAGGATCACTGTCTGACTTTCTAAAGAATTTCTTGTCAATGTAAAACACGCTGTCTTGATTAATGAATTTTCCAGTTCTGGCGATATAATGTGATTTACCCATTGTACCAATTTGAAATTCTTGATCGATCTGAAATGACATGTAATCAAAGTCAACTTCTGAACCAAAGGGCCCATTGTATCCTTTTTCCCAATAAAGTGAAAACGTAGGCCAACGGCTACCTAAAATAACCTTTCTCTTGGGTTCAGTCATATACTTTTGAAATGGAGTATAAGAAATTGAGAGGTTACTCCTAAATGCATTGTATGCATCAAATTGAATCGGTTCAGCATTCTCTGATTGCAGCCACTGATCAAAGTAGGTGTTAAAAGTGTAAGTTGAGTCAAAAGCGTATCTATGCTCGAAGCTTACTCCGGTACTAATGAAAAGTCCATTCACGACTTCAATGCTGTGCCAGGCACCCATTTTATTATTTTGGTACCAATTAGCTCTACTCAAAGTTCCAAGCCAAGAGTTCCAATTATTGATCAGGTCAACCTCTTTAGATCCCCAAATAGACCAAGTTCCAAATTTCTTTGGATTGTATCTGTGATATATTCTTCCTCTTCCTCTAGAATCCCAGTTGTTGAAACCAATGGTGTAATCTCCATTTACATCAATCCATTGCTCATTATCCCATTTTTTAAAATAACCAAAGCCAGGTCCTATTCGCATACCACCAGCAGCTACAGGCTCATATAAGTCAGCCAATGATGAAACATACCATTGTTGCTTTTTATGACGATCTCTTCCTTCAATTCCAAACCATAATACTTTGAGTGCTGTGATTTTATTAAAGACATCATCAATTGAATCAAGATATTCTTCAGAGGTGTAAATGGCTGTTAAACTGTCTTGCACAAACTTCTTTCTTTGCTCTTCTTTTGTCAAAGGTTCAGGTCTTATTTTATCCCAATAGGTAGAGTCTCTTTCATACGCTTCTTCAGTAGTGACACCAACTTCATTGCTAAAGAACTTGTCAGGATATTCTCTGTTGATGTTATAATTTGAATAGGCAACAGTGGTAATTCCTTTTATAGTTTCTTTACCATACTTTGTTTTATATTCAAACGATTGTCTGTCCATGAGCCAAAGCGTATCCTGTTGAACAAAGTGCTGAGTAATTCTGAAGTCATCATAAATCTTCAAATTTCCTTTATGCATGGCTAAATCAAGATGTGTGATTACCCAATCATTTTTCTTAATCCACAAAAATCCTTTTAAAGAAGTTGTACCCACACTTCTAGGTGAAACTTCTATTTTGTAAATAGTGTCTTGACCTTCAATTTCTAAGTCTCTTAATCTGTATTTGTAAGAAAGAATTCCGGATGGATGCAGAGGTGAGACGATAGGTGTTTTGTGAACGTCTTCTTGTCGTACAAGGCTTTTATAAAAATTAAATTCTCCGGCCGTGGTTGTTTGAAAATAGATTTGCTTCGGATTACCAATCTTATCGTATCCAGTTCTAATCTCTTTTATTTTATTCGGATACTGAAAGTGCTTTTCAATGTTGATTTCAACCAAGTTTAACTTGTTTTCACCGTTCAGTTTTTTGTTGATTTCGTCTTTTTGTTTTTGAAACTTATCATTTGGTTCTTTGCCGTCTTCATCATTCTTATTCTCCTTCTCCGGTTTCTTTTTTACATCAAATGATTCAGTTCCTTTTATGTAAACATCACAACTATAGCTGTCAAATTGTTGGATCAAATCTTTTTTGTGATCAATTACTTTTTGAACCAGCATCCAACCTACATTCTTCTTCTTGGTTTTTACCTCAACCGTACCCAGTTCATTATCCTTTTGAACCAGATATACATTTTGAACTGTTGGCTCTAAACCTTTCACAGTTACTTTCACCTCTTTGTCTTCGAAACCAATGCATTTATAAATAACATCATAGCTTCCTTGTTGGCATCCAAAAAAGTACTTTCCTTCTTCATCAGTGATTGCTCCGAGATTAGTAAAGTTTTTTACAAAAATTCTTGAATAAGGTAGGGGATTGTTGTTCTCGTCAAATACAAAACCCTGAATACTTTGAGAAAAGCTTTGACTTCCCAACAGCATTACAATGAGGACAATATTAAAACGCAATAGTTTCACTTATCTATTAGACAGATTTGAATGGGGCAAAGTTACAAGCAACAGACGATTTAAACTAAAAAATATGTTAAAAGGCTGAGGCTTTCGAAACTGGGCATATTAATAAGTCAAAAAATGAAAAAAAGTAACAAAGTATTAATGCACCTCAAAAATAAAAGGACGATACTTTTTAATCGTGGTTGAGGTCTGATTGTACCTCACCGAATAGTTTGATTTCAAACTGATAGGAAATTTGTCTTGAAGATTTTCAATTCTACTTAAAATGTAATCAGGTTTAATTACATAAGTAACTGACTGTTTCTTAGAATTGTTAGCGATAATGATTCCGGCCAAATCTCCTTTTTTAGTGAATAATGGAGCACCACTATTGCCAGGATTTGCTGGCATTGAAATTTGGTAAGTCATAGAGTCAGATCTAAAGCCATTTTCAGAAGAAACATCTCCTTTTGTGTAAACGATATCTGCTTTTGGATAACCTAAACTGAATACATTATCGCCAAGTGAAGGCTGGCTTTTAACCATTTTAAATGGTACCCGGCTTATTAAGTCTGCATTTTTATCTGAGCATTTTAAGATGGCGAAATCAAGAACTGAATCTCTATAAACCACCTCAGTATTGAAAGCAATATTTAAATCTTTTTGCTGAATTTTCACATAGCGTCTTTTATGAACTAAGTGCTTAGCTGTTATAAAGTATCCTTGATTTGAAATAGGAAAAGAAGTTCCTTTCGGAATGATTAAATCTGAATATCGAATGTATTGATTCAGCTCGCTAGTGTGAACTTCACTTTCATAGAAATACCCAACTGTTGAGCTGTCTGTTTCCACAATTTCTTCAGTCATTACCAAAGCTTCTTCGCTTGCTTCTTCTGATGCTCCATCTGCTACATCATCATTTTCAAGATACACCATCTCCTCAACCGCATTGTCTGCTGAGTCGGCATTACCACCCATTACGTTTGGTAAAGCGAAAACAATAATGGCAACAACAGCAGCTGCTGCAAGCGGAATCCAAAATTTCATTTGCACGAAAAGTGACTTCTTTGGTGTGTGAATTTCTTTATGAATACTCTTCAAAGTAGACTTAATCTGTCCATATTCTTCAGCCGACTTAATTTGAGCCGCGTCATCTTGATAGGCCTCAAATTCATTTTTGAAATCTTCAGATTTATCCAACAATGAAGTGAAGTCTGATTTGTCTGAATCAGACATCTCATTTCGCAAAAAGGCGTCAAACAATGCTATTTTTTCTTCTTCACTCATTCCTTCTCTTTCAACATCATTTTTTTCAAACGCATGAAGCATTTGTATTTTTGATTCTTTGCGTTATTTGCATTTGTATAGTGCAACATTTCAGCAATCTCTTTCATTGAAGTTTGTAAAAAGTAGAACTGAACAATGATTGTTTTACAAGGTTCACCTAAAAGGTCAATGCATTTCTTCATTGCCTTGTTTTTTGTTAAGTTCTGTTCTTCATCTGTACTGGTCAAACCACTTTCAATTTCATTGGTATAGTCGGCTTTGTCTAACTGTTTTTTTGTCAATTTTTTAAGCCAAAGGTTTTTGCTAATTCCAAATAGAAATGTGCTTAGTTTTGAGGTCAGTTCAAAAGATTTATCCTCCACTTTCTTGATGAGAATATAAAATGCATCTTGAAAAATGTCTTGAGCATCATCTCTGCTTCCGCTATTTTCTAAAATGTATTTCTCAACCATGGGATATATCTCTTTGTAAATATCAGACAAAGTTCTACGGTCTTGCTTTCTAATCTTCTCAACGATTTCAGCTGTTATTTGATGATCCGCACTCACTGTGTCTAATTGTATATATCCTGTAATTATTAAAAGGTCACCCAAAGTACAGAAAAAAATAAAAATGGGGTGACCTAGGGTGACCTTCAAGAATATACTTCTGAACAACATCTTAACCTCGGTTGAGATTAAAAAACAGAATTATGAAACTGAATTATTTAAAAACAAGCGCCCTTATTATTTCTTCAATCTTATTAGTCTCTTGCGGAGGTCAAATGGATGCAGAGGCAAATGCACAAGATGACTATGGCGCATATGAATCTTACGACTATTTAGAAGAGTTGACTGAAGTTGATGATTATGCAAATGCAGATGAAGCAATTGCTACTGAGAATTACAACAACAATTCTCAACCAATTCCTCAAATCGAGAGAAAACTAATTAAAACTGCTAGTCTTACTTATGAAGTTGAAGATTTAAAAGCAACAACAGAAAAAGTTCATGCTTCCCTCGCTTTGCATAACGGATATTTATCATCAGAGAATGAGTATTCATCTTATGATAGAAATACGGTAAACATTAGTTTGAGAGTACCAAGTAACAACTTTGACGCGTTTTTGGCTGATGTGACTCAAGGAGTAGGGTATTTCGATTCTAAAGATATTTCAACTCAAGATGTCACTGAAGAATTTATTGATGTTAAGGCCAGAATCAAAACAAAAAAAGAGGTTGAAGCTCAGTACGTAGCCTTACTTGATAAGGCAGTTTCTATCGGAGAAGTGATGGAGATTGAACGTCAAATAGGATACATCAGAGAAGAGATTGAAGTGGCTGAAGGAAGATTGAAGTATCTGCAAAACAGCACTTCTTATTCAACAATCTCACTTTCATATTACAAGTTAGTTGAAGAGCCTTCAAAGTATGGTAAAAAATTCTCAAACAGTTTTGATCTAGGATGGGATGGATTTGTCAACTTTTTTGTGGTATTGACTGCATTATGGCCTTTCGCAATACTTGCAATAATTACCCTATTCATCATAAGAGCTTATAGAAAAAAGAGCAAGAAAAAAAACAAGTTCTAAAATCATAAACACAATCAATTAAACGAATTTAAATCTAAGAATTATGAAAACTAAAACATTAACAATCACCATGTGCACAGCACTAATCGCAGCAGTATCTTCTTGTGGTGGAGGAGAAGGAGAAGCAATGACAGAGGGAGGAGATTACTCTGAGTTATATACCGAAGACATGGTTTATATGGAAGAGGCTACAGAATCTGATGACGGATATTATGAAACAGATAGTCAGCTCATTGTTATGGAAGAAATGCATACCGAAGAATATGCCTATTTACCTGAGAATGATTTCATGTCTCCGGGCGCCAATCCGCTTTCAACTTTTTCAATTGATGTGGATAATGCGAGCTACACTAATTCGAGAAGAATGATAGAAGACGGTTATCTGCCAGAAGTAGATGCTGTGAGATCAGAAGAGTTCATCAATTACTTTGATTATGCCTACAAATTACCTTCAAAAGAAGAGGTGTTTTCTGTGAATACAGAGATCGGCGAATGCCCATGGAATGATGAAGCTAAATTGTTGCATGTTGGCTTAAAAGGATACACCATTCCAACTGAAGATTTACCGCCATCTAACTTGGTATTTCTACTTGATATTTCTGGTTCAATGAATGATGCAAATAAATTGCCATTGCTAAAGAATTCATTCAAGACTTTGGTAGATCAATTGACCGAAGAAGATAGGGTGTCAATTGTCACTTATGCAGGAGAAGATAGAGTAGTGCTAGAGTCTACCTCATGCGAAAACAAGGCAGAAATTAAAGCTGCCATTGACAACCTTGAAGCCGGCGGTTCAACAAATGGAGAAGGCGGAATCAACAAGGCTTATGACATAGCAGTTGAGAATTTATTAGCAGAAGGAAATAACCGTGTAATCTTAGCTACTGATGGCGATTTTAATATCGGTCAATCTTCTGACGGCGCATTAACACGAATGATTGAAGAGAAGAGAGAAGAAGGTGTGTTTTTAACGATTTTAGGATACGGTATGGGCAACTACAAAGATTCTAAAATGGAAAGCTTAGCTGATCATGGGAATGGAAACTACTTCTACATTGATGATATGAGAGAGAGCAACAGAGTCTTGGTAACGAATCTTGCAGGTACACTTCACGCTATAGCGAAAGACGTAAAAATTCAGGTAGAATTTAATCCTGAATTAGTGAAAGAATACAGATTGATCGGATATGAAAACAGACTGATGGCTGATCAAGATTTTGCTGATGATAAAAAGGATGCAGGAGAATTAGGAGCTGGACACACAGTAACCGCTATTTATGAAATCATTGAAGGAAAAGCTGATAAATCAGATTTGAAATACCAAAAATCATCTTCAAAAAAATCAAAAGAAATGGTGACAATAAGCTTGAGATACAAGAAACCGAAAGGAACCAAAAGCAAGCTGGTTCAGGTTCCTGTAATTGACGAAGGTTTAAGTTGGAACGAAAACTCAAGAGCATTCAAGTTTTCAGCTGCGGTTGCTGGTTTCTCAATGATTTTAAGAGAATCTAAATACATCAATGACTTCTCTTTTGATGATGTAATGGACTTAGCTAAGCCTAACGTAACTATTGATGAATTAGATAAGGTTGAGTTCTTAAGGTTGGTTGAGAACGCTAAGGTTTTAGGTACACAATCTTAATAAATGAAGCTTGGATTCAGTTGTAATCCGCCCAGGGGAAAAGAAAGGTTCTTGACTCCTGGGCTTTTATGTGTCCTAATTTTTGATTTCACATTTTGTGTTAATTGCCTGTCTAAGCATGTTATAGCTTGTCTTCCATCTATAAAAAGGACCTTCGCATCATGAATAGAAATGAGGTGGTAATAACTGAGATTGAAGACAATAAAAAACAAGATAAAGTTTGTGATGTCTTCCTTAGAAAATAGATGCGAACCAAATCTTTCTAGCTCCGTATATTTATTGCGGATGTTCAGTAATTAATATTAACTTTGCCATCCTTTTTAATTTTAGAAAAGAATATGAAATTATCAGCATTTAATTTTGATTTACCAGAGAACTTAATTTCTCAACACCCAAACGAAAATAGAGACGAATCAAGACTTATGGTTTTGGACCGTGAAAAACAGACAATTGAGCACAAGATGTTTAAAGATGTTTTAGACTATTTTGAAGAAGGTGATTGTATGATCATGAACGATACGAAAGTATTTCCGGCAAGATTGTATGGTAACAAAGAAAAAACAGGAGCTAGAATTGAAGTATTCTTATTAAGAGAATTAAACAGAGAAAGCTTATTGTGGGATGTATTAGTTGATCCGGCAAGAAAAATCAGAATCGGAAATAAATTATATTTCACTGATGATGATTCTTTAGTTGCTGAGGTAATTGACAACACAACTTCAAGAGGACGTACAATCAGATTTTTATTTGACGGTTCTTACGAAGAGTTTAAAAACAAAATTACTGAGTTAGGAGAAACTCCAATTCCACCATACATTAAAGCATTAAGAGATGTTGTTCCTGAAGATGAGGAAAGATATCAAACTATTTATGCTCAAAATGAAGGAGCTGTTGCAGCACCTACTGCTGGATTACACTTCTCGAAGCAATTATTGAAGCGTTTAGAAATAAAAGGAATCGACTTTGCGAAGTTGACTTTACATATTGGATTAGGAACATTTAGAAATGTTGAGGTTGAAGATTTGACTAAACATAAAATGGATTCTGAAGAGGCACACATTAATCAAGCTACGGCTGATATGGTGAATGCTGCCAAGAGAAATAAAAAGAGAGTTTGTGCTGTAGGTACAACTTCAATGAGAGCAATTGAATCTTCAGTTTCAACTGATGGTTTCCTTAAGCCTTATGACGGTTGGACAAACAAGTTCATTTTCCCTCCTTATGATTTTTCAGTTTGTAATTCAATGATTACTAACTTCCACACACCTCAATCAACTTTATTGATGATGATTTCAGCTTTTGCTGGACACGAGTTTGTGTTTGAAGCTTACCAAGAAGCAATCAAAGAAAAATATAAGTTCTATTCTTATGGTGATGCAATGTTGATCATCTAATTAGAACAAAACAATTTTAAAAAGGCTGCTCTGATGAGTGGCCTTTTTTGTTTAAATTCATCCTATCAAAAAATCAGTGATAATAGCGGCCGGAGGTTCGGGCTCCAGAATGGGCGGAGACATCCCAAAACAATTTATGTTGTTGGGAGGGAAGCCAATAATCTTTCATGCAATTGATGCTTTTGCTAAGGCATTTTTTGATATTGAAGTGGTAGTTTCTTTACCAGACGGAATGATAGATACCTGGCGAAATTTGAACTATGAACACAGTATTGCCACTAAAGTCATTCTCACTAAAGGAGGAGATGAACGATTTCACTCCATTAAAAATGCTTTAGAAAAATGTACGGGTGATTTGATAGCGATTCATGATGCTGTAAGACCCTTGGTTTCTCAACAAACCTTAATTACTTGTTTTGAAACAGCCGAAATATCCGGAGCCGCTATTCCGGTATTGCCAATTAAATCTTCATTGCGAGAAATTACTTTTGACGAATCAGAAGCAGTTGATCGTTCAAAGTATAGAGAAGTTCAAACTCCTCAGGTCTTCAAGTCAAACATTATTAAAATGGCCTACGAACAAGATTATAGTTCTTCGTTTACTGATGATGCAACTGTTGTTGAGTCATGCGGACATGATATTGCTTTGGTGGATGGAAACGAAGAGAATATTAAGATTACTACGCCTTTTGATTTGAAAGTGGCCGAGTCGTTAATGACGGCTTAACCCCACCAAACAACAAACAGTTCTGAAAAGGTGCTTCCTTCTTTTTGCCAAATTAATGGTGATTGTTTTTCTGCGATACTGAATGTTAGTTCTTCATTTATTTCTTCAAAAGTCATCCATCTCTCATTCTCAGAAGGATCAATTCCCCATTCTTTTTTATGAGGCAAGAAGTAGTATTTTGAAGCATTGTGCATTTTCTGAAAAGTCGCGTAGTCTGCATAATATCCTTTCACAGCTTTAGCAAACTCAGGAGTCAAATTTTCTTTGAATTCGTGCGGCACAAACAAGGAGATTAAGAAGCACAAAGATTGGGAAAGGTTATTCACTTTGAGGTCAGATAAGGTGTCTTGCGTGCAGTCGTGATGTAGTAAAGGAAATTGCTTCGATTTTAGTTTTTCTAGTTTCTCAATTAATGAATCTCTTCTGTTGGGTCCAATCCAATTGTTAATTTGATTTTGAGAAAGGCTGGGGTCAAGTAAGTAAAACTTATAGGCTAATTCAAAATGAATGATTTCCCCACTTTCTAAATTCTTAACGATAAAATCAAGCTCCCCAATGGTTGTTTTGTTTTCAATCAGCTGCACATTTTCATGCAGTAGGTTAAAATTTGAAGATGATTTGATTAATCCTGAAACCACTCTTTCGGCCAAATGACCGAGCCTCAAATTTGTCGGCAATTCGAAATCTAACGTTTCTTCTATGTTTAATTGGGCCAAATCAAAAGTTGGAAAATTAGTGATTGATTCTGAAAGCTGCTGGGTGTTTATTATGGAGGATATTCTTGATTTTTGACTCATTTTCGTCCTTCAATATATCAATAAATTAACTTCTGAGTTCTAAACCATTTCAAGGCTTTCCAATCAGTTCTTGAATAACTAACCGTTTTAGAGTGTAGTTCGGTTTGTTAATTTTTTGTTAAAATGGCATGATTGTTGTTTCTGATTTTGCGAGTTCTGACTTCTGATGTCAGGCACTATTTTACTAAATATAAAAATGATCGCAAATGAAATTTTTAATTCTTGGTAGCTTTGCTACTGCATTACTATTTATTCAAAGTTGTACTATTATCAGACCCGGCGAAGTAGGGGTTGACGTTAAATTTGGTAAGACCAAAGAGAAGTTGTTAGAGCCTGGTGCGCATCACTTTGCACCTAAAGTTTTTAGAAAAGTTGTGAGGTACGAAACTCGAACAATTAATCACAATAAAGAATTCCATTTTCACTCTAAAGAGGGTATTTACGTAGATGCTGACGTGACCATACTTTATCACATTCAACAAAGCTCAGTTCTTGAGATACATCAAAAGTACGGACCATACTATGAAAGCTTACTAATTGATGACTACATAGAAACCAATCTGAGAAAAATAGGTTTGAAGTATGAGGCGCAAGAACTGATTCCGGCTCGTTCGCAAATTGAAATGGCGCTTATGGTATCTATGGATAGCATTATGATTGGTCGTGGAATAATTATGGAAAGTGTTATCCTTAAAGATTTTCATTTACCTGCCGGTATTGTAGCTACCATTCAAGAAAGATTAAAGGCTGAAGAGATTGCTAAAAGAACGGCTGTAGAAAATAAAACAGCAAGAGAACGTCTTGATTTTCAAATAGAAAAAGGTCTAAAAGAAAAGGAGCTTGAAATTTCTAAGAGTAGATTAGACTTGGAGTTTGCTTTAGAACGTCAAAAAATTGAAGCCGAGAGAATTATTGTTGCTGCTGAGGCTGAGCAAAAAAGACAAGAGTTAGAAAACTCGACAATTACTGATCAACTATTAAGATTGCGTGCAATAGAGTTGAGTGCAGAAGCTTTAAAGTCTAATTCTAAAATCATAATTACAGATGGTAAAACGCCACTTGTGATGGGTGGAAATGCAATCACGGCAAATGGATCTGGTAATTAAGAAAATCCACTTTTGATGTGTTGAAAACTGATGCTCTAAACCCAAATTGGGGTATTAGTTTTCAACTACATCAATAATCTTCAAATAAACAGTAGGCTTATCTTGATAATAAGTTTGGTCATTCACTGTTTTTGTAACGCCATCAACTCCAGCCGAACAGGTCGATTCAATTGCAGCTTGATCTAATTCAGGACCATATTCTGTCCAAGTGAATGAAACGGCATCTGAATCATATGATACTCCAGCCGCTGCGTTGTAATGTAAATGCGAACTTGCAGAATGAGAGTCTGCCTGAGCAGTTCTGCTCCAAGTTTGGCATTCCATGTCAGAATCTAGAACTATATCGTTGCCAGTAGAATTGTAGTTGCCTAAACTATCTTGTTCAAAAACTCCGACAGTAATAGAATAAGTTTTGTTTTTACTACAACTTAAAGTAATAAATCCAAAAACAGTTAATAATAAAAGAGTTTTAGACAGGGTTTTATACATTTTCATAAGAGTGTTTTTTATTGAAGTTGAGAACCAAGAAAATTGATTAGATTGCTGATTCCGGCCAAGATAAGGAATTTAAACAAATTGACTCCTGATCGTAATTTAACTCTGTGCGAACTAATGTGGCTATTTCTCTTTGACTTATTCAATTTTAAGTGACAAGTGACAAGTGACAAGTGACAAGTGACAAGTGACAAGTGACAAGTGACAAGTTTCATGATCGAAAACGAATACTCCTTTTATTAAAAGTAATTCCACAGATTTGGTTTTCGCATTACAATCTAATAGACCACCTCGTAAAAATTATAATACTATTAACTGATCAATCTGTCTTTTATTGGGATTAATTTCCCGTTTTGGGAAATTAATTACATCCATCAATCTGTCTTAAGACTTGTCTGTCAGTGTTTTAATATATAGGCAGGTCTTTTGAATAGGAAATGTCTTAACCATAAATTAAACAGTATGAAAAACATGATTTTTACTTTATTCGTTTTTGGCATAGCCACTCAGGTATTTTCCCAAAACAATGAGAATTCTGAGAAAATTCAAAAGATTAAACAGAATCCTTCTCAATACGTAGAGGAGGGAGGTGTGCTCACTGATGACGAAATTCAATTACCAGAAAAGGTCGCATCAATAATAACTGATGATTTTATCATTCATAAAAATTTTAAAGATTTGGGTAGTGATGAATCCAGTTTGATGACGATATCCAATATGACATTCGTAGATATTCACCTGACAAGGGATCAGGGATCAAAAGAATACATTACTGCGAAGTCCAACTGGATTGAAAAAAATAAAGAAAACTATCAACAGATAACTACTTCTTCGGATAGTTCTGAAAAACGAGCGATTAGAAATTTAAAAAGATAAACCATGAAAATAAAGACACTTTTTAAGAGTTGTGCTATTTTAGCTCTGACTCTATTCGGGACGATTGGCTTTGCCCAATGTCCAAATAACAATGTACCTTATGGGTCTGTTTCAGGTCTAGTTGGGGGTCAATCAGCTACGGTTTTCTGCATGTATGGTGGAGAGTACGCAACTGTTCAAGTAGAAAATGGAGCAACCTACACATTTTCTACTTGCGGAGGAGGAGCATGGGATTCTCAACTTACGTTATACAGTTCAACAGGGAATTTTTTAGCTTATAATGATGATTTTTGTGGCTTACAATCTGAAGTCGTTTGGACAGCTACATTCACAGGCACGGTTAGGGCTTTAGTTGATAGATACTTCTGCACCTCGCAGAATAGTTGTATGGATCTCAAGGTTACTAGGTCAAATACGAATCAAATTAATCCATGTGATGAAAAAGTATTAGCCCAATGTGGTGTTGACTATTCATATTCACTAAACTCAGGCAGTGGGTCTTGGGATCCGTCAGGGCCTTATGCCACTCCTGGTAACGAACAAGTTTATGAATTCACACCATTAATTGGAGGATTATATACTATAAATTTGACGCATAGTAATTCAGGATGGGTTGATCTTTTCATTCAAGCGAATAGTTGTGGGGCAAGTGGATGGACATATGTGGATGATGTGTTCTCATCAGCTACCAATTTTATTACTCTAAATGCAGGTACAACCTATTATTTTTTGCTTGATGATGAAAATACATCTTCAAGTACTGGGATAATCTCAATTGATTGTCCTTCTCCGGCAGTTGATCCATGTAGTAGTATTACAGCTATTGAATGCGGCTTACCTGAAACCTACAATTTATCAGGGTCTGGATCTTGGAATCCACCAGGGCCATGGGGCACACCAGGGGAAGAAAGCGTGTACTCTTTTACGCCAGCAGTTTCTGGGGATTATGATGTGATTGTCAATAATTCTGGTTTTTATGTTGATTTGTTTTATAAGTCTTCTAGCTGTGGAGAAACGGGTTGGACTTATTTAGATGACATATTTTCTTCTGCTACAAATAGCTTGTTTTTGACATCAGGCACCACTTATTATTTCCTAATTGATGATGAAAATATCTCCCAAAGTTCAGGTTCAATATTAATTGACTGCCCTTGTATAGGAAATCAAGTAGATGAGACATATAGTTTAACTGGCAATCAAGTGTTTTATGGATCAACATTAGGAGCTTGTGATGATTGTGGATTACGACCATCTGAAGATATAACTTACGAAATCAATATTCCTTGTCCTGGCACCTATACTTTTGAGACATGCAACTTAGCTAACTGGGATACCTATATCTATCTTAGCTCGAGTCCATGTTCAGGTGTTCTGTCATCTAATGATGATAATTGTAGCCTTAGGTCAAGCCTTACTTATAGTTTTGCAAATGCAGGTGCTTATTATATTACAATAGAAGGGTTTTCTGCCGCTTCTGCCGGAGATTTTGGTATAAGTGTCTCAAAAACGTGTGATTTGACTCTTGATTTGCTTTCACCAGATAAAGGTTGTGGCTTTAATTTAAGTTGTTCAAATTCGGATGATGGAGAAATCACAATGATTTCGAATGGTGCTTGTGGAAACTTAGACTACTTGTGGAGCAATGGAGCTACAAATGCTAGTATAACAGGCTTGTCAGAGGGTGCATATTCTCTGTCCATAACAGATCAGTGGGGATGTGCGGCGTCTTCAGATATCACTTTGACTGCGCCGCCAGAAATAACTGTTGCCGCTGGTCAAGATCAAACTGTTTATTTTGGATACCAGCCTTTAAGCTGTGCTGAACTTAATGGTGCTGCCTCTGGTGGATGTGGTTCATTAACTTTTGAATGGTTGGAGAATGGAAATGTTATAGGAAATTCTACTATGGCTAATGTTTGTCCATCTACTGCAACAGTTTATGACTTAGTAGTCACTGACGATAACGGCTGTCAAAATAGTGATGATGTTAATGTTTGTGTTGTTGATGTCATTTGTTATGCAGGCAATAGTAATGTTCAAAAAGTAGAGATGTGTCAAATCCCTCCGGGAAATCCAAATAATGCTCACACTATTTGTGTAAATGCAAATTCGGTTCAAGCCCATTTAAATAATGGAAGTCAGCTCGGAGCTTGCGGAGAAGCGTTTCAGTCTTGCAACATTGTATCTGGTAACTCCAACTCTCAGGCAATGCCTTCTAATGTACTTTCAGTATTGGATTTGGTTGAGCTAGACGTTTTTCCAAATCCATTTGATGATGCATTAAATATTACTGTTACCAGCTCAGATCAAGGTTTCTATCAAGTAGATATAATTGATGTAAACGGAAAGGTCGTACAAGAATTGTACAGTGGAAGTTCAGAAGGTTTAAATCAGCGTTTTGAAGTGAACGGAGGCTCTATTAGTTCTGGCCTCTATTTAGTTAAGGTGACACTTGACGGTTCATCTCTTATTCAAAAGAGGATAATAAAGCAGTAAAAATATAGTTCGTCCTTTGAGAAAGATAGAATTATAAATTATTAATATTAGCTAATAAAGAAAGCCTTAAGGGAAACCTTGAGGCTTTCTTTATTCAGTTATTTTTCATTTCAGATTCGGAAAAAAAGTTAGAAAAAAAAATCAATTTATTCTTTAGCACCTTCGCAATATCTATTATGCCTAGCTTCTTTTTGATGCGCTAAACTGAGCCCTTAAATTTAGACATCTAAATCATCCAAATTCCCATCAAATTTCTAACTTTGCTATCCGCTCAAAATGAGCGCACAAAATTGACTTACCCTTGGCCTAATCGCCACCAAAAAATATAAACATGTCAGATCACAAAATTATCTATACAAAAACGGACGAAGCGCCAGCTTTAGCAACTTACTCTTTTTTGCCAATTGTAAAAGCATTTACTGAACCTTCAGGAGTGCAAATTGAAGTGAAAGATATTTCATTAGCTGCTAGAATTTTAGCTTTATTTCCTGAGTATTTATCTGATGATCAAAAAGTACCAGATGCTTTAGCTGAGTTAGGTGTTTTGGCAAAAAAGCCAGAGGCCAACATCATTAAGCTACCAAACATCTCGGCATCTATTCCGCAGCTTCAGGCAGCAATTGCTGAGCTACAAGCTAAAGGTTTTGCTATTCCTTCATATCCTGAAGATCCTTCAGATGAAAAAGAAACCGAGATTAGAGCTCGTTACCAAAAGGTAAAAGGTTCAGCTGTGAATCCTGTTTTAAGAGAAGGGAATTCTGACAGAAGAGCGCCAAAGGCTGTAAAAACATACGCTAAGAATAACCCACATTCAATGGGTGCTTGGTCATCTGATTCTAAAACGCATGTGTCTACAATGGCTGCTGGAGACTTTAGAAACTCAGAGCAATCAATGACATTTAACCAGTCAACTACTTTGAACATTGAGTTTCATGGTAATGATGGTTCTTCAAGAACTTTAAAATCATTAGATGTTCAGGCAGGTGAAATTATTGATGCAACTGTGATGAGCAAAAATGCGTTGGTTGATTTCTTAGCTGAACAAGTTGCTGATGCAAAAGCTAAAGGAGTTTTATTCTCTGTTCACATGAAGGCGACAATGATGAAGATTTCTGATCCAATCATTTTCGGACACATTGTTAGAGTTTACTTTAAAGATTTATTTGATAAGCACGGAGCTACTTTTGAAGAGCTAGGTGTAAACGTAAATAACGGTTTTGGAGATTTATTATCTAAAATCAATGAATTACCTGCTGATAAAAAAGCAGAGATTGAAGCTGATATTGACGCTTGTTATGAAAACGGACCTGATATCGCAATGGTGGATTCTGACAAAGGAATCACCAACTTAAATGTTCCTTCTGATGTAATTATTGATGCATCTATCCCTGCAATGATCAGAACTTCAGGTCAAATGTGGAATAAAGAAGGAAAGCAACAAGACACGAAAGTTGTAATTCCAGATTCTTCATACGCAAAGCTTTACCAAGTGGTGATGGATTTTTGTAAAGAGAACGGAGCATTTGATCCTACCACAATGGGAACTGTTCCTAACATTGGATTAATGGCTCAAAAAGCTGAAGAGTACGGTTCTCATGACAAGACATTTGAAATGGATGCCGCCGGAACTGTAAAAGTGAAAAACGGAATTGATTGCATAATGTCTTTCACAGTTGAAGAGGGTGATATTTGGAGAATGTGTCAAGCGAAAGATGCTCCCATTCAAGACTGGGTTAAACTTGCTGTTTCAAGAGCAAAAGCGACAGGATGGCCAACAATTTTCTGGTTAGATGCTGATAGAGCTCATGATGCTGAAATTATCAAAAAGATTAACAAATACTTACCACAACACGATACTGAAGGATTAGATATTCAAATCTTATCTCAAGTTGATGCTTGTAAATTCACTTTAGACAGAATCAAAAAAGGAGAAAATACAAATGGTGTTACAGGTAACGTAATGAGAGATTACTTAACAGACTTATTCCCGATTTTAGAATTAGGAACATCTGCTAAAATGTTATCTATTGTTCCGCTAATGAATGGTGGAGGTTTATTTGAAACAGGAGCTGGTGGATCTGCACCAAAGCACGTTCAGCAATTCGCTAAGGAAGGTCACTTAAGATGGGATTCTTTAGGTGAGTTCTTGGCTTTAGCTGTTTCTTTAGATCACTTAGGTGATAAAACAGATAACAAGAAAGCTCAAATTTTAGGAGAATGTTTAGATGATGCAACTGAGAAGTTCTTATTGAACAAAAAGTCTCCTTCAAGAAAAGTGAATGAGTTAGATAACAGAGGTTCTCACTTCTATTTATCAATGTACTGGGCTGAGGCCTTGGCGAATCAATCACAAGATGCTGATTTAGCTGCTCAGTTCAAAGGAGTTTACGATAACTTATCTGCAAACGAATCGAAGATTAACGAAGAGTTAATTGCTGCTCAAGGTTCTGCTATGGATGTTGGTGGATATTACGAACCAACTGATGCTAAAGCTTCTGAGTTAATGAGACCGTCTGCAACTTTCAATGACATTTTGAATTCTATTTCTCAAATGGCGTAAATTCTTACGAGATGACAAATGGCGTTTTCCGTCATTAGTTTTTCGAATCAAATTATATAATTAAAAGAGTCCTGAAATTTCAGAGCTCTTTTTTTTGTTTTCCCCTTTGGGGGGTAGGGGAGGATTTTCACTCCTATTTAGTTGACAGTGACTTCGAGAGCCTCAGCCACCTCCCTTGATGTTCGGTTTGTTCGAGTGATTCCGATTTTTTCGGAATTGTATCGAGAACAACTGTAACTTTTAGACATCTTGAATTGTTTTAAATACGTGCGACAAACCCTAATCCTAATCTTCTTTTTTTCAACTGCATCATACGGGCAGCAATCCAAATACCGAATGCAAGCAAGCTTGGGTTTTTACTCTATCATGAATTCGGGCTTGAGGAGTTTTGAGGATGTTTCAAGAGTTGAAAATTATTTGGGTGTTTATGAAACGGAAGTTTATGATATCGATTACAAGAACTTCACCTTCTCATCTGGCTTTCATTTAAAGTTAGGGTGGAATTGGGTACAGAAAAAGAACTATTCAATTCGACAATCGGGCTCAATTGCATTTGAAGTGTACAAAGAGCAAATAGACTTTGTTCTTACTGATATTGGAAACGGAGATTCAGTTTCTTGGGGTTATTGGGGTGAATCAGACGTTAAAATTGGATATCAAGAAACTGCAGTAGCAGCTAATTTCGGAATTGCTGTGACCCAAGAATTAATCTATTTGAGAAACAAAGAGAATTTTTCTTGGGGAGGAGGTGTGTCATTCACTTCAAGGACAAGGAGTGATATTCCGTTTAACCAGAGTCCGTCTCAAGGCGTGTACATTCCAAATAGCAGATCGCTTGCCTGGGGAAGATACTATACGCAACAAATTGGTCTGGTATTCCATATTGAAAAGGTCATGAATCGCGGTATGATTTACCTCAACCTCAATCAACAGGTTTTCACAGCAAAAAGAGATAAAGGAGCAAAGTGGTTTCTTGAAGATAACGAGCTCAACCCCGTCTCTCACAACATGGATTTCAGATTCCCTTTAATCATCCAATTCGGAGGCTCTTTGCAATTTGGGAAAAACAAGAAGTAAAAAGGATGTTCTAATTAATTATATAAGCAATGCTCACTTTGAAGGCTGTTTTTCTATGAGCGCTCGTTTTACTTAATAGCTTTTTGACCTTAGTATTCCACTTGGCCTGTTTTTTTTTGTTGATAGAGTGATCTGTCTCTTCGTCATACTTTACCTGCATGGCATTTGCGGCGGCAGATGATTCATTGAATATGCGCATGATATCTTTTTCAACAGCTGCAAAATTTTTGAATCTATGATTTTTCAGTTTCTTCCTCAATAGGCGAGAGTGGTATTCGGTGATGTCAAAATGCAGCTGTTCATGTTTCAGGATATATTCATTGACTCCAACTTTTTTCCACGAATCAACCGGAGAAAAAACTGTTTGAATATCAAAGTTAAGAGTGATGTTGGCACCATCAAAGTTCAAACTGATGGCTGAATGGGTCAGGGCATCAAATTTTGAGTTTTTCGGAATCTCACCTTGAAAATCAGCCCATTTTAACTTTTTCCCCCATAAAATATAGTCATCAAGTTCAGTGTTGTCCTGCCCAAAAGAGGTCAAAACAGATGTGACACAGATAAATAATATGAGTGATAGCTTTCGCATGTAAATGGCTTCGTCCTATTAAGATAAGGAGAAAAACCTAAAAAGTCACAAGAATTTCACTAATGGTTTTGCATGTGTGCGGCCAATGTTGGAAAGCAATTGTAAAGAGCCGTTTTGTTTTCTTCTTCCCAATCTAATGTAGAGATCGCATTTTTCATTAGTCTCAACCATTCGTCCTTTGCGCCTTCGTCTATCTTATGTGGTAAATGACGCATTCGCATCTTAGGATTACCATACTTTTCAAAGTAGCGTAGAGGTCCGCCTAAGTATTGAGTAAGAAAGCAGTATTGCTTGTCTTTTACCGTTTCTTGGTCAGAGTTTTGAAACAATCCTCCAATTATCGGATTCACAAATACTTGAGCGTAAAAAGCGTCTACCAATTGTTGAAGCCTTTCATCTCCTAATTTCTCATACATTGTTAGCATTCTCTCCATCTGTAATGGTTTGGCATGATTCATGAACCTTAGCACAAAAATACCGTATATTTGTATTAGAGGCGGTAATGAAAGGTCTATTTTTAGTCATATTAACAATTTCTTTTGCGTTGAGTTCTTTTTCACAAGGGTTCAAAATGCATTATTCAAACTCTTTTGCTGATTGCTTTGGGGCAGTTGAGGTGTTGGACTATAATACCGAATCTCATGTTCAATTTCCCGGTAACTACGGTAATCGTGATGATTTTATGAATATGTTTCCAGATTTTCACGAATCAAATTCGGTTTGGTTAAGATTAGAACCAAACTTAGACGGAAAGCTTGAATTCGAGATCTTCACAGAGAACAATGTTGACTTTAGTTACTTCTTATTCAAAGCAGATGATAATTCATTTTGCGAGAAATTAGAAAATGATAAGGTAAAGCCGGTGCTTTACGAAATGTCCTCGTATCATAACAAGGGTGCATCTGATGAGAAAGAAAATTTTCATCCATCAATTGAAACCAAATCTCAAGATGTTTTTTATCTAATGATTCACACGAATTCAACTTACGAAGGTAAAGTTAGAGTACGCTATAAAAGAATAGGGAAGGTGAGTAGAACGGCCTCAGTAATACAAGATTTTAGAAAAAATAAATCTGGCTCATTCATTCGAGTAAGAATTAGAGATAAGGAAACAATGGAACCAGTTGAGGCCAACATGATTGTTAATGGCCTAGGAAAAGATAACGCCTTATTCATGGGTACTGATTTTATTTTTGATGCGGCAAGAGCGAAAGATTTACACTTTGAATCAAATACTCCGGGTTACTTCTTGTTTGTAAAGGATGTCACAATTTCAAAGGATGCGGATGAAAATGCAGATGTTTTGATAGAGTTAGAGAAGTTGGCTCCGGGCAAAAAACTTCTTTTAGAAGATATTAAGTTCCAGCAAGATTCTGATGAGTTTGTGCCAATTGCCATGCCTGCGCTCAAAAGATTATTAGACTTTCTAGCGGTAAATGATGAGGTTAGTATTTCGATTCAAGGTCACGTCAACGCTCCAGATATTGAAAACAATAATAAAATCCAGAAGCTTTCTGAAGATCGTGCAAAAGCGGTTCGAAAATTTTTGAAAAGCAATGGAATTTCTCCTGAAAGGCTTGAGGCTATTGGTTTTGGGAATACTGAGATGATTAATGTAAAGCCTAAGACCTTTGAAGAAGAGGAGTCAAATCGTAGAGTTGAAATTGTTATTACCGGCTAAATGGCGCTCATTCTTAATCTCGAAACTGCTACCAAAACTTGTTCTGTTGCCCTCTCAAAAGATGGAGACTTATTGGTATTTAAAGAACTGACTTCAGAGAATTATTCACATGCTGAAAAACTGAACGGATTTATTGAAGATGTTTTAGCTGAAGCTGGATATCAAATAGCAGAAGTTGAAGCCGTGGCTATTAGTGCTGGTCCAGGATCTTATACCGGATTGAGAATCGGAACAAGTACAGCAAAAGGTTTGTGTTACGGACTGAATATTCCACTCATTTCAATTAATTCATTAAAAGCATTAGCGAATTTGGTGGACCTTGAAAAAGGATTGATTTGTCCAATGTTTGATGCCAGAAGAATGGAGGTTTTTACAGCAATTTATTCTGCAGATTTAACCGAAATGCAAGCTACGAATGCCTTAGTGGTTGAAGAAGATAGCTTAGCAGGATTTCAAAATGAAAGTATTACAATTGTAGGTCCTGGGGCTGAAAAGTGCCAAGAGATGCTGAAGACGAATAATTTAATTTTTGATTTGGATGTGCAGGTCTCTGCAAAAGGAATGATTTCACTTGCTGAAGAAAAGTTTAATAAGGGACAATTTGAAGATGTGGCCTATTTTGAACCTGCCTACCTCAAAGATTTTGTCGCCGGTCCTCCGAAGAAATTGCTTTAGTTCTCAATCGTTATTTTAATAATCTCTTTTTGATTGTTAGAGATAATTTCAACCAAGTATATTCCGGCTGAAAGGCCGGTGGTCTCTAAAATGTAATGCTGATTATCAAACTGTTTATTTACAGGAATTCTTTGTCCAATTGAGTTATAGATATTGATCTCATATTCAGCTGAATTTGCCGTGATTATATTCAATTCATTTGTTGCTGGGTTTGGATAAATTATAGCTTGTTGACTTTGAAAATCAACTCTTCTAATTTCTGAATAGCCTACCGATTGATCAAAGTCTGTTTGCTTAATTCTGTAGTAGTTTGAGCCCATAAAAGGATGATTGTCCTTTGAGCTATAGTCTATTGTTGTTGTGCTGTTTCCTGCGCCCTTAATTTTGTCAATAGATTCCCATGAATATCCATCTTGAGACTTTTCTACATTGAAATAATCGTTATACAGCTCAGACATGGTTTTCCATTCAAGAATTACATGATCGTCAACTTTGTAAGCTGTAAAGTCAGTCAGTTCAACGGGTAGGGGACCTGTTAATAAATCCATTACTCCTGAATCATCAACGCCCGTTCCATTGCCAGCTTGTGAATTACAAGGATTAGAGTTGTTGTTACATCCACCAATGCCATTTGTAGTTGCAGTGGTAACATTTGTTGTGGGCTCAGTGGTTGAATAGAAGACAACACCTTGTCCTCCGCCTCCTCCGCCGCCATGCGTTCCACCACTATTAACACCACCGCCGTCTCCGCCAGAAGATTCAACCGTGAGCGGACAAGCCGCATTTATTGACCATGTGCTTACTTCTAAGACAATTGAGCCGGCTGCACCTCCTCCGCCTCCACCATCATTACCGGCAAAGGCAATGTCTTCGCCATTAGCACTTATCGATAATCCTCCACAAGTACCCGTTTCAATTTCGTTTGCTTTTATCAGAATGATTCCACCACCATTTCCTCCATCAGTTGCTAAATTGTTGTTTCCTTCTCCTGCGCCACCACCGCCGCCCATAAAAATTCGGTTTACTGAAATCTGGGCAGATAGGGAAACGCCACCCAATCCTCCAGCACCAGGATTGCAGTTGTTCCAGCCTGGTCCACCTCTTCCTCCGTCTGTGAAGTTACCTCCACCTCCGCCACCGCCGTTATGACTTCCGCCACCGCCTCCACCATTGAGTATTTTACCCATTCCGGCAGCATAGTTGGCATCTGTGTTTTTATGAATTCCTTCTGCTTTATCAGCCATATTATTCTGATTGACAACCCTATAATTTGAGTTTCCTTGGCAACCAGCTGACCCACCTGCGTTAGGACCTGCTCCTCTGAATCCATCCAAGTCGGCATCTAAATTGTGTGCCAATGTAAGTGTACCGTCAACGTAAAAAGCCAAAACACCACCAATAGTTCCGTCCCATGAAAGGGCGCTCATGTTAGCAGTTGTAGTGTAGTCGGGGGCGCCATAGGCTCTAAATGTGATAAGTTGTACTGAACAGTTAGCGCAGGTATTATACGTGTTGTTTGGTGTATTCTTTAAAGTGATAGATGTTGGCGTTCCTGCCGTCTCAGTGTGAGAATCGATTTGTCTTATTTCGTAAAGTCCGGCAGAATTAATACTTCCTAAATCACCAAAACTCGCAGTGTTCGTCACATCTCCGAGGGTGTTATCTTGCATTTGCATTACGACAACCCAATCGTCATCTTCAAATGTGTGGGCAGTCTCATCTACTGTGCCTAAAGTAAAAGTTGTGCCTGCAATAGCAGTCACTTCAGCATAGCCGTTTACAACTTGACTGAATAAATTACTTAAACAAAGTAGAGTTCCTGCCATGAAAAAACATAGTTTCGTTTTCATAGCCAAAAGGTAGTAGACTACCAATTTACGAAAAATTCAACGGTTTTGTTAGTTCGTCAACAAGGTTTTTGCACTGCCGTTATTTGATAATCAAAGAAGATCCGGTCATTTCGTTAGGCTGATCAATGCCCATAAGCTCTAAAATCGTAGGGGCAACATCTCTCAAAGTTCCATCTTTCAGTTCTTTCACATCCTCGTTTATAACAATAACCGGAACAGGATTTAAAGAATGTGCTGTGTTCGGTGATCCATCTGCATTGATAGCGAAATCAGAATTCCCATGGTCGGCAATAATCACAAAAGAATAGCCTTCTTTTTCTCCTTCTTCTATGACCTTTTTAACACAAGAATCAACTTCTTCAGCAGCTTTCAAAATGGCATCATAAACCCCTGTGTGCCCTACCATGTCAGTGTTTGCGAAGTTGAGGCAAATAAAGTCTGGCGCATCATTTTTCATTGAGTTGATGATGGCATCACGAATCTCATAAGCGCTCATTTCTGGTTGCAAATCATATGTCGCAACTTTAGGTGATGGAATCATTATTCTTGATTCGCCTTCAAATTCTTTTTCCCTACCTCCAGAAAAGAAGAAACTAACATGTGGGTATTTTTCAGTTTCGGCTATTCTCAGTTGTGTTTTGTTGTTTTGAGAAACTACTTCACCTATTGTTTGAATAAGATTGTCTTTTTCAAAAACGACTTTGATACCTTCGAATGACTTATCATAATTTGTCATTGTCAAATAAGTCAAATCTATCGTTGACATTTCTTCTTCAGGAAAATCCATCTGGGTTAATGCCATGGTAATTTCTCGACATCTATCCGTTCTAAAATTGAAGCAAATTACAATATCACCTTCCTGTATTGTGGCTGTTGGAACGCCATTTTGGGTGATCACTTTTGCCGTGATAAATTCATCAGTTACATTATTGTCGTATGAATCTTGAATAGCTTCGCTTGCTGATTCAAATCGATCACCTTTGCTATGCAACATCAAGTCATAAGCAGTTTTGATCCTAGCCCAACGCTTATCTCTATCCATTGCGTAATATCTCCCAATTAGAGTCGCAATTTTCGTTCTCTTGTTCTCAAGATATTCTTCCAATACCTTTAAGTGTCCTAATCCTGTTGTAGGATTGCAATCTCTACCATCTGTAAACGCATGGATGTAACTCTCTTTAATTCCAAAACCTTCAGCCAAATCAACCAGGGCCAATAAATGATCAAGCGAAGAATGAACTCCTCCGGTGGATACGAGCCCTAAAAAATGAACTTTTCGGTTTTCGTTTTTTGCCTTGGTCAATGCTTTTGTAAGTGTTTCATTTTTTTGAAATTCACCTTCAGCGATAGATTTGTTGATGCGCGTTAATTCTTGATAAACAACTCTACCTGCCCCAATATTTAGGTGGCCTACTTCTGAATTTCCCATTTGACCTTCAGGCAATCCCACATGTTCTCCATGCGTTAATAATTCTGCAGATGCCTTACTTTTCTCAAGTTGATCAACAAAAGGGGTGTTCGCATTAAAAATACCATCTGACTTTGAGTGGTCTCCATGACCCCATCCATCCAAGATGAGTAGTGCTACTTTATTACTTTTCATTAAATTCAATTTCGGCAATTAAGCCCTTGGGTTTGTTGTCTCTAAGTTTAATTCTCCCTCCTTGGCCTTCAACTAAGAATCTTGTAATATGAAGTCCTAAGCCGGTTCCTTTTGATTTTCGGGTGGACTCGTTTTCAATACGATAGAATTTATCAAATACTTTCTCTTTCATATCATCAGAAATTCCAGATCCTTCATCACTCACTTGAATGAGAATATTTCCACCTTCTTTTTTCAAATGAAATCCTATTTTACTTTTTTCAGGCGCATATTTAACAGCATTTTCAATGAGGTTATATAAAATTGAATCCAGTGCACCTTTGTCAAGAAGAAGACTGCATTTACTCAAATCATATTCTACCGAATGGTCTTTTAATATGGAACCCTTTAAGCGTTCAATTAATTCTTCAAAATATACATCTAGCTTCATTTCTTCTTTGTCAAAAAAGTAATTTTTACTCTCAATATTTCTAGCAGTGAGGATGTCAGAGATTAACATATTCAAACGTTCAATCTCTGCTAAAGATCTGCCATAGATGTCTTGTCTTTTTTCTTCTGTTAATGCTCTTTTTTGAAGTGTTTGCAAGTAAAGCCCTACAGATGAAATGGGAGTTTTCAGCTCATGGCTAACTGATTGTAAAAAGTTTTCATGTAGTTTATTCAGTTCTTTTTCTCTTTTGAAGGCCTTTTTGATGATATAGACTCCAATTAAGAGAATGACAAGAAAGACAGAACCTTCACCGACAAGCATCCATGTTTTATGTTCTAACTGATCTTGACTGTAAGTTTGTTCGTAGAGAGAAAATATGAGGTAAAGCCACCATGAAAATTGCAATAGAACATAACCTACCAGCACATAAAAGAGTGTTATCGGATTGGTAGATGTCTTCTTTCCCATATGCAAATTTCGGTAAAATTATGGACATAAAAAAAACCGTCAAGGCCAGGCCGAGACGGTTTTTTAATTCTTTACTCTATTAGTGTCTAACGACTAGTTTTTTTGTGATCTGAGCTTCGTTTGTTGCTACTCTAACGAAATAGGTACCATTACTCAAAGAGTTTACATTAATTATTTCTTTGCTAGACTGTGCTGTTGAAGCTGAAACAACTTCACCCAATAAGTTGATTAATTCAATTCTGCTTCCTTCAATCAATCCATCAATCGAAACATTGTTTTGAGCTGGATTTGGGTAAATCGAGAAGTTCAAATCTTCAGTGTCAAACCCTACATCATCCGTGGTTACTTGAACCATAATAGAGTCAACTCCACATTCATTATATGCGAATAACCAAACATCAAATGTTCCTAGGCTGTCGAAATCATGAGATAAGGTTACAGAGTCAGAATAAGTGGTCATATCACCCATGTCCCAAAATAATGAATCATAGTTAGAAGATGTAGAAGTGAAATCTATAATTGATCCACCAGTGCTTGCAGAGAATGCCGGAACCGGATCATCTATGATGTGAATATTCTGAGATGTCTTGGCAACACAAGTATTGTTAAAGAAATCATTTCTTATCAATGTGTCATTTAATTGAATGGTATAATCACCAGCATTGTTATAAGTATGACAAGCATTTAATAGGTTAGTGTTTTGAAACCCGTCTCCCCATAACCATAAAATATGATCAGTAGCCGAAGCAGAATTAATATTGTATTGATGATCACTATAGATTGGCATTTGAGAATAAGTAACGCAAGCACCACTTACAACTCCTGGGCAAATTGAATCATCATCTAAAATGAACTCGTCATGTAAATCATATTGGATTCTTGGATTAATCAAATAATCTAGGTCATAAAGCAATCCGTAGAATGTGAAATTGTTGTAGTATCCGTGTCCAGTATAATTTGGATTATTGTAAACTAAATATGATATTCCTTCAGAGGCGCCGTCATTGGAGCTTGCATCAGAGACTATTATCTTTAACGAATCGTCAGTTGGCGTGTAAACGGTAACCATGTAGTCATTTGTCACTGTCACAGGAGTGTCAAAAATACTATTCACTTCAATGTCAGGTAACACGGGAGTGAAAGTTTGATGTGTTACATAGACCGTATCTCTAGCCAATTCAACACCAACTGAATCGTTGACGCTAGTATAATCATGTAATATTGTAATTGCCATGATTGAGTCTAATAGAGGATTAGTTTCAAATGCATAAAACTGTATACCACTAATTTCTATTGGCTGCGGAGTATTGTAGTGCTGTGATCTTCCTCCGTATGTATTGAATTCTGCTACGTTTCCTGCTCTCAATGCTTCAAAAAACACATTTGAAGTTTTATTCAGGCCAACGTAATTATTGAAATATACACCACACGAATCTCCAGGAGCTTTAATTCCTTGGTTCCAAGTAGGAGCTTCACCACCGCCTTCTGCGATAGGCTGCTGAAGTTGTGAAAAACCAGCAAAAGTTAGAGTAAGTGCTAATAGGGTAAAGTAAGTTTTTTTCATGCTTAAGTATTTTCTCTAATTATATAGACGTAAATATAATGATTGGAGTTGGAAAAAATTATTCAATGATGGATACGTTACCTTCTTGAACAATTCGTTCTCCTAAAACTGTCTCTCCGCTTAACATGTAAACGAAAGTTTGAGGTGATAGGTAAGAGCCATTAATGGTTCCATCCCAATAATCTTTTTGTTCATTTGATCTGAACACACGTTTTCCCCATCTATCATAAATCTCAATTTGATAATTGAATAACCTTGGTCCGTAAACTTGAAGGTTGTCATTAAAACCATCACCGTTTGGTGAGAATATATTGGGAACGAAAACATCCATGTATCCATTGATATCAACTAATACACTATCAGTGTTTTTACAACCATTTTGGTCAGTTGCAAAAACAACATAAACTGTTGCTTGATCAGGTACGTCATATATTACACTGCAATTCGTTTCTACACACTCATCAACTTCAGGTAACCAAGAATAACTCACTGTACCACTAGATTCAGCCCATAAAGTTACTTCGCCTCCAATTCCGATTAAGGTGTCGTTTCCTGCAATCACATCTGGCAATGGATTCACAATTATGTTTAAACTATCTTCAGCAAATCCGCATGATGGATTAGTTGCTGTCACTACAATGTCAGTTGTCTCTTCTGGGCTCAAATAAACAGATTCGCCAGTTTGACCTGTGCTCCAAGTAATGTCATAGCCATTGTTTGTCGCAGTTACTAGTATTGAATCTCCCAAACAGATATATAATTGAGGAGTTACGCTAACCATTGGTGCAGCATCTACATTTACAATTACTTCAGTAGAATCTGAAATACAACCATTTAGTTCTTCATATACCCAGTATACGACACCACCAACGGTTAACGGAGGAGTATAAGTTGTTCCAGTTCCTAAGGTGATATTATTAATGTTTTCCCATGAAATTACACCTCCTAAATCGGGCGTGGCTATCAATGCCGTAGGAACATCTCCTTCACAATACAATAATGTACCAGTAACCACAGGAGCGTCAGGAGTAGGTTTAACAGTGTATGTCACAGTTGTTGGTAGGCTTTCACATCCTAAAGCAGTCTCAGTTACATAATAATTGAATGTCCCAACTACCAAAGTAGGAGAGTAATCCGCAAATGTCGAAACAACTCCTGAAGGAGCAGGATTGTCATACCAAGTAATATTTCCTCCCATTGTTGCAACTCCTGTGTTTGGAGTAGGCAGATCACCTTCACAATAGATTGTGTTTCCGGTAACGGCAGGCGCAGGTGGAACAGGGTTAATGGTGATCGTAACCATGTCGCCAGGTCCTTCACATCCTAATACTAACTCTGATTCCGCAGCATAGTAATCTGTTGTGCCAACACCTGTTCCTGGAGTGAAGGTGTTTCCTGTTCCAATTGCAGGTCCGGTTAAGGCTGCATTGTTATACCAGTTCACAGTTCCTCCATTGGCAGAAGTCACAGTTAAATCAGCAGGAGTGTCTCCAAAACAATAAGTGGCATCTGCGGCAATAGAAACTGTTGGTGGAGTGATAACAGTTACAGTTGCCGTGCCAGATGCAGTAGCATCTCCAGGGCAGCCAGCACCAGTGTATGAGTTAATTGTATAATTACCATCCTCTGTTACAGTAAAAGTATGAGGGCTTGCTAAAATGCCGTTAATCGGAATAGTACCTGAAGGGCCTTGAACAACTACATCCCAAGGGGTAGGGCCAGTTAAAGTTAAAGTCAATGTTGCGTCATCACCTAAACAAACAGTTTCGTTTCCACTAATCACAGCAGTAGGAACGGGGTGAACATCAACTGTTACTGATTCAGAAATAACACAACCAGTATTAGGGTCAGTCACATCAACATTGAAAGTGGTATTTATATTGACTGTTGCAGTTGGGTCTGGGTCGGTAGTGCTTGTAAGTAAGGGAGCATTATCCCACTGGTATGTATAGGCAGGAGGCGTAACACCACAATCAACTGTATACTGAGCTGTTGCTCCATTAAACCAGGTTGATCCACCTGACATGAAATCACTCAGAATATCAGCAATAGTATCTCCATTTGAATCTACCAAGAAAACTGCGCTTTCTTGAGGTTGTGCAGGACCAGGGATATTTACTACCAAATCAATTACAGCTCCTATGTCCCAACAAAATGTATAGATTTCAGTACTGGTCATACCTAATCCATTATCTGGATGAGAATAAGATCCCTGAGAAACACCATCAACAAAAACTTCTACTTCAGCACTTGACCATCCGTCATCCCAAAAATCATAGCAATGAAGTTCAAAACAACAAGAGTTACCTACATAAGGAGTTCCTTCAACGTGTAATACGGTAGTGGATCCAGGACAAATTATGGCGTCATCAGAAGTGGCTGTAACTTCAAATCCAACCCCTATATCAATGACAGTATCAGATACACATCCTTGATCATCAGTAACTGTTAGCGTTACTGGGTGGTTTCCTCCAGTCAAGAAAGTATGCGTGGGAGTTGGTCCACCATTCATAACAACAGTACCATCAAAATCCCAATCCCATTGAACTATTGTATTTTGACTTTGAGAATCATCAGTAAAATTTATCGCTTGACCAGGACAATTCGTAGCCGAGTAATTAAAGAAGGGACATAAGGCGATTTGAACTGTTTGTTGATTATTGAAAATTGATGTAGCACCTGTCCATCCCCAAGTCACATTAGTTGCTCCTCCTAGATCATTCGCAATCATGTTAGAAGTGTGCGTAATAGAAGTTGCACCATCTACTTTAACTTCTAGCGTTTGATTTGCTCCAGCCGTCCAAATGATTTCGATCATGTGGTCTTGACAATCTTCAACATCACTTGAAAGTGTACTTATAGGGTCAAGTGGTAAACCAGTTAAACATGATGTTAAATTGTGATTTATATTACCGTTTGACATTATAGAAACGTGGTCTCCCGGAATATCAAAGTTATTTTGAGCGATTTGATTGTCTCTTGTATCAAATTCAATAGCAACTGTATTTGTTAATCCTTGATATCCAATTCCGTGCGCTCCTGATCCTGTTGCCCAGACTCCAGGTTGAAGAACGAATGCCATTCCTTCACCTCCAAATCCATCACAACCAAAGTTTACTTTGAATAACAATGAAAAATCTGCATTCAAGTTGATAGGGGTGGTTGAGTACATTGACCCAGTTTGATTGTCTGATGCAGCTGTTATTTGAAATTCATTACAGCCGGCCATGGCACTTCCAGAACCAGTTGTGTTGAACTGTCCAAAAGACTGAATCGCACTGAAAGCGACCAATATTGCTATGCCTAATACTTTTTTCATTTCAATTTAATGACGTAAAGTCTATCAGTATCGTTTGTAATACGTTAGTATTACTCAAAAAGTTGTCTAAATTTAACCAATAATCATATGCTTAAAACGTAAAAATGAAAATTTGGCACAATAACCGTTGCTCTAAAAGTAGATGTGCGGTTGAAATATTGAATGAAAATAAGGTGAAATTTGAAGAATATAAGTATTTGGATAATCCACCGAATGCTTCTGATATCAAGGATGTTCTCTCGAAACTTGGAATGAAGGCTAGCGAATTGATCAGAAAAGGAGAACCAGCATTTAAAGAGAATTTTAAAGGCAAAGAATTGAGTGAAAAAGAGTGGATTGAGGCTATGGTAAAATTTCCAAAATTAATTGAAAGACCAATTTTTGTCAACGGAGATAAGGCAGTTGTAGGAAGACCACCAGAAAGAGTATTAGAAATTGCATAAAAAAAGCCCCAATCAAAATGAAAGGGGCTTTTTTAATATTATTTAGAAAATAAATCTAGGCTTCAGTGTCTACTGCTTCTTTTAATCTTTTTGGTCTTAACATTTCAAGAGCTCCTAGTGTTAACCAGAAAGGAACAGCAAATCCTAAAAGAAAAGCTAATACCCAAAATGCTAGTAATCCGATACAAAGAAATAAAGCGAGACCTAATGCAACCATGATTTATATTATTTTTGTCAATTAATTGTGGGATAAAGTTAATATTAATTCTGAAATAAAGTATAAATGGAATATAGAATTGAAAAAGATACAATAGGTGAAGTTAAGGTACCTGCCGATAAATATTGGGGTGCACAGACAGAACGGTCAAGAAATAATTTTAAAATTGGCCCAGCCGGATCTATGCCAATAGAGGTAGTTAGAGGTTTTGCTTATCTAAAAAAGGCTGCTGCTTACACTAATTGTGAGTTGGGTGTGTTGGATGCTTCAAAAAGAGATTTGATCGGTCAAGTTTGTGACGAAATTTTGGCTGGTAAGCTTGATGACCAGTTTCCATTGGTTATTTGGCAAACAGGTTCTGGAACTCAATCAAATATGAATGTTAATGAAGTTGTAGCGCATAGAGCACATGAGTTAGCAGGTAATAAGATTGGTGAAGGAGAAAAAACATTGATGCCAAATGATGATGTAAATAAATCACAATCATCAAATGATACTTTCCCTACAGGAATGCATATCGCGGCTTATAAAATGATTTTAGAAACTACGATTCCAGGAGTTGAAGCTCTGTTAGATACGTTCAGAAAAAAATCAGCAGAATTTAAAGATGTCGTAAAAATTGGAAGAACGCACTTAATGGATGCGACTCCTCTAACTTTAGGACAAGAATTTTCAGGATATGCTTCTCAATTAGATCACGGATTAAGAGCCTTAAAAAATACTTTAGCACATCTTTCAGAGCTTGCTCTTGGGGGAACTGCAGTAGGTACCGGATTAAATACGCCTAAAGGTTATGACGTTTTAGTAGCGAAGTACATTGCTGAATTCACAGGTCTTCCTTTCATTACGGCAGAAAATAAATTTGAAGCTTTAGCAGCTCATGATGCCATTGTTGAATCTCATGGAGCATTAAAGCAAATTGCGGTTTCAATCAATAAAATTGCAAACGATATTAGAATGATGGCTTCTGGCCCAAGATCAGGTATTGGAGAGTTAATTATTCCAGCTAATGAACCTGGGTCTTCAATTATGCCAGGTAAAGTAAATCCAACTCAAGCAGAAGCTATTACCATGGTTTGCGCACAAGTAATGGGAAATGATGTTGCCGTTACTGTTGCAGGAACTCAAGGACATTATGAACTGAATGTTTTTAAACCAATGATGGCTGCCAACCTTTTACAATCAGCAAGATTAATAGGTGATGCTTGTGTATCATTCAATGAAAATTGTGCTAAAGGAATTCAACCAAATAACCCGAGAATTCAAGAGTTATTGAACAACTCTTTAATGCTTGTGACTGCTTTGAATACCAAAATTGGATACTATAAGGCTGCTGAGATTGCAAACACTGCGCATGAAAACGGAACAACTTTGAAAGAAGAAGCAATTCGTTTAGGATATGTACCTGCAGAGAAATATGAAGAATGGGTTGATCCAAAAAAGATGATCGGATCTTTAGATTAATCAACTAGAAAATAAATAAAATCGATCCCTTTTGTCAAGCAAAAATGGCAAAAGGGATTTTTTAGATATGGATAAAAGAACAGAATTAGACCAATTAGGTGAATTTGGATTGATCGATAGATTAACCAAGGACACAAAAAAGTATCAAGATTCAACTGTCCTAGGAGTAGGAGATGATGCTGCCGTAATTGATGCAGGAGATAAGTATCAGTTGGTTTCTACTGATATGTTAGTTGAAGGAATTCACTTCAACTTAATGTATGTACCCTTAATGCATCTCGGCTATAAAGCTGCGATTGTCAATTTTTCTGACATCTATGCTATGAATGGTGACGTGACGCAGATTACAGTTTCAATTGCACTTTCAAACAGATTTTCAATTGAGGCGGTTGAAGAAATTTATAAAGGAATCCATAAAGCCTGTGAGCTATATCAAGTAGACTTAGTTGGTGGAGATACCACATCTTCAACTTCAGGTTTGATTATTTCAATTACTGCATTGGGTGAAGTTGCAAAAGATGAAATTGTGTACCGTTCAGGTGCAAAAGAAAATGATTTACTAGTAGTTTCTGGAAATTTAGGCGGAGCATATATGGGCCTTCAAATTCTTGAGAGAGAAAAAGAAGTTTATAAGGATAATCCTGAAATGCAGCCAGAACTAGAAGGATGTGATTACATTCTTGAAAGACAATTAAAACCTGAGGCAAGAAAAGACATTGTACATTTTTTAAAGGAGCTTGGTATTAAACCAACTTCTATGATTGATGTTTCAGATGGTTTAGCTTCAGAAGCACTTCACCTAGCTAAACACAGTGAGTTAGGTGTTGTAGTTTATGATGAGAAATTACCAGTTGATCAAGAAACTTATAATGCGGCAAGAGATTTTAACCTTGATGCCAGTACAGCTGCCTTAAACGGTGGTGAAGATTATGAGTTATTGTTTTCAATTTCCCAAACTGATTACGATAAGGTGAAAGACAATGAGCATTTAACTGTTGTCGGTCATTTTGTAGATAAGAATGCAGGTTCATCAATTGTTGATAGAGGTGGGACACAAATTCCATTGACTGCTCAAGGTTGGAACCATTTTGAAGGAGAAGAATGATTCCAAATTATTTAAATAGCGTCATTAAGCAATTTGAGTATTATAAATCACTTGGAGACAAAACGATATTGCTACTTTCTGAAGAAGAGATTCATGTGAAAATTGATGAAGAATCTAATTCAGTTGCTATCATTGTGAACCATCTATGGGGAAACATGATGTCAAGATGGACCAATTTTTTAACCGAAGATGGAGAGAAGGAATGGAGAAAAAGAGATCTTGAGTTTGAAGAACAGATTAAGACGAAGGAGCAATTAGTTGAAAAGTGGGAGCAAGGTTGGATGTGTCTTTTTCAGGCGCTTTATGCCATTACCCCTTCAAATTTTGACCGTCCGATTTATATTCGAAACCAAAAGCACACAATTATTGAAGCTTTTAATAGGCAAATGAATCATTACTCTTATCATGTTGGGCAGATTGTATTTTTAGGCAAACATATAAAGGGTTCTGATTGGGAGTCCCTTTCAATACCGAAAGGGAAATCGTCAGAATTCAATCAAGAGAAATTCGACAAAGGAAAACACGAAGGTCATTTTACTGACGACATTAAATAAATTTAAAAAGGCCACTCTACTTGAGTGGCCTTTTTTGTTTAATGAAGTTTAAAGTTCAGAATATTCTAAGCAAAAAAAAACGTCCTGACAATTAAGTCAGGACGTTTCAATTATTTAAGATTTATTTCTAAAGTCCGGATCCGACTATATGGGTGAATCCTTGGCCACTAAATGCTGTGTTGTCAGTTGACACCCCAGTATACGTGTAGTAATAAATTCCATCAGGAAGTGGAGAACCGTTCATGTCTGTTCCATCCCATTGGTCTGCAATGTCATTCATAATGTGAACTGTTACACCCCATCTATTAACGATAACACATTCAAAGGTTGCAACTGCTTGCGCCCAATAATCAAATGTGAAGAAGTCATTGTTGTTGTCTCCATCTGGTGTAAAGATGTTTACCGGAGTAAACTGCAATGCATCATAGATAATCATTGTCTTACAAGCCGTATCTGAACAACCATTTTTATTGATAGTTACTAAACAAACTTCATAGTGACCAGAGTCTGAGAAACAAGTGTCATATACTGCATTCACATCATGTGAAATTTGCCATCCAAATCCTGGGTTACTTGCATCATAATTCAAGTTCCAGAAGAATGTCGTATCCGCATTCGGATTGTTAGGGTTAGCATAGTTTTCAGAGATGCTAGTGAAATCAATACAAACTTCAGGATCAGCAGTTCCTTCATATAAATCAGGAGTTAAGAATTGAGCTGAAGCTACATTAAAGTCAGAGATTGGATTTAATGAATCTAACTGAACAGTATCAGCCATCAAACATCCGTTTCCATCTTGTACTAAGATGTAGTAAAGTCCAGGGTTCAATCCACCCCATGTAGTGTTGTTAGAGGTAGCACCTGTTCCTAAGTTAGTCCAAGTATAAGTGTAGTCAGGTGTTCCTCCACCAGCAGCAGCAAACACAACTCCGTTTCCTGATTGGTAGTTAAACTGTCTACAGTAAGCTTCTTCCATTCCTAATTCAGTGAAAACTAATTCAGGTGGATAAACAATTGACATATCAAATGTTTTAGAACAACCGTTCTCATCATTGATAGTTAAGTTATAAGGTCCAGGTCCCATATGGTTGATCCAGTTAGTTCCAATTCCGTTAGGATTTCCTGATGGGTTTGGAGACCAGAAGTAAGCAATTTGGTTAAACGCACCAGTGTAGTTGTAAACTGTATCAACAGTTGCTAAACCAGTTGGTTGACCATAACATAATGGTTGGTCAATTGTTAAATCAATGTCTAACTCACCAGGGTGGAACAATTGAACTGAATCAAGTACATAACATCCATTCATGTCAGTGATGTCCGCATAATACCATCCTTCACCTAATGTGTTAGCTGTGTTTGTGTTTCCAGGATTAAGGATAGTTTGTGAAGCATCCCAAATCTGGTAAGTGTTTCCACCATTTCCTCCGTCAGCATTGATAGTTACAGAACCATCAGTGAATTGGAAACAAGTTGGATCATTGTAAGTCCAATCAACTGTTAATTCGTCTGGCTCAAAGATCTCAAAGATGTTTGACCATGGACATCCAACGGCATCAGTAACTGTTACAATCCATTGCCCTCCGTAAAGATCATCAACTTCTGAATCTGGGTTACCACCAGCAATTCCTGAAACAGTTTCTGAGAAGTGTACACCAGAAGTGTGCGTCCAAACAACATCATATGGTCCTGTTGGTACAGGTAAGCTTTCAATTTCATCAATATAAGCTCCACCATCATTTGTTCCGAAACAAGTAACATCTCTCAATGAATCCATTACAAATATTGGTTGAGGAATATTTCCATCTGTTCCTACTGTTACAGCAGTGTCAATGAAACATCCGTCAGAGTTAGTAACATTTAAGAAGTAAGCTCCTGGTGCAAGACCTGTGAAGTCACCATCATTTTGAGGTCCAACAACTGCTGTTCCTGTCAATGTATAAGTACTTGTAGGATCGTCTGGTAAAACGTGAACTTCACCTGCTACGAATCCACCCAATCCAGGACATGAAACCGCATTTACAATTGAAATATCAGTTAAATCTACTGTTCCGATTTCAACTTTTACTGAATCAATGATATCATAACATCCATCATTTAAACTCATATAATACCATGTTTCAACGACTGGACTTACAGAAATATCTTCTGTAGTTTCTCCAGTCGGTTGCCAGTCGATAACAACAGAACCAACATCATAAGGGTTGTTTACTGTCGCATCTATATCAACCTGATCACCAGGGCAAATAGTAAATGTATTTTGGTTAAATGTAATTGTAGGAACCGGAGCAGCTGTCAAGGTGACGTTGACCGTGGTGTCTTGAATCATTCCACATTCGTCAGTAACAGTTACTGTATATTGTGTTGTTCCATTAATGTTTCCAGGTAAGGCTGCCGTAGCACCTGTACCGTAGATTCCCCAATCAAATGATAAGTTAGGAATTCCTCCATCTGTCCATGCAGTAACATCAACTGTGTTTGTTGGACAATCAAGTACAACATCATCAGCAAATACATTATAAGAAGGTGGATTATCAATAATTACAATATCTGCACTTACTGTCATTGTATCTCCACATGGAGTTACGTAATAAGTTTCAATAACTAAAGTCTCATTACCTTCTCCAATAAGGTCAGCTAATGCATCAATAGTTACTGTTAAAGTATCTTGTCCCGGTGGGATAGTATAATTAGGAGAGATATTCGAATAATCTGTTCCGTTTGTAGCAGTACCAGAAACATTGATATCAACAACATAAGAAGAATCAGTGTATCCATTTGGTTTAATGAAGTTAATTGCGGCAGAAGAACATCCTTCAATTAATTCATTCCCTACTAGAGGATCACCATTGATATCAACTAAGTCAATTGAAATATCAGGACTGTTAGAGCTGAATGAATTCGCTTCTAAGAATACTGCAGAATCAAATGCTGTATCACCAGCATCTCCAATTACTAATTTAATATGATAAGTTTCACCACATTGAACTTGCGCGGCAGCCTGTAAGATTACAGTGTGAGCATCAAATTGTAAATCAGGTGAACCAGTTGGGTTGTCTGTTAAGTAAGCACAGTTAGTACAGGGTCCTGTATTTGAAGAACCATTGTTAAGGTTATTCATTGTTACCGGTAAGTTCACCGTTCCAGGAACAATCGCAATGTTTTCACCACCATTTAAGAATCCTCCAGTAAAACCAGGTCCTGAAATAATAAATCCGAAACCATCATTAAAAGATGAAGTTGAATATTCATGATACTCTTCTGAAGCGAAAATGTAGTTGAATAAAACTGAATCCCCAGTAGGAACGAAGTCAAATTCAAGAATTGCCTCATTGTTCATTGTGAACGGGCTGCCAATTTGTGCTAAATCCAAATCATTTGGGTCTGGCGCAACACCATTATTGTTAGTTGCTGAACCAGAGTTGTTAGGTCCAATACAAACTTGAACGTCTCCTGAACCCAATACTAATCCTTCTAAAAGAGGGAAAGTTGTACCGTTTGCATCAAAATAACCGACCTGAGTTTGAACCGCTTGCGCGAAAGGCACAGAGGCATTAAATTGAATGTTAGAAACTGTTACACCTGTACCAACAAGTACATTTTGAACTAACTCTTCTGGTGTATTTGTCACATTATCAACGACAATTTGTCCATGAGACACGAATCCCGTAAGAAGGAATATCATGCTGAGGATTAAACTATTTTTCTTCATTTTTTCGAGTATTTTTGAATATCACTGCCTCTAAGACAGAATTCAAATTAAAAAGGTTGCACAAAGTACATTTTTTTTTTTTTTCGTCTAATAAGAATAGACTCTCAAACAATTGCTATTTTTACCGAAAGACACACAAATTTCATGACAAATCAATACATCTCAGAAAACAAAGATCGATTCTTAAACGAATTAATCGAACTTTTAAAAATACCTAGTATCAGCGCAGATTCGGCGTACAAGAATGACGTGCTTAATATGGCTAAAGCGCTCATGTCCAACCTTGAAGCTTCAGGGGCAGATAACATAGAGCTTATTGAAACTGCTGGTCACCCAATTGTATATGCAGATAAAATAATTGACCCAAACTTACCTACCGTATTAGTATATGGGCATTATGATGTTCAACCACCTGATCCAATTGAGTTGTGGGAGTCTGGTCCTTTTGAACCAATTATTAAAAAAACGGATATTCATCCTGAAGGAGCAATATTCGCAAGAGGTGCATGTGATGACAAGGGCCAAATGTTTATGCAGGTCAAGGCTTTTGAAGCCATGTGGAAATCTGGTGACCTACCATGTAACGTTAAATTTTTGATTGAAGGAGAAGAAGAAGTGGGGTCTGAAAACTTGGAGGATGTAATTAAAGAACATTCAGAAAGGTTCAGTGCTGATGTAATACTAGTTTCGGATACTGGAATCATGGCTAATGATGTGCCAACGATAACTACAGGCCTTAGAGGTCTCAGTTATGTTGAGGTTGAGTTAACTGGCCCAAATAGAGATTTGCATAGCGGACTCTATGGAGGTGCAGTGGTAAACCCAATTAACGCCTTGGCTGAAATGATTGCCAATTTAACTGATGAGAACAATCACATAAACATCCCTGGTTTTTACGATAATGTTGAAGAAATCTCTCAAGAAGAGAAGACACTTATGGCTAATGCACCTTTTTCACAAAAAGCATATTGTGATGCTTTAGGTATTAAAGATGTTGATGGTGAAAAAGGATACACAACTTTAGAACGTGCAACTGTAAGGCCGACATTAGATGTGAACGGAATTTGGGGTGGTTATACCGGTGAAGGTGCGAAAACTGTGATCGCCTCTAAGGCATTTGCTAAAATCTCAATGAGATTAGTACCGAATCAAGATTATAATAGAATTACAGATTTATTTAAATCACATTTTGAGTCAATGGCTCCAGTTGGAACTTCAGTTGTGGTGACGCCTCATCATGGCGGCGAGCCAGCAGTTACACCTGTAGACTCTTTAGAGTATAAGGCGGCAAGTTTAGCAATGGAATCTACTTTCGGAAAAACTCCCATTCCTTTAAGATCAGGCGGATCAATTCCGATTGTCGCAATGTTTGAAAGAGTATTAGGCATTAAAACAGTTCTGTTTGGATTTGGACTGGATTCAGATGCTATTCATTCTCCTAACGAACATTACGGACTATTCAATTTTTACAAAGGAATAGAAACGATTCCTTTATTCTATAAAAATTACACAAAATTAAAATCAAACTAAATGAAAAGATTTGCCTTCTTGTTTTTCCTTTTTATTGGATTCAATTCTTTAGCCTTTGAAGATTTAATTTTCAAAGGGATGGAAAACTTCACAGTAGAGAAAAAGGATGGAAAGGTTAACATTGGTTTTGATTACATAATTGAAAACCCTAACAAAATTACTGTCGTGATTAAACCATCTGCTTTGTTTTTGAAAATTGCAGAAAAAGACTGCGGTTGGGTTAGGATTGAAGATAAAATTAAAATCAAAAAAAAGTCAGAGGCAGCTTATCCTTTTGTATTGGTAGGAGACGCTAGTAATTTTGTGAAAAGTTCTTTTGCATCTATTTGGAATTTAATAACTGGTGAAGGTATCGCATTCAATATTGCAGGTGATATTAAAGCCGGAATAATTATTTTTAAGAAAAAGTGGAAGGTGGATTACACCTATAATATGACAAATGATGAATTCATGTCATTCTTTTAACTGAGCTTATGAAAAAGAAGATTGCTGTAATTTATGGTGGTTATTCTTCTGAGTTTAAAATTTCTCAGAAAAGTGCCGGATTGCTATTTGAGTCGATTGATAATGAGCTGTATGAACCATATATGGTTGAAGTCAGCAAAAAGTCTTGGCATGTGCATTCAAAAGGTGGTATTTTTCCTATAGATAAGAACAAGTTCACTTTTCTGATAAATGAACAGCTTGTCGCATTTGATTTGGCTTTAATTACCATACACGGCACACCAGGCGAAGACGGTAAGCTTCAAGCATATTTTGATATGATTGAATTGCCATATATCAACTCTTCGGCATTCGCTTCTTCATTAACATTTAATAAATGGGCATGCAATAGTTTTTTAAGAGCATTTGGCGTGGATACAGCAAAGGCAATTTTAATTAGAAGAGGTGAGACTCCAAATCCAATTGAAATTGCAGACGAACTTGGTTTCCCTTGCTTCGTGAAACCAAATGATGGCGGATCAAGTTTTGGAATTTCTAAAGTGAAAACTTTAATGGAAATGCCTGAAGCAATTGCAAAGGCATTTTCTGAAGGAGATGAAGTAGTTGTTGAAGCTTTTTTGTCTGGTCGTGAAATCACTTGTGGATTGTATTCAGATAATGATGGCGTTCATGCATTACCTTTAACTGAGATCATAACTCATAATGATTACTTTGACTATGAAGCTAAGTATGAAGGTAAATCAAATGAAGTCACACCAGCAGAAATTTCAGAAGAGTGGACAAAAAACATTCAAGACTTGTCTAAGTCTGTTTTTAGAAGGTTGGGATTGAAAGGATTCGCAAGAATTGATTACATGGTGAGTGAAGACGGAACCCCTTCTTTGATAGAGGTAAACACGAATCCTGGTATGTCTCCACAAAGTATTGTTCCGCAAATGATAGAAAAGAATGGTCAGACTTTAACTGATGTTTTAAATTCTATCTTTTTGGTAGGTTAATCTTTTTTGCATTTTTAGACCACTCTTTACCTTTTCTTGGTATCTAAATTCTTTTCAAGACGAACTTTATTTAGGATCAATTGTTCAGATTTATGAATTAAACATTTCTTTAGTGGATGGGAAATTGGTTCAATAAATGCTGAAGGTTTTGAAAATGAGAATCTTGACCTTTCTGGTTTTGAATCTGGAGTGTATGTCTTGCATATAAACGCAGGCTATCACCTCGTCACAACGAAAATTATAAAAAAATACATTGGTCGATTAAAACTGGGTAGTTGGTCTAAAACTGGCCTCACAATAACCGATTTTTTGGTAAATTGAAAATATGAAATCACTCTACTCTCTTTTGTTCCTATTTATAGGTGCGTCTTCTTTTGCCCAAACTTTAGATACAAATAGATATAAAGAATCAATATTTCCAACTTTAAATCAAGTTGATATACAATATGGATCTGCGCCTCAATGGGTCTTCCCTTATTGGGGTGAAGATTTATATTTGGATGTTTTTCAACCAAACGGAGATTTAAATCAAAAGAGACCACTCATCATTTTTGCGCATGCGGGCGGCTTCGTTAATGGCTCAAAAGATGTTGACAACATGCATGCAATCTGTGACACCTTTGCTCGAAAAGGTTTTGTTGCCGCTACCATTGATTACCGAAAAGGCTTCAATCCTTTAGATCAAGAAAGTGCAGAGCGCGCAGTTTATCGTGCCGTGCAAGATGGAAAAGCGGCTGTGAGATATTTCAAAGAGAATATGAGTTTATATGATATTGATACAAACAATGTATTCTTTGGTGGGATGTCTGCCGGAGGTTTTGTTGCTTATCATGTGGCATATCTTGATGAAGAGTCTGAAAGACCTGCAAGTACTTATGGAGGTGGAACAGTAAATGATTTAGGTTGCACTGATTGTGCTGGTAATTCATTCAACCATACATCAAAAGTGAAAGCTGTTCTTGATTTTTGGGGAGCTACAATTGATACTACTTTCATGCAGGCGGGTGATGTTCCAATTATGATCATGCACGGAACCGAAGATCCTACTGTTCCCTATAATGTGGGAAATCCTTTTGGTCTAACAACTTTGCCTACCACTTATGGTGCACTGCCTATTAGTAATCAAGCACAAGCAGTTGGTGTACCTTATGAAATGTACGTGAACAATATGGATATTCACATGATGGGAGGATCTGATAACGGAACATGGAATCCAGCTCCAAATAGCTTTTGGGGAGATACTTTATTACCATTTAGTAGAGATTTTATTTTTGATTTAATCAAACCAACTACGACAAAAGTAAGTCCTGACACTGTTTATTTAGGGCTAAATGAAGAGTATACATTTGAAGTTTCTAATGATGTTGAATCTCAATATATATGGGAGTTCAATACGGCCGATATTTTTGAAGTAACAAATAATGATGAAGCAACCATTGATTTGCAATTCATTACTCCAGGTACATTTGATCTAGAAGTGAGAGAATTCAATTATATCTTGGCTGCCGGTGAAATTCAGAATTTTGTTGCCATTGTGTCGGATGATGTTGGATTCGGTGATCTTTCTAATCTTGAATTGAATTTGTTCCCAAATCCCGCAAATGACATCATTAATTTAGAGTCTTCTGATTGGATTTCAGATATTCAATTGATTGACATGTCTGGAAAGATTCTGAGATCAGAAATTGTTGAGTCTGATTTTCATCAAATTGATTTGTATGATCTACAGGCAGGATTTTATTTTTTAAATGTAAATACTGAATTCGGTACTCAAACATTAAAGTTCTCTAAGCTTTAGGTTCCATTCTTTTCTTGTTTGATTTCTTTAGTCTGCGAAATAAACTAGGTCTGGCTTCGTTTTTATTTTAAAACGAGCCCAATGAAAGTATTTTTGATCGCATTCTTCTTTTCGCTTTCTTATCATGGATATAGCCAGTCTATTTCCCAACATTTGCAATCAAACACAATAAAAGTATCTTTTCCGTTCTTACTTTTTTCACCAGATGCTAGATCAAGCTCATTAGGAGATGCAGGAGTGGCTGTTTCTTCAGGTCAAAATTCATTTCATTGGAATACCGCAAATATTGGTTTTTCAGAAGAACTTGGAGGAATCAGTGTCTCATATTCACCGTGGCTTTATAGTCTGGTTACTGATATTCATTTGATATATGTTTCATCTTTTACTAAGCTTGGATCTGATGATCGACATTCATTAGGTGGTTCTATCCGCTACCTTTCAGATGCGAATCAGCCTCTTTTCAACGGCTCGAGTCTTGTTTCAGGTGATTTTGTTTCTAACGATTTAGAACTTTTAGGAGGCTACAGTTTTAAAATTTCCGAGCATAGTTCTGTTGGTCTAAACGGGAAATTCATTTATTCTGATGCTCTTCAGAACGTTAGTCCTGATTCATTGATAGTGAAAGCTGCTATGGTTGGAGCAGTCGATTTATCATATGCCTATATGTCAAGAAAATTTTCAGTAGGTAAGATGAAAGGTTGTTGGTCTTGGGGAGCTGCAATATCAAACATTGGCAACAAATCTTTTTATTCTACAATTGAGAACAAAGATTATCTGCCGGCCAACTTGAGAATTGGAAGTGCTTTTGGACTTGATGTTGGAGCCGATCATAAAATTATTGTATCAATGGATTTAAATAAATTGATGGTCCCAAGTTCAAGTGCCAATGTCAATAATATTTCTGCAATTCAGGGCGTGTTTAGATCATTTAATGATTCCCAAGATGGGTTGATGGGAGAAATAAAAGAGCTGACAATAGGAGGAGGAGTGGAATATGTTTATAGAGATTTGTTGAGTTTGAGGTCAGGTTACTTTTATGAGCATCCTTCCAAAGGAAATAGAAGATTTGTTAGTCTTGGCGCCGGAATTAAGTTTAAATCTTTTGGTTTGGATGCATCTTATTTGGCAAGTCTTACTCAGAATAACCCTCTTTCTAATACTATGAGATTTACTTTGAGCTATATGTTTAACTGATTTATTTCTCAAACATTGAAATTCTCTAAGCTTTAAGCAACTAGCTGATAATGCTTTCGTCAACTAAATGATGAAAGCATTAGTCTTTATTTTCTTGTTTTGTTCGTTCACTGCCTCCGCGCAAGAAGACTCTTTGCATATTTACGTCCCTAGGCATTTCTCGCCCTGGGATTGTGATGGAGGAACTCCTGATGGATTTCATGTATTCACCGATATGGAATATAAAAACTATCACTTGATTTTATTCAATAGATGGGGAGAAGTTATGTTTGAGACAACTGACCAAGATGCTTATTGGGAGCCAAAAGACGAGAAAGGCGAATATCTTGATGATGCTGTTTACGTTTGGCAAATTACATATACCAAATCGACTGATCTCGATTTTGATGGGGTTTTAGAATTCACTGAAGAAAAAATCAAGGGTCACACTTACTGTCTTAATTGATCGATTTCAACCAAATTGTCTGATTTAATTGCTAATTTTATACTTCAAAATTCGCAGCAAAATGACAAATTATCAGAATTATGTCAAAGGGGAGTGGATCAGTGGAGAAGGTGTAGAGACAGAACTATTTAACGCAATTACAGGAGAACAATTCGGAACATGCTCATCAGTTGGCCTTGATTATTCAGGCATGATGGATTACGCCAAAGAAAAAGGCGGCCGTACTTTGAGAAAAATGACTTTTACTCAAAGAGGGTTGATGCTGAAAGAATTGGCACTTTTCTTACAATCTAACAAAAGAAAGTATTACGAAGTTTCTGCTTGGACAGGTGCTACAAGAGTTGATTCTTGGATAGATATCGAAGGTGGAATAGGAAACCTTTTCGCCAATGCGTCCTTAAGAAGACAATTGCCAGATTTACCATACCATGTTGAAGGTTCTGCAGTTCCCTTATCAAAAGGCGGCTCTTTTATTGGTCATCACATCATGGTGCCTAAACAAGGAGTAGCTATTCATATCAATGCATTCAATTTTCCAATTTGGGGAATGCTTGAGAAAATTGCAGTGAATTTATTAGCTGGTGTTCCAGCAGTAGTTAAGCCATCCGAACATACTTGTTACCTGACTGAGGTGATGGTAAGAGATATCATTGATTCTAAAATTTTACCTGAAGGAGCACTTCAATTAGTGGTTGGTTTAGGTAGAGGGGTTATTGATTTTGCTGGAGCAGAAGATACCGTGACTTTTACAGGTTCTGCTGCAACAGGAGCAATAATTGGGGGTCAGGATAACATTCAAAATGATAATGTTGCTTTTAACTTAGAATGTGATTCCTTAAATGCTGCTGTTCTTGGTAAGGATGCTGTTCCTGGAACTAAAGATTTTGACATCTTCATTAAAGAAGTTCAAAAAGAAATTACCATTAAGGCAGGTCAAAAATGTACTTCGGTAAGAAGAGTAATTGTCCCTGAAGCATTAATGGATGACGTACAATCTGCATTAGCTGCAAGGTTAGCGAAAAATACTATTGGTGATCCTGCTGATAAATCAGTAAGAATGGGATCGCTTATAAATAGACTTCAAGTTGAAAGAGTTAGAGCAAACGTTGAGTTGCTTCAAAAAGAACAAAATATCGTCATTGGAGACTTAGATGATTTTGATGTGATTGGCGCAGATAAAGACAAAGGAGCTTTCATGGCACCAATTGTTTTTAGAAATGACGACCCACATACAAAAACAGGAGCCCATAATATTGAATGTTTTGGACCAGTGACTACTTTAATGCCGTATAAAGATTTGGCAGATGCTGTTGCAATTGCAAGATTAGGAAAAGGTTCTTTAGTTTCTTCTATCGTTACATCTGATATGGATATTGCAACTGAATATACAGTTGAAGCGGCTTCAATGCACGGACGTATTCATATCTTAAATGAAAGATGTGCGGCAGAATCTACAGGTCATGGTTCTCCAATGCCAATGTTAGTGCATGGCGGACCTGGTAGAGCAGGTGGAGGAGAAGAGATGGGTGGAATCAGAGGGGTTAAGCATTACCTGCAAAGAACAGCCATTCAAGGACATCCTCAAACAATTACAGCAATTACAAAACAGTTTCAATACGGAGCTGATACTCCAGAAGCAAATCCTCATGTGTTCAGACAACACTTTGAAGAGTTGAAGGTTGGAGATACAGTGTTTACACATAAGCATACAGTAACTGAAGCTGATATCGTGAACTTTGCAAATGTATCAGGAGATAACTTCTATGCCCATGTTGATGCAACTTCACTAGACGGTACCATGTTTGAGCAAAGAGTTGCTCACGGTTATTTTGTATTAGCTAAAGCTGCCGGATTATTTGTTGATCCAAGAAAAGGGCCGGTTCTATTAAATTACGGAATTGATGAATGTAGATTCACAAAACCAGTTTATATCGGTACAACAATGGGTGTGCGTTTCACAGTAAAAGAAAAAATCGACCAAGAGAAAAAGAATGATGAAGACGTGGCAAAAGGAATTGTGAAATTCTTGGTGGACATGTATGATGAAACAGGAGACACAATTGGTGTCGCAACCATTTTAACAATGGTGAAGAAAATAGATCAAAGTAAATAACCCTTCGAGTGCCTCAGGGTACTTCTTTAAGGAATTAAGAAACGAAAAGTAAAGGGAGGCTGAGGCTCTCGAAGTCCCCTTAATAAAAAAGAATAACGATTATGAGTGCAGTAAATCAAGGACACGTTAAGGTAGAAATCTCAGAACAAGGAATTGCCACAATTGAATTTGGTCATCCTTTGAGTAATTCTTTACCGGGTAAAATTTTAGAGAAACTTAGAAAAACTATTACCGACATTGGTGCCCAAAATGATGTTAAAGTGATTGTTTTAAAATCTGCTGGTGAAAGAGCATTTTGCGGTGGAGCGTCTTTTGACGAGCTGATTGCGATCAATGACGAGAAAACCGGTTTAGAGTTCTTTTCTGGATTTGCCAATGTTATAAATGCAATTAGAAAGTGTCCAAAATTAGTTATTGGAAGAGTTCAGGGGAAAGCTGTTGGAGGAGGAGTAGGAATTGCATCTGCAGTTGATTATTGCTTTGCAACAAAATTCTCAGCCGTTAAACTTTCAGAGTTGGCGGTAGGAATCGGGCCTTATGTTGTCGGACCAGCTGTTCAAAGAAAAGTTGGATTATCAGCATTTTCACAAATGACAATTAACGCGACCGAATTTCAAACTGCTGAGTGGGCAAGAGAAAAAGGCTTGTACATGGACATTTATGACACAGCTGAAGAGATGGATGCAGGAATTGATGCCTTAGCCACAAAGCTTGCTGGTTCAAATCCTGAATCAATGAGAAAATTGAAAAAAGTGTTCTGGGAAGGAACAGAAACGTGGGATAACTTGTTAAAAGTAAGAGCGGCTATCTCAGGTGAATTGGTATTGTCTGATTTCACAAAAAACGCCATTAACGCATTCAAAAAGAAATAAGGTTTGAGTATAACAATAGATGCAGTAAAAGAAGCACTTAAGAAGGTAATTGAGCCAGATCTTAAGAAAGATATTATCACACTTGACCTTGTAGAGGACATTAAAGTTGATGGCAACAAGATTTCATTTGTTGTGAAAATTTACAATCCAGCTATGCACGCGAAAAAACGCATGCAAGAGGCTTTAGAATTTCAATTAGAAAGAGCATTCGGAAAAGACATTGATGCAGAGATTGCGCTTCAACCTTTACCAAAGGACAAGGAGCCAGAGGTTAGATCTGTGATGTCGAATGTTAAGAACATCATTGCTGTAGCTTCAGGAAAAGGAGGTGTAGGGAAATCTACCATTACCTCAAACTTAGCAGCTGGTTTAGCCAAGTTGGGTTATAAGGTGGGATTAGTAGATGCGGATATTTATGGGCCATCTGCTCCGACAATGTTTGATGTTGTTGGTCATAGACCTCAAGGGGTTGAAAAAGACGGTAAAACTCTAATTCAACCTGTAGAGTCTTACGGAGTAAAAATTCTTTCAATCGGATTTTTTGCAGATCCTGATCAAGCGGTAGTTTGGAGAGGGCCAATGGCAACAAAGGCTTTAAACCAAATGTTTAAGGATGCCGATTGGGGAGAATTAGATTTCATGATTGTAGATTTACCTCCTGGAACGGGAGATGTTCATCTTACATTAGTTCAAAACGTTCCTTTAACCGGAGCAATTATCGTGAGTACCCCTCAAGAAGTTGCATTAGCTGATGCACGAAAAGGAATTAATATGTTTAGAATGGATTCTCTGAAAGTACCGGTATTAGGTATTGTTGAGAATATGGCTTACTTCACACCTGCTGAATTACCTGATAACAAATACTATATTTTCGGACAAGATGGAGCTAAGAATTTAGCAGAGGCAATGGACGTTCCTTTGCTAGCTCAAATTCCATTAATTCAATCGGTAAGAGAGTCAGGTGATGTTGGTAGGCCTGCTGTACTTCAGGATAATACCCCATCTTCTAAGGTTTTTGATGAATTTGTTCGTAAATTCGTTACAGCACTTAAGCTCAAAGGATGATTCAATTAGAGAAAATAGAAATTGCATTGAATTCAATTCGTCCCTTTTTACAAAGAGATGGAGGGGATGTAGAATTGGTTTCTGTTGAAGATGATGTGGTAAGAGTGAAGATGGTTGGGGCATGTGAAACGTGTTCAATGCAGGCCTCTACGCTCAAAGCCGGAATTGAGGAATCGATCATGAATGCAATACCAGAAGTTAAATCTGTAATTGCAGTTTAGGGTTTCAATATTTTCAACTTCTTGAATTTTAGAAGCTACCTTTTTTGCTTAACTTCATTTTATGAGGATTTTAATACCGCTCATATTTATTTCATTAAGTTTTGGTTCTTGCCGAAAAGATCCGATAATTGAGCCTATTTTTCCGCCTGAACCAGTTGATACTACTGATTCTTACTTTCCAACTTTGCCAGGTACTCCATTTGATTATGAAAATGAAGATTATGCCCCACACATTTTAAATGACCCTAATCTTGCTCATTTATTTGATTTGGTGGATAAAAATCAAATTACTGATGAAGGAGCTACACTAGGAAGGGTATTGTTCTATGATAAAAACTTGTCGGCGAATAACACTATCTCTTGTGGTTCATGCCACCATCAAGATAAAGCCTTTGCAGATGGCTTGGCATTCAGTCCAGGTTTTGAAGGCGGACTCACAGGTCGTAATTCTATGCCGATCGTCAATGCGCAGTTGAACAATTCATTATTTTGGGATGGTAGGGCTACAAATGCCGTGCATCAATCGTTAATGCCAATTCAAGATGCAGTTGAAATGGGAATGGAACTCCCTTTGCTCGAAAACAAATTATCTCAAATTGACTATTACAAACCGCTATTTGAAGCAGCTTTTGGAGATACGACAATCACTTCGTTAAAAATCTCTTTGGCGCTAGGTCAATTTGTATCTTCTATTAAATCGTATCGTTCTAAATATGACCAAGGTTTTGCTACTAATTTTTCAAACTTTACAGCCGAAGAGTTATTAGGGAAAGATGTATTTTTTGATGGTGAATTCACTTGTTTTCAATGTCATTTTTCTGAAAACTTCGGAGGTCTTACCACAGATGTTACAGGCTTAGATTCGATATCTGTAGACATGGGAGCTTACAATGTAACGGGTGATTTAGCTGATGTCGGAGCATTTAGATCTGTTTCGTTGAGAAATATTGAGCTTACGGGCCCTTATATGCATGACGGCAGATTTGAAACATTAGAAGAGGTGGTTGATTTCTATGCCACAGGAAAAAAACAACACGCGAATTTAGATTTTAGATTGACTTCAGATTATGTCACTGGAGGTCATCCGTTATTTTTTGATTTTAGCAATGAAGAGAAAGATGCCCTAATTGCTTTTATGAAAACGCTTACAGATTGGGATATGGTTGCTGATCCTAAATTTTCAGATCCTTTCCCAGAATAGTACCTAACTTTGTAGCAAGATGTGTTTCATTAATTATTTCAAATATCACTTTAGGTTGTTGCGCTCTAAGACGAGTAGTGAATCTTGCATTTTTTAACCCAACAATAACACATTTTTACTCATCCTAATTCTATGTCCGACTTAATGGCCCAACGTACTTTTATATTCTTAGCCTGCTCAATTGTCTTTATTTCATGTCGAAAAGATCCAATCGAATACAATCCAGATGAATATGATTATCGATCTAAATTTGTTGGTGCATGGGAGTTCAGGTCAGAGAAGTTTACATGGAGCTGGGACTATGTGCCTGATGGTAACGGTGGATGGACTGGTCAAGGTTCGGAAACTACAGTGATATTCTGGAAAAATAATGGAAGCATTTCAAAAGGATCAGGCAAGACGGAGTTAATTTTATCTTTCGGTCAAGGCATGAAATCATTCCCCCTAAGTATTAATACAGGTGGTCACATTACAATTTTCGATTCTTTCGACTACCTAGGGACAGGGTTTAATCCAAACACTTCATCATCAATAGACTCTCTTTCGTTTCATAATTATGTTGATGAAGAATCAGAGTACGCCAATGGCTCTTATTATAATATCAGAAGTATCATTGGCAATAAGTTATAAGTTCTAAGCTTCAAAATTAAAAGGACGGTCTTTTAAAGTGCTCCGGGTATCCTCTTTCTTCTAGCTCTTTTCTAAAGTATTCTAAGAGGTCAAATTTACGATCTTTGAAGTTCTTATTGAGAATTTTAAAGTGCTTGAAACGGTCAATTCGAAAAGCACGGTATTCATTTCTTAAATGACACCAAGCCATTAAAATCCACTTCCCCTTATTGGAAAGGATAGCATAAGGCTCAATTTTTCTGAATGATATATTTGAATTATTTGCCTTTTGATAATTGATTTCTACGAACTTGAGGTTTGTGATGGCTAACTGTATTTCTGATAAAGCATTGCTGTCAAAATCATCTTCTTGGTACTCTAAGACATGCATTTTTTTACTCAAGACTTCACTCTTCTCAAGAACAGATGATTTAAAAACCGATTTGATTTTCACCATGGCTTGCTCAAAGTCGCCAACAAATGACTTGTCTTTTGACTTTTCTACAAGTGTTTGAGAGGTAACTAAGGCGTTTGCTTCTTTCTCTGAAAATTGAACAGGAGCAACTGTGTAGCCTTCCATTAAACTATAACCTACACCTTCAATGGTGAAAATGGGCACGCCGGCCTCCTCGAGTTTACGTATGTCGCGATATACAGTACGTACACTTATTTCAAATTTCTCTGAAATTTCAGTTGCAGTCAAAACTCTCTTTGAGTTTAAAAGTGTTAAAAGCGATATTAATCTAGGTAATTGATTCATAAAAAAGAGGTGAGCACTAAGCTCACCTCTTAAAATTATTTACTTGAATGTAAGGCCATTCTGTTTCCTTCAGTGTCAATGAACTGCGCCATAAATCCATTTTCACCAATGTCTGTTTTTGGTTGAATTATTTTTCCTCCGGCTGCTTCTACTCTTGATAGAGGGTCGCTCAAATCTTCACCACCATTAAGGTATAGAGTTGGGCCTTCGGGTGATGGTTTAAAACCTTCCATTTCAACCAAACCTCCACCAACTCCATTGTTCTCGTTGTCATATGGAAACATAGCGTATTTCATAGTGTCCATATCCATTCTTTGAATTTCTACCTTAAGAACTTCTCCATAAAACTTTGCAACTCTATCAATGTCTGTTACGGCGATTTCAAACCAGCTAATTGCATTTTTCATAATTTTTATTTTTTTTGTTTGTGGTTCAAATGTAATCGCCCGTACTGACAGATTGTGTCAGAGGTGTAAAACTAATCTCTATTTCATAGTAGTTAACGACTATCTGTAAATTTCATTTACCAATTGGGAATTAATTGAATTTTATTCTTGTAGTGCCATAAAGAAACCAACTCCACAGCCATAGTAAACTGATATTTCAATTGTATGTTTTCCTGAGCTTAGAGTTGACCAATTTTCTTGATTTTCATTCATGAACCAAGAGTCTACTTTTCCGTATTTAGTTTTGATACTAGCCTCTTCCAATATTTGATTGTCTAATAATCTAATCTGATCAAAAGAATAATATTTAGTGCTTGAGTTTTTTCTAATATCTCCAATAGATCTACCTTGAAACTTAAAGTTTTTGATTTTTTCGCTACCAATATTTTCAAATTTTAATTGTAGTTTATTACCATTAGATCTGATGTCTTCTTTATTGCATGATGCTGCGATAATAATAGTGATAGAAACAGCTAGTAGCTTAATTGTCTTTTTCATAATTTGCTTTTATTAGGTTGATGCAATTAAATAAAAAAGGGTTGCATTAAAATCTAACATTAAAAAATATAGAGGGGGTAAAATGTGTTCCTCTAGTTGAAGCTACTGTTCCATCTGGGAATGAGGTGAACTGACTGATTCTATAATTCCGATTATTAAATAGATTCACAATTGAGAATCCAGTTTCAAAATTGAGCTTGTCTGTTTTAAATTTGTACTGAAAGGCGATATCAGTCCTCAAGTAAGGCTTAATTGGCAGATGGTTTTGATTATCTTTAAAGATTGTTGTTTGAACGCCAGAACCAAAAACACTGGCAGCTGAAAAATAGAATGGGTGGAAGTTAAATACTGCTGCGGTTTTGAGTTCGTGTAACTGGCTTTGAGGAGCCAATGAAGATTCATTTATGCCGAATTCCTCTTGAACTTGAACTATAGAATATGAAGCCCAAACTTCGTGTTTTTTGATCCTATACTTTATGAATAAATCTGAACCCATGGCAGTGGCGTCTCCCACATCTAAAAAAGTTGAATCCGCATTAATATAATATCTACTAAGACCTTTCATTATTTTATGGTAAGCATTAAGGCCTATTTCAATTTTCTTAGCTGAATATGAGAATCCTATCACATTGTGCATAGCTGATTGGATTGGTACTTCAACGCCATCAGAGATTACCCAGCTTGAAGATTCTCCGCCCAAGGAGTCTACGAAGGTAGCTTGCGAAGCAAACTGATAATAGATGCCTGAACCAAATGAAAAAGCCATTTTTTCAGTTAGATCAATTTTACCATTAACTCTTGGTTGTAAATATGGCTTTAAAGAATTGAATGGCATATCTAATTTAAGACCTAAGTCTAATTGAATTCTTTTGTTGAGTTGAATTTTGTCTTTAACGAATCCAGAGAGCCTGTTTATTGAACTGCGTTTGTCAGCATAATTTGATAATGTTTCATTCGAGAAAAGCTTAAATTCATTCCGAATATAAGAGGCACTAAATTGAAACGTATTTCGCTTAAACGAGCTAAAACTATGATGATATTTTGCCGAGTATTCATTGAATTTATTTGTCCAATTACTGTTTCTAATGAGTTTTTCATCTAATGCCAAACTGTCTTTAAAGCTCGCATCACTGATTCTGAATGATTGATAATTACTGTGAGCAAAAGTGATTGTTGAAATTCCTCTTTTCTTAAAGTTGTGCACATATTTTAAGCTTGTACCTACTTGTTCAGAACCAGAATTCAAGCTGGCAGCATAATCTTTAGCTTGTTTATTTTCGAAAGAGAATGAGTATTTATCAGCACTTGCTATACTGCTTATCTGAAGCAGATCTTTGTTTTTAAATCTTGTAGTGAATTTTACATTTAAATCTGAAAAGTCGAACTCTGGTCTTATTGAATTCTCTTCATTGAAATTAGATTTTTGGAAGTCAAATAGTTCGAATGATTTACGCGCAGACAGTTGAAGAGATGAGGTTTTCTTGAACAAAGGAAGGTCAAAATAAATGTTGGCAACTTGATTATTTAGGCTCACGTTTCCGCTTGCCTTGGTTTTGTTTCCGGATTTTCCGTTAATCAATAAAACTCCCCCAGTTCTATCTCCAATGTCCACATTGTACCCTCCGTTATAAACATCTAAACTTTTAATAATAGAAGGGTTGACTCTCCCAATTTCATTACTGACACTAATGCTATTAAATAAGGTGATACCATCAAAAATAATGTGGTTTTGCCCGCTATATGAACCCCAGATTATATAATCTGAAACAGATTCTCCGGCCGCCATTATTCCAGGATATAACCTCATATAATTAAACATCCAATTATTGCTTCCACCAGGGATTAGCGTTTGAGTTATGTCGTTAAATCTGGTTTTTCCGCCTTGATCACTAATTTGAGATCGATAAATGTAATTTGACGTATCAACAATGACAGCTGAAAGTTCTAGGTTTTGCGCTTTAAGTGAAAATTGAAGGTTTCTGTTGTGTTTCACAATACTGTCTTTCAGAAAATAACCCAAGTATTTGATTGAAATGGATTCAGATTGATTTTCTGAGCGTAAACTAAACCGGCCTTGCTCATCTGCAATAAGCCCATTGTCCCCAATCATGATTTTCGCATAGGGCAAAGGCTCTAGCGTATTGTCATCTAATACTTCTCCTTGATATAAGTAATAAATTGGTTTCTTTTTTTTGGTGACTTCTTCTTCCTTTTCAACGAAGGAATAAACTTCGCCAACCCTCTTAATTTCAAGATGACACATTTCAGCAAGTGATGCTAGTGCTTCAGTCTTGGTTTTGAATTCTTGGTCAACAGTCACTAGGCATCCACCAGAAGTCACCGCATTGATCGATACCTGAATGTTGTACTTTGCACTGAGGTCAAGCAGTACTTCGTTAAGTGGCAAATTATTGTACTTCATGCGTACTTCTTGACTAAATGTCGTGAAGTGAAAGATTAGAATAAATAGAATGCTAAGCTGAAGTTTCAAGTTGCCGATTTAATAAAGACGAAACGATTTTTTAGATTTCTTCTCGATTTTCAATTCAAAACTAAGACAAATAATTTTTAAGGCGTCTTCTGCAGAGACTTCTCGATCGAAAACACCAGTGAATAATTCTGATTTTATCTGTTTTTTTGCTTCAATTGAAATATCGTAGTGACGCTCCAAGTCTTTAAATACTTTGTCGAGCGGAGTAGCGTTGTAAACAAACTTATTTTGTCTCCAACTTAAGGCTTCATTTTCAGTTAATTCACTAAAGGTAAGTTGATTTTCAATTATTTCAGCTGACATTCCTGGATCTAAAAAAACTGCTTCTCCCTCTGAATCGTTTACCTTCACTTTTCCTGTTGAACAATAAACTGAATAAAAATCATCTCTTGCGAAAATATTAAAACTTGTTCCTAAAACTTGGGTGCTTCCCATGTCAGAAGTCACGGTAAATTGTTCTCCTTTTTGAACCTCAAAAAAGGCTTCTCCTTCTAAACTCACTTCCCGATTAATATTCCACCAATAAGGTTGGTAGCTAATTGAAGATTCTGCATTTAGGTATACCGTTGATCCGTCTGGCAACTTATGTGTTGCAAATTCGCCTTTTGAAACAGAGCTGGTTACAGTGTGTAGTTTGGCAAATAAACCTAATCCAAAAGTCACCAAAATTATCGCGGCTGCCGCCCATTTTACAAAGGACATTTTTACGACCTTCTTGTCAGAAAGTGGTTGAGCGTTTTCGTCAACTTTCGATTCTAGCTCAGCCCAAATGTCAGACTTACTTTTAGAGTATTTTATTTCCATCTTACTGAAAATTTCCTTTTCTTTAGTGCTATTATCTTTATTATTCTGTTCCATATACCAGTCTACTTCGAAGGGTTTTTAGACACAAACTCATTCTCTTTTCAACTGCTTTGATACTCAGTTCTAGACGGTCTGCGATTTCTTTATAACTTAAATCTTCTAACCTACTCATCAAAAAAACTTCACGTTGATTCTCAGGTAAGTCAGATAAAATTGTTTCATATTGTTCTTTTAATTCCTTGAATTCAAGGTTTTTGTGTGGGTCCTCAGCATGTTCAATTTCATTCAAGCTTAACCTATATTTTTCTGCTGATTGTAATTTACGGTGGCTACTAATCCAAAGCTCTTTTGCTACTTTGTACAAAAGTCCTTTTGTTTTATTTGGATGGTAATCAATATTCTTTTCCCACACCTTTACAAATGCTTCTTGAGCAATGTCCGTGGCAATATGCTGATCATTACATCTGTAATAAATGTAATTCCTGATTGCGTCAAACAATTCGTCAAAACATATTTTAAATTCTTCTTTTGTCAAGTGGTGAGGCTGATTAAAAAGAGAGCGCTATCTTGAATAGCACTCTCTAATCTAATGTTTATTTATGATAATCTTCTATTGAAAAAGTTTCAATTCCTTCTTTGGTTTCTTTTGTGGCTAGATCATCACAAGTTCCATCTCCGAAATCAACTGTGGCAATCCAGTTACCAGTTTTGAGATCATAAAACTTCATGATTCCTGAGACAATGTAATCACAGTCATCTGTTTTTACGATTGGTTCAACAATAACCTTTTTAAATGGTGGTTTTTTCTTTTTGCCAAATTTTCCTTTCTTTCCATCTTCCATTTTTTCAAGCTCACATTCGTTCTTGTCTCCATCTTGTTCAATTGAAGCATGGTCTTCATCTGTTCCATCCGCAAAATCAACAGTCGCTAAAATTTCTCCGTTCTTTTGGTACTGAATTATTCCTTCAGTATATCTTCCATCTGCACTTGATTTTAACTCTGAAGACTCAACGATTTCAAAACCAGCTTCTGGTAGTCTAAGTGTTTCTGTTTCACTTCCAATTGAATCTGTGTAGTCAATTTCATTTTCTTCTTTGTTGCAAGACACTAAAGCTATTGCTCCGATCATTGCGATTCCTAATACTCTTTTTTTCATTGTTTAATTTTTTATTAATATTTAGTTTCATGAGTATACCGCATAAGTATGTGTTTACCCTACCATAAAAAAAATATTTTTGGAATGCTTCTATTTATGTGTGTTTGAAGTGTTGTTAGATGCTTCAAACGGTAGTACAGGAATTGCTTATGTTAGTATAGCTAAAGAATTGGGTGTCCCTTTCACCTTGGTGTTACCAGAAAAGCAAGTCAAAAACGAAAAGATATCCTCGAAGTGAACCGGAAAATAAGAAAGACATTATGGCAACTATAATTATTCCAACGCCTTTACGTAAATTTACAGATAACAAGGCGAAGATTATTACTTCAGGTAAATCGGTAGGAGAGTCGATTACTCAATTAGGAGAATTGCACCCCGATCTAAGTAAACATCTATTTAAACAGTGTGGAACACTTCAATCGTTTTTGAAAATCTATCTAGGCGATAGAGATATCAAATCATTAGAAAACGAAGAGACGCCTGTTAAAGATGAAGATGTAATAAGTATAATTCCGGCAATTGCTGGAGGCAAAACTTTGTGAGATGAGCGATATTAAATTTTCAAAAGAAGAACTAGAGCGATATAGTCGTCATTTGATTATTCCTGAATTCAATATTGAGGGTCAGAGAAAGTTAAAGGCGGCAAGAGTTTTAGTTATTGGTACAGGCGGGCTTGGAGCTCCCTTGCTACAATACTTGTCAGCTGCCGGAGTCGGTACGATTGGTATTGTAGATTTTGATGTGGTGGAAGATTCAAATCTTCAAAGACAAGTTTTATTTACACAAGCTGATATTGGTAGACCCAAAGTTGAGGCCGCCAAAGAGCGCATTGAAGCGCAGAATCCGCATATAAAAATCAAGACTTACAACACCACTTTTACATCTGAAAACGCCATTGAAATTACATCTAACTATGATGTGATTGCAGATGGAACAGATAATTTTCCGACTAGATACTTGGTGAATGATTTGTCAGTTTTGTTAAAGGTGCCGAATGTGTATGCATCTATCTTCAGATTTGAAGGGCAAGTGACGGTCTTTAATTACGAAGATGCGCATGGAAATACAGGTCCAAATTATAGGGATTTATTTCCAGAACCACCACCTCCAGGATTAGTGCCCTCATGTGCTGAGGGTGGAGTAATTGGAGTGCTGCCTGGCATATTGGGAAGTCTTCAAGCAAATGAAGTAATCAAAGTGATTACAGGTGTCGGCGATAACCTCTCTGGCAGATTGTTTTTGTTTGATGCGCTCAATTTTGAGACTAGAACATTGAAAATTGAGAAAGATCCTGATAATCCATTAAACGGAAAGAATCCTACAATTACTGAATTGATAGATTACGAGCAGTTTTGTGGCTTAGGTATTGAAAAGAAAGTCGAGAGAGAAGATGTCAAAGGCATTGATGTTGCTACTTTAAAAACTTGGCTTGAAGGTGCTGAGGACATTCAATTAATTGACGTTCGAGAACCTTATGAATATGATATTGTAAATATCAATGGTCAACTCATTCCGCAAAATGATGTACTAGAACATGTTGATGAAATAAGTTCTGATTACAAAGTTGTGGTGCATTGCCGGTCAGGAAAACGAAGCGCAGACGTCATAGAGTTGTTGCAAGACAAATATGGGTTTACGAATCTCTATAATTTAGAGGGCGGAATCCTTGATTGGGCTGATAAAATAGATACATCACTACCAAAATATTAAGATTGCGTATTTTTGCAATCGATTTAGATTAGAACAATGATTGAAACAGATATAATTATAATTGGTGCTGGTCCGGTTGGGATCTTCACAGTTTTTGAGGCAGGTTTGTTAAAGCTAAAGTGTCACCTAATTGATTCTTTACCTCAAGCTGGTGGTCAATTAACAGAGATTTACCCTAAAAAGCCTATCTATGACATTCCAGGATATCCTACGGTTGATGCTGGTGAGTTGGTAGATAAATTGATGGAACAATCTGCCCCTTTTAAACCTGGGTTCACCTTAGGTGAGTCTGCGGTGACAATTGATGAGGTAGAAGACGATATGTTTATCGTTACCACGAATAAAGGCACAAAACACAAAGCTCCAATTGTAATGATTGCGGGTGGTTTAGGTGTGTTTGAACCAAGAAAACCACCAGTTGAAAATCTAGAGAAATTTGAGGATAATGGTGTTGAATATATTATCAAAGATCCTGAAATGTACCAAGATAAAAAGGTGGTTGTTGCAGGTGGAGGAGACTCTGCTCTAGACTGGTCTATTTATTTGGTTGAGAATAATATCGCTTCTGAACTTTCTTTGGTTCACAGAAGATCATCTTTTAGAGGTCATCTTGATTCGGTTCAAAAAGTGATGGATTTAGCTGAGGCTGGAAAAATCAATTTGATTACAGAAGCTGAGGTCGTTGGCTTAAACGGAAACGGTTCTTTAGATGCTGTTCAAATCAAACATAAAGACGGTTCTTCAGTTGAGAAATCAACTGATCATTTCGTTCCTTTATTTGGATTAAAGCCATCTCTTGGTCCTATTGGTGATTGGGGATTAGAGATTGAGAAGAACGCGATTAAAGTAAATACAAGAGACTATTCAACTAATCGTCCTGGTATTTATGCCATTGGTGATGTCAATACTTATGAAGGTAAGTTGAAGTTGATTCTTTGTGGGTTCCATGAAGGAACAATTGCTGTTCAATCAGCATTTGCTAGAATTTATCCTGACAAGAAAAACGTATTGAAGTATACCACCGTTAACGGGGTGAATGGATTTGAATAATCCGCTTACTTTTCTTTTTAAATTTGCAGTATGGCAGATAACATGATAACCATTCACATAATTGATCGCGAGGGAGTAACTCACGATTTAGAAGCTCCAACAGACATGAACATGAATGTGATGGAGGTTTGTCGTTCTTATGAACTTCCTGTTGAAGGGAGATGCGGTGGAATGGCAATGTGTGCAACATGTCAATGTTATTTAGAATCTGATACAGAATTACCAGAGCAATCTGATAGTGAATTAGACATGTTAGATGAGGCCTTTTTTGTTGAAGATAACTCTAGGTTAGGATGTCAAATTCATATCTCGGATGAGATTGATGGTATCGTTCTTAAACTTGCACCTGAGGGGAATTAGGCTGAACCTAATACGACTTATGGAATTCTGAAAGTGAATCTTCAAAAGCAACTTTTTTATCCCTGGAAATACTGATCTTTATGTCGTTTTCAAGGATAACTTTTCCTTGATGGCGATTATACTTTTTTACAAAACTTAAGTTGACAAGATGTGATCGGTGAACTCTGTAAAAGCTACCTTTTCCATTTAGTAATTCCTGAAAGTATTTAAGTTTTTTACTTACGAAAATGTCGGATCCATCTACTAGGAATATTTTGGAATAAGACCCGTCCGCATCTATGTGAGAAATCTCATCTGTTTTTACAAAGATCAAACCATCACCTACAGGAACAGCAATTTTTTGAATTTGGTTGGTTGATAAATTCGTTTTTAAAGTTTCTAAACGGTCGAACATACTTAATGCTGAAACCTTTTGTCCAACTTTTTCAATGGCATTTTCGAGCTGCTCTAATTGAACAGGCTTTAAGATATAGTCAACTGCGGATACTTCAAAGGCCTGAATTGCATATTTACTGTATGCCGTTACAAAAACTATTTCGAAGTCAACTTCTTTGAAAAAACCGATTAATTCAAATCCTGAATAATCGGGCATTTCAATATCTAAGAACACGACATCAGGATTATTTTTATTAATTGCTAAAACGCCATCCGGGACATTTGAACATTTACTGATAACCTCAACATTAGGGCAGAAATTTTCTAGCATGTTAGAAAGAACTCTCCGGGCTCTTTCTTCATCATCTATAATGATAGCTTTAATGCTTGACATTGATCACAAATTTAAGGAATCAAGAAAAGGAGACCCTTCAATAGGCCTCCTTTTTTTCATTTGGGTTATTTAGCTCCTCTTATACAGGTCGGTGAAACCGGCATGTAAAGATCATTTTTATGAAAAGTGGCTACATCTGAGAATCCACTGCCAGTGTATGCGTACTTCGCCGAACCTCTCCAAGTAACTATCCATCCCTCTTTGGTTGTAACAATGGCCTGAGCATTCATTGACCTGTACTCTGGAGATCCATAACTGTTTTGTACCGCGTAGTCTCTAGATAATAACCATACTTTGTGAACCTTAGTAATACCTGCGTCTGAAAGCAATAGTTCTTTTATTTGTTTTTCAATGGCAGCATCCTTTTTAACAGGCTCTTGACATCTGCATAATAAGCTCAATATGTTTTCACTTTTCTTCGTGATTTTCATAGTGATTTCTCCAGTCATTTCAGCCTCACCCTCATATTCACCGGGTTCGTCAACATGGTATAATTCTACTTTTAATTTATGGGAAGATCCAAGCGTTAATTTATCCTTTACTCTAGCTAGTAGAATTTTGAAAGCATCCTCTGCCATACTGTAGGTTGAACCGTAGTATTTCTTCTTGGCTGATACCATAGGGAAGTTTCCAACCAATCCTTTTTCCCAGTAACTTGCGGTTCCTACACTTGCGTATCTGCTTTTGCCTTCTTGTCCATATTCATGCCTCAACTGCTCAGAGGTAACGGAAACATTGCCAATTGTAAAACGAATATCTAAGAATCCTTTTGTTCCTTTGAACTCTGGAGTTAGGTAAGCTCTAGCGTATAGTGCATCATTTCCAAGTTCAAACTCCTTCACAAAGTCTGTCTCTTTGTCTTCAGTAACTTTTTTAGTGCTCATGTATTTTTCTACAAAAAGTATTTCGCCCATATGAGCCTTATACATTTCACCCATTGACTCTTGTTGTTTTCTCAATTCTTCTTCTTTTTGCTTCAGCTTTTCTTCCTCCTCCTTTTGTTCCGCTAGTTTTTCTTCCGCTTCTTTTTGTGCTTTGATTGCATCATCTATTCCTGATAAAGAAGATTCATATTTGGATTTTTTACCGCTGAAATCAATTTCCTTCGCTTCTTTTTTATCGATTGCTGCGCCTGTGAATATTTCGTAAGAACTACTGTTTTTCTTAAATATGAAAAAGACTCCGTCAGCATCTTTGAAAAATCCAACTTTATCACTTGTGCTATAATACAGTTCAGTAATTCCTTCTGCACTGAAAGCACTGATCTTTTTAAGCTCTTTTTCTTTTGTGCAATTAATACTTTTAAGCTTAAGAATGGCGTCATCTCCATTGATAGTGATCCAGGCTTTTTTGCTAATGTCGGTTAAGGCATTCGCACCATAACAGCCAACCGTAATAGCTTTGCTTAGGTAATACTGATCTTGTGCTTTTGCCGTAAACACGGTTGCGAAAATTAAAAGAGATAATAAAATACGTTTCATTTGTTGTGTTTTCTAGTGTTAATTTGTGTTGACAAATGTGTCCAGATTATCTAGGGTACACAACAATAAATCCATGAGCCGTATCTCTTGGTTCATGAACTGTATGACTATTTTTTTAAAGGGAATTTGATCTGCACTATTGTTCCAGAAGCTAGTCCATTTTCTGCGAGGTCAATCACTTCAAGTATGATTTTTTCTTCTTGCATTTCATTCACTAGGTCAATTCTTTTTTGAATCGCATCACTGGCAAAAGAATGATGTGTTTTTTCTCTTCTTTCTTGAATTTCAGTTGAACGCTTTCTACCGATTCCATTATCCTTAACCTCTACCAACAAAGTATCTTTTTTTCTTTGAAATTTAATGTTGAGTATTTTCTCGCCTGCTTTATGCAACAGCCCATGTTTGAGTGCATTTTCAACATAGGGCTGTATAACCATACTTGGAATCGAAATATGATCTGTTTCATTTTCGTCTAGGTCAATTTCGTAGACGACTTTAAAGTCGTCTACGAAACGTAACTTCTCCAAATCCAAGTAGATCTTCAGAAGATTAATTTCTTCTTCTAAGGTAATGAAGTCTCTTGAGGAGTAATCAAGTGTTTTCCGCATTAGATCAGCAAACTTGCCCAGATAGATATTCGATTCACGAATGTCATTTTGTAAGATTAGATCCTGAACAGAGTTAAGCGCATTAAAGACGAAGTGAGGGTTCATCTGTGCTTTAATTGCCGTAACCTCAGAAGCTTTGATCTGTTTTTCCAGCACCAGCCTTTTTCTAATGATAGAGATGCGTATCATGAAATAGATAGCAACTATAGAAACGAGGGCAAATGCGCACAACAATATGAACCACCATCTTGTCCAAAAAGGAGGAGAGATGCTAAAAGTAAAGGTTGCTGAATTGGAGCGCACACCATTCTCATTGATGGCTCTTGCTTCAAACTCATATTTCCCAGATGGCAAGGCAGAGTATTTCGCTGAATTTGATTCAAAGCCTGTACGGTTCCATGATTCTTCAAATCCGTTTAATCGGTATTCATACTGCAACTCACCTCTATGTTTAAAGGCAAGTGCTACAAAGCGAAACTCGAATTTATTCTGATCATATTCAAATTCCGATTCGTTGGCAGGATCGAACTGCTCTTCATTGACCGTGATTTCCTCTATGTAAATATTGGAAGAATGAGAATTATAGCTGAGTTCATTGAGAGGTATTCGTTGGACACCATCACTAAATACCAACCAAAGGTATCCATCAACCAATTCCAGATCCAGTACTCTGTTAGAGCGCAAGCTATTTGTTTTGTTGAGGTAAGTATCAAAACCTGTCTCAAGATTCTTTATTTGCAAGCCTTTATCTGTAGATATAATCAGCCGATCGCCATATTTTTTCATGCAAATGATATTGCTTGATGGCAATCCATTTCCTGCGCTAATCACCCGACTGATTTTTTTATCATTAAATACAAGAATACCTGATTTTGTTGTGGCAACCCAAACTTCGTCTTCTAGGATTTCTATATCTATCACTCCAAGAATTTTCCCCTTATATTCTATATTTTCCTGGGTATTCTCGTTGATAACTACGAGTCCATTTATGGTTCCTATCCATACCTCCTTATTCAAAGAGTCATAAGAAATAGCATGGCATCTTCCAACTTCAAAAGACAGAATGTTCGCATTGGAACTCCGACCAAATGATTCGTATCCTTTGAATTGATTCGCATAGGTAGAATCGTACGGAGCAAGGGAATAGAGATATGCACCCATATTTGAGGCAATCAAGAATTCTGAAGAACTTAGTGAGTAAAGGTCTTTTATGCTACTCGTGAAATATTTCTCAATTGACTCCAATTTGTTATCATCTAGTTTTCCATGATGATTATTGAAAAGAAGAGAATTGTTCTCTTTGAGATAATGGATGAATTCTACTTTGTGATAGTGCTGATGAATCTCTTCATATTCTAAGCCTTGAAACCGGTATATTTTCCCTTGAAATCCAGAGAGGTAAACACTATTTTCTCCGTCAGAAGTAATGGATTTAATATCATCTTTCTGTATGCTAGAGATATTGTTAAAATCGACTGCCTTTAAATCTGGTATGATAAGTATTCCTTTTCCTATTGTCCCCAACCAAACATTGTTTTCCTCGTCAATCATAGCTGTGGACAGCTGATAATCTGGAAACAAAACTTGCCCGTTGTAACGTTCATTACCATGAATATCATATGACCGGCATCCTTTATTTTGGTAAGCGATCCACACCCCTTTTTGGTTTAATATTCCAAGTGATATGGGTCTATCCTGTTCTGATGTTTTTGGATTCAAATTGGTCCATTTGTTGTTATTATAGCTGTAATAATCTCCTTCAAAAGAATTCAAGAGCAACATTCTTTCTTTTTCCTGTCGAAACTGAGCGTAAGCAGTTAGTTGAGAGATTGTTAGCCCTGTTGTGTCTGCGAAGTTTGGTTTGGATAATTCACCATTATACAACCTTTTAATCTCCTTAGTCCTCGAATCGAAGAGGATAAGACCACCGTCTGCGTCTTTTGAAATTTCGGTTTGATTTGAAGAGAACATCATTCGCAGTTCTGGGGCCCGATATTTATTCAGTTCAAAAATGTTTTTTGCACTAATGATCATTTGATTCTGATTATCAAAATCAAATAGAATGTTACTCGTTTTTAATGAGTCGGGAAGTGTATAATGCAATGAAAGACTATCTCCTTGATACTTGAAAAACTGCCCGGATAAATTGTTGCAATAAAATGTGCCGTCTAGATCAAGCGTTGGATTAAATACTGACTGATTCTTCATTGCTGGATGATTATATCTTTTGTATTCATACCCATTGTATCGAAACAAACCATTGTTTGAACAAATCCAAATGAAGCCATCTCGGTCTTGCAATAATCCGTAGATGTCTACTCCAGAGAACTCTTCTTCACCTATTCTGTAAAAACTTGGTTGTTGACACAAGGTAATATTGCTAACAAAGAGAAGAAGAAAAAGAAATGTGTTATTCATTCTGAAAAGGTCAAGCAGATGCAAAACTAATATAAACTTGCTTTTGATTTAAGCAAGGTGGATACTTCCTTTTTGTTATATTTTGAAACTGACATTGAATTACCAGATAAGTCTGATAGTGAATACCAGATTATAAAGGCAACAATAAATTCAAGATTCTACCAAAAGAATAAAATCAAGAAGAATATTCCTACCCCAATGAGAATAGCAATTAGGGGGAATATTATGCCAAATCCGGCGAAAAATTTACTTTTCGAACGGTATTGATCTGGATTGTTTTTCTGTATCACGAGCGAAATAATCCCTAGAATTATTCCAGGAATCCATAGAATATAAGTCAATGAAAAAATGAATGAGATTAAGGCAAAAGGCTCAATTGGTTTTTGATCATCACTTAAATCACTCCTTTTTTCTTCCTCTTCTTCTTCATCTTGTTCATTCACTCCATTCGGAGCATTTCTAACCTTCAAATCTTCTGTTCCGCCATGAGCGTATTTAAGTTCGGCCAAATCATCTTTGATCACAGTATAGGCTGGTCCGTTCAAATCATCACATCTTCTGTAAACAACATCATGCTTGTTTACTTGAATAACTTTAACTTCTAAAAAAGCTCCAGATTTAAAGGTGAGTCTATCTCCGCAATCTTCATCTAGTGTAATCTCCTCATCCAGGTAATCTATTGATTCTTCAAAAGAATTCAATTCAGAATATTCATATTCTTCTGAATTAGCGGTTTGATCATGCGTTGGATATTCTTGCGTGAAGGCTTCTTCAGAACCTTGCAAATGTTTGAGCTTTGTGAATTTCTGCTTTTGAAAATTGTTTTGAGCACAAGATCCTAAAATGAATAGTGCAAGTATTAGATATGTGAACCTTCTTTTCAAAGTGTGTAATGTAATCCAAATGCAATGTCCAAAAACATTAAAAGTTTAGTGTGTTCATCTGCTTGGTTATATCCAAACGAATAGTTACGCTCAAATATTTTATCTCCTGTCGGATTAGTTTCTCCAGCATGATAAGTAAATCTATCTCTACCTACCATAAAACCATATCTAATCTCTGCACTCATTCTGTTGCCTAGTCTTATGTCATTCCCAACGCCACCGTTTACCTTAAATCTATTTACAGTGAAATTAGCTTGATAGTCATAGGTCCAATGCTGGTAATTGGCATACACAAATACCTTGGCGTCTGGTCCCATTAATTCGCTATGAATATTGTATTTGGCTAAGAAATCATAGTACAATCCAACTGAAACATCTCTATCAAGAATGGGCAAGTTTTCGCCAGGTCTCCAATTGTTTAGGTCATAGTAAAATCCAAAAGGAATGATACCTATACCAGGTCTTATGGTTAAGTCTTTAGCAATCTCAAAACTGAAATTAATGTTTGGGACAGTTGTGATTAATGGCAGAGTTTCGATACCGATTTTGAATCGAGATTTTTTTTCGCCGTCATCAAAAATGTCATCTAAATCATCTTGAGCGAAAATATAAAGAGGACATAAAAGTAATATGAGGAGGCTGGTTTTCATTTTGTGCTGCACTCAAAAGTATGAAAACTGTGGCGAATTCGATATATTTGAGTCATGAGAGTTCACAAAATCATTCTTTTCTCCTTTCTTTTCATTGCAATGTCATCATGCGATTTAATTGACAGATACGGTTGCACAGGTTCTACGGCAACAAATTATGATGCTGAGGCAAATAGAGATGATGGCTCTTGTACCTTTACTAGCTCGGGAATTTTGTATTGGGATTTTCAAACCAATAATTATTTTGTGAATAATGGTGTTACCACAATTGACATTTTATTAGGTGAAAATAAGGTTTTGGATAATGCCGATATTTCAACTTTTGATTACTTAAATTTTCCGCAGAGTTGTTCAGGAACTACTTGGCCTTTTTTCACAACATCCATTACTCAAAGTTCATATGCTGAGACCCATGTAAGAGTATATAATCAATCAGATTCTTTGATAATTTCAGATGTAGTTGCCCTTGCCGAGGGTTGCTCTTGGTACCAAATTAGCCCTTATTAAAGGAAATATTTAATGGTCAAATCAAGAGAGATTCTCTTGTACTTTTCTTGCGTGTACTGAAGCATGTTCCTGAGATTAGAATCATCCGTAAACGAATTTCCTGATCCATCAACATCAAAACCAAATGTCATGCCGTTAACGGCATTGTAAATCGTGAAAATCGGAAAAGTCATTCCAACTCCCAGCATAAGATTTTGTGTAATTGGATAATTACGACCAATATTTGCATTGATTTGAAAGTACGAAGATTTAGAGTCGTTGGCTAAATTGAAATTTCTTATTTCTGACACATCATATTTTGATGTTAAGTAAGAAGATTTGGTGTTATCACCTCTAACTCCAAGTGTAATGTCATCTGTTGATTTAATTTTTGAGGACCCGAATTCTAATCCAAAACCAAGATATTTTCCTGTTGGGGCCAAGCTTCCTAGTCTAAAAAATCTGAAATCAAATGTGAATTGATGCATGTCAATTCTAGGTTCATCTAAAAAATGAAAAGACCGGTTAATGAATTCAGTTGTGCCATTTGTAAGCTGAATGGTGTCAATGGTAAAATAGTTTAAGCCATCTGATACGGCTTTCATGCTGCTATAGCCGTAACCAACTCCAACTTCAATTTTCTTGCTTACGATTCTTGAGTATCCCAACTCATAGTTAACATAAGCTAGTCTGGGTCCACGTTTCGTTTCGTCTAAATCACCATTCAAACTCCACTTCGATTTTATTGATGGAATGGCCTTAATTGTAAAAGAGATGTTGTTCAATGAACCCAAGTATCCTGATTGGGCTTTGGCACCAAAAAGTACACAAACAAATACGGATGTAAATATTAACTTTTTCATACTATTTCTCTGAGCTTAATTGATGTAAAATGTCATAGATATAAACCCTGAGTATTGAGTTAATTCCTTTTAGGTTCACATTGTGTACTTCAACAAATTCGACCTTATCATTCTCTGCATCCACTTCAAAAGCGACGAGTTCAAAGTAATTATGAACAACCAGTAAATCCGCTAAAGCGAAAGGAGCAGTATAAAGTAGGAGAATTCCGTAAAGGTGCATAATGCTTGCTTCAGACCTTTCTTTGTAGCCGTAAATCCCTGAAAACATGAATTTTGAAGTGCCATATTTGTCGGTGATCTCTGCCATTTTATCGTGAGAAGAGGATAGCATTTGAAGGTCTTCATGATCAACAATCTCTGACATCCAATGTTTGATTAGGCCTATCTCATTGTACTCAGCTACATCATTTGCATTCATTGTTTTTGAGTCAAGAACATCAACTTCAAGATCTAATTTTCTGAATGGTTCTTCGTAGATATGTGAAACAGATATCTTTTTATCTTCAGACTTGCCATGGTTTCGGTCGGCATTCAGCTTATAAGTTTCGTAAATTGGATCTACTACCACCAGCTTTTTTATTCCCAAATGATGACCATTTTTTTGTGCATCAAGAGCAGCTTCTTCTTGCGCTTTCTCTTCATCTTCAATTTCATTTTCATAGGTGTTTTTTGAAGATCTCAAGTCGTCTCTTAATCCTTTGTCAACGATTAAATCTCTGAGTGCAAACAAATGAAAATCTTCATCTCCTGAAATCTTAACATCATCAGAACCTAAAGCTCTCAACTTCTTTTTCAATTTAATTTTTTGAAATTTAGAAAGATCTGATTCGTCAACTTTTCTAATGGAATCTTCAATATTGAAAGTTTGTAAGTTTGAATCTAAATCAGTTTTGAAGTCTTCAAAATTTTGGGCCTTTAGCTCTTCAATATCCACATTTGAGTAGAGGCAGAATTCTTTTTTATAATCATCAAAATACTCTTTGAACGCTTTGTCTGATGGGTACTTGACGGTCATATCATAAAGATGTCTATAGGCTACAATATTTAATTGTTGCCTATCTAAATTTTTGATGAATCCATGCAGAACATAGCTTTCACCTTCTACTTTTTTCAGCTTTCTTGTGACCTCTGAGAAGCGCCCGTGATTCTTATACTTTGCCAGGCCGTAAATGGCTTTCGTGAAGCTTAAATCCAAGAATCTATTGTCGGGGAAATCATGTTGTAAGATGAAGATTTCGTACAATGCGTCAACATAATTTCTTTCTGCCAGATTTAGGTTTACAGATTCAAATCGAGCCAAGTTCTTTACTCTATTAAATTCTTCTTCGCTTACTTGAAAATTCTTGTCACCTCTTGACTCCCTGTCCCCAATAATATCAATTGCTTCATCAATTCTTTTACGGATGTTTGGGTGCGTACTCCCTTCGTCATCATAGTCTTCTTCTTGAGTGATTTGATTGATCGTATCTGGGAAAAAACTTCCAGGTACTTTCATGATATCAGTATCAAAATAAGTCGTATCGAACACGCGCTCGTCAAATGGCAGATAACTATACAACAGTACTTGAAAGGCACCATAGATTTCGTCAACTGAATAAGTGGTATTCAAGTATATTTCTATTCCTTTTTTATCTGCTTCTAATTCATTGTCTTTATCATAATTACTCAAGGTGTGTACGGCGTCATTGTATGACATTCTTTTATATCTTCCTTTTGACTTTTTTTGATTTTGTCTTTCTACATACCCTTCTCTAACATGGTCTTCTGTGTAATGGGAAACTTCGTGTGCAATGATATAAGCCAACTGCGCCTCATTTTCCAGCTGAGCTAATAATCCAGTTGTGAATATGATGATTCCTTGGTCAGTTGAAAAGGCATTAACAGCAGTAGATTTAAGCACGTAAAATCTAAGTTCTTTGAACAACTTTTTCTCTTGCCTGAGAGTGTATTTTGCAACCTTTCTTACATAATCGCTAAGCGGTTCGTTGAACAAAACATTGCCGCTCAAGAGTAATTCATCAATGAAAAAACGAGTATTAATGAAAAACTCTTTGTCTAACTCATCATCCTTGTTTTTGTTGATATCGGTTTCTACTTTCTTTGATGACAAGGTTGTGAAATCAATTGGTACATCACCTTTAGATTTTAGAGAAGTGAATTCATCAAACTCACTTTGGCCAAATGAGGATGTGGATGCACAGAAAAATACTAAGAGAAAAATTAAATGTTTACTACTCATTTAGTCAAGTTTGATTGTTCCTAATTTGTGTCCCTTTTTACCTTTAGCATAAATGAAAACAATGTCGTCTCCAGCCTTTGTACATACTTTAGGAACCAGTCTCATTTTAACTTCTTCAGTAAATTCAAATAGTTTTCCTTTTGATTGCTCTCCTTCGGCATCAAGCGTTACTTGAACACCAATAACATTTTTTCTAAGAGCTTTCTTCTCTTTTGCCGAGAGCCCTTCAGTTTCTTCAATGTTAGATTCTGAATCATTGTAAACGATATTTATTTCATTTTCGTTAGGCACCACGAAGTATGAAGAGTAATAACCTCCATCATTCACACTCACCTGCTTTTTTTCAACCAACGTTTTCCAATCGAAATCACCTTTGGCGTCAAAATTCACAGCAATGATATCATTGTAATAATAGTAGTACGTGGTTCTAGTTCGCATATTACCTTGTGAATCAGTATAGGTAGTTGTAACAACTCTTACATAATATTGTTCTGCTAACATAGTGGTTGTTCCATCAGGTTTTTCAATCAAATGATCAATGTAGTAGTTGTAGAAAACCGGCACAGATTTTTGCTTCCCTTTCTTATCTTCTTTTTTGTTCTTTTTATCTAATTTCTTCTTTGAACGATCAGACCAAGTTGTTGTGATAAAGTCATCTTCAAATCTGTGAGAATTGTTGTTCACTTCTTCAAAAGAGTCGTCAAATGTTATGGCGAATGTTCCCGAAACTCCTTTTTCTTCTTCTGAGGTCAAACCTGCAACTTGAAATCCTCCTTTAGAAAGTAGTCTGAATGTCAACATCTCAATTTCCATTTCTTCCGTGTCAATGTCAACCGTTTCAATTTCACCGCTCTCTGTGTCTACCATCACTACATGCAATTGTCCTGCTTCAATAGTTATTCTGTTTCTTAACAGTTTCTTCTCTTCTCCAAGCTCATATTCATATCCAAGCATGTAGTAAATCCCATCATTTGAGAGGATGCTTTTTGTAGTTGCAAAATTTTCCCAAGGTAATTTTACTTCAAATTCACTTTTCAATTTTAAATTGGCATCATACAAAGCCCCAACAAATTCGTTCGTTTTATGAGGTGGATCGCCTTTTTTGGGAGGTGATTTCATTTCATGTTTTCCAGTCCAAAAAATCCCCAATTCTCCATCCTCTGATCGTTTCATCTTTGCTCCGTATCTCGCTCTGAATGAAGTAGTGTAGCCAGACATAAATCCTTTCGACTTTTGAATGTCTCTTTCTGCAACTTTTATAGGCTTACCTACTGTAAGTGTGTTTGTGTTCACTGTTTGAATAAAGAAGTAAGATTTCTCTGTTTTCTTATTGTAAAAATTGGTGTAAAGCGTGGGTTGGTCATCAAACATGAATTGATCAATCAAAGTCAAGTCTTTGTCATTGAACTCCAATTCTAAAAGCAATGACCTTTTAAGTGTCAAAGAATTAAGGCTGTATTTTTCAATGTACCTTTTCTTTTTTATGAACCTAATGATGTAAATGTTTTCACCATCTTGACCTATCACAGTAGGTTCGGCAACTTTTTTACTTTTCTCATAAAGTTCTGACCACTTTACATTTTTAGATAAGTCAGTTTGGGAGAATCCAACAAATGGCAATAGTAAAAAACAAAGAATTAATAATCTCATCTTTTAATGGGTTAAGTAGTTTTGGGTGAATTTTGCTGCCTTATCAAATATACTGATTTCATTCTTAAAGTTTGAAAGATACCTCAAAGCTGGCATCCATACCTGTAAGAATTTCATGTCTTTGATCAGTATTCGTTGAGTAATAAAAGCCTCTAAAGACCTGTGTGTTTGAGTTTTCATTTAAGTTTCTGATGCTTTTATCAATCCCAGCATAAATCCCGAATCTTGTATCAATACGCCATTTTAATCCTATGTCAAAACCAAAACCAACTGACAAGGCTTCAACTTTCGTCCGTTTGACATTGAATCCGTGATTGGCATTAAATTGCCAACGCTCAATACCAATCAAATGATAAATGTCAAAAGGCTGATTCCAGCAAAACTTATAATGAAATGCGAATGATGCTTGCAAAAAGTATCCGACTTGTACTGAATTGTCAAATACGGGAAGAGCTTTATTGATGTTTGATAAATCAATTTGATAAGCAAACGGCATTATGCCAGCTCCAATTCTGTATGATAGTTCTCTTTGTGGATGATAATCAAGAAATGCCGCAACCGTTCCACCTGCTAAAATTGAAGCGTCTGATCCGATTCTTAAGTGGCGATTTGATAGGCCGTCATCAAATATTTCATCAAGATCATCTTGACAAATAGCCAATTGACTAAGTGATAATGTGAGTATGAAGAAAAGTCGTTTCAATCTTAAAGTTTTCAATTCTTAATGTCAGGAATTGTGAAAAGTAACCTTAAGATGACGAAAAATAGAAAGATTTATTTCAATTCTTTTGGAATCTCACAAACTGGAATCGCTACCATTTTGTGTTTGTTTGCTCTGTGAAATGAATTGTAGATTTCAATCACTTCTTTTTGACGATCACTAAGTCCAGAACCATCTCCTTCGTATTGCATGGCCCATTCTAATTCGGGGTATGTAGCACCAAGCTGCCCTTCATCTGTTCGCTCATCTTTCCAAAGCCCATCTGTTGGTGCAGCATTTTGAATAGACGAAACAATATTTAGTTCTTTGGCTATTGCAAAAACATCTGATTTATAAAGATCGGCTATCGGACTTAAGTCAACTCCGCCATCTCCGTATTTTGTGTAGAATCCTACACCAAAATCTTCAACTTTATTTCCGGTTCCGGCAACAAGACAGGCATTTGCTTGAGCAACAGCATAAAGAGTCGTCATTCTGATTCTAGCTCTTGTGTTTGCCATTGAAAGCCCGTGCTTTTTAGTTTTGTCATCCAAAACTAGACGCATACTTTCAAAAGTGTTCGTGAGGTTGATTCTTTGATGTGAGACGTTTTCAAAATTGTCTTCAAGCCATTGAATGTGTTCCATCCCTCTGTTTACTTCATCAGGATGCTGATGAATCCCCATCTCTAAACAGATAAGTTTGAGACCTGTTCTTGCGCAAAGGGTTGAGGTAACGGCAGAATCAATTCCGCCACTTATTCCAATGATAAAACCTTCGCACTTAGCATTAAGCGCGTAGGTCTTTAACCAATCACTTATGTGATCAATTACTTTAGGATAGTTCATGATTTCTTAGAATAACAATCCAACCTTCACCTCAAAGATGTGCTGTGGGTTGTTTTTGATATCTAATGCCATTCTCGTAAAGTTACCAGTTTCGTATGCCGAACCAGCAGCCGCGTCACTCACTTGGTTAACTAAGTGACCAGAAGTAATTTGCATTGATGGCGTAATTCCGTAATTGAATCCAGCTTCCATATATAAGAATGTGCTTCCTGTGAAATTCCACTCAGCTCCACCGTAAATACCAACAGCAGTTCTAATTGGAGTTAATCCTTTTAATAAAGTAACAGGTTTCATGTCAGCTCTTAAAGTATGAGTTGCAGTTCCTGTTCTTACATAATTTCCACCTGTGAAAGTTGCGTCATATCCCTCATCATCAAATCTACTTCCTACTAAGAATGAAGTTCTCAAACCGAATTTACCGTAGTATTTAAATTTACCAATCATGTTAGTTTGAAACTTCAAAAAGATTGGCACTGTAACGTACTTTCCTTTGAATTTTCTAGTAGTAAGTTCCATCACTTTTGCGGTATCTAAGCCTTCAACAACATCTGTTTCGTCATCATACTTTAAGATGTCTGTGTCATTGTAGCCATAAAAAACTCTTCCTGACGGAGTAGTAGATGTGGCGTTTGAACCGTAATTGATTTTGAATGACTCTAAATCAAACTGAACACCTGAAGCTAATCCGATATTTTCGTTGAAAAGGTAGTTTCCACCAATTCCGATTGTGAATCCAGTTCCTATACCGTTTCTCTCAATTTCTGAGGTTTGAATTTTTGCCCAGTTAAAGGTTGGTCCTAAAACCAATCCGATCTGAAATTTTTTGTCTTGTGCTTGGGCTCCGAATGCAAATCCACTAATTAAAAGAAGGGAAAGTAACTTTTTCATAATTTTGTAGTTTAATTTGTACACAATATTAAGAAATTCTCAGCAATGCATAGACGTTTTCTCGTTACAATCTTATCTATCCTCGTTCTAACGGGCTGTTCTTCCGATAAATTGGACGTTGATGTCTCAGATGTAGACTTTGAAATGAGTTTTGATCGCTTTGAAGAAAAGATGTTTGCGGCGGACTCTCCTGAAGAAATGTCTAAGATAAATGCTGAATTGATTGAAACAGGAGGTGAACTATATGAGTTCTACGTTTTTGAAATGTTGAGATCTGGTTCTGTATATGACGATTCTATTGGGCATTACCTTTATTATTTTATCACCGATACGACAATGAAGGTGGCCGCAAAAGATATAAGATCTGAATTTTCTGATTTTGAATCTGATCAAGAAGATATTACTGAGATGTTTAAGAGATTGAAATATCATTTGCCAGATGCTGCATTACCTGAAGGTTTAGTTACTTATAATTCGGCTTTTAATTATGGAGTGATCTCAACTGATAAGAAGATTGGTTTAGGATTAGATATGTATTTGGGTCAGTTCAATTCTATTATCTCAGAGCTCGGATTTCCGATTTATATGAAAGAGAAAATGGAGCATGATTATATGCTTGTTGATATTGCCCATTCTTGGCTGGCTACAAATGTTTTGGGAGATCCTACATCAGATACTTTTTTATCTAATATGATTTACTACGGTAAGTTGAGATATTTCATAGATGCAATGAATCCTGAAATGGAAGACCATTTGAAAATAAGATATACTGAAGAAGAATATGACTTTTGTTTGGCTAGTGAAGATGATGTTTGGCAGTTTTTACTTGATCAAGACTGGGTTTATAGCACTGATATGAAAGTTAATTTGAGATTTTTTGAAGAGGCGCCAACTACTGTTGGGATTGAAGGTTCACCAGGAAGATTAGGTCAATTTATGGGCTGGAGAATGGTGCAGCAATACATGGAAAAGAATGAAGAAGTTACCTTAGTAGAACTTTTGAATGAAACTAAAGAGTCAAAGTTTTTAAAAACATACAAACCAGAGAATGAGTAATCTAAAGAAATCAAACATAAAAGTTCAAGTCACTACGAACGAGAATAATATTCCTGAGAACATTAAATGGTCTGCCGAAGACGGCGGAGTAGACAATGCTTCGGCAAAGGCAATGATTATGTCATTTTGGGATGAGAAAGAAATGAATGCAATGCGTATTGATCTTTGGACAAAAGATATGACTGTTGATGAGATGAAGAAGTTTTTTCATCAAACATTGCTTACTATGGCTGATACTTTTGAGAGAGCGACAGGTGAGAAAAATATCACTGAAGATTTAAAAGATTATTGTGCTCATTTTGCTGATAAAATGAACATCTTACCTCCTTTGAGTTAAGGAGTGTAGTTTTCGCTAATTGCCTCAATATATTCTAAGAGCTCTTCCTTTCCAGTTCCGTCAGTGGATGAAGTGATAAAGTGTGGAGGCATTTCTTCCCAAATTTTTAGCATTTCACGTTTGTATTGAGGGTAAAAAGAACCTTTTTGACTTGGGCGTAACTTATCAAGTTTGGTAAAAACAATTGAAAATGGAATGCCATTTTCTCCGAGCCATCCCATAAAATTCAAATCTATTCTTTGAGGTTCGTGTCGGCTGTCAATAAGAACGAAAACGTTTAAGAGGTTTTCTCTTTTTAAAAGGTATTCATTGATAAACTTCTCCCATTTTAATCGTTGAGTTTTACCTGTTTTTGCAAAACCATAGCCTGGTAAATCAACCAAATACCATTCGTCATTTATCAAAAAGTGGTTGATGAGTTGAGTTTTTCCGGGTTTTCCTGAAATTTTGGCCAAGCTTTTACGATTGGTCAACATGTTAATTAAAGATGACTTCCCAACGTTTGATCTGCCGATAAAGGCGTACTCAGGCATATTTGCCTCAGGACATTTAGTGATGTCAGTATTACTGATTACGAATTGTGCCGTATTAATTTTCATGACTTATTTGGTTGCGAGAAGATCTTCTAAAACTCTGCTGTAATCTTTCATATAGAATTGTGTCTTAGAAAGACGGCTAATTAAAGAATACATTCCGCTTTCAAAGTTGTCTTTCTCTTCTGCCCGCATTATATTTTCGTAACATTCAAAAAAATCTTCTTGTCCTCTTTCGTATAAATAGATTTCTTCAAAAGCATTAAATTCTTTCTTAGTGAAAGTCCCATCTCTTTTGGACATTTTATTCATCAGCTTATTTGCAATTTTCACCCCTTTTTTAATGTGCTTGTTCATGAATTTCATTTCAGCATACAAGGAAGAAAAATCTTTTTGATCATTTTCTATATTCTTCTCTAAGAAATCGTTCGAAAATTGGATTAATGAGTCAAGAAGGCTAATCGTACTTTCAGTATAGCTTAGTGCATTGTTAGCAAGCTCTCTTTCTTTGTCAGTTTGAGCGTTTGCCGATATAGAGCCAACCAAAAATAAGGTTAGCAAAAAGTATGACCTGAAAGAAAATAACATTAGAATAATCCGTTAATCTCGGCGTCAATTGAATTGATGATTTTACCAAGGTCGTCAGCATCTTCATGAAAGTTATTATCATCCACATCAATAACAATTAGTTTCCCTTTGTCATAAGTAGAAATCCACGCCTCATAACGCTCGTTCAATCTTTTCAAATAATCTAATCTAATTGACTCTTCGTATTCTCTTCCTCTTTTTTGAATTTGACTTACTAAAGTTGGAACAGAAGCTTTTAGATAAATTAAAACATCAGGAGCAGATATGAAAGACTCTAAGAGGTTAAACAATGAAAAATAATTTTCAAAATCTCTCGTGGTCATTAATCCCATTGAATGAAGATTCGGAGCGAAAATATAAGCATCCTCGTAAATCGTTCTGTCCTGAATTACATTTCCTTCATTCGCTTTAATATCCTGAATTTGAGTAAAGCGACTATTCAAATAGTACACTTGCAAGTTGAAAGACCATCTTTGCATGTCTTCATAGAAATCATTCAAATAAGGATTTTGTTCTACATCTTCAAAGTGAGTACCCCAACCATAATGTTTAGACAATAACTTTGTTAAAGTTGTTTTTCCTGATCCGATATTTCCAGCTACTGCTATGTGCATAATTCAAAATATTTAAGAGGTCTAAAAGTATAAATATAATGTATTCAATTGAGCAGGGTGAAACACTTTTTATCAACAAAATTTGGATTTGACAATTGTGTCTTCAAATTTTGATATTGAAAGCAGGTTTATGCCGTAAATTGGATTATTTTTGCTCACTGATTCACTCAAGAATCTACTCATTGCAATGAACAACAAAACCTTGGTTTGGTTATTATTCATTTTTCTTTCACTGACTTGGGGAAGTTCTTTCATCCTGATGAAGAAGAGTATGTTCCCAGCTGGGGGCGAAGAGATGGTCATGAATCCGTATCAAGTAGGTGCCGTGCGTATCATAATTGCAAGTATCGTTTTGGCTCCTATAGCAATAAAGTTTAGACAATACATGACGAAGAAAACATGGTTACTGCTCTTGGTAACTGGTTTTTTCGGTAATCTTATGCCTGCTATTATGTTTACGCTAGCTGAAACCGGAATCAATAGTTCTTTGGCCGGATTAATCAATATGTCTACTTCATTTTTCGTGGTGCTTATTGGTGTGCTTTTTTACAAATCAAAACCTTCTTTATTACAAATGATAGGTTTGGGCGTAGGGAGCGCAGGTTTGTTTTTCGTTCTGAATAGTCAATCAGATATTAGTTTAAATAAGGATATCCGTTATGCCTTTTTTCTTTTTCCTGCAACCATTGGGTATGCCATTAGTTTGACAACCATAAAATTCAAACTTCAACACATTCCATCTTCAGCTATCACGGCATTATCATTCATGACTATTTTACCTGCGGCCATATTGATTGCGATTGCAACTGACGCATTTAATCCAATTATTCAGCATCCTGACGGGGTAAAAGCCTTGGGTTATTTATCAATACTTTCGGTGATTGGCACAGCAATCGCAGTTTTACTTTTTACCCGTTTAATAGCAATTTCAAATCACGTTTTCGCATCTGCGGTCGCATACATGTTGCCAGTGGTAGCAATACTTATAGGTGTGTTAGATGGTGAGGCATTTCCACCTGAAAATTACCTGTGGGTAGCGCTCATTTTGGTAGGTGTGTTCTTGATGAACCGCTCGGGGGTGAAAAAAGACGAATCAACTACTGAAAATAAAGTAGTTTAGCTATAGAATTTTCAAAATAAACTTCTATCTTTGCGCTCCCGTTTCGATTTTTGTCTGAATGGGACTAAATAATTTTAATTAATAATAATATTTGTTATGTACGCAATTGTAGAAATAGCAGGCCAACAGTTTAAAGTTGAGAAAGACCAGCAAATTTTCGTTCACAGATTGCAAGCTGATGAAGGTTCTAAAGTAGATTTTGATAATGTACTTTTAACTGAAAACAGTGGTAAAGTGAGCGTTGGCGCCCCAGCTATTAAAGGAGCAAAAGTATCTGCTTCAGTAGTAAGACACCTTAAAGGTGATAAAGTAATCGTTTTCAAGAAGAAGAGAAGAAAAGGGTATAAGAAGAAAAACGGTCACAGACAGTATTTGACTGAAATCAAAATTGATAGTATTAAAGCTTAATTTGCTTTCATTAGCAAATTGGTAAAAAGATAAAATTATGGCACATAAGAAAGGAGCCGGTAGTTCGAAGAATGGTAGAGAATCAGAATCGAAACGATTAGGTGTTAAGATATTTGGTGGACAAGCAGCATTAGCTGGAAACATCATTGTAAGACAAAGAGGAACAAAGCATCACGTAGGTAATAATGTTGGTATCGGTAAAGATCACACATTATATGCATTAGTTGATGGTGTTGTTGAATTCAGAAAGAAAAGAAACAATCGTTCTTTTGTATCTGTAGTTCCATTTGAAACAGAAGTTATTAAGAAAGCGAAAGCTACTCCTAAAAAGGCTGCTGCGAAAGCTGCACCTAAGGCAGAAGCTAAAGTTGAAGCACCTGCTGCTAAGGCAGAGCCAAAAGCTGAAGCGAAAAAGGAAGCTCCTAAAAAAGAAGCACCTAAAGCAGAAGCTGCAGGAGATTTATCTTCTAAAACTGTTGCTGAGTTAAAAGAGATGGCGAAAGCTAAAGGTATCTCTGGAATCTCTTCAATGAAAAAAGCAGATTTAATCGCGGCTTTAAGCTAGGATAAAAATTTATACATTTTTTAAACCCTGACAAGAGCATTCTTCGTCAGGGTTTTTTAATTTTATAGCACAAAGAATACCAGATGTTAGAGATATCTAGAATAAGAGAACATAAGGCAGAAATTACTGAAGCCTTAAAGACAAGGAATTTAAATGTTGAAGATCAATTGAGCAGTATCTTGGCAATTGATGAGAAGTGGCGTCAGGCAAAAAGTGAGCTAGACGCAGTTGCTCAAGAATCAAACAAGATTGCAAAAGAAATTGGGCAATTATTCGCACAAGGAAAACAAGAAGAGGCCAATGCTGCTAAGGCAAAGACTCAAGAGTTAAAAGAGAGTGAGAAATCCTTAAAAGAAAGTGTTTCAACTCTAGCTTCTGAATTACAAACTGCTTTATACGAAATACCTAATGTTCCGAATAAGTTGGTGCCATCTGGAAACACTGATGAGGACAATCAAGAGATTGATAAAGGAGGAACGATTCCAGAATTAGGTGATGGTGCAAAACCACACTGGGAGTTAGCGAACGATTATGGTTTGATAGACTTTGAATTAGGAGTGAAAGTTACCGGAGCTGGTTTTCCATTTTACCTAGGTCAAGGAGCAAGACTGCAGAGAGCACTCATTAATTTTTTCTTAGACGAGGCAAGAGATGCTGGTTACAAAGAAGTTATTCCGCCATTTGTAGTGAATGAAGCTTCTGGTTATGGCACAGGTCAGTTACCAGATAAAGAAGGGCAAATGTACCATGCTCAAGAAGATGATTTTTACCTCATTCCAACAGCTGAAGTTCCACTAACTAACATGTTCAGAGATGTAATCGTAAAAGAAGACGATTTCCCTATTCAAGTTACTGGTTATACACCATGCTTTCGAAGAGAAGCAGGCTCTTACGGTAAAGATGTTAGAGGTTTGAATAGATTACATCAATTTGATAAAGTTGAAATTGTGAGATTAGAACATCCTTCAAAATCAGCTCAAGCTCTTGACGAAATGGTTTCTTACGTTCAAGGAATAATTGAAAAAATCGGATTACCTTTCAGAACGTTGAGACTCTGCGGAGGAGATTTAGGGTTTACTGCTGCTATGACTTATGACTTTGAAGTTTACTCAGCTGCTCAAGACAAATGGTTAGAAGTGAGCTCAGTTTCAAATTTTGAGACATTTCAATCAAATAGATTGAAGTTGAGGTTTAAAGATGAGAATAAAAAGAGCCAATTAGTGCATACTCTTAATGGTTCGGCCTTGGCCTTGCCGAGAATAATGGCCGCACTATTAGAGAACAATCAAACTGAGAATGGTATAAAAATTCCAGAAGTCTTAGTACCTTATACAGGATTTAATATGATCACAAAATAATTTCATTGATGAAAAAAATGTTCTTTTTTATATTTCTGGGCGGATGTTTTAGTCTTATATCTTGTGATCCATCTGATCAGTATTCGAAGGAAATTTCAAAGATTGATTCTTGCTTAACCGTTATTGATGATATTAATGAAAAGTATAACGGAATAGAATTTGATAGTTTAGCTTTAATGGTGGACCACGTTTTAAGAAACGAAGACACACTTAAAAAGTACTATAACCCTGATACCTTATCAATGGATATTGGAGTTAGGATGAACGACTGCAAAGGGATTAGAAAAACTTTGAAAGGGGTTAGAACAAAAGAAACCGATTTCAGAATTGAAATTGAAGAACTAACGGTTCAATTCGAGAACTTGAAGAAGGATATCTCTGAAGGAGTGCTTACTGAAGAACAGGTACATGATTATTTAGCTCGTGAGCTATTTGATTTAAACATTTTAGAAGTGTCTTTTAGCGATTTCTATGAAAACCAGTTGGTTCAGAAACGATACTATTATGAGTCGGTTCCTTATATAGATGAGCTGATTGTAGAAATTAAAAATGAAATTCAAGAAGAGTAACATATTACTAATATTCTTATTTCTGTTTTTAGGAGCAGGCAACACTGTGTTGGCCCAACCTAAGGATGATGATACCAAATTGGCTGATCACTATTTCTCAAAGGGAGAGTTCTTCAAAGCTGAGGGGTATTACAAAAAAGTCTACAAAAAATACAAATCATCTGTTCATTTTGAAAAGTACTTCCTTTGTCTATTCTATCAAGAAAAATTTGAGGATGCCGAAAAACTGACATCCAAAAGATTAAAACAAGATCCATTAAACACAAATGTAGCATTCATGCTAACTCAAGTATATGAGGAAACTGATAGACAGACCGAAGCAGATCAAGTTTATCTTGATTTGATTGAAGATATGGTTCCAGTTCAAAGCCGAATTACTGCATTAGGAAAGGAATTTAAAATTAGAGGCAAGTATGACTATGCTCTTCAAACTTATTTAAAAGGAAGAAAGCTGATTAAAAAAGGATACCAATTTCAACTTGAATTAGCTGAGACATATTCTTCGCTTGATCAACCAGACCAGATGATTAATGAGTATTTGAATCTCCTTGATTATAGTCAAGTATATGTGAAAACAGTTCAAACTTATTTGTCAAGAGTAATTGATTTTGAAGAAGATGATGCCTTGGTTGAAATGCTTAAGAATTCACTTCTTGAGAGGATTCAGAAAAACCCAGACAAAGACTACTATTCTGAAATGTTGATTTGGTATTATCTACATAAAAAGGAGTTTACTGGAGCCGTTATTCAAGCTAAGGCTCTTGATAAACGAAATAATTTAAAAGGAAAAAGACTCTACGAAATTGGACAAGTTTGTGAAACGAATGAGTCGTTCACTGCAGCATCAAAAGCATATAACTATGTAATTGATTTAGGTAAATCTTCGCCATACTATACAAGATCTTTAGAGCGTAATTTAAAACTTGGCTTCAATCAAATAACAAACAAGAAGTCCTACACCAATGCAGATCTTCAGGCAGTGGCAAAAAGCTTTGAAGATGCTTTAACTTCTTTAGGTAAGACACCAAAAACAATGGGAATGCAAATGCAACTGGCCGAGATTTATGCATTTTATTTGAATGAACCAGCTAAAGCTGAATCACTTATTAAAGAGTCGTTAGAGTTACCGGTAAACGCCAACCAAAAAGCTAGATTAAAAATTCTACTGGGTGATGTTTATATAGTTTCAGATCAAATTTGGGAGGCGAGTTTACTTTACATGCAAGTTGAGAAGCAGTTTACTGAAGATGTCATTGGTCATGAGGCGAAATTTAAAAACGCCAAGGTCTTTTACTATGATGGCGAGTTTGATTACGCCAAAGCACAGTTAGATGTATTGAAAGCTTCTACTTCAAAATTGATAGCAAATGACGCTATGCAATTATCTCTTTTGCTTCAAGATAACTTAGTGATTGATACTGTTCTAGCACCAGTTCAAATGTATGCCAACGCAGATTTGTTATTGCAACAAAATAATTTTTCAGGAGCACTGTCTATGTTAGACAGTTTAGAAAATGAGTTTCCTTTTCATAGTATAGCAGATGAGGTGCTGTTTAAGAAGGCAGAAATCTATCAAGAGCAACAAAATTGGGAAAAGGCAATTGAATTGTATGATGTTGTTGTCCTCTCTTATGCCCATGATATCCTAGCTGATGACGCCGCTTATAATATTGCTAAAATTTACGAAGAAAAGCTTTCTAACAAAGAGAAGGCAGCCGAGTACTATAAGATGATTTTGTTCGACTTCAAAGGAAGCTTATATGATGCTGAGGCAAGAAAGAAATTTAGAGGAATTAAAGCCGAATATAATTAGATGAGAGTAATTTATAATGTGACCATCAACATTGATTTAGAAGTTCATGATGAATGGTTTGATTGGATGAAAGAAGTTCATATTCCTGACGTAATGAATACAGGTTTGTTTCTAGACGCACGTTTTTCAAAAATTTTGGCTGAAGAAGAAGGGGGAAAGTCATACTCTATTCAATACCTCTGTGAAAGCCAAGAAAAGTTGGACGACTATCAAACCAATCATTCGCCAAAACTACAAGAAGAGCATACGGCGAAGTTTAGAGGCAGGTTTGTTGCATTCAGAACCCTTTTAAGGGTCGAAAAATCTTTCTAAGTGTCAGTAAAACCTAAGAAACATCTCGGACAACACTTTCTAAAGGATGAAAGCGTGTCGCAAAGAATTGCAGCTCAGCTTGATTCTTTTGATAACTTTAAAAAAGTGCTAGAAGTGGGTCCAGGAATGGGGGCGCTCACGAAGTTTTTATTGGCTAAAGACAAGTTTGAAACGCATGTTGTTGAGGTTGATAGTGAATCAGTTGATTACTTGCATGAAAATTATCCTCAGCTTCATGGTAAAATTTATAGCACTGACTTTTTAAGAGAAGACTTACCTCAATTGATGGGAGCTGAACCATTCGCCGTTTTTGGAAATTTCCCTTACAATATTTCGTCTCAAATTTTATTCAAAGTTTTAGATTATAAAGATCAGATTCCGGTCGTAGTAGGAATGTTCCAAAAAGAAGTGGCAGAAAGAATTTCAGAAGGGCCTGGAACTAAAAAGTATGGAGTTATAAGCGTTTTGTTACAGGCGTTTTACGACATTGATTACCTATTTACCGTTGAAAAAGAAGTTTTTATTCCGCCGCCAAAAGTTCAATCAGGAGTTATTAGGTTGGTAAGGAATAATGTGAAAAGCTTGGATTGTGATGAGAAATTATTCAAAAGAGTCGTTAAAACAGCCTTTAACCAAAGGAGGAAAACACTCAGAAACAGCTTGAAATCAATGGTTAATGAATGTGAAAATGATATTGATACCACTGCTGAAATCTTTAATAACAGACCAGAAAGGCTGTCAGTTCAAGAGTTCATTTGGCTCACCCAACAGTTAAGCGTTTAAAACTCTTATTTAAAACGTTTGATTATTCACACTATTTCATTTACTTTTGGTACTAACCTTTTCTATACGAATGCCGTATTGATAATAGATGAGAAAGCTACTGCTTGTTACAATCTTGACCTTACTTCCCTTTTTTGGGGAAGCACAAACTTGGCGTTATGTTCGACATGAGGTGAGTTTGGGCGTGGGTGTATCCAACTTTTTAGGAGACTTGGGTGGTGCAAGAGGTATCGGAACTCATTATTTCAAAGATTTAAAAGCAAGATCAACACGACCATCTTTGATGGGGAGTTATAAGTTCATGCTTTCTCCAGCATTTTCAGTTAAAGCCTCCGTAATTTGGGGTTATCTGCATGGAGATGACGCAATCACTAAAAACGTAATTCGTAACAATAGAAACCTAAGCTTTAGGTCAATGTTAGGAGAATTTAGTGCAATTTGCGAATTTTACCCTTGGGGAGAGCGAGTATCTCCGCGTTACAAAGTTGGCGGAATCTACGGTAACGCTACCTTCACTGTTATGCCTTACATGTATTTGGGCGTGGGATTATCTTTATTTAATCCAAAAGCTAGTATTAACGGTAATTGGGTGGCTTTACAGCCATTAGGGACAGAAGGGCAAGGTATTGGGTATAATCCTGATCCTTATAAAAGATATACTATGGTGTTTCCAGCCGGAATAGGAGGGAAGTATATGATTGATAAGAAATGGAGTTTGAGCTTTGACCTATCATTTAGATATACTTTATCAGATTATATTGATGATGTTTCTGGTTCTTATTATCATCCAGATTTGATTGAAGCTGCCTACGGCACAGATGCAGCCGACTTGTCTAATAGAGCTATCGTTCAAGATGGGAACGTTGGTGTGATTACTTATCCTAATGGGTTAACTGAGTATAAGCAAAGAGGAAATCCTAATGATAAGGATGCTTATATGTTCGCAATATTTTCTGTTAATTACCGTTTTACAAAAGGAGCAACTTATATTCCTAAATTCTAAAACGGTATGCGCTTTTTGGTGTTACTTTCTTTATTCATGATTAATTCATTGGTTTTTGGCCAATCTGAAATGGTGAGAGCACGTTCTGAAATAGGGGTTTTTGGAGGTGGGGCTTACTACATTGGTGACTTAAATTCAGGAAAACATTTTACTTATTCAAAACCGGCATTAGGCCTTATTTATAGATATAATTTAGGTTATCGAGCTGCTATGAGATTCACTGGTACTTATGGTCAAGTGTGGGGAGCTGATAGTGAAGCATCAGATCCTTTTCAAGTAAACAGAAATTTAAATTTCAAATCAAAGATTTACGAATTTGCAATAGGGATAGAAGTGAATATGTTCAAGTACAGTATTGCAAGCATGCGAAATCCTATAACTCCCTACTTCTTTTATGAGTTGGCTTATTTTAGAATGAACCCACAAACTGATCATAATGGTAGTACAATTGATCTTCAAACCATAGGTACTGAAGGTCAAGGTTCCTCTTTGTCTGATAAAAATCCGTATAGCCTGAATCAAATTTCTATGCCTTTAGGAATTGGTTTAAAATTCAATATTGCAAAGAGGCTCGCCATGTCAATCGAGTATGGAATTAGAAAGACCTTCACAGATTATTTGGATGATGTATCAGGGAACTACGTAGATGGTGATTTGTTAACAGCAGAGAACGGTCCAATAGCAGGTCAGTTATCAAATCCTAGTTTAGATGGTGTCAGCAGATCAGGCTTTAATAGAGGAAATGATTCTACTAAAGATTGGTATATTTTTTATGGTGCAATGTTGACCTTTAAGCCTTTCAAGTATAATCCTTGTTCAGGCCAAAGAGGTTTCTAGTAATAAGGGCTAATCATAAAATAAACCACCACTCCTGAAACGGCTACATAAAGCCAAATAGGAAAAGTCTTCTTAGCCCATTTTTTGTGAGCCTCAACTTTGCTTGCCCATCCTTTTAAATAAGTCATCATCACTAATGGCATTACTATTAAACTTAAGATGATGTGACTAATTAGAATGAAGGTGTAAACCAACAGAGACTTTCCTACAACTGCAGTCTCTTCAATGCTTCGTTCCCCATCATGATTAGAATCTCCATAGATTGTACTATCTGAAGTCATGTGATAAGCAACATACATAGCCAAAAACAATAAAGAACAAACAACAGCCGTCGTCATTAATTTTTGGTGTATTTCTTTTTTACCTTTTTTAATCATTAATACAGCTGCAATTAACAAGATGGCCGTTAAACCATTAATGCCCGCATAAATCGGGGGTAAAAAAGATAAATCTACGCCTTCAATTTTTACCCCAAATAGTACAGCAACGACTGTCGGAACTGCGATTGACAGGATGATTACGTAAGGCTTGTATTTCTTTTCAATATCTATTTTAGTACTCATTTTCAATAAGGATTTTAATGTCTTTTGCTAATTGGTCTACTTCTTCGGTATCTGTTCCTTTATAAAGCCCTCTCACATGTCCTTCTCTATCAATGAGTACGAAGTGTTCTGAATGTAAAAATCCTCCGTCTGCTTCCTCGTCCTCCATTGCATTAATCATGTACCCTTCTTTTGCTAAAGTATGTGTGTATTCGCGTTCTGCGCGTAAAAAGTGCCAATTATGAGTATTTATTTCACGTTCTTCTATGTAGTCTCTAATTTTTAGAATGGTATCTCTTGCTGGGTCAATTGTGTGAGTAAGGATTACCAGTTCTTCTACATCTGAAGTCATTTCCTGTAGTCTTTGCATTTGTGCTACTGTAGCAGGACATATTGCAGGACATGAAGTGAAGAAAAAATGAGCCAGGTGAACTTTGCCTTTCACATCATCATTGGTTATGATTACACTATCCTGATTTGTAAAGACGAATGAAGGCACAGTGTGATAGATGGTGTCATCACTTCCAAAATCAACTTCGTGTTGACCTAAGTATGGAAATGGTGTATATGAATCTTCAGTTATTTCTTCTGTTGTGTTTGTGTTCGTTTCACCACACGAGCCAAAAATTAGCAATACAGATGCGAAAAATAAGTGCTTCATAATTATTAAATTCAATTGTTGGATTAGGTTGCAAAAATACTTTTTTTTGTACATAATAGTTCTATTTCTATGCCATTTCAACTAAGTCAGTTTATTCTTCTATCAACACTAGTGATTTGTTCATGTAATGAACCTTTGAAGGATGATGTTAATGAAGGTCATTTTGATACTGCGGATAGGAGCGCAGTAATTTTTGAATCTGACAAAGAAAAAGCACAATTGCCTAAATTAAGAGCTGTAATAGATCAAGAGGCCTTGCAACAAGTAGGAGAATTTCAAAGCGAAAATCAAAGTTTGTTTGAATTGTACGATCAATCAGTAGATGAAGTTGAAGCCTGGACCGATAAAATGTGGGGGAGGTGTTGTACAGAGGCTGATATGAGATTTACCGAGTTTTTGGGTTATACTTATAAAGTGGATATCGATAATGACAGCTATCCCTTTTCAAACGCAAAGGATCCATTATTCTCAACGGCATTTCTAGTGAATGATTTAGGCAAAAACGCTATTACATTAGAATTTGATTGTAATACTATTATGTATGGTCGTTTAGGAAAGAAGAAAGCTTGCGAAGTTATTTCAGACAGCTTGCCAATTCAGGAATCATTTGAATTGAGTTTAGTGAATGGATATGCGAAGAGTCAAAAAACCTTTGATGAAAATTCAAGGATAAAGGAGATTGAGATATGGAAGAACGGCGAGCATATGTGCAATTGTTCTCTTCTTGATACTCCAAAAATTCAAATCATAAAGGGAAACTTTACTTTTTACAAAAATGATGTGATTAAGCTGGTACCTATAAGTGTTTGGCCCGGAAGTAAATATGAGGATGTCTGCTTGTCGGCTTTGCAGATGAGTTTAGGGTACAGTGCTAATTCAGATTTAGATAAGCTAAGTAAACATTGGGTTTACTAGAGCAGCTTTTTTTCTAGTTATTCTTCTTCTTTTCTTCCCACTGCTTGTCAAAATCCTCTTTCTTTAAGAGTTTAAGCATATCAAAGAAATTACGAATATCAGAATCTTTTTTTGCTCCTGAAACGCCTCTTACACTTCCTTCTGAATCAATCAGAACCAAACTGCTGACAAAGGCCCAGTCTCCAATTTCCCCATCCCGCTGAGTTGCTTCGTGCTTCATGAAATTTTTACCATAATAATCCCATGAGAACAAAGGTGTCGGATCACCATAACACATCCACCAAATGTCAGAATCATATTCCTCCATCTCTTCTAGTAAAAGTTCAGATGGACCTTCATTGATAGGTAATCCGTTTTCGTCAGTAAGGATGGATAGCACTTTTACATTCCCGTAATTACCTTGGTTTTTAACCATTTTGCTAAAAAACAGCTCATTGAAATGATAGAAAGACATTCCGCATTCTTCCATCTTCGGGCAAGTTTGCTGAACTGTACTTAATACAATGAATTTCCCTTTTATTGAATCTCTGTTTATCACAGAGCCATCAAACTTGGTCAGTTCAAACTCTGGTAAAATGAATACAGAAGAATCTACAATATTGCTATCGGCATCATAAGAATAGTCGTATTCCCCCAAATGAGGTAACTCTACAAACTTATTCTTTAATCCCTTTGCTAAGAAATAGATGATAGATCCAGGCCCAAGTACGATAAGTAATATCGTGGCTACTCTTTTCCAACCCGGCATGTGATAAGATTTATTTTAGTCTGATTAGCTTAACCAAGCAGCATTAACTGCATATGCTTCAGTAACTAGAATGAAAACCAAATATAAGATGAAGATTATGTAAGGCCATAAAATCATTCTTCTTAATGCTTTTCTTTCATCACCAAGGTGCATGAAAACTAAGATAATGTAAGCTGCTTTAAGAACAGTTAAAATCATGTAGGTAGTCTCGATACCGAACCAACCCCAAGATCCTAGTCCACCAACTTCTGCTCTTGGTAAAAACCAACCAATAGCAACCTCAACAATCGTTACAACTGAAAGAAGTGCAGTTACTTTAAAGATTTTAGATCTGATCTTTTTACCAGCTTCTTCTGAGTGGTGACCGTCTAATGAATATTCTACAATATCGTCTCTAACCATGATAGTGTTTTTTAAAGTCTTTTATAATTATACCAAATAGAAGAAGGTAAATACAAATACCCAAACTAAATCGACAAAGTGCCAGTAAAGACCAACTTTCTCAACCATTTCGTAATGTCCTCTTTTGTGATAAACTCCTCTTATTACATTTCTTAATACCAAGAAATTGAATAGTACTCCTGTGAATACGTGGAATCCGTGGAAACCAGTAATAAAGAAGAAGAAGTTAGCATATAATGTTGGCCCGTAAGTGACCATTTGTTTTACTTCGTGTCCGTGAGCATCAACTCCCATGACCCACTGACCACCATAAGGGGAGTGGGAGAGCGTGCCGTTATCGGCCCAAGTTGAAATGTCTCCGTCATATCCTGCAATGAAAGTTGACCACTCCCAAACCTGAGATCCTAAGAAAATTAAACCACCAACAACAGTCCAAGCCATCCATTTGATAACAGCTTTCTTGTCCATTCTATGTCCAGCTTCAACGGCTAATACCATTGTTACCGAAGATATAATAAGGATAAATGTCATTAATGCAACATAGATCAATGGTGCATGTGCGTGAGTTCCCGGAAGGTGAGTAAATACCTCTTCACCCGTAGGCCAGTGAGATGTTGCGTCATTGACGTTCGCGAATTTTGCGAATCCTAAAGCGGATAATAATCCACCAAAAGTTAAACCATCTGACACTAAGAAAAACCACATCATCAGTTTTCCGTAGCTTACTGAGAATGGTGAAGTGTATCCTCCACCCCAAAGTGTAGCCGAATCGATTTCTTTAGAAGCTGCTCCTGCCATAATTCAAATTTCTTTGTTGCAAGTTTAATGAATATAAATTAAAAATAGGTATAAATAAAGCCATAAAATACCCAAAAAATGCCAATAGATTGAACCTAATGAAATGCCCAAATAATTCGATTGAGTATACTTTTCTTTTAACCCCCTGATAAACACTACTAAAAGAGCAATGATTCCACCTATCCAGTGTACTAAATGAACTGCAGTGAAAGCATAAATAAATGAGCTCGCCGAATTCTGTTGGGAGTATAAATCTGCTCTTAATTTTGGAGAAAGAGGTTTTCCATCAATATAGAATTGACGATTTTCATAATCCAATTTCTTTCCATTATGATAAATCCAAAAGTCTACGCCATACTTTCCTTGCATGATAAAATCACCTCTATCATTTTTCATGTTCTCTCCAAAACGAGCTAAGCTAATCATCTTGATGTCAGGAAAAGCATTCCCATCCATCATTAACTTGTTGTTTGAATATGTAACAGGAGTTCCTTCGTGATATAACATCAATGTTGCACCATAATTAGTAAGGTCAAAATCTTTGGTCTTACTCTGGGCTCCATCCATTAATTCGCCACCAAGTTTCTTAATTTCATTATGAACTTCTTTACTAATTGGCTCACCCTTGAGATAAAACTGATCGTTATCGTAGGTAATATTTTTGCCTTCGTAAGTAAGTGAGAAGTACTGACCGTAAGCCCCTTCTGCAGTCATGATTGGACCAGTTACAGCATTTCCGCTCGCAAACAAATCAAAGAATCCTTGCATTTGAAACACTCCAAATAGTGAACCTGATATTAGTGCACCCAACAGAACCATTTTCACATTTCTTAAGGCTCCTTTTCTTACAAAATATCGCGCTAGTAATAAGAATCCGCTACTTACAAATATTGAAATGGTACCCAATTTAAAGCCGTCAGGCATTTCAACATTTACCCAAAATCTATCACCTTGCATCACCAAATAAGCACTTGTAAGTCCAGCAAACATCATGATCACTGTAAAAATGAAAATCTTTAAAAGGTTCTTTTTAACCTTTTCATTGATTTCGGGAGATAGTTCGTGTTGTGCCAAAGCTAAATTTTAGTGAAGACGTATAAAAATTGAATGAGAGGGAGGTATAAAAACGAAGCGAACATCAAGTTTCTTGCGTGTTTATCATCCAATGATAAGTAAAAACGATAAGCAACTGCAAAGAACCATAGTCCTGCAATAGTTCCTATATACAATGACCAATCATTCGTCCAGCCCCATGCCCATGGTAAAACACCAACCGGAACCATAAAGGCTGTGTACAATACAATTAAGAATGCAGATTGTTTACTCTTTCTGCTCTTCATAGGAAGTAGAGAGAATCCCGCTTTTGCATAGTCATCATCCATTACCCAGGCGATTGCCCAAAAATGAGGGAATTGCCAGAAAAATTGAACTAAAAACATTGTACCCGCAATTAATTCAAAGGTTCCAGTATGTGCAACAACTCCTATCATTGGTGGAATCGCGCCTGGAAATGCTCCTACAAATACTGCCCAAGGAGAAATTTTCTTCATGGGTGTGTATATGGCAGCATAAAGTACCATTGCGAGAATCCCAAGAATTCCTGAGAAAAAGTTAAGTTGAAATAGAAGAACCGCTCCTGCGATTCCTGAGGTTATTGAAATGATTAGTGCAACAAAAACTGACATTCTGCCTTGAGCCAAAGGACGATTCATTGTTCTTGGCATCAATTTGTCTAAGTCTTTTTCAATGATTTGATTAAAACCGTTAGATGCTCCTGTGATAAGGAAACCACCGGCTATGAGATAAAATAGGCGAATGTCTAATCCTCCTCCCATAAAAAAGAAACAGGCAACCGCAGAAATGACAACTAAAAACGAAAGTCTTAATTTCATTAAGGTGGCAATATCTTTCATAATGCTCACGCTTACTTCTTTCTCTATGGTCTTTTCTTCTGCCAACATCAATTATTCTGAAGGATAAAGGAACGAACTTAATGCGCTCAAAATCGGCACAAAGTTAATAAAAATCCCATGAATGAGATGTGCTTGGGAAATAGAATGATTCTAGATTACCAAAGCTTTTAAAAGCTTTGATTTAGAAGTCGTTATAACTATTCCAAATTCTTGACTTAATTCCGACACTAAAAGTATGAAAGTGATTCAGCCCTTGAGACGTGTTCACGGCACGCCAGTCATACTTGGCTAAAAGATACATTTCAATTTCTGGCCAAAGAGCATATTCATACACAAAAGATTCATTGAATACTTGAAGACGTTGGCCTTGCATTATTAAATGGTCGTAGTTCCCGTCTCTTAATGTATATGATTTGAATATGTCTTGACCAACACTTGTTGTAGCAGAACTATCAACCCCGTAAGAGATGAAATTCATTTTGTTCGTAAACCTATGTTTGTCTTTTTTATAGGATACTACATTTAAAAGTTCATAGAAATTAGCTCCCACTGGGTGAGTAACTGAACTGTTTAAGTGCCCATAGGCGTGTTGAGAAGATTTGTGCGAATAGGTGAATGGTCTTACTCCGTTAAATTCTATCTGGAAATATAGGTTGTCAACCAAGAGATTAGCTGTTTTGTATCCCAATTGATATCCGTACTTGTTCGCCCACCATTTTGATTTTGCTTGAAGTTCAGATAATAAGAATTCATCTAAGACAAATTGAGCGTAAACATTGTGTTTTATGTCAAATTTATAAGAGAGGTTTGCTCCAAGTAATACATTGTCAGACGACCCAAGACCATATTCAACGGGGCGGTAAAAAACAATTGGGTTCAAGTAGTTGACGTCAAATCCTCTATTCGTTAAAGTGTCTTTTCCTTGCCAAACAACCGTCTCAAATATTGATAGGTTAAGTTCACGAGTAATATTCCATGACAAATAATGGATACTCGAGAATTTATTAATGTCTTGAGATCTGTCATAGGGATTGTTTGCATTGTCTTTCCAAGCATTATATAAGTTGACATATTTTATCCCTGCAAAAGAGGTTTCAATTTTTGCAAATGGATGAGCTGCCGCATTGTCTGAAAGTAAAAGAGATCTATAACCTTCACCAAACCAATTTTTTCCGTACCCTCCTGAGAAGGTAAAGAACTTGTTGGCTTGATATGCCGCAACCACTTCAGCTCTGTAAAACATATTATTCGTCATGCTTCTTGAAGACCCAAAATCTTGATTGTGGAGTGTTCTGCTCGAATCTGCCAAAGCTCCTCCTTGTGCATAGTATGGCAGAAACTTTGCAGTAAATAAAAATTTTGTGGATGAATGATCAAATCCAACACCAAGACCCGCATTTAAAACTGCATTCGAAGAGTTTGATAATTGAACGCCACCTGTCAAATCACTTAAGGGGTAAAGCCTTGTTCTGTTAACTTTCAAATTGTCGGTCTTTTTGCGAAGCTTTAAAAACATCCCGTTATTGTGATCTTTAGTAAAGCGCATTAATGGCTTAACAGAGGAGTGATTTTGTTTATGGTCAATAAAATAAAGTCCAGCTTGATCAATTTGAGAGCGATAGTTTAGGTTCAAGAATTTTTTAGAAACTGGAGTTAGCTCCAATAGCAATTGGTCTTTGACGCCATTTTTTATTTGACCAAATGCTGTAGCACTAATAAATGATATGAGAATAAGAATGTTACGCACTTTTCTTTTCCTTTTTAGGGTGGATAAAGAAGACATAAAAAACAAATAACATTGCGAAACCTACGCTTATAAAAAAGCTAATATTTGGATTTTCAAATTGTATAAATAAAGCCTGGCTGATCATGATTAGTGTGAAAAGGTAGATGACTATCACTGTTACTTTGTGTCGAGGGTTTCTATCAAGCATGTTATGATGCAGGTGGTTTCTATCTGCACTTAAAGGTGATTTTCCTTTTGCTGCTCTAATGGTAAAAACTCGTAGTGTATCAAGCAGAGGATAGGCGAGAGCAGTCATTGCCAGCACAGGGGTTGATATGTTTTGAAACATGCCGTCAAATTTCTGTGCCAGAAAAGCAGTGTCTGACTCAATGAGTTTTATCGCTAATACACTAATTACTGCTCCAACAATAAGAGAGCCAGAATCTCCCATGAAAATTCTGGCAGGATTAAAATTGAAAACAAGAAAACCAAGTAATGCACCAGACATGGAAAAGGCGACTAAAGCCCAATGTTTGTCTCCGGCAGTTGCAAACCACAATCCGAATGCTATTGAAGCGATTATCCCTACTCCTGAAGCCAATCCATCAACACCATCAATAAGGTTAATAGCATTAACAATTACAATATAAACGAAAATTGAAATGAGGTAACTTGCGTATTCAGGGAATTCAATGTCCATGCCTAAAATTCCATGAAAAGATGTAATTCTGATGTCACCCATGACTACCAAAATGAATCCAACCATTAGGTGTGCCATCAGTTTTTTAGTGGGAGACATCCCAATAATATCATCTTTAACCCCGACAAAGAACAATAGAATCAGGCTCGCCATTAGGTAGTTAAATTGCTCAATCTCAAACAAGGCATTTTCGTCATGATCAGGAAACCAGAGTAAGCACGAAAACATGAAGGCCGAGAAAATCATTATGCCACCAATAGTTGGGACCGAGCGCGTGTGTACCTTTCTGTCTTCAGAAGGTTCATCAACCAAATGCTTCAGTTTAGCCACCTTAATAAGGGCAGGCATTGCTAGCAAGACTACACTAAAGGCAGTAATAAATACCAGTACTAAATGATAATCTTTCATTTTTTAAAAGTCTAATGTTTTATTTCTCAATGGCGTTCTAATAGCACCATATATGTACGAAGTCGTGTTGTTGAATTCCTTCAGGTATTCTTCTCTGAACATCCAGCCAATAGCAATTTGTAAATTATTTGTTCTATTAAATCGGTATCCAAACTCTAAGTTGTTGATGATCGTATTTCTTTGTTCATTTAATACCGTTAGAAGTCCAATTTCATCATTTAATATATCTGTTCCGTCAGCTTCAGTCTCGTTAAAAATTTGATTGTAATAAATAGTCTTGTTTGAAACAAAGAACTCATTCTTTTCATAGTTTAAGAAAATGATTCCCTCATTGAAGCCTGATGCAAGAGGATGCGCCAAGGGTAGGTTGTTATGGCTATAGTTGTATCTTTTTTGATTAGCAATATAAGTGTTGTTGGCCGCATAGTTATATTCTAATTGGATGTCCAGTCCTTTTATGAATTGACCGTATGACTTAATCCCTAATTGAATTGCTCCAAGTTTTTTATTGTCTAAGACCAATTGAGAATAGAGTTGGTTTTTAAGAAATGCCCATCCAAAGTTTAATCCGAATATGTGATTGTAACCTTCAGTTGTATTGTTCATGATTACGCCGTTAACGAATGGAACTGGGTTCGCGAATAACCAATTGGGATTATGAGATCCGGTAGAATCAGTTCGTCTCCATTGAGCTCCTTCAAACAATCCAATAGTTATATTTTCATTGATTGCAAAATCTAAATAATGATAGGTTCCCAATTTTCTTTCAAAGCTTGCTTCTACTGATTCGAAAGCACTCAATCTGTAAAGATTTTGTTGTACGGCATATATCGCCGTGTATTGAATTCTATCTTGCCAAAGATTGGTTTCAATTTTAGCGAACGGATAGTTGTTGGTGAAGTCTGAAAGTAAAAGAGACCTATATCCATTTCCGATAAAGTGATTTCCGTTTCCGAATTGAAAGTTCACGTATTTGTTGGGGACATAAGAAAATTGACCTTCGGCAAAGGCAAAATCATAGCCGTCTACTTTAAATGGCTTAGTTCTAGCGTATCCAGGAATAACTGCGTGTTCTTGCTTGTATCCCAGTGAGGTTGGCCTCAATTCTCCAAATTGGTTGACAAAATCACTGACATAAGTTGGGACCAGGGCTTGATTTTCGTAAAAAGAGGTAGTGAATGCGATTTTATCAAAGAATTTAGCTTGCACTCTTAGGCCTCTCGTATTCCAGTACAGAAAGTCCAAGCTGTCAGAGTGAGTGTCTGTTCCGCCTTCTAAATCAAGTAATGGGTCAACTGAGCACCAAAAGTCTTCACCCTTAAAGATGATGAAGTTCTCTTTGAATAATTTTTGGGTAATCCAATAGTAGTGCTTGCCACCTTTATGATAGATGGAGTCACTATTTGTTCTAGAATCTCTCAAGGGTTTCATGCTCTGATGTGAGTTATGAAAATTTCTCAAAGAGTCATGTTTACTAAATAGTCTCTCAGCTGAATTGTTGTAATAGCGTTGATTAGGTAAATAGAGTTGTCCTTTAACTATCTGAGAGCTAAGGCCAATAATTAGAAGTATGAGAATTCTCACGCGCATGCGTGTTATTAAACGGTAAAATTCACTAAAAGGTTATAAAATATAGGATTTAGAGAAGTTTAGTCTTCTGAAAGTAGTCCTTTTTCGAGAGCATCTTCAAAAGCCATTTTGATGCCTTCTTTCAATTTAATCTTGTATGACCATCCTGCTTTTTTCAAATGTGATACATCCATTAGTTTTCTAGGTGTTCCATCTGGCTTAGTGCTGTCAAAGGTTAGGTCTCCTTCAAAACCAACTACTTCTTTAACCGTTAAGGCCAAGTCTTTGATTGAAATATCAGTTCCAGAACCTACATTCACAAACTGCTTCTCATCATAGTTAAGCATGAGGTGAAGGCAAGCTTCGGCTAAGTCATCCACGTATAAAAACTCTCTCAAAGGAGAACCGGTTCCCCAAATTTCAACAGTCGGAAGATTCTTTTCTTTAGCCAAATGAAATTTCTTGATCATTGCGGGTAAAACATGAGAAGTTTTGAGGTTATAATTGTCGTTGGGACCATATAAATTCGTTGGCATTGCCGATATAAAATTACATCCGTACTGATCTCTATAGCTTTCACACAGCTTGATCCCGGCTATTTTGGCAATTGCATACGGCTCATTTGTCGGTTCTAAGTATCCGCTTAACAAGCTCGCTTCTTGCAAGGGCTGATCTGCGAATTTTGGGTAGATGCATGATGACCCCAAGAATAGTAGTTTAGTAACCTTGTGCTCATATGCTGCATGTATGATATTTGATGCAATCATCAAATTGTCATACAAAAACTCTGCTCTGTAAGTATTGTTTGCTAATATTCCTCCAACTTTTGCGGCAGCCAAAAATACATGCGTTGGCTTTTCGCTTTCAAAAAAAGAATTTACTTCAGATTGATTTCTAAGATCAACCTCTTTGGATCTTCTTGTGATAATATTATCGTAGCCCTGTTTTTTAAGGAGACGAACAATTGCAGAACCAACCATTCCGTTATGGCCTGCCACATAGATTTTTGCATCCTTATTCATTATAATCGAACGTTTGGTGACCACCTTCTTTTAGGTATTTGTCTTTTTCAAACAGCTTCATATCAGCTTCCATCATTTCTTTAACTAATTGGTTAAAGTCTCGTTTAATGGTCCAGCCTAATTTCTCTTTAGCTTTTGTCGGGTCGCCAAGTAAAAGGTCAACTTCTGTAGGTCTGAAATATTTTTCGTCTACTTCTACCAAAACTTCATTGGTGTCAGTATCAATTCCTTTTTCGTTTACTCCTTCACCTTCCCATCTCAGTGTGATGCCTGCATGTTCAAATGATTTGGTGACAAATTCTCTCACTGGGTGAGTTTCTCCTGAGGCTAAAACAAAGTCATCTGCCTCGTCTTGTTGCAACATTTGCCACATCCCATATACGTAATCTTGAGCATGTCCCCAATCTCTTTTGGCATCAAGATTTCCTAAATAAAGTTTTTTCTGAAGACCTAACTTGATTTTAGAGGCTGCTCTAGTAATTTTTCTAGTTACGAATGTTTCACCTCTCAAAGGGCTTTCATGATTGAACAGGATACCGTTACAAGCATATATGCCGTAAGCCTCTCTATAGTTTTTTACTATCCAAAAAGCATACAGTTTTGCAACTGCGTATGGGCTTCTTGGGTAAAATGGTGTTGTTTCTGATTGAGGAGTTTCTACGACTTTACCATACAATTCAGAGGTTGAAGCCTGATAGAACTTCACCTTTTTCTCAAGATTAAGAATTCTGATTGCTTCTAATAATCTCAAGGTTCCAATTCCGTCAGCATTAGCTGTGTATTCAGGTAAATCAAAAGAAACCTGAACATGTGACATTGCTGCCAAGTTATAAATCTCATCAGGCTTAGTTTCTTGAACTATTCTAATAAGATTAGTAGAATCGGTGAGGTCACCGTAGTGTAAAAAGAAGTTTACGTGGTCTTCGTGTTTATCTTTGTAGAGATGGTCAATTCTGTCAGTGTTAAAGAGAGATGTTCTTCTCTTAAGACCATGTACAATGTATCCTTTCTCTAAGAGTAATTCGGCTAAATATGCGCCGTCCTGACCTGTAACGCCTGTTACTAAAGCAACTTTTTGACTCATTGAGTAATTTTTATTTCAGTTTTAAATTTTTTGGTTTTGCCAAGAATTGAGGATTCTTCAAGTTTTTCTTGTTATAAACCAAAGATTCAAAGTTAGTCAATTCTATTACTTCACCACCTATTGAACCGTAAATAGCATGGCCTGCGGCAATGTCCCATTCCATTGTCGGCCATAATCTGATGTAGACCTGAGCATTCTCATCTACTAGGTCAAAAAACTTTAGTGCGCTTCCTTTACGAATCCGATTTATAGGTCCGTGGATTTGCTCTTGGTTTTTAATGAAAAAATCAATTCTTGGTGTGTGATGAGTTCTAGAATAAATGACATTTTCAATTTCTGTTTTTGATAACGTTTGCAGTTGGTGTGATGGATTGAAGATGTCTTCTTCATTGTAACTTATTTTGGCGGCTTGAAAATCTCTTCCTCCAAAAATGATTAGTTGATTCACAGGGTCAGCTATGATGCCAAAGATGCTAACACCATTTTCAATCAAAGCAATACAAATGCAGAACTCATCCGATTTGTTAATGAACTCTTTGGTTCCATCTAGAGGATCTAAAAGCCATAGGGTTTTGTGTTTTCGTAATTCATAATCAGGAATAACTTCTTCTTCTGAAATGACTTCAATCCCAGTTTCTTTTAAGGCTTTAAATAAAATGTTGTTTGATGTTTTGTCAGCCAAAGTGACCGGAGATTCATCTTTTTTAATTTCTACATCAAAATCAGATTTATATATATTCATGATAGCCTTTGAGGCTTCATAAATAGAATCCAATATTTTGGGAAGAAATTCTTTAATCATAGTTTATTAAAATCAATAATAAGATTATCAAATAAGGAGCTTGCGCCGATTCTAAATCTGTCTTTGTTGATCCATTCTTTTCCTAAAATACCCTCTACGAGATTTCGGTAAAGTTCAGCATCTTCAAAAGTTCTCACTCCGCCAGAAACTTTAATACCGACATTTAAGCCCGATTGTTTAATGGATTCACACATTATTTTAACTGCTTCGGGAGTTGCTCCAATTGCTGATTTACCAGTGGATGTTTTTATGAAATTAGCCCCTGAAGCAATTGCAACTTCTGAACTTCTTCTAATCTGTTGTGTATTTAACTCTCCCGTTTCAAGAATTACTTTGAGGCATTTTTTACCAATAGTTTCCTTTGATAGCGAAATTTCTTTTGAAAGATATTCGTAATCATCCATCAAAATTTTACCTCTGTTTACAACTATATCAATTTCGTCAACTAATGAATCGTTCAAGAATTCAAGTTCTTTTATTTTTTGCTCAATAGTTGATTGTCCGCTTGGGAAGTATCCTGCAACTGTCGCCGCCTTAATACTTTCTTTTTTATTGGCAAGGATGGGTTTTATGTGGTCAGAATAAACACAATAAGCTGCAGGTGAAATTTCTTCCAAACCTTTATTTCCTTTTGCTACTAGATCTAATATAGTTTGCTCATTATCTATTGAGGATAATGAAGTCAAATCTATTAGGGAGATATATTCTTTAATTAATTCCTTAGTCATTGATATAAAAAAACCCTGATCAATCAATGTCAATCAGGGTTATAATATAAGATTTATCTTAATACTTATCCTAATCTAAAGTGAATAGGTAAAGTATAACGAACTCTAACTTTTTTACCAGCTTGTTCACCTGGTGTCCATCTTGGCATTTTTCTAACAACTCTTTTTGCTTCAGCATCAAGTGCGTCAGATACACCTCTCATGATTTTAACTTTCTCAATTGAGCCATCTCTGTTTACTACAAATTGTACGTAAACGATACCTTGCTCACCCATTTCAACTGCAAGTTGCGGGTATTGAATGTTTTCTTGAATCCAGCTCATCATTGCGCCTTCTCCTCCAGGGAACGTAGGTTCAACTTCAGCAAAATCTGCAATTGGCTCTTCTTCAATAACCACATCTTCTACATCTTCAGGTGGATCTTCGATTTCAACATCCATACCTAAGTCAATTTCTTCAATTTCTTCGTCATCTTCAACGATTTCAATCTCTTCAATTACTGGTGGAGGAGGGGTTTCCTCTGGTTCTGGTTCTGGCTCATCTTCTGGCACCTCAATATCGAATACAAGTTCATCTTGCATTGAATTGTCCTCATCTTCAGCCTGAAATTCGGCAACTTGAGCTTGTCTAAAGGTGAAAGCCATTAGTATAGTTGCTGAAATCATCAGCAATCCGATTGAGAAAAAGGCGAACTTTGAACGTTCTAAGTCTGCTTCTTTGGACTTTTTATCTTCCATAATAACATTGTTGTGATCGCTAATTTACGAAAAATAAATTCATCTGGCGATCTGATTTAAACTAATTTTCTACCTATCAAAGTATACCCTAATCCACCAAAAATTGTACCAATACTATTTACAAGTATGTCTTCAGTGTCGTAATACCTTTTAGGTATGTAATTTCCTTGTATTAGCTCAACGAAAATTCCTATTGCAATTCCGGCTAATATCACTATCAAGTACAACCTTAAATTAGATAGGTTCAATTTTTTTTCAATCTTAGTTTGCTTTTTTTCTAAAAATGCCATGAGCATTAGAAAAGTCAATCCAAAATAAAATGAAAAATGAGCGAGTGTTCCAATCGAAATTAGATTCCATTGAATGGACGGCAGTCGATCTCCTGGTGTAAAACACAAGATCAATATTAAGGTCAGCCAGCTGACCCAAAAAATATGATAAATGGTTGATTTAGCCAATTAGCTCCTGGTATGCCTCTGCTGACATTAATCCTTCAATTTGTGAAGCATCAGAAATTTTCACCTTAATAAGCCATCCAGCATTGTATGCGTCACTGTTGATTACCTCAGGGTTTGATTCAATTTCTTCGTTGATTTGAGTCACCTCTCCTGCGATCGGCATAAATAAATCAGAAACTGTTTTTACTGCTTCAATTGATCCAAATACTTCTTCTGCATCTAAGGTTTCTCCCTCAGTTTCAATTTCTACATATACTATATCTCCTAATTCACTTTGAGCAAAATCTGTGATTCCGATAGTTGCAACATCACCTTCAACTTTGATCCATTCGTGATCTTTAGTGTATTTTAAATCTGCAGGTACATTCATTCTTTAAGTATTATTCAGTTTGGGACAAATTTAAAATAATATTCTTTTGAATGCATCATTCAAGAAAGATTCGACAAGAATTATTACAGATAAATAAAAAATTGTGACTTTTACATCATGATTACTTCAGACCAACTAAAAGATTTTGAAAGAAGAGTGAACGATCTTCACGGCTATTTGAAAATTGAAGAAAAAAATATTCAGATACAAGAAGATGAGTTGAGGTCTCAAGATCCAACCTTTTGGGATAATCCGAAAGAGGCTGAAGTTGTAATGAGAAAACTCAGAACCAAAAAAGGCTGGGTTGAGAGCTATGAGAAATCTAAAACTCATTTAGAAGATTTGAAAGTGCTTTTAGAATTTCATGAGATGGGAGAGACAACTGAAGAGGAGATAGACGAGCATGTTTCTAAATCATTAGAATATTTAGAAGAGTTGGAATTTAAGAATATGCTGTCTTCAGAAGAAGATAATTTTAATGCCGTTCTTCAAATTACAGCAGGTGCAGGCGGAACAGAGAGTTGTGATTGGGCTTCAATGCTGATGAGGATGTATATCATGTGGGGCGAAAAAAACGGCTACAAAATCAAAGAACTGAATTATAATGCTGGTGATGTTGCCGGAGTTAAGCAAGTAACACTTCAAATAGATGGTGAGTTTGCATTCGGATATCTAAAAGGAGAAAATGGAGTGCACAGATTGGTGCGAATCTCACCTTTTGACTCAAACGCAAAAAGGCATACTTCATTCGCTTCTGTGTATGTTTATCCACTGGTAGATGATTCAATTGAAATTAACGTCAACCCAGCCGATATCACTTTTGAAACATTCAGATCAGGTGGTGCTGGTGGTCAAAATGTGAATAAGGTAGAGACTGCTGTTCGGTTGCGCCATGCTCCTTCAGGAATAATAATTGAAAATTCAGAATCCCGTTCTCAGCTTAATAATAAGGAGAAAGCCATGCAATTATTAAAGTCTCAGTTATATGAATTGGAGATGAGAGAAAGAATGGCTAAACAAAATGCTATTGAAGCAGGCAAAATGAAAATTGAATGGGGATCTCAAATAAGAAATTACGTTATGCAGCCTTATAAATTGGTGAAAGATGTAAGAACTGGACATGAGACATCAAATGTTGATGGTGTAATGAACGGCGAGATTGACGAGTTTTTAAAGTCTTATTTAATGGCTTTGAACAATTAGTCTGTAAATCTTTTAGATTCTAGCTTTGGCACATCATTTGTGTTTCTACTGTTGAACAAGATGAAACAGTATGAAAAATTATGTCCTCAACTTCTTACTATTCGTGGTGCTAATTTTGGCATTTCTACTTTAAAAGAGAACCAACTCATTTAATACACGAATCTCTTTTTGGCAGTCATGTTGAAAAGTGATTTTTCATGCTTTAATCCAAAAACTTTATCTTTGCACTGCTTTCTTAAAGAGAGCATTAATAAACATTGAATGACAATAGAAGTAGTACACTCAAAGATTCACCGAGTAACAGTAACTCAGGCTGAATTGAATTACATAGGATCAATTACAATTGACGCCGACTTGGTTGATGCAGCAACTATGGTTGAAGGACAAAGAGTTCAAATCGTTAACCTAAATAACGGTGAGCGAATTGAGACATATATTATATTGGGAGAAAGAGGATCAGGAACCATTTGTTTAAATGGTCCGGCAGCAAGAAGAACAGCTGTGGGTGATACAGTTATCGTTATAGCTTATGCACAGATGAGTGTGTCAGAGGCTAAAGAGTTTAAGCCAACCTTAATTTTCCCTAATTCTGAAACAAATTCTTTAGAGGAATAAAACATTGTTTTAAAAGTTCCGTTCACGGAACTAAATCACATTCATGAAGACTAAAATAATCTCAGCTCTCAAAATCATCCTGCCCTTAGGTTTTGGTGTGTTTTTGATATGGCTTTTTTATGACGCTCTTTGTGAAGATCAGAAAAAGGACCTCTTTTCAGCTTTTGGAAAAGCCAATTATTGGTGGGTTTCATTAGCCTTGGTATTCAGTTTCTTAAGTCACGTCAGTAGAGCTGTGCGTTGGAAATATCTCTTAGAGCCTATGGGTTTCAAATCAGGTTTTTGGAATAGGTATCATGCTTTGATGATTGGTTACCTGGTAAATTTCGTTTTCCCAAGAGCGGGCGAAGCTTCAAGGGCAGGGGTGTTATCAAAAACAGAAAAGGTTCCTTTTCAAAAAGGATTCGGAACCATTTTGGCCGAACGAGCAGTTGATTTAGGAATGCTCGGTATAGTAGTCTTGATAGGATTGGCAATGCAGTTTGATAAGTTTGACTTATTTAAATCTAAAATATCAAGCTTTGGTGCTGCTGAAGAAGGTTGTGGAAATTCTTTGATTTTTGAAATATTAGGAAAGGTTGTTTTTTACGGAATTGTTCTTGGCTTCATTGCAGTTGTTGCATTGATAATAGCCAAGAAATCATTTAGAGTTAAAATTTTAGAGTTCTTGAAAGGATTGTGGGAAGGTATTATTTCTATTTTCAGAACGAAAAATAAAGTGCAATTTATTGGTCATACCTTCTTCATTTGGGGGATGTACGTGCTCATGTTCGCCGTTTGTTTCTTCTGTTTGGATTCAACTGCCCATCTTGGGTTAGACGCTATGTTGGCTGGATTCATTGCAGGGACTTTCGGAATTATCCTTGTTCAAGGTGGAATTGGAGTATACCCAGCCTTAGTTGGTTTAATTGTAACAACATATTTAGCACCTGATCAGCCAGGTATTGTTCCAGATGCCTTAGCATTAGGTTGGATAATTTGGACTTCTCAAACAGTTATGATGATTGTTCTCGGATTGATTTCACTAGCATTGAATGGTAAAAATGTTAAATTTGAGAAAGATGAGCAGGCTGAATCAGATCCAAAATAAAATCCATTATCAAAGTTCTGCAGGTTATAAAAAACCTGAAGGTAAAAAAGTAGTTTTTACTAATGGCTGTTTTGATATCCTTCACAAAGGACATGTTGAATACCTGGCTCAAGCAGCTGATTTGGGAGATTATTTGGTGGTAGGAATCAACTCAGATGCATCAGTCCAAGAGCAAGGTAAGGGTGAAGATAGGCCAGTGAATAAGATTCAGGCAAGAGCCACTTTGCTAGCAGCATTAGGATTTGTAGATGCCGTTATTGAGTTTGACAGTCAAACACCACTTTCACTTATTGAAAATGTATTGCCAGATGTATTGGTAAAAGGAGCAGATTACAATCCTTCAGAAACTGATGTCAACGCAAAAGGATATATCGTAGGACGTGAAGCAGTGCTAGAGAATGGAGGCGAAGTGAAAGTGATTGACTTGGTGGCAGGCTATTCAACAACCAACATAATTAATAAGCTTAAAAAATGACGATCAAAGAAGCGCAAACTCTTGTAGACGATTGGATTAAAGAATATGGTGTTCGTTACTTTAACGAACTCACTAATATGGCTCAGTTAACCGAAGAGGTTGGTGAGGTTGCAAGAATTATTGCAAGAAGATACGGAGAGCAATCTGAGAAAGAATCAGACAAGAATAAAGATTTGGGTGATGAAATGGCTGATGTACTTTGGGTGCTTATCTGCTTAGCTAATCAAACCGGTATTGACCTTGAAGAGGCTTTGAGAAAAAATTTAGATAAGAAGACCAATAGAGATTCTACTCGTCACAAAGAGAACAAGAAATTGCAATAGTTACTTTCCGCAATGTTGGCAATAGTCTGATTTAGGATTATGTCTGAATTCATAACCTTCTTCGTAAAGCTCTGAGATCTTAGCAATCAAAGCTTCTTTAAAATCCACAAGCAATTCAGGACTAACGACATCTTCTGCATCCTTTTTGCTTGATGCAACATTTTGTAGCCAATCTGAAATATTAATCATAGAGATGATTCCTGCTGTAAACTCTTTTTGGTTTGGGAATTGCTGATTGAACATTAGTGCGTACATCAACAACTGTCGTCCATAAGCCTTTTTATCATGCTCAATTAAATTAGGCATTTCATTTTCAGGGTTTTTAGAACTCGAAGTATACTTTACTTTTTCATTATTGCATTTACCTGATTTGTAATCAATAATTCGGTGAACACTTCCAATCTTATCAATTCTGTCAGCTGTCCCTTTAATTTTAAGTGGCTTCTTTTTGCCTTTGATCTCGAATTCGAGATCAGCATTAAAATTATCTGTTAGTTCAAGTCCAACAGGAATGATTGCATCTGAAGTTTCTGTTACTTCTTTGATTTGTCTATCTATAAATTGTCTAATCAATTCTTCTGAAACCTCAAAAGAGAGTTTGTTCTGGCCATATTTAAGGTCAGATTCTTTAAAGGTTTTTCCGTTCTCACCATTTAAATATGCCTCCTTCAATCTTACTTTGATTTTTTTCTTTTCAGCTTTAAGAGCTGTGACCGTTATTGGGCTACCGTTTCCATCTTTGAAAAAATTGTCTCGAATGATGGCTTCTAAAACATCATGAATTTTGGTTCCGAAAGTTGATGATTCTATGTTCTCTTCAACCTCTCCCTCTTCACTTAGCCCAATAATATATCTGTAATAAAAGTCAAGCGGACACTGAATGAGTTTGTTGAGTGCCGAAGGTGAAAGTCCGCGAGCAAATAATTTATCTAAGCGCTCATGTGTTGCTTTATTAGAAACAAAAGTGGCGTCTGCCGTTATTGCGTTTGAATCTTCAGTTGAATACGTTAATCTATTAAAGCTATGACCTAACTTTAGGTTGATTTCATGTTCTAATTGAGTAATAAATCGTGAAGGCTCACCTCCTCCTAATCCTTCAGAGTGAGAATTGTAGGTCATGAAGATATTTGAAGATCTCTGTAGTAATCGGTAAAAATGATGAGCGAAAATTGCTTGTCTGTCTTCTTCAGTAGGGAGTTGCTTATTGAAAAGTCTTAAATCTCTCGGAATCATTGAATTCACTACATTTGATTTTGGTAAACTCCCTTCGTTCATACCGAGGATAATCAAGTTTTTAAAATCGAGGGTCCTTGTTTCAAGAATCCCCATTACTTGTAAACCTTCAGTTGGATTACCTAAAAATGACAATGATTCGCTTTGCCAAAATTGATAAAACAATTGTTTGAAGGTTCTGAGGTTAAACTTAACTTGATAATTGCTCCAAACCTCTTCATATCTCTCAATTGCTTTTGAAAAATGATAAACAATTTCTAAGTCAATTGATTTATTGTCATGAAGTTTTAATGAAGTGTAAAGTTCTTTACTTAATGTTTTGAATCCATTCAATCTTTCATCTGCTGAATCGTTCCATTGTTTTAATAATGGGTTGAAAATTTTAAGGGCCGGAATTTCTGATACGAGTTCTTCGAGCTCCATGAAAATAATGTTCCTATCTAGTATTGATTGCTGAAACTTTATCAAACTTATGGGGTCATCCATAATTAGTTTAACATATGAATGCTGAATCAATTCAATTATTGATCGGTGATAAAGTCTGCCAGACCCAAATTTTTTAAAATTGAATTGGAGTTCAAATATTAAATCAATGAGTCCTTTTAAATGTGAAAATTTGATTGGATACCCCATTGTGATATTCGCTTGCTCAATTTCTGCAGGCAAGGAATTAGTTAAGGGAATCAATAGAGATTCATCAGCTAATACAATTGCAATGTCATTTAAATGTTCACCTTCACTTTTCAGTCTTTTAATAATATCTCCGCAAATCTTTACTTGGCTAATTTGTTGAGAAGTTTCAATTACTTCAATTTGTTTGGGGCTTTCATTAAAGTCATTCGTTAGTGACGGTGAGATGTTCCACTCTGTACAAATCCGATTGTAGAAGTACCTTGCTTCGTGATCAGGATTGTCAAAATAAAAACGATCAATATCAAAAGCTATGCTAGCAATCTTTTCCTTTTTCAGCCATTCCATTATGCTTTGTTCACTTCTTGAAATAGCATTAAAACCAAGAAAGTAATAATGTTTCTTTAAATCTAAATTGGGCAGATTTTTTAAGAAGCTTCTATAAGCTTGCCCTGCATATACTTGGTTTTCATTAGCTAGATGTTCATTCAATTTATGATAATAACTAATCAGTTTGTCCCATAGTGTTTTGAACTTCTCTTGTCCACTACTCAATTCTCCTTCTCCAAAGCTCCAGTTTTCAATTTCCTTTATCGATTGTAGATTTTTGAAAATACTTTCTGGATCAATAAGGTATCTGTCAATTTCGTCAAAGTCAGAAAGTATGATAGTGCCCCATTGAGCAAAACTTTCAAATGTTTCTTGACTTTCTCCTTCTATCTCTTGGTGGATGTGGTATAGTGCGAAGAGTAATTCTGTCTTTCCTACTATTCTTTGAGGGGTGTGTTGATCAATCCACTCATTGATTGTTAATATTTCGGGAGAAAAAAAGGCGGCATTTTTCCTTTTTGAGATGTATTTTTGAAGGTATACGGCAGCTCTTTTGTTGGGTATTATTATAGAAATGTCAGAAATTTCGTCATTATTTTGATCAAAAATTAGGTGAATCTGTTTTTCTAAAAATGACTGCATAAAGGCTTGCTGCGTTTGGGATTAAAGCTAATAATAAATCCTGAATTAGAAAGAAAAAATTAAATTAATTGACGATTTTCTTGGCGGAAACAAAATATATTGATTAATATTGCGTCAAGAAATGATTAAAAAGTAATCAAAACAATGACAACTTTAAAAAGTGGAAATACAGCACCTGATTTTTCTTGTGCAGATGAAAATGGAAACATCATTTCTTTATCGGATTATAAAGGAAAGAAACTAGTGCTTTACTTTTATCCGAAAGACAATACACCTGGCTGTACAGTTGAATCTTGTAACTTGAGAGATAACTATGATCATATGCTAAAGCTGGGTTATGAAGTTTTGGGAGTGAGTGCTGATACTGAGAAGAAGCATCAAAATTTCATCAAAAAATTTGATTTGCCATTTCATTTATTGGCAGATGTAGATAAAAAAGTAATTAATGATTACGGCGTTTGGGGTCCTAAGAAATTTATGGGACGAGAATATGACGGAATTCACAGAACCACTTTCGTAATAGATGAAAAAGGGGTGATTGAAGAAGTTATTTTAAAAGTGAAAACAAAAGCCCACGCCGAGCAAATATTAGGAGACAGTTAGAAAAGAATAAAAAACAACAACAAATCAAGGGTCCGTAAATAGTTTACGATATGGTAGTATTCCTTTGAGTCAAATTAAAAGTTATGGCAGAAGTAAAAGAAGCAAACAGTGAAAAGTTAAAAGCGTTACAATTAACGTTAGATAAACTTGAAAAAACTTACGGTAAAGGAACCGTAATGAAATTAGGAGATGAAGCAATCGTAGATATTGACGTCATTCCAACAGGATCAGTTACACTTGATTTAGCGTTAGGTGTTAAAGGATTTCCAAAGGGAAGAATAGTTGAGATTTACGGACCAGAATCATCAGGTAAAACGACAGTTGCAATTCACGCAATTGCTGAGTGTCAAAAACAAGGTGGAATAGCAGCTTTCGTTGATGCTGAGCACGCTTTTGATCGTTTTTACGCAGAGAAATTAGGGGTTGATACTGATAACCTATTAATTTCTCAACCTGATAATGGAGAGCAAGCTTTAGAAATTGCAGATAATTTGATTCGATCAGGAGCTATTGATCTATTGGTAGTAGATTCAGTTGCGGCATTAACACCAAAAGCTGAAATTGAGGGAGAAATGGGAGATTCTCAAATGGGACTTCAAGCAAGATTAATGTCTAAGGCTTTAAGAAAGCTAACAGGTTCTATTAATAAAGCGAACACTTGCTGCATCTTTATTAATCAATTAAGAGAGAAAATTGGTGTGATGTTCGGTAATCCTGAAACAACTACTGGTGGTAACGCTCTTAAGTTTTACTCTTCTATTAGAATCGATATTAGAAGATCATCTCAAATTAAAGATGGAGATGAGGTAATAGGGAATAGAACGAAGATTAAAATCGTTAAAAATAAAGTAGCTCCGCCATTTAGAAGAGCCGAATTTGATATCATGTATGGTAAAGGTATTTCGAAAGTGGGAGAGATTTTAGATATAGGAGTCGAGATGAATATCATCAAGAAAAGTGGGTCTTGGTTTAGCTACGGAGATACAAAATTAGGGCAGGGAAGAGATGCTGTAAAGTTATTGATTCAAGATAACCCTGAGCTAATGGAGGAATTAGAAAAATTAATAATTGAAGGTATAGAAGGCGAAGAAAAAGCTTAAGGTTTTACTTCTACCAAAAGAGAGGGAGCATATTTGTCAAGGTTTTGCCGAGACGGATAGCTCCTTTTTTTGTACCCTTTAGTCAATAAGCGCATCTCACTGCTTAGAAAATTATATTTTTACAAAAAATCCAAACGTGAGAATACTAACTTTCATTTCTTTCATCCTGATTCTGACCTCATGTGGTTCAGATTCAATTCAAACTCAGGATGATCAAAACGATTCAACTGATACAATTCCTGAAGTAATTGATTCATTAGCCTTTTACAAGGAGAAGCTTAACGCAGACCCTTCGAATCCTGCAGTGATTTATGAAAGAGCTGAATACTATATAAGACATGCTGAAGTAGAATTGGCGCAAAAAGATCTTGAATCAATACTTGCAAAAGACTCTTCTAATTTAAAAGCTCATCAGTTATATGCTGATATTAATTTGGCAAACTTAAATTTAGAAACGAGTAAATATCACTACGAATACATTCTAAAAATAGACTCTTCGAAAACTGGAGCATTAATAGGGATGGGTAAAATTTATGCCGCTCTTGATAACTCACCGGTTGCACTAAATTATTTGAGCGCAGCACTAAGAGTGAATCAGTATTTACCTGAACCATACTTTACCAAAGGGTTGATTTACCGTTCTGATTATTATAGAAGAGCTGAAGAAGATCCACGAAAAGAAGAAAGTTGGGAAAGAGCTATGAGCTCATTTCAAACAGCTGTTGAGCAAGACCCTGATTATTATGCAGCATACATTGAGATGGGTGTAATGTTTGAAGAAAAGGGTGATTCAATTTCCCTTGAATATTATAATACTGCAATTGATATTTTCCCTCAAAGTATTGAGGCATGGTATAATAAGGGGATGTATTATCAAACGAGAGGTTATGTTGATAATGCACTTTCGAGTTACTACACTTTGAACCGCCTTGATGATACCTGGGCAGATCCTTATTATAACATTGGGTATATTCATTTAATAATGACAGAAGAGCTAGATAGCGCCGTTCACTATTTTACGAGAGCAACAGAGTTAGATCCAACTTACTACCAAGCTTACAATAACTTAGGTTTAGCTTATGAAAAGAAAGGTGACAGAGTTAATGCAAAGAAGTATTATTTAAGAGCGGTTGAAATCAATCCTGATTTTCAGCTAGCAAAAGATAACCTCAATGCCGTTCAATAAATGGCTCTTAAAGACGCGATAAGAAATCCTTTATTTCAATACAGCCTAGAAATAGCGCTTCCTGTAATTGGGTACTTGTTTTTTGATTGGTCTCTGCCAGTCATAATTGCTTTTTATTTCTTTGATTACTTAGGCGCTGAGCTTGCAAGACAAAGACGACATTATGCCGTTTTGAAAGTGAATTCGGCTGCTTCAAAAGGTCTTTTTTATACAGGTGTGGCGGTTTCTGTGATCTATTTTGGTCTCGCAGTTTTTGTTGCCTTCTTTTTTATCTTTATTTCAAGCGTAGGGGTTCAAGACGGACCGTACTTTCAGGTAATTTCTTTTTTGAAATCTGAAGGATGGTTACTGTTATCTCTGGTAGTGTTAGCTTCCACTTTAAAAGATAAAATGACATTCTATTTACCAAAGAAATATCACGACTACAACTTTGATCGTTTAATGAAAAACTATTTCATTGAAATTTCATTAATGTTTGTTCTGATTATTGCCGGTCTCTTCACTCATGTTTATCTTGATGAAATCAAAGTTGACGGTATCATTCAGCTAGGTGGATTTGTTGTTGTGAAGCTAGTCTTCGATTTTTTAGTAGTCAAAAACTTAGACGAAAAGTCTAAAGCTTAACGCTATAGACTCGGCCATATCTGAATAAAAAAGAAGTACAACAAAAGAAACATCCAAATTAATCCTGTTAAAGCTGCGAAAAGACTTAGGTACTTGTTCTCAAGATCAACGAATTTTAGGAGGGTATAATGCGGAATGAAACCGATAAACGCAAGAAGGGGTAGCGAAATCATTCGTCTTATCATCAATTTTGAAGAGGTAGAGTTCATCAGGGTTCTCCATGCATTTTCATGCGTTAGACGCATTTCTTGTTGAACATTCAAAGTCAATGAGCCTCCAATTCCAAAAACTAAAGGGAAGTACCAGTAAAAAAGAGAGTTTACTAATTCAGTTTCACTTGTGTGTGATGGGTCATGTAAAAAGATGTATCCGCAAATAACTATACCCGAGATTATTGAAATTAGGTATAGGTATTTTAGAAAGACTTCCATTAGTAAGCTCTCTCTGAACTTCCTTCTACATAATTCATGAATGCTTTGTTTACTACTTTGTTTCCTCCAGGTGTTGGGTAGTCACCAGTAAAGTACCAGTCACCCGTATGACCCGGAATGGCTTCATGCAAGTTTTCTATTGTTTGATAAACAATTCTGACTTCAGATTTGATTTCTTTTGGAGTTAACAGTTTAGATATTTTCGCAGAGATTTCATCCGCGGTAAATGGCTTATAGATTGCTTTTACCTGATTAACCATTTCTTCCTTCTTTAAAGTCAGCTCATGCTTGCACTTCTCGTAAGTTTCTTGAATGATGTTCTCCTGTCCTGTTTCTTTTAAAAGTTGAATGGCTGCTTCAAATGCAATGAAGTCACCCATCTTGGCCATGTCAATTCCATAGCAATCTGGATATCTAATTTGTGGAGCAGAAGAGACAACAACAATTCTTTTAGGGTTCAGTCTGTCCAAAATTCGAAGAATACTTTTCTTAAGAGTAGTTCCTCTTACAATAGAGTCGTCAATAACAACCAAATTGTCTTTTCCTTCTCTTACCGTACCGTAAGTAATATCGTAAACGTGAGCAACTAAGTCATCTCTACCATCATCTTGAGTAATAAAGGTTCTTAGCTTGGTGTCTTTAATAGCTATTTTCTCAATTCTTGTTCTTTTCGCTAAAATTCCTGCCAGTTCTTCATCTGTAATATTTGGCCCTTTTTCTTTGATCAAATCAAGTTTAATAGTGTTCTGATGTTTTTCTAATCCTTTAATTAAGCCAAAAAAAGAAGTTTCAGCTGAGTTAGGAATATAAGTAAAAACAGCATCATCAATATTTCCATCAATTTGCTTCATGGTATCTGGCACCAATAATCTACCTAGCTTTTTACGCTCGGTATAGATATCTTTATCACCAGGTCGTGCAAAGTATATTCTCTCAAATGAACACTGCTTAACTTCTCTAGTAGGATTTATTTCATGAACTGAAACATCTCCTGCTTTCTTAACTATCAGTGCGTGACCCGGAGTTAGTTCTTGTACTTTCTCTAAAGGAACATTAAATGCTGTTTGAATAACTGGTCTTTCTGAAGTTACTACGCAAATCTCATCATCTTCATACCAAAATACGGGTCTAATTCCGTTAGGATCTCTTAGTACAAACGCATCTCCGTGTCCTAAAAGTCCACACATTGCGTATCCGCCATCCCAATATTCTGAAGACTTCTTCAAGATTTTAGGGATATCCATGTTTTGACCAATCAAATTATAGACATCTCTGTTAGAGTAACCTTCAGGTTTGTATTTGCTATAAAGCTCTTGATTCTCTTCATCCAAGAAGTGTCCTACTTTTTCTAATACCGTTACGGTATCGGCTTTTTCTTTTGGATGCTGTCCTAATTTTAATAATCTATCAAAAAGCTCATCATTATTGGTAAGGTTAAAATTACCAGCAACAATTAGGTTTCTTGTTTTCCAATTGTTTTGTCTTAAAAATGGATGGCAAGATTCAATAGCATTTCTTCCAAAGGTTCCATATCTAAGATGTCCTAAAAACAATTCACCAGTGAAACCAGCATTTTTCTTCAAGTAATCAATATCCTTCAAGAGCATTGGATCTTCATCCTCAATTTCATTAAATCTCTTGTTGACATGTTTAAAGATGTCTTGAATTGGTTTTTGATCCACAGACCTCACTCTACTAATGTATCTTTGCCCTGGCTCAACATCAAATTTAATGTTTGCAAGTCCGGCTCCATCTTGTCCACGGTTATGTTGTTTCTCCATTAAGAGATACATCTTGTTCAGGCCATAGAAGGCCGTTCCGTATTTGTCAAGATAAAATTGAAGAGGTTTTTTGAGTCTTAAAAGTGCTATGCCGCACTCGTGTTTTATAGGATCGCTCATGTATGTAACTTTGAGCACGCAAAAATAAGAAAGACATTGGGATAATTCACCATCTAAAATTAAATCCAATATTTTTTCGGCTATTCTTTGTTAATAAAATTAACCTTCGTACATTTGCACCCCCAATTTAGGGGAATAGTATATAAACTAAAATACAAATATTGTGGATACACTAAGTTATAAAACGATTTCAGGCAACAAAGAGACTGCTGATAAAAAGTGGTTGATTGTAGATGCCGAAGGACAAAAGCTTGGACGTCTTGCAAGTAAAGTTGCTTTCGTTATTAGAGGAAAGCACAAGCCTAATTTTACACCTCACGCAGATTGTGGTGATAACGTAATCGTTATCAATGCAGAGAAGATTGAATTGAGTGGGAATAAAATGGAGGTTAAAGAATATATCAGACACACTGGTTACCCAGGAGGTCAGAGAGTTCTTACTGCTAGAGAAGTAATGGAAAAACATCCAGAGAGATTGGTGGAGAAAGCTGTGAAAGGGATGCTTCCAAAAAACAAATTAGGAAATGCTTTATACAGAAACCTTAAGGTTTATGTTGGTTCTGAGCACGGTCAAGAAGCTCAAAAGCCAGAAGTAATTAAATTGGATTCAATTAAATAATCAATATGAGTGTAATTAACACATTAGGTAGAAGAAAATCTGCTGTTGCACGTGTTTATCTTTCTAAAGGGAAGGGAAAAATTACAATAAACAAAAGAGATGTAAAGGATTACTTTGCAACTCCAGTTTTATTGGAAAAAATTAACCAACCTTTTAACTTAACTGAGACTTTAGGTCAGTATGACGCTAAAATCAATGTTGATGGTGGAGGAGTTAATGGACAAGCTGAAGCAATCCGTTTAGGGATTTCTAGAGCTTTAGTTGAAATTAACGCCGATCATAAACCAGCATTGAAAGCTGAAGGCTTGATGACTAGAGACCCAAGAATGGTTGAGAGAAAGAAACCGGGACAGAAAAAAGCGAGAAAGAAATTTCAATTCTCGAAACGTTAAGAGTTTCTACTATCTATGGTTGGTCGGTATTGCCGACCGCCGTTTAGTATCTAAATTATCAAGATTCAGTCAATACTGACTACTTGGTAATTGCTTCTAATCAGTAAAGTACTGACGAAGTAAAAAAGAAAGTAAACATGCTGACATTTATAGTCAGTAGTAAATTAAATCAAAATGGCAAGAGCAAATTTTGAAGAATTATTAGAAGCAGGTGTGCACTTTGGTCACCTCAAAAGAAAATGGAATCCGTACATGTCTCCGTATATCTTTACAGAGAAAAAAGGAATCCACATTATCGATTTAAATAAAACAATCGTACAACTTGATCAAGCTTGTGCTGCATTGAAACAAATCGCTAAATCAGGAAAGAAAGTTTTATTCGTAGCTACTAAAAAGCAAGCGAAAGAAATCTTAGAAGAAAGAGTTAAGCCAACTAAAATGCCTTTCATTACTGAAAGATGGTCTGGTGGGATGTTAACTAACTTCGGTACAATCAGAAAAGCAATCCGTAAAATGCAATCTATCGATAAGATGGATGAGGACGGAACAATGAAGACATTATCTAAAAGAGAGCGTCTTCAAATGTCAAGAACTAGAGCGAAATTAGACAAGAACTACGGTTCAATTGCTGAAATGACTAGAGTTCCTGCTGCTGTTTTTGTTATTGACGTATTAAAAGAGCACATTGCTGTTGCTGAAGCGAACAAGTTAGGAATTCCTACTTTCGCAATGGTTGATACAAATTCTGACCCAAGAAATATCGATTTCATTATTCCTTCAAATGATGACGCAACTAAATCTATCGCTAAAATTTTAGACAAAGTTTGTGATGCAATCAACGAAGGTTTAGCTGAAAGAAAGAACACAAAAGACAAAGTAAAAGCTGATAAAGAAGCTAAAGAAGCTGCTCCAAAGGAAACTAAGGAAGCTGCTCCTAAAGAAGCTAAAGCTTAATCAAAATAATATTGAAATGAGTACAACAGTAAAAATTACTGCCGCAGAGGTAAACAAATTGAGACAAGCTACAGGTGCAGGAATGATGGACTGCAAAAAAGCCCTAGTTGAAGCAGAAGGTGATTTTGACAAAGCAATTGATGTTCTTCGTAAGAAAGGACAAAGAGTTGCTGAAAAAAGAGCCGATCGTGATTCAAGTGAAGGTGCTGCTGTATCTAAAATTAATGATGACAACACAGTAGGTGTGACATTGGTATTAGGATGTGAAACAGATTTCGTTGGAAAAAACGAAAGCTTTTTAGCCTTAGCAAACCAATTCGCAGATATCGCTATCAACTGTACTACTAAAGAAGAGTTATTAGCTGCTGACTTTGGTGGAATGACTGTTGCTGATAAATTAATTGAGCAAACAGGTGTTATCGGAGAAAAATTAGAAATCACTGCTTTTGAGAGATTAGAAGCTTCTTATGTTGGAACTTATGTTCACATTAACAAAATCGGAGCCTTAGTTGGTTTATCTGCTAAAGTTGATGATGCTGCAGAAGTTGGAAAAGATGTTTCTATGCAAGTTGCTTCTATGGGAGCTACTCAATTATCTTATAAAGATTTCACTGATGAATTTGTTGCTTCTGAAACTGAAGCAAGAATTGCAGTAATCGAAAAAGAAAATATCGAATTAGGTAGATTAGGAAAAACATTGAAGAATGTACCTCAATACATTTCAATGCACCAATTGACTCCTGAAGTTATGGCTCAAGCTGAAGCTAATGCGAAAGCACAATTAGCTGAAGAAGGAAAGCCAGAGCAAATTTGGGATAAGATTTTACCTGGTAAAATAGATAGATTTGTTTCTGATAACACTACACTAGATCAAGAGAAGTGTTTATTAGATCAAAAATTTATTAAAGATGAAAAAATGACTGTTGCTGATTATGTAGCTTCGAAAGGAGCTGGATTGGAAGTGACTGGTTTCAAGCGCGTTTCGCTTGGTTAAATATTTTAATTAAATCCTGACTTTTTCAAGTCAGGATTTTTTTTGCTTAAAAACTATGTACAAAAGAGTATTACTCAAATTAAGTGGTGAAGCTTTGATGGGCGACAAGAATTTCGGGATTGACAATAGTCGTCTTGACGAATACGCAAAAGACATCAAAGAACTTTATGACGAAAAGGTTGAAATTGCTATTGTAATTGGAGGTGGAAATATCTTTAGAGGGGTTCAGGCAGAAGAAGGAGGAATGGATAGAACCCAAGGAGATTACATGGGAATGTTGGCAACAATGATTAACTCAATGGCTTTGCAAGCCTCTCTTGAAAAAGAAGGGATCTATACAAGATTGCAATCTGCCATTGAAATGAAAGAGATTTCAGAGCCATACATTAAAAGAAGAGCCGTAAGACATTTAGAAAAAAGACGTGTTGTTATTTTTGGAGCAGGAACAGGTAGTCCATATTTTACAACCGACTCTGCCGCGGCTTTAAGAGCAATTGAAATTGAGGCTGATGTAATTTTAAAAGGAACAAGAGTTGATGGTATTTATACTGCCGACCCAGAAAAAGATCCGACCGCAACAAAGTATGAGACGATCACTTTTGAAGAAGCTTATAACAAAGGGCTGAGTGTAATGGATTTGACCGCATTCACACTTTGTAGAGAAAATAAGGTTCCGGTTATCGTGTTTGACATGAACAAAAAAGGAAACTTGAAAAAAGTTGTGATGGGTGAAAAAATTGGTACTTTAGTAACAGTTTAAAATTCGATATTACAATGGAAGAAGAAATCCAAATGTTGATGGATGAGGCAAAAGACGCGAATGAAAAGTCTTTTGATCACCTAAGAAATGGTTTAGAAAAAATTAGAGCTGGTAGAGCAACGCCTTCTATGCTTGACAGTGTTCAAGTAGAAGCGTATGGTGCTTTAGGGCCATTGAATCAAGTAGCCAATGTGAATACTCTTGATGCCAGAACAATTACTGTTCAGCCTTGGGATAAAGCAAATTTAGATGCAATCACCACAGGGATCATTAATGCAAACCTTGGTTTGAACCCGCAAAACAATGGTGAAATGATCATCATTAATGTTCCAACACTGACAGAGGAGAGAAGAATTGAATTAGTGAAAAAGGCTAAGGCAGAAGGTGAGCATGCAAAGGTTTCAATTAGAAATAATAGAAAAGAAGCAAACGATTTTATTAAAAAATTGAAAGATGATGGCTTGTCTGAAGATCGCCAAAAAGATTTAGAAGGGGAAGTTCAAGTGTTAACTGATGGAGCTATCAAGAAAATTGATGACTTATTGACTGCTAAAGAGGCAGACATCTTGAAGGTATAATCTCGATAATTTTCAATTATTGGGTCTGCCAATAATTGAAAAACTCGATTTTACTTTTTTACAATACTAAGAGGACCAATTGGTCCTCTTTTTTTTGTGCTGGAATTAGCGATTGATTAGTGTATATTGTTTCCAGAAATGAAAAAGTATTTTGTCTATATTTTGAAGTGCGCAGATAATTTTTACTATGTGGGACTTACTGCGGATTTGGGTCAAAGATTGAAAGAGCATCAAGAAGGTTTCTTCGAAGGTTCATATACCTCAAAGCGATTGCCGGTTGAATTGGTTTATAATTGTCACTTTCCAACTTATAGTGAAGCTTTTGCAAAGGAGAGACAAATCAAGAAATGGTCTAGAGCTAAGAAAGAAGCCCTTGTTAATGGAGACTTTGATAAGCTACCAAATCTATCAAAGAAAAATTTTAAGAAGTGAAGTTAGACACTAGGTTTCTCGATAAGAATGAATTAAGTTGTCACCATTTTTGTCAGTTCGATTGATGGAAAGAACTACAACTCTGGGCAAGTTCAATTCTGTTCATAGTCATAAACAAAAAATCATAAGTTGATTGTTTTTGTCAGTTCGATTGATTGAAAGAATTACAACCTCTAGGCAAATTCAATTTTGTTCATAACCATATACAAAAGATCACAAGTTGATTGTTTTTGTCAGTTCGAGTTTGAGCGAAGCGAAAGTATCGAGAACAAAAAAACCTGAAAAGAGCTTACTGATAGTCGTGGTAGCATATCTCTTTTCAGGTTACCGTGCAAGGAAATTAAAACCAGAAGCAATTTAAAACCGCTTTCTACATAATAAGACGGGGCATCTCTCGAGATGGTTGGCTAAAAATTAAATTAATTTATTTCAAACTTATACCCAACACCCCTTAAGCTCTTGAAAAACTGAGGTTTACGTGGGTTGTCTTCAAAGTATTTTCTGAAGTTTAAAATGTAGTTATCTATGGTTCTGGAGGTGGGAAAACTGTCCGTTCCCCATATTTTGTCTAGAATTTCGTTTCTAGAAACAACTTCATTTTTACGTGAGATGAGATATTTTAATAATTCCATTTCTCGTTTAGACAGGTCAATCTCCCCTGATTCGTTAAGAACTTTATAGGTCTTGAAGTTTATTGAGTTTCGGCCGAAATCGAAAGACTCTATCACCTCATCTGGCGAATGGCGCTCGATTAGTATTCCTATTCTAAGCAAAAGTTCTTCAAGATTAAATGGCTTTACTAAATAGTCATCAGCCCCTAATTTTAAGCCCGTCACTCTATCGGTAGATGTTCCTTTAGCAGAAGTGAATATGATCGGAGTTTCAGCTTTTTTTCGAATTGCTTTGCAAACGTCAAAGCCGTTTAACTTTGGCAACATTACATCTAATATAACCAAGTCAAAAGTTTCATTGAAAAGTTTGAGTGCTTCTTCACCATCTCTAGCCACTTCAACCTGGTAGTTCTCTAATTCTAGATTGAGTTCTAAAACATTAATTAGGCTTTCTTCGTCTTCAACAAGTAGAATCTTCTTCATTTATTCTTTAGTTGCCCCAAAAGTAGTAATTTTAAAACTAAAAATTAGAGGTGGTTGACTTAGTAATTCTGGGATTAGGTTCTAATATTGGAGATTCAAAACTTAATATTTTGAAGGCATATGATCAAATTGAAAATGACCTGGGCCCAATTTTAGCTAAATCTTCTTTTTATCAAAGCCCTCCTTGGGGTTTTAAAGCAAATCAAGATTTTGTCAATAGCGTCATCTTCATTCAAAGCTCCCATAGTGCTGAGCAGTTGCTAAAACTGATCAAAATCATAGAGAAAAATATGGGTCGATCTCCAAAGACGGCAGAAGGCTACGAATCAAGAGTGATAGACATAGATATACTAGACTTTTCTGGAGTGACACTTGAAAGAGATAATTTGATCTTACCACACCCTTTAATGTCTGAAAGGGCTTTTGTTTTAAGGCCTCTGGCTGAAATCCTACCTAATTGGATTCATCCGAAATCGGGTCTGGAAATCAAAGAATTAACCGATAAATTGACCGACTTGCAAAATATCGTGGTTTTGAAGTAACTCAACGGTAATCAACCATATTCTGACGAATTTGCAAAGAGTATTTTTTAGGCTCAAAAAAAATAACTATAATTGCACTGTTTTAGGTAATTTATATAATAAAAAGGTTTTTAAAATCAGATAGAATGAAAAAGCAAAATTTTAAAATGTTAGCAGCAGCTGCAATAGCGGCAACAGCTCTAACAGGATGTAAATTAATTGGAGACTTAGAGTACACAGTTACTCCTGATCCAGTTGAAATGCATGGAGATAGTGTGAACGTTAGTATCACAGTTAAAATTCCAGAAAAAGGATTAAACAAAAAAGCAAATGCTGAAATCACTCCTAAATTAGGAAATCACGCATTCAAAACAGTATACATTCAAGGTGAAAAAGCGACTGGAAATGGTCAAACTATTCCTTTGAAAGCAGGTGGAACAGTAAATTATACTGATGTAATTCCTTATGCTGCTGATATGGAACATGCTGATTTAACAATCGGTGGTGTTGCTACAAAAGGAAAGAAAGAAATAGAAATTGAAACGAAGAAAATTGCTGACGGAACTATCGTTACTCCATTATGGGTTCAAAATGATGACAAAGCATTAATCGGAGCTGACAATTTTGTTAGAACAACTGAAGAAACATATTCAGGAGCTCAAATCAATTATGCAAAAGGTAAATTTGATGTAAGAGGTGCTGAAATGAAGCAAGATGACATCAAAGAATTTACTGCTTGGATGACTGAAGCAATGACTAATCCTAAGAGATCGGTTAAGAAAATCAACTTCGTAGCTTATGCTTCTCCTGAAGGTGAAACAGATAAGAATCAGAATCTTGCTGCTGATAGAGCAAAATCTGGTGCTGCTGCTTGTGCTAAGATCTTAGATAAGATGAAGTATGAGTATGACGCGGCTTCTTTATTTGCTGAGCAAGGTAAAGGTGAAGATTGGTCAGGATTCAAATCTGCTGTTGAAGCTTCTGAAATGGAAGACAAAGCATTAGTATTAAGAGTTCTTACAATGTACTCTGATCTTAACAAAAGAGAAGAAGAAATCAAGAAAATGGCTGCAACTTATAGAGCGTTAGAAAGAGATATCTTACCTCCATTAAGAAGAACTCAATTTGTTGTTACTTATGACAAAATCGGTTGGTCTGATGAAGAGTTAAAAGAACTTTCTAAAACTAAGCCTGATACTTTAACTGTTGAAGAATTATTATTCACTGCTGCTCTTTACGAAGATTTAGGAGAGAAAATGAGAGTTTACAACTTAGCTGTTCAGTACTACCCAGAAGATTGGAGAGGACATAACAACGTTGGGTATGTATACTACATGCAAAATGATTTAGCTAACGCTAAAACTAACTTCGAAAAAGCAAATGGTGCTAACGAGAACCCAGTTACATTAAACAACTTAGGTATTCTTGCTAGAATCGACGGAGATAGAGATAAAGCAACTGAGTTATTAAACTCTGCAGTATCTGCTGGATCTGAAGTGAAGTACAACTTAGGTATCATTGATATCCAAAACGGAAATTACTCTGAAGCTTCAGGAAACATGGGGTCTGAAAACACATTCAACAAAGCGTTAGCGCAAACATTGGATGCTGATTACAGTTCTGCATTAACTACAATTGATGCTTCTCAAGATGCTGAATCTGCAATTGGATACTACTTAAAAGCGATTATCGGAGCACGTCAAAATAACCTTGACATGTTGGTAAACAATCTTAAGAGCGCAGTTGCTAAAGACTCTAGCTTAAAAGCGAAAGCTTCTAAAGACAGAGAATTTATCAAGTTCTTTGAGAACGCTTCATTCACAAACATTGTGAAGTAAGAAAACATTCTATCTAAAATAATAGACCCTGATAATCGTAAGATTGTCAGGGTTTTTTTTGTGCTCAAAAGTTTTATTTCAATGTGTTTTATTTAACAAAGCATTCGTAATCATGTGTTTAGTTTCTAAAAGCTGCATATTATTCTTCCTTTTTTTGTAAATTGACAGAACCCTACTTACACGAAAATGAAAAAAGAAAGAAGTTTAGGACTTATCCTCGCAGTTGTTTTAGGAATGTTTGCTGGTATCTCGAGCCATGCACAGAACATAGTCCCAAATCCAGATTTAGAAAATTATACGGTTTGCCCAACATCTGTGGCGCAAATTGATAACTGTGTAGGTTGGCAAAAAATCGCTTTGCATACAGGGTCTTCTGATTATATTAATGCTTGTAATGCTGGAATCGTGAATTGTCCGGCAAATGCATTCGGAAATCAAGCGGCTCACTCAGGCGTAGGTTATTTTGGATTTGCCTTATACTATCAGTCAACTCCAGGTTTTAGAGAATACACTTACTGTACGTTCACCACACCAATGGTTGCTGGTACAACTTACGATATTTCATTTTGGACAAGTCTTTCTGATAATTCACAATTCGGAACTGATGATGGTTTAGAGTTATATTTTTCAACAGCTCCGGTAGTTGGTACAGGTGGTAATTGGAATCCAATTACAACTATTACTCCGCAGATTCAAAACACAACAGTGATTACTGATAAAACAAACTGGATTCAGTTGAATTATCAATACACAGCTACAGGAGGTGAACAATACATGACTATTGGTAATTTTAAAACTGATGTCAACACAAATGCTATTCCTGCAGGAGCGGGAAGCTATTCAACTGTCTATCTCTATGTGGATGATTTTGTGGTTGAGCCAATCGTTACAGCTTGTGATCCTGCTTGGACGACAACAACTGCATGTTCTACTGATCCCTTGATTGATTTGAACACATTGATTACTGGTGATGCTGGCGGAACGTGGTCAGGAACTGGTGTTACAGGAAATATGTTTGATCCTTCTGCCGGAACACAAAGTATTACTTATACGAATGCAGCACCTTGTACCGAAGATTCTACTCAAACTATTGTTGTGACAACAACTGCTGATGCCTCTTGGACTCCACCTTTGAATATTTGTGCAAATGGAGCCGATATCGATTTGAATGCTTTAATCACTGGAACGGCCGGCGGAACTTGGACAGGGACTGGAGTAACGGGAAATATGTTTGACCCTTCTTCAGGAACTCAGACCTTGACTTACACAGTTGGTACAGCACCTTGTGATGACGTTTCTGCACAACAGATTGATGTTATACCAAGTGAAGATCCTTCATGGACTTCTCCGGGAACTATTTGTGAAACGAACGGTACAGTTGATTTGTCTACAATGATTAATGGAACTCCTGGCGGAACTTGGTCGGGTACAGGAGTGACAGGAAATACTTTTGACCCAACAGGATTATCTGGGAATATTTCAGTGACCTATACAGTTGGTATTGTGCCATGTGTGGGAGCAGAGTCTAATGATATTATCGTAAATCCAGATGTTGATCCGACATGGACGGAACCTTTAAACTTGTGTGAAGGATCAGCTGATGTTGATTTAGATGCTCTTGTAACTGGAACGGCTGGCGGAACTTGGTCAGGAACTGGTGTTACAGGAAATATGTTTGATCCAAGTGCAGGAACTTCAAATGTAACTTATACGGTAGGTACAGCTCCTTGTGAGGAGACATTATCTCTTCTTATAAATGTGGATGTCACACCAGATCCATCATGGACAACTCTTTCTCTTTGTTCTTCGGCGGCACCTTTTGATCTTAATGCTCAAATTACAGGTGATGTAGGTGGTGTTTGGTCTGGGACTGGTATAACGGGATCTGTTTTTGACCCTTCTGGTGGAGCTCAGGATATAACTTATACAGTGACTACAGGAGCTTGTTCTGACAACTTAATGCAAACTATTACAGTAGGTGAACCACAAGTTGATGTAGCAGTAAATAATATTTCTTGCTTTGGTTTATCTGATGGCGGTTGTACTGCAACCGTGACTGGAGGTTCTGGAAATTATACTTATGCTTGGAATCCAGGAGGACAAACAACTGCAAGTGCGGGAGGTTTAACCGCGGGTGACCATACCGTTACTGTTGTTGATCTTGATCTTGGATGCTCTACAGATGTTACTGTCACTGTTGTTGAACCAGCTGCAATTACTTCTACTATGACTGGTCAGGGCGCATGTGCACCTGATTTCGGAACTGCTTCGGTTTTTGCTTCAGGAGGAGTTGGTGGATTCTCTTATGTTTGGAATAATTCTCCAAGTACAGATATGACGGCTATCAATCTTGATTCAGCCATGCATGTCGTAACTATAACTGATAATAATGGATGTACGAAGGAGGATTCAATCCTAATTCAAATATTCCAGGCGCCTAGCGTTAATACTTATCCTGATGCAATAATTGACTATGGTCAATGCGTTTCTTTGGGAGCGGTGGGAGCAAATGTTTATAATTGGGAACCAGAGTATCAGCTAGATTGTTCTGATTGCCAAACACCAATGGCTTGCCCTGAGGTGACAACTACTTATTGTGTGACAGGTGTTGGCTCAAATGGATGCCCAGCTACCAATTGCATGAAAGTGACAGTTGAGATTGTATGCGGAGACGTATTCGTCCCTAGTGGATTCTCGCCAAATGATGACGGCGAGAATGACGAGCTATGTGTATATAGTCCTTGTTTGCAGGCATTCAGTATCTCTATCTACAATAGATGGGGCGAAAAAGTCTTCTTAAGTTCTGATAAGGGAGACTGTTGGGATGGAACCTGGAAAGGTAAACAACTAAACCCTGCTGTTTTTGTCTACGTTTTAGAAGGAGAATTAATTAATGGTGAAATTGTAGTTCAAAAAGGGAATATTTCCTTAGTAAGATAAATCACAAGAATTCGTCTTTAATACCTTTCAGCCCAACTTTAGAACGATAAATACGTCTTCTGATTAAGCGCGCAATGAAAAGTAGATTCATATTCCTAACTCTTCTTATTTTGTCTTTCGGACAAGTAGGTCATTCACAGGTTTTTGCAAACGGTGAAGTTGATGGACCTATTGGTTCTCCGAGCGTTCCTCCTTCTTGGCAAGATGTTCCAGACACAGATCCGGCAAGTCAAGCTCTAGCACCTGTTCAGGCTACTTCAGATGTTCTTGACGGAACCGGTCCTAACACGGTAGGCGGAATTGTGGCGACTCCGCAATCAGGAACCTCATGCGTTTCTGGATTAAAAGCTTCAACGACTATGAGTGGTGGGTTCTTTTGGCACGAAGGAATCATGCAAACCGTAAATGGTTTTACAATTGGTGACGATTATACAATCTGTTTTTATCAGGCGGTAGTCAAACAGCAAAACGCCACTGATACTTCAGGGGCTTGGAGTGTATACATGGATAATACCCTTATCGGAAATTCAGCAGTTTCGGTTAGTCAATTAATATTTAATGAGCCTAATGTGAATTGGGAATTGCGTTCAGTTACGTTCACTGCAACTGCTGCTTCACATGTCATTAAATTTTTACCTTTTGATGATGATCCCGAGTCTTCAACTTCAATTGGAATTTATGGTGCATTAAGAATGGGAATTGATAATATTAGTTTTGGTCCGCCACCTTCTGATCCAACAATTACTGCTGCCGGACCATTTTGTTCAAACAGCCCTTCGGTCATTTTAAGTGCAGTAGATCCTGGAGGAACTTGGACAGGTACAGGCATAGTTGATGGAGTTACGGGAGAATTTGATCCATCAGTGGCTGGTTTGGGCTCGCATGTCATTACCTATGAATTAGCAACTGGATGTGCCGGAACTGTGACCGATAATATTACGATTGATGTTTCAGCAAGTCTAGATCCTTCATGGACATCACCAGGAGCTATTTGTGAATCTGCCGGAGTAATAGACTTAAATGCACTTATTACCGGAGATGCCGGAGGAACTTGGTCGGGAACAGGTGTGACAGGAAACAATTTTGATCCTACTGGCTTGAGCGGAAACATTTCTATTACCTACACGATAGGAGCTGCTCCTTGTTTGGGAACAGACATGCAAGATATTAATGTCACTTCAGATGGAGATGCGACATGGACAGCCCCAACTGGTTTATGCTCTTCTGCAGCTCCTGTTGACTTGAGTACATTGGTGACGGGAACTGCAGGAGGAACTTTTACAGGCACAGGGATAACAGGTAACATGTTTGATCCTTCAGTTGGAACTCAAAATATTACTTATACTGTCGGAACAGCACCTTGTGATGCGACTTTAATGCTGACCATCACGATTGGAGCAGCTGTAGACCCTTCATGGACGACTCTTTCTCTTTGTGCAGGTGATCCTGCGGTAAATTTAAATGCTCAAGTTACTGGAGATCCTGGCGGGACTTGGTCAGGGACAGGTGTCACAGGCAACACATTTGACCCCGCTTCAGGAACTCAAGATGTTACTTACACAGTGGGGTCAGTCGGATGTTCAGATTTTTCAACTCAAACCATTTTAGTCGTTGATCTAAATCTTAATGTTGTCTTCAACAGCATTAGTTGTAATGGTCTTCTAGGTGGAGATGCCACTGCAAATGTCACTGGTGGTTCTGGCTCATACAGCTACTCTTGGGATACATCTCCTGTTCAAACTACTCAATCAATTAATGGATTAGGAGCTGGAACTTATACCGTGACTGTGACTGACGATATCGCAGGATGCGTGGCAACATCCCAAGTTATTATTGTTGAACCAAATGCTATTACGACAACTATGAGCGCATCAAGTGCTTGTTTGCCTGATTTAGGAACTGCTGCAGTTGTGGTAGGTGGAGGAGCAGGTGGTTTTTCTTACTCTTGGAACAATTCACCAAGCACGACATCTTCTGCAATTAACTTAGATTCTGCCATGCATGTAGTTACAGTAACCGACGGCAATGGATGTACTAAATTGGATTCTATCCTTGTGCAATCATTTACATCTCCAACGGTGACGACTTATCCTAACGCTACTATTACATATGGCGAGTGCATTAGTCTTGGAGCCGCCGGAGCAGATGTTTATCAATGGGAGCCTGATTACGAATTGACTTGCGACGATTGCCAAACGCCAATTGCATGCCCACAAATTACAACAACCTACTGCGTTACCGGAGTTGATGTGAATGGATGCCCAGATACTTCTTGTATGAAGGTGAATGTCGAAATTATTTGTGGTGAAGTATTTGTGCCAACCGCTTTCTCGCCAAATGGTGACGGAGAAAACGATTTACTTTGTGTTTACAGTGACTGTCTTGAGAACTTTAGCTTCGTTATTTATAATAGATGGGGTGAGAAGGTCTTTGAAACTGGAGAGAAAAATATCTGCTGGGATGGCAGATGGAAAGATAAAGACTTAAATACGGCGGTCTTTGTTTACATGCTTCGCGGATTCCAAATAAATGGCGAAGAAGTCAACCAAAAAGGAAATATTTCTCTGATTAGATAAATAAAAGTTCCTCCTTCGAAATCAATAAAGAAAAATGACTAAATTTGGCGTCCGAAAGCCAATTACCAGTGGCTGTGCCGATTGTTATCGGAACGAAGATGAATAAATGCCCGAGTGGCGGAACTGGTAGACGCGCACGACTCAAACTCGTGTTCCTTTGGAGTACCGGTTCGATTCCGGTCTCGGGTACAAAGCCTCTCTTTTTTAAGGGAGGCTTTTTTTATTCTTGTGATTGGCTCCATATGCCATTTGTGAATATATTTGTTCCTAATCAAGAGATATGCTTGAAGATGATTATCGGCATTTGGCCGAAAAACTAAATGGAACTTTCACAGTCGTGCATGAAAGTCATAGAATGTTTGGTGCCTCATATCCATCTTCTAAATATAGTTTTATTATACCCTATAAAGGAGTCAAGATAACTGCAGAAGTCCAGATTGGTCATGAGAATCGAGGCTTTTTATTTTGCGAACTTGATTCACAAAAGGTGGCTTCTCAATTTACCATTACAAGACCTAGCTTATACCGGAATTTCTTTTGGAAGAAAAAGAAGAAAAAAATTGGTCAAAATGAGTTTCAAATTGCTAGCTCCAACTCGACATTAATTGTGTTCTTGAGAAAAGATGTTAACTTTTACAAACTATTCAAAATTGCTGATAACACAATGTTTGAGCCGGTGATTGAAGGAAGAAATAAGGAGGGGAAGTTTGTTATTGATACTGTATACCCGTTAATGTTTGCAGAAAAGGTTCAAGTGCTTTCATTGCTAATTGACCTTTATAAAATACTGATAGATTTTTTTGATAGTCCTGAAAGTTAGTTGACAATCCTTTTTTTGTTCTCGTCTTATTTTTACTAATTTTCTTAATGTCCTTTTTTATATCTTAGACTAAAATCCTACCAAATGAGAATAGCATATTTCGTATTACCAGCTTTGTTTTTAGTGTCTTGTGGTTCTGAACCAGAAACAGAAAGTGTTGATGAACAAGAAACAGTAATGGATTTAGATGACACGATCTATGAAGATCTGGCTGATAGTATTGTCGTTTTTGATGGTGAGATTTATACTGCCGAAGGAGCAGTGGATGGTCCTGATGAAGAACTTTGGATTTTTGAACCAGGTGATTGGGACGGAGAAGTGACTAGTCCTTTACCTGACTCCTTTGATAAATTACATGTAATACCTTATTCAGGTTTTACAGGTGATTTTAGCACTGATATGTCATATGTAATTGGTAACGGTTTTCAACTGTGGGGTGATTTTAAAGAACATGATTGCCTTGTAGAAGTGTTTTACGATAGAGCTAAAACTAAATTAGCTGCTTCATGGACTTCCGTTCAGGGAAAACCAGATGGCGCAGCAACAATGTATGGATTGGATGGAGAGGTTTTCATTCAAAACATTTACCGAAATGGTAGTTTGATGGAGTCTCCAATTTATCCGTATTCAGTGGATTGGACATTTAACCAATCAGAATCTAAGTTATGGATAAAAGACCCGAAAGATTTAAAGAATGAAAATGGTCAAGAACTTCAGATTATCTCATATTCGGTGCGAGAAAAAGAGCCTGGTGACAACAATCTTATCGCAATAATGGAGAAAGAATCATTTGGGAATCCATTTGAAATAAATGACAAAAAGTTTACCGGTACTCTTATGGCCTATGAAACTCCGGCTGGAATTGATGGTGAAAACCTTTACTTTGAATTAAATTTTGAAGATGGACTCTTACATGGTGACATAAAAATCTATAGTTATTATATGGGATTGAAACTTCATGAAACCTTTGAGCATGGAGAACTTGATTCAACAATATTCGTCTTAGATGAATCTCAAATGGATGGAATGGCGAAACCTATTATCTATTTATATCCTGAAAAAGAGACTTTAGTAAATGTTAAGTTAGATGTAAAAGGAGAAATCACCCATACCTATCCAAAGTATAATGACGGATGGAATGTGAAGGCTAGCCCTGACGGAACATTGATTGATGAGAAAGGAAAAGAGTATTACGCACTTTATTGGGAAGGAAATAATGAAGATCAATTTACGGTTGAAGAAGGTTTTTGCGTGCCGGCTGAAAAAACAGCTGAATTTCTTGAAGCATCATTAGATGCTGTTGGTCTTAATAGAAGAGAGGCGAATGAATTTATTGTTTTCTGGCTGCCAATTTTAGAGTCTAATCCTTATAATTTGATTCATTTCTCAACAGATGAATACGAGGAAACAGCAAAGTTGAAAGTGAGTCCACAACCTGAAACTATGATTAGAGTAATGATGGTTTACAAGCCGTTAGCTGCTCCAATTGATATTCCTTTACAAAACCTTTCAAAAATGAAAAAAGAAAGAAAAGGCTTTACGGTTGTAGAGTGGGGAGGATCACTATTGAAAGCTAAGGTAATCCTTTAAGTCAAGGTTTTAAGAATATCTATTGAGCTGATTATACCTGCTATTTTGCCTTCGTCCATCACAGGTAAGTGATGTACTTTGTGCTTAACCATAATTGCGGCAGCATCTTTAACTCGGTTATTCGTTTGCACTACATGAATACGGTTGCTCATCAATTCTTCAACCAATACCTCTTCGTCAGCTGCCTTGGCCAGATCACCCGTAGATACGATTCCTACTATCACACCATCTTCTTCAAGAACAGGTATTGCATGAATCCCTTTTCTTACTAATAGACTTTTCGTGTGCTTGATTTTAGTACCTTTTCTAGTAACTACTACCGGGCTTGACATTATTTCGCTAATGTGCATAATTGTTTTTTAGCAAACTTAAGCGGTATGGTGTTGTGTTTTGGTGACTTCGATCAGCTAAGATGCTATTCTTTGTCATCCTCCATTTTCAAGCTTATTGAATAATTCCTTGAATCATCAATAAGTTTACAATAACCGGAACGAATAGTACCGCTACTCTATACTCAGTTGGATAATCGACAGGGAAATCGCCATATACGTCCCAATTGTCAAAATCTTCAGAGAAGGCAGTTTGGACATCTAAAATGTTTTCTGAAGACTCATAAACATCCCAATTATCCCAATCTTCAGAGAATGAAGTTTGAACATCAGCATGCCAATTATTTTGAGAATCATCTATATCCCAATTGTCCCAATCTTCTGAAAAGGATGTTTGCATGGTAATTGTGTACTCTCCATTTGTCAATTTCCAGTTGTCCCAATCTTCAGAGAAATTAGTTTGTAAATCACCCGTCAAGCCTGGAGCCGAAAAATCCCAATTGTCCCAATCTTCAGAGAATGAAGTAACCACTTGAACGGTTGTGTCTCCAATATAAAATCGCCAGTTGTCCCAATCTTCTGAAAAGTTGGTTTGCATTTCAGCCACCACCGAAGGGTAATTATATTGATTGTTAGTGTTAGATCCCGACGGAGCAGGAGTTTCTTTTACGCAAGATGAGATGATTAAAACAGCAGAAAAAAGATACACCAGTTTCATATCAAGAGTATTTTTCTATGTCGTTAATCTCATTTAAAATTGAGTCAATTGTTTTGGTAGACTCGTCTAATAATTCGAGCAAAATTCGAGCTTTTCTGAGTTCAATAAAATACAGAATCCCTTTGCTGTCTAGTTCAAGTTCAAGTGAGAATCGCCCTTCAAATGATCGGTTTTGAAAATAGTTAACAGCCTTATTATACTGAGCACCTCTTTGGTTTGATTTATAATAGAAATTCAAAAGAGAAGTGAAATGACCAATTTCTGTCAGTCTATCCGATTTCAATCCAGGTGAGCGTTCAACAATAATGTCATTCCTTAAATCATAAAAAACGCCTCCGTTCACTATTTGAGTTTCATGTTTTCCAACTTCATAAAGCGCCGAATTCTCAGTTACGTTTGATCGTTTTTCTGGAGTTCCGTAAATGTGAATTGAAAGAATATTATCATCAGTCGGGTTACCCATTTGATGAATCAAATCTTGGTTAACCGCAAGTACTTCTCCTTTTTCTAAACGCTCTTTATGCAAAGTAGAAAGGTGATTTTCTTCTAATTGAAATGAAATGTGCTCTAAGGCACCAAATACTTTTACAGCACCCCACTTAGTATATCCGTGGTTATGAATTGCGGTATAATCTTTTTTAGCCCAAGACATCACCATTATCTCAAAGTGATCACCAGTGTAAACAAGTTTACGACCATAGCCTTCAACTTTCGGATGATCAAAATCAGCCCAAGGAAATAAGTGACGCTCTGAAATATTTGCGTCTTTAATAATTTTTAAAAGCTCAACAGGCGAAAAGTCAGTTTTTGACTCCAGTTTTTCAACTAATCTGCTCAGCGATATAGGTAGCGAAAGTTTCTTCATTTTATCTAGGTACAAAGATAGCTAAGTTTGGGATTCAGTGCAATTTTATTAGTGAAGCTTGTTTTTTTTTGAGTGAGTATTAAACCTTTTGTTAAATAGGCGGTCTAAGAACGAAATTCACGTACATGACTAAATTCAAATTGGCCGCAATGGCCCTTTTCTTGTCTTCTATTTCATTTGGGCAAGAGCTATATGATATTGATAATATCACAGAAATCAGAATAACTTTTACAGATACAGATTGGGATGCCACAATGGACACTTATTACGCTAATGATTTAGACGAGTTGCTATACGGAAGCTGTGAAATTAATGGTGAAATGTACGATTCGGTAGGAGTGAGTTATAAAGGGAACTCTACTTACAATGCTAGTAATATCAAGAATCCTCTGAAAATAAAACTTGCCGATATTTATGATTTTCAGGCCTATCAAGGATATGAAACACTGAAACTATCATCCGGAAAAAATGACCCTTCATTTGTGAGAGAGGTACTGTCGTATGAAATAGGAAGACAATACATGGATATGCCATTGTCTAATTATGCAAAAGTTTATATCAATGATGATTTTTACGGAGTCTTCTCTAGCTCAGAATCTATCAACAAAGATTATATGCAAGATCATTTTTACATTGATAGAGATAATACAAGAATTAAATGTAATCCTGAAAGTGTGTTTGGTGGCAATGGCTCATCAATGGAATATCTAGGCGCCGACTCTTCGGCTTATTTTGATTTCTATGAATTGAAATCTGATTTAGGTTGGAATGCTTTAGTTGACTACACCAATACTTTAGAAAATGACTTTTCAAATATTGAAAATGTTTTAGATGTTGACCGAGCAATTTGGATGTTAGCTTTCAATAACGTTTTAGTGAACTTAGACAGCTATACTGGGCCATTCAGACAAAATTATTACCTCATTGAAGATGACCATGGAAGAATGCTTCCGATTATTTGGGATTTGAACGAATGTATTGGTGGTTTTGAAATGGTTAATTCTGGCGGAGGACCCCCTGGTGGATTAACAGACTTAACAGAAATGGATATTTACATTAGAGAAAACGACAATACTTTTCCATTGATCTCTCAATTGTTTTCAAATCCTAGATATAAGAAAATGTATTTGGCTCATGTAAAAACAATGGTTGAAGAAAACTTAACAAGTGGAGATTACTATAGTCGGGCAGAAGAGCTGCAAACCATAATTGATTCTGAGGTACAGGCTGATCCAAACGCTTTGTACACCTATACTGAATTCACTAACAATTTGGATAATCAAGTAGGTTCGGGGCCAAACGGAAGTTATGGAGTAGATGAGGTGCTTGCTGATAGAGAAACCTATATTACGGCTTTGGCAGATTACGCTTTGGTAGCGCCGACAATTTCAAATGTTGCCCCTTCAAATATTACCCCTGACGCCAACTCCATGGTTACCATCACTGCTGATATTTCTGATGCAACTTTCGCTCATCTTGGATATCGTTTTTACAAAGCTGATCCCTTTCAAAAACTTGAAATGTTTGATGATGGTTTGCATAATGATGGAGCTGCATCTGATGGTGTTTATGGTATAGATGTTACTTTGATAGCTGCTGATATGCAATATTATATCTATGCCGATAACGCAGATGCCGGAAAGTTTTCGCCTGTGAGAGCAGAACATGAATTTTACGAATTGACTGTTTCTAACTCTGTGGTAATTAATGAAATTATGCCTTCAAATAATATTACTGCTTCTGATCAAGACGGAGAGTTTGATGATTGGATTGAGTTATATAATAACACAGCCTCTGATGTCGATCTAAGCGGATATTTTTTGACAGATGATGAATTGATATTGAATAAATGGATTTTTCCGACAGGAACTTCAATAGGAGCAAACGACTATTTAATTGTGTGGTGTGATAATGATGTTACACAAACGGGTTTACATGCCGGATTCAAATTAACTTCAAACGGAGAAACCTTGATTTTATCTGATGCAACAATGAATCCGATAACTGAAGTTACTTTTCCTGAAGTAACCGATAATCATACTTATGGTAGATATGTGAACGGAACTGGTGGATACATTCCTATGGTGGCGACTCATGCAGCTGAGAACTCATTTACGGCTTTAGAGTTGGACCAAGGGATTAGTACCAGCTCATTTGCATTATATCCTAATCCTGCCACTGATGTTGTTACGCTTGTATTTGATGGTGATCAAACTCAAGTAGATATTATCGATCTTTCGGGGAAGGTGTTGAAGTCAACTCAATTACTGAGCGGTTCAAATTTTGATGTTTCTGACTTAAGTGCCGGAATCTATTTAGTGAGAATTGCTGGTGTTGATGATGTCAAGAAGTTAATCGTGAGGTAATTAAGGCGCAGCTGAGTAATTTGATTCGTCAATTTTCTCTTTGCAAATGGCTTGAAATTTCTCGTCTTTGAATTCATATTGAAGCGCTTGCTCAAGTTCTTCTTTCATTTTCACGGTCACATATTGCTGATTTCTAAATGCGTAAGCTTTGAATTTAGATTTAGCAACTTTAATTTTTGGTGGATCTTCAAAGTCATTAGTTATTCCGAAATTGTAAGCTGAATAAGTGCTGTAATTGATTCTAATAGTATCATTTTTTTGAAGAACAATAGGGCCTTTTTCATCCTCAATGTTGATCAAAGTTAATTTCTTCTTTGCCACAAAAGTATACTGCAATGTAGTTGATGTTCCGCTATCAGGAGTTCCTCCTGCAATTGAGCTTTTAGTGGTGTAAGTGTTGATCAAATGATCTTGACCCGAAACATTAAAAAGTTGAAATAAAAGAAATGTGAGTAAAATGTACTTCATGATTCAATTTACAATTAAATCAGAAATAGGTTCAGCTTAATAAATCTTTCAAGGCTTCATCCAAATTGTCAAATTTATAATCGTACCCCGTAGATTTAATTTTTTTGCCTGAAACCCTGCTGCCTTTAAGAATGATATCGCTCATTTGACCAAACATAGCTTTCAATACAAAAGAGGGCACTTTTGGCGCCCATAGATTTTTGTTTAGGTTTCTAGCAATGGCTTTGGTAAAATCTAAATTGGTGGCATGCTTAGTGGCACAGACATTATATGCACCCGTCATTGAGTCGTTCTCAATTGCTGACAAATAAGCATTTGTCAAATCATCCACATGAACCCAAGGCATCCATTGTTGTCCATCTCCAAGTGCAGATCCGATTCCGCCTTTGATTGGTTTAATCAATTTTTCAAGTGCACCTCCGGTTCTTGAGAGCACCACTGGTGTTCTGAGAATGACTGTTCGATTTGACTTCACTTTCAGTGCAGCTGCTTCCCACTTATGGGTGACATCTCCCAAAAAGTCAGATGCTTCTAATTGAATCTCATCTTCTTCTGAAAATATTTGCTCAACGGTCTTCGTTCCGTAGTAACTACTTCCAGAGGCCGAAATGAAAGTTTTTAGAGGGTTTTTCAGTTTAGAATTAATCAGTTCAATTGATTTGATTCTTGAATCTAGAATTTCTTTTTTGCGCGCGTTCGTCCATCTTCCTGCTGATACATTTGAGCCTGCAAGGTGAATTATGTGATCTAGATTTTCTAATGCCGAATCTTCAATGAATTCTTGGTCAACATCCCAACCAAATACTTTACAGCCATCAACATTCTTTTTAGATCTTGATAAGACACGAACTTCAAATTTCGATTTATCAATTTTTGAGATGATTTCTCTTCCAATTATCCCTGAGCCTCCTGTGATGAGTATAGATTCCATAGTATGAAAGTATAACGATTAACTGTTCACTCTTGTTCATTAACACAATATTAACCTTAATTTTAGTGCTGATAAATGATAAAGATATTCTTCACAAACGTAATGCGAGTAATTGAATTCATCTCTTGGGGAGTTTGGAAAACGGTTTTGATAGGTCTTTTTTGGGCGACTATCGGTTTAGGCATGCTTATTTATCAGGCTGAGTATTTTGATTTTGTTCTATCTTTCTTTTTAGGAGCTCTCATTTACTTAGTAATCACTTGCTCTTTAGTTATTTGGTTTCATTGGGGGATTTATTTTAGAGATTCTGATAAGTGATTCGGGACTTCATCAATAGTTTTAAGCGTGTTTGGAAGTACATTCCGAAAGGCGCATGGGTGGTATTCTTTACAATGTATGCATTGGTGATTTTGTGCACAGCCACAGTCTTGCACGACACTTTTGGCTATAGCTATGGGGATTCTTTTCTTTACCCAATTGTAATTTATCCTGCTGTATTTGTTCCCTTTATCATTGTTCGCTATTGGCTGAAACACAATAAGAATAAATAAAAGAGTTGCTAATCTGCCAGGTTAGGATTTAACCACTTGGTCATTTCAGCCACATTCATTCCTTTTCTTTCAGCTAAACTTTCAACTTGATCCATCTTAATTTTTCCTACTCCAAAGTAATGCGATTCAGGATGAGCAAAATACCATCCACTTACTGAAGCTGCAGGTAACATTGCCATAGATTCTGTTAGCGATACTCCTGTTATTTGAGTGGCATCTAAAATAGAAAACAGACCTGGCTTCTCAGTATGGTCTGGGTTTGCTGGGTATCCGGGAGCAGGTCTAATTCCTCTGTATTTCTCTTTGATGAGGTCTTCTGACGATAAAGCTTCGGCTTCATATCCCCAAAACTCTTGACGCGTTCTTTCGTGTAAACGCTCTGCAAAGGCTTCAGCCAATCTATCAGCAATAGCTTTTAAGAGTATTGATTGATAGTCATCATGATCTGCTTCAAATTCAGCCAATTTATTCTCAATTCCGATTCCTGCTGTTACAACAAAACCTCCAACGTAGTCTTTGTGCCCACTTTCTTTTGGTGCGATAAAATCGGCAACATTTACGTTTGATGCATTCTTTGCTTTTTGTAATTGCTGACGCATTCCAAATTGGGTGTGAGCAACCGTTGATCTGCTTTCATCAGTGTAGATTTCAATATCATCATCATTCACTGTATTTGCAGGCCAAATTCCAGAAACGGCTCTTGCTTCAAGCCAGTTTTCTGCAATGATTTTATCTAACATGTTGTTAGCGTCATTGTAAAGTTTTGTTGCCTCGGTTCCAAAATTGTCATCTGTTAAGATGTCTGGATATTTCTTTCTCATCTCCCAAGTATAGAAGAATGGAGTCCAATCAATATAGTTTCTTAGCTCGGCGATATCGTAGTTTAAGAAAGTTTGATTTCCAATTTTATTAGGAACCGCAATATCTTCTTCTTTCCAGTCAATTGAGAATTTGTTTTCTCTTGCTTGATTTAGAGATAAGAATTTCTTAAAGTCTTTCTTTTTGGCGTAGTTCTCTCTTACCTTAACGTATTCAGTTTTGATATCTTCAACGAACTCTTCGCTCTTACCTCCTAATAAACTTCCTACTACTGTTACTGATCTTGAGGCATCTAAAACATATACAGTTTGTCCTGAATTGTAATTGTCGTCAATCTTAACTGCAGTATGTACTTTAGATGTTGTAGCACCACCAATCAATAATGGAATATCCATGCCGATTAGCTCCATCTCTTTGGCCACGTGAACCATTTCATCTAATGATGGAGTGATCAATCCACTCAACCCAATAACGTCAACATTATGTTCTTTGGCAGCCGCTAATATTTTGTCAGCCGGAACCATTACTCCCATGTCAATGATTTCATAGTTGTTGCATCCTAAAACAACTCCAACAATATTTTTTCCAATATCATGTACATCACCTTTTACAGTTGCTAATAAGATCTTTCCGTTTGTAGACCCTTCTTCTTTTGTAGCCTCAATGTAAGGTAGCAAATGAGCTACGGCCTTTTTCATAACTCGGGCAGATTTCACTACCTGAGGTAAGAACATTTTACCTGCTCCGAATAAATCTCCAACAACATTCATCCCTGTCATTAAATGACCTTCAATCACTTTGATGGGCAAATCAACAGACAATCTTGCTTCTTCAACATCCTCATCAATAAATTCTGTAATTCCTTTTACCAAGGCATGGGTAATTCTTTCTTGTAGCGGATTTTCTCTCCAAGATAAATCTACTTTTCTTTCTTTGGCAACTCCTGAAACGGTTTCGGCAAATGCTAATAATCTTTCGGTTGCATCATCCCTTCTGTCCAACAACACATCTTCAACATGCTCTAATAAGTCTTTCGGAATGTCATCATAAACTTCCAACATGGTTGGATTCACAATTCCCATGTCTAAACCTTCGTTTATTCCATGATACAAGAAGGCCGAGTGCATTGCCTCTCTCACCGTGTTATTTCCTCTAAATGAGAATGAAACGTTTGAGATTCCACCTGAAATATGTGCACCAGGTAAATTTTCTCTTATCCAACGCGTAGCCTGAAAGAAGTCTAAAGCATTTTTTCTATGCTCATCCATTCCTGTTGCTACAGGAAAAACATTAGGATCAAAAATGATGTCTTGCGGAGGGAAGTTTACAACATCAACCAAAATTCGATATGATCTTTCACACATCTGAATTCTTTTTTCATAGCTATCGGCTTGTCCTTCTTCGTCAAAAGCCATCACGATAACCGCGGCTCCGTATTGTTTTAGTTTTTTCGCTTGAGCGATAAATTGCTCTTCACCTTCTTTTAAACTTATTGAGTTTACGATACATTTCCCTTGAACACACTGCAAGCCAGCTTCAATGATCTCCCATTTAGAAGAATCAATCATGATAGGCACTCTGGCAATGTCTGGCTCGGCTGCAATCAGGTTCAAGAACTTAACCATGGCGGCTTTACCATCAATCAAACCATCATCCATATTGATGTCAATGATTTGCGCTCCACCCTCTACTTGATTTCTTGCAACATCTAATGCTTCGTCAAAGTTTCCTTCATTAATTAAACGTAGGAATTTCTTTGATCCGGCAACATTAGTTCTTTCACCAACATTAATGAAATTGGATTCTGGCGTTACCTCTAATGGTTCTAGTCCACTGATGCGCATATTAGGCAAGTGGCTCCATTTGTATTCGTATTTACCTTGGTAGTCAGGATGTAAACTCATTGTGCGTGTTTCGTGTTTCGTACGTCTCTGCTTTGCGAGACTTTTCGTGTTTCGATTTTTCAATTATCACAGTCATTCACTCGAAAAACGAAAAACGAGAAACGACATTTGTCATCTTGAACCTTCTACATCACAACACTCCAGTTGTCGTCTCCTCCACCTTGGTTCCAATCTTTAAACTCTTCTTTTCCTCCTCTTGCTGACCAATCTGAATCAATTGTCAATTTTGAAGAAATACCACCTCTTGGGTTGCAAATCATTGTAATTCTCATTCTTTGTGGATCATAAACTTCCATCAAGTGATCGTAAAAAATATTGATCAAACGCTCGTAAGAAACGGTGATGTCTCTTAGGTGAAATGAATATTGTTTCAACGACTTAAGTTCAATAATTTTATCCTTTGGGTAAAAAGTTAAAAATACTGAAGCAAAATCAGGCTGTTGCTGAACTCCAAGGAATGTAAATTCAGGAATTTTGATTTTAATTTCATACGCTTCTTTCGAAGGGTTCGGTATCGCTACCAAGATATTCTTGTCTATTTCTTTATATAATTTTGCCATATCTAATTTTTTGCGGCTACTAAATCAGCCATTGCTTTTATGTGTGCCGGAGTTGTTCCACAACATCCACCTACAATGTTTACTAATCCCTCATCTAAGAAGGTTTTAATTTGATCGGCCATTATTTCTGGCGTCTCATCATATTCTCCCATTTCATTTGGCAGTCCTGCATTAGGATGTGCTGAAACAAAGAAAGGAGCTTTCTTTTTCAATACTTGTAAATAGGGTCGCAAAGCATTTGCACCTAAAGCACAATTTAAACCAATGCTTAATAAGTTAGAATGCTCAACCGATATCAAAAATGCCTCTGCCGTTTGACCTGAAAGTGTTCTGCCCGACGCATCAGTGATTGTGCCTGAAACCATAATCGGAATTTCAGTTTTCAGCTCAGCTTGAGCTTCATCAATTGCGAACAATGCCGCTTTAGCATTCAATGTGTCAAAGACAGTTTCAACTAATAAAATGTCAGATCCTCCTTCAATTAATCCTTTAGCCTGTTCTTTATAGGCTACAACTAATTTGTCAAAAGTTGTTGCTCTATATCCTGGATCATTGACATCAGGAGATATAGAAAGCGTCATGTTTGTAGGTCCCATTGAGCCCGCAACAAATCTTGGTTTATCAGGGTTCAATGCCGTGTACTTATCACATGCTTCTTTGGCAACTTTAGCCCCATGAAAATTAATATCATAAGCAGCACTTTCTAAACCATAATCAGCTTGAGCAATTGTAGTTCCGCTAAAAGTATTGGTTTCAATGATGTCTGAACCAGCTTCTAAATAAGCTTCATGAATGGCTTTGATGACATCAGGACGTGTCATAGAAAGCAGGTCATTATTTCCTTTGAGTGATTTGTCGTGATCTTCAAACCATCCTTTTCTGAAATCTTCTTCTTCTAATCCGTATGCCTGAATTTCAGTCCCCATTGCTCCATCAAGAACAAGAATTCTTTCTTTCAGTATTTCTTTAATATCCGCCATAATGCGTTTTAATTCGTGTGCGGACCGGTCTGTATGTTGAAATCTTGACTTATATTTTCCGATAAATCGGAAAGGAATTGGCACCTTCTCAGAATTGAATTTCTGTAGGTTGCCAAGGTTTCAAAGGGCCGGTCCCTCCACCTTTCTTTATAAGTTATTACTAAGAACTGGTACAAAGATAACATGAATCTTTTTAATCAACAAAGGATTTACTCCATGAATAAAAACCCTAAGATATTTGCATCCCTATTACGCATATGTCATCAACTTGCTCAAAATCAGATTTCCATTCAGTAAATGAGCGTTCTAGTTCCTCTCTCTGTCTTTTTAGTGGCTTGCTTGAGTGCTGAAGTAAGGTCTCTCTGAATTTTTTGTACTTGAATTTTTTGCCGTTTTCTCCGCCGAACTGATCAGCCAGACCGTCAGAGAATGAATAAATAATATCGCTTTTCCGAAGTTTTATTTTTACGGATTCAAATGGTTTAAGTTCTTCAGTGAAAGATCCTACCGGCATTTTATCTCCTTTAATTTCGAAAAGATTTGAACTGTCTAAATTCATTTTAAGGTAAGGCTTTAAATCCTCTGTTTCGTATTCCTCTTTTCTAATGAGGTAGATAGGATTATTTGCACCAGAAAATTGTAGGATATTTTCGGTTTTATCCCAAATACATATCGATAAGTCCATACCATCTTTTCTTTGCTTAGAGTTAGATTTTGACTCAAGCGCCTTTATAATTTTCTCTCTAAGCTTGTTGAGAATTTGTGATGTGTCGTAGTTTTTATTCTCAATTATAATTTCGTTCAAAAGTCCTACTCCTAACATGCTCATGAATGCACCAGGCACTCCATGTCCAGTGCAATCTGCTGCGACCCAAATGGCTAGATTTCGTTCTTCATTTTGATATGCCCAAAAGAAATCTCCAGAGACAACATCTTTTGGTTGAAAGAAGATGAAATGTTCTTTCGCAATTTTTGACCATTCATTTTCTGAAGTCAGTATAGCTGCTTGAATTTGTTGAGCGTAATTAATACTATCCCTAATTTCTTGATGCTGCTCCTCAATCATTGAATTCTTAAGCTCTAGAAGTCGATTCGTTTTTCTCTTTTTAATGTTTTGAAGAAGAACAAGAATAATGATGATAGCAAGAAGTCCACCTCCAATAATCAATCCTCTTAAGGCGGCTTGGTCTCTTTCCCTTTCGGCGAGAGAAACTTTCTCTTTCTCTAATAAAATTTTTATTTCAGATTGAGATTTTTCATTCTCAATGACGGCTTCTTTCTCGCTTAGGTTGAGTAAAAAGGAAGTGTTTGATACTGAATCTTCGAGTACTTTAAGGTCTAAAAGGGAGTAGTAAGCTTTGTCAAAACTTGAAGTCTTTGCATAGCAAAGGTGAAGCATAGAATTGGACTGTATTTCGTTTTGAATCATCCCATGTTCTGCGGCCAGATTTGCAGATCTTTCTAAAAGCTTGATGGCCGCATTCCATTGTTTTCTTTCAATATGAATTCCTGCTAAACTTGGACCAAAACCTACAATTGAGTTCACGTCTTGTGCGCTTTCAGCAATGTCAAAAGCAATATTGAGATATTTCATACTGCTATCTAGTTCACCAATTTTTAAATAGCAATTACCAATATTACCGTAGGTATTTGGGCTTATAAATTGTACTTCTTCTGAAGCATTTTTGACATCAATGAATACCTGTAAAGCTTCCTCGTGCTTACCCCTGTCATAGAGACTTATACCGTAATTGGTGTTGCACAGCACGATTCCTATCGGAAAAGAATATTGTCTAAAAACCTCAGCGGTTTCAAGAAAAATCAGCTCTGCTTGTTGAAACATTCCGAGCTTTCTGTAAATCATTCCTTCATTAAATCTTGCTTTGTAGGCATCTAAACTGTCTTGGCTTTCACAAAAGAATTCGAATGATTGATTGTAATGATAGATAGATTTTTCAGCTTGGTCTGTCAAATCTGCTACCACACCCAAACCCTTGTGAGCCATGCCTTTTCCGTATAAGTATGAAGCTTCGTCTGATTTTTGAAGCGCTTCAAGAAAAATGCTGTCGGCTTTGTAGGGAGACTGATATTGAATGTTTTGACCTGCTGTCAAAAGAGAGTCAATGCCTGTTTCAGTTTGAGCGATTAAGAATTGTGAAGGAAATAATAGTAGTAGGAAAAGAATTTTTTTGGACATTTATTAGATTGATTCTAGTTACTTGCGAAAGTTACTCATTTTGGAGGTAATTAAACCAACGGCCCAATATTTGGTCTTAGATAATAGCAAAGGAATAAACTATGAAACTGACAAACCGAGATAAATACCATTTACATAGTAGAACGGAGTTCTTCGTGCATCATACTGAAATAGTAAAAACTGATGATGTTGAGAAGGCAGTTGATGCCATTTTTAAAAAACAGAAGTTAGAACCACTGGAGTTCAAATTACCTAAATGGAATCCAGAGGCAAATAAGAAGTTGTCTCAAAAGCAGAGAATGGAGCGCAATAAAAAATGGCGCAAACAAGTGGGGGAGATCAATGCTTTATGGATTAAGCGAATGACAGAAAATGATAAAAGCTTGATTGAGAAAATGACCCTGTTCTGGCATGGGCATTTTGCATGTAGAACTTCTGATAATCCTTACTTAACTCTTGAGATGAATAATCTTTTGAGAGATAATGCTCTGGGTAATTTTAGGGATCTACTTTATGCGGTTTCTAAGTCGGCCTCAATGATTGCATATTTGCATTTGAGACAAAACAAAAAAGGAAAACCTAATGAAGATTTTGCGCGCGAGCTTTGTGAGCTGTTCACCTTAGGTAGAGATGTGGATTATACTGAAAAGGATGTGACTGAAATAGCAAGAGCATTTACAGGATGGTCAACAGATTCTTATGGTAAGCATATAATTAAAGCCAAACAGCATGATGATGGCGAGAAATTGATTTTCGGCAAAACAGGAAATTTTAGTGGAGAAGATGTGCTAGAGATGATTCTTAAAAATGAGAATTGTGCTAAAAGAATCGCTTCAAAGGCCTACAAATTTTTTGTTCAGGAAGATGAGGTGGAGGAGCATGTGAACGAGCTCTCTGTCGTTTTATTCAATTCAGATTATGACATCAAGGTAATGATGAAACACCTTTTTCAGGCCAATTGGTTCTATAAGGCTCAAGGTAAATTAATTAAGGGGCCAATTGAATACTTAGTAGGGATGGCTAAAATGTTTGATCTTGAATATCCTGACAAGAAAGCAATTGGAGGTATACAACACTATATGGGTCAGGTCCTTTTTGATCCGCCAAATGTTGCTGGATGGGCAGGAGGAAGACAGTGGATTGATGCTTCTCGTCTTGCTCTGAGATTGAGGTTAGGTTCTTTGATTTTGAATAGGGGATATGTGATGGATGAGTTGAGCCCTGAGCTTGATGAAATGCTGAAAGGCAAAGTGAAGAAAAAGGACTTAAAATTCTATGAAAAAGTAGATTGGGATGCCTTTTGGAAAAAAAATAAAGATGCTAGCATGTTTGATTTGTTCATTAGAAATAACAATGAGACACTCAAGAAAGATTATGATGTGGCTGATGTCAAATCCATCATAAGATTAATAAGTACACCAGATTTTCAATTGACCTAAACAGACAAAGATGAAGAGAAGAGATTTTATAAAAAAAGCGGGAGTAATTACAACAGGGAGTCTTTTGATTCCTTCATTCTTGAAGGCGAATATGTTTTCATCAAAACTATTATTGTCAAAAAAGAGATTGGTAGTGATTCAATTAAGTGGCGGAAATGATGGTTTAAATGCTGTGATTCCATATGGTTTAGATGAGTACTATCAAAATCGTACAGCTATTGGAATTGCTGAGAAAGAGCTATTGAAAATTGGTGATAAGTTTGGTTTTAATCCTAAATTGAAAGGTCTTCATGATCTTCATGAAAAGGGAATGCTTTCAATCATTAATTCTGTAGGGTATCCGAATCCAAATAGGTCACATTTCAGATCTATGGATATATGGCATACTGCATCTGATTCAGACGAGTATTTGCAAAATGGTTGGTTGGGAAGATTTTTAGATAACAACTGCGAGCATGCTTACGAAGGCATTGAGATTGGTGGTAGCTTGTCATTGGCAATGAGCGGTCATGATCATTCAGGAATTGCACTAACGAATCCGCAGGCATTTTATGACACCATTCATTCTGATTTTTTCAATGAATTGGGAGATCCGGTAACAGAAAATGGAGAGTTGAACTATTTATATAAAGTGTTTAATGATACTAAAGCTTCTGCTCAATACATTTATGATCAGTATAAATTGAAATCAAATCCAACTCAATATGGAGGTAATCAATTTGGCAAGAAGTTGAAACAGATTGCGACCCTAATTAAGTCAGATATTCAGACACCAATTTTTTATACCGAACTAGGAGGATTTGATACGCACGTGAATCAGAATCCATTTCAAGAACGACTTTTTGACCAGTTGAATGGTGGAGTGACGTCATTTGTTGCTGACTTAGAAAAAGACGGTTTAATGAAAGACACAACAATTGTGATCTTTTCAGAATTTGGTAGAAGACTAAAAGAGAACGCCAGTAGAGGAACAGATCATGGGGCAGCTAACGTGATGTTTGTTATTGATTCAGATTTAAACTCAAATGCTGCTAGTGGATTCAATCAAATAGATTTAACTGACCTTGAAAAAGGTGACCCTAAATATAAAGTTGATTTCAGAAGTGTCTATCAAGAAGTGTTGACGCAAACCTTAGGTGTTGATGCCGAGAAAGTTTTGGGAAGACCTTTTGATCGTATTAAGCTTTGGGGATAAAAATAGTGACCTGACCGGCGCTCGTCAACACCGAAATCATGCCACCTGGCCTGAACTTTTGTTCTGGTTTCCCTGCGGTTTTAGGAGTGAAGCCCTGACGCCTCAACAAATTCAGACCTAATACTTATTATAATATACCAAATAAATTAGTAAAAAACAAATATAAATAGCTAAATTCTTGGTAAGAAATGGATTAATGTTTTAATCAAAGCTGATTTGAATCATCTTTACGAAAATTGAATTGATGTATCTTTGCGTCAAATAATAAAAGATCTGACCAATGAATTTTCCACTTTCCACTTCTGAAAAAGCTCGCAAGGCAACTACTTTAGTTAGTTCGCTTCAATCGAAATTTGTCAATATTTTAACTGAGGTTAGTGATGATCAAGGCAGTTTTGAGAAAGTAGAATGGTTGAGAGATGAAGGCAAGCATGGAGGAGGTGAACGCATGGTGGCACCATCAGGTGGTTTTTTTGATAGAGCTTCAATAAACGTTTCACATGTACATTATGATGATGTGCCAACAAAAAAGTTGGCTTCTGCGAGTGCACTGTCTTCTATCGTGCATCCAAATAATCCTCACCTACCTTCAATCCACATACACTTTAGCTGGACAGAAATGAGAGATGGTTCTGGGTATTGGAGAATGATGGCTGATTTAAATCCTTCTATTCCGAATGAAGCAAGCACTGCTTTGTTTGAAGAGAGTTTGAAAAGCCATTCAGGAGAGCATTTTTCGACAGGAAAAGAGCAAGGAGAGACGTATTTTTTTATTCCGGCATTAAACAGACATAGGGGTGTTAGTCATTTTTATCTAGAAGGATTTGATAGCGGGGATTTTGAAAAAGATTATGCTTTAGCTGAGAATTTGGCAGGTAAAGTAATGGAGACCTATTCAGAAATATTAAAACAATCATCAACTGCTAATCCTGATTATTCAGAAGCTGATAAACAAACACAAATTGATTATCATACCTTGTATTTGTATCAGGTTTTAACTTTAGATAAAGGCACAACGGCTGGTTTGCTTACTCATAATCAGAATGACTTAGGTACTTTAGGTTCTTTACCTTCAACAATAAATTCAGAATTATTGAAGTCTTGGGTTCAACAAACACCCGAACCTTTGAATGATTTAACTGCTAATTTAGCTGGTGTATTCGAAGGGTCATCAAATGCAAGTGTAAATGACGATCAGAAAATGGAGTGTATTAAGGTTCTTAGAGAGTTCTATGCGGTTCATAGAGATCTGCTCACTTTTCAGAATTAAAATCTAAATCACCTGTTGAATTTCACAAAGTGACTTGTAATAGCCGTTAAGTGCTATGAGTTCATTGTGGTTTCCTTGCTCAACAATCTGGCCTTTCTTTAAAACGATAATGACATCAGCATTTCTAATCGTGCTCAATCGGTGAGCAATAACTAATGAAGTTTTACTCTCCATCACATTGTTCAGGGCCATTTGTACCAGCTTTTCAGATTCTGTATCCAAGGCTGATGTGGCCTCATCTAAAATCATAATCTCTGCATTCGAAAGCACTGCTCTTGCAATACTAATTCTCTGCTTTTGACCGCCTGATAACTTATTTCCTCCGTCTCCGATATTAGTGTCATAGCCATGTTCGGTAGTAGAAATAAAATCATTCGCGTTTGCAATTTTTGCCGCCTCTATAATCTCTTCTCTTGTCGCATCTGGCTTTCCAAATGCAATATTGTTCGCTATGGTGTCATTGAATAAAATAGAATCTTGCGTTACCACTGAGATCAGATTTCTCAGCTTAGCTTTTTCAATTTCTTTCACGTCAATTCCATCAATGCTTACGGTTCCGTCTTGCACATCATGAAATCTTGGAATCAAATCTGATATCGTAGATTTCCCTGAGCCTGACTCCCCAACCAAGGCAATGGTTTGCCCTTTCTTAATTGAGAAAGATATGTTTTGAAGAACTTCTTCTTCAGCATATTTGAAAGTCACTTTATCAAACTTCAGTTCTTCAATGAAATCAATTTTTTCAGTCGGATGCTCCACATCCTTAATCTTGTCTTCTAAGTCAATAACTTCATTGATTCTATCTAGAGATGCAGAAGCCTTACTCATAAATGACATTCCGTTCGCAAATCCACTCACAGGTCTCATTAATTGTGAGAAAACAATGATGAACGCAATAAATTCTTCCCCGTCCATTGGTCCCGTACCGCCAGTGTCACCTATAACCAATTGCCCACCAAAATATACAATTGAAACCATCACAATGGCTCCCAAGAATTCATTCAATGGAGATGATAAATCTCTTTTTCTAAATGCTCTTGTTGCAATTTTTTGATGATGATCATTTTCTTTTTTGAATCTATTCAGTGCTAGTTTTTCAGCAGTGAAAGCTTTGATGATTCTAACGCCACCCAGTGATTCTTCAATAATTGATAGCAGCACCCCCATTTGCTTCTGTCCTTTGGCAGATGTTCTTTTCAAGCTCTTTCCAATTCTTGAAATGGCCAAGGCTGATAAAGGAAGTAAAATCAGAGAGAAAAGTGTGAGCTCTACGCTCCAAGAAAATAAAATGATAAGGTGTAGAGCAATTGAAACAGGCTCTTTGAAAATCATTTCAATGGCAAAAACTACTGCAATTTCAATCTCATTCAAGTCAGATGTCATTCTTGAAAGTAAATCCCCTTTGCGTTCATCTGAATAATACGAAAGTGGTAAATGAATTGACTTATTGAATAGTTGAGAACGTAAATCTCTCACTACCGCCATTCTCATATAAGCTTGAAAATAGATAGAACAGTATCTAAAAAAGTTCTTCAAAAAGAAGGCAATTAAAACGGTGATACAAATGAAAGTCAGTGCTCCAATATCACCTTCTCTTTCAACAAATGCTGACATCCACCAATTGTAATAGTCCGAGAAATATTCAAACATACCATCTGAGCTCGCCCAGTCTGGCTTTAAAAAGATTTCAGCTTCTTCTCCTTCGCTCTTGTCAAAAATCAGTTTTAAGAAGGGAACGAAAAGAACAAGCGAAAGTAAATTGAAGAGAACAAATAAGATATTGAAAACTACAATTAAAACTGCCGTGGCACGGTAGGTAAATGACAGTTTTAATATTTGAAAAAATGCTTTCATTGGGGCGCAAAAATAATGCGATTTCTGTAATACGTTTTTTTTCAAGATTTGTTTTGTGAAATATCAATTGTTTTTAATCCAAGTGAAAAAGGGCTGCAACTGTTGGATTTATTAATTTAGATTAACTTTGTAGCTCAATTAGAAAGACAATAAATGGCATCAATAAGACAGAAAAAAATTGAAGGTGTTCTTCAAAAAGAATTAAGCATCATTTTCAGAGAGCAGGCAAGATCTATTTGCAAAGGAGCAATGGTGACGGTAACTGTTGTAAATGTAGCGCCAGATATGTCTTTTGCGAAAGCCTATCTTTCTATTTTCGGAGGGTCTTCAACCAATGAAGAGGTGCATCAGTCAATAGTTGATGCGACTGGCGAAATTAGATATGAACTAGGAAAAAGGCTAGGTCAAAGTTTTAGAATTATTCCCAACCTAGCTTTTCATATTGATGACTCATTAGATTATGCTGAAGAAATTGATAGAATTTTGAAGGATAAGTGAATTCATCATTTTTCATAGCGCGCAGATATCTATTTTCAAAAAAATCTCACAATGTAATTAACATCATATCAGGAGTTTCAGTTTTTGGAATCATGGTATCAACTGCCGCTTTGGTAATTGTTTTATCAGCCTTTAACGGAATCGAAAATCTAGTTATTTCACTGTTTAGCACCTTTGAGGCAGATGTTAAAATTGAGTCGGTTCACACCAAAACTTTCGAGGCGTCTTACATCCCTGAAGAAGTTTATCAAATGGACGATTTGATCAATTATTCAAGAGTAATTGAAGAGATTGCAATCATTAAAAATGATGAGCAGTTCATAATCGGAACCATTAAGGGAGTTGATGAATCATTTCTCAAGATGAGTCAAATGAAGTCTAATTTATTAGACGGTAAATCTCAAATTTATGCAGACGATCAGCCTGTGGGTTTGGTCGGGGCTGGAGCCTTAGAGAACTTAGGTGGATATATTTATGAGACTGATTTCCCATCAGAAAATTTCACCATCTATTCACCAAATCGAAACGAAAAAATTAGCCGGCGAAACTTAGACGCTTTCACAACTTCTCGTATTCCAATCGTCGGAACGTTCTCTTTTAATAATGAAGTAGATCAAGAGTATTTGGTTCTTCCCTTAGATTATGCCGCCGAGATTTTAGACTACGGCACAGAAATAACGTCTGTTGAACTTGATTTTCCTGACGGTACAAATACTGATAGAAAGAAAGAGCAGCTTCAAGAGATTTTAGGTCCTGACTTTAAAGTGAAAACCAATTATGAGCAGAACGAATTAATCTATCAAACATCAAAAAGTGAGAAATGGATAACGACTTTATTGCTCGCCTTCATCTTCTTTTTAGCCACCTTCAATATGGTGGCATCCATTACCATGTTGGTTATTGAAAAGAAGGATAATATGCAAACACTTCACTCTCTTGGGGCAAGAAAAAATCAATTGCAAAGAATTTTCTTCTACGAAGGCTTGCTCATTAATGGCTTAGGTTTGGTGTTAGGACTCGCAGTCGGGTACGGAATTTGCTTCTTGCAAATGAAGGTAGGGTTAGTAGAGATGCAGGGCAGTGTTGTTGAATACTTCCCAATTAAATTTAAATTAGACGATCTAATAGTGATTTTAGGAATCACAACCGTTTTTGGAATATTGGCGGCGTATCTGCCAAGTAAATTTTTAATTAAAAGAATTATCAAATGAAAAATGTAATTGCATTAGCAGGATTGGCATTAATGACTATTGGGTCATATGCACAAGATAGAATGACACCTGAATTGCTTTGGGATCTGAAAAGAGTTGGAGCAGCAAATGTATCCCCTGATGGAAAGATGATGTTCTATTCAATCAAAACATATAATCTTGAAAAAAGCTCGTCAAAATCTGATTTATGGTTGGGTGGTGTTGATGGATTGCCTGCAAAGCAAATTACAAGAACTGCGGCTGGTGAAGGAGATGCTCAATGGTCTCCGGATGGGACAAAAATTTATTTTCTTCAAGATGGGAACATCTTTAAAATGGATGTGAACGGAAGAAATCAAGAACAAGTATCAACAATTGAGGGGGGTGTGAACGGATTCAAATTATCTCCTGATGGAACAAAGGTTTTATTCATTAAAGATGTGCAAATGTTTGATGTGAGTGCTAATCAGGTTCACGAAGATTTGAAAGATGCGAATGCAAGAGTTTATGATGATTTAATGTATCGTCACTGGGGCGGATGGGAAGATGGAAAAAGATCTCATGTGTTTTGGGCAAAAATGGTTGACGGAAAAGTAGAAGGTCAAGGCCTTGATTTAATGCCGGGTCAAAACTACGATAGTCCAAATAATCCATTTGGTGGGATGGAGCAAATAACTTGGTCTCCTGACGGAAATTCAATTGTTTACACTTGTAAAAAGAAAGAAGGAAAAGAGTATGCCGTTTCTACAAACACAGATTTATACCAATATAGCGTGGTGGATGGCAAAACAATCAATTTATCCGAAGGTATGATGGGTTATGACAATGAAGCAGCCTTTTCTCCAGATGGGAAAAAGATTGCTTGGTTGAGCATGGAGAAAGACGGTTTTGAAGCCGACAAGAATGATATCATTGTGATGGATTTGGCATCAAAGAAAAAAGAAAACTTGACTGCTGATAAGGATATTACGGTTGCAGGATTTATTTGGGGTAAAGATGCAAGTACAATTTATTACAAAACATGTGTTGAAGCTACTTACCAATTAAACTCAATTGATGTGGCTAGCAAAAAAGCGAAACAATTAACTACAGGAATCCACAATTACACTTCGTTTACTTTGGCAGGTGATAGGTTAATCGCAGGAAAGCAATCAATGAATCATCCAACCGATCTGTATTCAGTTGACATTGCAACCGGTACAGACAAACAATTGACGGATGCCAATAAAGCTATTTACGATAAAATTAAGACAGGTGAAATTGAGAAAAGATGGGTGAAAACTACAGATGGTAAGCAAGAGTTAGTTTGGGTCATCTATCCACCCGATTTTGATAAGACGAAAAAATACCCGGCTCTATTATATTGTCAGGGAGGACCGCAATCGGCAGTTTCGCAATTCTTCTCTTATAGATGGAATTTTCAATTAATGGCAGCTAACGATTACATTATTGTAGCACCAAACAGAAGAGGTTTGCCTGGTTTTGGGCAAGAATGGAATGATGATATTTCAGGTGATTGGGGAGGCCAACCTATGGATGATTACTTGTCTGCGATTGATGAAATCAAAAAAGAACCATTTATTGATGAAGATAGAATCGGAGCAATCGGAGCTTCTTATGGTGGGTATTCAGTTTACTATTTAGCAGGAATCCACGATAACAGATTTAAGACATTTATTTCACATTGCGGACTATACAATTTAGAAAGCTGGTACGGTACCACTGAAGAGTTGTTCTTTGCTAATGAAGATATTGGCGGACCTTACTACGGAGAGAAAATCCCTGAAGGATACATCAAGAATTCACCTCACAGAAAAGCTCATAAATGGAATACCCCAATGTTAATTTTTCACGGAGAAAAAGATTTTAGAGTTCCTTTGAACCAAGGAATGGAAGCCTTTCAAGCATTGCAGTTACAAGACATTGAAAGTCGTTTGATTACATTCCCAACTGAGAATCACTGGGTGTTATCTCCGCAAAATGGCGTTTACTGGCACAGAGAATTCTACAACTGGTTAGATAAGTATTTGAAGTAATTCTGGTTTTAATTATCTTGCTAATCTATTTACTTGGTTTTGAACGAACAATTTACTCTACTAAAAGATTCAATTACATCTGAGGTACATGACCTAGATGGAGTTCTCGTGTATTTGATAGTGCCGGGAATTATGGTTTCACAGTATTATAAGGATGTTGAATTAAATCTAGAGCTTGCATTGCAAATAGACCAGATTGCAGGTGAGCTTAGCAAGGGAGAGGCCATGCCTCATTTGTTTTTGGCTTGTGTTGGGCAAACTGTTACAAGAGAGGTTCGCGAATGGGGTGCCACACCAGAAGGAGCTAGGTACACATTGTGTACGGCAGTCACTTGTACTTCATTGGCTCACAAAATCTTAGGAAGCTTTTTTATCAAAGTTCAAAAACCACAAAGGCCTACAAAAATGTTTAATGATGTTGAGTCAGCCAAAGAATGGTTGATTGGTCAAATTCAATAATCCTAAAACACTTCTTTAACTACCTTCTCTTTATAACTCTGACCAATCGGAATAGATTTGTCTTGAATTACCAAGGCATTGCCTTCTAGTGTTGAGACCATCTGTTTGTTAATGATGTACGACTTGTGACATCTAATGAAAATAGATGATGGTAAATCTTCTTCTAATTTCTTTAAAGATAGCAGAGCGGTGATTCTGCCGTTCGGAGTATGAAATGAAACATACTCTCTTTGGCCTTCAATGAATTTGATATCGGTATATAAAACCTTGTAAAGCTTGTGATCAGCTTTTATCGTTAGGTAATCTTTTTTCAATGAAACGTCTTGGTGCTCTTGATGGCTGTCAAAATGCTCTTTTGCTTTGTTCACGGCAGTTAAAAATCGCTCAAAAGCAAAAGGCTTCAATAAATAGTCTATTGCATTTAACTCGAAACCTTCAATAGCATAATCTTTATAGGCAGTAGTGAATATAATGAGCGGAGGGTTACTTAATGATTTTACTAAATCCGTTCCTAACAGCTCAGGCATTTGAATGTCAGTGATTAATAAATCTACCTCTTCGTTTTGCAGCACCTCATTCACCTCAATGCCGTTTTTGCAGCTTGCAACCAATTCTAAAAATGGAACTTTGGCAACATAACTTTCCATTAAGGCTCTTGCTAACTGCTCGTCATCTGCTACAATACATCTCATCTATTTCAATTTTAAATCTAATACTACACTATATTTTTCAATGTCTTGCCTAATAGTTAAGGTGTGTGTGTCGGGATAGATTAAAGACAATCTCTTTTTTACATTCTCCATTCCAACGCCACCAATCCCATCTTTTTTGCAAGCTGTTAAACTTGCACTATTGCTAAGGTTCATCACAAGACTATCATCCTTAACATTGATGTTTATTTTTATCCACCCATTTTTTTTGTCTTCAAAATTTGAATGTTTAAAGCTATTCTCAATGAATGGTAATAGGAGCATTGGCGCAATTTGAAAATGGGCTGGTACTTCACTTATGTCCACAGTTACATTATCTTGATTGTCGTCTTTTAAAAACTGTAGTTGGATAAAGTTCTTAATCTGTTTAAGCTCGTCTTGTAGGCTTACTTTGTCCTTTTCACTTTCATATGTTACGAATCGTAGAATCTCAGAAAGGTGAAGAATGGCATCACCTGTTTTGTCTGATTTCACTTGAGCTAATGAATAAATGTTATTCATTGAGTTGAATAAGAAATGAGGATTGATTTGAGCTTTAAGAGCTTTAGTTTCGGCTTGAAGCATTTTGTTTTTCAACTCTAAACTTTCTTCTGTTCGTTTGTTGAGTTGTAGAGATTTAAAAATGAGGGCCGATATAATAAGAGGCGGGAAGGTTGACATGAATCTACCCATGTATACAAAATGCACTGGTCTTTCTTTGAAATGAGGAATGTCTAAAGGGAAAGAATTATCCATGTATAAGTCTACTGGCGAGTAAACTAAAACGTGACCTAAGGTCAAGCCAATCAAGATTCCAAAATAAGCAACTGTGTGACCCTTTTCAAGATATGATTTTGAAAGCCATAAAAGGTTTAAATAAAAAATAATCATTAAAGGAACCACAAATGAGGCACTTCTCAATGCTGCGGTTTGCATATCACTCACCTCAAAAATCACCCAGCCTACAATTACATAAAAGGCAAGCCAGGCAAGTAGTGTATATTTCACGTAAGTTTTCACGCTTCAAAAATAGGCATTGACTATTGAATAGTGATTTTACAATCAATGAATTCGCCAATTAGTTCAATCAACTCTCGCTTTTGCTTGTAGAATGTATTCGAATGATGCTTCATTGATGAAATGAACCGTTTAATAGATTTATCATCCACAATTAGTTTATTATTCTCAATTTTGCCAAACAAAATGATTTTGACCACGTTAACATATTTGTAGTTTTTAATTGAATGATGGATAGGGGAATCGAATTCTTTAGACGTCTTCTTAAAAAGTAATTGATGAAATTAAAAAACATACTGTTCGCTATTTTTGCCCTATTCTTTGCTAGCGGACTTATTGCCCAAGAGAAATTTACATTAAGTGGAACTCTAAAAGATGGGTCTTCAGGAGAAGATTTAATAGGAGCTAGAGTGATGGTAGTTGAGTTGCCAGGAACTGGTGCGATTACAAATGAGTACGGCTTTTTCTCTTTGACTTTGCCTGCCGGTAAATACAATATTAAGTACAAATCGTTAGGTTTTGATGAAGGCACATTTGAAATTGACTTGAATCAAAATATGCAAAAAAACATTGAGCTAAAACCAACCGGTAAAGTGTTAGGTAAGGTTGATGTGACGGCTAAAAAGGCGGATGAAAACATTACTTCTGCTGAAATGGGTGTAGATAAATTATCAATGTCTGATATTGAAAATATACCTGTTCTCTTTGGTGAGAAAGATCCATTAAAAACAATACAATTATTGCCAGGTGTGAAATCGGCTGGAGAAGGTAATGCTGGTTTTTACGTAAGAGGTGGTGGTTCTGATCAGAACCTTATTCTTTTAGATGGTGCACCTGTTTACAATGCTTCTCACTTGTTAGGGTTTTTCTCAGTTTTCAATTCTGATGCTTTAAAGGATATTAAGTTATATAAAGGAGGTGCGCCAGCTCAGTTTGGTGGAAGATTATCTTCTGTGCTAGATATTAAAATGAAAGAAGGGAATCAAAAACGATTCTCAGCTTCGGGTGGAATTGGTCTTATCTCTTCAAAACTAACATTAGAGGCGCCAATTGTAAAAGATAAAGGTTCTTTCATTGTGTCTGGACGTAGAACTTATGCAGATATCTTTTTGCCACTCTCTAAGAGAGAAGGTGCTAGTGAGTCTGTATTATACTTCTATGATTTAAACGCGAAAGCAAATTATCGTTTGGGTGATAGAGATAGAGTTTTTATTTCAGGTTATTTCGGTAGAGACAAATTTGGCTTTGCTGATCAGTTTGGGTTTGATTGGGGTAATGTAACGGGAACTGCCAGATGGAATCATATCTATGGTGATAAAAAGAAATTATTCGGAAACACATCTTTCGTTTTCAGTAATTACAATTACAAAATTAAATTCGGAAGTGATCAAGGAGATGACGATCCGTCAAATGATGAAACATTTGAGATTGGTTCACAAATTCAAGATTTTAACCTTTCTGAAGATTTTACATATTACATCAATGAGAACCACACGCTAAAGTTTGGTGCTAATGTGATTCATCACACCTTTAAGCCGGGCGAAATAGAAACTGGTGAAGCCATTCCTTTTACTTTGAATGATATTGAAGACAGACAGTCAATTGAGTCAGCTCTTTATGTTTCAAACGAACACAAAATCGGAAAGCGATTGACCCTGATTTATGGTGTTAGAGGTTCTAATTTCACACAAGTAGGTCCTGGTGATATATCAACCTTTGATATTGATGGTAATGTGGTAGAAACTACTCCTTATGGGAACTGGGAAGTTGCACAAACTTATTGGGGATTGTCTCCAAGATTATCTTCTAATTATATGTTAGATGAGAACAGTTCAATCAAAGCGGGTTACTCTAGAACAGTTCAGTACTTGCACTTGATTTCAAATTCTACGGCTTCTTCACCGACAGATGTTTGGTTGCCGTCAAGTGTGAATATTAAGCCTCAAATTGCTGATCAGTATTCTGTTGGATACTTCAGAAACTTTTTAGATAATCAATTAGAAATGTCAGCTGAGGTTTATTACAAAGACATGCAAAATGTAATAGATTATAGAGATGGAGCTGAGGTTACTCTGAACCCTACCGTTGAAGGGGAGTTGTTGTTTGGAATTGGTAGAGCTTATGGTGTTGAGCTTTTATTGAAAAAACGAAGAGGTAAGTTCACAGGTTGGGTGAGTTACACGCTTTCTAGAACAGAAAAGAAGTTTACTCAAATCAATGAAGATACTTGGTATCCTGCAAGACAAGATCGTACACATGATATATCAATTGTAGGAATTTATAATATCTCGAAGCAAGTGACAGTTTCTGCTTCTTGGGTTTATTATACGGGTAATGCCGTGACTTTCCCTTCAGGTAAATATGAGATTGATGGTCAGGTGGTGAACTATTACACTGAAAGAAACGGTTACAGAATGCCAGACTATCACCGTTTAGATTTAGGATGTACGCTTAACCATAAAGACTACAAGGAGATAAAAGATCCTGATACCGGTGAAATAAAACAGGTGCCAAAGAAATGGTTGTCTAGCTGGAACTTCTCAGTTTACAATGCTTATGCAAGAGAAAATGCATATCAAATTTCATTCAGAACGAATGAAACAACGGGACAAACCGAGGCAGTTCAATTGGCTTTGTTCAAGCTTATCCCTTCAGTAACTTATAACTTTAAATTTTAATAAGATGAAAAAGATTTTAGCAATAGCGCTTTTAGCAATCGTTTCTTTTTCATGTGAAAAAGTGATTGAAGTGCCTTTGAATGAGGCCGATCAGAGAGTTGTCGTAGAAGGACAGTTGTTTGATATTCCGCACGAAAGTTTTGTGAAAGTTTCTAAAACAGGTCCTGTTTATGAGAATGAAAACTTCGAAACTTTAGATAATGTTTCAGTTATTGTGACTGATAATGTTGGTGGTTCATTTACTTTTACTGAAGATCCGTTAGATCCAGGGACGTACATTGATACATCATTCGTGACTCAGCCAAATACTATTTATTACTTAACGGTCACAACACTTGAAGGCCAATTTACTTCTACTTCTCAGACCTTTTCAGATGTTGCTTTTGATTCTTTGAATTATCTGATGCAGGTTGGTGGCTTTGGTCAAAAACCTACTGATACTTCATTCTTTACCTTTCAAAACTTCTCTGATAACGGAGCCGAAACTAATTACTACAATACGATTGTTTTTAGAAATGACACCTTGGTAAATGAGTACTTGAATAATGATCAATTGTTCAATGGCAACTTCATTAGTCAGCCTTTCTTTTCAGATCAATTCGGTCCTAAAGATACTTGTACTGCTGTTTTGGTTTCAATGGATGAGCCGAATTACGACTTCAAATTTTCAATGCAAAACAATTCAGACGGAGGGCCGTTTAGCGCGACTCCAGCAAATCCAGTATCTAACATAGAGGGAGGAGCTTTAGGTTTCTTCGGAGCCTATGTGACTGATGTAATCACTATTATCTATCCGTAAACTCATCCTCATATTATCTCTTGCGTTAATAGCTCTTTCTTGTGAGAAGGTGATTGATGTTGGGGTTAATGAAGCTGGTGCTCAATATGTGGTTGAGGCTAATCTGAAAGATCGGGATAGCATTTCTTTTGTAAAGATTACACAAACTACAAATGTTTATCAAACAGGTGGGATTCCACAAGTGTCTGGTGCAAATGTTTTAGTGACTGATAATATGGGGGGAAGTTATTCCTTTTTAGAATCTACCACCGAGGCTGGTTTGTATAAAAACTATGATTTCAATGTATTACCTAATCGAGAATATTATCTAAGTGTATCAGTTGGCGAAAGTGTGATAACTGCTTCGGCAACTTCTCGAACACAACCTTCAATTGATTCAGTAGGTTATGATTTCTTTGAATTTGGAGGACAAGAAGTCAATTTGGTGAAGTACCATTCGGTCGATAAGCTCGGAGAGCAAAATCATTACAGATTAATTTATTGGGAGAACGGAGAAATTGAAGAGACTTATTATTTAGGTGATGATGAGTTTATTGAGGGGCAATATTATAATGCACAATTTTTCGGCACAAGTCCTGATCTAGGAGATAGCGTTTTTATCGAGATCCTTGAGATGGATGAAGCCATGTATGATTACTATCAGGGCTTAGCTGATGAGATGGATAATTCTATGTTCTCGGCCGCTCCGTCAAACCCTCCCACAAATCTTCAGGGAGGAGGAGCTTTGGGCTATTTCGGAGTTTTCATGACTGATACTGCCTCTCTGATATTGCAGTAGGCTCAAGTTAAATTCTTTTTTTTAATCATCTCGATTGCATTTTTTCTATGAATGCGAAACACGAAGAGCCTCATTTGTCTTCTAGCCCGACTCTCTGTTCTCCAGTTTCAAACATCCATTTGTCATCTCGTCTCGAAAAACGAAACACGGAGAACGCCATTTGTCTTCTAGCCCGAGTTTCCTGTTTCGAAATCCCATTTGTCTTCTAGCCCGACTCTCTAGTCTCGAGTTTCCAGTTTCCAATTCTCTCATTATCCTTCTCTTCACACGCATTGCGCAACCTTTTTCCAACTTATCAACATCATTTGCCACTTCTTGACCTACTTTTCAACAATCGGAAAAATTAGTACCACTTTTTCCCACCAATGATTTATTGGTAAAATCCCAATAAAATCTGTAACTTTGAAGTCTTATATTCTTATGTATAACGAATCACGAACTGAAAGTTATTAACAATGGGTCTATAAGTGGTAATTTGTGGGAGAGTAATAATTATTTTAGCCAATTCAAAGTAGAATATGCCAGGATTAGTAGGAGAATACGAATGCAAGCTTGACGCAAAAGGGAGATTTCTTTTCCCTTCTGGTCTACGCAAGCAATTGGATGCTTCTGCGCTGGAGGTTTTTATGGTGAACAAAGGTTTTGAGAACTGCTTGACAATCTATCCAATGAATGAATGGGATAAGGTTTCGGCGAAAATTTCAAAGTTGAATTTGTTCAAGCCAAAAAACAGAATGTTCTATAGGTTATTTCATCAAGGTGCTAAGCAAATAGCGCTTGATAAAGCAGGGAGAATCTTGATTCCGACTGCACTGATGGAGAGAATTGGACTGAAGAAGGAGGTGATGTTAACCGCTTATAATGATAGAATAGAAATTTGGGACAGAGCCGAATATCTAGCTATGATGGACGAGAACATTGTTGATTTCTCCGACCTAGCAGATGAGGTAATGGGAGAAATCAATGATGAAGATGGAGGAGAATAGCGTTTATCATGTTCCGGTACTTTTTGAAGAGTCAATTCAGGCTCTTGAAATTCAAGACGACAGTGTTATTGTAGATGTCACCTTTGGTGGTGGGGGTCATTCAAAAGAGATTTTGAAAAGACTGGGTGATGATGGAGTTTTGGTTGCTTTTGATCAAGATGAAGATGCTCTTGATAATATCCCAGAAGATGACCGACTAGTATTTGTTGAGTCAAACTTTAGGTTCCTATATAATTGGGTGAAGTATCATGACTTGCTTCCGGTTGATGGATTACTTGCTGATTTAGGAGTTTCTTCTCATCAGTTTAATGAAGGTGAAAGAGGTTTCTCAATTCGAGAAGAAGGTGTGTTGGATATGAGAATGAATCAACAATCTGATTTAACTGCTTATAAAGTGGTGAATGATTATCCAGAGAAAGAGCTGTTTAGAGTGTTCAATTCATTTGCAGATCTAAAGAATGTAAAAAAGGTAGTGTTCACCATTTCTGGTGCCCGCCGATCTTCAAAAATAAAAACAACCACTCAGTTAGTGGATTTGCTTATAGGTCTTGTGCCTCATAAAAAGCGAAATCAGTTTTTAGCCCAAGTATTCCAGGCGATTAGAATTGAAGTGAATGATGAGATGACGGCTTTAACCGAAATGTTAGAGCAATGCACTAAAGTGATCAAGCCGGGAGGTAAACTAGTGGTGATTGCTTATCACTCAATTGAAGATCGGTTGGTGAAGAATTTTATTAGAGAAGGAAATTTTGAAGGGCAAGCAGAGAAAGATGTTTTTGGAGTGGCACATACCCCATTCAAAGCCGAGAATAAAAAACCATTGGTGCCAACTGATGAAGAAATAGAGAGGAACCCAAGGGCGCGATCTGCGAAACTTAGAATAGCAATTAAGAAATGAGCGAAAACGAGTTTTTAAATAAAGCAGAGTCTGAAAAGATTAAAGCGGCTGAAGAGGCGAAAAAGCCAAAGCGAAAGAAAAAGCGAGCGGCAAAAGCAGAGAAGGGTAATGCGAGAATGGTGGTTCAGATTATGAACGGAGAGTTTTTATCAAAAGACTGGTTCGTGAAAAATTTAGGATTCACTTTTTATGTAGGTTTTCTCTTGGTCGTGCTTATTGGGTGGGGTTATTATACCGAAACAGTGATAAAAAACGAAGTGAATTTGAAGACAGAGTTGGGAGAGTTGGAGTCGGAGTTTTTTACTCTAAACAGTGAGGTGATCACAAAAAGAGGGAGAGACAATTTAAAAGAAAATATACCGGCGAACGGACCGAAAGAGAATAGGGTTTCGCCACACAAATTAAAGGTTAAAAACTTTGTTTTTGATTGATGGAAGAGAAGCGACAAATATTGATTAAGTCTTACGTAATGTACGTTATCGTGGCAATTGTCATGCTGATTGTTACTATTCGTGTGATTAATATTCAATATGGTGATGTCGTGCCAGATGCTCCTATGGGTTCTGATTCTTTGGCTACTGGCGTGACGCCAACTAGGGTTGATTCGGTTAAGCCAATGAGGGGTAGAATTTTGGCGGATGACGGTTCTGACTTAGTGACTTCAATACCACTGTACGATCTTCATATGGATTTGACAGTCGTGAAGGAAGAGCTTTTTGAAGACGAAGTTGATTCGTTGGCTATCGGTCTTGCTGAAGTGTTTGATCAAACTTATTCAACTAAAAGAGATGTCACTTTCAGGGATGCAACTCAGTGGGAGGCTTATTTGAGAGAGGGAAGATCAAATGATGCTCAATATCATTTATTGCAAATGTCTGTCAAATATACAATTCTGCAAAAAATCAAGAAGTTGCCAATACTAAGGGAATCAAAGTATAAGGGAGGGTTTATTTCTGAGCAACATTTTGAAAGACAAAAACCAAACGGTCTTCTCGCTAAAAGAACGCTCGGTAAAAAGAAAAAAGGTGAATTACCAGTTGGTTTAGAAGGGGCATATGATGATTTTCTGACCGGTGAATTTGGCTTGAGAAATAAGCAATATGTGAATGGAAGTTGGAAACCAGTGGGTGCGGATAATCTCAAAGATCCTATTCCTGGAGCAGATGTCGTGACTTCAATTAATGTGAAGATTCAAGAGGTTGCCGAAAATGAATTGAAAAATCAGCTACGAGCTCAAAAGGCAGTTCATGGTTCTGTTGTTTTAATGGAGGTAGAAACTGGTTTCATTAAAGCGATAGCAAACCTTAACCGTGATACAATAACTGGTAAGTATGATGAAACTTATAATCATGCTGTCGGAACTAAGACCGATCCTGGATCAACCTTTAAGTTGGCTTCTTTAATGGCCTTGTTAGAGGATGGGAAAGTTGATATTTCTGATGAGGTTGGTGCATACGGCGAATATCATTTTTATGACCATACTACTTATGATTCTCATATAGGTGGTTATGGTAAAATTTCAATCCAACATGCGTTTGAAGTTTCCTCAAATGTGTTCTCAAAAATTGTGAATGACGCTTATTTTTCTGACGCTCAACAATATATAGATCGTTTAAAGTCATTCGGTTTAGGTGATACTCTTGGTTTGGCAATTGCAGGTGAGCCAATGCCTGTGATTAAAAATAGAGGAGAAGATGGATGGTCAGGAATTACACTTCCTCAAATGGCAATTGGATATGAAGTTGAGTTGACTCCAATTCAAATTTTGGCATTCTACAATGCTGTTGCAAATGACGGCGAGTTTGTGAAGCCTCAGTTCGTAAAAGAAATTAGAAGAGATGATGAAGTTTTAGTAGAGTATGAAAAAGAGGTGCTTAATGAAAAGATATGCTCTGATGAAACAATTGCGAAACTGAAAAAATGTCTTGAAGGTGTTGTGGTGAACGGTACTGGTAAAGCACTTCAATCTTCTAACTTTTCTATTGCAGGAAAAACAGGGACTGCTAAAATTGTGAATTCGAACAAAGGTTATGGTGATGATTATCAAGCGTCTTTTGTCGGCTATTTTCCTGCGGATGAACCTAAGTATTCTTTGATCGTGAATATTGCTGGTCCTACCAAGCAGATTTACGGAGCGCAAGTTTCGGGTACTGTGTTTACCGCAATTGCAGATAAGGTATATGCTTCTTCTCCTGAGTATCATCCCGATTTTAATAAAGAAGCTCCTGTCTTGGCTTCGGTTCCGCAAGTGAAATACGGTAGCTCAAGAGATGTTAAAGTCGCTATGGATAAGATGAAAGTTCGCTATCAAGATAAGTCGCAAGGAACTCAGTGGTCAGTTGCGATATCTGAAGCTGAAAAAGTTTCTGTTCAACAAAGATTTATTAGAAAAGGTGAGGTTCCAAATGTTTACGGAATGCCCTTGAATGATGCGGTATACATCTTAGAAAATTACGGATTGAGAGTGAATGTTAAAGGACATGGGATGGTCGTTTCTCAAAGCCAAAAAGCCGGATCAGAATTAATTAAAGGAACCCAAATAAACTTAGTGTTGAAATAGTGAAAAATCTACAAGACATATTATATAAAATAGGATTGCTTGAGACGCATGGCTCAACCAATATTGAAATTTCCGAAGTCGTTTTTGACTCAAGGAAAGTAACTGACGCATCCCTTTTTGTTGCTACCAAGGGTGTGACAGTTGATGGTCATAATTTCATTGAAGGTGCTTTGCAGTCTGGAGCAGTTGCTATTTTATGTGAAGATCTCCCTGCAGAATTGCAGAAAGGTATCACATATATCAAGGTGAAGGATTCTCATGAAGCTCTTGGTTTAGCAGCTTCAAACTATTACGGAAATCCATCAAAAGAATTAAAGCTAGTGGGAATCACTGGTACGAATGGGAAGACGACAACTACAACATTGCTACATGATCTTGTGCTCAGCTTGGGTTATCCTGCTGGTTTAATTTCTACAGTTGTAAATAAAATTAGTCAAGAAGAGATTCCTGCAACTCATACTACTCCCAATCCAATTGCCTTAAATGCATTGTTGAGAGATATGGTTGATGCGGGTTGTGAGTTCTGCTTTATGGAGGTAAGTTCTCATGCGATTCATCAAAACAGAATTGCAGGCCTAGAGTTTGATATTGCAGTCTTTTCGAACATAACACATGATCATTTAGATTATCACAATACTTTCAAAGAGTACATCCAGGCAAAGAAGAAATTCTTTGATGACTTGTCTTCTGATGCCATTGCAATTACAAATGCAGATGATGCGAACGGAATGGTGATGGTTCAAAATTCTAAGGCGAAAGTAAAGACTTTGGCACTCAGAACAATTGCTGATTACAAGGCGAAAGTGTTAGAGAATACATTCTCTGGTCTTGTCTTAAATATCAACAGTCAAGATGTTTGGACGAACCTGATTGGTGGGTTTAACGCCTACAATATTCTGACTGTCTTCGCTATCGCATCTGAACTTGGTTTAGATGAAGTAGAGGTGTTAACTGCAATTAGCAAATTGAAATCAGTAGAAGGTCGCTTTGAATATTTAAAATCTGAGCAAAACATAATTGCGATAGTTGATTATGCACATACGCCAGATGCTTTGAAAAATGTCCTTTCAACTATCCAATCTGTACGAACTAGAAATGAGCAAGTGCTTACTGTTGTTGGCTGTGGAGGAGATAGAGATAAAACAAAACGTCCGTTAATGGCGGCCATTGCTTCAGAAATGTCTGATAAAGTCATTTTAACTTCTGATAATCCAAGAAGTGAAGATCCTGATACGATAATCAATGATATGAAAGCTGGTGTGCCAGCTGATAAGTCTGCCAAAACAATGGCGATTACTTCTAGAGAAGAAGCGATCAAAGTTGCTTGCTCGCTGGCTGAAGCAGGTGATATCGTATTGGTGGCCGGAAAAGGACATGAAAAATATCAAGAAATAAAAGGCGAGAGATTTCCTTTTGACGATTACGAGACCCTTAAACAAACCCTTAAAAACCTGAATAAATAATGTTGTACTATTTGTTTCAATATCTAGATGAGTTAGGAATGCCAGGAGCAGGTGTAATGGATTACATCTCTTTTAGAGCAGCCTTTGCTATCATTACTTCATTGCTGATTTCATTAACTTTCGGTAATCGATTAATCAACTTATTGCGCAAGCAACAAGTGGGTGAAAGTGTTCGTGATTTAGGTCTCGAAGGTCAGAAAGAAAAAGAAGGAACTCCGACAATGGGAGGTCTTATCATTTTAGCTTCTATTCTTATTCCAACTGTCTTGTTTGCAAAACTCGATAACATCTATGTTTTATTGATGATTGCTGCAACTGTATTATTCGGTTTAATTGGATTCATTGATGATTACATCAAAGTATTCAAAAAGAACAAAGAAGGTTTAGCAGGTAGATTTAAAATAGTTGGTCAAGTTGCGGTTGGTGCATTGATTGGTTCAGTGCTCTATTTTCATCCAGATGTTCAGGTTCATGAAAATGTGTCAGAAGACTATGTGGTTGCGGCTAATCAAGAAGATGTTACCGAAAAGCATCCAATGGTTCCTGAAGGAACCAAATATGTCATGAAAAAAGATATGACGACAACAATTCCTTTTGTAAAAGGAAATGAGTTTAACTATAACTGGATTATCGGTGATAGTAATAAGAGCTACGGCTGGCTACTTTTTATTCCTGTGGTAATCATAATTGTTACAGCTGTGTCAAACGGAGCGAACATGACTGACGGATTAGATGGTCTTGCAACAGGAACATCCGCCATTATAGGAATAGCCCTAGCAATATTTGCTTACGTCTCTGGTCATATTGAATTCGCAGATTATCTCGGCGTCATGTATATACCGTACTCATCCGAGCTGGTGATCTTTATTTCAGCTTTCATGGGGGCCTGTATTGGTTTCCTTTGGCATAACTCATATCCAGCAAAAGTATTTATGGGCGATACTGGTTCTTTAGCAATTGGCGGAATCATTGCAACATTTGCCATCATCATCAGAAAAGAGCTTTTAATCCCTGTTTTATGCGGAGTGTTCTTGATTGAGAATGTATCAGTAATGCTGCAAGTTGGTTGGTTCAAATACACTAAGAAAAGAACTGGAGAAGGGAAGAGAATCTTCCTAATGGCTCCATTACATCATCATTATCAAAAGAAGGGAATGCATGAAGCAAAAATCGTTTCACGCTTCTGGATTGTAGGAGTAATACTCGCAGTAATCACAATCGTAACACTAAAAATGAGGTAACGAAGGTGGCTGAGGCTCTCGAAGCCCCGGATAAATAAAACGAAATGTCAATAACAAACCAAAATATCGTAATTCTAGGAGCCGGCGAAAGCGGGGTTGGAGCTGCTTTATTGGCTAAAGCCAAAGGGAATGTTGTGTTCGTTTCTGACAAAGGAAAGATCAAGCCATCATATCAAACTGAGCTTGAAGAAAATCAAATAGAGTTTGAGTCTGAAACGCATTCTGTTGAAAGAATTCTTAAAGCAGATTTGATTATTAAATCTCCTGGTATTCCTGAAAAAGTTCAGCTAATTCAAGATGCGCTCGCAAAAGATATTCCTGTAATATCTGAAATTGAATATGCTGGCAAGTTCACCAATAAAAAGATGATTTGCATTACAGGGAGTAATGGTAAAACCACTACAACAATGTGGATTCACCATATCCTTAAAAAGGCAGGTCTAGAAGTGGCTATGGCTGGTAATGTTGGGGAATCACTTGCAAGACAAGTTGTAGAAGATAAGCCAGGATATTATGTAGTTGAGTTGAGCTCATTTCAGTTAGACGGAATGTTCGACTTCAAGGCTGATATTGCCATTCTATTAAATATTACACCTGACCATCTTGACAGGTATAACTACGAGATGCAAAACTACGTTGATTCTAAATTCAGAATCACTCAAAATCTTACCGAGAACGATTGGTTCATCTACAATGCTGATGATCCTATTCTAATCGAAGAAATAGCCAAAAGAGATATCAAAGCTCAGCTGGCGCCATTCTCGCTTGAAAAAGTTGAAGGAATGGTTGGATACACAAACAACAAACAAATCAATATAAACCTATCTGCTGTTAACAACCCTGCAGAAACTAAACCAGAATTTGCTATGTCGATTCACGATTTATCCCTCAAAGGGAAGCACAATGCACAAAATTCCCTGGCGTCAGGCATTACGTCAAAAATATTACAGATTCGAAATGAGTCTATTAAAGAAAGTCTTTCTGACTTCAAAAACGTTGAACACAGATTAGAGTTTGTGGCAAAAGTTAACGGTATTGAATTCATTAATGACTCTAAAGCTACTAACGTAAATTCAGCATGGTATGCCCTTGAGAGCATGGATAAACCAACTGTATGGATTGTTGGTGGAGTAGACAAAGGAAATGATTATGACACTTTGTTAGAGTTAGTTCAAGATAAAGTAACAGCAGTTATTTGCCTTGGAAAAGACAATGAGAAAATTAAAGAAGCATTTTCAGGAAAAGTTGATGTGATTGCTGAGGCAGGAACTGCGCTAGAAGCAGTGGCTTTAGGTTATCAATTAGCGAAGAAAGAACAAACAGTTCTTTTATCTCCTGCTTGCGCATCTTTTGATTTATTCGAGAGCTACGAAGATAGAGGCGCTCAATTTAAGTCTGCAGTAAGAGCACTTTAAATTGAACTCTTTTGGATAAGCTGTTTAAATATTTAGGCGGAGACCGCAATATTTGGATGCTGGCATTTATGCTGGGCATACTTTCTGTGGTTTCTGTATTTAGTTTTATTCCCATCTTGGTTAAGGTGAAAGGAATGAGCTATTCCTATCTCTTTTTTAAACACTTAATTCTTTTGATTTTAGGATTCGGTTTGATGTATGTCATCCACCGTGTACCCTCCAAGATCTTTTCAAAACTATCCAAAATCCTTTTCTATGTGGCTATAGCATTGCTTGTGCTCACCATGTTTATGGGAGAAAGTGTTAATGGAGCAGATAGATGGCTTAAGATTCCTTTTCTGCCCTTTTCGTTTCAAACATCTGATTTTGCCAAGTTGGCTTTGATCATTTATTTGGCACGACAATTAGTGAAACGCAAAGATCAGTTTAATGACTTTAATACTGTCTTTAGATACATTCTTTTACCGGTCGGGCTTACAATGTTCTTGATTCTTCCTTCAAATTTATCAACTGCCGTTTTGGTAGGAGTGATTGCCTTGGTGATGATGATCATTGCAAAATTCCCTTGGAAATGGATTGGTTTTTCTGGTTTAGCCGTTACAGGTTTGTTTTCTCTTTTACTTCTAATCTCGTCAGTTGCACCTGAAGCATTGCCGAGAGTTGAAACTTGGAGAAGTAGAATTGTGAAGGCTTTTGGAGACGGAGAAAATATGGATCCCACCGAGAATATGCAGGCCAATAATGCCTTGGCCGCTATTAAGAATGGAGCGATTCCAAAGGGTCCGGGAAGGGGTGTATTGAAGCATTATATTCCAGAGGCCTACGCCGATTTTTACTTTGCTGCGCTTATTGAGGAGGGAGGCCTGCCCACTGCAATTGTCGTTATTATGCTCTATATGTGGCTCTTTTTTAGGTTTATAAAAACAGGTTTGGGAGCCGAGAATACCTTCTCCACCTATATGGTGATAGGGATTGGAATAATGATGATGTCACAAGTGATGGTGAATATGATGGTGAGCACGCAGTTAATGCCTGTAACTGGTCAAAATATGCCATTACTCAGTATGGGAGGAACATCAGCTTGGTTTACATGTATTGCTTTTGGGATTGTGTTGGGGGTTAGTAGAGAGCAAGAAAAAGGAGAAAAGAAATCAAAATCGACTTCTAATAAAAATGAAATTAATAATGAACTAGAAGATGCCATTGCGTAAAGTTATCATATCAGGAGGCGGAACCGGAGGACATATCTTTCCGGCTATTGCTATTGCAAATAAAATTAAGGAGAAATATCCTGATGCTGAAATATTATTTGTAGGTGCAGAGGGTAAAATGGAAATGGAGAAGGTGCCTAAGGCTGGCTATGAAATAGTAGGATTGCCTATTAGAGGATTACAGAGGAAACTGACTTTCAAAAACTTTGCAGTTCCTTTCAAATTGATTCAAAGTTTAATGCGATCTAAAAAGATTGTAAAGAGTTTTAAGCCTGATGTGGCAATAGGTGTTGGTGGCTATGCAAGTGCTGCGGTTGTTCGAGTAGCAGCAAAAAAGAAGGTGCCAACAATGGTGCAGGAACAAAATTCTTATCCTGGTATAACAAATAAGTGGTTGGCTAAAAAAGCCAAGGTGATTTGCGTGGCATATGACAATTTAGATCGCTTTTTTGATAAAGCAAAAATTGTAAAAACTGGTAATCCAGTGAGAACTGAGGTTGTCCAAATAGCGGGTAAGAAAGAAGCGGCTTTTAAACACTTTGGATTAAACCCAACCAAAAAAACAGTATTGATTATTGGCGGAAGCTTAGGGGCTAGAACCTTGAATGAAAGTCTTAAGATGCACGTTAAAGAATTGATTGAAAAGGATATTCAAGTGATTTGGCAATGCGGAAAAGTATATCTGCAAAATCTGAAACCATTTGTTGAAGAATTGAATAGTGAAAACATCTATTTGTCTGACTTTGTATATAAAATGGATTTAGCATATGCGGCGGCTGATGTTATTGTTTCTAGGGCTGGAGCTATGTCGGTTTCAGAAGTTTGCTTGATAGGTAAGCCTGTGATATTGGTTCCCTCACCAAACGTGTCTGAAGATCATCAAACCAAAAACGCCATGGCCTTGGTAGATGTTGATGCGGCAGTTTTGGTTAAGGACGTTGACGCAAGAGAGCAATTAGTTTCTCAAATAATTAAAGTGATTGAAAACGAAGAGCAATGCAAGTCGCTCTCTGAAAATATATTGAAGTTGGGAATAGCTGATGCGCCTGACAGAATTTTAAATGAAATTGAAAAGATTGTAAAGTAAGATTTGAATTAAAAATGAATTTTAACCAAATAAATAAGGTCTATTTTATTGGAATCGGAGGAATCGGAATGTCTGCACTCGCAAGGTATTTTCATTCTCAAGGTAGAGCAGTTTCAGGTTATGATAAAACAGAAACCGTTTTAACAAAACAATTGGTTGAAGAAGGTATTTCAATTCACTATGATGATACTGGTAGAGATGTGCTAGATCATTACGGACGAATAGATACTTTGGTGGTTTATACGCCGGCAATTCCTGCTGAAATGGAAGAGCTGAAAACATTTCAAGAGTATAATTACACAGTCATTAAAAGAGCCAAGGCGTTAGGAATCGTATCTAACGAAATGGAAACTTATGCGGTTGCTGGAACTCACGGTAAAACTACCACATCAACAATTTTGGCTCATGTTCTCAATTGCACAACTGATAAAGTGAATGCCTTTATTGGCGGAATCGCTTCAAACTATAATTCAAACTGCATTATTAATCCAGGTTCACAAAGAGTGGTGGTTGAGGCGGATGAATTTGATAGGTCATTCTTAGAGTTACAGCCAAACTATTCCATCATCACATCTATGGATGCTGATCATTTAGATATATATGGTGACGGCGAACACATGCAAACATCATTTAATGACTTCATAAACTTATCTAAGGCTTATGGGGTGTTAATGATCAATTCAAATATTGATTTATCGAACTTCGACATTTCTACGAGTTTAAGAATCAATACTTACGGAATTGATGATAATCCAGATTGGAGACTTCATGCTTTAAGATATACAGATGGCAAGTTCTTTTTTGATATCATCAGTCACTCCAAAATATTTAGGAATATTGAGTTTGGATTACCGGGGCAGCACAATGCTGAAAATGCTACAGCTGTTTTCGCCTTATGCTTTGAGTTAGGTATAGATGAAGAAGATATCAGAAGCGCATTCAAAACCTTCAAAGGAGTTAAGCGAAGATTCGACTTTAAAGTCAGAAAAGAAGATATGGTGGTAATTGATGATTATGCACATCATCCCACTGAGATTGACGCCTTTTTAAGATCAGTGAAAAAACTATATCCGAAAAAGAAAATTACTGCTGTATTTCAGCCGCATTTATTCTCTCGAACAAGAGATTTTATGGATGAGTTTGCAAATAGTCTTGCTACTGCAGATGAACTTTATTTACTGCCTATTTATCCGGCAAGAGAAAAACCTATTGAAGGAATCACTTCAGAAGCATTGTTAGAAGAGGTGAATATGTATGAAAAGCAAATATCTTCTCTTTCAACTATAGTTGACGATCTGTCACAATCAGAGCATGAGGTCATTTGTATAATAGGCGCAGGTGATATTGATACAACTGTTCAACCAATAACTGATCATTATTCAAAATGAAGCCTTGGTTGAAAAACATATTGTGGGTTTGCTTACTGGTGACAGTGTGGATTGTGATGGGATTTGTTGAGACCGAACAAGAGAACAGAATTGTTGGCTTGCCAGAGGTTGAGATTGATTTGTTTGAAGATATGATATTCTTAACTGAAGAAGATATTAAGCAGAGATTACTTGATAAACACCTCATTGGCGAAGAAAAAGTGTATACAGAAATGGAGCTCGAGAAAATCGAATCTGTTTTATTGGATATGCCAGAAATAAAGAGGGCTCAGGCCTATACTTACTTAAGTGGAAAATGGAAAATTGAGGTGGAGTTGAGACAGCCGATTGCACGAATTTATAACATTGACGGTACCTCATGTTATTTAGATAAAGACGGAACTTTGATGCCGCTTTCACCTAATTACACTGCTCATGTGGTGACAGTTGATGGCAACATTAATGAAACTGATTTTACAAAGACAGTAGACGACATAATCAACAATGACTCATTGATAACTCTAGAAATCTTGGACGATTTGTATGAGATTTCAAATTATGTTTGTCATGATGCTTTCCTTTCAGCTCAATTCACTCATATCCACATAAATGGATATAACGAGTTTGAGCTAATTCCGAGAGTTGGAGATCAGAGAGTGATGTTTGGGGATGCCGATTATGTGGCAGGAAAGTTTAAAAAGTTAGAGTATTTCTACACTGAGGGGATTAGCAGAAAAGGTTGGGAGAATTACGATACGATTAATATAATGTATAAGAGCCAAGTAGTGTGCTCACATAGAAATTAGAATAAGATATGTCAGAAATTGTTGTTGGATTAGATATCGGGACTACCAAGATAGCATGTATCGTTGGTAGAAAAACTGAGCATAGCAAAATAGAGATTTTGTCTATGGGTAAGTTTGAAAGTGTTGGGGTAACAAGAGGAGTTGTTTCTAACATTGAGAAAACTGTACACTCTATTAAGGCTGCTGTTGAAGAAGCACAAAGTAGAGTAGATGGAGAATTGACGGTAAGAGTAGTGAATGTTGGAATCGCAGGTCAGCACATTAGCTCATTGCAACATAGAGGTATGTTGATGAGAAATGATTTAGAAACTGAAATTGCGCAATTAGATATTGATGCACTTGTTGAAGATATGTACAAGTTGGTAATGCAACCTGGTGAAGAAATCATTCATGTATTACCGCAAGAGTATATAGTAGATAACGAACAAGGAATTAAAGATCCTATCGGAATGGCGGGAGTGAGGCTTGAAGCTAATTTTCACATTATCACTGGTCAAATTGCTGCGGCTAAAAACATTAAAAAATGTGTTGATAAAGCCGGATTAGAAGTGGATGAAATGATTCTTGAGCCATTGGCTTCATCTGAATCTGTTTTATCTGAAGAAGAAAAAGAAGCAGGAGTTGTTCTTGTTGATATAGGAGGTGGTACAACTGATGTTGCCATTTTCCAAGATGGAATTATAAGACATACAGCAGTGATTCCTTTCGGAGGAAACGTAATCACTGAAGATATAAAAGAAGGATGTACAATCATGAAGCGTCAAGCTGAATTGTTGAAAGTGAAATTCGGATCAGCTTTAGCTTCTGAATGTCAAGAAAACGAGATTGTTTGCATTCCTGGATTAAGAGGACGTGAGCCAAAAGAGATTTCAGTTAGAAATCTTGCTTCTATCATTCAAGCAAGAATGGAAGAGATCATTGAGCACGTTTATTTTGAGATTAAGAACTCAGGATATGAGAAAAAATTAATTGGCGGAATTGTCGTTACTGGTGGTGGCGCACAAATGAAGCATATTACCCAATTGTTTGAGTATATCACGGGTATGGATGCGCGAATCGGATATCCGAACGAGCATTTAGCACCTTCAACTTTGGTTGACAATATCACAAGTCCTATGTATGCTACCGGGATTGGTCTTGTTATCAAAGGATTTACTCATTCATACGGTAATGAAGCAGCTGAGTCAAATGTCGCAGCAGCTAAAAATCACTCAACAAAAACTAAGGGAAGTTTCTTTGACAAGATTCTGAATAAAAGTAGAGCTTGGTTTGAAGAAGAAGATTGAGAATAATTAATAGAAGTAAATAGTAAAGGTGGCTGAGGCACTCGAAGCCCCGGAGCTAAACAAAAAACAATAAAGATGAAGCAAAACGTTCAAGGATTACTAGACATTTTAACAAGCATTGAGCAGCATCATCAAACAACAACAAAAACAGAAGTTATGGAATTCGATTTACCAAAAGATCAGTCTTCAATCATCAAGGTAATTGGTATTGGAGGAGGCGGAGGAAACGCAGTGAATCACATGTACAACCAAGGTATTAAAGGTGTAGACTTTGTGATATGTAATACTGACCAACAGGCATTAGACATTTCGCCAGTACCAATCAAAATTCAGTTAGGTCAAAGTTTGACTGAAGGTAGAGGTGCAGGTGCAATTCCTGAAATTGGTAAGAGCGCAGCCATTGAAAATATAGAGGATATTAAATCTATTCTTGGTAATAGTACTAAGATGGTGTTTATCACTGCCGGAATGGGTGGTGGAACAGGTACTGGAGCTGCTCCGGTTATTGCAAGAGTTGCTAGAGAAATGGATATTCTTACCGTTGGAATCGTAACAGTACCATTCGGATTTGAAGGTCGTAAAAGAAAAATTCAAGCCGAAGAAGGTTTAGAAGAATTAAGAAATAGTGTTGATACATTATTGATCATTAATAATGACAGATTAAGAGAGATGTTTGGTAATCTTTCTTTAGGAAATGCATTCTCTAAAGCTGATGACGTTTTAGCAACTGCCGCAAAAGGAATTGCTGAAGTGATTTCTGTGACAGGAATGATTAACGTGGATTTCAATGATGTAAGCACAGTGATGAAAGATTCAGGTGTGGCAATTATGGGGTCAGCTACTGCGTCTGGAGAAAACAGAGCAATTGAAGCAGTTAAAACTGCATTAGAATCACCATTGTTGAATGATAATGACATTAGCGGAGCTAAGTATGTATTATTGAATATCACTTACGGTAATCAAGAAATCTTAATGGATGAAATTGGTGAAATCACTGATTACATTCAAGATGAAGCGGGATCAACTGCAGATGTAATCTGGGGTCATGGATATGATGAATCATTAGAAGATGGAATTTGTATCACATTAATCGCAACAGGATTCAGTTCATCTCCGATTACAGGATTTGAAAAAGCACCTGAGAAGAAAAAGGTAAGCTTAGATGACGAGTCTGTACCAACAATGATATCACAACCAATTGAGTCGCCAGTTGAGGCAACACCTAAAAACAATTGGGAGAATAAAACTGAAGAAACAACTTCTTGGAACGAAGAAGAAACAACTGAAGCTGAACCTTTCTTGATGATTAAAGAAGAGGAAGAAGAAGTTACATCACAAACTGAACTGACTTGGGAAGCTAAGACAGAAACTCCAAAAGCTGAAGAAGAGCAAACAGAGATGTGGGCTAAGAAAGAAGAGGAGTCATCAGTTGAAGAAGAAGAGGTTATAAAACATTATTTGACTGACGATTTAGAAGAAAAAGTAGAAATGACGGAGGCTGAACCTAAAACAGTATTGTCTCCTGAAGAGCAAGCGGCGAGAGCAAAAGATAGAATGGATAGAATCCAATCTTACACTTCTAAATTAAAATCATCTGAAGGTATTACGGATCTTGAAAAAGAACCAGCATACAAAAGAAAGAAGATTGAGTTAAATGATGTGCCTCATTCATCTGAAGAAAACATGAGCAAATTCACGCTTTCTGAAGGAACTGACAATGATGGTCAAACTAAGATTGAATTAAAAGAGAATAACTCGTTCCTACACGATAACGTAGATTAAACCATTTTTGGTTAATCCTGATCCTGACGTCAGGTATTTTGATTTAATTTTTAAACCCTGTTTCGAAAGAAGCAGGGTTTTTTGTTCTGAGTTATCAAATGCAATTTCCTAACTTTATACAAAACAAACAACAATGAGTTTAGCAGAAAGAATCAATGATGATATAAAAGCAGCAATGAAGGCACGTGAGGCCGATAAATTAGCTGCCTTGAGAGATATTAAATCAAAGCTATTATTGGAAGCTACAAGTGGAGGAGGAGAAGTCTCTGAAGAGGCTGCAAATAAAATTGTGATGAAACTGTACAAGCAAAGAATGGACACTTATGATTTGTACATCAAAGAAGGAAGAGAAGATTTAGCGAAAGATGAAAAATTTCAGGCCGAAGTAATTGGTGTTTACATGCCAGAAATGATGTCAGAAGATGATATCAGAAAAGTAGTTCAAGATAAGATTGCTGCCATGGGTGCTTCAGGACCTCAAGATATAGGTAAAGTGATGGGACCAATAATGGGGCAACTTAAGGGAAAAGCTGATGGTTCACTGATTTCTTCTATTGTCAAAGAAGAGTTGAATAAATAAAAAGTTCTTATAATCGAAAAGCGGCTGACCTGTAAACAGGCAGCCGCTTTTCTTGAACCTCAATCTATGTTAAAATAGACCTTTTAACTTTTTTCCGATATCACCATCCATGATGTTTTTCATGACATCACCTCCACCGAAAAGCCCCATAAGACCTTTTCCTTCTTCATCACCTTTTTCTTTAGCGGCGTTAGTTGCACCACCTAAGAATTTGCTCATGATTTCTCCTTTGATTTTATCGATCATGCTTGGTTCCATATTTGATTTGTTTTTCAAATTGAATGCCAAGTCACCTTCTAATTTCTTTTGCATTGTGTTCGCATCATCAGAATTATCTTTGTTAGCGAATAAGTTCTCCATGATGTTATCATTTCCTCTTTTCTTCTCTTTTTGAGCTCTGTAGTTAACTGCGTCTGCAGCCTGCTTAGTCACTTCTTCTTTTTCTTTATCGCCTAAATTGAACTTTGACATGATATCGCCTAAGTCAATCTTCTTCATTATATCTTCTAATCCAAACATAGTTTCTTTGATTTGTTCAGTACAAACGTACAGACAATGCTAAGACCTAAGTAGGTTTATTGGATGGATTGCAATAATTTATCGGTGAGTTGCAGAAAAAGAAGTTTAATCAGCTAATTCAACCAAGTACTTATAGACAAAGTTCTTGGTTCTTTCTTTGTTTTCGTCTGATTTTGCCCAGTCTTCAGCTTGAGCGGCGAAGTCAATATGATAGTTTGAAAAGAAAACATAACAATCAAGTAAACCGGCTTCTTCCATTTGATATGCAAAAGCCAATTCCTCTGGTTTTTTTGTTCTATTCTTTTCTAGCATCCTTTTCCAAGAATACATTTCAAGATACTTTTCTTTGGTAACATCATTCTCTTTAATGATTCCAGTTACTTCAGTAAAGGCCTCAACCTTAAGCTTTGCTTCTTGGTAATCTTTCCAATGGTTTTTCTCCATAGGGAAATTCAATCCAATTTGGTTAGGGAATATTGGTCTAATCAACCGCTTCTCAGCCAACTTTTTGTCCTCTACGAATAGTATTTCAGACATGTAATTCTTCATGTCCTGCCCTGGGAATAACACCATCAGCACCTCTACTTGCTTTTTGGCTCTAAAGGTATTGCCTTCACCAAAAAGAATCTTCGCTAAATTTTCTCTTGGCTCAATTTGATTAGGGTATAGTTCAATGGTCTTTTTCAAGTACATCTTGCTACTGTCAAATTGCTCCTTATAATAGTAGTACAAGTAATACGTCATATTTACACTGTAAGAGTTGGGGTAGGCTTTTGCAATATTGTCGAGAACAGTTTTTCCTTCTTCTAGTTTTCCCGTATTGATGTTATCATAAGCCATTCCAAACATTCTAATTTCGGCCGTGTCGGCAGTCATTGTATCTGGGTCACCATCAAAATACATGGCTCTCATATTGGCATCTGCTCTAACTGATTTAGATTTCAAGCTTGCCTCTCTCATTGCAAAAAGATAACTCTCGTACTCGTCTGCATACATGGCGTATGCTTTGTTGTCAAGAATGGTTTGCTCGTTATCAATTTCATTGAGGTAATACTTTATCTCACCATCCGTCAGTTCAACATTACCTGATAGTAATGAATCTCTTGCGAATGACAAGCGATTGAATTCTTGTGTAATCACAAAATAGTCAAACGAATCGCCAACCTTAGTTAGCTTAGTATTGTAGATGTTTTCTTTCATCTCTACAAACAAGTCCCAAGCCTCATACTTTGCTTCATCACCGGCCTTGTCAATTAGTTTTTTGAGTTTACTAGTCGCTTTCTCTGGGTCCTTTTCAAATAGGCTAATGCAATCAGCCACTTTAGAGTCTTTTTGTGAAAAACCATTAAACCCTATAAAGGCGATCAATATCGATAATACAATTTTCATAAATCTTATTCTATAATTCTTTATTCAGTAATCCCGGCTTGTTGATGATTTTATGCAAGTGCGGATTTGTTCTTACTGAATCTAATAACTCAAGATGTCCCAAATGGTGACAATCTGAGCCAATAACGTCAATCATGTCTTTGTCAATCAAAGATTCGGCCATTTTTTTAACTCCAGGACCATATTGACCACTCAATGAGTTGATGTTTAATTGCATTAAACATCCTCTGTCAATGTAATTTTGAATCTTTTCATACTCTTCAAAATAGAAAGGGTATCGCTCTACATGTGCTAAAATTGGTTTATAGCCTGATGACAATAATTCGAATATTACTTCTTTAATTCTGCTCTGCTCAGCTGAAAAAGATAACTCAAACAATACATGATTGTCTCCAAAGGTCAGCACTTCTTTCTTCGCAATTAACTCTTCAAAATGTAGGTCTAAATAGTATTCAGCTGCTGCCTCAATTTCTATTGCCAGTCCCTCCTTTTTAATGGCTTCTCTTACAGTTTCCAATCCACCAAGTATGATCCTTGGGTTGTTCTTGTAAAAGTCACTCATCACGTGAGGAGTCGTTATTACTTTTTTGTATCCCAGCTCTGAAAATTTTCTGAGCATTGCCATTGATTCATCAAGAGATTTTGATCCATCATCAATTCCAGGAATCAAATGTGAATGCAAATCTGTATGCAAGACTGCCAAGTCAATTGGGTCTAGTTTGGGTGTTTTTTTGAATAGATTGGATAAAAATCCCATTGGCAAAATTTTGAATCTTAATCTAAAGTACAAGATTCAATTATCATTTGGCTGTTTTAGCATCAAATAATACGGTTCCTTTTGTATCTATTTGTCCATAAGAATTGAAGTATCTTACACTAAATGTTCTCACTGTTGACGAAATGCGGTGAAACTCAATAGGAACAATTGTATCTCCAATATCATTGTAAACACCATAAACTTTTTCTTGGCCTACAATGAATTGATCTTGTGAAATTGGTTGGATATCCTTAAATCTTAAGTACGGATTTTCATAAGAACTGAAGTAATCAAATTTTGTATCTGAAAATGCTACGCCCTTAGGAAATAGTCCCCATCCGGCCTTGGCTTCATAGGTGTGTATGATTTCAGCATCCAAATTGTATCTGACTGATTTATCTTTCAAATTCGCGTCATAATACCAATTGTTCTTTTTGCTTACCGTACTGCAATGTGTTGGAATCAACATTTTGCCATCTAAGAGCATGATGCCTGAACTATCATTTTTCTCTTTGACGATATAATGATCTTCGTTTCTAATAACTTCTGCATACTCTTTTCCATTAATGTTTTCTCCCTTTCGGTTGATCAATACTTTTGTTTTGTAGTCTAACTTCGCAAATGTCCAGTCTTTTCCTTCAAACAAGAAATCAGAATAAGTTGGTTGAAACAAGGTGTCAGTTCCATTATAATGTGCCATTCCAATCTTCTCGTTATCATCTTTAAAAAGATATCCTTCATCCTCTAATCGATAGACATTAGTCAATTTAGAAAGCAAAAACTTCTTTTCGTTTAGAGAGTATATGAATTGCCATTTCTTGCCTTTTTGCAGCAATGCATAATTGTTTTTTGGGTTGAACCCTTTTAAAACAAATTTCTTAGGTGGAATTTGGATTTGATTTTTGCTCCAAACCTTTACTTCTAAATTAGAATCAAAATACACGATACAATCTTCATTCATGTCAATGAGCTTATAAGCCTTAAACCTATCAATTAGAATTTTTCCTGATTTATCAATCACATAAAAATTAGACTTTGATTTTTGAATTTTATAACGTCCGTATGGTAAAGGGAAGATTCTGATTCCTTTTATATCATCAAATATGACTTTACCAGAACTGTTAATCACTTTGTGTATTTCTTCATCTCCTTGTCCTTCTCTAATGACCATATAATCATTGCAATATGAAATAACCTCTTCTATTTTGTAATCATATATTTGACGATAGTTAGTATCAATTAATCCGTACGGGCCGTGTTTAATACCTGGTTTGCGCATTAATAGAACCTCATCATTATAGTTTGAAAATGAACTGATTTCTGTTGGTTCATAAGAGCTGTTGCCTCTGTTGTATAAGTAGCTTCCTTTTGAAGTGGTCGTAACCGTAAAGAACTGTTGATTTTCAACAAAACTTCTAGAAACATATTCATAAGCGATAGGAACAATCTCAGTCATATTTGTGTCAACCACACCCCATTTTCCTTTTCTCAAAACTATTGCTGTGTTGTTTCGAAAATCAAAAGCAAAATCAAACGGCTCTTCATTCATGCGCTCTCCATCTTTATTAATGAAAAACCATTTGCCTTTTTTAATTCTATAATAAGGATATTCACGGTCTCCATCAATAGCAGTAAAGCCCATATTCCAGTAAAATGATCTAACACCTTTTGTAGATGATTCATTCTCCTTTTTTCTTAACTCAGCTTCTCCACCTTCACAAACCAAGAGTTTGTTTTCAGAGTAGTTACCTATGTATGTTAAGCTATCAAAACGAACATATCCACCTGAGTCAACCAATACTCCTGTTTTTGTGCAACCTCTTGCTAATGCATAGTAATCCCAATCAAAATAATTGAGGGCCTTAAATTTTGCCCGAGGGTTTAATTTGTATTTTCCAATTTGATTCACTACCTGAAATAGTCCTAGACAATAAGCCGTGGCTGCAACTGCCTTATAGTCACTTGCTGATTTTTTTGTGATATCATACACAAGTTGTCTTTTTCTTGCAGTCAATAATGCTCGATCACTATTTAAGTTTTTTAGAGGTCTTTTTCTATATCCAAAAGTGTATTTATCGCTCGGAAATTCAAGATGTCTGTACTGATATTTGATTAAGAGCGAATCGTCATCTCCTTTTAGGCCCCAACTTCCATATACAGTTGTAACAGTATCATTTTTGACCCTTTTCATCTCTCTCTGATACCAACCTTTCATGTTTGCAGCAGTGTTAATTCTATTTCTATTTCCATTTGATCTACCAAACGAAACGTCAGTACTACTATTTCTTGGCTTTCTTGCTTTAGTGAAACTTACCTTCATGTACGTATCGTAAACTGTTCTGTCTTCTACGGTTCCTGCCTCACTGATATTTAAAGTTGTGAGTGTTTTTTTGTGGTAGCATTTAATGTTTTTGTCAAAGACAGAAATCTCTCGATACCTGCATCTTTCTACTTCTTTTCCTGATAAATTGCAGATGCCAAAAAACCTGGCCTTTCTTACAACATATAAATTACCATAATCTTCTATGTCATTGTAAATAGCGGGCAAAATCTCTTTTCCTGACGTTTTTGCAATCCCAATTAAATTTCCATTCTTAGTGAAAATGGTAGATCCTTTGAGAGCGAGGGAAGTATATTTTGCGGGGAATACCTGTTTTCCTGTTTTGAGATTAACAATTCCGGATAGACCATCTTTGGTATAAACCATCAAATTTCCTTGAATGTCATTGATATCATCTACGTTTTTGATTGGTTTGTAGCTTTTGGTGTTTTGATTCAACAAAAAGCAGTTTGTGTCATTCTTGCAAAGGAAATACTCATCAAATTGATGTTCGATATATTGAAATCTCGGTCCGATTAGCTCCAGATCTTTTTTCCCATAAAGCTGCATACTATCCGCAAACTTGATGATGCCATGTCTTCTTCCGAAAGTTGCAAGTTTCACGACATCACTAGCAATGATCTCTAATGTCTCCATGTCCATTAGGTCATGGTTCTCACTATTCAAAATATGACCATGTAAAAATCCACCGTATCTAGAAATTGCTTCGTAGGTACGATCTGAAAAGGCCTTATTGTCTCTCTTGTAAATTGTGAACTCTTCATCATTTTGAAGGGCCATTAAATTTTGGTTCAACTCATAAATGGTGTCAAAAGTTGAAGGTGTGATGAGTTCTCCGTTCTCTTCTAATTTCCATTTTCCATTCAGTTTTGAACTGACCATCACCTTACTATAAAACTCTATGGCTTCATATTCTGGCTCTGAGTAAACTGAACCGTCCACATTTAAAACGCCAACCTTACCATTGATGTTATAGATGAACTTATTGCCTCTCCATTTGAATTCAATGTAATCGTATATTGGCTTGAGAGCAAAGTTTCCGTTATTGTCAATCAATCCCCATTTACCATCTTTGGCAATGGGCAACACATCTTGAGATTTCCCTATCAAAGGAAAACCAATAAGACATATGATGGCGATTAAGAATTGCTTCATTTACAGCCCCGCAATTGTTCTTTCAAAATCAGCTTTGGTCTGCACACCTTCAGCTACAATATCCATTTTGAAAGTGAATTCACTTTTACCATATGACTTTGTAGCGTCACCTTTATAAGCTGCTACTTTGTTTCCAGGTAAAATTGCTAGAATTTCGTATGGTTGTGCCTTATCTAAGGCAAACATTGTATAAGGTGGTTGATAATAATTCACTACCACTTCAGTTTCAGGGTACATAACGAAAACAGCTGATCTAGCTTTTAAATCTTCGCTCCCAAAATCAAAGTCAGCAATCATCTCTTCAGGATCCATCATGCTATGAATATAGTCGCAATTGAAGGTTCCGAATCCGCCAATTTCAACTGATCTGATAAATGGCTTTTTCAAACTATCTCTTTTTGCTGCAATTTCAATTTTCTTGTCTTTGTATTGTGCCATTGCATTTTCAAAATCTTCTCCTTGAAGAGCAGCCTTCACTTTGGTTTTATATGTCAACTTTCTATTTCTGTTCATTACTAACCAGTATTCAAATGCTTCATCATATGTTGGCTCCAAATCAAAATCAGTCCATTCTGTGCTTGAAACAACTGGGTTTTTTCTTGGGTCTAAAGAATCGTGATCTCCTGAGTACTCCCAAACAATCCCTGAAAAGGCTTCTAATTCATCAAAGTCAGAAAGGTCAAAATCAAGGTCAAGTACAAAAGCATTCTTATTTCTCTTAACAGGTTTGATTGGATATTTTGAACGATCAAAACTAGGGTTTGCAATTGGTGTGACTGGTGCTGGGTCATAAGTCCAATCTCCAGTTTTCTCATCTAATTCATAAAAATTCATTTGATCATTTTTATCAGAGGCCAGGTTCACTTTGATGGACTCTCCTTCTTTTAAAAACACCTTTTTCTTTTTTACTCTTGCATCCAATGAGAACATTCCGGCTGATTCAAAATGATTTGAAGTTCCGGCAGAATCATATTCCATAGGAATTCCCGAAGCCATTAGATCAGCAGCTGAGTGATATTGCGTGAATGTTAAGTCAACCTTTTTCTTAACCGGGTCTCCATTCTCATCTACGATAGCATTGGCTGGTATTTCAATTGAGCTGCCATTTGGTGTTTCAAATGTGGCCGGTTTTGTTGGGTCAAATTTAAATTCGGCATCATTTTGAAAATCACCTTCTAAAGGTGAGTTTATAATGCTGTTTACTTCTTCTGATGTTAACTCTCCGTCATCTGCGGGATTATCTCCTCCGCAACTGAATAATAGACCTGAAAGTATCAATGTAGGTATAACTGTTCTCATAATTCGTGTTTAATAGAATAATGGGTATTTCTAATAAAAGTAACAAAACGTTTGAAATGGAAAGTAGGTAGAATACCTTATTTTTGAGCAAAATTAGAGATATGAGAATTCTAGGAATCTTTTTGGCAATCATCCTTTCAATCAATGTATTAGCTCAGAATCAAATTCAGAGTTTAGAATTGACTTTAGAAAATGCTGAAAAGTTGGTTCAGGTGCCAATAGATTGTATTCATCAAGAGTATCCTAATAAGTTAGGTCAGGTGCTTGCCGACTCGTCTCATATAGATAATCCAAAATCATTGCATCCCATTTTTTATGGATGTTTTGATTGGCATTCGTCAGTACACGGACATTGGTTGATGGCTAAGGTCATGAATAAATTTCCAGATTCTCAAAAAGCAAAAGAAATATCAGAGTTGTTTGACCAGCAGTTTTCTACACCCAATGTGCAAAAAGAGCTATTGTATTTTCAGCCTAAAGTGAATCAATCATATGAGCGTACTTATGGCTGGGCTTGGTTATTAAAACTTCAAGCTGAGCTTACACAAAGCCCTTTGAATAAAGAGCATCAATGGTCAGCAAATCTTCAATCTCTTGTTGATCAAGTAGTGACTAATTATAAAAAATTCTTACCTAAAATGTCTTACCCAATTAGAGTAGGGGAGCATACCAACTCAGCCTTTGGTTTATCACTGGCTTTTGATTATGCTGTAATTGCCCAAGATGATGAGTTCTTGACTCTTTTAAAAAGTAGAGCTAAAGATTTTTATATGAATGATAATGGATGTCCTTTAAGCTGGGAACCAAGTGGATTTGACTTCATTTCGCCTTGTTTGCAAGAGGCAGAACTCATGTCAAAAGTGTTAGAGCCAAAGGAGTTTAAAAAATGGATTGAAGAATTCTTACCTCAAATTTTTGAGAAAGATTTTGACTTAGAGCCAGGAAAAGTGATTGACCGAACAGATGGTAAGCTAGTCCACTTAGACGGTTTAAATTTCTCAAGAGCATGGTGCTTATTCACCTTGTCTAAGTCGCTTCCAAAGCAATCGGAGATGTTGAGAGAACTGGCTGATGAGCATTTGAAGGCTTCAAAAGGTCAAGTGATAGGTTCTGACTATATGGGCAGCCATTGGTTGGCCTCTTTCTTAGTTTATGCTTTAGAGATTAAGGAGGGTTGAAACAATAATCTAATTTCAATTATCGTTTATTGTAACCATTAACCCTATTTTAACTATTCTTATGTAACATAGTTACCTTTTAAATTGTCTTACATTTAATAAAAGGAAACTGTTCTTAACCTGGTTTGATTATTGTGGTTGAGGTACTTACAAACCTAAAATGTCTGAAAAATAAAAGCTGTAAATATGCAGGGTAGAATTCAATTTTATTATCTTGATGATGCTGCAAAAAAAGCTGTGTCATCTACAAATACTACATTATGAAACTCTTATTACTAACTTTTTCCCTCTTCATAACTTCCTTCCTCTTTGCTTATCGAGTAACAGAGATAAGCGAAATCAAGGGGAATGAAATGGAGATTACCGAAATTGATTTATCAAACAAGGGCTTAACAAAGTTTCCTTCTGAGGTCTTGGCCTGCAAAAACTTGACCTGGCTGAGTGTCGCGAATAACGGTTTTGTCAAAGTTCCTTCTGATTTAGGTAAGATTTCAACACTTAAGCATCTTGACTTATCTAAGAATCAAAATATGAGTCAGTTTGATTTGATGAACCTTTTTGATAGCTGCAGCTTTTCATTAAACAGCCTTGATCTTTCGGCTAGCGCATTATTCTTTTTGCCTGACGGAGTTCCAATACAAAGAGAACTGCGAAAATTAAACTTGGCCGACAACTATTTGACTGTTTTGCCTTATTCAATGATGTCTATGAGCAAACTCAGAGATATTAATTTAGCAAACAACAAACTCAAAGACATCAGCAGCATTGCGGATTATTGGTGGGGATTAAAAACAATTGATGCCTCTGGGAATTCAGGTGTGAACAGTGAGAAGTTACTGATGAGCTTGAGCTTTATGGATGGATTAGAAAGTGTAACAGTTTCTTACCTAACAGCAATCCCTGAGCAGTTTGCCCTATTTGGTGCAAAAGAATTGATCATCAAATCATCTACAATTTCTAAGTTTCCGAGAACAGAGTATTCTCCTAAAATCGGCAAACTCGTTTTTGAAGATTGTGTCTTTAATAATGCTGAAGCTACTATAGCTTCAATTAATACAAGCGAAACTACTAATTATGTTGGCCTAAGAAAAATGGTTTCAGTAGACCTGATTCCTTTCTTGCAATTGGAGATAGACAGTTTGGATATTCAATCAAATGTGATCTCTGATATTACTGCAATTAGTGAAATGTCAACCGTTTCATGGCTGGATATTAGAGGGAATTCAATTCCGCAATCGTCATTAAAAGCTTTGGCTGAGAATAAGCCTGAAATGAATATGGTTTATGGTGAAGTGATTCAACCTTCAGTAGGCATTGCGCCTCCATTTGCAGAGTACGTCCAAAAACCAACAATCAAAAAAATTAAGGCAGATAAAGCTCAGAAAGTAAGAATTGGAAAAGCAACTTTTGACTTCCCTGAAGAGAGTTTTGTTTCTGCTGATGGAAGTTTATATACTGGCCCAGTTAAGTTAGAGTACACTGAATACACCACACCTGAAGAAATATTTTTATCCGGAATTTCAATGACAACAACTTCTGAAGATGAAACCTTTATGCTTTCATCAGGTGGGATGTTTAACATTGAGGCAAAAGATAATAAGGGTAATGAATTAGCATTAAAGCCAGGAAAGACGGTAGATGTGACTTTTGCTGCAACTGCCGATAACCAATCAATGCCTGTTTGGCAAATGGATCAAAATGGAGTTTGGCAAATGCAAGGAACCGACAAGGTTGAAGAGGTTTTTAAGGTTGATCAAAGGTTGTTGGATTCAGTGATGAATCAAGATTTTTATGAGATACAATTGAATCAAATAAAGAGATATAGACACAGGTATAAACCAATGGTGGGGAGAGGAGAACGTCTTGAAGATTTTACGATATCATTTGATAGACTAGTTTCGGTTTTACCTGAAGAAGATGTAAAATTTACTGGTTTGAACATTGAAGAAACTATACGTGATGAGCGATCTCATTTTTTATCTCAGTACACTTTTGTGTATGATGGTGATGCTTCAAGGGCTACAAATGAGGTTCTTATGGATATTTCAAGAGAAATGAATCATAAATATGGTCGATTAAAAATTAAGGGAACCGAAAATTCATACAGCAAAAATGGCCCAAACTTTTCACCTGAATTATCATTGAAACCGAATAATTCAAAAGATAATTTTATCCTGACATTTAATTTTAAAGACACCACTTTCAATTTGCCTGTTTTATTGATTGGAAAAAAGGGAAAGAAAGCGAGTTCAAAAGAAATAGAGAAGTTCTATAAAAAATACTTGATTTCACATGGTGAATACAAGTCAGAGAGAGAAAGAAATGCTGATAAGATTCGTCCGCTATTGGAAAAGCAAAAAAAGGCGATAATGAAGAAAGCAAAAAAAGACGAAGAGATGAGACAAGAAAGACTGTGGGATATGGAGCGTAAGTACAAAGCCGATATGGATGCTGACGCCAGTTCAACCTCAGTTCAAAGGGCATTGAATATAAATGGATTTGGATTGTGGAATTGTGACGCGAGAAGAAGAATGATGCGTCCAACCTCATTCTCTCAAGCCTTCAGTTCAGTAGCCGGCGGAATGATTGATGAGGAGCCAACTGCAATTACTGTTTTGGATAGAACCACCAATGGTGTAATTACTTTTAAGGATAAGAGAAAAGCCTTTTTTGATGGTGAATCTAAGAACGTCTTTGTGGTATTCTTTACCGGAACTTTAGTAGGTGTTTACCGAAATTGGAAAGAGAAGATGGATGACAAAAAGATTGAGTTGAAAATGATAGATGTTGGAGAGACATCTGCCGGAGATTTCATAAAAGAGTTGAAGCCATAAATGAGAATAATTCTTGTTTACATATCGCTATTCGCTTTTGCAAACGCCTATTCTCAAAACCGAAAATTTTTGGTTCATTTGAACAAAGCTTATCCATTCTTGGTTGAGGAAACTTCGGGTGGATCCTCAAAAATAGATGTAGAAGATTTTGATAGAAAAGAAATTTCAGGTTATTTCATAAGTGCTGCAAATGGCTGGATTGAATCATTGGAGTTAAAACGTCTTGAGCAAGATTCTTCGCTCAATAAGATTTGTAATTCTGCCGTTCTCAAATTTTCGTCTTCGAGATTTAAGAATAAGGTTTATTGGCAAAGAGAACAAAAGAATTTCGATTACGCTTTGAAGTTGGCAAAGGTGCCTCACCGAAGGTTTGTTTCTTTCGGGATAATGGTTGATCTCTTAGATCTTGAAAAGAATGAGAAGTTTTTCTTTGATAGAAGAGTGAAAACATCTGACTTGAGTTTGTACGAAGGAGTACGACCTAAAATCATGAATGAAAATCATCCTGATTATGTTGAGCCTGTTCCTCTCGAGGCAAAATCAGAGGCGCAATTATGTCAGGCATTTTTAGAGCAAATGAAGAAGAGTAAAGCCTTTAACAAATTGAAAAAAGGGAATTATTCTCAAATCGGAATTTCAGTTCGAATAGAAGAGAAAAGCCTGAATAGAAGTAAGAGGCCATTTCTTTATGCTGTGGTGATTTTTAGTGGTAAGCAAAGTCCAAAGTTTGATCAGCCAGAAAAGATTAAGTTGAGCTTATCAGGTTATGATGAGTAGTGCTCATCATAATACTTTTGGTAATCGCCAGAAGTGACATTATTTATCCAATCTTCATTATTCAAATACCAGTCGATTGTTTTGTCTAGGCCTTCTTCAAATTCTAAAGAAGGCACCCATCCCAATTCGTCTTTGATTTTTGTGGCATCAATTGCATAACGCATATCATGGCCCGCTCTATCTGTAACGTATGTGATTAGTTTTTCAGATGTACCTGTATCTCTGCCCAATTTTTCATCCATGATACGGCACATTTCTTTTACCAAAGCAATGTTTGTCCACTCGTTCCAGCCACCAATGTTGTAAGTTTCTCCCACTTTTCCTTTATGAAAAATTACATCAATCGCTCTCGCATGATCTTCAACCCAAAGCCAATCTCTAACGTTTTCTCCAGTTCCGTAAACGGGTAGTGGTTTATTGTTTCGAATGTTATTAATCATAAGCGGAATCAACTTTTCGGGAAATTGATGTGAGCCATAATTATTAGAACAGTTCGAAATTTTGATAGGGAAATTATAAGTGTGATGATAAGCCCTTACCAAGTGATCAGAAGATGCTTTTGAAGCTGAATATGGGCTTCTAGGATCGTAAGCAGTGTCTTCATAAAAGAAGCCTTCTTCTCCTAAAGAACCATAAACTTCGTCAGTAGAAATATGATAAAATGTGTGGTCTTCACCTTCCCAATTTGAACGGGCAACTTCTAATAGATTAGCAGTTCCTACAATGTTTGTTATGATGAATTCCATTGGTCCTGAAATTGATCTATCAACATGCGATTCTGCCGCTAGGTGAATAACATCAGTTATTTTTTCAGATTTAAAAAGTGAGTCTAAGAAATCTTTGTCTTGAATATCACCTTTTACAAATTTGTAATTCGCAGAATTCTCAATATCTGTGATGTTTTTGAGATTACCGGCATAGGTCAATTTATCCAAATTGATGATGTCATAATCAGGATATTTATTGACAAAGAGTCTTACAAGATGAGAGCCAATAAAACCTGCTCCTCCAGTGATAAGAATTTTCTTCTTCATACCTATATAACGTCAAAAATTAAAGACTATTTGTTAAGAAAGCTTAAAGTGACCAGTAGTCTAAATCTTTAATTTTTCCTTTATAAATTCCTTTCAAGTCTACAACAATTCCTTTATCATCTTTCATCATTGATTTGAAATCATTTTCTGAAAGATTGCTGTATTCTTGGTGGTTTACTGCAACTATTATTGCGTCATAATCATCTGTTGATTTTGGAGCAATTGAAAATCCGTACTCTTCTTGAACTTCAGCAGAATCAGCATGAGGGTCGATAACATCAACAGTACATGCGAATGATTCTAGTTCTTTTATAACGTCAACAACTTTTGAATTTCTAATGTCTGAAACATCTTCTTTGAAAGTAGCTCCCATAATGAGTACTCTAGCTTCCATTGGGTTTTTACCATGACCAATCATCTTCTTTACAGTCTGTTTACCTACATAAAAGCCCATTGAGTCATTTACATATCTACCAGAATTAATGATTTTCGCATGATAACCTACTTGTTTCGCTTTGTGAGTTAGGTAGTAAGGGTCAACACCAATACAGTGTCCACCAACTAAACCAGGTCTGAAATTCAAGAAATTCCATTTGGTTCCTGCCGCCTCTAAAACATCATAAGTATTGATTCCTAACTTTCCGAATATGATTGAAAGCTCGTTAATCAAGGCAATGTTTACATCTCTTTGCGTATTCTCTATAATCTTTGCTGCTTCAGCAACTTTTATTGATGCCGCTCTGTGAACACCAGCTGTAACTACCAATTCGTATGTCTTGGCAATATTCTCAGCAGATTCTTCACAACATCCAGAAGAAACTTTTACAATAGAAGCCAAAGTATTCACTTTGTCTCCCGGGTTAATTCTTTCAGGTGAATACCCAACCATAAAGTCATCTCTGAATTTCAATCCAGACTCAGCTTCCAAAACTGGAATACAATCTTCTTCAGTACATCCTGGGTAAACAGTTGATTCAAATACAACATAGTCTCCTTTGCTTAGCACTTTACCTACAGTCCCGCTCGCACCCAATAATGGTCTCAAGTCAGGAAGTTTGCTGTCGTCAATAGGAGTTGGAACAGCTACAATGTAAAAGCTAGCCTCCTTAAGGTCGTCTAAATTTGCAGTGAAGTTAATATCACATCCTTCAAAATCAGATGCTTCAAGTTCGTTACTCGGGTCAATATTATTTTTCATTAAATCAACTCGTTTTGCGTTGATGTCAAATCCAATAACCTTGATTTTCCTTGCAAATTCTAGTGCAATAGGTAAACCAACATAACCCAATCCAATGACTGCTAATGTTACTTCTTTATCTACTAGTTTATCGTAAATCGATTTCATTTCTTAAGAATTTTTTCGGTACAAAAGTACCAATTAGTTTTTTTTATTGAAGTGAGCATCTCTCACTTCGTAAATACGTTCAATTATCTCAACAACTTTAAGCCCTTCGAGAGCGTTTGTTGTGGGTGCTGTTCTCTTTTTTAGAGAATCGACCACATTTTCAATGATGTAGTGATGATTTGCAGCAGATCCTTTATAAGATCCATAGTCATTAGCCGGGTTTGAAGCCGCCAATTCTGGCATTTCATAATCTTCAATATTGCACACCTCAATCTCATTCATGTATTGACCTCCTATTTTCACAGAACCTTTCTCACCAATGATGGTCATTGAGCTTTCTAAATTCTGATTCCAAACTGAGGTTGAATAGTTTAGTGAGCCCATTCCACCATTCACAAAGTCGAAAGAAACGAATCCTGAATCTTCAAAGTCTGTAGAGTCCTTATGACTGAAGTCTGCAAATTTACCTTGTATGTTTTTCACGTCACCAAATAACCAGTACATGATATCAATGAAGTGAGAGAATTGTGTGAACAAGGTACCTCCGTCAAGTTCTTGAGTTCCTTTCCAGCCTCCAGCTTTATAATATCTGTCATCTCTATTCCAGTAACAATTGAGTTGCACCATATAGATTTCACCCATTAATTTTTTGCTAATCACATCCTTAATCCATTCAGAGGGTGGTGAATATCTGTTTTGCATTACACAAAAAACTTGCTTTGAATTTTGAAGGGCTGTGTAAATTACACTTTCACAATTGTCTTTAGAAAGTCCCATTGGTTTTTCACAAACTACGTGGTGCCCTTTAGCTAGTGCTTTCTTTGCTTGATCTGAATGTTTTCCGTTTGGAGTGCAAATACAAACAACATCAATGTCAATCCCGGCAGCAAGTAAGTCGTCAATTGAATTGAAAAAAGGCACGCCTTGAAATTCTTCAAGGTCCAAATTCCCTTTGTCAGCAGTGTCCACCAAGCCTACTAATTCTGACTCTTCATTTCTTGTAACCATAGTAGCGTGTCGTTTTCCGATATGGCCACAACCGATTACAGCAAATTTTACTTTTTTATCTTCAGACATTATACTTTTTTAACTTGGTTATCAGATAGTTCATACTTATCACCTGACTCAGGGCAGGTTGCAAAGTTGTTATTATCAAAATTAAGTCGGTGACCGAATTCACTCATCCATCCAATTTGCTTTGCAGGGTTTCCTACCAACAAAGCATAATCAAGAACTTCTTTTGTGACCACGGCCCCGGCACCTATAAACGCAAATTTTCCGATAGGGTTTCCACATACTATTGTTGCATTTGCACCAATGCTCGCTCCGACACCTACTTTTGTCTTTAAATATTGGTCTCTGCGATTAACAGCAGATCTTGGATTCATGACATTCGTGAATACCATTGAAGGTCCTAAAAAAACATCATCAGCACATTCCACGCCGGTATAAATAGAAACGTTGTTTTGAACTTTGACATTATTACCCAATATCACTTCAGGTGAAACGACAACATTTTGACCAATATTACATTTGCTTCCAATTGTGCAATTCGGCATAATGTGAGAGAAGTGCCAAATCTTGGTTCCTTCACCAATCGTGCATCCCTCATCAATAACAGCCGTTTCATGGGCAAAAAAGTCACTCATAATTGAACTTATTTAATATACTTATCGAAATTGTAATGATCTTTCTCATTCAACTCTTCTTCTGTCAAGCTCTTGAAGTAAGCATAAGTGCGCTTTAAGCCTTCGGCTCTGTCAATAGAAGGTTTCCAGTCAAGTATTTCAATAGCACGACTGATGTCTGGTTGTCTTTGTTTAGGGTCATTGACCGGTAAGTCTTTGTAGATGACCTTTTGATCAGTTCCTGTTAATTCAATAATTTCTTCAGCAAAATCACCAATTGAAATTTCATCTGGATTTCCGATATTGACCGGTTGGTGATATCCTGAATGAAGTAATCTCACAATACCTTCAACTAAGTCGTCGACATAGCAAAAGGATCTTGTTTGAGAGCCATCTCCAAAAACAGTTAAATCTTCTCCTCTCAAAGCTTGTCCTATGAAGGCTGGTAAAACTCGCCCATCATTTAATCTCATTCTAGGTCCGTAAGTATTGAAGATTCGAATAATTCTCGTGTCTACTTTGTGGTATGTGTGATACGCCATAGTCATGGCCTCTTGAAATCTTTTTGCCTCATCATAAACACCTCTAGGACCTATAGGATTCACATGCCCCCAATAGTCTTCGGTTTGAGGATGAACTTCAGGGTCACCATAAACTTCAGATGTAGAAGCAATCATTAATGTTGCATCTTTTGCTTTTGCAAGACCTAAACAATTGTGAATTCCTAAAGACCCTACCTTCAATGTTTGAATGGGGATTTTTAAATAATCGATTGGGCTTGCTGGTGAAGCAAAATGTAAAATGTAATCCAATTTACCTGGCACATTAATAAATGTGCTAACATCATGATGGTAGAATTCGAAATTCTCTAATTTGAAAAGGTGCTCAATATTTTTGAGTCTACCTGTAATCAAATTATCCATTGCGATCACATGATAGTCGTCTTTGATAAACCTATCACAGAGGTGCGAACCTAAAAATCCTGCAGCTCCGGTAATCAATATTTTTTTTCTTTCGGCCATTATCCTAATACTGTTCTTCTTCCTATACTTTCATAATAAAATCCTTTTCCTTCCATCTCTTCTAGATCAAATAAGTTTCTTCCGTCAAAGATTTTAGGCTCCACTAATGAATCTAGGATTTTTTCGAAATCCGGATTTCTGAATGCGCCCCATTCAGTAGCAATTAAAAGTGCGTCTTTATTGGCTATAGCCTCATAAGCATTCTCTGCAAATCTCACTTTATCACCATATAATTCTTGAACATTTTCCATTGCTTCAGGATCATATGCTGTGATTGAAGCACCTGCTTCGAGTAATGCGTCAATCATATATAGTGCTGGGGCTTCTCTAATATCATCTGTGTCTGGTTTGAAAGCAAGCCCCCAAAGTCCAAAATTCTTTCCATTTAAATCTCCGTAGTGATTTTTAACTTTTTCAATTAATTTGAATTTCTGTTTATGGTTTACATCTAAAACAGCATCAATAATTGAAAATCTATAGTTTGCTTCGTTTCCAGATTTTACGAGTGCTTGAACGTCTTTCGGGAAACATGATCCACCAAATCCAATACCTGGGAATAAAAATCTCTTTCCGATTCTTGTATCTGATCCCATTCCTATTCTTACGTCATCAACATTCGCCCCAACTTTTTCACAAAAGTTAGCTATCTCATTCATGAAAGTAATTTTCGTTGCCAAAAATGAGTTTGCTGCATATTTTGTAAGCTCAGCTGATTTCTCATCCATAAAGATGATTGGGTTTCCTTGGCGAACGAAAGGTTTGTATAGCTCTCTCATCATTGTTCTAGCTCTGTCTGAACTCGCTCCAATGACTACTCTGTCAGGTTTTAAGAAGTCATCTACTGCGAATCCTTCTCTTAAAAATTCAGGATTTGAGACGATATCAAAATCCACTTTCGCATTTTTAGCTACGGCAGCATGAACTTGTTCAGCTGTTCCAACTGGCACTGTTGATTTGTCTACAATGACTTTATAATCCGTAATGATTTTACCCAATTCTTCAGCTACCCCTAATACGTAAGAAAGATCAGCTGATCCATCTTCTCCAGGAGGAGTGGGTAAAGCCAGAAAGATGATTTCAGACGCGTCAACGGCAGCCTTTAAGTCAGTAGTAAAGGTTAGTCTTCCTTGCTTGATATTTCTTTCAAAAATTACATCTAGATGCGGTTCGTAAATCGGAACCTCTCCAGCTTTCATTTTATTCACTTTGTTTTCGTCAATGTCAACGCAAATTACATTATTACCGGTTTCTGCAAAACATGTTCCTGAAACTAGACCTACATAGCCTGAGCCAATTACTGCAATTCTTTTCATTCTAATTTTTTTCTAAATATTCTAAAACAGCATCCGTGATAAACTTAAGCTGATCATTTTCTAATTCTGTATGCATTGGTAGTGATATCACGCATTTGCAAAGCATGTTCGTGATTTCAAAGTCATCATCATTGTATCTCTCTGCATCATATGCTTCTTGTGTGTGAAGCGGCATAGGGTAATAAATCATTGCCGGAATCCCTTTTGACTTCATAAACTCTTGCATGTGAAATTGGTCAATTCCGTCAATTTTCATTGTATACTGATGAAAGACATGAGTTGATTGAGGATGTACAGCCGGAGTTGAGATTCTAGCGTGAGCAGATAAGGCTTGGTTGTAAAAAGTCGCAGCCGACTGTCTATTTGCAATATACTCATCAAGCTTTCGCAGTTTGATTCTCAGTACAGCTGCTTGAATAGAATCTAGTCTTGAGTTCACTCCAAGTCTATCATAGTAATATCTCTTACCCATTCCATGATTGACAATAGATCTGATTATTTCAGCTAATTCATCATCATTCGTAAAAAGTGCTCCACCATCTCCATAACACCCAAGATTTTTTGAAGGAAAGAAAGACGTGGTTCCAACTTTTCCAATTGTGCCAGCCTTCTTAGTACTACCATCCTTTGAAGTGTAATCTGCACCAATTGCTTGGGCATTATCTTCGATTACATGAATTCCATGTTCATTCGCGATTTCCATGATTTCATCCATTTGGGCACATTGACCAAATAAGTGAACAGGTATTATTGCTTTGGTTTTTGGAGTGATGGCTGCTTTGATAGCTTCTAACGAGATGCTAAAAGTATCGGGGTCAACATCAACCAATACGTGTTTTAATCTCAATAATCCAACCACCTCAACAGTTGCAGCAAAAGTAAAGTCTGAAGTTATTACTTCATCACCAGGTTCAAGACCAAGGGACATTAACGCGATTTGTAGAGCATCAGTTCCGTTAGCACAAGGTATAACATGCTTTACTCCTAGGTAAGATTCTAGTTCTGTCTGAAAGGCTTTAACTTCGGGTCCATTTATGTACGCCGAAGAAGAAATTACCTCAACTGTTGCTTTGTCAACTTCTCCTTTGATTTTCTCATACTGAGATTTCAAGTCGACCATCTGAATTTGCTTCATTTTCTACAAAAAATGTTAAGTGTTGTAAATAGAGCACGAATATAACCAATTATCTACTGAAATGCTCGTTTCTTTGGTATACAATTCATATTTTTGAGCCTATGAGAATAGTACTTTTATTGTCTATCATTTTGAGCACTTCAGCATTTGGTCAAAGAAATCTTAAAGATTCAACTTTGAATACAATGATCGTTGGATTGAATTACAAGTTCAATCTGACTTCTGGGGATTTGCAAAAGCTTTGGGGATACAATCACGAAATTGGGTTTTCGTATGACAATAAATTCAAGAATAATTTGACGGTGGGTCTTAGCTCAGGCTTCATTTTTGGAGACAGACTCTTAGATTCAACAATTTTTGCACCACTCGTTAACGACTTCGGGCAAATCACAAATTTAGGAGGAGGTCAAGCCGAGATTTTATTTCTGATGAGAGGCATGACAGCAAATGTCAATGTCGGGTATGTTTTTAGTCGATTGGGAAATAATCCTAATTCGGGCTTATGGTTGCAAGGAGGAGCAGGATTCTTAATGCATAAAATTAGAATTGAAAGTTTGTATGATGATATTCCTCAGTTAGAAGGGGAATATAGAAAAGGATATGATAGATTGCACATGGGGTTTCAAACTAGGCAATTTGTCGGCTACCTTTATCAGGCAAATCATAAGTTCTTGAATTTCTATGCCGGTTTTGAATTCATTCAAGGCTGGACTGAAAATCAAAGGAATTATAATTTTGATTTGGGAGGTCCAGATTCTGGAATTAAACAAGACTTTTTGTGGGGTGTAAAGGCTGGTTGGTTAATCCCGATTTACAAAAGAGCTCCTAAAGCATATTACATAGATTAGGTCAATGAAATTTTTCTATTCACTTGGTGTTAACGCTTATGTATTGGGTGTTCATGTTGCTTCTTTATGGAATAAGAAAGCAAGAGATTGGGTTAGAGGCCGCAAGAATCAGTGGGAGAAAATAGAAGCGTTTAGGGGTGAGAATGTCGTTTGGTTTCATTGTGCAAGCTTGGGGGAATTTGAACAGGGAAGGCCAGTGATGGAACGTATTAAGTCTGAAAGAAGCTGCCAAATCGTAGTTAGTTTTTTTTCCCCTTCGGGTTATAACGTCCGAAAAAATTACGAAGGAGCTGACCTCATTTTTTACCTCCCAAAAGACAGTGAAAGAAACGCAAAAAAGCTATTTGACCTGTTGAAACCAATACAAGTCTACTTTGTTAAATATGAGTTTTGGGCAAACTATATATTCGAGTCAAAGACCAGAAAAATCCCTGTTTATTCGATAGCCGCCTTATTCAGAAAAGATCAAATGTTTTTTAAATCTCATGGCGGGTTTATGAGAAAAGTTTTGGCTTCTTTTGATAAAATTTTGGTTCAAAACGAATCTTCTCAAAAGCTGTTAGCTTCAATTAAATTGGATTCAGTTATTTGTGGAGACACCAGGTTTGATAGGGTTTTACAAAACTCTGAGGTGGTAAAAGAATATCCCTTAATCAAACAGTTCTGCTCAACTGAGAAGGTGCTAGTTTGTGGCTCAGTTTGGCCAGAAGATATTGCCGTTATCGCGCATGTATTGGCAACACAAAAAGATGTGAAGATTATTGCTGCTCCTCATGAGCTGTCTGAGTCTATCTATTCCTTGATTGAAAAATCTATTCAAAAGAAAAGTGTTCGCTATTCTGGCTTGGATTCAGAGTCAACCAATTGTGAACTTCTGATTATTGATAATGTAGGAATGCTCATGGATATCTATCAATACGGGCATTTTGCATATGTTGGAGGCGGATTTAAAACAGGTCTTCATAATATATTGGAGCCAGCTGCTTTTGGTTTACCTGTAATCTTTGGTCCAAAAACAGATAAGTTCCCAGAAGCAAAAATATTTAGAGATCAAAAAATTGGCTTCGAAGTATCAGGCAAAGAGGCTTTTCAAAAAGTGTTCAATGATGTGAAGTCTGTTGATCGTAAGAGCGAGGTTTTACAGTTTATGAAATCTCAAAGAGGCGCTACAGAACTTATTGTCCGTGAAACTATCGCATAAAAAAACCGGACATTCTTGAGAGAAGGCCCGGTTTATATTTTTTAAAGGAATGGTTATACTACTCCTTGATCAATCATTGAATCAGCTACTTTAACGAAACCAGCAATGTTAGCTCCTTTAACGTAGTCTACATATCCACCTTCTGAGCCATACTCCACGCATGCTTTGTGAATAGATACCATAATGTTGTGAAGTTTTTCATCTACCTCTTCAGCTGTCCAAGAAAGTCTTAAAGAGTTTTGAGACATTTCTAATCCTGAAGTTGCAACACCTCCTGCATTTGATGCTTTTCCTGGTGCAAACAAAATTTTCGCCTCATGAAATTTAGCGATAGCTTCGGGAGTTGAAGGCATATTAGCACCTTCAGCAACACAGATACATCCGTTAGAAACTAATGCAGCAGCTTCGTCACCATTTAGCTCATTTTGAGTAGCGCATGGCAATGCAACATCTGCAGTTTCACCCCAAGGTCTCTTACCTTCATTGAAAGTAGAACCAGGAAATTGAGCTGCATATTCAGAAATTCTTCCTCTTCTATTATTCTTAAGATCCATTATCCAAGCTAACTTGTCAGCATCAATACCGGCAGGGTCAACAATATATCCTTTCGAATCTGAAAGTGTAATCACCTTTCCACCTAATTGAGTTACCTTTTGACAAGCGTACTGTGCAACATTTCCTGATCCAGAAATAACAACAGTTTTTCCTTTGAATGAATCATTCTTAGTTGCTAACATTTCTTTAGCGAAGTATACTGTTCCGTATCCAGTCGCTTCTGGTCTGATTAAAGATCCACCCCAGTTTCTGCCTTTTCCGGTAAGAACTCCTGTGAATTCATTTCTTAATCTTTTGTATTGACCAAACATGTATCCGATCTCTCTTCCTCCAACACCAATGTCACCAGCAGGTACATCTGTATCTGGTCCAATGTGTCTTGCAAGTTCAGACATGAATGATTGACAAAATCTCATTACTTCGTTATCAGATTTCCCTTTAGGGTTAAAATCTGATCCTCCTTTACCACCTCCCATAGGAAGAGTAGTCAATGAATTTTTAAATACTTGCTCAAATCCTAAAAACTTTAAGATTGATAAGTTCACTGAAGGGTGAAATCTTAATCCCCCTTTATAAGGTCCAATTGCTGAGTTAAACTCAACTCTAAATCCTCTGTTTACTTGAACTTTTCCATTATCATCAATCCAAGGAACTCTGAACATGATTGTTCTTTCTGGTTCAACCATTCTTTCTAAAAGATTGATTCCTGCATACTTTGGATTAGCATCAATGAAAGGAATGATTGCTTCAGCAACTTCCTCAACTGCTTGTAAAAACTCAGGTTCATGTCCGTTAAGTACTTTTACTTTGTCCATGAACTCATTAATTTGAGCTGTATATTGTTCTGACATCTTGTTCTTTTTTGTCTAAATAAGTGGGGTAAAAATAATTATTTTTTGAATAGTAAAATCTACTTACTCAGAAATTATCTAAAGTTCTTTGATTTAGCTTTTCAATTGTCCGTTCAACTTTTCACCAATGCGTTACGTCTTAAACATAAGGACAGTTTTTTAAGTTTTAATTTCTTATCTTGCAATCATGCGTTTATTGAAGAGCATATTCATTATTTTATTTGTTATTGGCGGCTTTAATTCAGTTGGTCAAGAAACGGATCATGATAAAGGAATTTATAAGTTCATCAAGAATAAGGGACAATGGCCACAAGGTGTCCAATATAAAGCTGAAAGTCCGGCGGGTGCGATATGGCTAGAGAATCAAGGAGTTTTATATCAATTTAAAGATTTTTCTAACCTTGAAGCAATTCATCACGGACATGATCATGATGCCGAAGCTGCTCTAAAGAGTGCATTGATTTACATGCAATTCGAGGGGGCAAACTTAGAATGTGAATTTTCTCAAAAACACGCAACTACTGAATACTACAGTTTTTTTAAGGGTCAAGATGAATCTAAATGGGCGAGTGGTCTTAAAGGTTACGGACATGTTAGCTATAAAAACCTTTACTCTGGAATAGACATGATCATGCTTGAAGAAGAGGGGGAGTTAAAATATGAGTTTCATGTCGCACCATCTGCAGACCCTTCTGAGATAAAATTATCATTTAAAGGTCAAGACAAAATGAAAATTAGACCTGATGGATCGTTACAATTGAAAACGTCATTAGGAGAGCTTATTGAAGATAAGCCATACGTTTATCAAGTCAAGAACGGAAAAATCGTAGAAATAGAAGCGAGTTTTAAATTAGATAAAAATGTAATTTCTTATGAATTGGGAGATTATGATGAGTCATTAGAACTGGTAATTGACCCGGTTTTAGTCTTTGCTACTTATTGTGGAAGTGATACAGATAATTTTGGTATGACTGCTACTTATGCATATACTGGTGAGGCATACAGTGCGGGGATTACATTTGGTAGTGATTATCCAACTCCTGGACCAGCATGGAATGTTACTTCAACAATTCCAGAGCTAAATGCTCAGGCCAATCAGGCGGTTCAATATGGTGTGACAGATGTGTTCGTTTCAAAATATTCATCAGATGGGACACAGATGTTGTGGACTTGTATTTTGGGTGGTGGAACCAATTTGGATGGAACAGAGACTGTGCATTCATTGATTTGTGATACGCTCAATAATATTTACTTGTATGGGGCAACTTCTTCTCAAGATTTTCCAATGATGAACGCTTTTCAATCTCTTCATGGTGGAGGAATTGCAGGTGCCAACTTTACCGGGAACGGAACTTACTTTTTAAATAACGGAACCGACATCTATGTTTCTAAACTGAGTGCTGACGGATTGAGTTTAATGGGTTCAACCTATGTCGGAGGTAATGGAAACGACGGTCTTAATAATAATGCCCTTCAAAATAATGATTCGCTCACAACCAATTATGGAGATCAATTTAGAGGAGAAATCATGTTAGACTCAATGAACAATGTCTTGATCGGATCAAGCACAAATTCTACGAATTTCCCTACTTCTAATAGCTTTCAATCAACTCCAGTTGGTGGCCAGGATGGAGTTGTTTTTAAATTGAGTGCAGATTTTTCAACCATGCTTTGGTCAACTTATTATGGTGGAACTGATAATGATGCATGTTATTCAGTTAAGATTGATTCTTCCTATAATATAATTATTGCCGGTGGTACCAGTTCAATTGATTTACCGTCAACAGCAGGAGCTCTTGCTACCACATATCAAGGTGGTGAAACTGATGGATATGTTGCCAAAATAAGTCCAGATGGAAGTACATTGGTTAGAACATCATACATAGGAACGAATGATTATGATCAGGCTTTCTTTATTGAGGTTGATCGTTGGGATAACGTCTACCTATTAGGACAGTCCAATGGTAACATGCCTGTGGTGAATGCGGTTTATTCCAATCCCAATAGTGGGCAGTTTATCATGAAGTTAGAGCCCGATTTAGATGTAATAGATTATAGTACAGTTTTTGGTTCTGGATCTGGAGTGTTTGATATTTCACCTGCGGCATTCTTAGTTGATGTTTGTGGAAATGCATACTGTACAGGTTGGAGTGGGATTACGGGGCCTCCAATGTCAGGAATGCCCATTACAACAGACGCATTTCAATCTACCCCGCCAACGGGTAACGATTTCTATTTGTTTGTTCTTGAGCGAGATGCAGAGGATGTCTTGTATGGTTCTTATATCGGAAGTCCGGGTGCTGGAGAACATGTGGATGGCGGCACATCTCGATTCGATAAATATGGTGTTGTTTATCAAAGCGTTTGCGGAGGATGTGGAGCTGATAGCGATTTTCCTACAACCACTGGAGCCTGGTCATCTACGAATGACGCTTTGAATTGTAATAATCTTGTTTTCAAATTTGATTTTGAATTGATTCCGGATGCTGATTTTGAACTGAGCTCGTTTGAAGGTTGTGCTCCTTTTACGCTAATCTTAGATAATGAAAGTAATGACACAGTTAATTCTGTTTGGACGTTTCCTCCTGAAGCTATTGTTGTGAATGGTGGTGTTAACCCTGAATTGCTTTTTAATGATCCTGGTACTTATGAAATTATCATTTCAATTACCGATACGATTTGTAATTTGGTAGATACTGCAAAGAAGGTGGTGACGGTTTATGAAGAATTACAATTAGATATTCTTGGACTAAATGACACGGTTGTTTGTGCGCCTTTTACACAAGATTTGACAGCTGACTCTCAAGGCTCTGCAATTAGTTTTACCTGGTCAGATGATCCAACTTTTACGAATGTCTTAAACGCTGGAGTAATGGATTCGGTCATAACGATTAGTCCAACAACCACCACTACTTATTATCTAACCGCTACGAACGGTTGGCCAGACTGTGATTTAGTAGATTCGGTTGTCGTTCAATTTGTAGATGGCGGAGCTGAACTTGTTGGAGTTGACTCTATGTGCCTTGGTGATACCTTGGCTCTTGAGGCGCACAATTTAATACAAGGCGTTCAGATGGATTATACGTGGACACCAAATTTGGGTATTGTTACGGTTCTACCTGGAGACTCAATCGCAATTGTTTCTCCTCCTTCTTCACAGTGGTACTACCTTACAGCTGTTACCAATTTAGGGTGTACGATTTACGATTCTATATTCATTAACGTCTCTTATATTGATCCCGCAGATGTACTTGCGGTGGCAAATCCTGATACCATTCCAGAAGGAGGAACTTCTGTTTTAACAGCTTTCCCTGCTGGCTTTAATTACGTTTGGTCTCCAGATGAATTTCTAAATACTTCTTTGGGTCAAACCGTGACAGCTACTCTTGATGAAACGACAACTTTTGAAGTGACAATAAGTGGTAATGGTTGTGAAGCAAAAACACCTGTTACAGTTTATACAAGAGAATTTATTTGTGGAGACATTTATATTTTTGTCCCTTCAGCATTTACACCAAATGGTGATAATGAAAATGACATTTTGTATGTGCGAGGTGATAACTTACTTGAAGTTGATCTAAAAATATTTGATCGTTGGGGTGAACTTATGTTTGAAACCACTGATCAAGGCATTGGATGGGATGGGACTTTTAAGGGAGAACCAGTTGATCCTGATGTTTATGTGTATCATTTACAGGCAATCTGTTTTGATGGACAAGAATCGCTCATTAAAGGAAACATAACCGTACTCAAATAAGTTGAAGTTACTTTTTTCAATATTCTTTTTAGTAGTAGGATGTTCTTCTTTTAGTCAAGACATTCACTTCTCGCAATTTGATATGAATCCAGTTTATCTGAATCCTGCCTTGACGGGAAATCATACTTGCGATTGGAGATTTACCGCGAATCAAAGAAGCCAATGGAGGTCGGTATCTCGACCTTATAACACTATTTCGGTATCTGCTGAAAATAGAGAAGGATGGATTATTCCAGGTCTTTATCATGCAGTAAATTTATTTCATGATGCGGCAGGAGATGGGAATTATAGAACACTCGAGTTTAACATTTCTACGGCATATCAAATGTACTTAGATAATGATTCAGTTCATTCAGTGACGCCTGGTCTTCAATTAGGCGTGAATCATAGAAATATTAATTTCTCATTACTAAGTTTTGACAATCAATTCAATGGATATTATTACGATCCTTCTTTGCCTACTCAAGAGAATTTTGGAACGAATAAAAAGACAGGATTCAATATGGCAGTCGGAGCAATTTATGCTTACAGACCTGAATACCGAAAAGAAGTTGTTGCAGGTTTGGGATGGTTTAATATTCCGACAATCAAACAGAGTTTTTATGGTGATGACTTAATTAAAAGAGATAGAAGAGTTGTTATTCATGCGAAAGCAAATTATCCATTGAATTTTGAATGGGATATTCAACCTGGTTTGTTTCTTCAGTTTCAAGGCAAGTACAAAGAAATTATTTTCGGAACTAATGCGAGATATTTAATCAAAGATAGAAAGGGAGAATTACTTGCTCCATATGCCGGGGTTTGGTTCAGGAACCAAGATGCAGCCTATTTAGTTGCCGGTTTAGAGTATAATAATTGGAAAGGTGGAATTAGCTACGACATAAACTTTTCTAAACTTACCCCAGCTTCTAATTTAAGAGGAGGCCTTGAATTTTCTTTGCAATATATACTCTGTGTCTTTAAACCAAAAGACATCCAACATAGAATTTGTCCTGATTACTTATGATAGCGCTTTGCACTTTTTCTAAAAGGTTAATTCTTTTGATGTTGGTCGTTGCCTCATCTTCTTTTAATAATTCTTATGCTCAATCGTATAGTCAATTAGTTGAGTTTGCAGATGAAAAAATGATCGAAGGAGACTTTTATTATGCTATTGAGTATTATGAAAAGGCTATGTTGATTGATTCAGCAGGTGTAGAAATAAACTGGAAGTATGCAGAGGCTTTAAGAAGGTATAAAGACTATCCAAAAGCTGAAAAGTATTACGGAATAGTTTATCAAAAAGAAAACGCGAAAATCTATCCAAGATCCATATTCTGGTTGGCGAGTATGCAACATTATAATGGGAAGTATGAAGAGGCCATTGAAAACTGGAAATTATGTAAAAAGGCTTTCAAGAAAAAGAAGAAAAGCTATGAGTATAAAAAAAGTCAAGCCGAGATAAAGTCCTGTTTATGGGCGAAAAAGGCGGTGATAGATACGACTGATTATATACTCACTCAATTGGAAGAACCAATTAACACAAAGGATACCGAATTAGCTCCTTTTTTGCATGGCAAAAAGCTATACTATACTTCATTAAAGGCTGATTCAATTAACTTCATTGAAGAAATATATACGGACGAGTATTCGCTTCAGATCTATTCTTCTGAACAGCAAGACAGTATTTTTCAAACGCCTGTTAGGTTAAAAGACGTTTACAAAAAAGGAAGCAACTCGGCTAACGGATCATATAGTCCTGATGGAACTAGGTTCTACTTTTCAAGATGTAACAATAAATACGAATGTAAAATATTTGTAGGTCGAGTAAATGGTGATAAGATTACTGAGATTGATAGTTTAGGGGATGTAATTAATACTCCTGGTACCATTGCAACCATGCCCCACATTACTGAAATTGATGGCAAAGAATATTTGTTTTTCTGTTCAAATAGAAAGAAAACCCAAGGAGGCTTAGATATTTGGTACTCGGCCTTACGTAATGAAAATCAATATGGAAAGCCGCGAAATTTAGGTAGAGGGGTCAATTCAATTGATGATGATATTAGCCCTTTTTATGACACGCTTGAGAACAAGCTGTATTTCAGTTCTTCATATCACCCAGGATTTGGTGGCCATGATTTGTTTTATGCTCAGGATAAGAATAAGCAAATGAGATTTATGAAGGCCATTAATATGGGTATTCCTTTTAATACTTCTCAAAATGATACCTACTTAGTAAAGGATACAGATGAAGATAAATTTTACTGGTCATCCAACAGAGTAGGTGTTAAGTTTGCCAAAAACCCTACTTGCTGTAACGATTTATTTTCGGCGGCTTTACCGCTAGTTATTGTTCCGCCCACTCGTTTTGAAAGTTTAGAGGATTTAAATAAACACCTCCCAGTGAAATTGTATTTTCACAATGATGAACCAAACCCTAGAACTAGAGATTCGGTTTCTACCGTGACTTACATGAAGTCATATGATGATTATATCAAACTCAAGCCTGACTATTATAAGCAATATGCCCAAGGCTTAGATGGAGATGCAGCAGAAGATGCAAAAGAGGATATTGAAGATTTCTTCGTGCAATATGTTGAGCAAGGAGTTTTGGATTTAGAAGAGTTTTTGAGATTACTTTTACCCGAATTAGAAAAAGGATTCGAAATTGAAGTGACCGTTAAAGGATTTGCATCACCTCTGGCAAAAACAGATTACAATATTTGGCTAACCAAGAGAAGAATATCTAGTTTAATGAAGTACCTAAGGATTTACAAAGGCGGAATTTTAAAACCTTATCTAAATGGGTCAGCATCAAATGGAGGAAGTTTGTCTTTCGTGAAAATTCCTTTTGGAGAATACACGGCTGATCAATTGATTTCAGATAATCCGAATGATGCTAAAAATTCAGTTTATAGTCGAAAAGCAGCCCTAGAAAGAAAAATCGAAATTCAATCAGTAAGTCTTGTTACTAAAGATTCTAGTTACGCGAAAATGTCGTTTGATAAACAGGCTCATGATTTTGGTCCTTCTAAACAAGGTGATGTTCTAACGTATGAATTTAACTTTAAGAATGACGGAGAAGAAGTATTAGAGATTGGCGAAATTACCTCTGATTGTGATTGTCTCACATTTGAATTGTCTCAGTCAGTCTTTCAGGCCGGTGAAAGTGGTAAGATATTGCTCAGTTGGGATACTTCATCAAAAACTGGAATAACCTTTTCTAGGTTAACTATCAATTCAAATATAAAAGGTGAAAAGAAGGAGTTGACCATGGCTTCTGAAATCGGGGATTAGTTCTAAGGATTAATTAAAATCAGTATTTTCGCGAATTCGAAGAAGTCATGAAACGATTAATCATTTTTCTTTTTTTAGGTGCAATGATGTCTTGTCAAAAGGCTGAAGAGAAGGAGGTGTCCCCGGTTGAAGAAGACTTCGTAAGTGTTCCTGAAGTATTGACCTGTGGTGCTGAAGAAGTAATCACAAAAGAAAACGGCCTCTTCTTGCTTTCTTCGGCAGATGGCTGCGAGGTAAATGGAGGTGAGACACAATCGTCTGAAAATAGTAGAACTGGAGATTTTTCAGTTAAGTTAGATTCTATCAATAAGTATGGTTTTGGACTCAAAATTAAAGATCCCAAACCAGGCGAATTTATAAGGTTTACAGTTTGGCAAAAGAGAGGAACAGGTCATGGTACTCTTTACACCTCTTCTTATGGTACTTCCGGTGTGATGAAGAACCGTACACATTACAATATGCTTAGAAGGATTGAAGACGGTTGGGTGATGCATACTCTTTCTATTGTCGTGGCTCCAGGAACAAAAGAAGTTGAAGCGGTGGTGTTTAGCGGAGGTCGATTAGCCTACTTTGATGATTTCAAAGTTGAAAGGTTTGATAATTTACCGGCAAATAAACTAGAAAATCAATTACAAATTCATTTACCAACAAAGTCGCTTCAAAAAATCTCAGCTCTGATAAAGGACGCCAAGAAAGGTCAAGTTATTCGACCAGAGCATAAGAAATACGTGAAGGCATTTTTATATGATGGTGAAAATCGTTTTAAAATCAAATTGAAACTTAAAGGAGATTGGACTGACCACTTGAGTTCGGGTAAAATATCTTGTAGGGTAAAGATGAAATCAGATTCTTATAATGGAATGAAGACTTTTTCTTTGCAGCACCCCAAAACAAGAAATTACGTAGATGAGTGGATTGTGCATAAAATGGCTGATCAAGAAGATGTTTTGACTACGACATTTGATTTCGTCAATTTAAATATAAACGGAGTGAACCATGGCGTATATGCACTAGAAGAACATTTTGACAAACAGTTATTAGAAAGTAGAAACCGAAGAGAAGGACCAATCTTGAAGCTAGATGAAACTGGTTTGTGGGAGCTTACTTATGCTCAAATGGAGTTGGGGTATCTAGGAGAGTTTCCGTTTTTTGAAGCCAGCCAAATAAAATGCTTTAAGGATGGAAGAACACTCTCAAATCCAAAATTAAAAAGTGACTTTGAAGAAGGGGCTAAGCTGCTTGAATTATTTAAAAACGGATATGATCATCCTGAAGAATTATTTGATTTGAACGAGCTCGCAAAGTTTCAGGTTCTTTGTGATATTTCAACTGGGGTTCATGCCTCTGCTTGGCACAATAGAAGGTTCTATTTTAATCCGGTAACTCAAAAGTTAGAAGTGATTCTTTATGATCTCATGGCATTTGGCTATGGTGAGAATCCACCTTTTATTTATGAATCTACCTTTTCTCATTCAGGACATCCGCTCGAAGAAAGTCTTGATTACGCCTTGATGAGAAACGAAGAATATAGAGAGCTATACTTTAAGAATTTTGAAAGAATATCATCTCAACCCTATTTAGCTGAGTTCTTTGCTCAGCATCAAGTAGAGATTGATGGTTTTGAAAATGCCATTCAGTTAGAAGAACCTTCATATGTGGTTGCCCAAGAGCGTTTCTTTGAAAATGCAAAGTTCTTAAGATCTAATGTCACTGCGTTTGAGAAATTGTGGGTGTCTTCGATTCCTGTGTTGAATGATACGTCTGGGTGGATTCTGGATGATGATTATAGTCCAAGAGCAGATAAAGTATTTTTTGAAGGGATTTCTCTTAATTCACACCTAGAAGATTCAACTTCGCTCGGTTTTAATGTTCGTTTAGAAAATTATCATTTGAATTCAATTGAAATTTGTGGCTATGCATCTGATCATTGGCCAGGGCATGTCTTTGAAATTGAAGAAAAAATTAAGCTGGATGGCTTCAAGAGTGAAAACAATACTGCAGAATATTTGGCTTTATATAAGCCAACCAAAATCTTTTTCAAAGTTTCAAACCGAGAAAGAAGATATTACGAAAGTGAAGTGTTGCCATGGTCTAAACCTAATGGTTTAACAACAAGAATGGAATTAAAGAGAGAAACGTTATGGCAAAAGCACTGTGTACTTAACGGCAACAAAGCTAAAATTTCTGGAGATGTTGAAATTAGCAACTTACTCTATTTGCCTGAAGGTATTGATTTGGAAATTACTCCGGGCTCAAAAATTGACTTTGTTGAAAAAGGTGGATTAATTGTGAATGGAAATTTTCGCGCAGTGAGTTCGGCTCAAAATCCAATAATTTTAAACGGAGTTTCTGAAACCAATAACGGTATAACTATTCTTAATGCTGAATCGGTACAGCTGAAAAATGTCATTGCCAATGACCTTTCAAATCTTAATCATGAAAGTTGGATTTTGACTGGTGCAATAAGTATTTACGAATCAAATGTAGCTATTGAAAATCTACAAATATTTAATGCGCAATGTGAAGATGCCTTAAATATTATAAGATCGGATTTTAACGTTTCAGAATTGCTGATTGAAGGATGTATGTCTGACGGTTTTGATGCCGATTTTTGTAGCGGTTATTTGAGGTCATCCGTTTTTAAGAACACAGGAAACGACTGTATTGATTTTTCTGGATCTCGCGTTACCATTGATGAGGTCTATATAAAGAATAGTGGAGATAAAGGAGTTTCAGGAGGAGAGGCCTCTACTTTAAGTTTGAGTAATATTACTATTGACGGCGCTATAACCGGAATTGCATCAAAAGACAAATCACACCTTTACGGAGAAAATGTTTCAATTAAGAATACCGAATACAGCTTAATGGTCTTTCAGAAAAAGCCAGAGTATGGTCCTGCAAGTCTACAATTAGAGAAAAGTCAAATCAAAGATGGACTTGAAGTCATTGATTTAAAATCTATTTTGACAGTTAACGGTTTGGTCAAAGAAGGTGTTGAGAAAATTGATGTTGATGCTCTCTACCAGAGATTTGAATAAAAAAAATCCCCTTTCTGAAAAACAAAAAGGGGATCAAATTATTTTGAAAGTCTCTTATTTGCTAACTAAGATAGATTCACAATCGAATGAAACTTCAATCTTGTCTTCAGTAATTGCGTCATATTCTTCTTGCGCAACTTCTTGTCCAGCTTCTTTGGCATCATCTAAAAGATGTTTTTGAAAATCAACATCTAAAGTATCCATCACTAAAGCACCATAAAGCACTGCGTCTGTTTCGCTAGCAGTTTCAGTAGGAATAGTGAAATGGTCTCTAAAGAAAACACGTACGTCATTGTCTTCACCATCTTTAAATGTGATCCAACATCCAGCTTTCTGGCATACTTGATCAATTTTTACTTCAACTTTTCTGTTAAAAGCACCAGTGCTTTCAAATTCTTGAAACATTTCATCAACAGTTGCAGTTTCGTCTGCAGTTATCTCAGAATGTCCAAATAAGGTAAAGTCTCCTGCGTCAACGCCATCAAAGGCTAATGTGCTCTCTTCAACTTCTTCAACAACTTCAGTTGTAACTGAGTCAGTTGCTTCTCCTTCAGTTGTTTCTGTGTTTTCTTCTGCTCCTCCGCAGCTCATTAATAAGCCGGCTGCGAAAATCGTAATTAGGGTATTATTCTTTTTCATTATTTAAATTTTAGTTGGTAAAAGTAAGGATTTAAACAATTGTCTTGTTTGTCAAAATTGATAATTGATAATTGGGGTACGTTAATAAATCGTTTGTTTTGTGTTAAAAAAAGGTCTACTTTTACTCTGTCTATTAATAAAAATTAACAATTATGAAAAAAATCTACTTTTTAGCTTCATTGCTATTAGTGAGTGGTGCTGCATCAGCTCAATACATGCAGGCCACTAAAACTCATGTAAACTATGATGATGTAAGAATATTCCCATCTCACTCTGAAATTGATAGAGCTGCTGGTGACGTAATAGGAAGCATCATGAATTTTGATACTCCCTCTGACTGGGCAAATGACGGCGGAAACGCTCAAGACTGGTTAATCGGTACTACTACTCCAAATGGTCCATTTACAAGCGGAGCTGATGCTATCGCTTCAACTTCTGGTGGAAACTTTGCATTATGTCAAGGTGATGGTTTTACAGGTACATCTATATTGACACTTGCTGCTCCAGTTAACTGTGGTGCATTTGCCAATGTTGGAATCCAGTTTGAATCTTACTACAGACAATTTACAGGTTCTGCATTTGTTGAGATTTCAAATAACGGAACTGCTTGGACAACTTATCCTGTTCACGACCTAATTCCTGTTAATGAAGGAACTGATAATCCAGAATTAGTGAGTCTTAATATTTCTACAGTTGCTGGAAACCAAGCCACTGTTTGGGTGCGTTTCAGATATGAAAGTACTGATGATTACTACTGGATGGTTGATGACGTAGCTTTCGTAGAAGGTTATGATGATCAATTAACATTAACGCAAGCTTATATGTTTGGTGGAACAGAAGGATTAGATTACTATCAAATTCCTGTTTCTCAAGCAATGCCAACTACCTTTGCTGCTTGGACAAACAATGGTGGACTTAACGATCAAACTAATACTACTTTAACTGTTGAAGTTAATGGTGGAACTGATTACTCTGAGTCTTCATCTGCTTCAACTGTTTCTGCATTCACTATTGATTCTTTAGCTGTTGATGCAACTGCTTGGACTCCTGCTGCAGGAACTCACACTGTTGATTACTATGTTGAAAGTGCTGATTACACAGACCAATTATTAGCTGATAACGAGATTATCTTAGAAGATATTTTTGTTGGAGGTGGTACTTATGCTAGAGATAATGATATCGCTACAAGTTCAATTGGATACTTAGGTTCTACTGCTGTACCGACACTTTGTGGTAACTACTTCGAATTTGCTGATGCTTGGTCATTCGGTAAAATCCAAGTTGGAATTAGCTCTACTTCTGTTGAAGGTACTCCAATTTATGTTGAAGTAAGAAAATGGAATGGATCTGATTTCGTATTTGAAGAAGGATCAAATGATTACAACATTACTGCTTCTGATATCGGTGGAATGGCTGAAATCACAATGAATGGAACTGTTACTGCTGCTGCAGGAGATGTTTTCATGATTGGTGCTGGACACTACGGAACTGATGATGTTAGATTTTTAGCTGCTCAAATTGCTGAAGGTGCAGTAATTTTCAATGATGGTCAAGGATCTGCTCAAAACTCTGCATTTATGTTAAGAGCTGTTGAGGTATTTGCTGGTGTTGAAGAAGAAACTACAACAACAGGAATGTCAGTTTATCCTAATCCAACTAACAACATGGCTAACTTAGTTTATAACTTAACTAACGAAGCTGATGTTAAATTAACAGTAACTGATTTAACTGGTAAGGTTGTAATGACTGAAAACTACGGTTCTCAAGTTAAAGGATCTTACAAAGTTGATTTAAATACTTCTGAATTTGCTAACGGAGTTTACTTCTATACAGTAAACGTGAACGGAGTTAATTCAACTAAGAAATTTACTGTTTCTCACTAGGAAATAGTTCATTAATTGAAAAGGGCTTTCACATTATGAAGGCCCTTTTTTTGTTTATTAAAATAATTTCTAACTGATTTTTAATCCATTTTCAGTTCCGGATGAGGGAGTTAATAATGTCACTTCTCCATCCTTGTCAACTGCTCCAAGTACCAAACATTCACTGAAGAAGTTCGCTATTTGTTTAACAGGGAAATTGACAACAGCAGTCACCTGCATTCCAATCAAATCTTCTTTTGAATACTTGGCAGTAATTTGGGCGCTACTTTTCTTGATTCCTGCTTCGCCAAAATCAATTTCTAATTGATAGGCGGGCTTTCTTGCTTTGGGAAAATCTTGAACAGCAATAATGGTACCTACTCTGATGTCTACTTTTTCAAAATCTGACCAGCTAATTTCCATTTTAACTTTCGATAGTTAATTTGAAACCAACGCCATGAATGTTGTTGATTGCAACCTTTGGTTCAGGTTTAAGATACTTTCTGAGCTTTGTTATGAATACATCCAAACTTCTTCCCACAAAATAATCATCCTGTCCCCAAACGGCATTTAGAACAACATCTCTAGGTAATACCTTATCTAAGTTCTGAACCAGCAGCAATAAGATTTTCGCTTCTTTCTTAGTTAGCTTTTTGTCATCCTCACCTTTAATTTTCAGAACATAGTTTTCAGAATCAAAAACAATGGTTCCTAAATCAAATACAGTTTGAACTTCTTCAGCTTCTATTAAGTCAACTCTTTTTAAAATTGCTTTCACTCTTAACAAGAATTCTTCTGTTGAGAATGGTTTGGTGAGGTAGTCATCACCTCCGGCCTTGAAGCCTTCAATTTTATCTTCGGTTTGATTTTTAGCTGTCAAAAATAAAATAGGAACATTTGTGTCAACCTTTCTAACATCTTTGGCTAAAGTCAAACCATCTTTTTTTGGCATCATGACATCAAAAATGCACATGTGTATTTTCTCATCATTGAATTTTTTTAAGCCTTCAACGCCATCAGTCGCAAAATGAACATTATAACCTTCTCCTTTTAGTTGGTCTTGAACCACAAAACCTAAGTTGTAGTCGTCTTCTACGAATAAAATATTAATGTCTTGATTCATAATTATAGGTCATTAATTGGTAGGCTCACAGTGAATTCAGATCCTTTTCCGATTGAACTTTTTACTGCAATTGATCCTCCGAGTTCTTCTAATATAGTTTTAACATAATAAAGTCCCAAGCCAAATCCCTTCACATCATGAAGGTTCCCTGTAGGTACCCTATAAAACTTATCGAAAATGTATTTTACATCTTCTTTTGATATTCCTTTTCCATTATCCTTGATGCTCACCATAAATTTATTCTTAGCATTATCTGTGCTAATATGAATGTTAGGCTTGCCATCACAATATTTGATTGCATTGTCAAGAAGATTGTGAATGACATTGGTAATGTGCACTTGGTCTGCCTTTACAACAAATTTAACGGCCTTTAAATCCATTGAAATTTGTCCGCCAGCTTCTTCAATTTGCGAGAATTCAAAATTTTCTTTTGCTTCTTCAATGATTTCATGAATGTCAAAAGTTTCGATCTTGAATTTCAATTCTTTCTTATCAAGTTTCGCAATATTTAAAACTCTCTCAACTTGTTGTTCTAATCTTTTGTTCTCCTTGTAAATGATTCCGGCATAACGTAAGCGCTTATCTAGGTCAGTGTTCTCGTTAAAATTGAGCAATGTTTCGGCCGATATTCGTATGGTGGCAATGGGCGTTTTGAGCTCGTGCGTCATGTTGTTAATGAAGTCGTTTTTGACTTCGCTCAATTTTTTCTGTCTGACAATTATGGTTATGGCGAAAGTGAAAAAGATAATGACGAAGAAAATGATGGCGGTCAAAAAGAGCCATGGTGTGAGGGTGCTGGGGGATTCTTTTAGAGTTTCATGACCTCTTGCAGGAAATATAACTCCAAAATAATGAAGATCTGTGTTCAGCTTCAGGGCTACTTCATCAATCTCTGCTTGATACACATAGTTGTTATCAACTACATACATAGAGTCCGATTCAAACTTCATGTAATTCCCAAACATTATGCTGTCACTCCAGCAATCATATATCCCGAATTGAAAATCTTCTTGTAAGTTTTTCTCATCAAACTCCCACTTCAACAATCTTTCTAATAAGAATGGATGAACTGTGTCTTGCATCTCAACAGTAAAGTAATTGGGGGTTCTTTGTTGCACATTACCGTAAAGATTAACTCCTGATTGGTTGAGCATTGAGATTTCATCTGCTACATTTTTCAATGAGATAATTACATCATCATTAAATTGTGCAGTGTTTAGACTGTCTTGTCTGTTTTGAATTTTTGTGTTGGTTTCTTGAAAATCAAGATTAGTTTGAATCCAGAAAATCTGAATGGTAAGCACAGACAGAATAGAAATGATTCCGAAAATTATGACCGTTCTGATACGTTTATTACTCACAATCCACTAAGTTATACTTTCTTAATTAAGGGTGCTGTTAAAAAATTCCTAAATAAATCTAGCAGGGAATGTCACTATTTTTATTTCGAAAACGCCTGTGATGACTGTCTGTAAGATTATTAAAGCGAGAGTTTAATAAACCACCGTCCAGATCTTCTCAACCTTGTTGCCTTCAGAATCTAAGGCGTTAATTCTCACCTTGTTTTCTCCCTTCACCAAGTTCGGTTTAGATCTTTTGTCTAGCGGAATTACATACTTCTTCTTTTTTCTATTGTAGTACATCAAGCACCACTCATCATTGATGTAAGCTCGATATTTCCAAACTCCTGATAGATTATCTTCAATCTTGAGTTCCATTGTTCGGTACTTTGAAATTACTTTTCCTTCAATAAAATCTAAGGGTTTAAGGACAGGTGGTACCGAGTCAACCATAAGAACGAACTTCCCGAAGCTTCTTGATGTACTTTCTACCCATCCATCAACATATTGACCACTTCGGTAGCTTAAATATCCTTTGTCAGATATTACCCCAATTCCTAATTTGCTAATCGGAAAGTTATCTGGCAATTTTGGAGTTTTTAGTCTAACATCAAAATATTTATTTGCCGGAATTTCAGATTCTGAGAAGGTAAACTCATGGCTCATGTATCGGTTAGTGGAGTCAATTCTAAAAATTCTCTCAAGAGGTTCGTAGAAAGAACCTTCTTCAAAAAGTAATTGAAAATCATCATAAATCAGTGTGTTCACCGAGTCAGGATAAAAATAGTTTTGAGTTTCATCTAAAGGATTCGATAATGATGAAGTCCCAGTATTTTTAATGGTGAAGTTGATTGAGGTCAGATTTCCGTGAACGTCAAAGGCTTTGAATTTATAGTTTCCGGCGCAGTTTGTCCAATCAAAGAGACCATTGGCTTTCGGATAAATTGGTAAACCATTTACTGGCGTTTTAAAGTTCTTGTGAACATTTCTTTTATTCTGTTTGAACTCGTAGTAATCTTGATGAGAATTCAAGTATCGGTTATAGCTGAAGTCTATATAGTCTATCTTTTGCTCATGAAAGGTTTCATCTCCCTTTGATAAAAAGGTATTGTGTACTCCGCAAATATTGTGTGCGGCATCCAGTTTATCTACCACATGAAAAGCAAATCCCAAATAAGAATTGTCAGTGACGATTCCCGATACATCTATTGGCGCGCCGTTATTGACAAGATACTTTCCGTTTACATATTTACAGTGATAATATTTTGATCTACCTGGCACCATGTAGCCTTTTTCGTTCACTGCATAAACTTTGATTCCTTTCAAGGTGGGCTTAGTTGAATCTTTTATTTTTCGTTGGTAGCACTTGAATTTTAAAGGGTTCAAAACATGCTCAGTTTTGGTTTCTCTTAATTCAAAATGTAAATGAGCAGCCATTGAACTGCCTGAATTCCCTGATAATCCAATAAACTCCTCTCTTTTTACTTTCAATCCTCTGTCTAAAACATTTTCATCAACTACGTAAGTTTCTTTCTCCTTTTGTACACTGTAAACTAGAGAATCAATAGCAGGTGAAAACGATTTCATGTGGGCATATAATGAAGTTAGTCCGTTTGGATGATCGATATAAACAGCTAATCCGTAGCCCCAGGGTGATACTCTTACCCTTGATACGACACCTTCTTCTATTGAGTAAAGGTTTTGGCCTTCAACACCTTTCGTTTTAATATCTAAACCTGTATGAAAGTGATTCGATCTCATCTCTCCAAAGTTCCCAGCTAAAATCAAGGGGATTTTCATTGGTGGCGCCAAATCCATGTTGTCAAAATCAATATCCTTTTCAACATATCCTTGAGCCGAAGCAGAAATTGAAAATAGAATGAAGAGAAGAAATGAAAATTGTTTTGTCATCTGTTTTAGGTTCTAAATAACAAATTTAATGCCTTGTGGCACAGTTCATTTTATTATTCGCGCTTCTTATCAAAAAATCTATTTTAATAATTAAGTATTTAGAACTTTGAAAATGACGGATTGATGCGTACTTTTGCTTATCACATTTTGACAAAAAACAGATGTCTGATACAAAACAATTAATAGCTTCTTTAGACGAAAAAGTTGGTCAATTAGTGTCAAAACTAAACCAAGAAAAGTCAGCTTTGAAATCAAAGCAGGAGCAAATTAATGAGTTAAATCAGCAAATCTCAGCACATCAAGCAGAGGTTTCAAAATTGAAAGGTGAAAATGAAGAGCTTAAAAATAAGCCTCAAGAATCAACCGATAATTCTGAAGAATTAAAAGTCAAAATTGATGGATTAGTTAGAGAAATCGATAAATGTATTTCGCTACTTAAGGTTTAAAAAGACATGGATAAGATATCAATCAAAATAATAATTGCTGGTCGTACTTATCCTTTGACGATAAAAAAAGAAGAGGAGGCTGCTATCAAAGAAGCGGCTGATCGAATCAATTCAAATATCAAAAAACTGCAAGGAAGTTATGCGGTTAAAGATATGCAGGACCTGCTTGCAATGACATCATTGCAAATTGCGGTTCAAATGAAAAATGGAGGAGGTAATCCTGCTCCCGTCTCTCAACCTGACTTTAGCGAAGACATTCAGAAGATTTTAGATAAAGTAGACGCCGCACTTTAAAAGCTGCAGTGTTTGCATAAACAAGGTTTGATTTTAAAATCAAATCACTAAACAATATTTATGGATGTAGTAAGTATAATTATTGGAGTCGTGATTGGGGTAGTGATTGGAGCCATTATTGTATTCATTCTTCAAAAAAGTGTCTTGAAATCTAAGACAGAAGGTATTCTTAAAGAGGCAGAGGCCGAAGGGGAATCACTGAAAAAAGATAAGATTATCCAAGCAAAAGAGAAGTTTTTACAATTGAAAGACGAGCACGAAAAAGCTGTTCGTAATAGAGAGAGAAACCTTCAAAGCTTAGAAGATAAAACTAAGAGTAAAGAGAAAAGTCTTAATCACAAAATTGAAGACTTGAACAGAAAAAACAAATCGGTTGAAAGTCAAAAGAAAAACGTTGAAGATCAATTAGAAGTTTTAGAAAGCAAGAAGGCTGAGATAGCAAAAGTGCATCAAAAGCAAGTGAACGAGCTTTCAAAAATCTCTGGTCTTTCTGTTGATGAGGCTAAAAAGCAATTAATGGAAACATTAACTGATGAAGCAAGAACGGACGCAATGGCTCACATCAAGGAAGTAGTTGACGAAGCAAAGATTAACGCAAATAAAGAAGCGAAGAAAATTGTTGTTCAATCAATTCAAAGAGTAGCAACTGAGCAAGCTATCGAAAATTCAGTTTCAGTATTCAACATTGAGTCTGACGAGATGAAAGGTAGAATCATTGGTAGAGAAGGAAGAAATATTAGAGCCTTAGAGGCTGCTACGGGAGTAGAGATTATCGTTGATGATACGCCTGAAGCAATTATTCTTTCATGTTTTGATTCAGTGCGAAGAGAGATTGCAAGATTGGCATTACATCAGTTAGTTTCTGATGGAAGAATTCACCCTGCAAGAATTGAAGAAGTAGTTTCTAAAACTAAGAAGTCTTTAGATGAAGAGATTATCGAAACAGGTAGAAGAACTTGTATTGATTTAGGTATTCACGGATTGCACCCTGAGTTAATGAGAATGGTCGGAAGAATGAAATATCGTTCTTCTTATGGTCAAAACTTATTACAGCACAGTAGAGAGGTGGCAAACCTTTGTGCTATTATGGCAGCTGAACTTGGCTTAAACGTTAAGGCGGCAAAAAGAGCTGGTCTTTTACATGATATTGGAAAAGTGCCTGATGATGAGCCAGAATTACCGCACGCAATCTTGGGTATGAAATTGGCCGAGAAGTATAAAGAAAAGGGTGATGTGTGTAATGCAATCGGAGCTCACCATGATGAGATCGAGATGACATCTTTGCTTTCTCCAATTGTTCAGGTTTGTGATGCTATTTCAGGTGCTAGACCAGGTGCCAGAAGAGAAATTGCAGAATCTTACATTAAGAGAATTAAAGAGCTTGAAACTACAGCACTTGGATTTGATGGTGTACTTAAGTCATACGCTATTCAAGCAGGTAGAGAACTACGTGTTATGGTAGAGGCTGAAAAAGTTAATGATCAAAGAGCAGATGAATTATCGTTCATCATATCTCAAAAGATTCAAAATGAAATGACTTATCCAGGTCAGGTGAAAGTGACTGTAATCCGTGAGAAGAGAGCGGTTCATTATGCAAAATAATTTCACCAAAGACGAAATAAAAGAGATCATCCAATGGGATGTGAAGAATTGGAAAAATGCGCTCCCTTTTTGGGATGCGCATTTTGCAGTTAAAAGCGGAATGAAAGTTCTTGCTATTGGAGAACGTGAAGGCGGACTCAGCTTTTATTTTGCAAAACTTGGCTGTGAAGTTTGGTGTACCGATTATAATGAAATGCCAGCAGTGACTCAGAAAATGCACGAAGACAAAGGAGTCTCATCAAGAATCCACTACAAAAAAGTGGATATGAGATCAATTGATTTTGAAGATGAAACTTTTGATGTTGTTGTATTTAAATCTGTTATTGGAGCTTTAGGTAAAAAGAAAGATCAAGACCAATCAATTGACGAGATTAGACGAGTTTTGAAAACGGGGGGTGCGTTATTAATGGCCGAAAATGCACAGGCTAGCAAGTTTCATCAAAAGGCTCGTAAAAAGTTTATCAACTGGGCTAATCGTTGGAGGTATATCACAAATGAAGATTTACAGTTTTGGGCATCTGGGTTTTCAAAATCAAGGTTTAAAGCTCATGGTTTTTCAGCACTTTTTGGACGTTCAGAAAAACAAAGGTCTGCTTTGGCTTCTTTTGATAAGGTCATCTCTCCTTTAACTCCCAAAAAATGGAAGTATATTTACTTCGGAGTTTTTATCAAATAAGATTTTCTTCTTTGAGAATGTAATAAAATCCATGCATCAAATCAGTTGAATGAATCAGTTGGATTTGTGATGGTGATATCTCATTGATTCTCTCTCTAATCTGACCATTGATGTAATAGGTCGGGAAAATGTAAGTTTTTAATTTTTCAACAGAAGTTTCTGGGACAATCAGCTTTAAAGACCTGAAGACTTTTTCACAATGTTTCAGTAAATCTTCTTCTGATGTTGAATGGTACGCATCTCCTTTGATTCCTACTAGAAGAAGGTTTTCTTCGTTCGCAGTTTGGTAGGAGATGTCTGATATTCTATGAACTACGGGGTCGTTCATTAATCTCCAGTACGACATCTTTTTGTTCGTGGGATTTGAAAGAGCAATTAAGAAATGAATGTAATCGATTTGTGATTGCTCCATCTCAATGATCTGATCTTTCATTGAAATTTTCTGCACCTCTGAGACAGATGTCATGAATAATTGATCACACACATAAGTATTGTCTTTGCCAATCAATTCAACCTGGTCAGATATTTTAATCTCATCAACCATGAAATTTTGAATGATTTCAATGTTTTTTTCCTTTTCTATTTTGAGTTTTAAGGCATTAATTAATTCTACTGATCCCAATTTTGGATATTGATTCTTCTTGCCAAAAATTCTACCGTAAAATCCTGGGTGATTTTTAATAGCCGGTTTTTTGAATTTGAGTAAGCTTTTAAAAATGTGTTTGTAAGTGTCGAGCGTATTTTTTGTAGAATAATTGACCTTAAGTTTTTTGCCCACAAAAGTTGGGCTAGGATTCATTGGAGTCAATTCTAATGCAAACTCTGATTTTAAAAAGGAGTAAACTTCAGGTACGTATGACCAAATGTGGCATCCACTTTCAATCTCATGTCCTTTTGGGCTGATGTCTGAATACCAAGCCCCTCCAAGATTAGAGCTGCTTTCAAAAAGGCTAACTTTTAAGGTGGGATCTCTCTTAACCAAGAGGTATGCCTTTAGTATAGAGACTGGACCTGTCCCAATTAGTGCGATATGTTTTCTGACTGTCATTTGCTTAGCAGCAACAAGGATATAGATTAATCGGCAAACAGAAAATGACAAAAGTCAAAAGTTTTCCTTTTTTAGCTGTTCGTACTTATTGTTATTCTCATTTTCTCTGAGCTGCAATTCATCTATCTTTACAGATTGGTGACTCACCACCAAGATTTAATAATGAAAAAAAGAATTGTAAAATCTGAATTTGGCAAGAATGTCCTCACCTTGATGACTGGTTCTACCCTTGCGCAGATTTTGCCCATTGCTTTAACCCCTGTTTTAACTCGACTATTTTCTCCTGAAGAGTTTGGGGCCTATACTTTTTACATGTCAATTGTGACATTCTTGTTAGTAATTGCGGCCGGCAGATATGAGCAGGCAATTGTGTTACCTAAGGAGGATAAGGACGCAATTAACATTTTGGCACTTTGCTTTGCAATACTTTCAGTTTTTGTGTCTATTCTATTGATTGTCTTTTTAGTGTTCGGCAATGTTTTAGCCGACCTGATTTCTGTTGATGGATTGTCGTCATGGCTGTGGCTTATACCGGTAACAGTGTTCTTCGGCAGTGCATATAAGATTTTTACTTTCTGGAGCAATAGGCATAAAAGATTCAAAGGGACTTCTGTTTCAGTGGTTGTTCAAACCACAGGTAGAGTTGCGGTTCAAATGGTAGGTGGTTTACAGAAATACAATGTATTTACTGCCAAAGAAGGAATCGTTAAGTTCTTCAAATCAATATTCAGTAAGGCTCATGGAAATCCATCAGGTATAACTCACATTGGTGTTGGAGCCCTTATTTTAAGTTTTACCCTTGGCTTTTTCTTAGGGACCTTAGTTTTCTTGTTTCCGTTTTTGAAAAAAGACAAAGTATTATTTAAAGAGGTGTCATGGAAGAGAATGAAAGAGCAGGCCAAAATACATGACAAGTTTCCGAAAATTAACAGTGTCCATGGAGTGCTTGATGAACTAAAAAATATTGGGGTGACATCTACTATATTATATGCTTTTAATGAAGCAATTCTTGGTTTTTATGGAATGACAGTTCGAGTATTAAGGGCTCCTCTTTCTGTGATTGGAAATTCATTTGCTCAGGTGTTTTTTCAAAAAGCGGCTGAAATGCACGCAAACGAGCAGAACTTCATCCCACTTATTAAATCAACCGTTAAGAAGATGCTTCTGATTGGGGCGCCAATTTTTTTAGTCATTATTTTATTCGGTCCTCCATTATTTGAATTCGTATTAGGAGAAAAATGGAGAGTTGCAGGAGAGTATGCTCAGTACTTGACACCTTGGTTATATCTGAGTTTTGCAATAGCACCTGTCCTTCAAGTTTCTGTAATCCTGAATAAACAAGGGCAGTATTTCATAATATCAATGATTCATAATGTCATCATACTTGGGTCGATTTTGGTAGGTGGTATCTTTTTTAAAGATCTCACAACAGGGTTCTTGATTTTATCAAGTATTCAAATTCTCTTTTACACTTACGCATACTTCTGGGCATTGAAGTTGACAAGAGAGACGCTAAAAGCCCGGGATAGTTCAATATAAACCTTAAATTTGAAGACTAAAATTGGTCGTTTTTATATGAAGAAGTTAATTAAGAAAATTCCAATAATTGGCCCCTTAGCTGTAAAATGGAAGAAAAAGCAAAGAGCAAAAGACTTTGAATCTTCTGAAGAATACTGGAAAGAACGTTACAGTTCGGGAGGCAATTCTGGAGTCGGGTCCTATGATGAACTTGCTATTTATAAGGCAGAAGTGATCAATGAATACGTTTCTTCAAAAGGATTCAAATCAATTATTGAAATGAGTTGTGGAGACGGCAACCAATTGAGTTATTTTGAGATAGAAAAATTTACAGGATATGAGATCAGTCAGGCCGCGGTTGACCTTTGTAAGGAAAAGTTCAAAGGGGATGATTCAAAAATATTTAGACATTTTGATGAATATAAACAGGAGAAGGCTGATCTGACATTAAGCCTAGATGTTGTTTACTGCTTAGTTGAAGACAGTGTTTTTGATCTCTACATGAAGAGGTTGTTCGATTCAGCTGAAAGTAGTGTTTTGATTTTTTCTACAAATTATGATTCTACCGATAAAGACACGACATATATCAAGCATAGAAAGTTTACAAACTGGGTTGAAAAAAACTATCCAAGATTTGAGTTGAACAAATTTATTGAGAATAAATATCAAGGAAAAATCAAACCTTTTGTGTCAGACTTTTACTTTTTCGAGTTAAAAGCGTAGAATTTAGGCCTGATGAAAAATAAAAAACTTCTTTTAATTGGACCAAGTGCCGGTTCTGTACATCTTCAAAATTACTATAATTTAATCGTTGATGAATTTGAAGAGGTTTTTGTGATTTCAGAACAAGAGGTGACATTTGCTAGAGGTGCGGTCGTTGATTTTTCGATAAAAAAACCTCAAACGATACCAAAAAAAATCAAAGTCATAAGAAAGTTGATTGCAGAGTTTAATCCTGATTTCATTCATGTACATCAAGCTAATTCTTGCGCTCTATTAGCCATAAAGGCAAACAAGAATAGGGTGCCATTGGTTTTGACGACTTGGGGAAGTGATGTATTGTTGCTGCCAAAGAGAAGTCGTTTTTTTCATTGGTTGGTGAAATTTGTATTAAGAAATGCAGATTCTATCACGGCTGATGCTAAGTTCATGATTGAGGCTATTCAAAAGTTAGATCCTAAGTCAAAGGTCGTATTGGTGAATTTTGGGATAGATTACGAGGATGTACAGATCCCAGTTAAAGAGAAAATAATTTATTCTAATCGACTCCATCACGATCTTTATAATATTGACACTATCTTAAAGACTTTCCTTCAATTTTCGCAAACCAATCCAGATTGGAAATTAGTGATTGGAGCTAATGGTGCTCGCACAGAAGAATTGAAGAAAACAGCAGAGAACTCCGGAAATTCTCAAATTGAATTTATAGGTTTCGTGGATTCTGAAACAAATAAAGATTACTATTTAAAAGCCAAAATCTGGGTTTCAATACCTTCAAGTGATGGTACTTCAATAAGTTTATTAGAGGCTATGGGGTACGGTTGTATTCCTGTTGCTAGTGACTTGCCGGCAAATCGAGAATGGGTCAAAGACGGTCAAAATGGAGTGCTAGTAAAAGATAGTCTTTTGACCGCTTTGAATAGAGCTACTGAAATGGATGGGCTTAAGGTCATTGAAATGAATAAAGAAATTGTAATGAAACTTGCAACCAAAGATGTTAGTCGAGAAAAGTTTCTTAAAATCTACAAATCTTTGTTAAAGAACTAATTACAGTGTTTTATTTAGCACTTCAAAAATTCTTTTTGTTGCCTGGCCATCCCAATATTGAGGGATTTTCCCTGATTTAATATTTCCATTAATCGCATCCTTCAATTTTGTTAAGATTAGATCAGGTTCAAATTTAATGAGTTCATTTGTCCCTTCTGTTATAGTAGAAGGTCGCTCTGTGTTGTTTCTCGCGGTTAAGCAAGGAACTTGATAAAAAGTGGTTTCTTCTTGTATTCCTCCACTATCAGTTAACACTAAAAATGATGTTTTGATAAGCTTTTGAAATGAAAAGTAATCCAACGGATCTGTGATAACAAGTTTGGGGTTATTTGTCAATCTGTCAACCAATCCGAATTCTGCTGCTCGATTCAAAGTTCTTGGGTGAATTGGGAATACAATTTTGAAGTGCTTGGTAATGCCTTCAATAGTTTTACATAATTTAAGGAGACCCTCTTCATTGTCCACATTTGAAGGCCTGTGCATTGTTAGTAGCACAAACTTTTTTTCTTCTAGTTCTAGTCGAGCTAAGATTTCAGAAGAATCAATTTTATCCGTGAAAGCCACAATAGTATCAATCATTGTGTTTCCGACGAAGTGAATTTTATTCTTTGATTTTTTTTCATTGCTTAGATTGTCTAAGCCACTTTGCTCGGTTACTAATAGATAATCAGAAATCAAATCGGTGAGAATACGATTGTTCTCTTCTGGCATTTCGTTATCAAAGCTTCGCAATCCGCTTTCAATGTGAGCCAATTTAATGTTTAGTTTATTGGCGCAAATAGCAGTGGCTAGAGTCGAGTTCACATCTCCAGGAACCATTATTAAATCAGGTTTGAATTCTAAACAATATTCTTCTAGTTTTGTTATGATTTCAGCTATTTGTGATGCAGGTGTCTTTGATTTTAAATCGAAAATATCGTCAGGACGGAGATCAAATTGTTCAAAGAATACAGATGACATTTTATGATCGTAATGTTGGCCGGTATGTAATATCTTCAAATCAAATTGGTCATACATTTGAGCAACCTTTCTAAATTGAGTCACTTTAATGAAGTTTGGTCGTGTACCAACTACTACAAGTACTTTCTTTCTCATTTTTTTTTCAATATAATATTGTAACAATCAAATAGATTTCTTGAATCAGAATCCCAGTTGTAGTCATTCTTTGATAAAGAGCTATTCTTTTCTGCCATTCTCGCCATGCGAGAAGGGTCTCCTATTAAGGTTCTAATAGCATTGGCAATTTCTTCACTGTTCTCTGGATTTACGTAATCAGAACTATCCTTAAAAAATGATTTCCAATACTCAAAATCTGACATTATAAGTGGGAGTCCACAAGCCATGTATTCAAATGGCTTTGTTGCTAAGGTTGTCAAATGGTTTGGTTTTGGAAGAAATGTAATGATGCCTAAATCCGCATTTTTTATATAAGAGAAGATTTCAAATGGCTCGACAGAACCAAAATAAACGACATTTTTCCAGCCCGCAAGTTGTTTGCATTCATTTTCAAAAGCTTTTGAATCAAAGCCCCCAAGCAACCATAACTCTACATCCTCTAAGTTCTCAAAAGCGCTAATAAGCTCTTTCGTTCCTCGAATTTGAGACATTCCTCCTACATAAATTGCGCTTTTCTTGGTTTTCTGATAATTTAATTCAGGAATATTATCGAGATCTGGTAAAATTGGAAAATTACGCAATAAAAATTTTTTCTTTTTTCTAAAACGTAAGCTGATGTCAGGCCTTGCCGTAATAATAGCACTGAAAAAAGGAACCGAAATCTTTTCAAAAACATGTACCATTTTTGAAAGAATCACTCTGAAAAATTTTATTTTGAGATAAGGTCTTGAAAGAAGTGCTGCAGGATTATTCTCGTGAATATCATAGATTACTTTTTTTCCTAATATTCTGAGCATTAACCCAGCTGGTATTAACTCGGTATCGTGAAAGTGGTAAACTTCGCATTTCAAAGAGAGTGCCTTTCTGAAAGCTCGAAAAAAGGCAGTGATAAAAATTCTTGATGGCCTACTTTTTCCTTTTTTAATCCCATAAATTTTCACCCCGTCTACAACATGGTCTTCTTGTCCTGCGACAATTAAAGAAACGTCATAACCGGCATTCTTTAAACTAATGCACTCTTTATAGAAAATTCTATTATCGTTAGGTTTGTGAACGGTAGTAATATGGCAAACTTTAACTGGCATAATTTATTTTGGAGTCTGAAAACCACTCTAAAAAGTCATCTAGACATTACGGTTTTCAAACATTTGGTCATCTAGTTTAGTTGTAAGCAAAGATAATCAAAAATAAGCCTCTGATCTATCGGGGCAAGTTAAAACAACCCTAGTAAAAATGTGGAAAAGTATTAGCTTTACAAAAAAGAACAACAAGCAGTTTGCGATTGGTTAGAAAATGAAATGCTTCAAATAAATTATACTAATAATGTTGATTGAAATAAAGTTTATAAGAAAGATTAGTGTGCTTCTCCTTCTTTTCATTTTTCAAGTGTTCAACTCATGTTGCTCTGGTGATATGTGCGGTTGCGCCGATAATATAACCAAAGTAGATACTGTTTTTATAGTGGACTCTTCTCTAGTTGTTCCTGATGAATTGCTTACGCAAACCTACAGTCAAGTAGATAGCTGTAATGGAACAGAATATTCTTACCAAGAATTTGATATAAGTATTTTACCATATGACAGTTTACCTTATGTCGAACATGATGGTGTTTTCGGTCTTAAGAGAGATTGTGATGTGAACGGTGTTCCCATGTATTTTTACCAAGGTATGAATCATTATCACCCAGTTTCAATTGCTGAATATGGTCTGCAGATCTTAGATGTATATCACGATACTAAAAAAACGATCTTGATGGATCAAATACTTGTTCTTGCTGATAAATTAGAGGGCCTAAGCTTGAATACAGAAAGCACCATGTTTTTTCCATATTCTTATGATTTTTCATTACATGGTATTGAAGAAGAGACATTGAACGCTCCCTGGTATTCTTCAATGGCGCAGGGAATCGCCTTATCTTTTTTTACTAGACTCTACGAAGAAACAGGTGATCAACAGTATTTGAAGATGAGTAAAAGAATATTCCAGTCCTTTTTACCGCTCAAGGGTAATGATGCAAAACCTTGGGTGTCTTGTGTAGATAAAGATGGTGGGCTTTGGCTTGAAGAGTATCCTGAAGAGATACCGGCTATGACTTTAAACGGAATGAACTTCGCAATTTATGGGGTTTATGATTATTATAGAATCACCAAAAGCCGTGAGGCTAAAGTGATATTAATGGCATCTTTAACAACCGTTAAATCAAATATTTCTAGATATAGAATGGAAGGAGACATGAGTCTATTTTGCATTAAGCATGATGTTCAAAGTCCATATCATCACGAAGTTCATGGTAAGCAACTTCATCACTTTTATCTTATGACAGGTGATGAGTACTTTGAAGAGATGGCCGGTCTTTTTGAAGACGACTTTGTTAGGCAATACTAGATTGGGTTTCGCTTGGACTTCTAATTTAATCTTCAGACTCAGAAAGGGATTCTTTCTTCTCTTCTCTGGTAGTATTGATTAACAGGCCAATGGTAAGAGCAAAGAGTACAATTACTGTTTTGTGCGCAAATGGGTTATTGGTTAAACCGGTCATTAGTATTACGATCAGCAAAAGAAATAAATTGATACCCATTTCATGGTGTCTATTCTTTAAGCTCAGTCTAAACAAATAGAAAAGAATAGAGAGGTAGATACCTAATCCAACAAAACCATAGCGCCAAGTCATTGAAATTAGTTCATTTTCAAAATACAGTTCGTTTTCATAGAAGTACTCCTTGTAAGGTGCATGTCCAAAAATCGGTTTGTCCTTAATCATGGCCCACAAATGCCTCCATATTTCATATCTACCTTTCATTGAAGAACCACCGAGAAACTCTCCATGAACAATGGTTTCCAAATAGGTTGTTTCTTGACCACTGTTTTTAATAGCTAAACAAGAGTCTATATAGGCCAAAGAGTCCTCTGCAGTGGAGAATGATACGCCCGAAGTATCAGTAGTAGTATCGAGATTTGACCAATCAATATTCTTGACGTTATCAAGACATTCAATGCATTCAACATATTCTGGGTTGTCTGCCTCATCAGGAAATATAGAATACTTAGAAATAAAGAACGAGATGAAAAAGCAAATGACGGTAGTTCCTATTACAGCAAGGATTTTTGTCTTCTCTTTAAAGTGGAAATAGCCGTAAGCTAAAATGACGGGTATTGTAGATACAAGTGCCGTTTTAGATTGACACAAGAACATCATGATTAGAGCTACACCCATCCATGGTAATGCTTTTTTTAGGCTCTCAGATTTTGGTATGAAGTAAATCACGAAGAACATAAATACAATGGCATTCGCATTAGGGTTTCCAACAAAACCAAGCATTCGTTTTGTTGTTGGCGTTCCAATTGAATCCAGACCAAAAACACTGTATCTAAATCCTCCCAGGTAATACTGACTTAAAAAATCGTTTAATCCAAACCAATCCATGAAATGGATAATATTGAAGATCACAAGAATTATAAAGGCATGCTTAATCAGTTTTTTTATGAAATCAATTGAACTAATAAAACTGAAGATCACAATGACGGATGCGAACTTAATTAGTTTGACAATTTCAAAATAATCACGAATTTGATTGTAACGTCCATTCACCAAAATAGATATGAGAATGTAAGCTCCAAAAGCAGCAATCAAATAAATAAGCTTTTTGTTTTTCCAATCTTTATGCTTCAAAAGGGCGATACCTGCGAGCACAGGAATAAGAAAATCCGTAATTTCTAGTGCCGGCGTAGTACTACTGATTTTTATTGGAGGAAAAAACAATATTGAGACCAAAATGAATGCTCCAATCAGAGTGAGAATTTTTTCAGAAATTAGTTTGGTCATTTAATCAATATTGTAATCCGTGAAGTTAGCTAAAATGGGGTCTAGAATACTTTAACTTTGTAAAACAAATTCATAAGACATTGTGGAAAAGTAGTAGCTTTACGGCAACTATTAAAAAGTAATGATCTCGTTTGATTATTGAAAATCATACTCTTTGATCCAAAAATTGAAAACATATATTAATCTTTCTAATTTGTCAATCTTGGCACTTTGTCTGGTTGTGTTTCAATTTCCATTTTACCGAAGATTTATTCCAATTACGATTGCCCTATGGGTTTTATTGTCTTTGGTGATGGGCATTTATAAAAAGCACAGGCTAAAGTTCAACTGGAGGTTAATGACCTCAATAGCATTTTTTGGCCTCTATTGTCTTGGAGTTTTGTGGTCAGAAAATTCGGCAAATGCAGGCTTTGATTTAGAGGTTAAAATGAGTCTCGCGATAATCCCGATAGTTATAATGTTTTCAAATTATAAGGTCGAACAGATCAAGATGCTCTTACTTACTTTTATAGCTGGATTGTTGGTCTGTGTTATTTGGTTACTCGTTATTGGTGCTAATAATTATTATTGCACTTGTGATACCAGACAATTACTTTACATCCATTTAAGTAAAGAAATTCATCCCTCATATTTGGCATTCTATATGAATGTCGGAATTGGAATTTTGCTGATAGACTATTTCAATGGTGCCTTAGGTTTGTTCAAAAGACGTTGGGTGTATGTGGCGCTAATCTTAATTTTTACAGGTTTTTCGATCCTGCTACTCTCTAAAATAGGAATCCTCACTTCGGCTATCTTATTTCTGTCCTTGCTCATTTATTGGTTGATAAAAAGAAAGTGGATATTATTTTTACTATTTACATTCTGTTCTATTCTAGGGTCTTACGTAATCTACAAAGGGTCTGATTTGGTGCAGTCTAGAGTGCAGGAGTTTGTTGAAGGAGTAGATACCGATACCGAGAAAACTTGGCTCGAATCTACTTCACTTAGAACTGTGATTTGGAATGAGTCAACATCACTCTTTTTAGACAACTTTTGGATTGGTGTTGGTACAGGAGACGTACAAGATGAGTTGCTAGAAAGATATGAGGATGCCGGTATTAATCAAGCTGTCAGACAAAATCTCAACGCCCACAATCAGTTTTTACAAACTTCTGTAGCACTAGGTGTTTTGGGCTTATTGACAATTGCGATTATGTTGCTTCAAGCTCTTATTCGAATGAAACGAATGAAATACTTTAATCTTATTTTCTCACTTATTAGTGGTGTTTTCTTTTTTACTGAATCAGTATTGGAAACACAGGCTGGAGTTGTGTTTTTTGCCGTCTTTTTCGCAATATTTAATTCAATAAATTTTTCAAATTCAAACAATGAGACTTCTAATTCTGACACAGTACTTCCCGCCTGAGACTGGTGCTCCACAAAATCGGCTTTTCGAACTTGCTATTCGACTAAAAAAGTATGGGTTAGATGTAGAAATTTTGACCGCTATGCCTAACTACCCTAAGATGGAGGTCTTTGAAGAGTACAAGGGGAAGAAAACTATGACGGAGACAATGGATGGATTAACTGTCCACAGGTCTAGTATTTATGTCACTAAGAGCAAAGGGATCGCTAAGAGACTTATGAATTATTTTTCGTTCGTGAGAAGCTCTTATAAAGCGGGGAAAAAACTTGATGATTTCGATTTTATCATAGTAGAGTCTCCACCTCTTTTTTTAGGATATTCAGCTATGAAATTGGCCAAGAAACTTAATGCTAAACTTATTTTTAATGTTTCTGACCTTTGGCCTGAATCAGCAGAGAAACTTGGTTTGGTTTCTAATAAAATGTTTCTGAACATGGCTTACAAATTAGAGGCGAAATGCTACAAAAAGTCTACTCTAATTACCGGTCAAACGCAAGGTATTGTTGCTGATATTCGCAAGCGATTCTCTGATAAGGATGTTTATTGGTTGCCCAATGGTGTTGATGCAGATGCCATTAAGCCTGATTCTGTTTCAGAATATGGTTTTAGATCCAAATATGGGATTATAGAAGATGATTTTGTCTTCTTTTATGGCGGAATTTTAGGTCATGCTCAAGGTTTAGAAGTTATTATAAAGGCAGCCGTAGAGGTGAAGTCAAATCCAAAATTCAAATTTGTTATAATGGGGAGCGGGCCATTAAAAGAAGACTTAGTTGCTCTTGCTCAAAAGCTTGATGCGTCAAACGTTATTTTTGCCGACCCTGTGGGTAGAACAGAGGTGGCAAGTGTCATTAAAGAAGTTGATATTTCACTTATTCCGCTAAGAAACTTACCTCTTTTTGAGGGCGCAATTCCTTCTAAAATATTTGAAGTTCTGGCAATGGAGAAACCTATTTTGTTAGGAGTTAAAGGTGAAGCCAAAGATCTTTTTATTAAAGAGGGGAAATGTGGTTGGTCATTTGAGCCAGAGGACGTTCAAGATCTAGTTTCTCAAATAAAACTTATAGAGGCTGATCCTCAAAAATTGATGGAGTTTGGGAAAAATGGGCGGTCTTATGTTCAAGAGAAGTTCAATCGTAACAACATAGCAAAGGAGCTTCATGAGAAATTGATGTCTCTGAATTAATTCGCTCATTCGTTTATTTAGTTGTAATTTTGTCTAAAAATATTAAGATTATGTTGCCGTTTTCACCACCCCGTATGGATCAAAAAATTGTTGATGAAGTAGGGAAGGTATTGCTTTCTGGATGGATAACTACCGGGCCAAAAACTAAGGAATTTGAAAAAAGACTTACCGAGTATGTAGGCTGCAGAAAAACAATTTGTTTGAATTCTGCAACTGCTGGCTTAGAGTTAGTGGCAAGATGGTATGGACTAAAAGAAGGAGATGAAGTTATAGTTCCAGCATACACTTATTGCGCTTCTGCGAATATAGTCTTGCATTGCGGAGCAACAGTAATTATGGCTGATTGTGATGAAAATGATTTTAATATTTCATTAAAAGAAATTGAACGACACATTAGCCCAAGAACTAAAATTATAATTCCCGTGGATATTTCTGGTTGGCCTTGTGATTATGATGCCATCAACGCATTGGTAGAAAGACCTGATGTCAAAAAGGTTTTTAATCCAGAAACTGAAATTCAAAAGAAGTTAGGGAGGATATTGATTCTATCAGATGCTGCTCATAGTATAGGAGCAGAGTATAAGGGTAAGAAAACAGGGTCTTTAACTGACATTACTGTTTTCTCATTTCATGCGGTTAAAAATCTTACGACTTCAGAGGGTGGAGCCGTTTGTTTCAATCTTCCTGAACAATTTGATTGTGTAGAAATATACAAGACTTTCAATATTAAGTCTCTTCACGGACAGTCAAAAGATGCTTTGGCAAAAACACAAGTAGGTAATTGGAGATATGATGTCTTAGAGCCTGGATATAAGTGTAATATGATGGATATTCAAGCCGTGATAGGTTTGGTTGAACTCGATAGATATCAGTCAAATTTAGATCGAAGAACTGAAGTTTTTGATTTTTACACCTCACATTTTGAAAAAGAGAATTGGGCAATAATTCCGCCATATAAGGATGAAGAGAGACTTTCTTCTTTTCACTTGTATTTGATTAGAATTGATGGCGCATCTGAATCGCAAAGAGATCAGATAATGCAAAGAATTTTTGAGAAACAAATTTCTGTAAATGTCCATTTTCAGCCTCTTCCAATGTTCACGGCTTACAAAGAAAGAGGGTTCGTAATGGAAGATTATCCAATAGCTTTTTCTAAGTATGAAAATGTGATCACTTTACCCGTTTACTTTAGTTTGACTGATGAAAATCTGAAAGATGTAGTGAATGCAGTTTCTTCTTCGGTTAAAGAGATTATGGCCTAAATGTATTTGCTCGTAAAAAGAATAGCTGATATCATTTCTTCGTTTTGCGTCTTAATTCTTTTATTTCCTTTTTTTCTAATTATTGCCATCTGGATTTTGTTAGATAGCAAAGGAGGAATCTTCTACACTCAAACTAGAGTAGGTAAAAACAAGAAAGAGTTTCAGATTTTAAAGTTTCGTTCAATGGCAGTAAACTCTGATAAGAAAGGGGCAATTACTGTTGGGCAAGATGCAAGAGTAACACGTTCTGGTAGATTTATCCGAAAGTATAAAATTGATGAATTCCCTCAGTTATTGAATGTAATTCTAGGGCAAATGAGTGTGGTAGGGCCAAGACCAGAAGTGCCAAAATATGTGAATCTATATACTGAAGATCAACTAAAAGTTTTAAGCATACGACCAGGCCTAACTGATTACGCGAGTCTTGAATATTTTGAAGAGCAAAAAATGCTTGGGGAATCTTCTGACCCTGAGAAAACTTACATTGAAAGTGTAATGCCTGCAAAGTTGAGTCTAAACCTCAAATATGTTGAAGAGCAAGGCCTTTTGGTTGATTTGAAATGCATTTTCAAAACAATCGGAAAAATCTTCAAATAAAGGCGGTTTTCTAAATCGTTTAAGTAAAATTCAATTTTATCTGAACTTTCCTATGTGAATTTACGTTAATTCATCAGTGAATAACGGTAGTTTATCGAATCACTGCGGTGATTTCTAATTCTATTACAGATATTTGGAGAAAATTGGTTAAATTGAGGTTCGCTACTACGAAAAATGAATAGGTTTCTTTCCATATTACTGTTAGGCCTTTTGGTGCATGCAAACTCTGCAAGTGCACAAACAATCACTATTGGTTCTGGTACGCAAACTAACGGCTACAATGAAGCCTCTCCGGTAAATATCACACGAGATAGAAGTGTTTCTTGGACTGTATACACAGTTGCTGAATTAAATGCTGCTGGGATTTCAGGAGCAGCCACCATTAACCGAATGGGGTACTTCGTTACAAATATTCCAGTGAACACTATACCCGGTTATACCATTTCAATGAAGCATACCAACGCGGCAGATGCGGGATCCAATCCTGGGAATAATGGCTATACTGAAGTAAAGAGTGCTTTTACTTATTCTCCAAACCAAGGTCTGTGGGATATGCTAGATCTAGATACTCCTTTCGATTGGAACGGGACACAGAATATTTGTGTTAAGGTTTGCTGGTCAACTGCAAATAATGACCCTTCAGGTCAGTTAAGAACTTACAATGCAACAAATGGTTATAGATATAGATGGACCAATAATGGGAATGGAAGTTACTGTGGTTCTAACCCGAATACGAATAGACAATGGAAACCTCAAATTCGTTTCGTTTTTGAGACAGAAACAATCTGGACTGGCACGAACGGTACCAATTGGTTTGACTCAGGTAATTGGACGGCAAATGTTCCTAACTCAACAATGGATGCAAGAATTCCTATTGGAAGTGCAAACGAACCTAATCTTACTGGGGTAGGTGAGTGCGCTAATTTAACACTTGAAGGTGGAATGACCTTATCTGCTTCAGGTAGCTTAAATGTCTACGGTGACTTCATTAATACAGGAACATATACTGATGCTGGAGGGCAAACAGTTTTAACAGGTGATGGCCTTAATAATATCACCAATTCTGTTGCTCTTGAAATCTCGAATCTTATTGTAGAGTCTAAATTTGGAGCAACTATTTCGGGATCAGCAGTGACTATCACCAAAGAACTTCAAGTAAATAAGAGTGCATTGAATACGAATGATCTCATTATTATGAAATCTGATGCTCTTGGAACGGCAAGAGTAGATGAGTTAACAACAAACTGTTTCTATGAGTTGATAATGGATGATGCATGGGGAGATGGATGGAATGGAGGAAACTTAACCGTATTAGAAGATGGTGTTCCAATTGGTGTCTATCAATCTTATGGTTCGTCATTCACAGAGATTATTCCGGTCGGAAACGGAACGACTCTCCAATTGGTTTACGCTTCAGGACAATTTGAAAATGAGAATACATATACTTTGAATGATCCTAGTGGTACTCCAATTTTCTCAGATGGACCAAATCCAACTGTAGGAACAGTATTCACAACTACTGCCACATGTGGGTTTACAGATCCAATTAGTGGGGATATATCTATGGAACGCTACATTGATGCTGGCGAAACATTTTGGAGATATATGTCATCTGCAGTTCAAGGAGCAACTTTAGATCAGTTTAATGATGACTTTGCAACTGCAGGTTATCCTGGATCTTGGTATCCTACTTTTGAATGGATTTCGGCATATAATTATGATGAGACACAACCGCCAACAATGGGATATCAGGCAACAACTGGTTCTGCACAAACAATTGGGGTCGGAGAAGGATGGCAAATTTGGTGTGGTGATACAATTACAGGTACTTCACCTTTTGTGTTTGACTTAGTAGGCCTTGCGAATCAAGGAGATATAACTATGCCAGTAACATACACTCCTTCTGGTACTCCATCTGAGGATGGATGGAACCTGGTTGGAAATCCATATCCATCAACAATTGATTGGGATGATGCCGCTTGGACTAAGACTAATATGGCAAATGCTGTTTATATTCAAAACCCCGATAATCAGCAGTATGCGACTTATGTGGCAGGGGCTTCTACAAATGGCGGTTCAAGATATATTCCTTCACAGCAAGCGTTTTGGGTTCAGGCTACAGGCGGGTCTCCTGTATTGACCGCAAGAGAAGGTGTGAAGTCTAGTATTGATCAAGCATATTTTAAAAACGGTAATGAGTTAAATCCTGGTATGACTATTCGATTACAGGGAGTTGAACACTTTGATGAAGCAGTTCTTAGACATTTAGATGGTTCAGTAGATGAATTTGAATATTTATTTGATGCTGAGAAACTTTGGGGAGGATGGGGTGTTCAACCTCAAATAACGCTCATCAATAATGAAGTAAAAGATTTAACTGTGCACAGTTTTGATAAAGGAACTCAGGAATGGACAATTCCAATGAGAGTCATTGTTTTTGAATCTGGTGAGTATAATTTAGAATTTGAGAACTTGAATGAACTAAATGTTCCATGTATTCAAATTGAAGACACGTATGATGGTTCTTTTTATATGGTAGAAGACAGTCAACCATTAACCTTTGAATTATCTGATACAACATATGCTCCTCGTTTTTTAATTCATTTAGGAAAAACTTATGAAACATCAAGTTTGATGGCGAGCTGTCACGGACTTTCTGATGGGTCGATTTCTTTAGATCTTCAAGATTCAAGCCCACTAGATTATGAAATCACATTTGAGGGGACAACAACTTCAGCCAATGCGACTGCTGATCCATTATTGATAGAAAATTTACAGAGTGGAATTTACACTATCGAAGTACCTAGTTTGACCAATTTGTGCAATCAAACGACTTTTAATGTGGTGGTGAATCAACCATCAAACATAAATGCAACAGCAAATGTTTCAGATGAATTGTTAGGTGCTGATGGGGCTATTGTTCTTGATGTAATAGGTGGTACACCTCCTTACGAATACACTTGGCAAACAGGAGAGCTTGGTCAAAGCATAACGTCATTAGTGGCTGGAACCTATTTAGCTCAAATTCAAGACGCAATGGGCTGTGAGACATCATTGTCGGCTACAGTTAATTCTCAGCTTGGGATTGATGAAAATGAATCTCCTCTTGATGCGTTTTATAATAATATTGATAATCAAATCACATTCTCTAGTTTAGACGGAATCGAATTAAATCAATTTGTTTTATACAATGATTTGGGTCAAATTGTGCAAACCTTTGCTCAGGGGGCAGCACAGAATCAAACTCTACAAATCGATTCCAGTTTGGGATCAGGAGTTTATGTATTGAAAGATCTTAAGTCGAAGTTCAGAATCAAGTTTGTGAAGTAAGTGATATGAGTAAATTTTCTTTAATCCCATTAGTCTTAATATTCTTTTCTTTTAATGGTTTTGCACAGTGCCCTACTGTTTTACCTACTACGGCTGATACATGCTTGATTGGATCAGGTTCTGTCAATCTTTCTGCCAATGGTTCTACTGAATTGTTCTCGTGGTATGATGCAGCAAGCGGAGGTAACTTTTTGGGGGGTGGGAGTTCGTTTGCAACTCCTAACTTAGTTTCTACAACATCCTTCTTTGTAGCCGCGGCAGATACAAATCGCGGAATCACCTTTGATGGTAACAATGATTATGTTGCTATTCAAAATTTCAATTATAATTCTTCAGGTCTTACAGCTGTCACAGTTGAGGCTTGGGTGAAAACAACTGATGGTTCTGATCAAATGATTGCCTCTTATGATCGATCAGAATATTGGAGACTTGGAATTAATGGGAATGGCGCAGGTACTGGCCAGATTTCATGGAATATAATGACGGATGCAGGCCAATTTGATTTCGGATCTACGTCAACAGTGAATGATGGGGAATGGCATCACATTGCTGCTGTTTATGATAATGGAACGGCTTCTGTTTACATTGATGGAGTACTTGATAACCAGGGAACTCAAGGAACTACCTTTGGAACTGGAATAACGAGATTTGGATTTTTGTCGGCCGGTTCAGAGGCGACCGTTTTTAATGGAACGAACACACCATTTAATCCTTTTAATGGAGACATGGATGAAGCCAGAATTTGGAATACTGCAAGAACACAGGCTCAAATTCAAGCTTCAATGCATTCTTGTTTGACAGGTACAGAAACAGGGCTACAAGTTTGTATATCAATGGAAGAAGGTGCGGGAGCAGGAGTTGCGACGGATAAAGTTGCTTCTAATGATGGAGTGCTTATCAATATGGATCCCAATACAGATTGGATTGAAGTAGATCACGATTACAGTTGCCCAACTTGTGAGAGTGCAAGATCGACCGCAACAGTTACAATTTTGGGTTCAACACCAGATCTTGGGCCAGATTTGTTTTCTTCTTGTGATTTAGGAACATTGACCTTAGACCCAGGTTCTTTTACAAATTATACATGGAGTACAGCAGAAACCACTTCGACAATCAATATTACTAATGCCGGAACCTATTTTGTTGATGTCGATAATGGAGCAGGTTGTTTTGGTTCTGATACGATAGTTGTTGGGGAAGGAGCATTAGGTTCTTCACCTACTACATCAACAGCAAACGACACTTGTGTTTTTGGCGCAAATTCAGTTGAGTTAAATGCGTCAGGCTCTACTGGCTTTTATAACTGGTATGATGCCGCTTCAGGAGGGAATTATCTTGGAAGTGGTACAACATATACCACACCTGTCATTGCTAGTACAACAACTTATTTTGTAGCAGCAAAAGATGAAAACCTAGGCTTGAATTTTGACGGAAACAATGATTACGTAGCCTTGAATTCATCTTATTCTTCTACTGGAATTACAGAAGTTACGGTTGAAGCATGGATTAAAACAACTAAAACTACTGCTCAGATTATCGCCTCATATGATAGAAGTGATTATTGGAGATTTGGAATATCAAGCACTGGTGGTGGAGCAGGTCAAGTGACATGGAATCTGGGAACCAATGCGGGTATTTTGGATATGTCTAGTTCAGGAACAGTGAATGACGGTAATTGGCATCATGTTGTTGGAGTTTATGACAATGGCAATGCAAGAATTTACATTGACGGCGTTCAGGATGGCTCTGTCTCTTTGGGTACATCAATTGGTACCGGAGTTACACGATTTGGATTTATAGGAACTGGGTCAGAAACGGCATCATTTAACGGTAATCAAACCGTATCAAGATTTCAAGGTGAGATAGATGAATTTAGAATTTGGTCAGTCGCGAAAAGTCAGGCTGAAATTCAAGCTTCAATGAATTCTTGTCTCAATGGTCAAGTGGATGGATTATTTGCCTACTATTCATTTCAAGATGTTTCTGGTACAACATTGTCTGATATTTTTTCAGGTCAAGATGGAACGCTCTTCAATATGAACAATGCTGATTGGTTGGAGAATGATTATGATTTTGATTGTGAAAACTGTGAGAGCCCAAGAGTTGCTGTAGATGCAATAATTAATAGTGGAAGCGGAATAGACTTAGGAGCAGATGTTGTTTTGTCATGTGTAGGACAATCAGCAAGCTTAGATGCTGGAGCTGGATTTTCAAATTATTTATGGAGTACGACAGAAAGTACCCAATCGATAAGTGTGGCAAATGGAGGTGAGATTACTGTTTTAGCTGATGATGGAGCAGGATGTTTTGCCGCAGATACAGTTCTGGTTAGAGCTCCAGGTGATGCGGCCGGAACCAATTTAGATTTTGATGGAGGTAATGACTATGTAGCCATATCTAATTTTTCATATGCTTCAACAACAATTACAGAATTGACAGTTGAAGCCTGGATTAGAACAACATCAGGCGGAAATCAAATTATTGCTTCATACGATCGCAGTGAATATTGGAGATTAGGAGTTAATGGAGATGGGGCTGGGACTGGTCAAATTTCATGGAACCTCAGAACCAATGCTGGAATACTTGATTTTGGAAGTACAGGAACAGTGCATGACGGCAACTGGCATCATGTCGTTGGTGTTTACGATAATGGTTTGGCATCAATTTATATTGATGGAGAGCTCGATAACACTGCGAATTCAGGCGCAACTATCGGAACAGGGGTTACAAGATTTGGATTCATTTCAAGAGGTTCAGAGTCACCAACTTTCAATGGGACGACTGGTCCTAATGATGAATTCAATGGTGACATAGATGAATTTAGAATTTGGAATGTCGCGAAGTCAGAGGCAGAAATCAGAAATTTGATGTGTACTTCTTTTGAAGGAAGTGAAAACGGCCTAGAAGTTTATTATGTATTCAATGATGGTTCAGGGACAACTGTGACAGATGTAGCAGGGAATGCTGATGGTACAATGGTAAATATGGATGCGGCTGATTGGGTTACTTCGGGTGCAGCTGTAGGAAATAGTAGTACATTCTTGTATCCGGCATCTTGGGCAGGACAATCTATGACTTTGAGTTCTTGTTCTGGTGACGAAGTCCTACTTCGTAACGTGACAGGAACTTTAGATGGCATGCATGTCTATTCCGTGAGTACTGATCCTACTGAGCAAACAGGTGTTTTAGCCTTCACTGCGGGGAACAATTATTACGGAGTTTTCCAAACTAATTCCGGAACAGAGTCATATGATTTAGAATATGATTATACGAATCATTCTTTGTTAACCGCTTCAAATGAAAATTCACTTTACTTATTAGATCGTACAGACAATAGTGACTCTCCTTGGGTAGAGAATGTTTCAGTGCTTGATGATGTTTCTAATACGCTCACGGCAACCTATTCAGGTAGAAAAGAAGTGATCGTAGATTCAAAAGAATTCGTTTGGACAGGTGCTGTAAGCACAGATTGGAATACTGGAGGAAACTGGTTGCCAACTTCTGTTCCATCTGCAGGTGTTGATATTAGAATTCCTGATGTGGTCAATCAACCAATATTAGATATCGATAGAAGTGTGAGAGGTTTAAATATTGAGACTTTGGCGACTGCAGATTTAAGCGGAAACACATTGTCTATTAGTGGTAACTGTTTGCTAGATGGAGATATCATTTCAAACAATGGAACCATGAATATGAATGGGACAGTCACGCAGGACTTGACGATTGCTAATACTTTAACTATTGATAATCTAACCATTAACAATGCTAATGACGTAAACACAACAAGTGGATCAATTGATTTGATTGGAACTTTAACCTTAAGTAGTGGTAGTTTTAGCACAAATGACGAACTCACACTAATTTCAAATGCATTTGGTACAGCAAGGATTGCTGAAATAACAGGAACTGCTGTGACAGGTGATATTACAATGGAAAGATATATTGATGCAGGTGAAACATTTTGGAGGTATTTCGGTTCTGCTGTTCAGGGTGCAACTATAGCGCAATTCAATGATGACTTTGTAACAGCTGGTTATCCGGGCTCATCTTTTCCTGCATTTGGTTGGATTTCTGCTTATAATTATGATGAAACTCTTGGGCCAGGTTTAGGGTATCTTGAAACAACTGGAGCTACGCAGGTAATTCAAGTTGGTGAAGGATGGCAAATATGGTGTGGAGATACGATTACCGGAACTCAACCATTTACATGGGACTTAAGAGGAGTTGCTAACCAAGGGAATATAAATCTGCCTGTCACATTTACAAATACAGGAACAGCTTCAGAAGATGGTTTTTGCATGGTAAGTAATCCCTATCCATCAACTATTGATTGGGACGATACTGATTGGATTAAGACCAACATGGCTAATGCTACTTATATTCAAAATCCTGATAATCAGCAATACGCAACCTATGTGGCAGGTGCATCTACCAATGGTGGGTCTAAATTTATTGCTTCTCAGCAGTCTTTTTGGGTTCAAGCTACTGCGACTTCACCAGTCTTGACAGCAACAGAAGGTGTAAAGTCTTCTGTTGATCAAGCGTTTTTTAAGACGAATACAATCTTAAATCCCGGAATGACAATCACTCTTCAAGGTGTTGAAGAATTTGATGAGGTTGTTCTAAGACATTTAGATGATGCTCATGATGACTTTGAATTTGCATATGACGCCAATAAGTGGTGGGGAGGTTGGGGAGAATATCCGCAGATATCACTGATAAATCAACAAGAAAAAGATTTAACTGTTCACTCATTTAATAAAGGAAACGAAGAGTGGACGATTCCTTTGAGAGCTGTTGTTTTTGCTAATGGTAATTACAACATTGAGTTTGACAATTTGGGAGACTTAAATGTTCCTTGTTTGCAGTTAGAAGATACATATGACGGCTCAATTTATAACGTGGTTGAAGGTGCAGCATTTACATTTGAAATGAGTGATACAACATATGCGCCAAGATTCCTTTTGCATCTTGGAAAAACATACGAGAATAATGTAGTTAATGCATCTTGTTATTCTGATTCAGATGGAATGATTGAATTAGACTTAGACATGAATCAAGATGTTGATTTCACGGTTGTCAATGGTGTTCAAAGTTTTACGGGAACTCAAAATGGTGATCCTCTACAGCTAGAGAATCTTAACTCAGGCATTTACGAATTGACAATTGCTGGACTTACAAATCTTTGTAATCAAAATGTATTCAATTTTGTTGTGAACCAGCCGAGTGAATTGAATGTTGAGACCATAGTTTCTAATGAAGTAAATGGGGCAGATGGAAGTGTCCTAGTGACTGTTAATGGTGGAGCTCCCCCTTACACATATGATTGGCAAAACGGAGGTACATCACAATCAAACAATTCATTGGTTGCCGGTACTTACTTAGTTCAAATTCAAGATGCGAATGGATGTGAGGCGACGGTCACTGCGGTCGTTAACTCTCAATTAGATGTGTATGAAGTAGAAAACTTAATTGATGTGTTTTATAACGAAGTAGAAAATTCATTGGTTTTAAGCGGACTAAATAACACTGGTAATGCCGAGATGATTCTTTTCGATAGTAGGGGTAGAAAAATTCAAGATTTTACAATGATATCGGGAGATTCACAAATTCTTCAAATCAAAGAAAAGTTACCATCCGGTATCTATTTACTTCAGATTTCAGGAAATCAAACTTTCAAGTTTAAGATCTAACTGAATACCTCTCAAAAAAAAGACATTTTTTTTTTCCAACTTTAACCTCTATTTGTGCGTCTAAATAGAAACTCACTACGATTATTGCTAATTAATTGACGTTAATTTCGTTTTGAGTAAGTTGAAAAACCATGAATTTCTTTACTTCACGTATTTTTATTGTCCTCATATTGATGATTACTCCTCAATTAGGTATGAGCCAATCCACCACTCAGCAAGATGGTGATTATGGAGCAAATTCAACTTGGATTGGTAATTCGCCAAATGCTTCTAATACAGATGTTCTTATTTTACATGACTTAATTCTTGATGAAGATATTACTTCGAAAAATGTTTTTGAGGTTCAAGGTTCTTTAGTAGGTACGAGTGGTTTCGATATTACCGTGACGAACGGAGGGAATATGATTGCCGGAAATATTAATTTAGATGGTGACTTAGATATTATAGGTTCTGGAGATCTTATTGTTCTGGCAGGGGATACTGTTTGGTTAGATAATTTTAATGTCAAAAATACGGCTACTGTATTGATTGAAGCCGGTGGGGTGGTGATGGTAAGTAATGATTTTGATGTTCGAAATAGTGCTGTTTTGACTATTAACGGAACTATCAATGTTGAAGGTGAATTTTCTGTTTCTCAAAGTGTAATCATTCAAGGTACCGGATCTGTGAGTGCTGGTACTACTTCAGATATTGACAACACGGCTACCGTGTTCGGTACTACAGAAGAATGCACAGATTGTATTTATTCTAATGGCTGTGTCTATAATCTACCAACCGTCTGGAACGGTTCAACATCATCAGACTGGTTCAATAATAATAATTGGTCAAATGACAAGCCAACTCAAAAGAGAGCAGCAACTATTCCCAGTGGTGTGACAAACATGCCTGTGATTTCTGCAGCTGGTGCCGAATGCTTCATCTTATTAGTTGAGGATGGTGCAACTTTAGAAATTAGCGGAACCAATACTATAGAGATTTGGGGAGATTTTGATATTCAGGGGACATTCATTCCAAACAGTTCAACTGTTTCTTTTATTGGTGATTGCTGGCCTTCAGAAATAAGCTCAGCCGGATTGTTAGAACTAAATAATTTGACGGTATCAAATGTAAATGACGTAACGATAAAATCAGGGACACAAAATTTGTTCGGTACCTTAACTATTACAGATGGGTCTTTAATAACGAATGATTCTCTGACTCTAATTTCTGATGCCTCTTCTACCGCTAGAATTGCCGAAATAACGGGTGTTGGTCTTACAGGAGAAATTATCATGGAAAGACATATTGATGCAGGAGAAACATTCTGGAGATATATGTCATCTGCAGTTCAAGGAGCGACAATTGGTCAATTCAATGATGATTTTGCTACAGCCGGCTATCCTGGCTCATGGTTTCCAAATTTCGCATGGATTTCAGCCTATTACTATGACGAGACTCAAGCACCAACCCTAGGCTATCAGCCAACAACTGGCTCAGGACAAACCATAGGTGTTGGTCAAGGATGGCAAATCTGGTGTGGAGACACAATCACCGGAACTTCAGCCTTTACTTTTGATTTGAGAGGTGTGCCTAATCAAGGGGCTATAGCTATGCCTGTAACTTATACTGCTTCTGGTACGCCAACCGAAGATGGTTGGAATCTAGTAGGGAATCCTTATCCGTCTACGATTGATTGGGATGACGCTAATTGGACTAAGACGAATATGGCCAATGCGATTTATATTCAAAATCCAGATAATCAGCAATACGCAACTTATGTTGCAGGGGCATCAACTAACGGAGGCTCACAATACATTCCGTCTCAGCAATCATTTTGGGTTCAAGCCACGGCAGCATCTCCAGTTTTAACAGCTAGAGAAGGTGTGAAATCGGCTGTTGACCAAGCATACTTCAAAACAGCCAATCAATATAGTCCTGGAATGACTCTTCGTATAGAAGGTGTCGAAAGCTTTGATGAGGCGGTTATGAGACATTTACATGGTTCAATTGAAGAGTTTGAATATGAGTATGATGCTGAGAAATTATGGGGTGCTTGGGGTCTACAACCTCAAATTTCATTGCTGAACAATGAGTTAAAAGATTTGACTGTTCACAGTTTTGATAAAGGGGCACAAGAATGGGCAATTCCATTAAGAGTGGTTGTTTTTGAAAGTGGTGATTACGACTTAGTGTTTGAGAATATTGGAGAAATGGACGTTCCTTGCATGCAAATTGAGGATACTTATACTGGTGACATTTACCAAATTGAAGAAGGGACTAGCTTAGCATTCACCTTGTCTGATACAACTTACGCACCTCGTTTTATGCTTCATTTAGGTAAGAATTATGATGAGAATGTTGTAAAGGTTGATTGTAATGGAAATTCAACTGGGACAATTGAACTTGATCTTGATATTAACTCAGATGTTAATTATACATTGACTACTGGTTTAGGAGTATCCAACGAGATAGGAAATGGAGATCCTTTGATCTTATCTAATCTGTCTTCAGGTATTTATGAGATAGAAGTTCCAACCTTAACGAATCTCTGTAACCAAACTGTTTTCAACTTTGTTGTGAATGAGCCTCCGGTTCTAACTGTTACGTCTGGCGTTACACATGAGCAGCTAGGAAATGATGGTGTCATAATAGTGAATGGGCAAGGTGGTACCCCTCCATTTGAATTTGATTGGGTCGGCGGACCGAATTCGAATATTTATTCGAATTTATCACCAGGTGTTTACACAGTGAATATTACAGATGCTAATGACTGTGAAGTAACTGAAAGTTTTACTATTCAAAATGTCTTAGGTGCAGCTGAGAGTACAACTGAATTAGAAATCTATTATGATGAGGCTAATCACCAAGTGTTGATCAAATCAACTGACTTACTGTCTGAAGAAGAGATTTCTTTGATTGATACTCAAGGTAGAATAATCAAAAAGTATCTTTTGAAAGCTTTGAGCAATCAAACAATTGAATTGCCAAATGATTTATCAAAAGGAATATATTTCATTTCCTCTCAGCAAGTTCAGTTCAAGTTTAGCTACTAATTCAATTTTTTTCAGTTAAATTGAATTTCTATGGCTTTCGATAATTATCTAGAAGAAAGAATGACCAGAGTTTTGGAATCTAAAAAAGTAGATTTTGAAGCAAAGAAAATGATGGGTGGTCTTTGTTACATGGTTGATGACAAGATGTGTTTTGGAATTGTCAAAGATCAAATGATGGCGAGAATTGATCCAGAAATTTATCAAGAGTCTTTGAAGATTGATGGATGTAATGAGATGAATTTCACTGGTCGAGCAATGAATGGATATGTCTTTTTAGACGGACAAGTAATTGATAAAGAAGATGATCTAGAACACTGGATAGAACTTTGTCTTGACTTTAATCCAAGAGCAAAATCAAGTAAGAAAAAAAAGAAGTAAGCTATTTGTAAGCGTATACTTTTCGCTCTAAAACTTTTTCAAACTCATCATAAAATATGGTTTCGGTTAACAGGCCATCAATTGAATACTGAAGTTCAGTTCTTGTAGTGATAGATTTTTTTCCGTCAACTTCAGCTGAGTTTATCAAATTGGTTTCGATTTTTACCAAATGCCCATTTGAATCATAGGTGTATTTAATTTCTTCATTAAACCCAGGAAAATAGCTCGTTTTGCTTATTAGTTTCTTTTGATCTGTAAAGAATTCTGCGTACACACCAGGGTCGCTAAGATTGTCTTGATGAAAGCCCTTGTCAATATTTTTTACGGCATATTGAGTGGTGTCTAAATAAATGACACTGTCTTGTTCTGCTGAGCCTTGACCTACGTATTCCCTGGTTCTTATAAATTCTCTTTGAAGAACGTCAGAGCTGTAAGTGTAGTAATAATAAAAGGTAACTGCCCTTTGATTTCTATTATCAAAATCAGTTCTTTCGTATTTTCTTATTTGATTCTTTTCATTGAAGAAATATTTCCCGAGAGACTTTTTTCTATCCTCCAAAACAAAAAACTCTGTGTAAGAAGTATTGAAGCTAATTTTTAAGGGATTAATTTTTCCTTTTCTATAAGTTGAAGATGTTTCTTCAACAATCCCATTCTTCTTTGAATTTCTCAAAGTCTTTACGATCATCTTCGTTTTCTCACTTGCTTTAAAATTATGCAAGGCACTTGAGTTTAAGGCCAAATACAAGTCTGATTCCATTTCTTGCGAAAATGAAATTGCAGCAAGCAGGGCAGAAAGTAGAAGTAGAGTTGTTTTCAAATTAAATGATGATTAGATAAACAATATACAAAATATTGTTTTGATTTCTAAGGGGATAGTAGCGAGAATTGTACCAAGATGAAATTGGTACTTCATAAGGTAGTGTATGAAATTAAAGGATATGAAAATCCCATTGACTCTTGATTTGTCAGCATATATAGATGGCAACTACATTTTGTCTGTTGAAAATGAAGGAAGGGCTAAGCAGATTCAAATCGTTAAGCAATAAAAAAATCCCGCCTTCAAATAAATGAAGACGGGACATATATAGTGACGTTTCTCTTTATCCTCTAAAGAGGGAAAAAAGAATCGAGATTTAACCTGCATCTAATCGGAATCAGAATACAAGCTAAAGTTTTACATCATTGGCATTCCGCCACCCATTCCACCAGGCATTGCCATAGGCGCTTCCTCTTCTGGTTGGTCGGCAATTACTACTTCGGTCGTCAATAACATTGACGCAATTGAAGCGGCATTTTCTATAGCAATTCTTGTCACCTTAGTTGGGTCAATTACTCCTGCCTCAAATAGGTCTTCGTATACCTCAGTTCTTGCATTGTATCCAAATGCTCCTTTTCCTTCTGAAACCTTTTGAACAATTACAGCTCCTTCAGTTCCTGCATTTGTAACAATTTGTCTTAATGGCTCTTCAACCGCTCTTCTCACTATTGTGATTCCAGTAGTTTCATCTTCATTAATGCCTGAGAGTCCGTCTAAGGCAGAAATTGCTCTAATAAGGGCAACACCACCACCAGGAACGATTCCTTCTTCAACAGCAGCTCTCGTTGCTGAAAGTGCATCATCAACTCTGTCTTTCTTTTCTTTCATCTCAACTTCAGTTGCTGCTCCTACATAAAGTACAGCAACTCCACCTGAAAGTTTTGCTAAACGCTCTTGTAATTTTTCTTTATCGTAATCAGAAGTTGTCGTCTCAATTTGAGCTTTAATCTGATTAACTCTTGCTTCAATTTGTTCTTTAGCGCCAGATCCGTTTACAATTGTAGTATTGTCTTTATCAATATCTACTTTTTCAGAAGTTCCTAAGTGCTCAATTGTAGCATTTTCTAAAGTGAATCCTCTTTCTTCTGAAATTACAGTTCCGCCAGTTAAAACAGCAATATCTTCTAACATTGCTTTTCTTCTGTCTCCAAACCCTGGAGCCTTAACTGCAGCTATCTTCAATCCTGCTTTTAATCTATTGATCACTAAAGTTGAAAGTGCTGTTCCGTCAATATCTTCAGCAATAATCAATAATGGTTTTCCTGATTGAGCTACTGGCTCAAGTACTGGGAGTATTTCTTGAATGTTAGAAATCTTCTTATCATAAATTAAGATGTAAGGATTTTCCAATTCAGCAATCATTTTCTCTGTGTTCGTCACAAAGTATGGAGATAAATACCCTCTGTCAAACTGCATTCCTTCAACAGTTTTAACTTCTGTTGATGTTCCTTTTGCTTCTTCAACCGTAATTACTCCTTCGTTACCAACAACTGCCATTGCCTCTGCAATCAAGGTTCCGATCGCTTCGTCATTATTGGCAGAGATTGTTGCAACTTGTTTGATTTTTGCATTGTCTGAACCAACTTCTTGTGATTGAGATGCCAAGTTTTCTACGATTGCTGTAACCGCTTTATCAACTCCTCTTTTCACATCCATTGGATTCGCACCTGCCGCCACATTCTTTAGACCAGCAGTAATAATTGCTTGAGCTAAAACAGTTGCAGTGGTTGTTCCATCACCTGCTATGTCAGCAGTTTTAGAAGCAACTTCTTTTACCATTTGAGCTCCCATGTTCTCAACCCCGTCAGCCAACTCAATTTCTTTTGCGACTGAAACACCATCTTTAGTTACGTGAGGTGCACCAAATTTTTTGTCAATGATTACATTTCTTCCTTTTGGTCCTAATGTAATTTTCACTGCATTTGCTAAAGCATCAACTCCTTTTTTCAGTTTGTCTCTAGCTTCTGTATCAAATAAAATGTCTTTTGCCATCTTTCTAATTCTTTATTATTTCAATTAAATGATTCCGTAAATGTCTGATTCACGCATAATTAAATACGTTTTGCCATCTAACTTAATTTCTTGTCCTGAATATTGTCCGTAAAGAACACTGTCTCCTGCTGACACAGTCATAGGTTCATCTACTTTTCCAGGTCCTACTGCAATCACTTTTCCTTGCAATGGTTTTTCTTTTGCTGTATCTGGAATTATAATTCCACTTGCTGTTTTTTCTTCTGCCGGAGCAGCTTCAATCAAAACTCTATCTGCTAATGGTTTTAACATATCTAATTTTTGTTTTTAATTCGACTGAGCGAATATTGTTTTTGTTTGATTCACAATAGTCACATTTTGTGCCATTGTATTTTTTTCTTTTTTTTCTGCCAAATTGCCTTACTATTGACGATTAAAGACAAAAAAAATGTCAGTGTGGTGACACACTGACATTTGTAATTCTTTATATCAAAACGCTTATTGTCCGTTTCCTGCTCCGTTAGGGTTTAATTGAAAACCACCACCTGGATTTAAATCAATTTCTTCTTCGTCTGGTGCATTGAACTCTTCAATCACGTCTCCGTTTCCTTGCTGCTCATCACCTTCTTCAAATTCTTCTCCTGGGTTAGCCATTGCTAAACAGATAACTGCTAAAAGAATTGCTAATCCCCAAGTTCCCTTTTCAAGAATGTCAGTTGCTCTTTTCGCACCACCTAATTGTACCGCAGATCCAAATTCAGAGTTTAAACCTCCACCTTTTGGGTTTTGAACTAATACGAATAGAACTAATCCTACGCAGGCAATGATGATGATAACTGTAAATATACTTCCCATTTCTATAATTTATTATAAATCAAATCAACCTAATTTACTTTCAATTTTTTTGATTTGAGATGCAAAGAAAACCTTTTTTTCTGGATATAACAAACTTAATTGCTTGTAAGCCTTTATAGCTTTGGAATAATTTCCTTGCATGACATGAATTTGTGCTAAAGTTTCACTCACAACCTCAGTTGATTCTTCAACGCTTTCTTTTGCGTTCGAACTAGGGTTGAATTGATCTTTGACAGGTTTTGAAATACTTGGTTGCTCTGAGATGAATCTATCTAAAAGAGCATTAATCTCTTTCTTAGACATCTTCTTTTCTTCTTGCTCAGGAACCTCTGTTTCAATGTTTTCTGAGACATTAGAATCCAGTTCTTTAGATGATATTTCCTCAAGGTTTTCAATTTTCCCTGTCTTCTTGAACTGCAACCACTCAATAAAGGTCATGTCTTCAGGTGGTTCAATTTTATCAGTCTTAGATTCTAAGACAATTTCAGCTGGGATATCCTTTTCTGGGACATTCTCTTCAATGACCTCTTCTGAATCAATTTCAAAGGCAGATGCGATAGCGTGAGAAAAAATCTCTTCATCCAAAGAAGATTCTTCAGTCTCAACTTCTTCTGTTTCTATCTCTCGAGTTTCTTCTTCAATTATTGATCGGACCTCTTCTTTTATTTGAGTCTCAGTTATAATTGGTTCTTCTATTTTTTCTTCGACCTCTTCTTTTTCGATTATTTCCTCAACAGGAATTTTATCTACTTTAATCGGTTCAATTTTTTCAGGAACATCTTCAACTATGTGCTCTGCTTCTTCGATTACTGCTTCCTGAACTTTTTCAGTATACGAGCTAGAGGTATTATCGTTGATTAAGTGATACAAGTGCTCTTTGTCACTAACGTGTGCTGCTGCAATTTTCAATTTAGATTCAAACTCTAATGAATTGTCATTAGCCAAGGCCTTTAGGTAAATAATGTGAAGGCTACTAGAGTAGGGGAACTTTTCAAGCATTGGCAAAATTTCTTTTGCATCTTTTCCTGAAAGGCCGTTTAAATCATTGATATGTGAAGCTATTGCTGCTGCGTCCATTTACCAGTTGCTAGATAGTTGACTCAAGATGTCTTGAGACAATTTTTCATTTATATCTTCTAATAATGCATCTTCAACAGACGATAAATCTGAAGACGATTCATAATTACTGAATTGATTAAAGTTTTTTTCAAAACTTTGCTTTTCATCTTTGTTGTTGATCACTGAAACTTCAATAGAAACTTTGAGGCTGTTTAGTGCAGCCACTTCATCTGATTGAACTGCGGCAGGAGTTGTGAAATAACTCTTGATCTTGCCTGTGATCTCAATATCGGCTTTGTCGTTTTTCAACTTCATCTTAGATCTTGATACTAAGAAGTCTCTCAAAAATTCAGTGAAATTTGCGCCGTATCCGGCAGGTGCATTCGCAGCTTGTTCTTCAAAAATTTCAACTGAAAAACTGTCTGCATCTATACTATTGTCAAGCATACCATAGCCTACGCTTTCACATGAGCTAAGCCCGCAAAGTATTAATATTAGCCAAATTCCTGTTTTCATCTTAAGTAGAACGCAAATTAGTTAAATCTATTTTAATCCGTATTCTTTGATTTTTCGATAGAGTGTTCTTTCTGAGATTCCTAGATCTTGAGCGGCATATTTTCTCTTGCCTCTGTGTTTTTCTAAAGCTTTTTGGATGAGTTCTTTTTCTCTGTCTTCTAACGATAGTGATTCTTCAACTTCCACGTGTTCTTGAAAATCATTTCCGTAGTTGACAGGGTGTTCAAAGTCTGATTTTTCCTCCTGATAAGGAACTGTTTGGTTAATAAGCTTATCATCTGCTGGTGAAATATCCTTGTATAGTTTTTGGATGATGGCTGTTTTGTCTTCAGAAGAAATATTTCCACCTCCTCTTTGAAGGATATCAATCACTAATTTCTTTACCTCGGTCAAATCCTTTTTCATGTCAAAAAGAACTTTGTATAAAAGATCTCTTTCTGAAAAATCTTCTTTCTCTTTTGAAGCCAATACTGGTAGATTTGAAGCTGTGTAGTCTGGCAAATACGATTGCAACAACTCTCCACTTATTGTTCTTTCACTCTCAATAACGGATATTTGTTCAGTGATATTTTTTAACTGACGAATGTTTCCAGGCCAATTGTAATTGATTAACATATGAACAGCATCATCAGTCAATCTGATAGCTGGCATTCTGTATTTTTCTGAGAAATCAACTGAGAATTTTCTAAACAAAAGGTGAATGTCATCCTTTCTACTTCTCAATGGCGGCAAGGAGATCGGAACTGTACTTAATCTGTAGAACAAGTCTTCTCTAAATTTCCCTTTTTGTATTGCCTGCAGCATGTTCTCATTGGTGGCTGCTACAACTCTGACATCTGTCTTTATCGGTTTGGATGATCCTACTCTAATGAATTCTCCAGTTTCTAATACTCTTAATAATCGAACCTGAGTAGTTAAAGGAAGTTCTGCAACTTCATCTAAAAAAATGGTTCCGCCATCTGCAACCTCAAAATATCCTTTTCTTTGATCATGAGCACCAGTAAATGAACCCTTCTCATGTCCAAACAATTCACTATCAATAGTGCCTTCTGGAATAGCACCACAGTTTACTGCGATATAGCTTCCGTGTTTTCTTGAGCTTAATTGGTGGATGATTTTTGGCATCACTTCTTTCCCTGTCCCACTTTCACCAGTGATCAGTACACTGATATCTGTTGGTGAAACTTGGTTCGCAACATTGAGCGCTCTATCAAGTGCCGGGGAATTCCCGATAATCTCAAATCTTTGCTTTATCTGTTGAACATCCATACTTATTATTTTACTGCCACTCCTTTTACTGTAGCGCTTGTATAAGATTCAATTTTGACATTCACATAATCTCCTGCTTTGAAATCTTCTCTCGGAAAAATAACAGTCAAGTTTTGAGAATTTCTCCCGTAAACATGTTCATCTGATCTCTTTGAAATACCTTCAATTAAAACTTCATAAGTGTTGCCTACAGTCTTCTCATTCGCCGTTTCAGCCAATACTGCTTGCATTGATTGAACTTCAGTCAATCTTCTTTTTTTAACCTCGAGCGGAATGTCGTCTTCAAATTTTCTCTCGGCCAATGTTTTGGGTCTTTCCGAATAAAAGAACATATATGAAAATTCATATCCAACTTCTTTCATTAATGAAAGCGTGTCTTGATGTTCTTCTTCAGTTTCACCACAAAATCCAGTAATAATATCAGTTGAGATAAAGGCATCCGGAACAATTCTTTTGATGGCATCAATTCTGTTCAAATACCATTCTCTGCTATATCCTCTATTCATTCTCTTTAAAACATCCGAATTACCTGATTGCACAGGAAGATGAATGTATTTGCAAATGTTCTTATACTTCGCCATCACTTCAAGTACATCATCAGTCATGTCTTTAGGATGTGATGTTGAGAAACGTACTCTAAGTTGAGGACTTACTAAAGCAACCTTCTCCATCAGCTGAGCGAATGTCACCACTTCTTTTTCAGGATCAATGATCTCACCTTTTTTGGTGATGTTCCACTTGTAGCTATCTACATTTTGACCTAATAATGTCACCTCTTTATATCCTTTGTCAAGCATATCTTGAGCTTCACGAACTATTGATTCAGGATCTCTACTTCTCTCTCTACCTCTAGTAAATGGTACTACGCAAAATGAACACATGTTGTCGCAGCCACGCATTATAGATATAAATCCAGTCACTCCACCTTTATCAAGTCTAACAGGTGCGATATCCGCGTATGTTTCTTCTCGAGATAAAAGCACATTAACTGCTTTTTGACCTGAGCCAACCTCACTTATCAAATTCGGTAAATCTCGATAAGCATCAGGACCAGCAACTAAATCAACTAATTTCTCTTGTTCTAAAAGATCTTTCTTTAAGCGTTCTGCCATGCAGCCGAGAATACCAATAACTAATTCTGGATTCTGCTTTTTACGCTTATTATGTTGAGCTAATTTATTTCGTACTCTGTCTTCTGCCTTTTCTCTAATAGAGCAAGTGTTCATCAAGATTACATCAGCTTCGTCTACATCCTTTGTTGTTGAATAACCATTTTTAGATAATATTGAAGCTACCACTTCACTATCCGAAAAATTCATCTGGCAGCCGTAGCTCTCTAGATATAATTTCTTTGATCCCTCAGTATTGCTTGCAACCATAGTTGCCTCGCCTTGCTTACTTTCATCTATTTCCTTGCCTTCTAAATCCATTAGCTTCATATAATATGGGCTACAAAATTAGTCATTCTTTCAATTGTATGTCAAAATGACAGTAGATTAATTTTTGATGACGAGATACTGAAGAAAAAATTTTAGAAAACTTTATTATTATTTAATAATAAGGAATGAGAAAACCAAAATCTTAGAAACAAATTTTGACATAAATCCGTTTGTATTTATAATCTTTGTCCAAATTTTTGAAAAGAAAAAGCTCATTTTTTTATGGCAAAAAATCTCGTAATCGTAGAGTCACCCGCAAAAGCGAAGACTATTGAAAAGTATTTAGGAAAAGATTTTGTAGTGAAATCTAGCATGGGTCACGTCCGTGATTTAGCTAAAGGTGATGGGTCAATTGATGTAGAAAAGGACTTTGCGCCCAAGTATATTGTATCATCTGACAAGAAAAAAGTAATTGCTGAACTAAAGAAGTTGGCAAAAGAAGCTGAGCTAGTATGGCTGGCTTCGGATGAGGACCGTGAGGGAGAAGCCATAAGTTGGCACTTGAAAGAAGCCTTAGGTTTAAAACCTGATGGTTATAAGCGAATTACTTTTAATGAAATTACTAAGACAGCAGTTTTATCTGCTATTGAAAACCCAAGAGAAATTGATGCTGATTTGGTAAACGCTCAGCAAGCAAGAAGAATCTTGGATAGATTAGTTGGTTTTGAATTGTCTCCTGTGTTATGGAGAAAAGTTAAACCGTCTTTATCAGCCGGAAGAGTGCAGTCAGTTGCTGTAAGATTAATCGTTGATAAAGAATTAGATATTGAGAAGTTTAAGTCTTCTGTCTTCTATAGAACTGATGCAATTTTTGACGCACAAGGATCTAAAATGAAAGCTAAGTTGGCTAAGAATTTTGATTCTGAAAAAGATGCTAAAGAGTTTGTTGATGCATGTTTAGGTCATGATTTTAAAGTAAATTCTGTAACTAAGAAACCGGCAAAGAAATCTCCAACGGCACCATTCACAACTTCAACATTACAACAAGAAGCAAGTTTAAAATTAGGTTTCTCTGTTTCAAGAACAATGGGTGTGGCTCAAAGATTATATGAAGCAGGTCACATTACTTATATGAGAACTGATTCTGTGAATTTGTCAAAAACAGCTACAGATGCAGCTCAAGCTGAAATTGAGAATGCCTACGGTAAAGAATATCACAACTTCAGACAATATAAAAACAAGAATTCTTCAGCTCAAGAGGCGCACGAAGCTATTCGGCCAACTAATTTTGCTGCACACACTATTACAGGTGAAAGTGATCAAGAGAAGTTGTACCAATTAATATGGAAAAGAAGTATTGCTTCTCAAATGAGTGAGGCACAGCTTGAGAGAACGGCAATTAAAATTGACGCACCAAAAAATCTTGAATTCTCTGCAAACGGAGAAATCATCAAGTTTGATGGATTCTTGAAAGTTTATTTAGAATCTTCGATTGATGATGAAGATGATGAAAGCATTGATGGTTTATTACCTCCGATTAAAGAAGGAGAGTTGTTGTCAAATGATTCTGTGACATCTACTGAAAGGTTTACAAGACCTCCAGCAAGATATGTTGAAGCAAGTTTGGTAAAGAAGTTAGAAGAATTAGGAATTGGTAGACCTTCTACTTATGCTCCGACAATCTCGACTATTCAAAAAAGAGGATATGTAGAAAAAGGAGAGAGAGAAGGAGTTGAAAGAAAATACAAGCAAATTGTTTTAGAAGGCGGATCAGTTAATCAAGTTGAGCAAACTGAAAAAACAGGATCTGATAAAGGGAAATTGGTTCCAACAGATATTGGACGAGTTGTAACTGAGTTCCTAATTCAACATTTTGATCAAATAATGGATTACAACTTCACGGCTTCTGTAGAAAAGGAGTTTGATGATATTGCACAAGGTCTAGTTAAATGGACTAAGATGTTGAAAGAATTTTATGGTCCTTTTCACGATAAAGTAGAAGATACGATTGAAAATTCTGAACGTGCTTCTGGTGAGAGAGAATTAGGAGTCGATCCAAAATCTGGTAAAAAGATCATTGCAAGAATTGGAAGGTTTGGACCTATGGTTCAAATTGGAGAGCAAGATGATGAAGAGAAACCAAAATTTGCATCTATTCAAAAAGATCAAAGTATCTCAACAATTACATTAGAGGAGGCGCTTGAACTTTTCAAGTTTCCTAAAACAATTGGTCAATTTGAAGATAAAGATGTAAAGATCAATAAAGGTAGATTTGGGCCGTATGTTCAAATTGAAAGAACATTCGTTTCTATCAAAGAAGATAAGGGTGATTCTTTAGAGAGCATGACAATTGAAAGAGCAATTGAGTTGATTCTTGAAAAGAGAGAAGAAGATAAGAACAGAATTATAAAAGAATTCCCTGAAAATGCTGAAATGCAATTATTGAATGGACGCTATGGTGCCTATTTGAAAATAGGGAAAAAGAATTATAAGCTCCCAAAAGATGCTGAGCCTGCTGAATTGTCTTATGAGGAATGTGTTCATATTTCAGAAAATCAACCTAAGGGTAGAAAGAAGAAAAAGTAATCCGCTATATTTGGTAGGATGAAAGATTTAAGCATTTACTTTAAGGGGCTTTCTAAAAGCGAGAACGATATTATTACGGGATCGATTGGCGAAAAGGCAATTATCAATTTTGGAGATAATTTTGAAAATCCGGCTCCATATAGTATTGCAATACTTTCTGTTCCAGAATTTAGGAATTCAACAATTTCACCTCAAACTGATCTTAGTATTATTAATGATAAGATTAATGACTTGCAGTTTGGAGACTGGAAAACACCTGTATATCTTTTAGGAACGATATTGCCTGGAAATTCAATTGACGACACTTATTTAGCTTTAAGAGAGGTTGTCTTTGAATTAGTGAAGGACAATGTTTTTCCTATTGTTATTGGTGGTTCTCAAGATTTAACTTTTCCAATTTTCCAGGCTTACAAAGATTTAGAGCAAACAGTTAATATTCTCGATATTGATCCAGCCTTGGACATGGGGGACCCTGAAGAACCAATTGATTCTAATTCATGGTTGAACAAGATTCTTCTTGAAAAACCGAATTACCTTTTTAACTATTCATTATTAGGATATCAATCTTATCTGGTTAAAACAGAAGAAAGCAGTCTTGTCTCTAAGTTGCTTTTTGACACAACCAGACTTGGAGAATTTTATAATGACAATAAGCTTGTTGAACCTTTGGTGCGTAATGCCGACATTCTAACTTTTGATTTAGACGCAATAAGAGGTTCTGATTATAATGGGAATACTCGTGATCTGCCACATGGAATTTATGGAGAAGATGCTTGCGCTATCATGCGCTATGCAGGTTTGAGTGATAAGCTAACTTCTTTAGGCGTTTTTAATTTTAATAGTTCAGTAAAGTCAAACTTTGATGCAAATTTGGTTGCTCAAATGATTTGGTACTTTATTGAAGGATTCAATAATCGAAAAAAAGATTATCCAATTGGAGTAAAAACGGACTATACGAAGTATCATGTCTCTATTGACGATTTTAAAGATCAAATTACCTTTTACAAGAGTGATAAGAGTGGAAGATGGTGGATGGAAGTGCCTTATCCAAAGGTGAAGGGTGCGAGGTTTCAAAGACATCTGTTAGTTCCATGTAATTATGAAGACTACCAGAATGCCCTTACGAACGAGATGCCAAATTTGTGGTGGAAAACCTTCGAAAAACTGGCGTAACTAAATTAATCGTTCAACCGTAGACTGAAAACATGTCAAAAAATATTTAAGAATTAAATTATTTTTACTTATTTTAGCGGCTTGTTGGAGTATTCTGACGATAAATGGTATTGAAAAAACAATTTTTATGAAAAAAGGTTTAGCTTTTTTATTTTGTTACTTAGCTGTAAATCTGTCCTTTGCGCAGCAGGATAAGCAGTATACTCATTACATGTTTGATAAAATGTCATTCAATCCGGCCGCGACAGGTTTTAAAGGATATTGCGGAACGCTTATCTACAGAAACCAATGGGATAGAGTTCAAGATGCTCCAAACTCAACACTTTTAAACATACAGGGGAATATTCCTAAGCAAAATTTAGGTGTTGGATTATCATTCACGAATGATGCAATTGGATTTCAAAGAAACAATACAGTAACAGTAAATGGTGCTTACCACTTCGTTACAAATGCAGGTGTTCTTTCAGGAGGTTTAGGATTAGGAATTATTAATGTTGGGTTTAGTCCTAACTGGATTCCACCAACTGACGCTCCAGATCCATTATTACCAACTGCTACTGCAGGAACAGGTTTTGATGTGAACTTAGGTTTATATTGGCACGGTACTACGGCTCCTTACTATGTAGGGATCTCTACAACGCACTTAGCTCCTCCAACATTGAGCTCAATTAATTTCTCTGTTGCTCGTCACTATTATGTTATTGGTGGATACGACTGGAGAATGAGTGATCAATTTAACTGGGGAAGAATTGTTGATTTAAAACCTTCTATGTTATTGAAAGCTGATGGAGCGACAATGGTATTTGATATTAATGTTATGGCTGACGTATGGTTAAATAACTTCTCTTACTTATGGGGAGGTGTTTCATATAGAATGTCAGATGCGATTGCATTACAATTAGGATATGCATTCTCACCAGCAAATAAGACGAGTAAGAATATGTTGAAATTTGGTTATTCTTTCGACATAATGACAAACCCATTGAATACATATGGTAAAGGGACGCATGAATTAATGCTGAACTTCTGCATGTTCCCACCGCCACCAGCGGTTCCGAGACATGGAAATCCATTTATATTACAATAGAATAAATTTTTTGTAACCAATTAACTTAATAAACGTTAATTAATAGACCCAACCCTTAAAGAGTCCTGATAGTCGAACTAAATTGATTGGTAGAAAAAACAAGGTAGCATGAAAAAATTATTGGTTTTTGGAGTAGTTGTTATTGCACTGGTAATGTCCAGTTGTAATACAGGAACCGGTCACTTGACCGGTGTGCAGGGGAGAAAAGCGTTTTACCCTGAAATACCATTAGGAATGGTTTATATTCCTTCTGGTTCATATACAATGGGTAATGGCGATCAAGATGTCCCATTCTTACATCAATCTCGTTCTAAAGTAGTTTCAATCCATGCCTTATACATGGATCAAACTGAAATTACGAATAACGAATGGAGAGAATTTGTCTATTGGGTAAGAGATTCAATTATGCTTGAAAAAGTTTATTTGAATACAGATCCAACAGGTAATGATGCGATCGAAGATGAAGACATAGGAGAAATGTTGAATCACCCAGACATCTATTATGATGAGGTGAACTTAGCATGGCAAGAGTTTGATCCTTCACAACCATTTATTAATAGAGGTTTATTCCCACTTTCTTGGAGAATGAAAGGAATTAAGGATAATCAAATTATTCCATTGATTTCTGACATGTACTTAAGACCAAATGAAAGATGGTATAAGAGACGTGTAATAGATGTTCGTAAATTGAACTTTAAATATTACTGGATTGATCTTCCTGAAGCTGCCAAAAGAGGAAGGGTTCATATCGAAAGAAATGGATACGATCCATCTGGAAACTATACTGATCCTTCTTTAGATCCTCAACACAGAGACTTGAAGAACCCAGTTCATCCTTTTACTGGAGAGCCAGTAGGTTTAGATAAGGATATGGGGTATTTCAACTCTAAAGGTCAAAATAACGGACTTAGGGGTCATGAAGATAGAGGGAGATTTATTATTGAAGAGGAAATTAATGTTTACCCTGATACATTATGTTGGGTAAGAGATTTCACATACTCATTCAATGATCCAATGACAAATATGTACTTCTGGCATCCAGCATATGACAACTATCCTGTTGTTGGTGTGACATGGGTTCAAGCAAGAGCATTTTGTGTATGGAGAACTCAAAAATTAAATAACTGGTTAGAGAGTATCGGTCAACTATGGGTGCAAGACTTCAGATTACCTACAGAAGGTGAGTGGGAGTATTGTGCAAGAGGTGACTTAAAGAATTCTCCTTATCCTTGGGGTGGTCCTTACATCAGAAACTCAGGTGGTTGTATGTTAGGTAACTTCAAACCAATGAGAGGAAGATACTTTGATGATGGTGGTTTTTACCCAGTAAAAGCATTCTCATACAACCCTAACGGTTACGGATTATATTGTATGTCAGGTAACGTGTCTGAATGGACAGAAACTGCTTTTGATGAGTCAGTTTATGAGTTCTCTCACGATTTATCTCCTGAATACAGATATTACGCAATGGATTGGGATCCACCTTCAATGAAACGTAAAGTAATCAGAGGTGGTTCATGGAAAGATGTAGGTTTCTACTTACAGACTTCTGCAAGAACTTACGAATACCAGGATACAGCTAAGTGCTACTTAGGATTTAGATGTGTTCAGACTCATATCGGTCGTGGTGGAAGAGACTTCTCTAAAGAAGGTGGAGAAGAATTGAAATCAGATATTGAGTTGAGATAAAACCGCAAATTATAACCAAATAAATAAATGTTAAACTAAAAAGCAAGGAAACTATGAGACCAGGAACTAAAAAATGGAAATTATTTATGGCGAAGCTGTACGGTATTGGTGCAGCAGTAGTAATTATCGGTGCACTATTTAAGATTATGCACTGGCCAGGAGCAAATGCTGCACTTATTGCAGGACTTGGAACTGAAGCAGTAATTTTCTTTTTCTCGGCGTTCGAACCTTTACATGAAGATCCAAAATGGGAGTTAGTATATCCTGAATTGGCGTTAGCTCATGACGAAGATTTCGATTTACACGCATATATTGATGAAAAAGGAGAATCAGGCGCGCACGGTGGTGGCGGCGGCGGAGGTTCTGCTACAGGAATTACTGAACAATTTGATAGCCTATTAGAGGAAGCAAAAATTGATGCTGACTTATTAAATAGATTAGGAGACGGAATTAGAGACTTAAGCACAAATGCTGAAGGATTGAAAGCTGTTTCTGGAGCTGCTGCTGCAACTGATTCTTATGTTGCTAGCTTAGAAGGTGCTTCTGAACAAGTTAAGACTTTGTCTAATACTTACGAAAGAGCTTCTGAATCTTTATTAGGATTAACTTCTTCTGCGGATGAAGGACAATCTTTCGGAGAGCAGTTACAAAAAGTATCTACAAACTTAGCTGCATTGAATAATGTATATGAGTTACAATTAAAAGGTTCTTCTAGTCATTTAGAAGCTACTGAGAAATTCCAATCTCAAGTAACTGAAATGATGTCGAACTTAAGTGATTCTGTTGAAGATACTAAGTTGTACAAAGAAAATATGGCTATGTTGTCTAAGAACTTGACTGATTTAAATCAAGTTTATGGTAACATGTTGAAAGCAATGACAATTAGTAGAGATTAATTAATGTTACTTTCTGTAAAAACAGAATTAACAGTTAACTCAATGTTTAATTAATTAATAAAAACTAAGAATCATGGCAGGAGGAAAAGAAACCCCTAGACAAAAGATGATCGGTATGATGTACTTGGTACTTACCGCTCTTCTAGCTTTGAACGTATCTAAACAAGTAATTGCAGCCTTTATTACCCTAAATGATAAATTAGACGCAAGTTCTGAGATCATTGGAAATAAAGTTGATGCTACTTACGGTGGATTCGATCAAAAAAGAGCAGCTTTAGTTGCCACAAAAGGAGACATGAAGCTCCTTGAAACGTGGCAAGGAAAAGCTGAAGAACTAAAAGCAGAGACAGCAGTTATTGTTGGATTCCTTTTAGGTGAATGTAATGAAATGATTAAAATGGCGGATGGTGTTGACTGGGTCGAAGAAAAAGACGAAGCAGGCAACATTACTTCATTGAAATCTTTACATGACGTTCAAGCTTTCGATAATTATGATATCCCAACAAATTTATTTGTAGGTGGAGAGCCAAAAAGCCCGAATGAAAGAGGTATGGCAATCCCAGGGAAAATTCATGAATACAGAAACAAGGTTTGTGAATTGATGGGTAATTACCAATCTGGTAAGAAGACGTTTACTTTCACAGCTCCAGAAGATCCTTCGGGATTGGCAGCAGCACTTGCTACTGCAAACGAAGCTGATACAAGTAAAATTGCTTCTTATTATAGAGCGTTAACGTTACCTGAGCATTTACATGGACATGATGGTGAAATGCCATGGGTTGCAGTAATGTTCGATCACGCACCAATTGTAGCAGCAGCAGCAATGTTGACTTCTCTTAAATTAGATATCAAAAACGCAGAGTCAGTGGCTTCTGAGTATATGTTATCTAAGGTAGAGGCGCCTACGTTTAACTTCAATAAAATTGAGCCTTTAGCTTTCGCAAGAACAGGTTATATTAACCAAGGTGATTCATTAGACTTAAGTGTAATGATCGCAGCTTATGATTCAAATGAAGTTTCTAAAATCCGTTACGGAATTGATGCTGATACTATTCCAGAAAACTGGAAAGAAGTAACAGGTAAGATTGCATTAGATGGATCTACTTCTGGTCTTCACATTGTTAAAGGAACAATTGGAGTAAAAGAAAAAGGTGAAATCGCATGGAAACCATGGAACTTCCAGTATACTGTTGGTCAACCAATGGGTGTTGTAGCTCAGCCTGAGATGAGAATCTTATACTGGGGATACAATAACATAGTTGAAGGAACAGCTTCTGGTTATGATCCATCATCAGTTACGCTTTCAGGTAGTGGAGTTTCACTATCTTCTAAAGGTGCTGGACAATACGTAGCTAAAGTTTCGAGAGGAACAAGAACTGCAAAAATTAGTGTAAGTGCGAAAAATGCGGACGGTGGGTCAGTAAGCTTAGGTGCTTTCGACTTCGAATGTCGTCCAATGCCACCAGCTACGGTTTACTTCGGTAAAACGCAAATGGGAGGTAAATCTTCTTACACTGCAGCTAAGAACCAATCAGGTATTCGTGTAGGTTACGATCCTTCAGTTCCATTAAAAGGTGTAACCTTTTCAATTTCTGGCGGTATAGTAAAAGTAGACGGGATTCCTGGTACAGGTAAAGTTAATAGCGGAGGAAAATTTGATTCTAAAGCGAAGAGCTTACTTAAGCAGTCTAAAAACAAACAAGTAACAATTGTTGTAGACTACAAAGGACCTGACGGAATTGGTAAAAAGGGAGGTGTCTCTTTTAGCGTTAAGTAAAAAAGGTAATTAAAATTAGTACAGATGAAAAAGATTGTTTTTTCTTTATTGATGATGGCGATAGTGATGGTGGGATATTCTCAGGATATCAGAGGACCGATTTCAAATCCGGCGCCTGGTGTTTTAGATGGGGTATATGTGAAAGAACACATTCCTACGAAAAAGGTTGTGCCTTACGAATTCGTTCGTGAAGCTGATGTAGCCTGGAGTAAAAGGGTGTGGAGAGCTATTGACATGAGAGAGAAATTTAATCACCCTCTGTATTATCCTTTAGATGATATTCGTGAAGGTGAAGGAAATGATGAATGGATTTGGAAAAAGAACACCACTAGATGGTCTCTTTGGACAGTAATCCGTTATCACATCATCTCTGGTGATTTGACCTTGTATTCTCCATTCGATCCGGATTGGAATGCATGGAAAGATGGTGACTTATTTAAGTACCCATATACACCAGACAAGTATGGTTCTTCTGCAAGTGGAAACTTTATTACTGATTCATTGTTCAGAGTGGCAGTGAAAGGTATGGAGTACCTTGGGTATGAAGAGTTCAATGCTAGTCCTGAAGCTGTTGAGAGTATCGAGTATCCTGGTGAGGATTCAATTGATGCAGATGGTAATACTATCTACTATCCAAATGAATTCGTATGGTATACTGGAGAAGATATCGTTCAATACAGAATTAAAGAAGATTGGTTTTTCGATAACGAAAGATCGGTTCTTGATGTAAGAATTATCGGAATTTGTCCGGTGGTTTATGCTAAAGATCAAGCTGGAAACATTACTGGACTAAAAGAGTTATTCTGGTTATATTTTCCTGAGTGCAGATATGTATTCCAAAACTTCTTTGTTCAAAGTAGACACAACGATTCTCAAAGAATGTCATTTGATGATTTATTCTGGAAAAGAATGTTCCAATCTTATATCACAAAAGAGTCAAATCTTTATGATAGAGAGTTACAAAACTATAGAGCAGGTGTAGATGCCTTACTTGAGTCTGAAAAGATTAAAGAAAAGATCTTCACCTTCGAACATGATTTGTGGAGTTTCTAGTTTAGATTACTAAAAATATTAAAAGGGTTCTGTTTTTCAGAACCCTTTTTTTGTGCACTAAAGTCCTGTTAATACTGGGTTTTATATTTTTCTGTTACTTTTTTTCTTTTAGAGAATTGCATTTATAGAAGCCGATATCGGCAGTGATGGCCATCACATTTTAATTCAAATTCCGAAACATTCGGAAGTGCAATAGAAACTAAAACTTAAAATTATGGCAGGAGGAAAGGAAACACCCAGACAGAAAATGATTGGAATGATGTACTTGGTACTAACAGCATTGTTGGCTCTAAATGTATCTAAACAAATCATTTCAGCTTTTATCACTTTGAACGATAAATTAGAAACCAGTACAATGGTTATTAATTCAAAGGCAAATGATTCATACTCAAAAATTGATCAAAAGAAAATCGCACTAATTGCATTAGAAAGTGATTTGTCTGATTTTGAAATTTGGGAAGCAAAGGCAATTGAGCTTAAAGCAAAAACGAAAGAGATTACAAGCTTTTTATTGAGTGAGTGTAATGAGATGATTAAAACTGTTGAGGGAGAAGATTGGGTGAAAGAAAGAGACGAAGAGGGTAACATAACAGAATTGAAGTCACTTTATGACATTCAAGCAATTGACAACTATGATGTTCCTACTCACATGTTCGTCGGAGGAAATCCGCAAGAGCCAAATAAAAGAGGGTTGGAATTGATGCAAAAGTTTCATGATTACAGAAATCAAATTGCTGAATTAATGGGTACTTATGACGATAAATCGAAATCGTTTTCAATGATAGCACCAAATTCACCAGATGGTTTAAAGGCTTCTTTTGAAAACGTTAACGAAGAAGATACCCTTGCAATCGCACAGTTTTATAAAACTTTGACTTTGCCTGAATACTTGCATTCTCACGGAGATGATGAACTCATGCCTTGGGCATCAGTTACTTTTGATCACGCCCCGATAGTTGCTGCAGCTGCAATGTTTACTTCGTTGAGATTAGACATAAAAAATGCAGAAGCTGTGGCAGCTCAATATATTCTAGATAAAATAGATGCGCCAATCTTTGAATTCAATAAAATTCAACCTATGGCTATGGCTCCTTCACAGTATGTAAATGCAGGAGATTCAATTCCACTAAATATTATGGTGGCCGCATATGATACGAATACAATTGCCTCAATCAGATACGGAATGGATGCTGATACGATTCCTGAAAACTGGACTGAAACAACAGGAGCTTTAAATGTAAGTAGCAGTGAGCCTGGTCAGCACAAGGTAAAAGGTGTCATTGGCGTACAAGAAAGAGGAGAAATTAGCTGGAAGCCTTGGGAATTTAGCTACACTGTAGGTCAGCCAATGGGAGTTGTTGCACAACCTGAAATGAGAGTTTTATACATTGGTTATGACAATGTAGTAGAAGCAACAGCTTCAGGTTACCCAGCCGAGAATGTTAGCATGCAATCTTCAGGTTGCAGAATCGTTCAAGAAAACGGGAAATACATTGCTAAAGTGGCAAGGGGAACTAGAAGTGCTACGATTTCAGTAGTAGGTAAAAACGAAGACGGGAGTTCATCTAATGTTGGTTCATACCAATACAAATGTGTTCCATTACCAGAGCCAGACATTATGCTTGGTGGAATAAAAGATGGAGATGAAGTTTCTCTTCGTAAAGCAAAAGATGCACGAACGGTAATCGCTAAGTATCCACCAGAAGTAACACTTGACGCTAATTTCCAAATTATAAGTGGTAAAATAAGAGTTGGAAGTATTCCTGGAAATGGAAGCGTAGGTTCAGGAGGGGCAATTGATGCTAGGTCTAAAAGTAAGATCGGCCAAGGAAAAGGAAGTGTAGTTTCGGTTCAGGTGAAATATAGAATGCCTGATGGAACAACAAAACAAGGAGGTTTATCCTTCTTTATTAAACCTTAATTGAGTAAAAACCCTCATCATTCATTATGAATGGTGAGGGTTGTTTTTTTGTTGCTAACTTTGTCGCCGATTTACTATGGTAAGAATCGGTAACCTGTCATATCACCTTCCGCAAGGATTTTTGTACAAGAATATTTCTCTATTTATTGATAAGGGAGATAAAATTGGGCTTACAGGTAAAAATGGAGTTGGTAAATCAACTCTTTTAGGATTGATATCTAAAGGTTTGACACCAACCGAAGGTACTGTCGTAATTGATAAGTCTTCTTCAATTGGATATCTTACTCAAGATATTGAAATCAGAAAAGACATCTCGGTTCGAGCATATATTGAGCAATCAAATACAGAAATTGCTAAAATTCAAGAACGGCTAGATCAGGTAAATCATGAACTTACTACAAGAACGGATTATGAATCTGATTCATATTCTGAATTAATTGAAGAAGTAACAGATTTGAATGAGAGACTTACAATTTTGGACGCTCATTCAATTGCAGAGAAAATTGAGCAAGTTTTAAAAGGGCTTGGATTCAAGCAAAACGAATTTGATAATTTAATTGGTAGCTTTTCTGGTGGATGGCAAATGAGAGTTGAGCTGGCAAGATTATTAGTGAACAATCCTGACGTCTTGTTGATTGATGAGCCTACGAATCACTTAGATATCGTGTCCATTCAATGGCTTGAAAACTATCTGATCAATTTTAAGGGAGGATTAGTTTTGATTTCGCACGACAAGAGATTCTTAGATAATGTGACAAACAGAACAGTTGAGATTGCGAATCAAAGACTTTACGACTATAAGTGCAATTACTCTAAGTACTTGGTGTTACATGCCGAAGAAATGGAGCGTGCTGTTGCTGCTAAGAAAAACCAAGACAAAGAGATTAAGCGAACAGAAGATCTTATCAATAAGTATAGAGCGAAAGCGAACAAAGCAGCATTTGCTCAATCATTGATTAAGAAACTTGATAAGGTTGAAAGAATTGAAATTGACACCATTGAAAGAGCAGGATTCAATGTAAAATTCACCCTTGATAACCCTTCTGGGAAAAGAGTGTTGGATATTCAAAACCTCTCAAAATCGTATGGTGATAAAAAGATCTTCTCAAATTTAGAAGTACTGTTGGCAAGAGGTGAAAAGATTGCACTTTTAGGTCCTAACGGAGTAGGTAAGTCCACTCTTATTAAATGTATCACAGGTGACATTCCGCATGAAGGTAATGTAGAATTAGGGCATAATGTGACCATTGGATATTTCGCTCAAGATTCAGCTGAAAAGTTAGATCCTGAGAAAACAGTATTTGAAACGATTGATGAAATCGCAAAAGGCGAGAAGAGAAAGGATATCCGAGCAATATTAGGTGCGTTTTTATTCGGCGGAGAAGCCTCTGATAAATATGTAAAAGTCCTTTCAGGAGGAGAGCGTACTAGATTGGCTATTTGTAAATTATTATTTGAAGATTTCAATCTATTAATAATGGATGAGCCTACCAATCATCTAGACATTCAAAGTAAAGAAATTTTAAAAGATGCATTGAAAGCCTATGAAGGAACAATGCTTTTGGTTTCTCACGATAGAGATTTCTTAGATGGTCTTTCAAATAAAATTTGGGAGATTCATCCTGACAATGTGAAGCTACATTATTTTGGTGTGAATGAATTTTTGGCCAAATTTAGTGATGATGATATTAGCTCTAAGCCGGTGAAAAAGGCTGCTGCTCCTTCTGCCAAAAAAGAAGTTTACAAGGCTTCAAAAGAAGAAAAAGCTCATTTGAAAAAGCTGGAAAACAGAGTGAAAAAAGCTGAAAGAGAAATTGAGACCCTAGAAACTGAACTTGCATTGAAGGCCAAGGAGTTAGAGGAGACTTCTTATTCTGAAAATTCTAATTATAATACAATCTTGCAAGATTACGATAGGCTAAAAACAGCTTTGGATACAGAGATGCAAAATTGGGAAGACGCATCTGCTTCATTAGATCACTTGAAATCTAAACCTTCTTAAATTCGCTTTTAATTGCGAGAATGGCTTTGTCAATTCTATTGTAGGTAAAATACGCCACCGAAGTCCCAAGTGCAAGAGATAAAAATAAGAATAGGAGTTGGGTGGTAATTGCTGTTGATTCAAATTCTAACGATTCCATTCCTATATAGGTCAGAACTGAAATGATAAAGGTGTATACAATCAAGCCGTAAGATAACCTTCCTGCTCGCCCTAGTTTTTTTAATTTTCTCAACTTGAATAATGAGTTTTTACCGAAAGTCTGGTCAATTATGACGTATCCAAAAAAGAAGTTAATGATTAAAGGTATCGCTAAAGCAAAATAGGTTTCTTTAAGAATGAAATAGCCAGTCACGATTACTGTGCCTCCTACAAAGTAAATAATTAGGTTAGTACCTTTTGAAATCTCTTTCAAGGGATCAAGAGACCTTTTTTCGTTTCGTATGAAATTCCCGAACAATAATCCCATCCCTATTGGAATAAGGTAAGCGAAAGGGTCAAGTTCAAATGAATCCGAGACCAAAGTGTGATATGCTCTATCAAGTAGCCCAATAAAAATTAAGGCAAAAGATATTACTCTAAGTTTAAGATGAAATAATTTGAATATTATTCCAAGAATGAAATAGAAAATTAGAAACATCACTAAAAACCATGATAAACCAACTAGCAATACTTGCTCTGCAGTGAACAAATGACTTTCAGAAGTGAAATGAATTAGATTGGAATAAAAGTTTTGACCGACCGTATTATTTAATTGCAGGATATTCAAAACCCAGGGCAGGATCAAAAATGTAAAAAGAATCAGAACGATAAAATGAACACTGATTCTTAAAGAACGTCTTGCTAAGAAAGAGCTCAGCTGAAAACTAGAATTGTACTTGTATTCTCTTAGAGCATGGGCAGTCAATAAAAATGCAGATAGAAAGAAGAAAAATTCGACCGAAGCCATTTTCAGATACTTGAAACCACCTGTTAAGGTGAATATCACGTTATCCTTGTAAGAATTCATTAAGTAAAAAACACAATAAAGCACAATTGGTACTGCCGCCAAAAACCTTAACGTATCTATGTCTTTGTAAATGAGTTTTCTCTTTGTTGACATATCGTAAATGTACGAGAAATATGGCCATTTGTTTCACTCCGTCTACTAGCAAAAATTATCAGAGAAATACATTACTTTTGTCTCATGGATTTGAAAGTGGGAATTCTTTTTTTGTACGCTATTGTAGGTGGACTTATTTTAGGTGTCAGTTTTCCTTTTACTGGAGGTGTTTTTCCTTTAGCTTTTGTGGCTTTCGTTCCACTTTTAATTGCAAATTATCAAATAGATAAAGCCGTTAAAGGCAAGTTTTTCATCCGACTGGGAGTCAATTATCTCTACTTTGTCATTTTTAATGCTATCACGGTTTGGTGGATTTACAATGCATCTCCTTCGGGTGCATATATGGCTATTTTTGCCAATGCACTTTTAATGTGTCTACCCTTTTTCTTTGCCGGATTTGTGCGAAAACATTTAAGTGAAGGCAAGGCACTTTTGTCATTACTCGTGCTGTGGATGGCTTTTGAATTTTGTCACTTTTATTGGGAGTTGTCTTGGCCATGGCTCAATCTTGGTCACATTTTGGGAGATTCTCCTAAGCTCATGCAGTGGTATGAATATTCAGGTGTGTCGGGCGGTACTTTTTGGATTCTATTGGTGAATATTTTCATCTTCATCATTTATAGAAATATCGTTTTCAAAAAAGAGACTTTCAAGATTCAAACACCCAATTTTATTTTCGTTATCGGAGCAATTATTGTCCCAGTTCTATCTTCTTTATTTATCTATTACAGATATGAAGAGAAACCAAACCCTGTGAATATTACGATCGTTCAGCCCAACATTGAAGCGCATACGGCCAAGTTCTATTTGCCAGCTCAAATTCAGCTAAATAAGTTAATCATGGCTGCAGAGGCAGATATTTCTGAAGACACAGATTTGATCCTTGCACCTGAAACGGCTATTCCTTATCCTGTAAAAGAAGATGGATTGGCCATTAGTCCAGAGGTTTTAATGCTCAAAAACTTTCTTGATACCTCAGGGCAAATTCCAATGTTGATTGGTGCAGATACCTATCAGATTTATGAAAAGAAAAATTCGGTTGCTTCACGACCTTACGGAACTGAATGGTATGAAAACTACAACACAGCATTGATGTTAAAGTCAAATATGCCTTTAGAATTGTATCATAAATCTAAATTAGTTCTAGGGGGCGAGAAATTACCGTTTGTAGGTATGTTGCCTTTTCTGGATGAATATTCAGTAGAGCTTGGTGGAACTTCAGGAATGTTAGGGATAGGGGAAGAACCTGTGGTTTTTGAAGCTAAAGGTGTTTTCTACGCTCCGCTTATTTGCTACGAATCTGTGTATGGAGATTTTGCTTCAATGTTTGTTAGAAAAGGTGCCACGATAATTACGGTCATCACTAATGATGGTTGGTGGGGCGATACTCCGGGGTACAAACAGCACAGAATGTTCTCTCAAATTAGAGCAATTGAAAATAGACGATCAGTTGCACGGTCGGCTAATACAGGAATCTCTTGTTTTATTGATCAAAGAGGAGAGATTATTTCAGAAATGGGATGGGACGAATATGGTACCATTCAAGGTGAAATAAATCAAAATGAAGAAATTACTTTCTTTTCGAAATATGGAGACTTCTTAGGGCGTATCGCTTGTTACCTTTCCCTTGCCATGCTTCTTTATGCTTTTGTTGAAAAGATCAAGAAGACGGGAGCCTGGAACAAAATGCAGCCGAAATCTCGATAAAAATTTCCTGTCGAAAATTCACTCGATTTGCCTGACTACCATATCCTCAAATTTTCTATCCTTTTTAAATAACTAATTCAAGAAAAACTGTCACCTTTGCAGCCCAATATTTACAAATGCTGACAGATTCTGACACAATGTCTTAATCCCTTTAATGGCAGTGTTTTTGAGATGAACTAAGAAATTGAATAAGCATGACAACTAAAGACGATCAAATAAACGAAGAAGAACAAAATTCGAATGTTGAAGAAACGGTTGAAAATACCGACTCTGAAAACACTGATCAAAATGAAGAAGCGACAGAAGAAAATGATCTTCAGGCGAAATATGATGAACTGAACAAAAAGTACTTATTGCTCTATTCAGATTTTGACAATTTTAGAAAGAGAAGTATCAAGGAAAAGGCTGAGATTATTAGCACTGCTTCAGGTTCTGTTATCAAAGATGTTTTAGGAACATTAGATGATTTTGAAAGAGCAATTGCGAATAATGAGAAGGTTGATGATATTGAAATGGTTAAAGAAGGATTTAAGTTGATTAGCCAAAAACTATTAAATACTTTGGTTGCGAAGGGTCTAGAACCAATGAACGCCAAAGGAGAAGTTTTTGATGCTGATAAGCATGAGGCAATCACACAAATTCCAGCTCCAACAGAAGAAGATAAAGGTAAGTGTGTTGATGTTGTTGAGAGAGGATATAATTTAAAAGGACATGTTTTACGCTACGCGAAAGTAGTAGTAGGACAATAAAAAGAGTTTAGAATCTAGGTTTAGAATCTAACATCTAAGAAAATGAGTAAAAGAGATTACTACGACATATTAGGCGTTGAAAAAACGGCAGACGAGAAGGAGATAAAGAAGGCGTACAGAAAAATCGCGCTTAAATTTCACCCAGATAGAAATCCGGATGATAAAGAAGCTGAAGACAAATTTAAAGAAGCTGCTGAGGCTTATGAGATTTTGTCGGATGCCGATAAGCGTGCGAGATATGACCGATTCGGTCATCAAGGTGTAGGAGGAGCAAGCGGCGGAGGCGGCGGTGGATTTGGCGGAATGAATATGGATGACATATTTGATCAGTTCGGAGATATTTTCGGTGGCGCATTCGGCGGTGGCGGAGGAAGAAGAGGTGGCGGAGGTCGTGGCCAAAGAGTAGCCAGAGGTTCAGATTTGAGAATCAAAATCAAAATGGACCTCGGAGAAGTTGCCAACGGAGTCAAAAAGAAAATTAAGGTTAACAAATTGGTGAATGCCGAAGGAGTTACCTATTCAACTTGTAAAACTTGTAACGGACAAGGTAGAGTATTAAGAGTTCAACAAACAATGTTGGGTGCTATGCAAACTCAAAGTACTTGTCAGTCATGTCACGGAACAGGAAAGACCATTGGCAAAAGACCAAGCGGAGTTGATGCTCAAGGATTAAAAAGACAAGAAGAGCTTGTTGAGATCAATATACCAGCAGGAGTAGAAGAAGGGATGCAACTAAAAGTTGGTGGAAAAGGAAATGCGGGACCATTTGATGGAGTGCCTGGTGATTTATTGGTCGTTATTGAAGAAGAGAAAAATGATCTACTTCAAAGAGATGGTCAAAACTTGCATTATGAAGCTTATGTAAGTTTCGTGGATGCCGCTTTAGGCCAGTCAATTGAAGTTCCTTTAGTTGAAGGAAAAGCAAAGATCAAAGTAGAGTCAGGAACGCAATCAGGAAAAATGTTGAGACTGAGAGGTAAGGGATTGCCTTCAGTTCAAGGGTACGGAACGGGAGACTTGTTTGTGCATATTAATGTATGGACACCAAAGAAACTGTCTTCTGAAGAAAAAGCAATTTTAGAGAAACTAAGAGATTCAGATAATTTCCAGCCAAAACCATCTACAAAAGATGAAGGTTTCTTCTCTAAAATGAAAGATTTCTTTAGCGGATAGGATTACTTAAATATCAATTATATAAAGAGAAGAGCTCCAAATTTGGGGCTCTTTTTTTTTGCCTAAAAAGCCTTAACCGAACCAATCTCCACCCAACCTTGGTTTCCATTCATTTCAATTTCAACCCAGCCCGCAGTGGCTTTATCTTGAGAAGATAATAAATCCACTTTTGCTCCCGCGCCTAAGCTAAATGAAGGTTTAGCATCATCCATTGGTGACATTTTAACATCTACCAAATCAGAAATCACAATTGCCTGATCTTGATTGTGGATACGATTATGATGAGAATATCCAATGATTATTCCACCAATCAAAAAGAGAGAAAATCCAGCCGAAGCCAATAACAATAAACTTCTTTTTCTACCTCTTTGAGATCTTAAAAACAGTAGTATTGTAAGGCTCAATAATATCGAAGAACCGATTGAAAAATAGGCCCAAAAGTTGATGCTTTCAGTAAAGAACATGCTGCCTAACCAGTGTCTAATTCCTTGTCGTGATGTAGAAATATGATCAGTTGTTTGCGCATTGACAAACTCTAAATTGAATAAGGCATCTTCATGATCGGGGTCTAACTGCAAGGCAGATTCATATCCCCAAATTGATAAGCCTAAATCACCTGATCTATACTGAGCGTTTCCGTAATTATAATAAATGTCTGCAGATACATTTCCTTCGGCAATAAGAGCTTCGTATGTTTCAATGGCTAGCTTATAGTTCTTTGCTTCGTAGGCGGTATTGGCATCATCAAGATTTGTTGATCCTTCTGAAGCGATTGAAGTCAATCCAACTAATAAGAGTAAATATGTTAGGATACTTTTCATCATAGTATCTTATTTAAATCCTTAATTAATGTTGACGTATCCTTGGCCAATTGATCCAAATTCTCATTTGAGATAGGAGCATATTGTGCCATTTCAATTTTACTCCAAATACTTTCAAAATCTGATTTCAATTTGTCATCACATCCTTTTTCTTGCAGCTTTGAAGATACAGATGACTTAGAAAGCTGAGATCTTCCTAAACTTAAATTAGTGATTAGGTATTCATCTAAATTAGCCTTCAATTGACGAATGTTTAAGGTGTCTGACTTTTGAATATCTTGTACACTTTTCGCAACCGTTTTCTTCACTTCTCTCTGTTCTTGAGCTACCTTCTCACCATCTGTTAATCTTGATTTTTTTCGCTTGATTAAGAAGAAAATGAACACTGACATTAACGGAATGAGAATCAATAGCCAAAAGAAAAGTCCTCCAAAAAATCCTGAAAGTGTGAAAAGGTTATTGTTCTTATGTATATGTCGAATGTCATCTTCAACAATTATTCCTCCATTATTATTCGGGTCTTCAATATCTCCGCCTTCACCTGGTGTTACATTGATTTCAAAACTTTCGGTTGCTACTGATTTAAAAGTGCCTTCCTTCAAACTGTAATATCCAAAAGAATAAGGGAGGATGTTATACTTTCCTTCTTTAATAGGGGTCAAAATAAAGGTGTATTCAACGTCTCCAGTTAGTCCATTTTCTGAAATCTTCAAGTTGCTTATAGGCTCATCAGGAGTTGCCCCAAAGCTTTCAGGTAGTAAGAACTCTGGATCCTTAAAAAGATTAAACGTTCCGGTACCTGATATTTTAACAGTCAATTCAAAAGCATGTTTAGCAGCAATAGTAGTTTGGCTGATGGCATGGGTAAGTTCAAAATCACCAACCATTCCATAATAATTGTCAGGGCGTTTGCTTGGTAAATCTTTGACATCAATTGTGATGCTGTTTGAATATCCTTCCATATAAATGGCATTGAACACCTCATAGCGTTCTACAGCTCTACCGAAATAAGGCTCAATTACTAGTTTACCGGCAGCAGATGGAAGAATTACCTCTTGTCTTAAATGAATTTTGTAGTAATCATTGCCTTTCACCTTTACCTGATAAACAGGGAAGGAGAAGCCTTGTGATGTTTCTTCAAAAAGGTTTTGTCTAAAGTTACCTCCTGCATTTCCTGAAGTAATGGTTGTTATGTCTTGCGGTCGTGCCCTCGTAAACATGAAAAAATCAATGATCACGGGCTCACCAATTTTGGCGGTTTTTTTATTCGTTTCAAGATTGAAATAATAAGGAGCTTCACCTTGAGCCTTTTTATGAACTTCATCTGCACTCAAGACTTCAATGTTGATTGATGTCGAACTTTTTTTGCTCTTCGGGCATTTCGCTTTGGCCTCCCCAATTTCAAATTTCCCCTTTTTCTTACCTCTTAAGAGGTAGGTGAGTGTATTGGTGCACTGCTCGCCAGATGACTGCCCGTTAAATGAACTGAATGATTTTGACTTGCCTGATTCCATATCAATGATATCAAAGGCTGATAGGTTTGGTGCAATAATATCACAATCACAATCAGTGCTAATTTGATAAGTGAATACATCATTTGAGGTCACAGTTGCTGCATTAACAGCCGCATTAATCCACTCTTTTTGCGACCAGCTAATGCTAGAAACAGACAATAATAATATGTAGATCAATTTCTTCAAGCTACCAATCTTTTTTTCTGGGTGCGCCATAGCCTACGCGCTCGCCTTCGGCAAGTTTCTTTTGTAGGTTCTTTTCTCGTCTATAATAGTTGTCTAATATTTGTTGAATCTCGTCTTTGCTCATTTTGTTCGCAAACTTTTGATCGTTTCCATCCTGATCTCCTTCTTGCTGATCTTGCTCTCCTTGGTTAGATTCGTTTTCATCTTGCTCGTCTTGATTAGGTTCGTTTTGAGAATCATTGTTTTGATCATCTTGGTTGCCATCATTTTGATCTTCAGAATCTCCATTGTTTTCATCATCTGACGGATTTCCATTTTCTCCATCTCCTCCTTCAGAGTTTTCATTACTTCTGTCTTGATCTTCTTGTTCACGTTTCAGTTGCAATGCGTAAGCTAAGTTGTAGCGTAACTCTTCATCTGAAGGATTCAATCTTAGTCCACCTTTATAAGCTTCAATGGCATCATCCAGTTTTTGACTCATCATAAAGGCATTACCCATATTGTGATAAGCTTTTGATTTGTCTAATGAAGTTGGTCCAAGATTCACAATCTTCTCGTAGCCTTCAATCGCCCCTTCGTAATCTTCAGTTCTATACTTCGCATTAGCTAGATTAAAATTTGCTTTAAAGTCAAGTGGAGAATAGCTTACTGCATTCCCAAAATACTTGAGTGCATCTTCAAACTCTCCTTCATTAAAGGCCATGTTTCCATAATACATGTTCTTTTTTGTCATATCCTGAGCGAACGAGAATCCTGACAAAATCATTAATATGGTTAATATGCTATGCTTCATATTCTTGTAGTTTATCCAAAACGGTTGAGCGTTTTTCAGTGAATAAAAATTCGGCTAAAATCATCATTAAACCTAATCCTAAAAACCAGTGATACTGATCATCATAATCAGTATAAAGATTCGTTTCCATCTCAGTTTTTTCAATGTCTTTTATACTTTGCAATAAGCCTTCAAGGTTGACATAGTTTCCTTCGGCTTTCGTATACCTTCCTCCTCCTGCTTGTGCAATTTGAAATAACATTTCCTCATTTATTTTGGTGTAAACAGTGTTTCCATTTTTATCTTTTTTGAGGCCTACAATTTTGCCGTCTTTTACTTCTGGGATGGTAGTTTCCTTGTCTGTTCCCATTCCAACTGTGCTTACAATTATTTTATTGTCATAAGCTGCCTTGGCCATTTCTTCAGCTCCACCTTCATGGCTCTCTCCATCCGAAATGACAATGATAGCCTTGTTGATTCCGTTTTCCATATCAAATGATTGGATGCACTTGTCTATGGCTGTTGCTATATCGGTTCCTTGGTTGGTCATCATCTCAGGTCTTATAGATGACATAAACATCCTGAGTGCCCGATAGTCTCCTGAAATTGGGATATGCAGATGGGCGTCTCCTGCGAATACAACAATACCAACTTTGTCTCCATGTAAAGAGCCTAAAAGGCGATCTATTGACATTTTCGCAACCATCAGTCTATCTCTGGTCGGATCCAAATCTAATGCTCTCATTGAGTTAGAAATGTCTAAAGCAATCATAATCTCTATTCCCTCGGCAACCATACTACTATTGCCTTTTCCGTATTGTGGATTGGCCATTGCGAAAATCATGAATGCCAAAGCATTGCGATAAAAGAAGAATTTAAAAAATGATTTTACGGTAGAAACAGGGTCGGTTATGTACTTCAATAATTTCTCGTTGGCTAATATTCGCAATGATTTATTTTTCCATTTCCAAACTACGAAGTAGCCCAGCACAACTAATGGAATTAGGCAGAGACCCCAAAGCATGTGTTCATTTTCGAACCTGAAGTTTTCAAGATTTTGAAGATAGAAATAGGCACTAAAGAATACTCCCCAAAAGATGACTTCCCAAACAATTATTGCAATGGCCAACTCCTTAATTTGATATTTAAATGAGTTATCCGACATTAAGGAATACTTTTTAAAAGGGTGTTTTCAATCAGTTTATATGCAATGAAACACATAAGTGCCATCATTAAAAAACCATAATATTTTTCGGGAGGAGAAATTTTAAAATCAAGCACCTTGACTTTAGATTTTTCTAATTGGTCTATTTCGTCATAAATATTCTCTAATTCAGTTTTTGATTGTGCTCTATAATATTTACCACCAGTCATGTTTGAGATGTCTGTCAGTAATTCTTCGTCAATTTGAGTTTCTTGATTTTGAGCAAAACTGAAAATTCCGCCTCCTTGATTACCACCTTCTTTCCCCATTCCTATGGTGTAAACTGTCACTCCCATTTCTTTTGCGATTTGGGCGGCATCAATTGGCATAATATCTCCTGAATTATTCATTCCGTCAGTCATCAGAATCACCACCTTACTTTTAGCGTCACTTTCAATTAATCTGTTGACCGCAGTGATAAGACCTAAACCAATGGCGGTTCCACCTGTCACCATTCCTGTTTGAATATCCTTCAATTTTTTGAGTAAAATCTCGTGACCCGTAGTTAAGGGAGATGCTGTATATGCCTCACCTTCATAAACCACCAAACCGATTCTATCTGTCGGACGCTCTTTAATGAAATCTTCAGCAACCAATTTTGCAGCATCCAACCTTGTGGGTTTGATGTCTTGGGCCAGCATTGAACCTGATACATCTATCGATAAAACCACATCAATTCCTTCTATGTTTTTCTTGTTGAATTCATCAATATCTTGAGGTGCGTGAGGTCTTGCCAATGCTAAGATTAGATAAGAGATTCCGATTAAGAAAATCACGAAATTTGTTATTCTCAACACCTTAATCCAGCTAAACTTCTCTTTACCGAAATTCTTCGTTGAGGGTAAGTTAATGTGCTTAAAGCCACCTCTGTTTCTATACCAAAACCAAACAATAATGCACGGAATCAATAAGAATAGCCAAAAAGCTTCTGCTCTCACAAAATCAAATTCAAAAGGCGATATTTCACTCATCCATTTACGCATCTTCTTCGTCTCCTTCTGTTTCTTCAATCTTCTTTGTTTTTTCAACAAAGTCAATTGATTTATAAAGGGATGCTTTCCCCGTATTTGAATCAGCTTTCATTTTTGCAAACTTGATCATATCGGCTTGGCTCAGCAGTTTTCTCAAGTGCAACTTATCTTCTTCAGATATGTCAGCATAGCGCAATTCAGTAATGATTTCACGAGTAGTTTGTTCTACGGCTTTTATCCCAAATCTTTGCTCTAAATAAAGTCTCACGGTATAAGTGAGGTCAGTGTAGTATTCTTTTTGTTCGGACGATTGCCAGGCTTCTTCCCGCTCTAGTTCTTTCAAAGATTTTAATGCTGTAATATGCGCCGGAATTGTCGGGACATAAGGAACTTCTTCTTCTTGAGGTTTTCTGTTTTTCCAAAGTCGGTAAATAAAGAAAGCTGCAATTGCTACTCCGATTCCTGCCAACCAACGCCAGTATGATCTGAACCAGTCTTCAACTTTTTCACCAAAAGAATAATCAACTGCATAGTTGGGCTTAATGTCTACAATACTTTTAGAAGTATCAATCTCTACTGAGTTCACTCTTAAATAAGTATTTGTCGTATAGAAAACAGAGTCATTCACTTCTATAGGAATGGGTAAGATTTTGTGTAAACCCGGAGCAAAAGAAGTGATCTGAAATTCTTGTTTTTTTAAATAAATGCCATTAGTGCTGTCAATAATTTCATCAAAGTCTACAGTACGATCAATGATTTCAATCTCCTCGGTAAAATCATCATTAAACTTTGGCCAACCCACAAGTTTATCTCCATTTGGATTTGCATAGGTCAAACTCAATGTCATTGGAATTTGTTCACCAATTCTAATTTCATCAAAGCCAAACTCCAATTTTGCTTCCTGAGAAAAAGTAGAGATTGCAGTTAAGAGGGTCGATATGTAAAACAAGAACTTCACTACCTATTTTTAAATAGATTCATTAATGGTTTTATATACTCCTCATCTGTCCAGATTTCGGCATAGTCTGTTTTAGTTCTTCTAAAAAGTTGTCTTATTTCTTCTTCTCTATCTTCTGCCGCCTTTTTATATTTCGTTCGCACAGATTTCAATGAGGTATTTACCCATTTAGATTTTCCGGTTTCTAAATCTTTGAATTGAGCTATTCCGATATTCGGAATATCGAACTCGGCCTTATCTTTAACTTTCAATGCAACAACATCATGTTTTCGTGAGGCAATTTTAAATGCATCAGAGAAATCTTCTGCTACAAAATCAGAAAGAACAAAAGCTATACTTTTCTTTTTCACCATTTTGGTAAAATACTTCAGTGCTTCACCAATGTCAGTTCCTGTTTTCTTAGGTTCATAATTGATTAACTCTCTGATGATTCTTAGTATGTGAGATTTTCCTTTTTTAGGTGGAATAAACATCTCAATCTCTTCTGAGAACATGATTAAACCAATTCTATCATTGTTTGAAACAGCCGAAAAGGCAAGTACGGCACATAATTCAGTAATAGTTTCTCTCTTGATTTGATTTCTAGTTCCGAACATTTCAGATGCTGAAACATCTACCAACAACATCACTGTCAGCTCTCTTTCTTCTTCAAAAACCTTTACGAACGGCTCATTAAAACGGGCTGTTACATTCCAGTCAATCGTTCTAATCTCATCACCAATTGCGTAATCTCTAACTTCAGAAAATGCCATTCCTCGGCCCTTAAAGGCAGAGTGATACTCACCAGAAAAAATCTGATTTGAAAGACCTTTGGTCTTAATCTCGATCTTTCGAACTTTCTTTATGAGCTCTTTAGTATCCATCAGTTTAAAACCTTATAATCTTTAATTATTGCCTTTGTACCATCAAAGAAAACTTTTCCTTTGACAGTGATTTCTTTGTCAATTTCGTTTTCAGGCCAGGCCGAATGACCATCTAGTTCAAATGGGATGAACAGACTGTTTTGTATTGTGATTCCGCCTATTCCGTCAATGTTTGTGGTTTTTTCTTTGATCTCTTTTTCTTCTCCTTGACCAAAAATCTCCCAATTTTGAAGTATTGATCCACCATGAGGCGCATGATGAAGGTAAGCTTCAATCAATATTGGTTCACCAACTTCGTTATCAGGCCAAGCAGTTTCTCCATGCACATAAAAAGCTTGCGAATCGGCTAATTTCCAAGCGAATGCTGCTTGGTTGCCAGAATTCACTTTTGATCCTCCGTATATGGTTCCTTCTGGTTTTTCAAATGTTGCGTTTTCCAATATCAATCGATAAAATATTTTAGTTGTGTCATCTCGAAGTTTACCTTGAGGTGATTCGTCAGTTGAATAATAAGCTGTCGGGTATTTTTCTTTTTTTATGATTCCAGTCACATTGTAGAAACCGTCTTCGATTTTCGAATCATTGGAAACATACATTCCATTCACTTTTGGGCCATCTTTTTCATGATGAACACTTGCTTGAATGCTTATTTTTTTCCCTGTTCTGTAAAAAGGACGTTCATACATTTCAAACATCTTGGCTTCAGAACCTAATTTGCCATAGCTAGAATGTTCAGTGACCCATAATTCGCTCTCAGTGAAATCTACACCTCCCCAACTGTAAGGCAAAAAGACAGCATTGCTATCTCGAAACTTGAGATAACTTCTTCTTTGGTCGGATGCCATTGTTGTATCAAACTCATAGCCGTCCTTATTTGTAAAGATGGTTTGCCAAAGGGTGTCATTTACTTGAACTAACTCAACCTTGCCGTATTCATTCACATAAATTTGACCTGCAGTCGGATTGATTGAATCGACAATAGAGTCTCCCGGCACCTCAATGTTTTCATTTTGAGAAGTGCATGATGTTGCTGCTAGCAAGGCTGCAATAAACGATATGTAAAAAATGCCTTTCATTAAGGTACTTCTACAAAATCCATTATTTTATTTACTAAATCAGCTTGTGTTACATCTTCTGCTTCGGCTTCATATGTCAATCCTATTCTGTGTCTTAAAACGTCTGGGCAAACTGCTCTTACGTCTTCAGGGATTACAAATCCTCTTCTGTTAATGAATGCATATGCTTTTGCAGCCAAAGCCATGTTGATTGATGCTCTCGGAGAAGCTCCGAATCCTATGAGTGGCACTAAATCACTCATTCCATAATCAGCAGGTTTTCTAGTTGCATAAACCAAATCAACTATGTACTGCTCAATTTTTTCATCCAAGTAAACTTCTTTCACTAATTCTTTTGCTGTCAGAATTTCCTCAACTGAAACCACCGCATTTGGTTTTGGAAAACCTTTTGGTGAAATGTTATGTCTTACAATTAATTTTTCTTCTTCTTTTGAAGGATAATCTAAGAATACTTTAAGCATAAATCTATCAACTTGTGCCTCTGGTAAAGGATAAGTTCCTTCTTGCTCAACAGGATTCTGAGTAGCAAGTACTAAGAATGGTTTTGGTAGGGGATAGGTAGTTTCTCCCAAAGTCACCTGACGTTCTTGCATAGCTTCAAGTAAGGCAGATTGTACCTTGGCAGGAGCTCTATTGATCTCATCTGCCAATATGAAGTTTGCGAAAATTGGTCCCTGTTTTACCGAGAAATCTTCCTTCTTTTGGTTGTAAATCATTGTACCCACAATATCTGCAGGTAACAAGTCAGGTGTGAATTGAATTCTATTGAAATTTCCGCCAATAGTATCTGACAGAGTTTTTATCGCTAGCGTTTTTGCTAATCCAGGCACACCTTCTAGTAGAACGTGACCATTTGCCAAGAGCCCAATCATTAGTCGGTCAATCATGTATTGTTGACCAATGATTACTTTGCTTATTTCAGCATTCATTTTATCTAAAAATCCGCTTCCTGCTTCAATTTTAGCGTTCAGTTGCTCAATACTCGGAGCCGCTTGGTTAGGCGTGTTTTCGGTAGATAATTCTTCCATTTTTAGCGCTTTGTTTTGTGCTATCCAAAGGATAGCGTTGGTTTAACTAACAAATTTAGTTTAGTGTACGCCTATTAAATAGAAACTGCTGTTAAAAAATGTTAAGGTTCTTAAGCCTTGTTTTTATTGGCTTGAAGATAGATTTGAATGACTTGATATTGAACTTTTTAACAAATCAAAATTAGTCGTTCAATGACCAGTCATATTCTAAATATTCGATCTTAGAATCAGAGGGTAAATTTAGCGTGCTATGTTTGTTTATATAGCTGATAATATCACCTTTTGAGAAGTCCTCTTTGTACCATTCAAATATTTTAGAAATCTTTATTGGATTTGACTTGAAGTTGTTTTTTGATTCATCATTTAAAAAATCAGTGGTTGTTTGCTTCAAATACCTTTGAAGGTTATCATTGTTGAATGCCTTGTTGAGAAGTTTTGGGCAAGATTCAGATGCACAATTAATAGCAAAATGAATTCTCGCGTCTCCCATTTTTCTTAAAATGTCATTTTCAATTTGACTCAAGCTATAGGTTTTTGTGCCCAAATTAATGTTCTTTTTATCCCAGGCTTTGTCAATATTCATGATACTTTTTACCGGGTAGTTATCAATGATAGTTTTGATGGTGAATGCATTGTAAGCATTGATCCAGTAAGCCATAGTTTCATTTGTGTTCCATTCTGAGTTTGGATGATTTGCAGCCAAATAAATGAGATACTTGTTAAATCTTGAGTCACCTTTAAAGCCTCTGTAGTCAACTCGTCCAGAAGAAGAAACGTGTCTTTTTAGTAATTCGTCCCAAATCTTGTGGTCCAAAGGGGTCCAAGGAATTTCTTCTTGATCACCAAAACTTCCATTTGGGTAAAATGAGTCATCAATTCTTCCAACTTCACTTATTCGTTTGTCTTCTTTGATGTCTTCTATGGCGATTTCAGGAATGTCTTCAACTTCTTCCAACTCAATAATGGTGTCAATCAAAATACAATTCTCGGCATATTGAGAATCGACCTCAATATTTGACTCTAAAGAATCATCATCTGCTGAGATTGATCCATTTTCTGTAGGGTTAGCAGTACAGCTAAATAATAGCGCAATTAATCCAAATGAAATCCATTTCATATCATCAATGTAATAAGATTGTTCTTAAGTAGTTTTGAAGCAGCTATTTTTATGCCAAGAATTAGCAATCAGCAAGACTCACCTTAACGGCAAGTCCACCTTGAGAAGTTTCTTTGTATTTCAAATTCATGTCCTTTGCGGTTTCCCACATAGTATTGATGACTTCGTCAAGAGGTACTTTTGCGTTTTTCGGATCTGATTCAAGCGCCAACTCTGCCGCATTTATAGCTTTTATCGCACCCATTGAATTTCTTTCTATGCAAGGGATTTGAACAAGACCACCAATTGGGTCACATGTCATTCCAAGATGATGTTCCATTGCGATTTCTGCCGCCATTAAAACTTGCTCGTGATTTCCGCCCAATAATTCGGTCAAAGCACCAGCAGCCATTGCGGATGAAACACCAATTTCAGCTTGGCATCCGCCCATAGCAGCTGATATAGTTGCTCCTTTTTTAAAGATGCTGCCAATTTCACCAGCTACTAATAAAAATTGCTTGATTTCCTTGATTCCGGCGTCATGATTCTCGATAGTGAGATAGTACATCAGAACTGCTGGAATAACACCTGCAGAACCATTCGTTGGAGCAGTTACAACTCGTCCTAAAGAGGCGTTTACCTCATTTACTGCCAATGCATAACAACTTACCCATTTTAAAATCTGTCTGAACTTAACTTCGGTACTTCTTATCGTTTGAAGCCATTCTTGTGGATTAGAATAAGTTTTTTCAGGAATTAACTTCGCATGAGAATCAAATGCTCTTCTTTTAACATTTAATCCACCTGGCAAATGGCCTTCGGTATGACATCCTATGTACATGCACTCAAGCATTGTATCCCAAATGTTATGAAGTTGTTCGTGAATTTCATTCTCTGATCTTAGGACTTTTTCGTTTTCAAAAACAATTTCTGAGATGGATTTACCCGAAGTGAAGCAATAGTTAGTTAACTGTTTTGCTTGAGAAATTGGAAAAGGATAGGTGCCTGCATTCTGTATTTCAACTGCCTCTTCTTGATGTTTTTCTTGAATAATGAATCCACCACCAATTGAATAATAGGTCTCAATGTTTTGACTTCCATCTATATGAGTTGCTGTGAACCTGATTCCGTTCGGATGAAAAGGTAAGAAGTCAGAATTAAAGATTAAATCCGTCTCAGGATTAAAAGGTGTCAAATGTTGGCCTTTTAGTTTTATTGTCAAATCAGAATTAACCTCATTAATTATTTGGGGAATATCTGTTACTTCCATTTTTTCAGGATCTAAACCACTTAGCCCTAAAATTACTGCAGTGTCAGTGGCGTGTCCTTTTCCTGTTAGGGATAGTGATCCAAATAAATCGACTTGAACTTTTGAAATGAATTCAATTTTTTTCTCATCCAGATTGGTCAACCATTTTTCCGCAGCACGCCATGGTCCTAGAGTGTGAGAGCTTGAGGGCCCAACACCTATCTTTAACATGTCAAATACACTGATATATTCCATTGATTGTTTCTGAGGCTGCAAAGGTAGCGTTCTAATTATTTAGAAAGACGATTTATTGAATGATAACAAAAGAATTTTACTCTGTTAAATTATCTCTGTTTGTGTGCGTCAGCAGCTTTTCGAACCGAGCCATGTTCTAGTAATAACGACTTTGCTTCATCATACTCTAAACCAGTCTCATTCATGACCATTTTGGTTCCGCGATCAACTAATTTATTGTTACTCAATTGCATGTCAACCATTTTGTTCCCTTTCACTTTGCCTAATCCAATCATGATTGATGTTGAAATCATGTTAAGTATTAACTTTTGGGCAGTTCCTGATTTCATTCTTGTACTTCCTGTCACAAATTCAGGTCCTACTATTGGTGTTATCGGATGAGTTGCTGCTGCCGCCAAATCACTTTCAGGATTGCAAGTGATACATGCCGTCAAAATTCCGTTAATATTACAATGCTGGATTGCCCCAATAACATAAGGTGTAGAGCCTGATGCGGCAATACCAACCACCGAGTCTAAATCAGTGATGTTATGATCTTTCAAGTCTTTCCAGCCTTGTTCAGTATCATCTTCAGCAAACTCGACTGCTTTTCTCATGGCAGAATCTCCTCCAGCTATTAAACCGATTACCACGCCATGATCTACTCCAAAGGTTGGTGGGCATTCAGATGCGTCTACGACTCCTAATCTGCCAGATGTTCCAGCACCTAAGTAAAAAAGACGACCTCCCATTTCCATTCTGTCCAATGCCTTCTCAACAAAGTCTTCAATTTGTGAAATGCATTTTTCTACAGCTGCAGCTACTTTATGGTCTTCACGGTTAATGTTCTCTAACAATTCTTTGACAGACATGTCTTCCAAATTGTCATAATCTGAAGAAGTTTCGGTTATTTTTTTTGAATACGTCATTAATTTTCAATCATTAATTGTGCTAAATCTTTTCCAACAACACTTCCTATTGCTACTCCCATTCCTCCGAGCCTAATTCCGCAATAAACATTGTTGTTTACCTTTTTAAGGATAGGTGTTTTGGTTTTTCCCACTCCCATTGTTCCTGCCCACTTATGTTCAATTGTTAAGTTTGAGTAAGGCGCTATTTTAGTTCTAAGAAGATGTTCTAGATGTGAGGTAATCTTCTCTGTATTCTCCATTGTTGTGGTTCTTTCTCTGTCAAAGTCTAAATTTCGGCCTCCACCACATAAGATTCTATTTCCTACATTTCTGAAATAATAAAAGCCTTCATCAAAATGAAATATACCTTTCATTTTGAGGTCAGGAATTTCGCTCGTTACAATGACTTGAGCCCTCGCAGGCTCAACATCAAATTCAGGGAATATTTTTTTAGAAAACCCATTCGTGCAAACTGCGAGTTTTTCAAATTTCATTTTTCCATGATTTGTATTCAATTCTTTGCCATTTATTTCTAACACCTCTATTCCGTTCAAGATTTGAATATCCATTTCAAGTGCCTTCTTTAATAATGACTTCATCATTTTACCAGTGTCAATTTGACCTTCAGCTGCATGAGAAATTGCCTTGTTAAAACCTTCAAAACCATAAGATTTGCAAATGTGATTTGCTTCAGAGAAAACTTGAGGCTTACCTGTGATTTCTTTTAAATCCTGGTTAAGTTCTTTAATGTTGTTCATGCAATACTCGAAAACTTCGAGGTCAGAATCTTGAAATAATTCGTGAGAACCAAGGCTTTTATAGCCAATATTCTCAGTTCCTAAGAGTTGATTTAAGTTTAATAATCCTTCCCATCTTTTATGAACTGTGGCGTAAACTTCTTCTCTTGAATTCTTTTTGAGGTCATCTAATAATTCAGATGGACTCCCAATACAAGAAAAACCTGCATTTTTAGTAGAAGCGCCGGTGGGTAAAAAACCTCTTTCTAAAACTGTTACCTTTTTGCCTTTTTCCCGTTGTTTAAGGTAGATTGCGGTAGAAAGGCCAACAATTCCTGAACCGACTATTACGTAATCGGTATGGTTTATGAAGGATTCTTTTTCCCAGAAACTTAAATTTTGAAAGTTGATCATAGCTAAAAAGCGTGCAATACTCAGTTTTTTTTGAGATATTTGTGGATTACGTACAGCCTATAAAATTAAGTTTTGAAAGGGCAGAATCATTGAGATGTAGCTGATTTTTGCAAACATTTAAATGTTAAATGAACCTTTTGAGCAATTAGGTGTATAATAGAATAATGAGGTTAATAATAGTACTCATATTACTGATTAGTGGCGGTTTTGCGTTTTCGCAAGATCCGGTTATTTCATTGAACGTATCTACGAAAGATGACGACAGTGGTAAAAAATTAGCGGGCTCTATTGTTGAAGTTTACAAAGACGGAAAGTTATTTATCACGAAAAACTCCGCGTCTAATGGTAGAGTTCCGACAATAGATTTACCTGTAGGACCGAAATATAAGGTCGTAATCAAGAAGCCAGGATATGTTCCGAAGGTGGCAACATTTGACAGTCACTACGATTACATTGAAGATTTACCGCCCTTTACGCCATTTCCTATGCAGACTTCTTTATTCAAAGAGGTGGATGGTGTAGATTTTGAGTGGTTGAAGACTACTCCAATGATTAAGTTTGAATTGAACGAAGCAGGTCAAACAGTTTGGGATCAAGGGTATACCAAGGACATGCAAAAGAAAATCCAGAAGCTTAAGGAAGAAATGGCTGAAAAAGCTGAAGAGGATGCCAAAAAGAAAGCAGATTTTGACGCCTTTGTAAAAGCTGGTGATACTGGTGTTTCAAAAGAAGATTACGAAAAGGCAATACAAAATTACGACAGTGCTTTAGGAATATTTGATGATGCTGAAGTAAAAAAGAAACGTGATGATGCTCAAAAGGCATTTGATGACGCTCAGGCTGGAGCAGAATTGGAAAAGAAGTTTCAAGAGTTAATGACTAAGGCAAAAGATGAGTATTCATCAAAAAGTTATGAAGCTGCTTTAGCAACTTATAAAGAGGCGTCTGATCTTAAACCAGCAGAAAAACTTCCTAAAGATCGAATTACAGAAATTGAAAAATTATTGGCTGATCAAAAAGCTCAAGAAGAAAAATTCAACAAATTCGTTTCTGATGGTGACAAGGCGGTAGGTACCGAAAGTTATGATGATGCAATTTCTAACTATGAATCAGCTCTAGCAATAAAAGAAGATGCTGGAGTCAAGTCCAAATTAGAAGATGCTAAGAAGAAAAAGGCTGAAAAAGAAAATGCTGATGCAGCTGCAAAAGAACTAGAAGAAAAGTATAATGCTTTAATTACTGCAGCAGATAAAGGTTTTGAAGCAAAATCTTATGAAGAATCTAAGTCAAAATACGAAGAGGCGCTAGCTCTTAAACCAGGTGAATCACATCCGGCGGCAAGAATTTCTGAGATTGATGGTATTTTGAAAAAAGCAAAAGATGAAGAAGATGCTTTGAAGAGATTAGAAGAGCAGTATAAGAAACTTGTAGACGAAGCAGATGTTGCTTTTGGTGAAGGCAAATGGCAAGAATCGATTGATACATACAATGAAGCGTTGAAATTAAAGGCAGGAGAAAAACATCCAACAGATCAAATAACAGTTGCCAAAAAGAATTTAGCTGATGAAGCAGCAAATGCTGCTAAAGATGAAGCATACAATAAATTAATGGCAGATGCCAAATCTTTGAAAGATGGTGAGAAGTATGAAGACGCTATCGCCAAGTACAAAGAGGCATTAAATGAGAAGCCGGGAGAATCTGAACCAACAGAGAAGATTAAAGAGATTGAAAAAATCATGGCTGATTTAGAAGCTGCGAATGCTAAAGAAGCTGAGTACAAAAAGTTCATGGATAACGGTCAACAAGATCAAGATGCGGATGATTTATCAAGCGCCTTAGAACAATTTAAGAAAGCATTAGGAGTCAAAGCTGGTGATACTGCGGCACAAGCCAAAATTGATGAGTTGAATAAATTGATCAAGGAGCAACAAGATGCGGCTGCAGCTGAACAAGAGTTCAATGATTTAGTTGCTCAGGCTGAAAAAGATTTTGATGCGAAAGAATACACTGATGCAAAAAAGAACTATCAAAAAGCCTTAGACATTAAAGATGATGCAGGGATTAAAGCAAAAATTAAGGAGATTGATGAATTAATTGCAGCTAACCAAAATGCTGAAGAGCAACAACAAAAGTATGATGCTGCAATGAAAGCGGCAGATGAAGCATTTTCTACTCAAAAATATGAAGAGGCACTTTCAAAATATCAAGACGCCTTTGCTATTAAAGAAGAAACTGATGCTAAGAATGGAATTGATAAGGCAAAGGCGAAGCTAGCTGAATTGGCAGATGCTGATGCTAAAGAAAAAGAATTTAATGATCTTATAGCTGCTGGTGATGATGCTTTTGGAAAGAAAGATTATGATGCGGCTTTAAACAAATACAGAGCTGCCATTAAGGTAAAGCCAGATCCTTCTGTATCGAAAAAGATATTAGATATTGAGGCATTGGTTAAGGCTGAGAGCGAAAACAATGAGCTATTAGGAAAGTATAGAGCAAAGTTGAAAGAGGCTGATGACGCATTCAATAGTTCTAATTGGGAATCAGCTAAAACATTATACGCAGATGCGATTGATATTAAGGATGATGAACAGTATCCAAAAGATCAGTTAGTTGAGATTGAGAAGAAAATGCAAGAAGAATCTCAAAACGAAGTTGAGAAACAATATCAGAAAATCTTAAGTGTAGCTCAAACTAAGATGGATGCCGAGGATTATGACAAGGCTATTGAGTTATACAAACGTGCACAAGGTATGAAGCCCTCTGACCCTCTTCCGCAAACGAAAATTGATGAAATAAATGCAATTAAGGCTGCCAAAGAAGCTGAGTTAGCTGATAAAGAGGCTTTTGAGAAGAGGTTTAAAGATTTAGTAGCAAAAGCTGATGGTGAGTTTAGCTCAAAAGATTATGATGGAGCCTTAGGTGACTATAAAGAAGCGCTTACCATGAAGCCAGATGATACTCATGTGAAGCAAAGAATTCAAGAGATAAATGATATAAAAAGTCAAGCTGATGCTAATGCCGACTTAGAACAAAAGTATCAAGCAGCTATCGATAAAGCTGATGGATTATTCAAGTCAGAAAGCTATGAAGAAGCGAAAACTGCTTACGAAGAAGCTTTAGACATTAAAGGCTCTGAACAGTATCCTAAAGATCAAATTACAGCATGTAATGACAAAATGCAAGATCAAGCAGGTGATGAAATTGAGAGACAGTATCAAAAAATATTGACGGTAGCGCAAAAGAAATTTGACGAAGAGAATTATGATAAGGCCATTGAACTTTACGAGCGTGCAAAAGGCATGAAGCCTTCTGATCCTCTTCCTCAAAATAAAATTGATGAGATCAATCAGTTGTTAGCTGACATGGCAGGTGAGAAAGAGAAAAGAGACAGGTTTAATAAATTGATTCAGGATGCAGATACGCAATTTGAACAGGGTAAATTTGAGAAGGCACTTCCTATTTATATGAAAGCCTTAGATATTTTCAAAGAGCAATATCCAACTGATCAAGTTGATAAATGCCGTGAGAAGATGAAGGTTGATAGTTCTGGAATCAACAAGCAGTACGATAAGTTGATTAAGAAGGCTGACGAGTATTTCAATGCGGCAACATATGATAAGGCGAAGAACTTGTACAAAAGAGCGGTGAAATTAAAACCGTCTGATAAATATCCTAAAGATCAATTGAAAGAGATTGATAGAATTTTGAATCCACCTAAAAAGTTAACAGCTGATTCGGGACCATTAAAAGATTATGGACCTGCAGTAAATGAAAAACCTATTGACATAGAAGCTATGTTGAGAGAGGCTGAAGAGCAAAATAGATTTAACGAATACGAAGCAGCATTCAGCCAAAGAGAAGAAGCAGAAGCGGCTAATAAAGAGTGGACACAAGACGGATATAACGAAGGTTTTATTACTAGACAAGAAGCAATAAAATTAGAAGAAGATCTAATTGATATGGCTGGTAAAGGTGATGAAGGACGAGCTAATTCAAGAGAAAGTGTCGTTCAGTGGAGAGATGATTTATCAGAGCGTAAAGTTGATGACATAGATGGTCAAGAAAATGACATTCAATATCAAAACAAGAGAATTGAGGCAATGACTGTAGAGATTGCAGAAAACACTTTTGATAATGATAAGCCTAGAGAAGAGTACCTGTTGGATGTTGAGAAAATCAAATTAGAAATAGTTGATAAAAACAAAACTGAGGTTGATGGCCAAGAGAATATCATTCAGCAAGACAAGGTAAATATTGAAAGAGTTGTTGAGTCTCATGTGACTCATGACCCACACAATGATGACGCTCGTCAAGAAGTCTTGATTTTGACAGAGAATCAGAATATTGATAACATCAATATGAAAAATGAGAACTCTTGGGATCAAGAAGATGAGGTGATGAATACGAGAGTTGAGTCAGAATTATTGAGAGATGATATCGCAGCTAACCAATTAGATGATGATGTGGATAGAGTAGAGAGCCTAACAGTTATTGAAGAGATTAATATTTCTTATGCTGATAGAGAAAAGGATGATTCTAATACGCAGCTAAACAATAATATGACAACTCTTAACAATGCTGAAGATTTACGTCAAGACATCCTTGATAACAAAATGGGTAATGATATTCCTCGTCAAGACATGGAGATCTTTGTAGTTGAGAAAGAAGATGAGTTTGCAACAATTAATGTGAAGAACGGACAAGATCAAACTGATATTGTAATGAGTGCAGATGTTGATATTGAAGACATTGAAATTCTTATTTCTGAAGAGAATAGAGGCCGTAATGAGAAGAGAGAAGGATACGAAGAAGTGGTGATTGATATTCAAGATGAAATCAATAAAAAAGACAATGAATTAGCTGATGATAACATTGACAAAGGCATGGATATGAAAGATTATGCTGAGGAGATGTTAGATGATAAAACAGCTAAAGACAAAGAAGGTTATGACAAGCAAGTTGTGAATGAAGATAACCAAGCCGACATGATGGAAGATCATATCGATCATTTGAAAGATGATGAAATTCAAAATGAAGCATCATTGAACGAAAGTCAAGACTATGCTGAAAGCTTGAAAGAAATTGATATTACTAAAATCACGCCTGAGCTTGAAAATGAGTTGGGTAAAAAATTCCCTCAAGGTGTTACTGAAGAGAGTTTTGCAATTAATGATTCACAAGGTGTTTTAAAGTCATATGTGGTAAGAAGAATTGTTGTTAATAATGGTTCTGGAAAAGTGTATGAAAAAGTATCTTCAAGATACGGGCACGAATCTTATACACGTAATGGACAACCAATTACTGAATACCAGTGGAATAATGAAACAAGTTCTGCACAGGTTGGTAGAAATTAATACCTAAATGAAACATTACCCCTTAATCCCTCTTTTCTTATTTCTTTTTTCTTGTGGAGGTTCTTCTCCTGAAAATAATATCGACAAAGAAGATAATGCGTCTGAACGAATTGAATTGTTTGGGAACACACAAGGAACTACCTATTCAATTATAGTTAACGACCCTATTGAATTGACTTCAAAAGAGGTTGATTCAGTTTTGCATGAATTTGATTTGGCGCTTTCTACTTACATCCCAAATTCAATTGTGAGTAAGTTAAATGACGCAGCCGCAGGTGAATTTAATTATGATGATAAGAATGGATTTTTCAATGATTGCTACCAAATGTCTCAGATCGTTTACAAAGAGACGAACGGACTTTTTGATCCAACAGTCTATCCATTGGTAGCGGGTTGGGGATTCTTTAAAGACATTGAAAATGTGCCAGATTCTATAGCAGTTGATTCTTTGAGAGCATTAACATCTTTTACAAATGGATATCATTTCAATTTTCATCAATTGATCATGGAAAGAGATGGATTTAGTGATACAATTCCAGCATCTACTATTGATAAAAACACACCTAATGCAAAGCTTGATTTTAATGCCATAGCACAAGGTCAAGCTGTTGATGTATTGGCTGAATTGATTAGTTCAAAAGGTGCGAAGAATTACTTTATTGAAATTGGAGGTGAAATTAGAGTGGCAGGTAAAAATTCAGAGAAAGAGTTTTGGCGCATAGGAATTGACAAGCCAATTGAAGGATCAGACGCTTCTGATAGAGTGTTACAAGAAATTGTTCAATTAGAGAATCAATCAATTGCAACTTCAGGTTCTTATAGAAAGTTCTATGAAAAAGACGGCCTTAAATATTCTCACACCTTAAATCCAAAAACTGGATACCCTGTTAAGCATACTTTATTGAGTGCTACTGTTGTTGCTCCAGATTGCGCAATGGCAGATGCTTATGCTACGGCTTTAATGGTGATGGGACCAGACGAAGGAATAAAATTTGTGAATGATAACAGACATTTAGGTCTTGAAGCATATCTCATTTTCACGAATAAGAAAGATCGACTTGAAACTTATTTCACTGAGGGCTTTGGTGAGTTGATTGTAGATTAATCTACCTTTTTGTAAAGACAATCAATTTCCATTAAGAATTCGTTCCCTTCTTCATCACTTACCATCATGACCACTGGATAAGGAAAATCTATAGCTTCGGTTCTAGGGTAAGGGTCTTCGGTATTTTTAGGCCATCTCACAGTCCAGTTTCCATCTTTGTCAACAAACTCAATTTTATTTGGCTTCTTTAAAGCGTATTTGCCATTCACTGATTCGCCATTAATAGTTTGGGTGAATCTACCGTCTTTATAAAATACAAACTCTGAATTATAGTCTTTTGCTTTCTCATCAATCACTTTATATTTATCATTAAATGGTCTGAATTCAGAGAAAACCCATTTCCCAACAAAAAAGTCATTTGGATTTGGAGTAAAACTAGTTAGCAGAATGGTGCCAATAATTAGTAGTGCTTTCATGTTTATGAATGTCTCCTTTTTGAAAAAGGTAACTAAATCAAACCGAAATAACGTTCTTCTAAAACATTGAAGTGATGAATAGGATGGCCAATCATAATAAAAGCCATTGCTAGTACCGATATTTCTTGGCCATTTGCAGTTCCTGTTCTTTGCAGTTCTTCTTCATTAAAGTTAGAGAACATAGCAATTGATGACGATCTCAATAATCTATAATCTGAGAGCAACTTTCTTAAAGGGATATCATTTGAACGCGCGTTATTAGCATACAAATCTTCATCATATCCGGGTAAGTCTGTTTTGTCGGCTCTTGCAAAACGCAGACATCTCGATTGAAACAATCTTTCAGTATCCATTAAATGCTCAAGCATTTCTTGAACTGTCCATTTGCCTTCGGCATATGTTTTTTGACCTAGTGCTTCGAGTTTATCGGCATTGTCTATAAAGAGTTGTAATCCACCTGACATTAACTCATTCATAAAGTCTCCATCTCCTGCAAGGTTTACATACTTTTCGTAATAAGATGGTAAGGTTTTAATTTGATCTTTTCTCATGCTCTTCTTTTGTAAGTAAATAATGAAAGTCCCAACAATTATCTTCTTCGTTCCAACGTTTCCCTTGATTGATGAGGTGCTTGTCAAGTATTTTTACTGAGGCCAAGTTTAATACATCTGCTTCAGCCCAAATTTCCTCCACTTGATATTTCTCAAAAACGAAGTCAATTAAACCAACTGTCAGTTCAGACCCATAACCATTTCCCCAAAATTTTTCCCTTAGTCGATAACCAATTTCATGACCTTCTTCTTTAACATAAGCGCAGGTTCCTATGAAATCGTTTGAAATTTTATCATGAATAGCCCATACAAATAGTATGGCATTTTCATCTGTGTAGTTGGCTTGCAGTTGCGGAATTTCCTTTTTACAATCATCCAAAGTGCTAGCAGGGGCGCCAACATATTTTAAGACATTAGGGTTTGATTGTAAATCGAAAAATGCATCTAAGTCGTCCTGGCTAATTTCAGATATTCTTAAACGCTCAGTTTCAAATTTTAGGTTGGGCATTGAACTTTTTATCTTTTCTCTTTATAAATATGCTGTTGTGCGTCTGGATTCGTATTCTGACGAATTTCAGTTATGTTCCAATTTGTCGCCTGCATTATCTTGTGAAAGATGTCATTGTTTTGGTAAAATCCTTGAAATAATTCAGATCCAGGTCCGTAAGCCAAAACAGGAATCAAAGTAGTTGTGTGTGCTGCGTAAGACATTGCAGGATCATCCGCACCTTTATAAAATGTTGGGTGAATGTCATTGTATTGCCAGCTGCTATCTTTTGCAGTTGGAGCAAGTGCAAATCCACCAGTTTCATGATCGGCTGTTACAATGACTAATGTTTCACCATCAATTTCAGCAAAGTCAAGTGCCGCGCCAACAGCTTTGTCAAAATCTTTTACCTCCTCAATAATTCCTTTTCCGTTATGAGCATGACCTTCCCAATCAATTTGAGAGCCTTCAACCATTAAAAAGAATCCTTCGTCAGAATCTTGAAGATAAGAAAGAGCAAGTTCAGTCGCATCTAATAAAAAGTCGTCTCTACCTTCAAGCTTAGATTTTAAACCGTTTTCTGCCATGAGATAACCATATCGCTTTTGCTTATTCAATTTCTTAAGCGGATTCAATAAAGTAGTGTCCAGTTCAAACCCTTTCTTTATTAATTCACGGTACATATCAATGCCATCAGCTCTTTTGTTGAAGTATTTCAATCCACCACCAGCAAAAAAGTCAACTCCTGATTTTACTAAATCTTTAGCAATATCTTCAGCTAAGTTTCTTGAAACAGCATGTGAATAAAAACATGCAGGAGTCGCGTGAGTGATAGATGAAGTGGCTACTAAGCCTGATTTTACACCTTTATCTTGAATTATTTCAATAATCGTTTGTAAATCTTTCTCTAAGGTATCAACACTAATCGCTCCGTTATAAGATTTTTGTCCTGTTGCAAAGGCAGTTGCTCCGGCAGCAGAGTCAGTAATTTTTTGTTTTGCAGATGAGGTATTCATCAATCCAATATTCTTGAATCGGCTAAAGTTGGGTTCTTTATTATCGTTAAAATAGTAGATGCTTGACAGCTGAGATAAGCCCATTCCGTCACCCACCATTAGGATAACATTTTTAACATCAGTCTTCTGTCCAAAACTCATTAAAGGCACTAAAGCCAATACAAATAGTAATTTTTTCATTCTCTAAATTTTCGATTCTAAAGATAATGAATAAAATTCGTGCCAAGATGTAATGATGACGGGCAATTAGCAGCCATAGCTGTAATATACTTTAAAGAAGTGTTCTGATTTTGTTCCGTCAGACTTTGTTTGAATAATTTTTATAATTCCGTATTCTGCCATCCAACAGCATGGTTTGTTGTTAATTAAGAAAGAGGCGTAAGACCCTCCACCTTCGCTAGAAACGAAATTGCTGCAAGTGTCATAGTCGTATTCTTCAAGAAATCTGTCATGAAAAAATGTAGTAAACTCACCATGAATTCGGTAGTTTGAGGCAGAATCTTCAAGGGCATAATATTCTGATCTCTCCATTCTTTCGTAAGATTGAGCGTCCCAATCTTCCCAGCTGAAGTTTGGGTCATCATACAATTTGTAATCGAATTGTTCCCAAATTCTTTGTTCTACGGCAAGATAAACCTCAAATTTATCTGAGTCATTTTCGGCATCAATCCACATGGATCTTCCGGGTAAATACCAGCCCACGTCTTCACTGATGTGCATGGTGTCATCTTTTTCATCCCAGCTCTCTTTTGAGAAATTGCCATCAATTCTGAATTTAAAATCTTTGAAACGCATAGTAGTTCTTCCAGGATTGTCATCATACCACCAAGGTTTGTAATCTCCCCATTTCCAGAATTCAATGGTATCTCTGTGCGCGATTACCGAGTCGCCATTTAGATGATGGTCAAGCAAATTGAGTGTATCAATCTCTGGTGCCTCCTCTGTTTCAATAGAGGGCTCGTTCTCACATGAGAATGCGCTAAGTAAAATCAATAGGTAGAAAATGTTTTTCACAGTATAAACTTAAGACACAAATTTGAATCATGAAAACACGCTTTATTTGGTGCAGATTTATTTTCAATTTCTGCACTCAAGACGTTATTAATTGATTTTTCGAGCAATCAATATTAAATCGGTGAAAGTCTTTTCCTTGGTATGAACGTACTCCTTACGATCTTCGAATAAGATTTCAAACCCATTGATAATCATGTTCTTTTTTAGGTAAGATGCTTCATGATAATGAATAAATAAGGAGGGTCCTTTACCCGAACTGGGAGCTTGAAATGAAGACTTTTCATAATTACCTTCCATTGTCGAAATGTATAAAACCCCGTCTTTGTTCAAGTGTTCTGCTGATTTATTAATGAATTGAATGGCTTCTTCTTTGTTAAGATAGGGCAATCCAAATCCACAAATGATGGCATCATAATTCTGATCAAAATCTAAAAGACCTCTTAATTCAAAATCTGCAGATGGATTGAGTTGTTTTGCCAATTCAATCATTTTAGGAGCTAAATCAATCCCATTGATTTCTAGATGTTGATTTTTAGAGAGTAGGTATTTAGAAATGTTTCCAGGTCCGCATGCAGCATCTACAATAGAAGGGTTACTTACGTTTATCAAATCCAAAAATTTGTCAAACGAATAATGATAAGCATCAAAATTCATGAACTTTTTGGCGTACAGTTCTGCTCCTTCTGAGAATACTTGATTTGTGAGTGACTGATTTTTCATTTGATCTTAATCTTACTTTCAACTGTGATCTGAGAACCTTCTGCTAGCATCACAGAGTCGGGTTCTTTGTTATTTAAGCCTTTGAAGTCATTACCATAGATCTCTCCAAAATCAATTTGAATATCGTGTGAATGAACTTCAAAGTGTTTCCATTTAGGATGTGTCACTTCATATTCATTTGAACGTTTTTCATTCACAGCTGCATATCCCCAGTAATGTTCTGTGATAAATTCTGTTTCACTTCCTTCTTTGATTTCGCTTTGAGTTTTATCGGCAACTACTTTTATGTGATTCCACTGGTCATTTTTTTTCCAGTAATACTCAACCAATCTTGAATCTTCATTTTCTTGCCAAACATGTTTCATGGGCAAAGTGATATAGTTTTCATTGTAAACGCTATTTGCAACAAATGAAAGAGCGGCTTTTGGTACAATTTCTTTGATAAAGACGACTCCTCTTTTCCATTCGTCTCCATCAAATCTCTTTACATAAAAACGCAGGTTGATCTCTTCAAAGTTAGAGTGAAAAGGAACTTTGACTCCTAGCAATTTGGTGTTCAAGAACATGAATCCCACTAAGCTTACATAACACTTGTCATTCCAAAGGTCTAGTTCCGTTCCGAAAGGAAGATATTTTTGAAGTAATTTAGGTTCAACTTCATAGTTGACGATTGCAAGTTTTCTCCATTCGGCTTTCAAAAAGCTCATCTATAATTGATTTTAACTAAAGATAGTGAATTAGTAAAAAGCACGCTCAATATGATTCGTGGATTGATGATGGTTTTGAATCTTCATAAGAAGGAGAAAAAGGTCAATATCTCAAGTGATTTGAATAAGGAAAAATGCTATATTTAACTGTGTACGGACAAAATTTCAAGCTGTACAATAAATAAGAGCTAGCGCGAAGAAGCTGATGTCAAACACAAGTAATTCTAAAGAAAATTCAAGAAATGAGAGGATTCATGTCGTTTCTGAATTGAGGGATTGTTTTAAGAAAGACCGGTCAACTGTTTATTACAAAGGTGCATTTACTGATAGTTTTACTGATAGGGTAATAACTCTTGCTGAATTTGAGCTGGAGAGAAAAACAAGAAGGAGAATGGCTTTTTTTGTAGCCGAGAGTTTTCAGAATATAGTTCGTCATGGAGCGGATGTTCCTGAAAAGGATGAATTAAGTTTATTCGGAGTAAGAAGTATAGGTTCTTATTTACATATCTACTCTTCAAACTTGGTTGAAGAGGCAGATAAAGAAATAATTGAAAAGAGCTTAAAGAAGATAGAAAGTTTAAATTCAGATGAGTTAGACGAATATTATCGTGATTCTTTAATGAATAATGAGCTGAGCGCCAAAGGTGGTGCAGGACTTGGGTTTGTTTCAATGGTGAGGAGATCAAAACATCCTGTTCAGCATCAGTTTGTTAAAAAAGGGGAGCTTTACTCATTCAACTTGCAAATTGACTTCAAGAATGATTCATTGTCAAAAGAATCTGATCAACAGCCAATGAGTATAGAAGAAAATTCTTCTGTTTATGATCGCACACTTGAATACGATATTTCATTTTTATATAATGGTGACTTCTCAGATGATATGATAAGTTCAATGCTGTCAATAATTGAAGAAACCAATAATACCGAGACTAATTCAGCAGGATTTCAGTTGTATCATGCTGCAGTTGAGATGATGCAGAATGTTGTCCGCCACGGAAAAGAAGAGAAGGATGGAAATGATGGGATTTTTGCCATCTTAAATACAAAGGAAGGGTATTACATGTGTTCAGGGAATTATATAAAAAAAGAAGGCTTGGACATTGTACAAAAGGTGGAAAGTTTAAATTTGAAAACGAAAGACGAATTGAACGAGCTCTACAGGTCCACATTGAAAAAAAATGTACTCAAAAAAGGGAATAACGCCGGCATTGGTTTGATAGATTTAAAAAGGACGATAGATTCTAAAATTGATATTATTGCTACAGAAGATAATGGAGGTTATTACTTGATGATGGGCTTAGAAATAAAAGTATAAGGAAAGAAGTAAATGGAAAATATTAATATCGAATCTTCTGAATACGGACCGAAAGTCATTCTGAATACATCAGGTAAAATTGAGATTTCAGGAAAATCAATGATGGAGGATGCTGAGACTTTTTATGGTCCGATACATACTTGGGTTGATGCTTATATTGCTAGTAATGAAGGAAGTTTCACCATTGAGTTTAATCTAAAATATTTCAATTCATCTTCAGCGAAACAACTACTGAAAATGTTGATGACAATTGATGAGGCCGAAAAGTTAAAAGCTGAGGTGAATTGGTTGCACCCTGCTGAGAATGACATTTTACTTGAAAGAGGAGAAGAGCTCAAGATAATGGTAGATTTACCATTCAATTTTAAACCTTTTTAAATCAATTAATTTTTCTGGAATCCAATTATTAGAACGTCATCACTTTGCTTGATGCTGCCCCTCCATGCATCAAAATCATTTTTCAATATTTCGTTCTTCGCATCCCTTTCAGATTGACTATTTAGCTTAAGTAATACCTCTTGAAACTGATTGTAATTCATGGGCAAATTTTCTGAGATGCCGCACTGTTCCATAAATCCATCTGTATACATGTAGATCCAGTCATTGGGCTTTAGATCAATGGTCTGTGTGCTAAATATTCTTTCAATAGGTTTCCCCTTTTTAAGATAATTTCCTCCTACAGGTAACAAGTCGGCCTTGTAGCGGATAATCTCATTTTCTCTCATTAGCATTATGCCATTTCGGGCCCCCGAAAACTTTACTTGGTTCTTAATCTTATCAATTACACATATCGAAAGATCCATACCGTCTTGAATTCCATCTTCACTTTCTTGGTGAAGCGTTTCTATGATTTCTTTATTTAAAGTGGCTAAGAGTTTTGCGGGATCACTTTCTTCGCCTGTAACAACTTTGTTCAGTAAAAGACTTCCCATTGTACTCATAAATCCGCCCGGAACACCATGACCCGTGCAATCAACACAAGCCATTACTTGATGGTCTTCGAAATCTTTAAACCAATAAAAATCTCCTGATACTATATCTTTTGGCTCATAAAAAATGAAGAGATTTTTGAACGATTGAGCAATGTCATCCAATTGAGGTAGTAAAGAGTTTTGAATCCTTTGAGAATAATTAATACTCTCAACGATTTGATGAGTTTGCGCTTCAATTACTACTTTTTGTTTACTTGTTACCTTGAATCGGTTAAAAATAAAAACTGAGAACACCAGTAACAATAGTAATCCGACAGAGGCAGCCCAAGTAATAACCGTCTGCTTTTCTTTGTCTTTACGTTCAATAGCCAACTTCTTTTCATTCTCTTTATCATCTACGGCTTTCTTTGTGGCGTACTCATAACTCAAATTTTGCTGAATTACTTCTTGCTTATTTTCAATATTAAATAAACTATCCTTTAAAGAGATGTATTTTCTGTGCTCTTTAAGAGCATCTTTAAATCTGCCATCTCTTTCATACACCTCAGTTAAAATTCGACTGATTTTATGCTGAGTTCCTGGTCTTGCGCGATAATCATTTAAAAGATCCACATTCAAGTAAGCATAGTACTTTGAAGAATCAAAGTCGCTTTCAAGGTATAGTTCTGACAAGTTATTTTGATTACTCAAAATCATGTCGGTGTGTTCAATTGATTTACTGATGCTGAGAGCTTTTTGATAGAATGAAATCGCAAGTGCTGTATCAGTTTTCACATAGATGTCAGACATAGAAGCATAAGTCCAAATTTCGCTCACCTTGTCACCATCTTCAATCGATAAGGTTAGGGCCTGCTCGTAGAACTCTAGAGCGCTATTGTAGTTCTCTTGATCAGCCTGTAGGTCTCCTAAGTTTAAAAGTTGTCGGGCCTGTCCATGTTTGTCATCTGTTCTTACAAATAAATCATAAGAAGCTTGATGATAGTTTTGCGAGAGTTGTGGGTCAATAGAGTAGGTGTCATGCCCCATTTGAGCCAAGGCCGTAGCTAAAATCATTTCATTTCTACCTTCTTTGCTTTGTGCGATTTCAATTACGACTTCAAGGTATTGCATTGATTTCGGAATGTCTTCTACTCCTGAATGCATAGCAGATAGATTGAATAAAATCGTGAGAAGATTGCTGTAATCCTTGTTTTCAAAATGAATGGAGGCGGCCTGAAGTAATAGCTTTTCAGTTTCTTCTATTTCACCTATTGAATAATGATGGAGGCCTATGGCATTTATTGCATCCGCAAGTATGGATGAGAATTTGGTTCGTTCAGCAGGTGAAATCTCTTTGGCTAGATTCTCTTCGGATATTTCTCGGGCTTTAGTAGCCATATCTCTGAAGACGGTACCGCCCTGAGAATTTAAATAATACACAGTTGAGATTCCTAGGTATCGATCAGCTCGAGTAGTGTCATGAGTAGCATTTTCAATGTCAAGTTTCAGAGAGTCAACATATTGTTGTTGATCTTCGCTCAGCTGGGCAAAGCTGCTTATACTCAATGCGAGTATGGCAATGACAGAAATTAAGTTTTTCATTTAGTAGAATCCTACTAAAGATAAGGAAATGAATGAATGAAAAATGATTGCTGACAAAAGATTTTGGAAACTTTACTTCAGTAATCCATCTTTATCAAGTTCATACCAAATGGTATTCATTTGAATATGGGCAACTCCGTTTTCAAAACCACCGGCATTCTCAAAAAGAAGTTCCCATTTGATTCGACCTTTTCTATCTATGTACCCAAACTTGTCATTTGCTTTGATGAGCGCAAGATCTTCGTTAAAGTTTCCGAATCGACTGATGACCAACTGGCGATATGTATAAGCCATTTTACTCAACTCGGTTTCACGTTTTACAGGGTCAGGATACATCTTTAAAACTCTGGATAACAATTCCCAGTCAGGTATGTTTAGGTGCGGTAAAAGCTCGATAAATTTAGTCTGCCCGACATTATTTAAGCGATTGAGTTTGATACCATTCTCATTCACCGAGTAAATAGTATCAATCACATCATTAATCATAAAACACTTTACAGTAAGATTAGTTTTAGAATAAGAAAGAATTGAGGTGTCTCCAATCATGTCCTTTTGCATCACATACATTGTTCCCGAACTTAAAATTGAGTCTCTTTGAGCACTGCTCGAGAGTGATACAAAAATTAAAAGAGTGGCTAGAAATAGTGATCTCATATGTTTTGTTCTTTACAAAATTCTACACAGTGGTTTATGAAATTTAGATACCAATTAAAGATAAACGAATAAATCGACACAAAAAAGTTTAAATAATTGATTTCAGATATTTCATTGATAGTAATGATTTAACTGTATTTAAATATTTACAAACGTATAATAAACGTAAACAAACGGTTAAAGTACGGTTGTTGATTTGAAGATGTCATTCCTTTGCCATGTCGAAACAAACGACAAGCATTTATTTACAAACTAGCGAACCGCACTAAACAAAATCAGGTGAGCACAAAAACACACATTATGAATAATTTAAGAAACAAAGTACAATTGATCGGGAACTTAGGATTAGCTCCAGAGATAGTTTCATTTGAAAACGGAAACAAGTTGGCAAAAGTAAGGTTGGCAACTAATGATTTTTATAAAAACGCACAAGGCGAAAAAGTTCAAGAAACACAATGGCATTCATTAACTGCATGGGGGAAACAAGCAGACGTCTTTGAAAAGTATATTAAGAAAGGGCAAGAAATCGCAGTTGAAGGAAAATTAGTCACTCGTTCATATGAGACGAAAGAAGGAGAGAAGAGGTTCAGAACTGAGGTTGTGGTAAGTGAGGTTTTGATGTTGGGGAATAAAGAGCAAGAGGTAGTTGAGAATTAGATGTGTAGGGGAGACAATGTCGTATTCCGTGATTCGTTTTCGGACAGTCAACTCAGGGATACGACTATTGCCTTCCGTTCGAATAAACCAATTGAATATGGATGATTTTAAAAAATTAGATGTTTGGACTCAACTGCTCAAAGTCAATAAAATGATTTATGCAAACACAAGGTTGTTTCCGAAGGATGAACGATTCGGATTAACTTCTCAAATTCGAAGGGCTGCCGTTTCAACGATTTCAAATTTGGCCGAGGGCTGCGGAAGAAGACATAGAAAAGACAGACTTCGCTTCTTCTACATTTCAAGAGGATCCTTATATGAAGTCGAATGCCAATTAATCTTGGCTAAAGAATTCGGTTTTATCGGGGATGCAGCATTTGAAATTTCTTTGCTTAACATTCAAAGAGGTAAAATGATTTTGAGCGGTTTTATTAATCACCAGCAATCCAACACATTTAAGTAACGAAACACGAAACACGAAACACGAAACACGAAACACGAAACACGAAACAAAATGAACAAATTACAAAACGCAGTAAACTTAATCGGCAGAGCCGGAAATACGCCAATCATAAGAACATTTGAAAACGGAGTCAAACTAGCAAAATTCTCCTTGGCCACTTCTTCAACTTATTTAGAAGTCAATGGCAAGAGAAAAGAAACCCAATGGCATAACATTGTCGCTTGGGGAAAGAAAGCTGAACTCATTGAGAAATTCGTCAAAAAAGGACAGCTCATGGCGGTTGATGGCAAGCTGGTTAATAGACTCTTTAGAGGGAATGATGGTCTGAATAAAAGGATGACCGAGATTCAAGTGAATGAGGTTTTACTCATAAACGCAAAGCAAAAAAGAAAAGAAAGTGCTCAGTTAACCATTAAGATGCCTACACCTGAGCAAATTAAAGAGGTTAAGAAAAATCAAGTGAAAGCATTATCTGCAAAAAATAAGGCAGAACGCGCGTCTTTAAAGAAAGCAAGTTAAATCTTAGGTAGGAGAGGGGTGGCTACAAGCGCGAGATTGATCGCCCTGAACACAAAGAGAAACTTGACGCCGGTTCAAATAAGTTTTGGTAGAAGCTAACTTATTTGACCGGCTTTTGTTTTTATAATATCCAATCCTAGTACCTAGGCATTGCCTGGTCAGGTTTCTTGTCTTTATTATAAATGTCAAAGATGATCATGATCTCATGTGATCCTGAAGAAAACTTATTAATGTCACTTATGTTATAATCATAGGCATAAGCCATCTCTAACATAGGGTTCAATCTAAATCTCAATAGTCCTGAAATATCTTTTGAAGTTCTGTAATTAACTCCAATTCCAAATTTCTTCTTAATAACCATCATGGTACTGATGTCAACTTGAAATGGAGCTCCAGAAACATGTTTGAAGATTGTAGATGAATTCAAATCTAGATTCTCATTGATGGCCCATGAGTACCCACCATGTAAATAGAAGTGCCAATCAGAAAGATCGAATGAAGTAGCACCAGAAAATTCATTGGTGTACTCAATTGTGTTCTTCAACATATTTGGTAAAGACATTCCAACATACCAATTCTTCGCTTTGTAAAATGCTCCAAACTTAAAGTTCGGCATAGCTAAGGTTGGTGTGTTTGCTTGAAACTCAGGGTCAACTATGGTTGTACTCACATCTGCAAAATCACTTTGTCTCAGCCCTAAAGTGGCGGCTAAACCAAAAGATAATGTTGAGGATGTTCCAGTTTTTATTGAATAAGCGTACGATCCTGAAATAGAGGTGACAGAATTTACTCCAATCCTATCATTAACCACTGTTAATCCTACACGATTTTTCATTCCTGTTCCCAAAGGTGTATTGAAGTTGAACCCAATTAATTTAGGCGCACCATCAAAGCCTGTCCACTGATTTTTATAAAAAATGGATCCATTCATATTATCAAACATACCCATAGAGGCAGGATTAATAAATGGTTGGTGAACCATATATTGTGTTAAATGGAATTGGTTTTGACTTTGTGCTGAAGAAGCTATGAAAAGGCCTGCAGCTAAAATGACTGTTCTTTTTAAGTTTTTCATGTTTCTTATTTTTTAATTTCAATTGATCCGTGAAGTGCTTCTGTATTCTCGTCTAATTCTAAGATGTAGAAATAGGTTCCGGTGACGACGACATCACCAGTAATGGTCCTCGCTCCTTCAGCCTGTCCACTCCAATCATTATTGTATGGACTCGAAGTGTAAATGATATCTCCCCAACGATTAAAGATTGTCAATGAGTTTTCAGGATAAGCATCTAAACCTTCAATCACCAAGTTCTCATTTATTCCATCTCCGTTTGGTGAGAATCCACCAGGAACAGATAATTCTTCTTCTCTCTGAATCTCAATTCTTACGATTGCGGTATCACAAAGGGTTGAACAAAAAACGTCACAAATAGTATATGTTAAGGAATCAGACCCAATATATCCTGAAAGAGGTAAATAATCAATCGTACCATCAGATTGTACCGAAGCGATTCCATTTGCCGGAGACTCAATGATACTAACTGTCAATGGGTCTCCATTGTCATTTGCCGCAACATCAATATTCACCAAGGCGTCGACATCAGTCATTGCAATGTCATCAACAGCACTCACTGTAACTGAAGATTGAACATTCACATCTACAGATTCGTTTGCCGTACAGCCATTTCCATCTGTTAATGAAACTGTATAGGTGGTTGTTGTACTAGGTGATACCGTTATTTCAGAAGTTATTTCAGTGGTAGACCACAATAAAGTTCCTGAACCAGTTGCTTGTAAGGTTACATCTTGTCCAAGACAAATGTTTTGATCAGCAGACACAGTTAAAGTTGGTAAGGCTGTCACAGTAATTGTCAATGGTTGTAAACCACCAATATTACCACAGCCGTTAGTTCCTTCAGCTTCTAAATAGTAAGTTGTAGTTACGGTAGGATTTACTGCTAATGGTGCGGTACCTAATAAGGTTGTACCACCTGCATCACTGTATACGTTATAATCAACTGTTCCTGAACCAGATCCAGTTAAGTTTACCGTTGCGCCTGCACAAACAGTACTATCGTCTGCTTCAAATGTTGGGGCAATTGGTGAAGCTAAAACCTCAATGTCTTGCGCTAGCATGTCTGAACATGTTCCTGAACCCACATTATAGGTAACAGTGTTCATCCCAACCAATCCAGCTGGATCAAAATTCGATCCTGAAATTCCAGTACCTGTCCAGCTTCCTCCGGCAGAACCTGTCACTAATGTTGCTAAATCTAATGGTGAATCACTTTCACAAAGCGCAGATGGTAAAGTCCAAGCTGCACTTACAGAAGTTTCAACTGTGATATCATGTTGAACTTGATCAGGACAGGTTGTTCCTACATCATAAGTTATGGTTATTGTATTTCCGTTTTGTCCTGTTGGATCAAAATTTGAGCCTGTTACTCCGGTTCCTGACCAAGTACCTCCGGCATCACCAGTAATTAAGGTGTTTAAATCAAGAATTCCTGCAGTCTCGCACACAGTTCCAGGAGAAGTCCATGATCCGTCTGAAGCTGTCAGAACAGTAATGGATTGCGTGTCTGTTCCTGTACAGCCTAATGTTGTTACCGAGTATTCTAAATTAATTATTCCAGCACCTGTTGTTGATAATACGTCAGTAGCAATTGTTCCTGGTCCACTCGTTACTGACCAAGTTCCTCCAGCCGGAGTTCCTGTAAGGTTAAGAGTTGCTCCATCACAAATGTCTGCTCCACTAGAAGTCACGGTTGCATTCGGAACTGGGTTGACAGTGATCGTAACTGAAGCACAGGCTGTAGTATTACATGTACCTTCTGCTCTTACATAATAGGTTGTTGTAGTTGATGGGCTAGGTGAAATTGAAGTTCCTGTGCCAGCAGAAGTTCCGCCGCATGAACCTGTATACCATTCCCAAGTAGCTCCAGTTCCTAAAGATCCGCCACTGACAGTTAGTGTTTCAGTATCTCCGTCACAAATCGTAGTTTGAGCAGATGAAATTGAAGTTGCCGCCGTCGATTCAGAATTAACAGTAACGGTAACTGACGCACATGCAGTTGTGTTACAAGTTCCTTCAGCTCTAACATAATAAGTTGTTGTAGTAGCAGGACTAACATTTATTGTTGCACCTGATCCTGCCGAAGTACCTCCGCAAGAACCTGTATACCATTCGAAACTAGCACCTGTTCCTAAAGAACCACCTTGAACCGTTAGATCTGTGTTTCCGCCAGGGCAAAGTGGATTTGTATCTACTGTAATTCCTGTTGGTGCTGTTGAGCTTGGGTTTACAGTAACTGTTACACTTGCACAAGCAGTTATTCCACAAGTTCCTTCAGCTCTTACGTAATAAGTTGTGGTAGTTGTTGGTGATACCATTACAGATGTTCCTGACCCAACAGATGTTCCTCCGCAGCTTCCACTATACCATTCGTAGGTATCTCCGGTTCCTAAAGATCCACCAACTTGTGTTAAAGTTGTTGAACTTCCTGAACAAATAGTAGTTGTTCCTGAAATTGATGTAGGAGCCGTTCCTACTGAACCTCCAGCTTCTTCATAAGAAACAATCATTCTTGAAGAAGTACCCGATAGGGTTCCTTCAAAAAATGCACCTCCACCAGGATTGGTTGTTGGAGTGTTTGTACTTTGACTTGCAGGAGAAAAGAATTGTTTAAAACCGCAAGAATTTGCAATTGTGGATGGTTCAATTTTAATACCATAACAAGTTTCTGATAAAGTTCCGCCATAGTATGTTGACCATTCATTTACCCCTAGCGAGTTGAATCTCATTAGGACTAAGTCGTTTGACCCACCAATCGTAGATTGGTTATATGACCCTGTGTTAGACTGAATAGGGAAGTTTGTTGCCTGGGTATAACCAATGGCATAGACGTTATCATTCTCATCTCCAATGATACCCGTCATAGATGAGAAAGCTGTACTTGCCCCCACATAAGTTCCCCAAGTGTAGACTCCACCAGGTGTGAATTTCATGATGAATCCATCATCATTCCCAGAGTGTGCCCCAATAAAGAAAGCGCCTCCTCCAGGGTTGGCTGTTGGAACGTTATCTCTCACAATTCTTGACGCGACCAGGATGTTTCCTGAAGGGTCTGTCGAAACTTCCGACACCCTGTCTAAGTCAGTTCCTCCAATAATTGTAGACCAAGTAGGCTGAAGAGAGGTGTTGAATTTAGTTATTGTATGATCTATAAAACCACTAACTGTAGTAACGTAATATGCTCCACCTCCAGGGTTGACAGTGTTCACTCCTAAGTTATCATTTGATACCTGACCTGCAAGAATCATGTTTCCAGATGCGTCAAAAGTTATGTCAGAACCTTGCTGATATCCATTGGCTGCAACATTTCCGCTATTGAAGTAGGTACTCCATTCTAGAATACAGTCTGAACTGAACCTACCAAGAAATACATCTTGATTACCAACGAATGTGCTGTTGTTATAAGCACCACCTAAAGACACTATAGGAATGTCAAATCCACTGAATTGATACGTTTGTCCTGTAAAGTATACTTTGTCTCCGTTACATTTAATCCCGTTAATTCTAATTCCTGCTCCCGAAGTTGAGACATTCGTATGTTGATAAAGAGTAGCCCATTGTCTTACTCCATTTTGATCAAATTTTAATAAGAACGAATTATCTCCACCTTTTAGGTTTGTTTGATCTTGGTACCAAGCTCCTCCAACGCCAGATGACAAGGTAGGGAAGGTTGTCGGATTACTGTTTGCATGACCTCCTACATAAATGTCGTCATTGTCACTTACGTCAATAGTTTTACCGTAATCTCCACCAGTTCCGCATAGCACGTCACTTGCATCTCCGCCATAATATGTTGCCCATTGTAATGTCATGTCTGAATTAAATCGAACTATTACCAGATCTAAACTTCCGTCATGAATAGCGTCATAGTATTGTCCGGCTCCAGCATTTACTGTAGTCCAAGCTGAAGAGTACGAAGCATAAGCCAAGTACATGTTTTCATCTGAATCATATGCACTGTTCGCGTGAAAATCAGATCCACCACCATTGTCATAATAAGTTGACCAGGTAATTGTAGGGTCAATAACTAAAGTTTTAGAGGCATCATATTCTTCTACCTTAAAGCCGACAATACCATCCTCAATTTTGTATTCACTTTCAATTTCATTTGATTCTAATTCATAAAAACTGAAAGGAGCTTTATCCATAAAAGGACCAAAACCATTAGCAACCTCAAGGTTTCCATCTCTCAGGTTCATGTCGTCGGCACCATCATACTTGAATTGAATATCTTCAATGTTACCTCCCGGTTTAACTATGAATTCGTATTTCAATTCTCCGTTCTCAGTTAAATAAACTAAATCAATGTTTGGATAAATCTCTTCATAAGTGACCTTGCTATAAGAATGAACATTGGTGATTCCTTCAGGGCATGAAGCCAAATAGTAATTTGTGTAAGATTTTGATTCCTGTTCCATTTTAATTTCTGCTTCTTGGTTGGCGCCAATCAGTCTGAAATCCATTCTGTAGAAAAAGACCTTTTTACCTACTTCATTATAATCACCTCGATTATATGCTTCTTGTTCTTCTTTCGTGTATTCTGAAGATTCCTTTTCGTATTCTCTGTAAAAATGGTAAACAATACCAGAAGGGGTGAAATAGGCATTAACACCTGCTGCTTCTAGCTTAAAATCAATGCTGTCAAGAGGCTCACTTTTTTCATTAGCGATTTGACCTTTATTTGGTGTGAAACCTGAAAACCTAGAAGGAGTTGAGCTTCGTTCTTGAGCAAAAGATGAGCTCAATACAATTGCACTAAAAGTGAATGCGATTAGAAATCTGTTCATGAATTAGAATTTGGTAAATAGTAAATCAGCTACTAATCTACAAAATTGATAGATAAGTAAAGGGTTAAGAAATAATCAGACTGTTAAATCTATAATACATCTTATTTAAAGGTGCTGAAAAAGAGGGTTGTAGACCAGGTTGATGGCTACGACAAATTCTTTAAATATTGCCATTTGAGAATCCTTTAACAAATTCACTATGAATTATATCTAAAATTAACCTTTAGAAGAAGTAGTTACCAGCTTCTTTAGAATTAAGAATTAGAACAGGTACTCCCTTTTTATTCATTATCACCGTCTGCGCGAAGGTGTCAAACTGAGGTAGTAAACTGTCAGAGTGGTAAGCAAAAGCAATTAAGTTCGCGTCTTGTGATGCCGCATAAGCTGCAATATCAACTGCGTAGCCTTTCTCTTTTTTCAATGAAGCTGTAACATAAGGAATACCAGCAGCTTTAAATTGTTTAGATAAAAGTCCAGAGTGAACTGCTACTTTTAGCTTGAGGTTAGAATCTACTTTTTTCTCAGTCAAAATGTGAACTTCTGATTTTAACATTTCTGCTAAACCAGATGTGACTTGCTCAATTTGTAAACTTTCTTGAGACTCATCAATTGGAACAACAATCTTACTTAAATCAAGTCCTGAGTATTCTTCTTGGACAACCAAAAAAGGAACGTGTGTACTCGTGATTACTTTCAGAGCAAAACTACCAAACATTTTTTGCTGAATTCCTTTAGAACCATGTGTACCCATGATGATTAAAGAAGCTTGTATTTCAGCAGCAACTGAAGCAATATCAGTAAAAATTGAACCAGAACGAACATTATAATTTACTTCTACAGATGCAGGTTTATCTTTAATGTCAGCTATCAATTTTTCAAACTGAGTTTTAGCTTTTGTAATTCCTTTACTGTCTTTTACAACATGCAGCAGTTCTACATTTGCTCCCATCTTGTTAGCTAGGTTCAAAGCATATGTTACAGCATTGTCTGCAACTTTTGTAAAGTCATGTGGTACTAAAAGTGCTCTCTTTTCCATAAGGCTTGATTTGAAGTAAATATATGAATTTTGACGAACCCACCTTAATTGAGTATCATGACTTATTAACGATTATTGATTTATAAGTGTAAAACACTCAGATTATCCTGGCCATCCTGCACGATCTAAACTCCTAAAACTAATAGCTTCGGCAATGTGCTTTGGCTTGATAGCATTTGATTTATCTAGGTCAGCAATTGTTCTCGAAACCTTCAAGATTCTGGCAAATGATCTCGCAGATAAACCCATTTTCTCCATAGCAGTTTTTATAAGCTCTTTTCCTGCTTTGCCAGGCTTGCAGTGTTTTTCGATAAGTTTTGGAGACAGTTGTGCATTATAGTGAATTCCTTTGTGCTCTTGAAATCTGTTGGCTTGGAACTTTCTTGCTTCAATTACTCTTTGACGAATTGACTTGCTAGCCTCTCCTTTTCTTTCGTCAGCCAACTGATCAAATTTTACGGCCGGAACTTCAATTTGAAGATCAATCCTATCCATTAAGGGACCTGAGATTTTGTTTAAATATCTTTTTACAGCAAACTCTGGATCAGCTGATGGATCATTAGGGTCATAAAAGTTACCTGAAGGAGAAGGGTTCATGGACGCGACTAGCATAAAACCTGCGGGATAATCTACTGACATTTTTGCTCGTGATATTGAAATTACCCTGTCTTCTAAAGGTTGTCGCATAACTTCTAAAACTTGTCTTTTGTATTCAGGAAGCTCATCTAAAAATAGGATGCCATTATGGGCTAATGAAATCTCGCCAGGTTTTGGATGTGATCCTCCTCCAACTAAGGCAACATCAGAGACAGTGTGATGAGGAGACCTAAAAGGTCGATTCATCATTAATCCACTGTTTGGTTTAATTAAGCCGGCAACTGAATGAATCTTGGTTGTTTCTAAAGCTTCGTCAATCGTAAGCGGAGGTAGGATTGTAGGAAGTCTTTTGGCAAGCATTGTTTTACCTGATCCCGGAGGGCCGACCAGTAAGATGTTGTGTCCTCCAGCGGCAGCAATTTCTAGGGCTCTCTTTACATTTTCTTGACCTTTAACATCTGAAAAATCAATTTCATTAATAAATGCCAATTCGTTTTGTTCTTCAATATCAAATTTTGCAATTTCGATTTGAGATTTGCCATTAAAAAAATCTACTACTTGATTTATATTTTGGGCACCTAAAATTTCTAACCCCTCTACAATGGCTACTTCATTGGCGTTTTCTTTGGGTAAAATGAATCCTTTAAATCCTAACTCTTTCGCCTTAAGTGCCATGGGTAATGCTCCTTTAATTGGTCTGAGCCCACCATCCAAAGAAAGTTCTCCCATTATTAAGTATTGACAAACAAGGTCTTCTTTTATTTGATCGGATGCAGCTAAAATTCCACAAGCAATAGTAAGATCATATGCAGAGCCTTCTTTTCGGATGTCTGCAGGAGCCATGTTGATTGTGATTTCTTTGCCAGGTAATTTGTAATCTGAATTCGCGAAAGCTGCCTTGATTCTTTGATGACTTTCTTTGACAGCACTGTCAGGTAATCCGACCAAAAAAAAGTTAATACCTCTATCAATATTTGTTTCAATGGTAATTGGAATTGCCTCAATTCCGTAAACGGCGCAGCCGTAAGTTTTAATAAGCATGTTGTAAATTCTTATTAGGCGCGAGAATTCAAATGTAATAAAAGATTATTAAATCGTCACAAAAATGATTAAAATATAATCAAATAAAGTTTTGAATCCCCTATCTTAGTGCAAATATTTGAATGATGGAAGAAGGAAATGAAAAGCAAAGTGAGAAGAAGTCAATGATTTCTACAAAGCAAAAAATAGGTTTAATTATCTCTGTTTTATTGGTGATTGGATTAATTGCGTTTGTATTTCAAAATTCAAATAAGATTAAGATTGAATTCTTTATGTTAGAATTTAGAATCAGGATTATCTATATAATCCTTGTTTCAATGCTAACGGGTGCATTGGGAATGTATACTTTTTCAAAGTATAGAAAATCAAGAAAGCAGAGAAAGTAAGGTTTACTTTTCGAAGAATAATCTTTTCGAGATTGCAATTGAAAATAGTGCAATTAGTAGAATTGCTGCAGCAGGAATTACATAGTACATCATAGACGATTTTTTTGTTGATTGATTTTGAGTGCTTGAGGTTGCATTCGTAAAATCTAAGCCACTATTTGAAGCATCTGAAGATGACGTCTGGATGTTTGGGTCTATTTGAACTTCTTGCGCTCCAAAAGAGCTTAAGTTCAGAGACACCAAGGTCAAGAGGACAATAAGACATTTCATGGTTGAGGATTAGGTTCTCCTTAAACGATTAAAAAAATGACTTATTGTACAAAATCTTAAAAAAAGTTAATTATTCTTCTGGAAGCCCAATTACATTGATTTTTCCGTTTCGAATCAGTTCATTATAAGCAGGAATCTCCACATTTTTAATGTCTTTCCATTTCTGAAGTTGCTCATTGATTTTTTTAGTCAAATCATCTCTAACCAACATCATTTGTTCAGTAGGCCGATCATTGCTCATACTTGCCAAGGAGGCTACGTGTGCTAGCTTATTATTTAGCATGATTGGATAGTTCAACATGTCTTGATTACTCTTTAGTTTAGTTTGATAAAGCGTTTTTTCAATCTCTGTTAAAATAGAATCTAAGTCATTTCCTTTATCAACTACATCTTGATTTTTTCCTTCAGGGATAAGCTCATTCATTTTTTTAATTTGAGATTTGATCAATCGCATGTCAGAAATAGCATCATGAGTTTCATCAAGCGTGTTTCTAATGTCTAGTAAGAAATCAAATTTCATGCGTAAATCTTCTTCTGAGCCCTCGCTTCTTGGATCTTTAAGAATTTTGAATTTGTGTCCGGTTCCATATCTCTCTCCATTCAAAAAGAGCTCAGCTGAATATTCTGCCGGCGGCGCTTTTGGACCTTGTAAAGTTCCCCACCACATGAGCATACCTTCAAATTTATCTGCTTTAGGGTAGCGCATGTTCCAAACTAATAAATTGGTTCCTAATTCAGGGTCTCCCAATTCTCCTTCATCCTTTTTAGGTTTGTTTGAAAATGAGCGAATCAAATTTTGTCCTTCATAAAAACGGATAGACATAGTATCATCTTCAGCCAATTCTTTCTCTAAAAAGTAGTGAACCCTAACACCACCACTATGATTTTGACCTTCGGTTTTTGATTCTTTAGTTGAACCTCCCATTTGAATCGCATCAGCAGGTTTGAATAATTCAAGATGCCAAGGTTTTTTCTCCATGTATTGCGGAATAAGATGCATGTCATCCAAAATCCAAAAACTTCTTCCTTGTGTTGCTACAATTAAGTTTCCATGCTTGATAGTCATATCAGTAATTGGTACAATTGGTAAGTTTTGTTGAAATGCCTCCCAATTATTTCCATTATCAAATGAAATGTACAAGCCACTTTCTGTTCCAGCATATAACAATCCTATTTTGTTTGGATCAGCTCTGATAACTCTTGTGAAATGGTTTTCATCTATTCCATTGGTGATTTTCTTCCAAGTTTTACCGTAATCAACAGTGTGAAAAAGGTAGGGTGCATAATCTCCATTCTTGTAAGAGGTCGCAGCCACGAATAATCCACCATCACTGAAAGGATCTATTTCAACACTATTTATCATTGACCACTCAGGCAATCCTGGAGGTGTAACATTTACCCATCCATTTCCACCATCTCTTGAAACTTGAACTAATCCGTCATCGGTTCCTACCCAAAGAAGGTCTTTTTCTTTGTATGACTCAGTTGCAGCAAATATGGTGCAATAATATTCTACCCCTGTGTTGTCTTTGGTTATTGGACCACCAGATGGGCCCAGTTTTGAAGGGTCATTTCTTGTTAAATCAGGGCTGATTACCTCCCAGCTTTCACCTCCATCATTAGAAACATGTAAGTGATTAGATGCTGTGTAAAGTTTTTTCGAATCATGAGGCGAAAAGAATAAAGGGAAATTCCATTGAAATCTATATTTCATCCCTTCAGCTCCATATCCTATAGGATTGTCAGGCCAAACATTGATAGATCTATTTTGATTTTTCTGATGATTTTTTCTAGTCAAAAATCCGCCATAACTCCCGCCGTAAACTATGTCGTTATTTTCAGGGTCAATTGCAATGTGAGCGCTTTCACCTCCAGCAGTACTTTCCCAGTCATCTTCAGAAATTGTTCCCCAATCAACTCGGTTACGAATTCGAACCGTTGAATTGTCTTGCTGCGCTCCATATACTCTGTAAGGGAATGCATCATCTGTTGTGACCCTATAAAACTGTGAGGTTGGTTGGTTCTTATAGGTCGACCAATTCGCCCCAGCATCAAATGATACTTGAGCTCCTCCGTCATCTGCAATGATCATTCTTTTTGGATCTTCAGGAGCAATCCACAAATCGTGATGGTCTCCGTGAGGGGCGTAATGAGTTGAGAACGTTTTGCCACCATCTGCTGACATATGATAAGCTACATTCATCACATATACTTTATTCTCGTCTTGAGTATCTGCGTAGATTCTTGAGTAGTACCAAGCTCTTTGTCTCAGATTTCTGTCTGAATTAGTGTTCTCCCATGTTTCTCCTCCATCATCTGAACGATAAATTCCACCTTTTTCATTCTCGACAATCGTCCAAACTCTTTCAGGATTTACTGGTGAAACAGTTACACCTATAATTCCAAGCGTTCCTTCAGGAAAACCTTCATTCTTCGAAATCTCTTCCCAAGTTTTTCCTCCATCTGTAGTTTTCCAAAGAGCAGAGCCTTCTCCTCCCGAAGAGAAATCATAAGGAGTTCTTCTTACTCGCCAAGTACTCGCATAAATAATATCAGGATTTTCAGGGTCCATTATTATATCAACGGCTCCAGCATCAGCATTTGCAAATAATACTTTCTCCCAGCTTTCTCCTCCATTGATTGACTTGTACACTCCTCTGTCATCAGAAGATTTATATAAATCTCCAAGAACGGCAGCATAAACGATATCAGGATTTTTCGGATGGATTCTGATTCTCGGAATATGTTTAGAGTTTTCTAAACCCATATGTTTCCATGAACGACCGCCATCAATTGATTTATGAACACCATATCCGTAAGAGACATTTCCTCTCACAGTTACCTCTCCGCCTCCCGAATAAAGAACATTATTATCAGATGAACTGACAGCAATTGAGCCTATAGATCCTCCGAAATAACCATCCGAAATGTTCTCCCAAGTATTCCCTCCGTTCTTTGTCTTCCAAATTCCACCTCCGGTTGATCCCATGTAGTAGAGCATTGGTTTACCTTCAACTCCGGTTACAGCAGCTGATCGACCACCTCTAAATGGCCCGATACATCTCCAGTTTAAGCCTTCACTGATATCCTTGTAAGAGGAATTGTTTATTTCTTGGCCATAAGAAGTAGAAACAAGAAGAACTAAAATGAGTGAGAAAATAGATTTCATAATATTAATTTGAGATACCAAAGTACCAATATAATAGTTGCGAACCTCAAATTGATTACGAGCGGTTTGAATATCTTCTGAAATCATTGATTAAGTCAATAAATGAAAACTTTGTAACCCATTATTATTAGGGGCTTATAGAAACATGGCCTGTTATTTGCTTATTACATAATCGAATCAAGATATTATCAAAACAACAAATTGTATTCGTCATATACATATTAAGTAATAAACTTCTATTATATTTGAGTTTCGAAGACTATGGGACTCACGGGTACCAAAAACAATTTTTATGAAAAAGACATTTCTACTTTTATTTTTCTCAGTTCTAGTTTCTGGAGCGTATTCTCAAGGATGCCTTGATGATTGGCAAGAAGCTTTTGAAAAAAGGGGAGCCTATTCAGTCTCAGATGACATGCATAGAAAAGTATACATTCACTTTGTGGATGGGCCAGATTCTTACTGCGTTTCAGGAAAAGCAAGAGTAGAGAACGGTAAAGTTGTTTCAATCTTTTTGCAATATGAAGATGGAACATATGAGTTAATGGATCAAAAGATTACAAACAAGGCGGGTCAAAATGCGTCAATCTCGAATGGGATTTCAGAATTGATTACAAATGAAGATAAAGACCACTTCCACGTAATTTTTGTTGAGAAATTAAAGCCAAAGAAAAAAGCATACAAAACAGTAGGTGGACCTGGCGACATGTAAACCGAAATAAATTTATTAATCCCCTTTTGCGCAAGTTCAAGGGGATTTTTTTTGTAAAAAAGTCAATATGAGAATAATTTTAATAGCAGTTCTAAGTTCATTATCTCTTGTCGGATTTGCTCAAGAACCTTTTGAGAAAGATGGAAAGTGGGGGTTGAGTAAATATGGGGATGCGAATGACAGCATCATCTTTAGAGCTAGTTATGACGAAGTGAAGGTAGAGGTAACAGCAGATGGATACTTTGCTTATGGATTAAAGGATAAAACATGGTATCCTATGACCAAGAGTAAATTACTCAATCAACAAGGTTACGAAGAGATTTATGCGCCTTTGTTTAATTCAGATGTGATGGTGGCGCAAAGAGATGGCTACATTGATATTATATCTATTGAAGAATCTGATTTCTTATTGAGAAATGTACAAGCGACTTCAGTTATTGATCCTGTTGAATTTGGAATTACATCAGAGTATCTAATGACGAAGAATGAGAAGTCTTTCGGTTTGGTTTCTCTAAAATTAAAAAAGGAAATTATAAAGGCTAAGTATTCTTCTATTTGGGCTGATCAAGGAGTTTCAGAAGGTGGATGGCTGTTTGCTGCAACTGAAGGAAAAACTGAAGTTTATGATTATGAAGGAAACAAGAAGTTTGATTTAGAATCAGAAGAATTGATTGTTAGCATGCAAGCAAATGAGGAGTCACTAAGTTTATTTTTAATAATGTCTGATGAAGGGAGCTACGGAATGTACAATTCAAAGGCAAAATGGTTGGTTGATCCTCTTTATATAGACGCAATTCCTTTTGAAGGTTCAGATGAAGTTGTGATTGTAACAGGAAAAAAAGGTGATGGACTTTATTTTAATGGGAAGTTATTACTTGAACCAGCATATATCACAATTGATAAAAGTTCAGAGCGAGGTTATCTTGCCGTCGCAGTAGGCAAAAAAGGTGAATTTCTTTTAGATCCTGAGGGTGGACTGACGCCTGTAAAAGAAGAATAATAGAGGCACAATAATTGTGGCTTCACAATTCCCATGTTCAAGAGCCTAGGTCTTTTTCTGATTAGTGTATTATCTCTCACTGTGTTTTCGCAGGAGGTTTTCGAGTATGGTGAAAAATTTGGTGTAAAATACAATGATGTTGTAGTTCATAGTGCGAAATACGATAAGGTAGTTATCAGAGATTATTTTGTCGCAGGAAAAATTGGAGCCTCATGGTATAATCTTTCGCGAAAATCTGAATTCTCACAAATTCCTTATACCAAGTTCTATTATGATCTAAATAGAGAGTTACTTGTGGCGGGATTCACCGCTGAAGGCAAAATGGATGTCTACAATGAAACAGGAGAATTCGTTTACATGAAAAATGGAAATTATGACAAAGTAAGATCAACTGCAGATTACGGTTCGTTTTATGACAATGATTTGCTGGTCGTCTTCAATAATGGTAAAATGGGCTTGTACGATTGGCCTAAGAAAGTAGAGGCGTTACCGGCAAAGTATAATAAGCTCAGGCTGCATCTTGATTGTGAAAAAAGTAGACGACTACTTTATCTTCAAATTGAAGGAGAGAATATCGTATTGAGTCCATCTGGTGAAGAATTGTTCAAATTCAATAACAAGAGTATTGATGATGTCTATCTACAAGATAAATGTGATGGGTATATTATTGAGAGAGGTAACAAAAGAGGCTATGCCAGAAAGCTTAGGTCGGGTAAGTATTTTTTAATAAAACCATTATATGACGAAATTGAATTCGTTGAAGGAAATGCAGATCTGATTAAAGTGAAGAGAGGGGAGAAGTATGGCTTTTATTATAAAAACAAACCCATTTTAAAGTGTAAATACCGCAAAATTGATATCACTAACAACGGCTACATATTAGGATTTGCCTACAAGAATTATAAGAAATTGGGGTTTGATAAAACGGGGAAAATAGTCTCAACTACTTACTTGGAGAAGTTGGAAACTTGACATCTACAAAAATTGGCAAATGATCCGAATATCCTCCATGATATTTGAAGCCAATATAAGTTCTATTTGTGATTTTACCAATACCGTCTTTTTCATTTTCAAGTAGGTAATCGCCTTCAAATATTTGTGCCCATTCAAGCTTCGTCTCTAAACCTGATTTTCCGTTTAAGAGGCCTGGGGTAACCACAAATTGATCTAAGATTCCCCATTCATGCTGGTATTTGTGAGTCCCCTTTTTGAATTCATATTGCCATGTCATGTTTAAAAAGTCACCATCTTTCATCTCTTCAATTGTTTTACGGGCCTTCATAATATCCTTCATTGAAGGATCGTCAGGATGGTCATTAAAATCTCCCATTGCTAGAATTGCAGCATTAGGATTAACTGTTAAAATGGAATCATACTTTGCTCTCAAGGTGGTAGCCGCAAAATCTCTTTTTGGTGCCGTTACCAGCTGACCTCCATAACGAGAAGGCCAGTGATTGACAAAAAGGTGAATAGTATCTTTTTCACCCACCAAGCCTTTCACATAAAGAATATCTCTGGTAGGTCTGCTGTCAGGCCCAAAATTTAGTTTGATAGCTTCGAAGCTTTCAAGTTTAACATACTTTGGACGGTATAATAACGCTACGTCAATTCCACGATTATCTCCGCTTTCTTGATGTACGATTTCATAACCAAACTTTTTGAGCGGAGAAGAATGAACGACATCTTTTAAGCATTGAATGTTTTCAATTTCGCAAAGTCCAATAACAGCTGGTGGTTCCCATTCTCCAACAGCAATGGCTGTTTTTCCAATCTTGTTTACTTTGTCGTAGTAACGTCTGAATGACCAATAACGCTCACCATCTTTGGTGAATTCATCATCATTTTTCAATGAGTCATTTGAAGGGTGAAAGAGATTCTCGACATTATAAAACATGATTCTGATTCCTCTATCTGACTCTTGGGGATTTTGAGAAAATCCGATTTGACAAGAGATTAAGAAAAATCCTAAAATTAAATATGCTTTTGAGTGCTTTCTCATTAATAAGGTGTGTGTATCAAATTTACTCACTTTTTTGTTATGGTCAATTTCTCATAACCTAGAAGTTCAATTTCGTAGAATAATATCACAGTTACTTAACTTTTTCTTAAATCAATTGTCCGCTTATTCAAGCTTACTTTGCAAAAAAAAATGGAAATATTTTGGATAAGTTTTGCAGCTCTGTTCTCGGTTATTAATCCTTTAGGAACCGTTCCGATATTTGTAGGGCTAACAGCAGAAAATTCAAAGACAGAAAAAAGAAGTGTATCAATTGCGACAGCCATTTATGTGCTTGTCATTTTGGTGATTTCTTTCTACACAGGGAAGTACATTCTATCATTTTTCGGAATTAGTATCGAGGCCCTTCAGATAGCCGGCGGATTAATTATTGCCGCTTCTGGTTTCGCTTTGTTAAGTGGAAATTTTGCTGAACACAAAGGGATGAAGAAACGCGAAAAAGATGATGCTTTTAACAGGTCAGAAGTTTCTCTAACACCACTAGCGATCCCAATGCTTGCTGGTCCAGGGACAATAAGTCTACTCATATCATATCAACAAGAGTACCATTTGGTAACAGATCAAATGTTCATTTTAGGGGCGATAGTTGCGGTGAGCGTATCAATCTTTGCGGTTCTCTTTAGCGGAGACTTTATTGTTAAAAGTTTGGGGGCCTCTGGAATCAATGCGTTATCAAGAATTATCGGCTTTATTGTCATTGCAATAGGTGTGCAATATTTGATATCAGCTATAAACTCTTTATTTTTTAATTCTTAAAGACATCCACCAAAGAATTGAGAACAAAATCGTACTCAAAATAAGCACTAGAGCTATCTTTAAAAATATAGGATAGGTGATGATTTGACCACTGTGATTTCCTTGAACGAATCCATTGATGGGTGTAAATCCTACAGCCAACCAAACCGAAATGTAAGAAAGGGAAAATCCCATTTCTTGAACACTGCGGCCCAAATGATGACTTCTTACTTCTTTAAGGTAAATTTTGAAAGGCATGAGCAGAATGTACTTCAAAGCCTTTTCAAGTACATAGGCTAAAAAAATAATCCCCGTCCAAGATAAAATCTCTGAACGGGGAATATCAAAAAGATGGCTTGATAACTCAAGACCTAAATAAACAACCACAATTGTTACTGTTACAAGAATGGCCGTCCTAATCATTTAGTCTTCTTCTTCCATGTTTTCACTCATCTTTTGACCGAATGCTGTTCCAGAAACAATTTGTTGTTGGAAATCTTGCATTGCTCCGGGTGAGTGAGGCATTAACATTGTTGTGTTTTTACCATTTGCACCAATGTTATTTAGTGTATCAAAATATTGAGTTAGTAATACGAACTGCATCACTTCTTCATGGGTGATGTTTTTTAATGATTTTTGGAAATCTTCAACAGATTCTTTAAATCCTCTTACTATCTCTAATCTTTGTTGTGCGATACCTTCACCTGAAAGTCTTTTAGATTCAGCATCAGCTTCAGCTGCTTTTACAACTGTGATTTTTGCTGCTTCAGCTTCTTCCATTGTTGCTTCTTTATCTCTTTTCGCAGCATTAATTCTGTTCATTGACTCTTTCACGTGTGCATCAGGATCAATATCTGTGATAAGTGCTTTTACAATCATGTATCCATAATCATCCATTGAGTCTGCAATATTTTGTCTTACCGCAACAGCAATTTCTTCTTTCTTAGCGAATACATCATCCAATTCCATTTTCGGAACCTCGGCTCTTACATCATCAAATACATAAGACGAAATTTGATGTCTTGGATTATCTAGGGCATAAAATGATTCGTGTAATTTATCTTTCATTACTTGAAATTGAACAGATACTCTAATGTGAACAAAAACGTCATCTCTTGTTTTCGTTTCTACATCAACATCCAATTGCTGAACCCTTAGGTTAATTCTACCCGCTTTTTTGTCAATAAATGGGATGATAAATCCTAGACCTGCCGGAGCCATTTTTTTGAACTTACCTAGTCTTTGGATAACAGCAACCGTTTTCTCGGTTACCAAAATGACAGATTTAATTATCAGTAGTAATACAATTGCGCCAAGCACTGAATAGACTACTATTTCATTTTCACTCATAAATTTTGATTTTGAGCCTTCAAAAATGTAGTTCTCTCAGGCTAATTATTAGATTTCAAATAAAGATAGTAATTTTTCTGCCCCGCTCTCAGAAGCTTCGTGATAATTTGAAAATCAAGCATTAGTCGAAAAAATTTCTTATTTTCGATTACCGAACCTCAATATTATGTTAGATTTTTTTATAACCATCTTTTCCCAAAACCCTGGCCTTATAGTAGGGGGAGTAATTCTTGGCTTTATTGGCTTAGTTTCTCAAATGTCTCTATATGCTAAGGCTGGTCAACCGGCTATCGCAGCCTTGGTTCCGGTTTGGAATGTTATGGTTTTCTGTAAAGTAGTGGGAAGACCTGCCGCTCATGCTTGGTTTTTAATAGTTCCTGGTTTAATTATGGCGGGAACAGTGATTGCATTTTTTCCATTGATTGATGGGTTGTTTCCTGAATACATAGCTGATGCAGGTGGATGGCAAGCTGCTTCTCATGGTTTATCCGAAGCGACTGTACCTTTTATTATTATGGGTGTGGCGTCATTACCACTCATCTATTTCGTAATTGTAATGTTCACAGAGGTGTGTGATTCTTTTGGAAAGCACGGTACGGTAGATAAAGTGATGTGCGTGATTTTTAATGGCTTCTATATTCTTTTCGTTTTGGGAATTTCGTCTGCTAAGTATGAAGCTCCTTGGTGGGCAAGAAAAAGAGGTTTACCTTATTATATGCCTGATTTTAAGCATAAAGGAAAAAAGTATTTAGTAACGCCTGAAGGTCCAATGATTGGAGATCCTAGAGATCAAAAAGTGAAGGTGGCGGTTGTTGACATCAATGAGAGTGAAGAAGTAATTGAAAAGATTGCTGAAGGAGCAGATGTTGACCAAGCAATAAAAGAAGCTCACATCAATGATGAAAAGCCTATTGAGAAGGTTAGTGAGAAACCTGCAGAGAAAGTAGCTGAGAAAAAAGAAGTTATCAAAGAAGAGACTAAGGAGATTAAGAAAGATGTTGAGAAGAAGGCTGCTCCAAAAAAGACTACTCCTAAATCAGAGCCAAAGCTTAAAGCTGATGGTACTCCAATGACTTGGAGAGAAGAGATGGCAGAGAAATACAAAAAGAAGAAGTAAATAGTGGATACTACAGTCTTTTTAGTTGCCTTCGCATTTTCAATTATCGCCTTTGTTTTCCTAGGTTATTTGGTTGTTAAATACAAACAGAATCCGAAACCTTTCTTTTACATTCTAGCAATATTCATTGCGATAAATGTGCTTCATGGAAAGTATTCGTTTAGATCAGAATCTGCTTTCTTAATTTGGCTAATCGCTATCAATTTAGAGGCTTTTGTCGTTTACATGTTCGCACTCTTGGGATGGAAGAAATTGAAGGCGGCATCAAAGTAAATTATATGGCCCTAAATTTTTCATTTTAAGCTTCTTTAATCTTAACAGATTTAGGGATTATCAAGGTCTGATTTTCAGTTAATTAGTCAGTGTTTTTATGGTCAATTGATATTAATGTATCATCTTTGCGCCGAATTTGAATCGGTGAAGAAATTTTTACTCATATTTTCTGCTTTAATAGGGCTCTCAGCTCATTCTCAAGAATTCTTGGATAAAGAGTTTTATTTGCTTGACTCTTTGAAAGAGATTGAGATCTCAGAAGAAACCAGACAAATTTTAGACTCGACCTTATCAATCTTTCATGAATCTGATAGTGAAATTGATAAACTACATACCTTACATGACCTTTGTACCCTGATTGATGAAAGCGAACTTTGGTCAAGCTATCTAGATGAACTACTGATATTTTCATATAATAGAATGTTCTCTGGCAAGAGGTCTGAATCTGATAGACTAGAATTCAAAAGAATTTTTGCCAAAAGCGTGAACGACCTTGGTCAACTTGAAATTGATAAAGGCAACTTAGTCAAATCACTTGATTACTTTTTGTCGGCAAAAGATATGCTTTTAGGAATAGGTAAGGCTGAAGATTATGTAAGTCTGTATTCTAATATCGGAACTTCTTATTTTCATCAAGGTGATATTAAGCAAGCTGAGGTGTACATGACTTTAGCAGTGGATTCAATGTACGATACCAGAAATATGGAATTGAGAGCTCTTGTTTTAAACAATCTGGCAGTAATTTATCAAGAACAAAGACTATTTGAAAAGTCACTGATTTATCATCATCAATCATTGAAATTGGCTCAATCAGAAAACAATGTTTTTGGTGAAGGAATGTCATGTAATAACATTGGCGGAATTTATGCGCAATCTTTCAAAGACTCGGTTTATGTAGGACTCGATTATTTAGACAAAGCTCTTGTGATTTTCAAGAGTATAGATCAAAATGATTGGACCGCTATGACCTACGATAAAATTGCATTAACTCAATTAAAAATGGGCATGTTTAGCGAGGCTGAAACCAATGCAAATTTCTCACTATTGTTCGCATTGAAGTCAGGAGCAACTCAGCCAACTATGAGAGCTTACAGGACTCTTTATAAGGTCAAAGATGAGTTGAACAAGGGAGGCGAGGCTTTTGATTACTACCAAAAGTATGTGCATATCAGGGATTCGATTTATAACGCTAGTCTAAAAATTTCTTCGGCATCAAAAGAATTGGAATATCAGTACAAGACGGATAAAGAAATCTCAGAAAAACAACATGAATCAAGCTTAGCAATCAGTGAGGCAGAAAATACTAAGCAGGAGATTATAACCTATGCCATTCTCATTTTGGCATTAATTGTTTTACTCTTTGCAGCTATTCAATTAAGAAGGAATAAAGAGATTAAGAGGCAGAAAGCAAAAATTGAATCTCAAAGTGAGGAGCGTAAACTATTGCTCAAAGAAATTCATCACAGAGTAAAAAATAATTTTCAAATCGTTTGTAGTGTACTGAGACTGCAGGCATGTGATGAGGATAATAGTGTAATTAGCGCAGCTTTTGAAGATGCTGTCAATCGAATTCAATCAATGGCTGAAGTTCATGATATGATTTATAAAGAAGAATCATTCGCTAATATAATGCCAGTCGATTATTTTAAAAAACTGACAACATCATTGAAGTTCAGTTCTTATAGCAAGGAAATAGAATATACCGTTAAGTCTGATATTAATGAATTAGAGATGGATACCATGATTAGTTTGGGTATCTCTATAAATGAATTGATAACCAATTCAATTAAGCATGCTTTTGATGATTCTATTCTTGAACCGAAAATAATCATTGACCTCAGTAAAAAGAACGGTAAATATGTGCTTAAATACAGTGATAATGGTGTCGGGTTTGATGTTGAGCAGGTTAAGTCATCTTTCGGAACAGAACTTATCGAGGTGTTGATTGAACAAATTCAAGGAGAATTGAAATACTTGGATTCTTCTTCAGGAATGCAGGTTTCAATTAAATTCAAAGAGGCTGGTTAGTCCACCATTAATTGAAATCCCATTTGATGGAAGGTTTCAATTTTGATGGTCTGATCTAACTTTAGGTACTTTCTAAGTTTCCCGACATAGACATCCATACTTCTTTTGGTGAAGTAATCATTCTGTTTCCAAATGGTGTCAAGAGCCACGTCTCGCGGCATTATTTTTCCTTCATATCTGCACAACAATTCAAGCAACATACTCTCTTTTGGAGAAAGTTTTTTGTCTCCTTGTGGATGTTTAAGCATTCTGCTTACTGGCGAGAATTCAAATGTTCCGAATTCGTATTTTTCCTTTTCATTGGGAAGGTTACTTTCATTTGATGTTCTGCTCAAAAGAGCTTTAATTTTAAGTAAAAGAACTTCGGTATCAAATGGTTTTGTGAGGTAATCATCTGCCCCAATCTGGTAACCTTTAACCATATCTTCTTTTTGATTCTTAGCCGTCAAAAAGAAGAAAGGAATGTCTTTCTCATCTTTGATTTTCTCACCTAAGGTAAATCCATCCATATGAGGCATCATTACATCAAGAATGCAAAGGTCAAACTCATTTTGTTTTACAATAGAATATGCTTCAGCTCCATTCATTGCCCAGTGAACTTCGTATTGAGATAGCTCTAAGTAGTTTTTGAGCAATGAGCCAAAATTCTCTTCATCTTCAACTAATAAAATCTTTTTCATGATCTTTTTAGTTTGATGATTGCTTTGGTTCCTTTCCCTAAATCAGATTCTAAGTGAATGAATCCACCCATCTTTTCAATAACAAGCTTTGAGTAAGAGAGGCCAAGCCCAAATCCTTTAGTGTCATGAACATTGCCTGTTTGTGCTCGGTAAAAATTATCAAATACTTTTGAAAGTTGTTTCGAGTCCATTCCAATGCCACGATCTTCAATTGAGATGATGATGTATTCTTTGTTTTCTTTTGTGCTGATGCTGATTTGAGCTGGTTCTTGAGAATACTTAATTCCGTTTTCTATTAAGTTGATGAAGACATTTTCAAGATGAAAGATATTAGCTGAGGCTTTTGATGTCGATTGCAAGTTCGTGCTGATTTGAGCACCATTCTTTTCAATCATCAATTTCAGTTTAGATAAAGAAGATGCTATTGCAGCTGAGGTGTCAACTTCATTTAACGCTATATCCAAAGCATCTTTATTCAAAGAAGCCACCTCTAAAATTCGCTCAACATGTGAGTTTAATTTTGTCTTTTCGTCTTGAATTATGCCAACATATTTCTCCAAAGATTCTCTGTTAACATTTGTGTTAGGATGCAATAATGAATCAGCTGCTAAAGAGATAGATGCTAAAGGTGTCTTGAATTCATGGGTCATATTATTGATAAAGTCAGATTTGATTTGTGAGATCTTTTTGTGTTTAATGACCAATTTAATGCTGTAGGCAAAAACAATCGTGATGATTAAGATGAATATAAATGATAGCAATATCATGCCCCAAATTTCCTTTAAAACTAAATCTGATTTATTCAAATTTAAACGGAGCTCGTATCTGCCTGGGTGCATAACATCTGTTGTGAATAATGGGATGTTGTATTCGAGCTTTAACTTTTTCTGCTGGTAAACGATAAAGGTATCTTCCTCTTCATCATAAATTGCCCAATCAAGTATTTCACCTAATTCATTTGCAGCTAATTCTTTCTCTAGTAAATCTCTTACTCTAGCGCTATCCAATCTAAGGTCATCTTCTCCAGAATGAATTTCAATTTTCATTCTGTTCACTAGAGACTCAATTTGACCAATTTCATCAATCCAATTCGTAAGATTCATGCTGTCTGAATCAATCTGTATAATCTGGTTAGCGTTATTTTGAACAATCATTTCATGCGATTCACCACTATCAGATGAGGAATGAAATGAACTCATCACTTTAATTTCGACATTAGCTGAAGAGTCATCTTGAAACCCTTGGTGCCTAATGATTGTGTCAACATCTGTTGTGATGGATTCAAAATCAAAATCATTAATCTCAGAGCCCGAAATAAAAGTCATAGCTCTGTGGTCATTAAGCTGTTGTTCAACATTTGAAACGGCAAGCATGACATTATTGTCAATGAGTTTTTTCTTTTCAGTGATTGTTGTGTCAATCCATTTATATTGAATCACTAATATACCAATCAGAGCTAGGCTCATGATACTTATTAATATAGGGACACTTCTTTTAGACATGTTTCAAATGTAGAGGCAATATACGCACTGCCCAAAACTTTAACCTTTTTTAACCTGACTTTTGCTTCGCTTTAACTTAATTGCGCTTGGGTTCAATCTAACTTTGTCTCAAACAAAAAAAGAGAATTATGAAAAATTTAAAAGGACTTATTATAGGAGGGGTAGCCATGACTGGTTTGGCTGCTGGAGTTTATTCATTTACTTCAGACACGAATCCGGATGCACCCTCAATGAAGAATTATGAAGTGATAAGAATGGTTGACGGTCAAATGACAACTTATGACACAACATTGAGCGCAAACTCTACTTTTTCACCAAACGATTATTTAGCGCAGTTGGGTTTTGATAATGATGAACAAATAAGCATTATTGATTTTTCAAATATGGGAGAGAATTCATTTACATTTTCAAACGACCATCCTCATGGAGATTATGAAGGAGAAATGGTATTTATAGAGATTGATGATGAAGATATTCAAGCAACATCTAATGGTGAAGGACAAGAAATCAGAATAGAAAAGAAGATTATAAAAACTTCAGAAGATGGTGAAGAAGATATAAATGTGAATGTTGATGTTCAAGGTCTTTTAGAGGATATAAACATTGATAGTATTATTGCTGCGGCAATGGAAGGACATGAAGGAGATTCAAACCAAGTTTTCATTAAAAAGATGGTTATTTCTGAAGAAAAGATGGATGGTAGAGATGGAAACATGGAGTGGGAATCAATTGATGCAACTGATGCCGACTTTCACCATGAAGTGAACGGACATAATCATCATATGGAAGTTGCTGTTTGGGGAGAAAGTGAAGATTTTACAATGGTAATTGTATCTGATCCGGCGAACAGCCCTTCACAAAAAGGAATGGTTGTGAATGATGAAGATAAAGAGGTGCCAATGTTTAAATTGTATCCAAACCCAGCAACGACAACTTCTCAGTTAGATTTAACTTTTGCTGAGAAAGCTCCGACATCTATAAATATTACTGATATGAGAGGCAGAACGGTTGCTAAAAGGGATTTAGGTGATTTCAAAGGTCAATTCAATCATACAATTGATGTTGCAAAGTGGCAAAAAGGAGTGTATGTGGTTCAAGTTGATCACGGGAACGAAAAAATTATGGAAAAATTAATTGTTGAATAAACGCTTTTTCATGGGTGCTGATTACACCTAATTTAAAAATAGTTAAGTAGCTATTTTTTCATGTTGACCCCTTACTCTTCTGAGTGAGGGGTTTTTTATTAAATTTGTTCCAACAAAATCCAAAGAAAAGATTCAATATGAAAGCATACGTTTTTCCAGGTCAAGGAGCTCAGTTCGTAGGAATGGGTAAAGACCTTTATGACAATTCAGATTTAGCAAAAGACCTTTTTGAAAAGGCAAACGATATATTAGGATTCCGTATAACGGATATCATGTTCTCAGGAACAGATGAAGAATTAAAACAAACGAAAGTAACTCAACCTGCAATCTTTTTGCATTCAGTTATTTTATCAAAGGTATTAGGAGATGACTTTAAACCTGAAATGGTTGCTGGTCACTCTTTAGGTGAACTTTCTGCACTAGTAGCAAATGGTGTCTTGTCTTTTGAAGATGGACTCAAATTAGTTTCACAAAGAGCGTTAGCAATGCAAAAAGCTTGTGAAGCAGAGCCTTCAACAATGGCTGCGATCTTGAGCTTAGAAGATGCTGTTGTAGAAGAAGTTTGTGATAGTATTGATGGAGTAGTGGTAGCAGCAAATTACAACTGCCCTGGTCAATTAGTAATCTCAGGTTCAGTTCCGGCAATTGACAAGGCATGTGAAATCTTATTAGAAAAAGGAGCAAGAAGAGCTTTGAAATTACCAGTAGGTGGAGCATTTCACTCTCCTTTAATGGAGCCAGCAAGAGCAGAATTAGCTGCTGCAATTGAAGCAACAGAATTCTCAACTCCTACTTGCCCGGTTTACCAAAACGTGACGGCATCTGCGGTTTTAGATCCTGCAGAAATTAAAAATAATTTAGTGGCGCAATTAACTGCACCTGTTAGATGGACACAAACTATGCAACAAATGATTGCAGACGGGTGTTCTTCAGTGACAGAAGTTGGGCCCGGTAAAGTTTTACAAGGACTATTTAAAAAAGTAGACAGAGCTTTCCCAACCGAAAGTGCTGCTTTAGAGACAGCTTAGGAATTGTTTCAAATACAATTCTTAAATTGAACAATGAAATTTAAAGAACTACTTAAAAATTGGGGATTAGAATTCCTGATTTTTGGGTGGTTCTTTTTTGTTTTATACCCTTTTGGACCCGGTACCACTTTTGATTCAGTCTCATTTTTACAAGCAGGAGATAATCTGTTAAGTAAGGGAGCCTACCTTCATTCGGGCCCTGAAGGATTAGAGTTTGCAGCTCACCGTTTTCCATTGTATCCAGTAATTGCCGCTCTTTTTGCTCTTGCTCCAAAAGGGCTGTTATTTCTTCAATTATTACTTTTTGGCGGAAGTGTAGTTGTATTCAGAAGATATTTAAAAGAGATTGGTGCTCCCAAATATTTCATCATCTTCTTTGGGCTGTTTTTTGTAATTACAAACTATTACTGCTTATGGACAGAAAGTTTATTCGGATTATTATTTCTTATGCTTTTGTGGTTTCTTGCTAAAGAAAAGAGACCTAATCCAATTTGGCCAATAACCTTCTTGCTTGTGCTGCTATGTTTAACAAGAATGGTAGGTTTTGTTTCGGCGGGCTCTTTGTTTTTAGCCTATCTCTTTATCAATAGAAAGCCACGGGCTGTTCTTTCTTTAATGGTTGGCCTATTAACTATTGTTGGATGGACCTTACTGGGAACTTTTAAACTAGGTAACACAGCTCGACCGTTCATGGCTCATTTACCAAATGCTAATGATTTCTTAAATTTCTTAGAGAGTTTAGGCGGTTTGTTGACATCAGATATTCATCCATATTTATCAATTTTTTTAGGAGGGATACTATTTGTTTTACCCTTACTATACCTCTTTAAAATTTGGAAAGACAAGGTGTTGATGTCATTGCTTGATTGGTTTTTGGTCATTCATTTCTATGCTTACATTGTGTTTTTGTTTTTGAGTTCGGCCTTCATTGATGCGAGTATCCCTTTCGAATTGAGAACATCTTTTCCACTTTATCTGAATCTTATTGCTTTAGCAGCAGTTGCGCAGTCATCTGTTCTAACGAGCGATAAGTTTAAGGCACGCATGAAGTTCATTTTACCCAAGGTGTTAATTCTCTGTTTTGGATTAACCATTATTTCTAATTTGAATTTAAAAGAAAACGGAGTTGGCTATAACTCTAAAGACTGGAGAGCGTTTAAATTCACTTCTCATCTGACAAATATTTCAGCCGATAGAATTTATTGCAATGACCAAGGACCTATTCAGTACTTTTCTGAAGCAGAGGTAAATACCTTCTTATTGCCTGAAAAAACGAACTTATACAGCCAAGAAAGTAATCCAACCTATAAAGAAGAAATGGATGTGTTGTTTTATGAACTCACTTCATCTGACGCTATAGTTTGGATTAGAAATGGCGTTACGGCCGAAGTGTATGTGAGCTATGACGAACTCAAACTTTTAAAGGGATTTGAGGTAGTATATGACGATTGGCTTTGTCTCATCTTAAAGAAAAAAGATGAATTACATTAAAGGCTTGAACGGCCTGAGGGCAATTTCAATTTTCATGGTGTTACTTGCCCATTTGGGCTTGAGGTGGTCATTGCCTAAGAGTGAATTTTTTTTAGAACGTTTCTGGCCACTCATATCTGGGGACACAGGGGTGATGGTGTTTTTTGTGATTTCTGGTTTTTTGATAACATCCTTACTTCTTGATGAGAAAAAGAGGAACGGGTCTATTAATCTAAAGTTCTTTTTCGTCCGTAGGTTTCTAAGGCTATTACCTCCGCTTATATTGATGATGATCTTTGCCGTAGTCTTAATGTTTTTAGATCTCATTCCAATTTCAGTTGTAGGATTATTTTACTCTTTCTTTTACATCAATAATTTTATTCCCAAAGCGAATTACACAGGTGAACTCGCTCACACATGGTCTTTAGCCGTTGAAGAGCAATTCTATTTTACCTGGCCATTTGTATTGGCATTTATTAAAAATCCTAAAATAATCTTAGGTCTTGCATTTGTTATAGTAGGATCTTGTGTTGCACTTTTCATATTTAATCAAAGCAATGATTTAGCTAATGATTATCATATCAATAGGTGGTTTTTACCAGCTATTTCTCCCATTATTATGGGTGCAATTATTGCTGTCTTGAAAGATAAATCAGTCCGGTTTATGCCAAGCTTAGGTGTTTTTATCATTGGTTTGGTTTTATTCCTTTCTCCTTTATATGTTCCCTTTGACTTGCTTACGTATGTGTCTTTTTTTCAGGCCCTAGGGGTAAGTTGTATTCTTCTTTGGATTTATCATAATCAATCAAGTTTCTTGATCAAGGCGCTAGAACTAAAACCGCTTTTTTATATCGGTCAAATTTCTTACGGAATTTACATTTTTCAAGGAGTCTTTTTAACTACTGGGCCATCACTCAAATGGTGGATTCAATCTTATCCTTACAACATCCTGTTGACCTTTGCAGTGGCTGTCTTGTCTTATCATTTAATAGAGCAGCCCATTCTAAAATATAAAGAGAAGTATAAAATTTAGGGTTACTTATTATTGATTTGAACATTCAAAAGAAATTCAAATCAATAATTATGAAGAAGATATTATTCGCAGGCCTTTTAACATGTAGTTTATTCGTTAATGCATTCAGTATAGAAACTTTTGATGCTGAGATTTTGGTAACAGATTTTGATGAAGTTCCTGTCTCTGAAATTGAAGTTTTACTTTTTAACGATAAAGGCACTTTGGTGCATTCAGGTAATACTGGCTCAAAAGGAAGTTTTGATTTAATACTTTCCCCCGGTTCATATACAATCCAATTAAAAGAAGAAGGAGAAATAAAAAAAGAAGCACCCCTTAATATTCCAGAATTGGAAGGGCGAAAAATTTACAATCATGTACGAATTCAAGTATTGTATGAGGCAAGAGAAAAATTTGAAATTTAAATTTTGAGACAAATTCTGCAGAGATAATGACCGAATCATTTGAGGCTTTAGACAAGTTAGTTCTCTTTTTAAAGGGTGAATCTGAATCTAAGTTTTCTATTGAAGGACATACAGATTCTGATGGCTCTGAAAAATCTAATGCCGAACTTTCTTTAGCTCGAGCTGAAGCAGTTAAACAATATTTAATTGCTCAAGGGATTCAATCAACACAACTAGAGACTATAGGATTTGGTGAGACTGCGCCAATAGGAAGTAATGATACTGAAAATGGTAAAGCTGCAAATAGAAGAACGGAGATTAGAAAGATCACAGACTAGTTGGCATAGATGCCAAAGAGAATACCTAAGCCTACGAACCATAGTCCTAAGCCAATGAGCATAACTTTTGATTCGTCAGGCATTGGAGTTTTGCTATCCATTGCCTTTTGTATTTCTTTTTCATGATCGTAGTTAGGGTCTTTTTTCTTCTTCAACATTATTGCCCCAAGAGTGTTGGCTTTTCTCATAATCCCAATTGTCAAAGTGGTAGCAAATGCTATCCACATTAAAATTCCGGGATCTGAAGACTGAATAAATAGAATCCATTCACCAAAGAATGGGTAAATGGTACCAATGAAAAAGATTGATATTAAAATGACCGTAAAAGCACCAAACGATTTCCAGGCAGACTTACCATCAATACCTTTCTTAAATATGAAAAAGTACAGAATGGCCAAGGATGTCGCGACAGATTCCCCAATTATAGAGGCTAATAAGAACTCTTGAATTTCAAGATGTCCAAGTAGCACAAGGATGAGTAAAATGAAAAAGTGCAGGATGGAAAGCAAGCTAGATTTTGGATTTGAGAACAATTTGTTGATTTCAAATGTCAATCCAATATTGATCACAAACATCAACCAGCAAAACAAATATATGTGGTTTGAAAATGTAGAGTCTTGCCAAATGAAAAAGGCAGCTCCAACCAAAGGCATTGTCATACTAATAGCTGCATCAAGATATATCGCAAATTTTTTCATCCTAAAACAAAAAAAGGCCTTTCTAAGAAAGACCTTTTTCAATTATTTAGTTCAATTAGACAATCATCTTTACAGGATTCTCTAATAGTTCTTTTAAGGTTTTCAAAAATGCAGAGCCAACAGCTCCGTCAACAACCCTGTGGTCACAAGATAAGCTCAGTTTCATTACATTTCCTGGTACAATCTCTCCGTTTTTAACAACAGGAGTTGATTTGATTTGCCCTACAGAAAGTATGCATCCGTTAGGAGGGTTGATAATAGAAGTGAAATCTTCAATACCATACATTCCTAAGTTCGATACTGCGAAGGTTCCACCTTGCATTTCGTCTGGTTGAATTTTTTTGTCTTTTGCTCTAGATGCTAAATCTTTGATTTCAGCTCCAATTTGAGCCATTCCTTTAGTATCTGTAAATTTCACAACAGGAACAACTAATCCATCTTCAACTGCAACCGCAACACCAACATGAATGTGGTCATTGTATCTGATTGCATCTCCCATCCAGTCAGCATTCACTTTTGGATTTTTTCTTAGAGCGGCTGCAACAGCTTTAACTACCATATCGTTGAATGAAATCTTCACAGATCCATCTTCATTGATAGCTTTTCTAGCTGCAATTGCATTATCCATATCAACTTCCATTTTAAGATAGAAGTGAGGAGCAGAAAATTTAGATGCAGAAAGTGCTTTAGCAATTGCTTTTCTCATTTGAGAATTAGGCACGTCTGTAAATGATTCTGTTCCTGTCGGAGCAGCATATATTACCTGAGCTCCGCCTGAAGCAGCAGGTTGGTAGTTTTCAATATCTCTTTTTACTATTCTGCTGTTTTCTCCTGAACCTGAAATAGCACTTAAACTAATTCCTTTTTCAGCAGCCATTTTCTTTGCTAATGGAGAGGCAAAAATTCTTTCACCATTTGAAGATCCATTTGAAATTACTGGTTCAGCCACTACTTCAGCAGCAACTGGTGCAGGAGTAGGTGTAACTGGTGCAGCTACTGGTGCTGGTTCGACTTCAGCTTTCTTTCTTGATGATTCTTCAACAGCGGGTTCGGCTGAAGAGCCTGCTTCAGCAATAATTGCTTTAACATCTTCTCCTTTTTCACCAATGATGGCAAGAATATCATTTACAGGAGCAGCATCACCTTTGTCTACACCAATGTGTAATAGAACTCCGTCATAAAATGACTCAAATTCCATTGTGGCCTTATCAGTTTCAATTTCAGCTAGTAAATCTCCTTCTGAAACTGCGTCTCCAACTTTTTTATGCCATTCTGCAACAACACCTTCGGTCATTGTATCAGATAATTTCGGCATTCTAACTATTTCCGCCATGTCTTTTGTTTGGTCAATTAATTTGTATAATATCTTATTAGCTTATGCTAAGTATTCTTTAATGAAAGGATATTCCTCTTTGTAAACATCTTTGTACAACTCATCTGGAGTTGGTAAAGGAGAGTCTTCAGCAAATTTGATTGATTCGGCAACTTCTTTCTTTACCCAATCTTGGATTTCAGTGATTTTCTTCTCGGTCAACCATTTGTTATCCTTAATCACTTTTAAGCAGTGATCAATAGGATCTTTTGCTTGCCAATCAGCAACTTCTTCCTTAGTTCTATATTTTTGAGGATCAGACATTGAATGTCCTTTATATCTGTAAGTTCTAATATCCAATAATGTTGGTCCGTTTCCTTTTCTTGCTCTATCAGCAGCTTCTTCAATTGCTTCATGAACTGCTTCAGGACTCATTCCGTCAACAATGAATGAAGGCATATCGTAAGATGCACCAATTTGAGACATGTCAGTAACATTAGTAGTTCGCTCAACTGAAGTTCCCATTGCATAGTTGTTGTTCTCAATAATGAAAACGCATGGAAGGTTCCAGTTCATTGCCATGTTGAAAGTCTCGTGCAATGCACCTTGTCTTGCTGCTCCATCCCCAAATGAACAAAAACAAACATTTTTTGTTCCCTTGTATTGCTCGGCAAATGCGATTCCAGCTCCCATTGGTATTTGAGCACCAACTATTCCGTGTCCTCCCATGAATCCTCTCTCCACATCAAAAAAGTGCATTGAGCCTCCTTTTCCTTTTGAACAACCTGTTGATTTACCATAAAGCTCAGCCGCCAATACTCTTGGGTCTGATCCTAGGGCAATTGGATGTCCATGATCTCTATATGCAGTTATGTGCTTGTCTCCTTTTTGAGAACCAGACACTGTTCCAACCGCGATAGCTTCTTGCCCAATGTATACGTGCAAGAATCCACCAAATTTTTGTTGGATATATAATTGAGAAATTTTCTCTTCAAATTTTCTAATTAACAACATGTCCGTATACCATTTGATATAGGTTGCTTTCGAAAACTTTGATGCTTTCGATTTTCTTGTTGTCTTTGCAGCCTTCGAGGGCTTTTTTGCAGCAGTTTTAGTTGCCATAGTTTCCTGTACTAAAATTCAATTGACAAATATATTCATATTCGTTAAAAATCGGTCTTCAATATACGCAGTATTTCATATTCAAGGTTACGTTTTTTGAGTCCAATAATAAACGATTGAGATTAAGGTTGTTATTCTATTCACAATAATTTTTCAAGATTATTTGTTACCAAATTGATTATCATGCTTATACTTAAGTGATCTGACCAATCATACTGAGGCATTTTAATTTACATTGAATGGCTTTTTAACCAAAACCCATTATGAAAAAACTTGTAATTCTGACTGTTTGGCTTTCTGCCATGACCTTGTCATGGAGTCAATCTATATCAAAGGTCAACTTTGATGAAATCAAGAAAACGATAAAAGACACGTCTTCAGTCTTTTATTATCCGAAATTGAAAAAGAAAATACTCAACAAAGACAGTTCATTAAGTGCCGAAGAATATCATCATTTATATTACGGCAATGTCTTTCAACGGTATTATCAACCCTATGGTATCAGCAATTTAAAGAAGTCGTTAGCTGAAGATTATAAACTGAAAGACTACGACAAGGTGTTGAAAACTGGTGAAGAGGTGTTGCAAGAAAACCCAGTTGATTTAGAAGTTTTATTGAAAATGTCAATTGCTAGCTTGAAATTAGAAAAGGATGATGAAAAACATTTTTACGCAAAGCATTATTATTCTTTTTTAGAGACTATTTACAAAAGCGGAGATGGTAAAGATTTAATGTCAGCTTTCGTGGTGGTATCTGTAGATCATGAATATCAAATATTAGGTGATTTAGGATTAAGAGCGGTTGAACAACACCTAATCACTGACTGTGATTTGCTGAAATTTAAAAAAAGTGATCAAGAAAAAATTAAGGGTAAAAAGAAAGTTAAAGAACTGTTCTTCAACGTAAGAATGCCTCTTTTAAGTCTTTCAAATACCTATAAGGATGCCGATTTACCTGATCCTGATGAAGAGTAAAAGCTATAACGCTTCTCCATCAAAATAAAGAGGTAATAAATCTGAACATTTCTCGAATACGATATAGGTTCCACTTTGACTAATTAATATGACTTCAATGTCCTGCTCTTGTCGTTTTTCGACTTCTAACAATGTTTGTCTACAAACTCCACATGGTGGAACGGGCTCACTTAAGTTCTTGTCAACGTAGATGGCGATTTTCTCAATTTTATTTGAAGGATAATTAGATACAGTATGTGATAGCAAAGTTCTTTCTGCGCAAATAGAAACGGGATAAGAGGCGTTTTCAACGTTTGTCCCTTTTACTACTTTACCATTGTCTAATATGAGACAAGCACTTACGTGAAAATTTGAGTATGGCGCATAAGCGTTTTTAGAGAAAGCAATTGTTTGCTCAATCAAATCTTTTGTTTTTGCATCAAATGCAGTTAAGTCATTTCCTTCTTTGTAATTGACCTGAATTGTTTTGTTTTTCATAAGTAGTTAAACCATTTTCAAAATTCCTCGTCTAATTGACTATGGCTTTGTTTATATGTAATATACAAAATTAAGTTACTTTTGATTTATGGAATTCGAGCGTTACGGCGAAAAAAAATTACTTGATGAATTTGATCCAATCACCTTGGAACAGATGAATGAGGTTGCGCTTATGAACCGTACCGATACTAAGTTTGTAGTTTCAAGAAAGACCTTTAATGAGATATTACCGATTCTAAAAGAAGGTTACCGATCGCTTGAAATCGCCGGAACCAGAATGAGTGGTTATTCTACTCAGTATTTTGATACCGAGAAATTTGATTTTTATTTAGATCATCATAATGAAAGAAGCTTAAGGTTTAAAGTAAGAATCAGAAAGTATATCGGATCTGATTTATGTTTTCTCGAAGTGAAACGAAAATTTAAAGGAAGAACTGATAAAAAAAGGATTAGAGTTGATGATTTTGAGAAGGTTCTCTCTTCAGGTTCTAAAGAGTACATTGATGCTGTAATAGGCAAGGAGTATGGTTTGGAGTCAAAAATGTGGAACTCTTTTGATCGTATTACATTGGTGAACAAAGTTGAAAAAGAACGATTAACCTTAGATTTGAATTTAGGTTTTCAAGACGGGGATAACGTTCAATCTTTTCCGCACATTGTCATTGCAGAATTGAAACAAGAAAAGGTTAATCGCAAAAGCTTATTCTACGAATTAATGAAGAAAAACCTGGTTAGGCCGAACGGTTTTAGTAAATATTGCGTAGGAACAGCTAAACTGAATCCTGGTTTGAAAGCGAATAACTTTAAACCGAAATTATTATTGATAGATAAATTAAAGAATTAAGATGCCGGATCAAGATGCTATATATACATTCATGGGGATTCCCATGATGGATGATGACTTTTACAAGTTGCTGTACAGGTTTATAATCAACTTCGTCTTTTTGACGATTTTGATAAGATTCATTTATTATCGAAAAACTCAGAGAAAAGATTATCTCTTCACTTACTACATGATTTCGGTCATATCATTCATGATATGTTTTGCATTAAAAAAGCTTGAGATTGATATGGGAATGGGGCTTGGACTCTTTGCCATCTTTGGAATAATTAGGTATCGTACAGGTACCGTCAGGATTAAAGAGATGACCTACTTGTTTGTCGCAATTGGCTTGGCTGTCGTGAATGCACTAGCCGGAAAACAAATAAGCTTGGCCGAATTGTTATTCGTTAATGCAGGAACTGTTGGTTTCGTTTACTTATTAGAGTATGTGGTTTTACAAAACCATGAAATGAGTAAAACGATAATCTATGAGAAAATTGATTTGATTAAACCAGAGAATAGACCTGCACTTCAAGCCGACCTTGAAAAAAGGACTGGTTTGAAAATCACCAAAATATTAATTGGTAAAATTGACTTTTTAAAGGATACTGCTCAAATTAGAATCTTTTATCAATCAGATAATCACGAAGAGTTTTTTGGTGAAGATTAAAGAATTATAAGTTTCTGGCGCTTGCCATTTACTTCAACAAAATATAAGCCGGTCTCTAATAAGAGGTCGGCTTTTTTGTTGCCTTTACCTCTTCTGATTAATCTTCCTTCAATGTCGTAAATGAGGTAATCAAATTCTGAGACTGCCGTAATTGAGACTTCACCCTGAGAAGGGTTTGGAAAAACCTTGAAATCTTTTGCTTGCTCTTCAATTCCTGTGGTATTTAAAGAAACCCAAAAAGTTGTGTCATCTTCTTGACCACAATTGTATACGGTTAAAGTGACTTCAAAATCTCCGCTTTGTCCAAAGTCAAAAATTGGGTTCTCTTCAGTTGAGGTATTTCCATTTCCGAAATCCCATAACCATTCAAAGTCATGTGTGCTTTCATTGGTGAAGGTAACTTCAAAAATATTCTCAGTATAACTAAGGTTTGCCTCTGGTGCGGTAAAGTCAACTTCAATTGAATCAACTTCGTGCACTACATGATGAGCAGTTGTTTGCAAGTAAGCAGCAATTGGTGCCGTGATTCCAGAAGGTAAATGTGTGTTTCCTTGAACATCCTCATCAAAAATGATTTCATAAAAGATGCAGGCGGTTAAAAATGAACCATAAATAGATGGGTGACTTCCATCTGTTGCATATAAATCGGTATGTGTAATAGGAGAAGTTAGGTCGTTATCGACATGGTCAAAACCAGATCCTGCTGGTGCTCGCATACCGGCGTTAAAGTCTGTCATATTCTCATAGGCATTGAATAGCCTTTCATTCATCTTGTCAAATGTGTTGATTGAGTCCCATTGAGGATCTCCGTCACGTCTTCCCCATGTATTATAGAAAAGTGGAATCGCACATTCATTAGCACTCCTGATTGAGTCACAAAGAATTTCGGCATAAGGATATACATCTGATTGTACTTGAGAATAAGGGAAAGATGGCATTTGACTTTGATCTTGTAAAATGACAAAATCCCAATTGTCTGCAGCAATTTTTGTGAGAGAAGTATTGTTTGTAGCATGCCCCATGAGGGTGTATCCTCCCGGCGTGTTTTGATCTTTGGTTAGTGTATTTCCGTCAGCTGTTGCAATGCTTGAGATTAAACCTGGCAAATCATTGACACCAGTATAACTGTTGCCTAAGAAACAGGCTTTCTTTGTTGTTTGTGAAAATGCAGCTGAGCTGATGAGGATAGAGAGGGCAAAAATAAACTTCATAATATGATTTTTAAGCCAAACGCCCTTCAGATTCTTAGGTTGCCACCGAAGATTACCTTAAAACCTCAATTATTGGATTCCAATTTAATAGGGGGGCTTGAATCTATTATCCTCTTGTGTGTTTTCTCCTTGAGTAGTAGTTATTTGCACATAGCCAGAGTGAAATTGTGGGAGGCCAATTCCTCTTCCAAAAACCAGCTGTCCCATAATTTTTGACTTAGCTTTCATCATAGGCCCCTTGGCAGTAATTGTACTTTTATCTTCATTTATAAAACAAGAAGTTACCTTACCGTCAGTATTCACTTTTATGTCAAATACGAGTTTTCCCTCTTTGCTATAATTAACTGTGTAATCAATGTCTTTTACGATTTCTCGCTTGTCCATAAAGATTTCTCCGTATACCTGAGCAACAGCAAAATTGGAAACACAAAGCACGATAAGTAAAACCAAATTTTTCATAAGTGTGATTTTTATGAAACCAAATTATCACAAATCAGGCCAGCTTAGATGCATGAAATGAAAAATTAAAACCAATTGATTGTTGATTTCTAGCTTATTCGGCTCCAGTTTGGCTTTGATTTGATGATTGCTCTCAACACTCGAGCAATATTTTGATGATCTCTGTCTTTGAGTTCTGGATCTTTCTCAACAAGTTCTAAAGCCTTGTCTCTTGCTAACTGGACTATTTGTGAATCTTTAGCTAAATCAGCCAATTTTAAATTTAGGATTCCACTTTGTTGAGTTCCCATGATGTCACCGGGTCCTCTCAATTTCAGGTCAACCTCTGATATCTTGAATCCATCATTAGTATCCACCATGGTGGCCAGACGTTTTTTAGCATCTTCACCTAGTTTGTATCCTGTCATCAAAATACAATAAGATTGATCAGCTCCTCTACCAACCCTTCCTCTTAATTGATGTAATTGTGATAATCCAAATTTCTCTGAGCTTTCTATAATCATCACTGATGCATTAGGAACATTAACCCCAACTTCTATTACAGTTGTAGCAACCATAATGTGCGTGTTCCCCTTTGCAAATTGTTGCATTTCATAATCCTTGTCAGCAGGTTTCATCTTTCCGTGAACAATGCTAACTCGGTATTTGGGTAAAGGGAATCTCCTGGTGATCGATTCAAAGCCATCCATTAGATTGTTATAGTCTAAAGTTTCTGATTCTTGAATTAGTGGATAAACAATATAGATTTGACGTCCTTTCTCAATTTCCTTTTCAATAAATCCAAAGACATTTAGTCTTGCTGATTCTAGTCTATGAGAGGTTTGAATTTCTTTTCTTCCTGGTGGTAATTCGTCAATTACACTTACATCCAAATCACCATAAAAAGTTAGTGCTAAGGTTCTCGGAATCGGAGTTGCTGTCATAACTAAAATGTGAGGAGGCAAAGTGTTCTTTTTCCAAAGTCTTGATCTTTGTGCAACTCCAAACCTATGCTGTTCATCAATGATTGCTAGTCCCAAATCTTTGTATTGAACAATGTCTTCAAGCAAGGCGTGGGTTCCACATAAAATGTCAATTTCACCTGAAAGTAGCTGTTCATGTAATATTTTTCGTTCGGCCTTTTTTGTCGATCCCGTAAGAACCGCCACTTTCAAATCCATTTTTTCTAGAAAGTTTGAAATGGTCTCAAAATGTTGTCGAGCTAAGATTTCTGTTGGCGCCATGATACAGGCTTGGTAGCCATTATCTACAGCCAAGAGCATGGTCATCAAAGCGACTAAGGTTTTTCCTGAACCAACATCACCTTGTAGTAGCCTGTTCATATGTATGCCAGTACTTATGTCAGCTCTAATTTCTTTGATAACCTTCTTCTGAGCACCTGTTAATTCAAATGGCAGATGTTCGTTAAAGAATGTATTAAATGCATCTCCTATCTTATCTAGCTTAATTCCTTTAATCCTCTTTTTAGTAATCTCTTTTCTAAAAACGAGCTCAAGTTGCAATAAGAATAGTTCTTCAAATTTAAGTCTCAGCTGAGCTTTCTTAGCCTCATCATAATTAGAGGGTTGATGTATTTTAACTAATGCTTCTTCTCGTGAAATTAAGTTCAAGTCATTAATTAACCATCTTGGCAAAAAGTCATCTACCTCATTTTTAAGTTGAGGTATTAGTTGGGCTATAGTTCTTTCAATCCCTTTTGATGTGAATCCAAGATTTTGAAGCTTTTCACCAGAATGATAAACCGCCTGAAGGCCTAAAGAATCTTCTTTTTCATGCTTGAGAAATTCCATGTCTGGATGAGCAATGTTGTACTTGGCTCCAAACTTTTTGGCCTTTCCGTAAACTTTCACCCATCCGCCAATTACGAGTTTTGGAGCAATCCACTTACCACCTTTGAACCAAATCAAGTCAATCCGACCACTTTCATCTTCAAATACTACTTCAAGTCGTTTTCCTTTTCCAAACTTGACTTCTTTATAGCCGATAATTTGACCTTTTAACTGAACGGCACCTTCGTGATGTGCAACATCTCTCACCAAATTGTATGATGATTTATCAATGTATCTAAATGGAAAATAATGAATTAGGTCTCCAAAAGTAAATAGGTGAGCCTCTTTTCTGAGTATATCACCACGCTTAGGGCCAACCCCTTTCAAGTATTCAATTGGTGTGGATAATATATTACTCATTCAAACAAAATAATTTCTATATTTCGATATTCAAAGTTAAACATGCTCAAGAAATTTAGTCAAATAGCTCTGCTTTTAATTCTGATTCTTGCACTTTTTGCATTTAATTGGAAATCGAGCGGAACTTTATCTACCTATTCAAATTCAAGATTTCTTGAAGATAAGCTTGCTGATGTTTCAGTTTCTTATGCTCTTGATATGATGAATGAAGAAAGACCACTTCATTACATTATGAATGTTAGTGACGATTCGGCTCGTATGGGAGAAGAGCTCGTGAAATTTGGGAAACTAAAAGATGGTTCAACTTCAAGAATTTCAAAATACTTTCTTTGTACCGATTGTCATAATCAGCAATTAGAAACAGATGATCCTGCTGACGAATCCCCAGAAAGAGTTCTCGAATACAGTAAGAAAAATAATATTCCGTTTTTACCGGCTTCCACTTTTTATGGCATGTTCAATAAAGAACATTGGTATAATGGGGATTATGCCAAGAAGTATGGTGATTTGGTGAAACCAACACGAGATACTTTATTCAATGCCATTCAACTGTGTGCTACGCAATGTTCTCAGGGGAGAGAAATGGAAGATTGGGAGATAAGATCAGTGATGCATTATTACAAATCTATAGAGCTAAAGGTCTGTGATTTGAAATTCAATTCAAGAGAATATGGTGAGTTCACAGCTTATATGTCTTCTAATAATAAGAAGGCAGTAGAACTGCTGAAATCAAAATACAATCAAATTAATGATGCGCATTTTGGAACTTCAGAAATTCCTAAAATTGAAGGTTATGAGCCAAGTGCTGAAAATGGAGAGTTCATTTACAAACAAGGATGTCTGCATTGTCATGCCGTGGGTCGAAACATCACGAATTTTGATTTAGATGACACTAAGTTGACTCATAAGTTTTTGTTAGCAAAGAAAAACAAATACAACTCGTTTTCTGTATCGCACATTACGAGATATGGTACGTACGCAATTAGCGGAAGAAAACAATATATGCCCATGTACTCTTTTGAAAACATGAGTGATGAGCAAATGCTTGATTTAATGTTTTACATAGAAAAAAAGGCCACTGAATGAAAAGATTGATATTAGTTTTAACGGCAGTAATATTTAGTTCTGGCTTAATTGCACAAAACAAGATAAATGAGACTTTTGCAGGTACGCGTGTCATAAACAACCATTCGAGTGAAATGTTACCTAAGCAATCTCTAGAATTCATTGTGGCTCATAAGTTTGGTGATATTGCCGGTGCTGCCGGCGGACTTTCAAACTTTTACGGTTTCGATAATTTGGCAGATGTTAGAATAGCATTTGAATATGGAATCATTGATAACTTAGATATTGGACTAGGAAGATGCAAGGGGGTAGGAGCAAGAACACAGCTTCTTGATGGTTTTGCCAAATATAGTATCCTTCAACAAAAAGATACCGGAATGCCAATTTCACTAACTTTTGTGAGTTCAGTTGTGCTTCCATATGCAAGTGCAAGCACAGATTCAACTTCTGTGACTTCATATCCAAAATTCTTAAACAGATTCATTTTCACGAATCAACTTTTGGTTACCAAGAAGTTTGGTGAGCGAATTTCTATTCAAGTGAATGCGGGATATAATCACAGGAATTTTGTTGATTTTACTGACAAAAATGGACTTTTCTTTGCTGGTGCTTCTGGTAGGTTCAGATTCACAAAGACCTTAGGAATCCTATTTGAGTATAATCACGTCTTTGGAAGACCTGCCGCAATTGTAGCACAAGATCCTTTAAGTTTTGGTTTTGAAATTTTAACGGGTGGTCACACATTTGCCCTGCACTTCTCTAATGGTAGAGGATTAAACGAAAATATTTTCATTCCGGGAACAACTTCAAATTGGTTGGATGGTCAATTTAGATTCGGATTTTCTATAAATAGAAGGTTCAAGTTGTAGGTTGTTTTTAGGGATAATACCTCAAATAAGCGTAATTATACCTTTTTATCTCACCAGATTCTTCATAGGTTTGATGAGATAAGATTTATCGCCTCAAATTGTAATTATTTGATAGGGCAATCGACAAAACCTTAAACTAAAAACTATGAATAGAAAATTACTTTTATTACTCCCCGTTTTGGGCTTCATGGGTTTCTCATACTTTGATAAGGAGGAAAACATGTCAAAATATCATAATGATGGTATTGAAGGTGTAATGTATTCAAATAATCCTCCAGACGGAAAAACTGGTGCGCCAGGCGAAGGTAATTGTACCGATTGCCATACGGGCTCAACTCAATCTGCTGCTGGGACCATTACATATGCTTTTTCAGGTGCAAATAATGAATACACACCTGGTCAATCTTACACAATAGATCTTTCAATAGCCTCAGGTCCTAAAAATGGATTTCAACTAACTATTCTTGATGCGTCTGACAATGCTGCTGGTACATTTAATGCGGGAACCAATTCTGCTACTGCGAGTGCTGGAGGTAAAGAGTATATTGAGCAATCTTCTTCTACCGGAATTACTGATTGGTCGTTTACTTGGAACGCGCCTTCAACAGATATGGGTGCATTGACTGTTTATTATGCCTTTAATGCAACTGACAATGGAGGTTCAACAGGAAGTGATGTAGTTTATCTTGGTCAAGAATCTATTGGTGTTGTTGACAATGCTAGTATTACAGCTCATGAAAAGTTAGACGCCGCATATAATGTAGTAGTGAACAATGATGCTTCTGTGATGAACTTACAGTATTCGACAATAGATCAATCAGACGTTACTCTTAATGTAATTGATATGTCTGGTAAATTAGTTTATAGAGAATTTTTGGGAAGTAAATCCCAAGGAAATCAGAATGATGAGGTAGATATTTCACAGTTCAATCATTCAGGTATATATTTCGTCTCTTTATTGATAGATAATTATGCAATTAACAGAAAAGTTTTCTTGAAATAGATTGTTAAAAAATAATGATGAAAAAGGAGGTTGAATTTTCAACCTCCTTTTTTTGTGCAGTATATTTGTTGATATGAAAAACATTGCAGATTTCGATTTTTCGAATAAAAGAGCCTTGATTCGTGTTGATTTCAATGTGCCTTTGAATAAGGAAACACTAGAAGTAACTGATGATACAAGAATCAGGGCAGCCGTGCCCACTATTAAAAAAGTGCTTGAGGCCGGAGGAAGTGTTGTGTTAATGTCACACTTAGGGCGTCCGAAAAATGTTCCCGAAGAGAAGTTCTCATTGAAGAATATTATCTCAAAAGTTGAGGAAAATTTAGGCTGTAAAATTCAATTCGCAGCTGATTGTTTAGGAGCAAAGGCATTTGAAAAATCGTCTAAGTTGAAAGCTGGAGAAGTGCTGCTACTAGAGAATTTAAGATTTCATCTAGGAGAGAAAAAGGGAAATGTTGAAATGGCTGAGAAGCTAGCTAAACATGGAGATGTTTATATCAATGATGCATTCGGTACAGCTCATAGAGCGCATGCATCAACGGCTGTTATTGCCGACTATTTTCCTGAAAACAAAATGTTTGGATTTTTAATAGAGAAAGAAATCAAAAGTGTTGATCAAGTATTAAACTCATCTGAAAAGCCTTTGACTGCTATTGTTGGTGGGGCAAAGGTGTCTTCTAAAATTACAATCATTACTAAGCTGCTAGATAAGGTAGATAACCTCATTATTGGTGGTGGAATGGCATATACTTTTGTAAAAGCAAAAGGTGGCGCTATAGGGAATTCATTAGTAGAGGATGACTTCATTGATACAGCTAAACAGATAATTGCAGATGCCAAAACAAAAGGAGTCAATCTCATGATTCCGACCGATACGATTGTGGCAGATGAGTTTTCAAATGAAGCCAATACAAAGGAGGTTTCAATTGATCAAATAGAAGAAGGATGGATGGGCTTAGATGTTGCTGCAGCTTCAATTGATCAATTCAAAAAAGCAATTCTTGATTCAAAATTAATTTTGTGGAACGGTCCAATGGGGGTTTTCGAAATGGAAAAATTTCAAAACGGAACGAAAGAAATAGCACTCATGGTTGCGGAAGCTACTCAAAATGGAGCTTTCTCTTTAGTAGGAGGAGGAGACAGTGTTGCGGCAGTCAATAAATTTGATTTGGCTACAAAAGTAAGTCATGTTTCAACAGGAGGTGGCGCCATGTTAGAGTACTTAGAAGGAAAGACTCTTCCTGGAATCGCGGCAATATTAAAATAATGAATACCTCAGAGCTACATAAGTTATTTGTTCAAGGTGACGGCATTTGTACTGATACAAGAGCCCTACAATCGAATACATTGTTTTTTGCTCTAAGGGGTGAGAATTTTAATGGGAATAATTTTGCAGCAGCAGCTTTAGAGGCTGGTTGTAATTATGCAATCATTGATGAAGAGCAAAACGCAGTTTCTGATAAATGTATAGTGGTAGATAGTGTATTACAAACTCTACAAGATCTTGCTAACTATCATAGAAAGCAATTCGATATCCCTGTGCTTTGTATTACTGGTAGTAATGGTAAAACAACTTGCAAAGAACTTATCGGAGCCGTTCTAGAGAAAAAATTCGATCTATTAATGACCAAAGGTAATCTCAATAATCATTTGGGTGTACCCTTTACTTTATTGGGTTTGAATAGTTCACATGAATTTGCTCTCATTGAAACTGGTGCAAATAAGCCAGGGGATATAAAGGAGTTGGTTGAAATCGCAGAACCAACATATGGAGTGATTACAAATATTGGGGCTGCCCACATTGAGGGCTTTGGCTCTCTTGAGGGAGTTGAGAAGACTAAGACTGAAATGTATGATTTTGTTTCAGCTAAAGAAGGCGTTATATTTTATAATTCATCCGATCCGACTCTACTTAGAAATTTACCCAATAACACAACCAATATCGCATATGGCACAGAGAGTGGAGATGTAATTGGAGATTTGGTGGCGCTTGATCCTTTTGTAAAATTCAAGTGGCGCAAAGACGAATATCTATCAGAAGTAGTGACAACCAACTTGGTTGGTAAATATAATCTCTTGAATTTTTTAACGGCTACAACAATAGGGGATTACTTTGGAGTGTCTTCAAATGATATAAATGATGCTCTAACGAACTACAAGCCATCCAACAATCGTTCGCAGGTGACTAAAACTGCGACTAATACCTTGATTGTGGATTGTTATAATGCGAACGCAACTTCTATGAAGGCAGCTTTAGAAAGTTTTTCAGAAATGGAAGGCCAATCTAAGCTAGCCATACTTGGAGATATGTTAGAGCTTGGCCATATATCAACAGAAGAACATCAAAAAATAGCTGATCAGGCCAAAGAGCTTGGAATTGATTCATGGCTAGTTGGTGCTGAGTTTGGAAAAGTGAATTCTACTTTCCGAAAATTTGCTGGTGTTAATGAGGTGATTGAAGAGTTAAATGCAGTAGAGCAATCTCAAAAACTTATTCTATTAAAAGGTTCGAGAGGAATTCGTCTTGAGAAATCAATTGAACATCTTTAATTAATTCACCCCTATTTTTTGGCCTCTCACCATCATTTTTCTGAATTTCGCAAAGAATCTAACTGTCTAGTTTCAAATCTTTTATAATTTGGTTGAAAATTAAAATCAATTATGAAAAAGAAATTATTTGTCATTGGTGTAAGTGCCCTAGTTCTTGCATCATGTGGAGGTTCAGAAGAAAGTTCTGAAACAACAGAGTCGGCTGAGTCAGTAGATACAGCTGCTGCAGAAACTGAAGAAGTATTAGAGGGAGCAATTAACCCATTTCCTGATTTTCCAACGGTTGGTACAGTTGCAGCTGCTGGAGATTATGTATTAACTCCTTCTGTAACATGGCAGGAAGATGCTACAACCGGTGATGCTGAAGATCAAACTTTCATCTTCTATAATGCTAATATGAGTGCTCCTGGTGGAGAAATGAGTACAGTTGATTTCACTTTTGATGGTGAGGTTGATATTCCAAACTATATGATAGTTCCAATTAAGTCTGGTCAAGCCGCTAAGAATGGAGATATCATTTTAACATGGTGGCAAACAGGTTCTGGAATGCAAAGAGCTATTGTTGTGGATGATTCTAATCCTTCTGAGCCAATTGTAAACTATATTGACCTTGATTGGGATAATCCTGCTGAAAATTCTGATGGAGTTGGAATTGGTCAAGCGACTTACCAAATAAAGCCAAATTCTTTCCACGTATTGACTGCAGAATGGTCACCTGGAACTACTGTGGCTGTAAAAGATGGTTCATCATACAAGGCGGCAACTGTCATTTCTGTTAAAGGAGACAAAGTTCTTACTTGTGGATTTGCAGGTAAAATGAAAATGCACAACAAGTCTGATTGTACTGCTTTGCCGGTTAATCCTAATGTTAAGGCTGGCGATATGGTTCAGGCTCCTTGGGTTGGAACATTCAAAAATGTGAAGGTTCAAAAAGTTGATGCAAAAATGGGAAGAGTTTATACTGATGATCCTTTCTCAGATGATCCAATGGTAATTCCGTTTGGAGACGTAACTACAGGTTTACCGATACAATAATTAACAATTGACGCAAATGAAAATCCTGATCAAGCAATTGGTCAGGATTTTTTATTTCCATAAAAAATGGAAACGGAGTTCCCTTCATTTACAATTTCTGGGGTATAAAAAAAGGCAAGTAAATGAACACTTGCCTTTTTGAATTATTTATGTTTTAATACTAGTCCTTCAAAATTCCTCTTGAGATTACGATTTTCTGAATTTCAGAAGTTCCTTCGTAAATCTGAGTAATCTTAGCGTCTCTCATTAATCTTTCAACGTGATACTCTCTGACGTATCCGTATCCACCGTGAATTTGAACAGCCTCAGTTGTTACGAATTGAGCAATTTCAGAAGAGAATAGTTTAGCCATAGAAGCGGCTTCAGTGAATTCTTCCCCTTTATCTTTTTTGTCAGCCGCGTTTAAGCATAGCATTCTAGCTGCTTCAACCTTAGTTGCCATATCAGCAAGTTTGAAAGCGATTCCTTGATGCTTGTAAATTTCTTTTCCGAATGTTTTTCTTTCTTTTGAATAAGCGATTGCTAGTTCTAAAGCTCCAGAAGCAATTCCTAAGGCTTGAGAAGCAATTCCGATTCTACCACCACCTAAAGTCTGCATTGCGAATTTGAAACCAAATCCTTCTTCTCCAATTCTGTTTGCCTTAGGCACTTTTACATCATTGAATATTAAAGTATGAGTGTCAGATCCTCTGATACCCATTTTATCTTCTTTCTCACCAACAATAAATCCTTCAGCTCCACGCTCAACAATTAAACAGTTGATTCCGTGATGTCCTTTTTCTCTATCAGTTTGACACATTACCAGGTAAATCTCAGCAGAGCTACCATTGGTAATCCAGTTTTTCGTACCGTTTAATAAGTAGTGGTCACCTTGATCAATTGCCGAAGTTTGTTGAGAAGTTGCATCCGAACCAGCTTCAGGTTCAGAAAGACAAAATGCTCCAATTTTTTTTCCTTCAGCAATTGCTCTTAAATACTTTTCTTTTTGTTCTTCACTTCCAAACCTTTCAAGCCCCCAACACACTAATGAGTTGTTTACAGACATACATACTGAAGTAGATGCATCAACTTTTGAAATTTCTTCCATAGCTAATACATAAGAAATGGTGTCCATTCCTCCGCCTCCGTACTTAGGGTCTACCATCATTCCAAAAAACCCAAGCGCTCCTAATTCCTTAATTTCTTTCTCAGGGAATTTAGCTTCAATGTCTCTTTCTATTACGCCTGGCTTAAGTACATTTTGAGCAAAGTCTCTGGCTGCGTCTCTAACGGCAAGTTGTTCTTCTGTAAATTTAAAATCCATCTTTCTATGTGTGTTGCTTTGTTTTTTGAAGTAAAGCTGGTCTGATTGACCGGTTGCAAATTTAAGTATTTATTCACAAATTTCTGTTTCTGATAATCATTATTTGTCCTCCTTTTAATAACCTTTTGTACTTATTATTGTTCACTGCAATCTAAAACTAATGGCTAAGTCAAAAAGAATCATAGGGTTAATGTCAGGTACTTCCTTAGATGGACTTGATGTTTGTTGTGCTGATTTCAGTTGTTTAAATGGTGTTTATTCTTTTGAATTAGTTGCTACAAATACATTCAAGTACTCAGATACATGGGTTGAAAAGTTGAGATCAGCAATTAAATTGGATGCAGCTGGGATTCAAGCATTAGAAAAAGACTTCGCAATGTTGATGTCGCAATTTGTGAAGATATTTAGTCTAGAAAATGGTCTCAATGAATCTATTGATTTTGTGGCTTCGCATGGACACACTGTGTTTCATGAGCCCCAAAAACAGATAACGGTTCAGGTTGGTGACGGCCAGATAATGGCGAATGAATTAAGTGTAAAAGTTATTAATGATTTTAGAATAGGTGATGTCCTTTTAGGTGGGCAGGGAGCGCCATTGGTTCCAATTGGCGATAAATTATTATTTGCTGAATATCAGGCTTGTTTGAATTTGGGCGGAATCTCAAATATTAGTTTTCAGAAAGAAGGAGAACGAATAGCCTTTGATATCGGTCCGGCTAACATTCCTTTAAACTATATAGTGAAGGAGAAATATAATCTCAATTATGACAAAGATGGTGCAATTGCCCAAAGCGGGTCTTTAATTCCTGAGTTGTACCAAGAGTTAAGTGCCCTTGAGTTTTATAACCTAAGTCCACCCAAATCGTTAGGTTTTGAATGGATGGATGCAAATATCTTTCCTCTGGTTGAAAAATATAAAGCTCATCCAACTGCAAATGTATTGAACACCATAGTGAGGCACGAAGTATTCCAGATTCACAAAGTGTGTGCAAAAAATAATATTCAAAATGTCTTAGTGACAGGCGGAGGCGCTTACAATCTCTTCTTCATGAAATGTTTGAAGGAGAATACAAACGCAGAATTTGTGATTCCTGATATAAAACTTGTTGATTTTAAAGAGGCCTTGATATTTGGTTTTCTAGGATTCTTGAAAGATAGAGGTGAGGATAACATTCTTTCATCTGTAACTGGTGCTTCATCAGATTCTTGTGGGGGTAAAATCCATATTCCATCTACATAATTCACAACTTGAGCGAATGCTGGTGAATCATTTAAAATCTTTGTTATTTTTGCAGACGTTAAAAACCTGAATTCATGATTAAACTTCTTGAAAAATTTGAGAATAAGCGTCCAGAGATTGTATTCGAATGGAAAGATGCAGAGACCGAAGCAGAAGGCTGGGTAGTGATCAACTCTTTGAGAGGTGGTGCTGCCGGAGGTGGAACTCGTATGAGAGTTGGCCTAGATAAAAGAGAGGTTGAATCTTTGGCAAAAACCATGGAGGTAAAGTTCACTGTAGCTGGTCCACAAATTGGTGGAGCGAAATCAGGAATCAACTTTGACCCAAATGATCCTAGAAAAGAAGGTGTTTTGAGAAGATGGTATGCTGCGGTTACACCATTATTAAAGCATTACTACGGAACAGGTGGTGATTTGAACGTTGATGAAATCCATGAAGTAATTCCAATCACTGAAGATTGTGGTGTTTGGCATCCTCAAGAAGGAGTTTTTAACGGGCATTTTCAGCCAAGAGAAGCACAAAAGATTAATAGAATTGGTCAATTACGTCAAGGCGTTCTTAAAGTAATTGAAGAAGAAAAATATACTCCAGCAGTAGACAGAAAGTATGTTGTAGCCGATATGATTACGGGTTACGGGGTTTCTGAAGCTGTATTACATTATTACAATATTTGGGGAGGAGACGTTAAAGGCAAACGTGTCATCATTCAAGGTTGGGGTAATGTTGGTTCGGCAGCAGCTTTTTATTTGGCACAGGCCGGAGCTAAAGTTGTAGGGATCATTGACAGAGTAGGAGGGCTTATAAAGGAAGAAGGATTTTCGTTTGAAGAGATTACTGATTTGTTTTTGGCAAAAGACGGTAACAAATTGAATGCTGAAAACATGCTTTCATTTGATGAGGTGAATGCTAAAATCTGGGATGTTAAAGCTGAGATTTTCGCACCATGTGCGGCTTCAAGATTAATCACAAAAGATCAAGTTGATAGAATCATAGCTGCCGGGATGGAAGTTGTTTCAGCTGGAGCGAATGTTCCCTTTGCTGATAAAGAAATTTTCTTCGGACCGATCGCAGAATACACAGATAATAAGATGGCTGTGATTCCTGATTTTATTTCGAATTGTGGAATGGCAAGAGTGTTTGCTTACTTGATGAGTAATGATTTAGATGCCTTAACAACTGAAGGGATTTTCAGTGATACTTCTAATACGATAAAAATTGCCCTTGAGAATACACATAAAAAAGATTCAAGTAAAAACAATGTAGCAAAAACTGCATTTGAGATTGCTTTAAATAAACTAGTTTAATAATAGAGATTATGGGAATTGGAATTGTAATGATACTTGTTTTTGTGGTAGGATATATAGCTATCGCATTAGAACATAATATTAAAGTAGATAAAGCAGCATCAGCCTTATTAATTGGAATGATTTGTTGGGGAATGTATGCGATTTGGCCTGAAGAAAACCTAGGTGTTACAGAGGGGCAAACTGTTTTAGATATTTCTCGTGACTCAACGATAAAAGAGAATAATCCAGCTTTTGCTGAGTTTGCAAATCATGAGGTAATCAAGGAAACTGATGAGATTTTAAATCATGGAAATTTTGATCAAGAATTCACTACGAAAGATGCTCATGAGACTCATCATCACATCCAAGAATATGTTGAGCATGGATTAATGCATCACCTGTTTGAGATTGCAGGTATCCTTTTCTTCTTATTAGGTGCAATGACTATTGTAGAGCTGATAGATGCTCACGAAGGTTTCTCCGTCATTACAGACAGAATTAATACAACTTCTAAGGTTAAACTACTCTGGGTAATTTGTTTGCTGACCTTCTTTATGTCCGCCGCCCTGGATAATTTAACAACCTCCATTGTGATGATATCAGTGATTAGAAAACTGATTGACTCAAAAGAAACAAGATGGTTATTTGGTGGTTTCATCATTATTGCAGCAAATGCAGGTGGTGCATGGTCTCCAATTGGTGATGTAACTACAACAATGTTATGGAATAACGGTCAACTACCTGAAACAGGGGTGATCATTGTGAACTTAATTATCCCTTCATTAGTGGCGCTATTAATTCCATTGGGTCTTGCTTCTTTCTTTACAAAAGGAAATGTAAAACGTCCTGATAAAGTTGGAAACTTGCCTGGTCATGCACACGTTGAAGTAGTGCAATGGGAGAAAACATTTGTATTCTTTTTAGGGCTTGCAGGATTGTTATTCGTACCAGTATTTAAAACAATGACACACTTACCTCCTTTCACAGGAATGATGTTGTCATTAGGTGTTCTTTGGACAGTTACTGAGTTAATGCACGGAAAGAAATCTGGTGAACTTAAGAGAAACCTTTCTGTAATTTCAGTTCTACAAAAAGTTGATACGGCTTCAGTATTATTCTTCTTAGGAATCTTGATGGCAGTAGGTGCTCTACAAGAAGTAGGTCACTTAAATACAGTAGCAGGATTCTTAGATGAGTCTATGGGTGGAAATATCTATACCATTAACGTAGCGATTGGATTACTTTCTGCAATTGTAGATAATGTTCCTTTAGTTGCTGCAGCACAAGGTATGTACCCAATTGCTGAAATGGGTGATTTCGGAACTTCAGGTAAATTCTGGCAGTTCTTAGCTTACTGTGCTGGTACTGGTGGATCTGCCTTAATTATTGGTTCAGCTGCTGGTGTAGCTGTAATGGGCTTAGAGAAAATCAGCTTTGGTTGGTATATCAAAAAAATTAGCCTTTACGCTATAATTGGATATTTAGCAGGCGCTGCTTGCTATTTCTTCATGTTTGCTGAATAGCTTAGCTAATATTCATTGGTTAATAACTTCTACTTCTTCAATTTTGCAGAATTAGTTTATTGAGTACTTTTCCAAAGTATTTGGGATTGGTGTGTCCTTTTGTAACGATTGATTCACACTCCCGTTAATAAATTAAAACCAACAGATCATGAGCACTTTTGCTTTATTATTACAATCAACAGGATTAGATAGCCTGAATGTGGCGCAGCAAGCCGAGAAAGTTACAGACCTTACAAAAGAGATTAAAGTTTGGGATTTAATTATTGGAATTGATCCGAATACAGGTGAGATGAGTATCTCAAACCTAATCGTGATGATCTTACTCTTCGCGCTTTCAATAGTTAGTATTTACATTTTCGTTGAGAGATATCTTTCTATTACGAAATCATTGAAAGAAGAACAAGACTTTATGATTCGAGTTAAAGAATACCTTTTAGATGGTAAGATTGATTCGGCAAGAGACTTGTGTGCACAAACTGACAACCCTGCTGCCAGAATGGTTGAAAAAGGAATTTCTAGAATAGGAAAACCAATGAGAGATATTGTCAGTTCTATTGAGAATGTCGGGAAACTAGAGATATATCAATTAGAAAAGCGAATGAGCTTTTTAGCGACAGCATCAGGTGCAGCACCGATGATTGGGTTCTTAGGAACGACATTAGGTATGATTCACGTATTCCACGCAATGAGATTTGAGGCTTCATTTGATATCTCAACAATTTCAGGTGGTATTATGGAGGCAATGATTACTACAGTTGCCGGATTAGTTGTAGGTATTATAGCTTATATGTCTTATAATCACTTAGTAGCGAAAGTTGATAAAGTGATTCATCATATGGAAAGCTCATCAATTGAGTTTTTAGATTTATTGAACGAACCAGGGAAATAGTTGTATGAATTTAGGAAGAAGAAATAAAGTTAAGGCTGAGGGCGGAATGTCTTCAATGACTGACTTGGTGTTCTTACTACTGATATTCTTCATTATTATCAGTACACAGACTAATGATCACCTACCAGTAGATTTACCTCAAAACAGTGAATCACAACCAAGTCCGACACCTGCTCCACAAGAGATTGGTGTTTCTGAAAACAGCTTGTACTTTTTTGACGCCAATAACCCTGAGAATTACACCTTTGAAGAGGTGATTCCGATTCTTGATGGTAAGATGGCTAATGAGGCAGAAAAGAACTTGAAAATTACAGGAGATAAGTCTTCAAATTATGAAGCAATCTTCAATATTATTGCGCTAGCGAAACAAAGAGGGTGGAAACCCGTATTAACATATAGCAAATAAGGTAAGGTTTTTGTAGTAGAAGAACGGAAGCCTTATTAATAAGGCTAAAAAGGAAGGAGCAAACCATGAAATCGATTAGACAAAGTTTACAGGCATTAAGAGAAGAGGATCACAGAAGAGCATTATATGCAGCTTTAGTGTTTATCATGCTCTTGATTTTATTTTTCTTATTAGTAAGCCTTGAAGTGCCAGACCCTCCTCCACAAGAAGAGATTATTGAAATTACAATGGATGACATTGAGTTTGATTTAGGTTCTGAAGCCGCCGGTGGTGGTCAGAGCTCTAGTGAAGATGCTGTAGTTACGCCTTCTCCTCAAAGTGATCCGGCTCCTGAGGTTGATCAACAAGTAGAAGAGTCGGTAACTGTGCCAAGTGGTACAGGCGGGACTGGAACAACTACGACAACAAATAATGAAAACGTAAACAAACCAGATGACGCATTTGCTTTCCCTGGAAGTGGTGGAGGAAATGGTGGAGGAAACGGTCCTGGATTCGGAGACGGAAGCGGAGTTGATGGTAACGGCGGAAGCGGTGGTGGAGACGGTACTGCAAATCTTTCTAGAAAGAGGATCAAAGAACCTTCTTTTAATGGTTCAGCTCAAGAGCAAGGTAAAATTGCTTTGGATATTTATGTTGACGCTAGTGGTAAGGTTGTGAAGGTTAAATTCAAAGAGTCTAAATCTACATCAGGAAGTGACTACTTAAAGAAGTTAGCTGAAAAAGCTGCACGCACTATGAAATATGATGCTAAACCAGGTGCTGGATTAGAGTACGTGGGATATCAAATATTCTCATTCAAGAAATCATAAGCACACACTTTAATACTTATTCCCAGGCGATTGATTGGCTTTTTAGTCAGCTGCCCAACTATCAAAAGGATGGAGGTTCTGCTTATAAACCAGGCTTAGGGAATATTATTTCTTTGCTGGATTCATTAGATAATCCACATCACAAATTCAAGTCAATTCATCTCGCCGGTACTAATGGTAAGGGTTCAGTATCGCATATAATGGCCTCGGCATATCAAGCAGGTGGTTATAAAGTCGGAATTTTCACCTCTCCTCATATTTTTGATTTTAGAGAACGCGTAAAGATTAACGGACAGTTCATTTCTGAAGAAGAAGTGATTCAATTCCTAAATAAGACACATGCAATAATTGATGAAATAAAGGCGTCATTTTTCGAAATTACTGCAGCTTTGGCCTTTCATGTTTTTGCAAATGAATCTGTTGATATTGCAATTATAGAAACAGGTTTGGGAGGGCGCTTAGATTCAACAAATGTATTGAAACCTGAGCTTTCGGTTATCACGAATATTGGTTTAGATCATCAGGCGTTTTTGGGAGATACCATTGAATTAATCGCGGCCGAGAAAGCTGGGATTATAAAATCTAAGACCCCTGTTTTGGTTGGTAAAAAACAAGAAAAAACTGAAGAGGTATTTAAAGAGATTGCTCAAAAGAACAAGTCATCACTACATTATGCTGAGCAAGCAGATATAAGTACTGATTTACTTGGCCAATTTCAAAATGAAAATGCTTCAACTGCTTTAACGGCTATCAAACTCTTACAAGAAACTTTTCCAATTGATATTTCGGTACTGCACTTGGGTTTCAATCAAGTAGCAGAAACAACCAATTTTAAAGGGAGGTTTCAAAAGATTAGTGATCAACCTTTAACTATAGTTGATGCCGCGCATAATCCAGATGGAGTTAGAAACTTAATGAAAGAAATTGAACATCTCAGTTTCGAAAAATTGCATATAGTTTATGGATCTTCAAATGATAAAGAGGTCTCAGATGTCTTTTTACAAATGCCAAAATCAGCAGCCTATTACTTGACTACATTTGATTCAAAAAGATCTTTGACCATTATTGAGTTGAATGCATTAGCGACATCAAATTCATTGAGTGCAGACTACTATTCAGGTTCAGAGCTTGCTTTGAAGGCGGCACAAAAAAAAGCTGCCAATGAAGATCTTATTCTCGTTTTTGGCAGCTTCTATATAATGGCTGATATTTTAGCAGACGATTAATCCAATTATAGAATCACAATCTTTTTGGATTTCATATTTGGAATATGGATCACATAAGTGCCTTTTTTAAGTTCACTAATATCTAGAGTCGCGACTTGATTTCCGTCCGCAATATGACGTAAAACTTCTTTCCCTTGCAAGTCGAATATTTTGATGGTTTCATTATTTGCGTCAGTCATTGAGATGTATAAAACATCTTTTGCGGGGTTAGGATATACCTTGTAATCAATCAATTTGACACTTTCCTCTTCTTCTCCAGCCAGTGCATCATTTTGCATTCCGAAAGTAGGAACCAAGTAATTAAATGGCCCATCTCCGTTTGGTAATCTACCATATGTGATGTCATTGTATTGTTGAGGAAATTCAGTTCCATCTAACAAAAAACCAAGGTTGTCGGATAAGAAGATTCCTTCTCCACCTCCGTTTAGTTTAAAGTTAGCATGAACACCTGCTTGTGTCATTTGGCTATCACACCAAACAATAAAATACTCATCAGGCATAAGAGTGTAAGACGGGAAAGCCCATTTCAACAAGTTTCCGCTTTTGTCAGACAAGAAATATCCGCCTAAATCAATTGGGTCAGAAGAATTATTGTAGATCTCTACCCAATCATCATAATCGCCTTCTAAATCTTGAGCTATTGTGCTGTTTTTAGATGAGATTTCGTTCACAACAAGATTTCTTTTCGGAACTAAGACATGATACTCATAAGCCGCTCTAACCGGAGAGAACTTACCGGCATTTGCATTATCGGCGTAATAGTAATACTGAACATCAGAGCCAAGAACTGTAACATCTACACCAAATTGTCCATCCCCAGCAGCACCATCATTGTGTGCGCCATCATCAAACATTTCTTCTATTAAAAAAGCATCAAATTCATCATGTCTGTAATAAAGAAATACTTGATCCGCATCAGTGACATCACAATTGAACGTTACCATGGTGTAAAGTTCTGGTTGAACCGGGCTGGTTGTTTCATTAGTAATTGTCGGTTGATTCGCTTGAAATTCTGCTAATGAATAAATGTAAGTTTCTCTTGCACTCATCAATGGCTCAAGACCTAATCTTAATCCCCAGCCTGATCCTACATTGGTTGTGATGTTATCTTGAAATTCCTGATAAGTGTACTCATTGAACAATTCAGCTTGTCTATCGGTATCAATTAAATCAGCCATAAATTGAGCTCTCTGTAAAAAGTAATCATTGTTTATATTTTCTTCCATGAATGTTTTGAAATGAGCTGTGTACATTCTCTTGTACTTAGGGATGCTCAACAGTCTTCCTATTAAGGGTCTGAAATCTACAGCCGTCCCATGAATGAATGGGTCTTGTGTTTGCATGTCAGTTTCCCCCAATGGGAATATGTTGGTTCCGTTCCATAAAAGTCCTGCAAAAGACATGTTCACATCCCAAAGAATCACACTCCATAAACCGTTATCCATTTTGTAGAAATAAAAGTTGTGTGCGAAGGCCGTGTATCCATCATTATGAACTAAGGCACTACTCAAGGCTAAAAACCATAGTGCCTTGTCTACATCCAGATACTGATCAATATTGGCTGAATTAAACTCTAATTGCCATGTAAAATCCCGTAACTCTTCAAGTCCATAAAGAGATTTCATATCATAGAGAGTATCATAAGCCATTGTATCGGCGTGATAAGCTAGGTTTGAATTGTCACCGAATATATCAAAAGAGATAGGGTCACATTTGAAAAATGGATTGTCACTAGAACCAAAATGCTCATCTAAGAATTCGTTATCAACAGATTCAGTATTAGTGTAAATTCCAATGTATACGTTAAGAATACTTAATCTTACGAAGCTAGCTCTAGGGCAATCCATATAATGATTGGCCAATTCGTAAGTTAGCGCCTCTCTCACCATGCTAGGGTCGGTGAAACAATTAGCCAGTTTAATTTTGTCTTCCCCTTGATATTCCTGTTCGGGAATAACATAGTTTAAATCAATATTGAAAGGATTTTTCACATTGTTGGGATCTTGTGAGCTATTACCTTTGTACCTCACTCCACAGCTATCTAAAACTGTTCCGTTAATTGTTACATCAGCTAATATCCTGCCTGTTCCTGATCCTGTGCCACCGCTTAGAGCCGCTAAAGAATCAAGCTTGTGATCCCAATTAGAATCATAGAAATCTATATTGATATCATGTATCAAACTGATGTCAAAAAGTGATTGTCCAAATGAGAGGTTAGTCAAGGAGCAAAAAATCAGAAATTGAGTAAGTTTGAGTTTCATGAATAGCAAGTTAACTAAATATTACCTAATTGTTAAGATGGTCAACGAAATAGAGGTCGGATTGGTTGGCTGAAAAGCTGTTTTAACCGACTAAAAATCTGAGATTATTGCCATCTCTCAAGAATTCACAAAAACTTATCATGGCCCATGCTTGGGGATGATAATTAAGGCTTAATGATACCGCATTTCTTTTTTCGTAAGCTGATTTAAAGGTGTTGGTCATTTCAAAGGAGTCAATTGCAATTTCACCCCACTTTATTAATTTGTTTTCACCTCTTCTCACATGGTGAATTCCTTCTCGTGAAACCGAAAAATCTTGGCATTCAACTCTCTCGTTATTTTTGAATGCAATTAGCCAAGATTGAATTTGTTTTCTGGTGACGAGATTGAAAAGAGCGTCAAGTATGTTGCCGTAAAACAGTTCTGCTTGTTTTTCTCCAACGCCAAAAGCTTTACCAAATACAATTTTGAGAGGCTTCTTTCTATTCGTTAAGTGAACGTGAATTTCATAATTCATGCTCGTTTTAAAGCCATTGACATTATTTTGTGTCTTACTGTAGGTAATGGCTGTGGCATTATGAAGCTCAAAAGCTTCGCCTCCCCATGAAATTCGATTATCAGTTATTTCAATTCTTTTCGTTTTACCTAAGGCAGCAGTTTTAAATTCTTGAGAAAAGTTGACGTGATAATCTGCGGGTAAGGCCCAAGCATCCACCAAATATCCTATTTGCTCTTTTATGAGGTCTTCTGATCTTTCTTCTTTAAATCGATCAATTTTTATCTGATTAAAATACTTAGCAATGTCAGTGCCCGCATTTACTAGGAAGTTGAATACAATATCTTTTTGATGATGCAAATGAATGTGCAGGTAATGACGATCTTCTTTGTATTCTAAAATATCCCATGACTTGATTTTAGAGTAGGGAAGGGCAACCATTGAGCCGCTTGCGTTTTCTCTTATTTCAATTCCCTCAGGATGGCCAATTAAGGATATTACGTTTCCTTGTCTGTGGTTTCGGGGTAAAGGGTCAAATCCTGAAATACCTTCAACATATCTCAATTTCTCATGTAAAGAAGGGTAAGATTTAAAAACCCCGTTTTTACCTATTTTAGAATTAATTTGTTTTCTCTTGACTACTTGCATTGTATACTAAATTAGCAAAAAAAAAGCCCGCTCAACTTTCAAAGTTGAGCGGGCTGAATAGCAAATTGCAAAACTTAGCGTTTCACAATCTTAAGTGTCCTTTGATTTCCTGTAGTATTTACTTTTAAGAAATATACACCAGTCTCAAATTTTGTCATGTCAATAAGAATATTTGTATTCCCTTGTACAGTTGTTGATTGATCAACGATTACTTTTCCGGCAATGTTCAATAAAGAATACGAAATGGCTCCGCTATGTCCGTCAACAACCAAATTAATCTCATTTGAAGTTGGATTAGGGAATAGCTTTAATGTTACCTGTTTCAATTCTTCCACTCCCACTGAAGTGACTGGGCTACATGCTGAAGTGTCTGAACATCCTCCATCTGTGACGATACAAGCATAGCTACCATTTGAGGTGGCAGTGAAAGTTTGAGAAGTCGCACCAACAATAGGAGAGTCATCACTACAATCAATCCACTGATAAGTTGCTCCTGCTAATTGTGCAGTTAACGTATTCTTGTTTTGAGAAACTGCCACGTCAACTGCTGTTCCATTTGCAATCTGAAAGGTATCGGCTGTTACGCATCCTCCGTCATCAACTAATACTGTATATTCTCCAGGAGCTAATCCCGTTAAGTCTTCAGTCGTTTCTGTCATTGGCGTTCCATCCATTTTCCAAGCGAAAGTGTATGTTCCAGATCCCGTAATAGTCAAGTCAATTTCTCCGTCATCTGAATCTAAACAACTTAAATCTGTTAATGCTTCAGACACGCCAGGAGCAGTGCAGGAAGTATAATCCACCGTAACTTGAAAATAGACATCATTTGTTAGTGGAAAATTATCAAATTGATTTACTGCAGATGAACCAGTCATATCTACCATGAAGGTGTTCAAGGCACTTGAATTATAAGAGCTAGGGGATATGCTCCATGAACTAGAGATGCTCGCTCCTGTGCATGAGAATGCTGAAACATTATCAACAGTTCCACTTGCAGTCGAATTCAAAGTTGTAGCATAAGCTGTTCCTCCATCCGAGATCGTATAATACATGTCAATCTGAATACTTGCCGGCGTACCTGAATTTGTACTTGTCCAAGTGAATCCCCATGTGTTACCCATAGATTGCTGTTTGGCTTCTTCAACTGAACCAGAGCAAATGTCACCAGAAGTTAATTCAAGAAAGGGGCTCACAAAATCTGCAGGTTTAATATCATAAACCACAACTTGGCCAAAAGAACCAATTGCAAGCGAGGATAATAAGAGTGTAAAAAGTTTTTTCATATTAGTAAGTTTTCCTTCAATCTACAAAGCATTCTTTAAATAACAAGATAAAAGTTAATTCTTTAACTAATTCGTTATGAATTGATTCAAGGCCAATCCCATCTTGCTCTGAACCCTCTGCAATCAAAATGGAGACTCATTTTACCTGGGTATAAACCAAGTCCGCCATCATTACCAACTATCTTTTGAAGCATGTCATAAATGATTTTTTTATCCTGTAGTGTAGACTCTCCATCCATATCAATATCATCTATTCCGATATCAATAGCTCTGCCAAACATATGTTGACTGTAAGAGGCTCCACTACCATCAGTATTTAGTTTCGGATGTCTGTGAGAATTTCTTATGTGAAATCCATATTTATTATAACCTTCTTCATCTAACTTCAGAATCAGTTCGAGCAACATAAAAAGTACCTCTTTGTCAATTAGCCAGTACTGTTCAAATTCAGGAAAAGGATTTTTCTTGTATGTTTTGTAATACTCGTCATGGGCCATAAAGTCAGAGGTCGTATAGTTTCCTATGATTTTTAAGTTCATTTGATTGCCAAAGACTTTATAATAAGTTCTGTTTTTTAATTCATCTAAGAATTTTTCATTTGGATGTGAATAGTGAATATATTGGCTATCTAGCTCCGCGTAAGGCACAATTTCTAGATGGCTCAATGCGTTTTCGATTCCTTCTTTGGTAAGCACATCTTCTTGAATTTCTGGACTTAAGTTAACTCCATTTGGTAATTTTTCTTTGTTGCAAGCTAACAACAGTAGGCCTGAAACGGCCAGGATTAAATGTTTCATTTGTTTTGATTTAGGTTTATCGAAACAAATTAAAGATCTCACTTGGCTCATTTTGTTAAGAGATGTTAGAAGCCGTCTCTCTAAAGGTTTTTTAACTTAAAAAATGTGAACACTGGCTAGTTTTTAATGTGTTACGTGATTTATCCTAACCAAATGAGATAATTTTCGTAAGCAATAGGTGAACTGCAGTTATGGAAAATTTTTACCAAGATCGAACTATTAAGTCTCCTTTGATTAAGGGGGATTGTCGTACGGGTGAAATATTAATTCATGGGCGCAGTTATCCTGAAAATGCTGTTGAGTTTTACGGACCATTTCTTGCTTGGTTTGAAGAACTAAAATCTCAGAACTTGGAAGCAATCAGGCTGAGATTTGATTTAGAATATTTCAATACTTCGTCAGCAGGTATTCTTTTTGATTTTATTGAGAAGGTGGCCTCATTTAGAGAAAACACTGATGTGAAAATAACTTGGTGCTATGAAGAAGATGACTTGGAGATGGCAGTGAAAGGCAAAAGTCTACAAGCAAATTTCGAAGACCTTTTCATTCTAGAAGAGAAGAAGGTTTAACAAAGCTATTTTTAACAGAGACATTCTAATTAGCAGGCATCCAACGATAATGGCCTACAATTGAAGCGGCAAATAAGAAATCTTCTTTCTGAGGTCCGCCCCCTATATTGTGGACAATTTTGAAACGGTCAGTGTTATGAACTTTTTCATCTATCACCATCCCTACATGTCCTGCTGCAATGTCCCAAAAGACAATGTCTCCAGGAATGTAATCAATACCTTTAGTAGTGATTGGCTGTTTAGTTCCTTGACGATCTAGATAAGTTTGAAGATTAGGGCATCTACGGTGATCTATGTTTCGATCTAACACTTTTGTTCTTCGCCTTTCTTGATAGTCAGAATGGTTTGACTTCATGTCTTCATGAACTAATTTCTGAAGGTCAACACCAATTGCTCGGTAGGCTCTGATGATTACATCCGTGCATACACCAACGTTTGCAGGAACATCTCCATTTGGGTAATCAATTTTTCTCCAACTGCCGTCATAAGTGACATCTTGTGTTGTTTGCCATTTCGCATGGTCGATTACTTTTTGAAGTGAACTAGTTTCATCACCTGTTCCCGCAGTAAACGAGGAAACAAGAAAGAACAGTGCTATCAATGAAATTGCTGATACGAATGGAATGATCTTTTTCATAATGCTTGTTTTGAGCGTTTCGAAAAGCACTCTTTAGAGTGTTAATTCACCTTCAATGAAAAAGTAACAGAAAACTATATGGCAAAAAAAAAAACCGACACTTTCGTATCGGTTTTAATTTAGTGGGCCTTACTGGATTATTAACATGATCCAAGTTATATTGCCCTAGTACGCAATCTCAAAGTCAAATTCGTTACACTCATTGATGGCTTTTTCATTTTTATTCTTTCGAGAATGAATTCTCAACTTCTTAAAAACAAAAAAGCCAGATACATTGTATCTGACTTTTCGTTAGTGGGCCTTACTGGATTCGAACCAGTGACCCCCTGCTTGTAAGAGATTGATTATCAGTGCTTTACATGTTTTTACTCGTTTTCACTTTTTTTTACTTAATCCAACTCAAAACCTTTGTGTCATTGATTTTAGGGGGGATTTGACTTTACTTTACGTTATATCAAATTATAGGGCACTACCTATGAAAAGTAAACTAATAAGTAAACCTGTTTTTTAGACCATAAAACAAGAGAAATGGAAAGAAAGAAAAACAGCATTAATATCCGACTAGGTTTGTACAAATCAAAAGTCAATAAAAAGGGAGAACATCCTTTGGTTATTTTTATCTATTCTAAAGGTAGAAGAAAAGTTATTTCAAGCGGGTTTCAACTTCTTCCTAGTGAATGGAATGATAAAATGAGGTCTGTTCGTATTGGTGTCATTAATAAAAGTGAAATTGAAGAAGTAAGTAATCAAAAGAAGATGGATCTTCAAAAGATCGTTTCAAAATACAATTATTTAGGTAAGAGATTGTCACTTGAAGAGTTAATTCATCAATACAAAAAGCCTAGAATAGAGAATTTCATATACCCATATTTTGATTTAGAAATCGCAAGACTGAGAAGAGCTGAAAAAATCCGAAATGCCACAGTTTATAAAACAGCAAAAAACGTAATGAAAAGTTACTGCGCAGATGAGCGACTTACATTTCAAGATGTTGACTTTCGTTTTTTGGACGAAATGGCTATTTTTCTGAAAGCTCGTGGTGTTGGACAAGGATCCATGTCGAACTATTTCAGGACAATTCGAGCTCTTTTTAATAAGGCAATTCGTGATGATGAAATTGACAGATCAGTATATCCTTTTTTGAAATTTTCAGTTTCTCAATTTAAGACCGAAACAATACCAAGAACTATTACAAAGGAAGAGGTTCATGAAGTAATAAACTACTACTTGGCAGAAGAGGAAAATGAGAAAACGAAACTTGCTGCCGAGGTTTTCACCTTTATCTATTTAACCGGTGGGATCAACTTCAAGGATCTGACGCAATTAACATTTAAACAAATAAATGGGAAGAAGGTTAGCTATTTCAGAAGTAAGACGGGTAGAGCCTATCAATTGGTTCTTCAACCGGTGGCCATGAATATTATAAAAAAATACAAAACAGCCAATAAAATAGATGCCGATTACATCTTTCCATTTTTAGATAGAGAAATTCATATTACACCCACTCAGATTAATGATCGGTCAAAAAAATGTCTAGGACAGATTAATAAATCATTGAAGATCGTAGGTCAAGAATTAGATATTTCTATTCCTTTAACCACGTATGTAGCTCGTCATTCCCTGGCTTCTAACCTTTGTAATAATGGAGTGAGTGTGAAAGTGATTCAAAATTTACTCGGGCATACGCGGCTAGAAACGACCAATAGTTACCTTAAGAATTTTGATGCAGGAGAAATTGATAGGCATATTTCTCATTTGCTTTAAAAAGATTCCTGTTGTTCTTACTGGTCAACAGATTCCCAGATCTATCATGGTGTTTCTGATAATTTAGTTAATATGGTGTTTTACAAAATGTTTTGAGAGCAATTCTAATTGATTTCAGCGCTTTATATTCGATGGCTTTTATTTAGCAGATCTCAAGAAATTTCATTCTTCATCGCTCTCGTGTAGAAACATGTTAGTTAAATGATTGTGATAGGTGAAAAGGCTTAATTTCCAATAATTCTCTAGGTGTTAATGCGTATTTAACAGCTTCTTTATCAATACTTTAAGTTGGTAATAGAAAATTAATCATACATTGCTCTCAAAACAATTTTAAAAAATTTCAACATGAAAAATCGAATCCTAGCGCTTATGCTTCCATTCACCATTGCTTTAACTTCTCAAGCTCAAAATACATTTCCTACTAATGGGAATGTTGGGATTAACACAACATCTCCTTCCGCTAAACTTGATGTCAACGGAAGTATGATTGTTGACTCAACTTTGATAGTTAAAGATTCAGTTGTTTTTGAAAAAGATTCAAGAACCAAAGGAAAATTTTATGTAGAAGACAAGTCTTATTTCTTGGAAAAAGTGTACATGTACAATAAACTAATTATTTCAGGAAATGTTGAAACCAGTCAAAACTTGAAATCTGAAAACAATATAACGGCAGAAAACAACGTGAACGCTAGCAATAACGTGAACGCCAGTAACAACATCAATGTTGGAAATAAACTTAATGTAACGGGGACATCTAACTTAGAAGGAACTGTTAAAATGCCTGGATTAACTGGTTTAAACAATTTGAATAATGAAGATTTACAGATTGTTTTGAGAACTCCCCAAGGAAACTTAAAAACTTATGGCATAGTTGATTTTATTACCGCCATTAACGACAAAGAGCTACCTGATTTTTGTATTCCCGAATATGAACAAAACCCTTATTGGATGAGTTACCCACAAAAGCTGATTACAGCATGTCCCAATGTGTATGTCGGAATTGGAACATACAACCCTCTCCATAAATTACATGTACAAGGAACGACGTACTCTAGTAAGTTTTTAGCCGGGAATTCTCAAGGAGTTTCAAGTGCAATGATCTCAGGTTTTTCGCCGAACAATTTATATCCATTAATAGAGTTAGGACAAAAAATTGGTGCTCTTGATCAAGAAGTTAGATTCAAAATCACAAATGACGGTACCGTTTATTGCAAAGAATTAAGAGTAAGACTTGTATCTAATTTCCCTGATTACGTCTTTGAAGAAGGATATGACTTAATGAGTATTGACGAACTCGCAGAATACATTAAAGAATACCATCACCTACCAAACCTACCTACTGCTGAAGATGTTCAAAGCAATGGCCTCAGCTTAGGTGAATTAAATAGAGTTATGGTGGAAAAAGTAGAAGAACTCTCATTGTATACAATCCAACTGGAAAATGAGAATGATCTAATGCAAAAAGAAATTGAAGATCTTCGTGCTGATGTAGAAGAACTAAAGTCCCTCATTAAATAGGTTTGATATGAAAAAAATTATCTTGTTTATTGCGGTGATAACCTCACCTCTGTTCTCAATCGCCAGCCATTTGGCCGGAGGACATATGGAATACGAATGTCTGGGAGATAACCAATATAGAGTACGACTCGTGTTTTTCAGAGATTGTGACGGACTTAATGTTGGAGAAGATGACGGACCAATACTAACTCTTGAATCAGCGACTTGCGGAACACCATGTATTGACCTAGGTCAAATGGATTATGTCTCTGACGAAGTCGTTGACTATGGCTGCGGAAACACCTGTCTTTTTGGCTCATTACCTGGATTTGAAAAATGGGTTTTCGAAAAAACATTCACATTAAACACACAGTGTCCTGACTGGAAGGCCTCCATAGTCATTTCAGCAAGAAATAATACTGACTATGCTGGGGGCGGGAGTTATTATAATTATGTATTGATAAATAACGAAAACGGAATGTGCAATAATTCACCCGTCTTTAATGACATGAGTATTTGGCTTGGTTGTTTGAATACGGTTAGTTCATTCCCTAATTCGTTCACAGAGTCTGAAGGTGATGACGTTCAATTCGAAATAACAAGTCCATTAAATTTTGATTTGAACGGATCTGCCTGTAGTTCAGAAAATTTGACTTTTCTCAATGGACTTACATTCACAAACCCCTTCCCTTCTAGCGCTCCATTTGTGGTAAACCCAAATACAGGAGCCAGCCAGTTTACTCCTAATCAACAAGGAACTTCTTATTTTGGCATCAAGGTCTCTGAATATAGAAATGGAATCCTTGTCAGTGAAACAATAAGAGATGGCGAAATAATTGTAAGTGCCTGCAGTCCAACAAGTGATTTAAATCTAGGAAATTGGAGTGGTGAGAATTCACATGATATTTCTGTCTATCCTGCTCAAGATTCTTGTTTCACAATCCCTGTTTCTAGTACGACCCCAATATTAGAGGTTCTCACAAGCGGTTTCCCAAGTGCTAACTTCAATGTTTCGGTTTCTGGAATTGGATCTACAAATGCGACTATTTTTGTTTGTCCTATTTGGGAGAGTTTTTCGGGTTTTTGTGACCCACTTGAATACAATATTACTGTTAACTCTTCTAGTGAGATACCTGAATGTTTTAGTGATGCGGGAGGGGTATCTTCAGGTTATTCATTTACAATTCTACCTGTAGACTACTGCCCTGAATATCGGTTTTTTACCAATAGAAATCCAGGTACGGGATTAGGAATGCCAACTTTTGCTAAGGCTAGCAAAGAAATTTGGGTAGGAGACTATATGCCTCCTCAAAGTCAAATACCCCCCATTGAATGGGGTGATGTAATATATTCTGGTGATGTCACTTTGGAAGCTGGAGAAGAAATAATTATCCCGAGCTGTGTTGGCGGCCCTAATGTGCTCGATTGTGTAGTGCTTAGTGGTAGCGAAACATTTATAATTAAACCTTTTAATTGTTCTCAAGAGTGTACCCCAATTCCTCTAGAAATTGAAGTGACGAATATTTTTGATTGCGGAGATGAACACGTCTTGGCTGAAGTGCTATCAGGAACACCTCCTTTCACTTTTGCTTGGACCAACGTAAATGGTACATTATTAAGTAATTCAAATACACTTGATGTTCATAGTTATGTTTCTACTCATTTATGGGATGATGGGCTAGAGTATAATTTATACGTAGAGGATGCTGCTGGATTTGTTGGGCAGTTTTCAGGTGAAGCACATGGAACAAAAAGGTTCTATCAGCCGCTTTACGAAAACATGTTTGGTTTCCCTGATTCAACTTTTGAAGTTAACAAATGGACCTGTTACCCTGACAATATTCTTGGTGATATAGATGTGACATATCTTTATGATGGAAATTTTGGTGTACACATTGATTACCCAATGGTCATTTGGGATGGAATCAATAATACTCCTCCCTGGTATGGTGCCACAAAATTAGACTTTACTGTTTATAACCAGTGGGGAGGTATAGTCGTAGAAAAAATAGTTGATTTAGAAGGTACAGATGACTGGTCTCTAGATAACTATGAGTTTTACTGGGACGGTACTCTGAATAATTCTGGTGATCCGAATAATTGTACTAATTCTCCATGGGATGTCTTCGAATACACAGTCGAGGCAGGAAACTGCCAAACAACACCTCATTGCGAGCAAGGTATCATTGTTTATTTCAATTGCTATCAAGGAGATTGGAATGATTCCGTATGGGAAACCAAAGGGCCTTCAGATTCGAACTACGGCGGAATTGTTTTTGAGAATGGCAGAACAAATTACCCATCTGAGGAACTCAATGATACTAACTTCGAAGTTGATGTCTATCCTAATCCAAGTAACAACATCATTCAGGTTAATGGAAAAAACTTAACAATAAATCTGATTCAAATTTTGGATGCTCATGGTAGCAAAGTTATTTCTTCTGAAGATTTATCCATTGATATTAGTAAATTAGCTCGTGGTACTTACCATGTGAAAGTCTATACCTCAGAAGGAATTGAGGTTAGAAAACTGGTCGTAAATTAATTTAAATGAAAATGAGAAATGTCATTTTAGTAATATCAATTCTTTTCTTACACAATTCGTTTGGTCAAGAAAAACGTTTTCATTTTGGTGCGAGTATTTTCCCTAATATTTCAAATGGACTAGATGTAAGTAAAGGTCTGAATTCCGAATATTATACTGGTATTCAAACACTCGTGTTCTCATACTCCTTAGGTGCTGAGATCGACATTAAACTCGAGAAGGGCTGGAGAATAAACATTGGTCTTAGATTTTTGAAGATTGGAGATAAAAGTAAACCCTTTCCTCCTGATCCGTCAAGAGGATATTTTTTCGAAAGAAATTATAGCCACAAACACTTTTACCTTGAAGTTCCAATCGAAGCCAACAAGAATTTTGGTGAAAATTGGTTTCTGAGTGCAGGATTAAGTCCAATATTCAAACTTTGGGATAGAGGACTTATTACGACAGGTGGTTCAACCTTGAAAATAGACGCTCAAACATATTCCACGGGAAAAATGGCTGCAGCCGCCAATCTTGGTTTTGGGTATCAACTTAATTTTGAGGATTCATATATCAAGATGTTACCGTATTTTCAATTTCATCTAATCAAACCTGTGACTGAAATTCCATCATTAGATGTCTTGCCTCCCAGAAGCTACTTTTCTTTGGGCTTAAAATTCTCCTACATGTTTTGAGTTTTCAAAAGCTACTATAACAGCATTTACTCAAATTAAATGATGTATTTTTAATTTTGTATTTTACCCATGATCCACTCGTCCAATTCCTTCTTCAAGAACAGTAACTTGCCTTTAGGTTTATAGTGGGGTATCTTATCAATATTGTTATGAATAAATGAAACACTGTGTTTTATATATTCAGCTCCTTCATAGATGTCCATCCATCTTGAATTAGAATTCTGGTTTTGTTTTTCTTGTTTTGTCATTTCGTTCTTTTTATACAAACATATGACGGAAAAAAGAGTCTTTAAAGCCAGTAGGGTCAGTGGTTATTGCAATATTGCAAGAACGTGCAATAATTTCACTAAAAAGGAAGGGATTGTTGAAATCTCATAGAGTTATGTGAATAAAAGAAGAAAGCTAACACCTGTGTTGAAAACAAAAAAAGAAGACTATATAGTCTTCTTTTTCCAAATAAATTTCAATGAATTATCTTCAGTAATAATTACCCAACGTTTTTGAAAAAAAGGAGGACATTTCTGACCTCCTTGGGTATTACAAAATTGGTGACGAAACCAATTTACTCTTTAGTCTCCGCTCCAGGAGCATTCTTTTTTACAGATTCAATTCCGTTATCTCTTCCCGCTTTAGAAGTATACATTTCACTTGAACCAATTATCTGTCCGTTTGATGCTTTCAAGTTGAAGAAAAACTGACCGTTTTTTGCTTCTTTTCTGTCATAATTAGAATCAGATGCCCCATTCTTCATCACTGATTCAATACCATTCTCTGCTCCTGATTTAGCTTTATATCCCTCGCTAGTAAGAATTGTTTCGTGATTGCCTGCTTTTAGGTTAAAATAATATTCTCCGTTTTTTTCGGATTTAAATAATTTAAAGTATCCCATGATGTTTTTTTTTTCGCTAAATATAGAAAAGGAAGAGTTCTTTAAGGTTCTTTTTAATGCTAAAAAATCATCTAATTATTATCAATAATAATTAGGCTAAAATTATTTTCAGCGATAAGTAAACTAAAAAGTAAACCCCAAAGCTTTACTTTTCACTACTTAAGATCTCAATCCATTACTGGAGCTTACTTTCTCAAATTCAACGTTCAACTAATGCCCCCTGCTGATTAAAAAAAGGGGTAATTGATAGGTAATATGTTTTGTTTCCTAGTTCTTAAAAATATCATCAATCTCTTCATTTACTGATTTACCATTCAACATATCCTTAAGATCTTTGATTTCCTTTTTACTGTATAACTCCAAGAAAGACAAACGAGAACCAACTGAGCCAATAACTAATTCAAAAGTTCCATCTGAATGCCCACGAAATATCATGTTGAATTCTGTTGTAAACTCTTCAACATATCCATGAAACTCGTAAGTATCTTTATTCATAACTTTAAATCGGCAACAAACCTCTTTTTGAAATTCCTTTTTGTGACCAACATTCAGTTCTGCCCATTCTATAGTTTTATCAAGGCCATTAAGAAGAGTTCTTTTTGCTGATGGACCAAGCCTGTAAACATCATCAATTGTCCATTTACCCCCATAGGACTCTTTGTAAGTTTCAATGAAAATGCTTGAGCCTTTTGTAACCACAACAATCTTATCATAATCTCTCAGTCTATATTTATTAAAGCCTTGTGAATAAGAAATATTTGCAGCCAAAAAAAGGAACATTATCAATAACCTCATAAAATCTATTTAGAAAACTAAGATAACAATTCCATATTAACTCATTCTTTTTTTATTCCAGCCATGAAGTTCAACTACAGTTTAATCAAATAAATGTTTCATTTCTTTCTGAACCCTCAAAGTGTCAAGTGCTTTTTCGAGGCGCTGACCCCGCTCTTCTTGTTCATATAAGGTTTGGATGGTTGAGTGCATAACATTAACTGCTAATTCAAAGTTTGATAGATTACTTATGGAATTAAACAATCAATGTCTGATCGCTCAATATTAATGCAATTTTATTTTAGTAAAGTACTCATTTTTGATTATCTTAAGTGTATCAGAAACACTGATTTATTTTTCATGGAGAACATCAAACCATTCTTATTAAGGACTCTTACAATCTCGTTGTTTCTAATTCTACATACGGCTGTTTTTGGTCAAAAAGGAGTTAAAGAATTAAGCGAAGAAGAACAGAAATTGATAGATTATAACACCTACACTTGGGTTATAGGAGAGTGGAAACATGAAGTGACTACATTTCCTTCTGGGGATCAAAACAGATATGAAAGATACTTTTATTTGTATGGAGACCAATCATTCAAAGTCAATTATCTCTCAAAATTAGATACCAATACTAAAATTGGATGGTGGACAGTTCACAAAAATCATATAGAGTTACATACATATATAATAGGCGATAGTTATGACACCACTCTTGTATTCGGAGATAAAGTTCATATCGATCATATAGACGATTCTACAATGTTCTTAACAAGAGTGCATGAAGACAGTACATTAAGAAAGACTTCTTTGTATAAAAGAATTAATAGGCAACATTAACTTTTAATAAATGAATGTAAATAAAGAAGAAAATAAGAGTTTTTTAGATGCTGTGGGACTCTTTCTTATAATTATTTGTGGTGCCCTTTTAGTTGTCACTTTAATAGCCCAATTATTTTCTCCCGGCGTGGGGTCTCAAAATTTGCCTTTATTAATTGGTGGATTTGCTCTCGGTTTTATTCTAACGAAAATTGGATAAATCATTAAACTGACTTACCATGGAAAACACAAAGATTAAATCACTCCTAGATGTAATGTCTAAAGAACAGCCAATATTCACACGATTAAAAATTGGTGAATTACATTCGGGTGATTCAGTAAATAAATCTCACTTGGAATATTCGCATCTTTTGGAGTTACTTGACAATCCAATAGATAGTGAGTTTTATAAGTCGAGCTGGGTAAACATTGTCAAGGATGGTTATGTTTTTATTGATATTGCAAAAGAAGAATGGTCAATATTTGAATGTCACTATAATTGTTCTGGTGACAACCCAAAAAATCATTATTGGTACAAAGAGCATCTTTTCACAGGTCTAGACGACTTGATGCAAAATTTGGGCGAATTTGAATATCTTAAAAGTGTTCGAAATCAAAACCGAGATTCAAGGAGGAATGATGTTGATGACTGGTTAGATGAATTAGTGAAATGATACAAATGTTATGGCTGTAAAATGTGAATTCATAGATTTTATTATTCCCATTTCGAATATTGATAGGGTCTACCCCGGCGGGTTTCTACAATTCAAGGAGGACAATGTAGAGCTCTTTTCTATGAGGATGTGGCATGATGAATTTCTCTTGAGGGATGGTGCCATGAATTTTAATGATATTGGATCACTAGTCAAAATGTGGGAAGGATATGGTTTGGTGGGATTAATTCAAGAGAATGGGGTGAAGAAGTTCTCTGACTACTGTATAGTGGAGAGTTTGTTCGGTGGAGTTACTTCTCCTTGCGATTGGATTGAGTTCGATTTAATAAAAAAATGCGTGCATTTGAAAGGAGAATCCCAAGGCAAAATAGTGGGACATTCTAATGGGTAGCCTTGCATCAAACACAGTTTAGAGGGCAAAAATGTAAGTGATGCTTACAAAAAAGTCCAATCTACAAACCTGTAGATGTTTACGTGTTCTTGTTTTGAGCTTTTACTTTTATAGGTCACTTCTAAATTTTCACCATCATTAAAAGGCTTAATTATTAAAATTCCATCTGGTTTTTCTATCAGAATCTGATTTTCATCTTGACAAGAATATAAGAGCCTTTTACCATATGGTCCCGATCTCCGGCTGGATGTCAATGATATGGCATCTGTTCTTTCTACACCAGTGAACACCTTATTGATTTTGCTTTCCAAGAAGTGAATATAATCTGTACAAATAGTTTGGGTATTCATTTCATACCCATATTTGACTAAATATCTAATCTTTTCTAAACGCGAAGGCGCTTTATATTGGTGATGTTTGACAGTTCCATTTTCATCTATGGTAAGATAACCCTCATCTTTCATGTCATATTGTCTACAATAGACTCCTGATGTTTTTATTTCTAAACTCATTAAACTCGCGATTTCATTCAACTTAACCTAAAACTCCAATTCATTTGGATTTTAAGACATTCAAGAAATCCTGAAATGCATTAAAAGTTAGGTATTCTCCAACTTTATATAAATTGACTTTTCTGCACTGAAGATTCTCATTTCTTTTTTACAAGATAATAAAGGACTTCTTTCTACACCTCTTCAATTAATATTTATCCTACTATTTCACAATGGTTAGGAATTATTTCTAAATCACTATTAGGTCTTGGCTTTCTTTGTTCCTATGAAGGTTTTAGTCTTGGTGAGAAGTATGGATTCGAATGGGCTTTATGAAAAAATGGCTCAGATTGGAATTATCATTATAGACCTTGGCGTGGTTTAGCGCTTGGGTATTCATTATTTGAGAAGTCTTGTCGATTATCGATTAGTGGTATGGAATTAGCTTCCTTTTTAGAACGCTTCTATTTATTCGCGCGCTCGGTTAAGTCTCTATATCTTCAAAAATAGATTTAATGAAACTAATGAATTTCTTCTTCTTCATAATGCGCTCCTGATAACTTGATAAGCAATAGATCAAGTTTCAGAAATTAAGTAAACTAGAAAGTAACCCCAAATCTTTACTCATCATTTCTTAATGCCTCAAACCATTACTCAGAGTTACTTTCTCGAATTTATTCGTCAATTGGTGCCCCCTGCTGACTGAGAAGGAGTCGAATTGGAGAAAAATGAAAGTAGAGAAATGATAATTGCTTGTAATGAAGCAATTATTAAAAGTAAAGTCTAGTAAAAAGAGAATTAACTGAGTGTAGAATCTTCAATTGTTACTCAAACGAAATCCTTAAATGGAGTGGCCTTTATAAAAAGTAAATTCTAGTAAATGCCAAATTGAACAAGGGGAGGTCTTCAATGAATGCGCATATTCCAAATCGACGAAATTGCAATTCGATCTAAATAAAAAAATCAGAAAATGTTGATAACTCGCATTTTTCAATGTGATCGCCTATGTCAGTTGAATATCATTTTTTCGATTATTGTTGATAACCCATTTTTTGTATATATACAAAGGGTTTGCAGCTTTTTTATATCAAAATTAACGCCATAACTTTGTAGAAATAAAAATCGAAAATCATGAATAAACAAGACAAATTCTCAAGTAATTCCAATCAAGAATGGATGGATGTTACTCAGGCTGCCAAATATATTCAGCACAGCATTCAATTTATGTATAATAACATTGATGAAATACCTCATTATAAGCCAAAAGGAAAATTATTATTCAATCGCCTTGAATTGGATAAATGGATTAGAGGTCAATGGCCGCTTAACGTGCCGAGAACGATAACGCGACCTGGAGTTTAAGATGAATATGTTTTTAACCTGATCCAGAGGGTATGCTTACAATCATTCTTGGTCACTCACAAGGAACAGTTAAGGCTAAATATTTTTATTACCTTAGGATGTAATACCACAGCAGAACTCGCAGATGATGATAGGAAAAAAGATTCTTAATTATGAAATTAAATCGCTTCTTGGAGAAGGAGGAATGGGAAACGTTTATTTGGCAGAGCATGCTCAGCTTGGTCGAAAGGTGGCAATTAAAATGTTGCACCCAAGACTTGCTTCAAATGAATCTCTCAGAAAACGATTTTTGAATGAAGCTTCAGCTATGGCTCATCTTCAGCATCCAAATATCGTTGGACTTTTGGATTATGTTGAATCTGACGAAGGTCTTTTCCTAATAATGGAATATGTGCAAGGAGAGGAATTAGATATTCATATTCGTGAAGTTTCGGGGCCAATTGCAGAAGAGAAGGCAAAAGTGTTGATGAGTGAAATATTAGATGCTTTCAATTATGCGCACAATCAAGGCGTAGTTCATAGAGATATTAAGCCTTCAAATTTGCTAATGACAAATGATGGCAGAGTGAAAGTGTTAGACTTTGGCATAGCGAAAATGTTGGATGATGACAAGTCAATGACAAAGACGGGAACACAAATGGGAACAGTTTTATATATGAGTCCAGAGCAGGTGAAAGGAGAGAAAATTGACGCACGTACTGACATATATTCATTAGGAGTAACTTTATATCAAATGGTTACCGGTCGAGCACCTTATTCTGGCGATACCACTGAATATGAGGTGTACACACAAATAGTAAAAGAACCACTTCCGAAAGCAAGTTCGGTCTACCCCGGAGTGTCAGGAAAAATAGAAAGTATAATTGATCGGGCCACCCAAAAAGATAAAGAAAGTAGATTTCAATCTTGTGCTGAAATGAAATCAGCATTATTTTCAGGAGTTGAGAATAATGTTGTTTCAACAATAAAAACAAGTGCGTCTTCAGGAACCGAGATTAAGAATAGTTCTGCGAGATTGAAAATTTTCAGGAACTTACATAAATCATTCGAAGCACCTAGCAGATTTCATATTTCACCTAATCTTCCTGTCAATAAAGTTATCCGGTTTTTAGCCGATAACTATAATTACGATACTAATCAGTTTGTAAAGAAATTTGGTAAAATTCAATTGTTTTACGACAACAGTTCTTGGAGTAATGGAAAAAGTGGAGTTCTGATGTCAACTGAAGTTTTGATAATCGCCGAGTCTAAGAACAGGAGGGTTGCACGAAAATGGAGCGAAATCAATAAAATAAATTTGGTGAAGGCTAAGCCTGGTTTTGTAGGTGTTCGCCTTTATTGCGATAAGAATGGAGAAGAATCAATTGTTAATATTGAGCTCTCAAATATGAATCAAAAGTTTATCAAAGATTTATTCGAACTATTTAAAGCTCTTTTCTAAGCTGAAACTGAAATGAATTTATTCTTATATTGTCTCTCCCCAACACCAGTAGTACTAATATCATGATTGGAAAAAAAATATTGAATTACGAAATCAAATCTCTTCTAGGAGAAGGAGGAATGGGTAATGTTTATCTTGGAGTTCATGCACAACTGGGTAGAAAAGTTGCGGTAAAAATGCTTCATCCCAAGCTTGCATCAAATTCTGCCTTGCGTGAGAGATTTAAGAATGAGGCCTCAGCTATGGCTCATCTGCAGCACCCTAATATTGTTGCTTTGTATGATTATATGGAGAATGATGACGGTCTTTTTCTTATCATGGAATATGTCGAAGGTCAAGAGCTGGACCATTACATTAAAAATGTGACCGGCCCTATTGGCGAAGCCGAGATTGAAAAAATCATGATTCAAACTCTTGGAGCATTTGATTATGCCCATTCGAAAGGAATTGTTCATAGAGATATTAAGCCTAGTAATATTTTACTCACGAAGGAAGGAGAGGTAAAAGTACTTGATTTTGGAATTGCCAAATTATTGGATGCAGATAAGACGTTAACAAAGACTGGTACGCAGATGGGAACTGTTCTATACATGAGTCCTGAGCAGGTGAAAGGTGAAAAAGTTGATCAAAGATCGGATATATATGCCTTGGGAGTTACTTTGTTCCAGATGGCAACTGGACAGGCACCCTATAGGTCTGATACAACAGAGTTTGAGATTTATAACCAAATAGTAAAAGATCCTTTGCCAAAGGCGAGCACTATATATCCCGGGGCGACAGATAAGATAGACGCAATTATAGCCAAGGCGACTGCTAAAGATTTAAAGAAGCGTTACCAGAGCTGTTCGGAATTCCTCACAGATTTAGAGGGAAAGGTTCAAGTGGTTCCAAAAACAACTACAGTGAAGTCTTCACCAAATAAGGTCGAGCCTATTGAGAAGCCTGTTCAAACCAATAATACAGAAACATTTGAGCCGAAGAAAAGTGGAGCAGGAAAAAAAGCCTTAATTGTGGTATTGCTTATTGCGGTCCTTGGAGGAGGATATTTTGTGGTTGATCGCTTTATTCTAAATCCAAATGAAGGTGGTGAAAGTACTGCTGAATCGGCTGGGTCAGAAGAAAATTATGTTTATGTGCTTTCAGGAGAGCTAAATTTTAGGTCTGATAAAAATGTTGATGCATCTATAATTGAAGCTCTGCCTTTTGGTGAGCAAATTGAATTAATTGGAAATGCGGAAAGTCCAGTTTATGAGGATGATCTTAAGTTAGTTTGGCAGAAAGCTAAATGGGAAGGTAAGTCAGGATGGATAGCAAAGACAATTGATGATCAAGATGTAGTCGGAGACCTAGATACTTACGAAGATTTTAACTCATTATTCTTAAGCGATTATGATCAGGAAGCAGGCTACGGTGAAATGAAAGTATGGGCGTATATTTCATTAATTGAGTACATGAAGGAAAAGGATTGGTTTGAGTATTATACAATTCGAAACGATTCTGAAGAAGTAAGAGAAAAGGGGTTGAAAACAGTTCTTAGATTTAGACAAAACCTAAATGATAAAGACAAAGATGATCCCTATGATTTTATTGTTCTAATTGAATCAGAAGAAGATAAGAAAGCGGTTTACATAAGAGCGGAAGACGACAATTCGGGCTATGTTGCTGGTTCGGTAGATTTACCTGAACATGTCAATTACTTCGTTAAAAAGAGAAAAGGCGCCGAAGTATTCTCTTCAGGATATAGTGGGATTAACTTAATTGAGCTTGATAGAACAGCCCTTGGGACCGCCGATTTTGATGGTGCAACTTCTGGTTGGTTTTCTACAAGTTCTAACGAGCTGAATTGGGATGAAGAAAGATTTGTCGAGTCTCCTTATGCGTTGACGATTTTGGGTAATTTCCCAGAAGGAAAAGAGTTTGTATCAGAAAATGAACATTTCGATTTTGTTCGAAACGGATATACGAATTCGTCTGTTTACTGGAGTGTTTCAGTAAGTGGTGAAGACTATAATTTTTATGCCACCCAATACGCTAGGGCTGGGTTTGGTATGCGAGCTAATATGCAGGAGTACTCTGAATGGAAAGAAACGAGGTATGTAACTAAAAATTTGGATAAGATGAAGCTGATTATTGACGTGGATGAGCAGCAATTATTGCTTTACATCAGAGATGGCAGTGGGAATTCAATAACCTGGTATGGTTGTATAGATAAATATTATATAGGAGAATTCATCAATTATAGAAATGGCTATACTGAAGAGTATGGTTGCTAATGGCTTAAAAAAAGATAGATTATGAAAGGATTTAATAAATGCGATAAAGGACATTTTTACAAAGAAAATTTGGATGCATGTCCTTATTGCCCTGGAAACGCGGGGAATTCAAATTCTGAAGGCGGATTGTCTGATAAGACTCAAATTGTAGGTGGAGGAATGGATACCAAAGTTGAAGGTGGCGGTGGAAATGATAAAACACAAATTTTTGGTGGAGGCGCTGCAACTGCAGGAGCTTCAAATTCAGATAAAACACAAATTTTTGGTGGAGGTCAAGCAGCTGAAGGCGGAAGAGATCTTTCTAAAACCTTCATTTCAGGAATGGAAGAAACTGAAGATGGAGGAGAAATTCAAAAAGCAAGAGCTACTAGAAAGATTACAGGGTGGATAGTTTCTTATACCATTGATCCAATGGGTGTAGATTTTAGAATCTATGAGGGTAAGAATAGAATAGGTAAAGATCCTTCTTTAGAAATTACAATTGCAACCGACAATACGATTAGCGGTGCTCATGCAATCATACTTTTTAGAACAGGAAAATGGTATTTGGAAGATGAAATGTCTGCTAACGGAACATTCTTAAATGGTGAAGAATTACCACCAAGAAACCCTGTTGAACTCGCTGATAATGACGTGATCAAAGTGGGAGCCACGGAATTTAAGTTCAAAACTGCAATCTAAGTATGAAAACCCTGAGATTACTATTTATAACCATATTTGTTTTGGCATGGAATTCTGTTTTATGTCAAAATAGTTTCACAGCAAATGCTGAAGATGCTGCTGAAGATGGTGTAGTTAAGACCAAGGTTATTTACCGAAATCCTGATGGTTTTGATAAGGAGGATGTATCTATTAGTGAAAGTGGTAGTTCAATTGAACTTACCGAATTTTCTCGTATACCTCTTGATTCAATAAAAGAAGATAAGGGAGAATTAGTTCTTATCCTTTTAGAAAATCATCACTCCAGAAAATATCAACGTGATTTTTTTAATGAAGTATTGAGTCTTGCTTTAGGAGAATGTGTTGATGAGAATGATGAGTTTCTATTTGCATCATTCGATTGGGATAGGGATGAACTTGGCGGGAAATATCTTGATTTCGCAAGTGAAACGCCCACTAATGATCCTTCTAAAATCGTTTCTTGGTCAAGTGAAGTTGATGCAAAATCGCATTTGTACAGTCGTAAATCAACACGAATTTATGGAGCTGTTCATCAGGGGATTGAATTCCTATCAGAATTTGATAGTGATAAACCTAAAGCCATCATTGTGTTGTCTTCTGGATATAATGATGTCTACGATCATGAATGGGACGCTACTGCTGTTATAGCTAAATCAATACAAGAAGATATCCCAGTTTACTCACTTTCTTTAGATTTACCAAATGTAGATGATAAGTATAATCTTGATAACATTTGCGAAGAAACATTTGGACTTTCTGATGGTCCTTTCAAGAAGAATGATCAGAATTCTGCTTCTGATGCTTTAATTTCAATTTGCGATAACATTCCAACAAGATCGGTAGGTTCTCATTACTCAATTTCTCATAAAACATCCTACGAAAAGGATGGGAAAAGCCATGATTTTCAATTAAGCATAGTAGGCAGTAGTCCAGAGAATGTTAGCTATTCGACACAGCAACCAACAATATTAGATTGGGTCAAAGGAAATCCCATAATTGCAAGTGTGCTTGGTGTTCTCGTTATCGGAATGATTGTTTTAATCATCATTTTGATGAAAAAAAGAAAGAGAGAACAGGAGGCCAAAGAAGCGGAACAATCACGAAAAGTTTCTGAACTTGAAAGTCAGGGTAAACAGGCTCAGAGCGAGATTGAAAAACAAAAAGAAATTCTTAAGCATAAAGAAGAAAGAGAGCGAATACAGTCTGAAAAGGCATTGGCCGAGGAACAGGAAAAAGCGAGAAAGAAAAAGGAAGATGAAACTATTATTGAGATGTCTCAGAGTGGATTTCCAAGATTTTCGGGAGAATTTCAGGGACAACATGGTGAGCTAGAGTTGAACATTCCTTTAGTTTCTATTGGAAGAAAAGAAGGGAACTATTATGTAATAAACCATCCCACCGTCTCTAGTTCTCATGCTGAGGTTCGATTTGAAAACGGGAAGTATTTCATTAAAGATTTGAACAGTTCCAATGGGACAATGGTCAATGGACGAAGGGTTCAAGACCAAGAATTAAAACATGGTGATGTTGTGAGTTTTGGAGAAGTTACCTTGACCTATTTAAAATAATTTATGGAGAAAGTATTTGATCATTCCGTTAAGACAGATGTTGGACTAGTAAGGAAAGCAAATGAAGATGCAGCTGGTTATGCGCCATCTGAAGAAGTGTGCAACAATGGAGATTTATTCATTGTCTGTGATGGTATGGGAGGGCATGTTGGTGGAGCAATAGCTTCTAATACGGCTGTCCAAAGTATTATAGATCATTTCAAAAATGGTTTGCATGAGAATCCATATATAGCTATTAATGATGCAATTGTATTTGCTAATGAGCAAATATTCGCCAGAGCACAAGCCGAGCCTGAATTAAAAGGTATGGGTACAACTTGTACCGTTCTTCTTATAAGAGGTAGTGAAACTTTTATTGGGCACGTAGGAGACAGTCGGATTTATATTCAATCAAAAAACAAATTACATAGAATTACTAAAGACCATTCATTTGTTCAAACCTTGGTTGATCAGGGTCTCATTTCTGATGGGGATGCAGAATCGCACCCTAGAAAAAATGAATTAATTAAAGCATTAGGAATAAGAGAATCTGTTGAACCTGAAGTTTGTTCAAAAGCAATTGAGGCCGTGGCTGGAGATTGCTTTATGATGTGTTCAGATGGCCTTTGTGGTCTTGTTGTAGATCAGGATATGGAGAAAGTAATTTCCGACTCTATCTCACTTGATAATAAGGCAGACAAATTAATTGCAATGGCTAAAGCGGCAGGAGGACATGATAATATTACTGTGGCCCTTGTCGATATTCAGTCTAGCCCGTTTACTTCATCTGTATTCGTGGATTTTACGCCAAAAGAAAGTATGTCAACAACAGGAGATATGAGTCCTTTGGCAGCAACTCAAGAAATTGGAGGCTTGGCCTCCGATTCCCCTTCTGTATTACCACTTTGGAAAAGATCTGGAGTTCTAGTCTCAGCAGCTGTAGTTGCAGTAGCTATTATTGTTTTAGTCTTTTTCAATCCATTTAAAGGTTCTGTGGACGAAGATGGAGTTTCTAACATTGATTCCACTGCACAAGAATTGGTTGGGCCACCATTGGAAAATGTTGAAGAGAAAAACTGTGAGTCCAATTATTTTTCTGTCATTTTGGGTGAGGACGGTTTTGAGTCTATGTCTCAGGCGACGGATACTCTTCATGATAGAGCAGGAGATAGTTATGATACTAAATGCCTAGTGTATGAGGAGTTGAGTGGAAAAATTACACAAGGTGACGAGGTTCGACTTCTAGATAAGATTCAGTTGGGTGAAAGGGTCTATTTGGATTGTGATTGTTTGGATTCTAATCAGTCTTCTGTTATTGACAACACTACTAATAACCAGTCGAATGATCCAATTAATGCTGATAATAAAATGAACGGCAACACGGATACTTTGTCACCTCCCCCACCAAAAGTACCAATTGGGGATAGTATAATTACAGAATCAAGCGATACAATCAACCAATAATTGAAGCCAAATCTTCCATATTATACCATTCTCGATCAGATTGGCCACGGAGGAACTGGGGCTGTTTATAAAGCGGTTGATGAGCGCTCTGGTTTTCTAGTTGCGGTAAAAGTTCTTTTCAAACGAGCTTTTGAAAATGATTTTGTCCGAAACAAATTTATCGAAGAGGCAAATCGCTATTTATATCTTGATCATCCAAATATTGTTTGCCTTAAGGATTTCATTATTAGGGAAGAAGGCTATTATTTAGTGATGGAGTACGTTGAAGGTGTTTCACTTGACAAATATATTAGGAATGTGACGGGCCCAATCCCAGAAGAGATTGCGAAAGCGATAATGATTGAAGTATTAAGTGCTATGAATTATGCTCACATTAAGGGTGTTATTCATATGGATTTAAAACCTGCAAACATAATGGTCGCAGATAATGGAGATATCAAGGTGCTTGATTTTGGGATTGCAACTGAAGAGGGAGAAAGCAATTATAAGGTTATGGGATCACCTTTGTACATGTCACCTGAGCAAGTAAAAGGTCAAGGGATTGATTCAACTTCTGACATTTATTCTCTTGGTGTCACGCTTTATCAAATGATAACAGGTCAAGAGCCTTATCCATCAAATATTTCAAAAGATGAATTATTTCAGCGCATATTACATTCTCCCTTCTTGAATCGTTCGGGAATTCAAAGAGGGCAATTTAGTGACGAGTTTTCGAGAATAATAGAGAAAGCAACTGAAAAAAACAAGAGTAAAAGATACAGAACTTGTTCTGATTTTATTGCCGATTTAGAAGCAACTTACTAATGAAACAAATCAAAATAGGTAGAGGAGACGGATGTGATGTTGTCATCAATGATGTAGCAGTGTCACGAGAACATCTTGAAATTTTTCAAGATGATGAAGGCAATACTTTTTTGACTGATTTGAATTCTTCAAATGGTACTTTTGTTAATGGCAGCAGAATTACTGGAAGTATAATGTTGAGCAGTAATGATATTGTTAAAGTTGGAAATTCAGTTTTACCATGGCGCAACTATTTAAGTGAAAAAGTTGAATCTGAAGGACCTGCAAGCTCGGCAGTTGACAAGAAGGTTGAAGAAGAATTACCTATTTCTGTTCCTCCAAAAAAGAAAACTAATACACGAACTGTAATAATTGTACTCATAGTTTTATTAGTTGGAATTCTAATTGCTTTTTTAATTCAGAATGCTAACAAAAATAGAGGGGGACAGGACGATTCAAATGAGAACCAAGAATTAAATCATTCTGAAGATAATAATTTAGACGTTTCATCACAAGGTCAAGAAATTGATGGTGGTTCTCCTTCAAATGATGTGATTATTGAGCCTGGAGCAGTTGATTATGATTTTAGTTGTCTTTCTGAACAAGACGAAACTGCCACTACAGATGTAATCAATGTGCTGAGTGATATAGAGGGTGGACTAATTGATATGTTTGGAGAAGAAGTTTCCATTTCTGAGGAACAAGAAATGGGAAGAGACCTCTTGTCGGAAATTAGCGTTTCAGATTTTGGGAATGACTACGATAGAATTCAAAGAATTTGTAATTCATTGGTTCGATCAGTTCCTAATAAAAAAGGATATCATTATAATGTACATTTTGTTAATGAAGACGTTTTAAATGCCTTTACTGCTGGCGGCCAAATATTCGTTTATAAAGGAATGATTGATTTCTGTAGAAATGATAATGAACTGGCAGCAATTATTGCGCATGAAATTGCTCATAACGAGTTGGGGCATATTAAGAGAAAGATGAGTGAAATTAAAACAATGGAGAGCATAGGAGGTGAGTTAACCGCAGAAATATTTATGGCGGCAACCATGTCTTTTGGTCAAAAAATGGAAACACATTGTGACCTTTATGGAATTGATTTAGCTATTAAAGCTGGGTACAATGGATGTGAAGTGGTTAATGTTTGGGAGAGAATGGAAGACAGTCATTTTAATTCGACTGAAGCCATGATTCGTTCACACCCTTTTTCAGAACAAAGAGCAAATTGCTGTCAAAACCATATTGATAGTTATCACTATAATAAATGTAAATAATGAGTTCAGCAGTCATAAAAATCCATTTCTATCAAGGTAATCAAGTTGTAAAGAAGATTGCTTTTCAAAGAGGTGAACATGTTGCCATTACGATTGGAAAAACAGGTCAGAGAGTTGATGTTGAATTAAACTCGAGTTTGATATCAAGGCAACATGGTCAACTGATATTTACTAGTGAAGGAGAATTATTTTATGTTGATCTCGGGAGCACCAATGGCAGTTTTTATAATCAAAATCGAATCCAACCAAATGTAAGACAAAGCTTAAATATTGGGGATAAGTTGCAGCTCACAAAGGATGGTGAATTTTATATTAAAGTTGTACACCCTGATGAGAAAGTTAAAGTGGCAGTTTCGGTTGATGCTCCAAAACAGAATCTTGAACAAACAGATATCATTGATAAATTCAAGAAAACCAATGTCATAATAATTGGTAGAGCAGCTGAATGTGATGTTCAATTGAATTCAGCTTCAATCAGTAGAAGTCATTGTCAAATCGAACGACTATCTAATGGGTCCTATGAGTTGAAGGATTTAGGAAGTACTAATGGTACTTACGTAAATGGTCAAAAAGTCCGAGGGAGCAAAAAGATTTCGGAGAATGATCAAATCATTGTTGGTCGATATATCTTATCGCTAAGAGGAAAGGCCAGGAATTTAGGAGACGAGACTGCTATTCGTTTAGACGGGGTAGTTAAGCAATATCCGAATGGATATACTGGTCTTCACGAAACTTCTATTTCTATCCCCTCTAAATCATTATTAGCGGTGATGGGGCCTTCTGGATGCGGGAAATCTACTTTATTAAAGGCATTGTGCGGTGAAGCGCCGCCTTCTAGAGGTAAAGTATTTCTTTTTGAACAAGAACTAGTTTCCAATTATGAGTATTTAAAAACTCAAATAGGCTATGTTCCACAAGATGATATCGTCCATAAAGAATTGACTGTTAGTCAGTCATTGTTTTTTGCAGCTAAATTAAGATTAGAAAGCCCAACTGCAGAGCAAATATCTGTTAAGGTTGAACAGGTTCTTAAAGATTTGAACATCATCCATATAAAAGATAATTTAGTTTCAAAGATATCAGGAGGACAAAGAAAGAGAGTTTCAATTGCAGTTGAGATGTTAACCGATCCTTTGATTTTATTCCTAGATGAACCAACATCACCTCTTGATCCGCAAACTATAGAAGAATTCTTAGGAATATTAAAAACTCTTGCTGATAGAGGCACTACAGTGGTAATGGTTACACATAAACCAGAAGACTTAGATTATATGGATGAGGTTATTTTTATGGCCGAAGGAGGACACATGGTGTATTATGGAGACGCGCAGAAGTATCAAGACTACTTCAATGTGAAGAACCCTGTGAAGGCTTATATGTCAATCACAGGAAGTGAGAAGGAGAATTGGATAAATAAATTTAAAAAGGCTAACCCGACAAAAGGAAATTCTGGAACTGCAACACAGGACATTCGAAAGCATTCAAACGCTAATCCGTTCAGTCAATGGTATTGGTTGACTGCAAGAGCACTCAGGATAAAAATGAATGATCGAAGCAATGCTGCTTTCTTGATTTTTCAAGCACCAATAATTGCTGCTCTCATATGTTTGATATTTGCAGAAATTTCTTTGGCCGTACCTTTTTTAATGGCAATATCTGCTGTTTGGTTTGGAGTAAATAATTCGGCAAGAGAAATTGTATCAGAGCTACCGATTTATACAAGAGAACGGATGTTCAATATTAGCCTGACTCCTTACATACTATCTAAAATTACAGTGTTTTCCATTCTGTCCGTGATTCAATCAGCCTTGTTTGTACTGATCATTTCACTCAAGTATTCAAGCGGTGAACCAACCTTTACTGAGCCTTTGATGGCATTTGTTTGGATGTTTATACTCTCAACATCTGCGACACTGTTAGGCTTGGTTTTATCAGCTTTAATGAGCAGTACAGAAAAAGTGATGACGGTGGTGCCAATGGTGCTGATTCCTCAAATTTTATTAGCTGGGTTTGTAGCAAAGATTTCAAACCCTGTTGTGGAATACCTTAGTTATTTAACACTTTCTCGCTGGGGAACTGAAGGATTTACTGGAATTCAAGGAGACGTAATGACACCAGTTCCGCAACAATCTACTCAAATGGATGGGACTCCTTTGATTAAAATGGAAGATCAAGTGATGGATGGTATTGAGACTTTGCACCAACAATTTGATGAGGAAACTTTCTCAAATATATTTGGCGATATGGTGGGTACAATTCAGCTAGATTTAATTGCAGTTGCGGGCTGGTCTCTCATATTTTTCATTGGCATTTTTTGGGCATTAAAGAGGAAAGACTCAATCCCAAGGAAGAAGGAATAGTTCTTACATTTATGGTAAGCCTCGCTGAAAATGAAATTGTGTGCCAACAAAAAGATCAAATTATGTGAGGATATAACTATAAGGTGAAGCTATGCTCAGTTGTTTCTCCTTCTAAGGATATTTTGTAAAACCCTCTTTTTCGAGAACAACTAGTTCCATAGTAATCAAAAGGTCCTGGATTTTTAACACACAAATACTTGTCTGTGCCTCCCCAATACCATGCTCTGTTGCCAAAAATATCATAGGATTCGGCATAGAGGTATATTTCTGAACCTTCAAATTTATAAGGTAATTCGTAGGTTTGAGAGTCGAATGCACTTAAGTTATACCATCCTTCACTTTGCCAAGATCCATCTCTGTAATATCCCACGGCTACATGGATTAGTTCAACAGTACTATTCTTGAAATTAACATATTTATGGTAGAAACAACCATCTGGAGAATTACCATAGGTATAAGGACAATCATCAGCTTCATTTGAAATCCCATCAAGGTCCGAATCCGGGCATCCATTTGTGTTTTCTGATCCATAGTCAAAAGGACAATTATCATTGCGATCAGTAATTCCGTCGTTGTCTGAATCCGGACAGCCATTTAAATCTGCGTCCCCTGATTCCCACAGACAAAAATCATCATCATCTCGAACTCCATCTCCATCAGTATCCCTGTGGTAAGGTTCGTAAACATTGACATAGTATGTTAAGCTTAGAAGAAGAATTACTAGTAGAATGAGAGCAATTATGAATAGTTTCTTCTTTTTTGGGTCATTGAGAATCTTCTGGACAAAATTTTTGTTCTTAATTTGATTAGTCGGCTCGGAATCCGGTTCTTCATGATGCTCTTCCCTCAAAGATGTCAGAATTGATTCTATCGGTTGATCTGAATCAACGCCTTCTGCTTCCTTGATGACGCTTGGTAGGCCCTCTCTTTTATTTTTGATTGCAGAAATGAATTCAGCACAATCAGAAAAACGATCATCAGGGGATTTAGCTGTGGCTTTTTGAATCACAGGGTCGATCCAAGTAGGGGAGTCATTATTAACCATAGAGATTAATGGAAGAGGTTCTTTCACTATACGTCCATAGACTTCAAACTCAGTAGTCATTCCATAGTAAGGATTAGTCCTTGTGAGGATTTGATAAAATGTGACTCCTAAAGAATAAATATCTGTTCTTTGATCGACCTTTTGTCCCTGAACTTGCTCTGGACTCATGTAAAAAACGGTTCCCATTTGAGTTCCTGTTTTTGTCATGCTGTTTCCATCCTCAAAAACGAGTTTAGCAATTCCAAAATCGAGAATTTTAAGCCTATTGTCTTTTGTTATAAGAATATTGGCAGGTTTGATATCTCTATGAACAACACCTGAATTGTGAGCATAAGACATCCCTTCTAAAATCTGTAAAATGAAACTCTTTGCGAGTTCAACCGGAGGGTCCTCATTAAGAGAGTTTAGGTATTCATCCAGTGGCATCCCTTCAACATATTCCATTACCAAATATAGGGCGCCCTCCTCTTCTAAAAAATCAATGAGGCCGACAATGTTTGGGTGCTGTAAATTAGCCATTGCCGCGGCTTCATTTTTAAAACGAGCCCGTAAAGATTCATTTCTCACAAGCCTGCTATGAAGGCTTTTAATAGCTACTTTTCTTCCTTTAAGTTGAACATGTTCTGCCAGGTAAACATCCCCCATTCCACCTTCTCCAATCAAGGATAAAACTTTATAGCTTAATATTTGTTTACCAATCATCTGTTTAACAAAAAATGAATCATAATATAGGGAAAAACCAATACATCTTCGATAGGATATGAATTTTGTTTTTTGACAATTTGAAATTCACCTTTTGATTAAGGAGATTTGCTATAAATTACTTCATATGCTCCTGAGTAATTATCAAACGCCCTTTCTGCGGCGTATTTTGATTTAAATCTTTCTAACGAGACATAATACTTACCGTCTTTTTGAATTACTGATGCGTGCGAGTATCCATCATCTTCAATAAATAACTTTGCGTCATTCTTGGCTCGGTTTTTATCAGTATATGTCAATCCAACAATATGCCAATGTGATGATTCATTCGATCCATACAGAGAAGTAGTTGTATTAGATTCGGGGTCAATTTCTCTTACATACGAATCGGGACATTGCTTTGAAAAGGCGACTGCATCATTATATTTTTTGTAGTTAGCTAGTGATACGTAATACGAGTTATGATAATATAATGCTTGAGCGTAGTTATAACCCGATTTTCTCTTGTTCTCTGCTGTCTTTTTTGCAGTATTATCCATGTAATGACCTTTAGAAATTACATGATAGATACCGTTTTCGTTTGCTCCATATGTCCTTGAATAATTGTTGTTATTCGTTGAAGTATCTTGAGTATCATCAATTAGCATATTCAAACTTTCGTAATCTTTAACAGTAATTCGAAAATTTTCTGTAAGATATTCTTTATTCGGGCAAACAACCTTTGCTGTTCCAATGTAATACTCACCTACAGACTTTGGCTCAAGCAAAAAAGTAGATCTTACATAACTGATATTATTTTGGTTTTCCATTGACAATACCTCATTTTCTGTTTTACTTTTAATGGTGAAAGATGAGGTTAAAAATGGTGCTTGAATCTTACACTCTTCTTCTGCAATAATTGTATATAAAAAACTTGAATTTATTCGAATGTCATTTGTGCTCAATGAGGCTCCAAGTTTCAAACTTCGTAGCTCACTGATGGAATCTAGATTTTTATCAGAGTTTAACAATGAATCAATATAGGTCAAGTTTTTAGTTGAATCTTGATCTGCGGGATTGTTTGAATTTAAAGTGTTGTCAGATGTAATTTTCTCATTTGGAGAACCATACTTATTGTACAATAATATTCCCACGACTGTAACAACGGTCACCAACATGAGTGGACCCAAATACCGATAATTTCTCTCATGTTTGTCTGCATTTTCTGAAATTTCAGTTAAGGGCGTTATTTGTTCTAATGGGCTAGAATTTGTTTCAATAGCATCTTTTAAAAGCCCGGCTTGCATATAGTCCAAAAAGTCAGAACAAGATTTAAATCTTTTGTGTGGTTCTTTTTCAGTAGCTTTTTGAATTACACTATTCATGAATGAAGTTACTCCGGGATAAAAATTGGAGGCATTTGGAATAGGTTCTTTAACAATTTTGGAATAAACTTCAAACTCAGAAGTCTCATCTGCGTAAGGGTTTTTGCCCGTCAATACTTCAAACAGGGTGATCCCTAATGAGTATATATCAGTGGTTGTATCTACATCTTCACCTCTAACTTGCTCGGGACTCATGTAGAAGACGGTACCCATTTGGGTTCCCGTTTTTGTCATTGATTTAGTGTCAAGCAATTTTGCGATTCCGAAATCGAGAATTTTTACTTGGTTATCATTAGTTAAGAGTACGTTGGAAGGTTTTATGTCTCTGTGGACAACCCCATGTTCATGGGCATATTGAAAACCTTCTAATATTTGGCCCATAATTGCTTTAGCCTTTTTCTCTTCTATTGGTCCTGATACTTCTTTTATGTGTTTGTCAAGCTCAATTCCTTCAACATATTCCATTATTAAAAACAAGCCATCTTCGGTTTCTAAATAATCATGGAGTGCAACAATATTTGGATGCTGAAGATGAGCCATGGCAGACGCCTCATTCCGAAAGCGCTTTCTTAAAGACTCATTTGCTGACAGATGGGGGTGGAGGACTTTGATTGCAACTTTTCTTTCGAGTTGCTCATGCTCTCCAAGGTAGACATTGCCCATCCCTCCAACTCCTAGTAGTCGGATGATAGTATAGTTATTAATTATTTTACCTAACATTAGACTTCATTCTGAAGCTGAAATAACTTCGATACTTCTTAAACTATTTTTTTTTCGTCCTGAAAATTTTTCATTTGTAACTTTTGCCCAAGAATTTCCAGGGGGAATATTTACATTGCTTTTTCGATCTTCACTTCCGTCAGTAAAATTGTATCGTAAAGTAACAGATCGTATGGTTGCAGAAGGGTGATCATTGTAGAGCATTGCTTTTACAGCCAACTTTCCTCCCAAGGTCCTGTTTTCAATATAATTTTGAACTCGGACATAGGATTTAAGTGAGTTTTCACGCACGAAATCAGAGTTTTCAATTCCCAAGCCTTCATACAATTCTCTTTTAGTTTCTTCTGGTAGTAGAATAAAAACCACAGCACCTATTAGGATGATTGTGATTAAACCAAGAAAAAGATTTCTAACGAAATGAGATTTCTCTTTAATAACAATCGTCTGTGTGGGACTCTCAATGATTACATTTGATGGCACTGACTTTGACTTTTCCTCAACCAGTTCAGAAAGTTCAGTTTGTTGGTGTCCTTCCTTTAAATAATTGCGCCAGGGAAGAACGGAGTTTCCAATTTTGACGATATCGTTTTGATTTATTTTGGAACTCCCAATTATTCGCTCGCCATTTACAAAGGTTCCATTTGAAGACTCTAAGTCAGTAATAAAGACATTGCCTTCGTCATCTTGAAATATTTCTAGATGTTCACTTGAAACAGTGGCATCATTGATAACAATGTCACAATTATTTGAGCGTCCAATTTTGAGTTGTTTCATGAATGATCTTTACAAGGGGATGCGCAATAAAACCCTCTTATTCCACTTACATTTATAAATATGCAAATAATAAATTCCAAAGTAGTCTTCATTTACAGAAATGTTTGATAAATTACCAATGAATCAAGAGCTCATTTTAAGAAGTTATTGATTTATCATTTTCAAAAATATAATTTTATGAAAAAAATAAACAAAGGTAATACTGGATTTGTTGTTGGTCTAATAATATACATCCTTGTGGGTCTGATTTTAGTAATAGGAGCGATAGGTGCAATGGTGGTAGCAGCAGATAGTTGGGGGCCACAGAGAGATGTTTATATTATGACTGCTCTTGTTTTATTCATGGTTTTTGTTGGAGTTTCTTTTTGGTTCATTTCGTTTTCAACGGCTTTCAGACAGAGAAAAACACAAATAGAATTGTTAGAATCATTGGTTGCTCAAGGCATGGGTGATTCGATTTAGGATATAGTGTCTTCAAGTTCAAGAGTTAATAGAACTTTTTCAGCAATTTTCAAATCGAGTTCAGCTTCTTTTAAGACCGAAACAAAGCCCATTTTGCATTCGTGTTTTATGGCTTCTGGATCATCATTTCGTAGGGCATAATCATCAGTCAAAAACTCCTTGAATTCATTATCATTTGGATCGCCAGGGTAGAGGAGCATTGCCTTCTTTGCATTCCAAAAGCGGCAGTAGGTATACATCTGGCGCAAATCCGAAACAGAAGCTGATGAGCGACCCGGGCGTTTCCATTTGGTATCTATAACATAGGTTTCGTTACCTTTTTTTAAGACTATATCTGGACGCAAGGAGTTCCCACCCCAGAAAGGCATAGAATCTTGACCGGTAACTTGAATATCTGAGCCTTCGCATTCGTTTTGAAGCATTTTGAGCACGTACTCTTCCCAAAGTACATTCATGTCAAATAAAAGCGAAAGCATCTTTTCTTTACCTGAAGAAATGTCTGGGGAGTAGTTTAAAATAATCAATCGCGCCAGCTCTATAGCGTAGCTGTATGAACTTGACTTTCTGTTTAAGGAAATGCTATCCAATTGTTGAGCAGTGATTCTTTTTCTATTAACCATTGGGAAGTTGAGCGTTGTTCTACTGACAGAATCATACAAGCGTGTGCCTCTGGTGAATTGCTCCACAATGTCTAAGGCGCAATACAACACTTGGTGAAGCAAATGATTTCTGTCGTAGACTTGATGCGTGGTATAAAACCGTTCTTTATGAACTAAGTTCTTTCTGACATTGCCTGCAAACTCCAGCTTCCCCTTCAAGGCTTTTACATTACTCGTTTCTTTGCGGTATTGCTTGATGAGGCCTCTTCTGATTAGACCATTTACTTCTTGTAAATACAACTCAAAATAGACTTCTAATAGATTCAAATTCTTTCTATTCACATTGGCCGCTCCAGCTGTTTGGGCTTTAAGGCGTCCACATTTTTGGAGCATGCTTAGTAGAACATCTCGCCAAGCATCATCTGAATCATCCTTGTCTGCCTTGGGGTGAATTTCAATGGTTAAACCATCTACTTGGATGATGCCCACATACTGTTTAAATTGAATCCCTTTTGAGATGGGTTCAAAGTAAGAACCTTCATGGTATTCGTTCAGTTTTAGTAAAGCATCTAAATGCTTTTGCTCAAAGCCTTCTTCTCCTATTCTGAGTTTTTGATGCTCAAAGACTGATATGTGATGTTTTAATTTCAATTAATCTGTGGTTAATAATGTACTAACCGCATCAACTACAGAATCTTTATCTACTTTCTTCAGATTGTAAGAGGGTGTTATAAAGTCACTCTTGCCATCATATTTAAAAGCTGAGAATTTCTTCTTTTTATTGTCTAATTCTTCTACAAAGCCTTCACCGAGCACCAAGCCTATTTTACCGTAATCGCCGTAAAAGTATTCTTGAAGCAATGGCACAATTTTGTCGTTGAAAGCCACAGCCAAATCATCCAAACTTTTCAAATTGATAAAGTAAGAATGGCCAATGGTGTGATCACGATCAACCAATAATTCTACTCGGTCATTAATGGTTTGTAACAGTTCTTGAAGATTAATGTCATGAAAATCTTTTGACAGCTTTTCTGGTTCTGGCATCATTTCAACAAATGAGAACCTTCTTCTTAATGCTGTGTCTAATGCCTCTACAGAGCGATCGGCTGTGTTCATTGTGCCTATGATGTAAAGGTTTTCAGGGACCCCGAAACTTTTACCTGAATAAGGCAATGTCAAGGTCATTTCATTTTCAGCACATAACCTTTTATCATCTTCAATCAAAGTAATTAATTCCCCGAAAATGGCAGAAACATTACCCCTGTTGATTTCATCAATGAAGATAGCATAAGGATTGTTTGGGTCTTTTTGAGCAGTTTCGCACATCTCTTTAAATAGCCCGTTCTTAATTTCATAAGCTATCTCACCCGAGCCTCTATCATTTTCTATTTCAGGCTTAATACCCTCAATGAATTCTTCATAGCTAAATGATTGGTGAAATGTGACAAATTTGTATCGTTTCACGACTTTATCAGCTGTAGGTTGAAAGTTTTTGAACTCTTCTAGCAGCTCAACAATTTGAGGTGCCTCTTCTTCGCCCTCGTCTACAAATTCCCAAATTGAATTTGGCAACTTATTAAACACAAATGGCGCCTGACGACTCTTAGTGTTAACCAATGTGCATTCTTCTAAAGTATGACTTTGCAGAATACCCCATAAACTTGCTCTCACATTTTTGGCATCCGATAAAGAAGTTTTAAACTTAACTAGGGGATGTTCAATAATATCAGCCACTTTAGATTGTTTTAGATCTAAAACAGCCGCACCTACAACTTCCCACCATTTATAATCGTTGATTTTATTGATAAAATATTCTACTTTACTTACCGAAGATGTTTTCGTAGTGAACTTATCAAAGTATTCATTTTGAAGTTTGTACGTTTTCCCTGTTCCTGGCGGGCCGTATAAAATTGTGTTTAAATTTATATTCATAGTATCTTCATTATAGTCAGGTTCAACTACCTTTTCAACATTTTCTTGATTTTCTTCTTCATCTTTTTCTAAATTCCAAAAGCCATCCAATATTCTATATAAAATATTTTGACCCATCAATCTGTTTTTTGGATCTACGATATGTTTATCCGGATCTAAAAACGAATTATGTAATTTGACAAGTGAGTCGTCTTTATTCACATATTCCTCCAAAAATAGATCTAAGTGGTCTAAATAATCTTGATACTTATCTCCTGGCTTTTCAGGTTTCACATCAATCAGCTCACAATATTTGGTATAAAAAGAAGATTTATATGGAGCGTGATTTTTTAAATCGTTGAATGCCCAAAGAACTGATAATGTTCTTTCATCCTGTCCAGCTGATGTCCATTTCGGATGCCATCTTTGCATCAGCTCTTTCCCTTTTGTTTTTGCCGCTCGAATGCGCTCTTCCGTACTGATGGACTCATCAAAAATGAATTTGTAATATTTACGTGCATCTTCTGGGTTTTTTCTGGCTAGGTTATAGAATGAAGTGGATTGCTGTGAAAAAAGATTTTGAAACTTTATGGATGACAGCATTTCTCCAAAATTTTCAGTTTTCAGATTCCAATTGGATTGAAATTGTTTACCAATTTCCCACTTATAAAGTTCCTGCTCATTTCCTGTGATATCCAAATATTGTCTATATGCCTCAAGTAATCTCTGTTGAGGATCTAATTTTATGAAATCCAAAAATTGTTGTCTTGCTTCAGAATCTAAAATCACATCATACATGAATTTTAAATGATTTCTTTTAAATCGAGCTCTGCCACAACTTGCCAACACATCATTGACGCTTTGACGAATTCTGTCGTATTGAGTGTCATTTTCTCCTTGCCAATCTTCCGGGGAGCAATAAATCAATTTACCTTTCTTATCTGCAAACTCCCAATCGCTTTTCGAAAACCTTGAGTCTTTAGAAATGTCAAAATCTGAATCAATATAAAATCGACATAATGGTTTGGCTTTTTCCAGATAAAACCCGCCGACATATTTTTGTCCGAAAATTATTGCTAGTCTCTTTTTATTGTCATTTCGAAAAGAAATTGCAAGACGTTCATCTTCTGGCGATTCAATTATATCAACAAGGACCGTTTTAGTAGCATCCAAAAGTTGATTCCACTGTTGAATGTTGATCTCATAAATCCATGAATAATTGAATACCTTATTTAGTAAATCTAGTTTATCAAATCGTGAGGATTTACCACCAGCATCAATTGAAAATTTGATTGCCTTATATTCAGCAATCATTTGATCTAATTCATCTTTTAAAGACTCAGAATTGAGTGGTTTGTTTAAATCATAAACTGATTTAATGTGTGAAGAACCGTATCTCTCGGGCTTTTCGTTATAAGTGTCTAAGTACCATTTCTCAATAGTGTCTAGATTAGCCACATTGGGCCAATGGAGGGAACTCTCGTTGGTTTCACTTCGGCCGTATGTGAGTACTAGCTGGTTCTTATCCTTATAATAAAGAATGCCCGGATAAACCCCATCTGTAACCGTATGCGGCGGCTTGAAAAAACAAAGCCAAGGAATGCGTGCACTTACGCCACGGCCAAAACTAACTCTTAACTGAAGGCCATTGTATCTTTTTGGATAATGGGCTGTTTTTAAATCACCAGTTTTTGATTGTGCAAGAAAATCTTTAATAACGGCTGAAATGTCGGTTTCAGTTGCGTTTTTAGCTAAAACCTCAAACCCCAACTCCTCATATTTCTTAAAACAATCAGTCCCTAAACCACCTTTAAAATAACTTTCAATTTTACGACCTGAAGCATGAAAATTGGCATATGCCATTATGGCCTTTGGAGGATAAGGTTTGCCTTCAACTACTAAGTCATAGGTTGAAGATGGGCCATATTCATTTGGCATACCTTTTTCTTCAAAGTCTTTGATGCCTTGCAGGATATGTTCTTTTTGTACTTTGTCGAATAGCATAAATCAGTTGATTAAAAGTTTGATTCTAATAATAATTTGATTTCTTCTGAGCCTTTTAATTCTCCATGTTTCTTTTCATAATCAACAATATCTTTATATGCTGCTTTTACTGTCCAAGCCATGTTAACACAAGAAGTAATGTACTTATATTTTTCAAATGCAGATGGGTTACCAGTAACTAAGTATACAAGTGCAACATTATACTGAGCATACCAGAGGCCGGGGTTTATCTTCAGAGCCTCCTTACTATATTTTAGACAGTTGTCATAATCACCATTCACAAAATATTCCCATCCAGCATTCCCAAATTCTTGAGCAGTTTCATCATATACTGGAGCTATCTTAAAAAATATTTGAGCACTGCAAGCTGAAGAATGGTAAAGATCAAATTTTAGATAGCGTTCGCCACCAGACTCATAATTAGAAAAATCAGTGATTTCATATGGGTTCTGAATTGTATATGTTTTGTTGCCTAACACTTGATTTTCAAGTCCTAATTCCTGCAACCAAAATTGAATTTTAATGCTTTCAGTATTTTTAAAATCTAAGTCAAAAGGAACTCCTCTGTTGAGCGTCAAAAATTCTCCATCTCCTAAAGTATGTTGTCTGTCGGATGCCGTTCCGAAGCCGTCAACCTTGTTGCCATTCACATAGAGAAAAAATCCGTATTGAAATTCTCCTCGACCGTCACTGTCAAACAAACCCGGATAATCGCAATCTTTTATTATTTGGAATCCGACCAAATATGCAGAATATCTTTGAACGATTGCATTATTATCTAAAATTGGATCTCGCTCGAAGTAGATAGGTAAGGGATGTTTAGTTAAGAGACTATTATTGAAGTAATCTTCCAGTTGTTTGGCCCGTGTAGGATTAGAGCAGAGCAACCAAATGGGTTTCAAACTTCTATTGTCGAAACCACATAAGGCAGGTTTATTAGTTAAACTAGCAGCCCAATCTTCATATTGCTGATGATTCTTAATGTCGCGGGTAAATTCGGCCGCCCCACCGACAACCGATAATCTAGTTGAAGTATTATACTTTCTTAGCTGGGCATCATAAATTTCTTCATTGCTCAACTCACCACTCAAAGCTTTGTACTTGCCTCCAATTGCAGTCTTGACCTCTGTAATAACACTTTCTTCTGTAGTTTGAGTGGTAGAAGAATAATCAATTCTTCCACCGATATAAGCGCTTGAGATAAAGTGAGTGCCATATTCGCGAAACAAACTTTCAGGGCTCATACTTTTTAAGTCAGCCTTGAATTGGGAGTCAAGATAATTTTTTAGCGTATCAATATTTCTTGAATCAAGACTTACCTGCCATTTTGTGTTCAGGTCCATATAGGTATAATAGAAAAGGCTTGAATTGTTCTCTGTTTTTTTGTCAAAGTGATCTTCAAATGAAGCTTTAAAAACGAATGCGTCAAAATCCAACCCAGCGTCTTGACTTAAATTTGAAACATACTCTGAAACAGAAGAACCTTCAACTGTTTCAATTATGTGTTCGTTCACTTCTTTTAAAAAGACTCTTTTTGGTAAGGTATAGCCCTGACTTTGACGTTGAGACATTTTAGAAAAGTCAAATAGCGGATAGGGTTGAATGCTCTTGTTATTAGCGAACTGACCAAAGACATTGTAACCTTTGCCAATGATGTCATTGCCCGGATAATTCTTAGGTAGCTCATTGTCAGCCATGGCGTGAAATGACAATGAGAGGAAGATGATTGTTAAAAATGAGTTTTCCATAGGTTTTATTTTTCTACCCAACAGCCGGCCATGTACTATACTGCCCTTCCGCTTGGTCCATGATTTCTGCTAGGATTTTATTTATTGTTCTACTCTCCCTTAAAAGCTTGAAAGTTCTGATTTCTATTGTAGATCAATTCAATTTAGAGACTTCTAGTTTTTCCATGTGTCTCCACCTGTTTTTTGATACTTGATGTAAAACTTGTTTTGGTCGTAATACTTGAAATGCTTTGGTTTAGATGTGCTTTTTTGTCCACAATTCTCCAAGTTTTTGTATTCAAAAAATTCAGACGAAGGATAGTTGGTGATTTCTGAAACGTAAAACTCATTTTCTACTTCTTTTCCGTTACCTGCAATCGAATAGTAGATTCTGTTGCTAAATACCAAAGGACTAGAAGTCTTATCATACTTCATCGTTTTGATGTCTTTAGTCATTGGGTATTTTAACATATCACAACTTCTAATTAAGGCATAATTGATTGGGTATTCAGAAACTCTTTTCGTGGTTCGTGCAGGCACGGTCACAATCGAATCTTCTTTCTCAGTCACTGCATTACCTACAGTAGAACTTAAACCAGTTGTTCTTGTACTGAAAAGTGTTGTCGTCTTTGTTCCTGTTGAAGTCGCTGTTGTAGTTGCTTCAGATGAAGTGATAACAGGTCTATTTGTTGCCATTACTGAACTTGTTTTAGACCTGGTGTAGGTTCGGTTTTTGTAGTAATCGTTTGCAAACCCATTGTATATAAAAAAACTCTTGTTCAAGTTAATATCAATATTCTGATCGGTCTTATTATGAAAATTGAAACCTATATTCCCTCCTTCAGACCAAAGAGCGTAGGATATTCTACAGTTTTCATCTTCGAAGATGTAACCTCCGTTTTGATCAACTGATTCGAATAAAGGTTCTACATTATACAACTGATAAAAACTGGTAGCACAACTGCCCATTATTAGTGATAAGCTTATGATTGCCAAAGGTATTTTCATTTCTATAGTTTTAAGGTTATGCACTAAATATAATAGGATTTTACCTTCTATTGACTTGAATGAGATTAAATACGGTTTTTTGCGGGAAATACGGCTTTTCAATATTTGGGAATAATTTCAATCCTCCCAGCCACACAATTTCTTCTTCCCTTTTTTAAAGGCCTCTTCGAGCGTAACTTCTTTAATTTCATGCTTGCAGTTTCCCAATCCCCTGCAATTTTTTTTATAATGATAAGCATATGCTCCTTCACTCACACAAATGAAAACCTTCGTGTTTGGGCTGATGTTTGTTCTTGGATCTTCTCCGTTGAAAGAAAAGGCAATGATTGCCGAGAACAGAATTAAAGGAAGGGCTTTGAGGAGTTTTTTCATAATCTAGTCTTTCACTACATTCCTGTGATTTCGTGATAGTCATTCATCAAAATCTCGTATTCCAACTGTGTCATTTTCATTTCTAAAAGTATTTGCTGAGGGTTTAAACCTCTCTCCTGAAGCAGTCGTATTTTATTCCACTTTTGAAGGGTTAATTTTTCATCAATCTTATCTAATTCAGAAAGTGTACGTATACTCTCTTCTCCTTTGAGAGATTTACCATTCCAAAAAGGTTCCTCTAATGAGTCGATAATTGATTTTTCAAGCCCCTCTGCCAGATTAATGTTGAAGTCTCCATATTTTAATAATTGGTTGTCAACAAAAGCATAAATTTGAACCTTCTTATTATCTGAGAGCTTGCTCTTTATTCTGCCATTTACTTTTATGTTGGTGTTTTGAGTGGAACCGGGATCAATGTACCCAGAAAACCTTTTTTGTAATGTATTTGTTGTTTTGCCTACATACATTACCTTTTTATTGATGACAAAGGCGTAAAGAATGTTCTTTACATCCTTATCAATTGTTACGTTCAATATTAGTTTGTCATCCTTCATTGACCAGTGTCCTATGTGAATGAAACCGATTTTTTCAAGTCTGTGAATTTTCATATTTGTGACTATTCTTTGATACATCTGACATATCCCCCAAGAAAATCGTCGGTGAATTGAACCGTACCAGTATCAAAATTAATTGTTATCGATCCATCAGGCAATCCCTCATTACCTTTCAAAAGGAACCCAGCTATTCTGTGCCTAAGGTCAAAAAAGTCTGAGTAAAATTTAGACCAACGTAATCCATCATGTTTTAGGTCTATCTCAATGCTTCCAAAATGTACGTTAAACGTCTCTGAAAAACTGTCTAAGTCAAATCCATTTTGACCATGAATTAAGCCATTCATTGCATCTTGATTGAATGCTTTATCAAAATGCGTAAATAGGTCATACCAGTCATTCAGATTTGAATGACGATAACCGTTTGGTGCAAGAATTCTAGAGTCGTGAACCGCGTGCCAATTATAAATTAGTCCCCATTCATGAATGGGGTCATCTTCATCAAACATAGGGTTGCAGTAACCAGGTAGTTTTTTATCATGGTATTCGTACCACATTTCCAAGCTCGTTATTTTCTGGATTTCATCTCCATTTTGAAAATGCGTTATATTGAGGTTGTCCTGAACCCATTGGTGACCACCGATTTCAATCGTAGGGAGGTTTATTATTGGTTGTTGGTTTTGGACAGACCCAGATGCAGTTTGTCTGGTGTCTGGAATTTGGTTGAGGGGGGGGTGAACATCTCCAAGCAGGTCCGTAAGTAAAGTATCATATTGAGTCTGATTGAGGGCTCCTGCATCCAAAAGGGATTTCAACTTTTCTATTTCAGCAATTTTATCCATTAAATTAAATTGTTAAGTAGTTTAGAATATTGCTCATGGCTTATTGCGCCTGATTCAAAGAGATCATTCAGTCGTTTTAAATCAAGTTCTTTTTTTAAAGAATTGTACTGGCCACTTGAAATGGCTCCGCTCTGTAGCAACTCGTTTAATTTCAAGACCTCAGATTTTTCCTTTTCATTTGGAATGTTCTGAGCAACAGGTTTTTCATTTGCCTTCTGAAAACGAGGTGGTTGATTTTTATCAGTCAAATCTTTAACCAGTCTGATTCGTGCTGAAGACTGTTCCATTGGTATTACTGGATCATTTTCAAATTCTAATCTAAATCCATCTATCGTTCTGTCGTCATCTGAAATAACAAGAAGTTTTTCATTTTTGACTGAATCATATGCCCAATATTTGGCTAAATCTGGAATGGCGATCAAAGATAATTTAGAACAATTAGTGAAGGCAGAAGGAACTTGAATGTCATGGTCGTCAATTTCCCAGGTATCCCAATAACCATCTTCTGTGTCATAGTTTTCTCCGGAGAATAAAAATAAGCCAGCAGTTTGGTTTCCACCGTGCATTGTTATCAGATCCATCCAATCTTCTTTAGAAGGGACTTTCCATCCATCACCCAGTAAATCCTCTTGTTTATTTAAGACTTCTGCACTGTAATTGAGGCTTAATGATTTCGGTACTAGTTCGTCATAAGATTCTAGAACATGACTGCATTCTGCGAAGTGAGTTGGAACAGTTGTTGTTTTAAAAGGAATTCTATGACCAGTTCTCCATTTTGAAACGATAAGATCAGAAGTCAACCAAAGTTTGTTTCCAATTTGAATTGAATCATAAGAATTTCCTTCAATATCTGAAACACTTGGTCCTTTTGTGTAATTCTTACTTCTGTTGTAAATATCGTTTAGTTGATCAAAGTAAAATGAATTAAGCTTCGCATCTTTTTTTTCTCTTTCTTCATGTTCAACATTTATATGAACATGCTGTTCTGCCTCAAAGCTTTGATGTTGCTCTTCTTGGTTGTTTTGTATTTGATTGTGTTCATATTCGCAAGCGGTTGAGCAATACTTTTCCACTCCAGTTAATACCTGAATCAGTCCGTGCATTGTTGAATAGTTGCGTCCGCACCAGCGGCATTTTCTAATGACTTTGTTTGACATCTTAAAGTGCTATGATAATTTTTCTGATGGTTGAATAATATTAGCTTTCCTTTTAAAGTTAGTTAATTTGTATACAATTCTCAAATGTTCAATTCGCATATTTTGACAACTCTATCCATTCTCGTGCTAGGATTATATTTTTGATCCTATCCTCACTTACATCTAAAATGAAGGAATCAAAATTTAGGTCAACAGGAAATTTTGGATTATCGTTGGCGTAATAGATTTCAAAGCGCAGTGTATAAAAATTTTCATCTTCCCAGGGTTTGTTCCATTTTGTGAGTTTAACATCTACTGATTTATTAATGAGGTCGTTCAGATAGGATGCAACTTTATCATAAACTGCATCAGAATCTGAATTGCAGTTGTTGTAATCGAATAAAGAATAAAAACACATAGTTGAATCTGCGCTTAATTTCTTCAGGTCTAAAATAAGTGAATTTATCTTGATGGTTGTGACTTCTCCATTAAGGTTGTAAAACGAGTTTTCTATTGAATTCTTGACCTCAATATTTTGGGCGTGGGAAATGAATAGGAGCGAGGTGAGCATTGTTATGGTTAATTGAATTTTCATGGCTTTTCTTTTTTTCATAACCGAGAAAAACAAAAAAGGTACATGACTTGATGTATTAGAGATACATATTATTTTCAATAATGAATTAAACCCAAAGGATTATGATTAAGCATGGACTCTAAAAACAAGTAAACCAATAAATAAACCGGGTGAAAAACAAAAAGGCTTCCGATTTCTCGAAAGCCTTCTATTTATTATCATTGAGCAAACTGGATTATAACAGGTAACGCCCTGCTAAAGCAAAACATCTCTAACTTGAAGTTCATGTTTTTTGGTTTTATCATGTGTCGTCAAATGCATGACTATGATATGCTAAAAAGCAAAGCTATAAGTTCTACATGCCAAGTAAAGATTCGATTGCTTCAGATGAACTTTTATCAAGGTCTTCGATTGCTCGATCAATCATACTGACTGAATCTTCTCTCTTTTTAATCATGTCATCTAGTTGCTTTTTTATTGATATGTAGTCATTATCGCTCTCAGGAACATCTTTTGACTTGAGATTTTTTAAAGAGTTAGTTAGTTTTTCAATTTCTGGGTCATAGAACGCGACTATCTTTTTTCTGTTTGAAATGAGTTCAGCTTTGTAGCATTCAAACATGGCCTTAGCGGGTTCGATAACTTCAGTCGTAATTCTCCCTTTCATTGCAAGTTTTTTCTGTGTAGAAGCCGTTGCAGCATCATCTGCTATTTTGGCAGCGGCGTCAGCCATTTTTTGACCTGCGTCCTTAACGAAAGTAATTGTTATCGACGGTAGTCTAAAGATAATGTCTTGTTGTTCCATTGTTATTTCAGGAACATCAACTATAACTTCTTGAGTTTTCATTGACACTTGTGGAACACCAATTACAATTCTCTGTTCTCGATTTTCATATTTTGGGACATCGAGATAGGTCTGTTCCCAGGTAACTGTTACCTGCGGAACATCAGTGCATTTTTTGTCCGTGTAAGTGAAAAGACCAGCATCAATTTTCACCGATACACACTCTTGTTTCATTGTTGTTTTTGTATGAGGAATTCTTGGGCCTTTTTGACGAGTCATCACCAATGTAGGGACATTGAAAATGATATCACTGTCCTTCATTGTAATTTCAGGAACATCAAATTTCCAGGATTGACTTTTCATAGTTACCGTAGGGACATGAAGAGATATTCTTTGTTCTGTGTATGAAGTTTCAATTGTAAATAACGAACCTATTGTTTTTCCTATTGCTCCCCCTATAACCGCTCCAACAGGCCCGCCAACAGCACCACCAATTACCGTTCCTGCGGTAGCAGCAACACCATTGGCAAGATCCTTCTCTTGGTCAAAATCTGCTTCCAATTCTTCAGACTTTCTTTCTGCTTCAGTCGCTATAGTAGCTAGTTCTTTTTCAAGTTCATTCTGCACTTTCTTCAAAGCCTCGTTGAATTCATTTTCTTTTTGTTTACAGCTCATAATATTTGAATAATTCCCCCATCTTTTTAGGTGTTAGTTTGGACAAAAGTACCTACAGTAAATTATTTAAAAACCCAGTTAAATACGTAGATTGCTTTTAATTCTTAAGTCTTTACTACTAAATCTTGTCAGATTTATTCAGTAATTAAATCTCGCAAGTATCCAAGTTTTAATTCTTGAATTGATCGAATTTTGGTTGTCATGAAAGTAGAGGCCTAAATTATTTTCAATAATAATTCCTACCTTAGGATCAATACTTAACGAAGTGTTTAAAAAATAAGTAAACCATTAAGTAAACCGGATGAAAAACAAAAAGGCTTCCGATTTCTCGAAAGCCTTGCTGTTATTATAGTGGGCCTTACTGGATTCGAACCAGTGACCCCCTGCTTGTAAGGCAGGTGCTCTGAACCAGCTGAGCTAAAAGCCCCCACTGTGCATTGTTTCAATGCGGGTGCAAATATATTGTACTTTTTTACAATGACAAAAGAAATAATATCTTTTTTTAAGAAAAAAATGAAACACTTTGAGGCTGAGTGCATAGATGCGCGAAAAGGGCTCATTTTTTAGTGCTTACTTAGGTCTTCACTGAATCTAATTTTATGTTCTAGTATTTTTTTGATGAATTTCTGATTCTGCAGCTGTTTAAGTTGAAGTTTTAAGAAGTGTCCTTCTGAATGAATGCTGAGTACTTCAGTTTTGTAGATTGTCAATCGGTAGAATGGGATTGTCCAAATGATGTTTTGGTCGCTTTTGGAAACCGTGACCATGATTCCTTTGGGTCTTAAAGCGATACTCGCCACAGCAAAATCACTTGTTCTTTCCACTAACTTTTTAAAGGCTTCGCTATATTCAGCTACCTTCATCCGGCTAGAACCTACTGCTCCTAATTTGAAAATTTCTCTAAAACCATAAGGTGCGCCTAATGAGCGGATGATTTCATCCTGTACTTCTGGATCGTAATAGGTGGTATAATAAATCATTTTTTGTTTGAATAGTTGTGTATTTAAAACAGTTCAAACGAAAAAGAGTTTGTGTCTTAGCTTTTTTCTTGCGGGTAGAAGAGTGTGTTTTGCTTTAGGTTTTTGAAACCATGAATGAGTGTTAACAAGATGAGTATACCTGCACAGATTACTGCAGTTAAGTAAATGCTTTCAATTGCACTTCTTTCTGCAATTGCCATCAATGCCCAAATTCCAACTAAACAGAACTCTCTCATGTTTCTGGTGTACAACATGAATAGATTCAAGAGTGCGGCAACAATTAGCATAATTATTGTGTAATTGACTTGGTTCACTTGTTCAGCCCATCCGCTATAAGATAGATAAGCAGCAACATTCGCAATCAGTGCTACCGAGATCCAACCGAGATAAATTGTGTTTGGCCACCAGCCAAAAATGATGACGTCTCTATCAGCACCATAATTTTCCAATCTTAAATCAATTGCTACTTTAATTAGTGCAAGCAAAATTATGATCATGATAAGAATAGATACTCCCACATATTCATTTAACCAAAACCAAATCCATGCACCATTTGCTAAGTTGGCGATTATAAGCCATGGACCTGTCAATACATTCTTTTGTTTTTGTTCTGTGTCTTTGTAGGCCACTTTAATTTGATAAATGGCATTAGCAATCATGCCTAAAAATATGATTCCCCAAATTGAGAAAGCGTAACCAGCTGGAGTGAATAAGTTGTACAGTTTATCACTCACATCTCCAACACTTTTGCCACCAATTACACCAGTATTGGATAATCCATTCCAAGCAATTACAGCAAGAACGACAATTAGATTGAGAATTGCATATTTCTTTTTCATGGGTACAAACTTTGTACTACATTAACGATTTTGTGGCTGTGAATGTTTAAAAACCTGTCTTGCATTTTATCTTTAGTATAAAATCAAAACTTCAGCATTGCGCCTGTTGCAGCTTTAATAACAAGTTTCATTTTTTCAAAATCTAAGGTTTCAATTGTGTCTGTCTTTTCGTGATAATTAGGGTTTCTCAAGAAAGCTGAGTTGTTGATCATCAGAGCTTTCATTCCAAAATGCCAATAATTTCTATGATCTGATAATCCACCAAGATCTCGTTCATCATCAAAATGAATCTCTCTTACATCCATTTTATTGACCGTATTCATGTTTTCAAAAAAGTCATGTGAGAATTCCTCAAATTCTTTGATTCCGATTACAAGTATGAAATCTGCCGTGCTTGGATACATGGATGCAATTGTTGCATTTGGAAATGTTTGAGAGTTTGGCTCATCACTAAAATATCCAATCATATCATAGCAAATCATGCCAATTATATTTTCAGTATTCTTTGAAATAGATTCGGCATGCACGTAGCTCCCCATGTCAGAAGAACCAAAAAATGGAGGTTCTTCTAGGCAATAGGCGACAAAATCAATTCCATAGTGGATATCAGGGTTTAGTTCACTTATCATTTTCGCACTTTCAAGAAGACCTGCCATACCGCTTGCATTGTCATCAGCTCCTGGGTTATTGGCGTAAACATCATAGTGGGCGCCAACGATTAGTCTCTTTTCTTTCTCAGGTTTGTATGAGGCAATGACATTGTGATATTCATTTCCTCTAACTTCCCAACTTTGAATTTTTGTTGCCAAGCCGCAATTGTTGAAGAATGATTTTATGTAATCTACGCAATCGTTTAGGGCAATTAAATTGCCGAAATGCCTGTGGGGTTCAAAGTTGGTGAAATATTGAATATGCTTTTCGAGTTGCTCTATAGAAGTGTTCAAAGTGTACATTATATTTTTTAATAGCTCTGCTTTATTTCAATGGATGACATCAGCTTTTGAATTCAAATTTTTAAATACAATCTTGTCAAAGTTATTCGCATCAATGACAAGGTTGTCATATTTCTTGATGGCTTCAATGATCTTAAATGTTGAATTATTAATCTCAGCTTCAATATGCGAGAGAGCTTCTTGATGGTAGATGCCTATTAATGGGTGTAACTGCTCTTCAAAAGCCGGGATAATGATTTTGGCTTCATCTGAATGGTTCAATAGTTTTTCTATAAGTTCAATTGTCACATAAGGTGTATCGCAGCTAAGAATTACGATTTTTGGTTTTTCTGATCTACTCAATGCCGAGTGTATTCCTCCTAATGGACCAACATCTTTTATGATATCCTTGTAAACGGGGAAATTAAATTTCTTGTAGGCGGAGTTGTTGGAAATGATTGAAATAGCTACATCTAGTTTCTTAACTTCTTCTAATACATATTGGATCATTGGCTTTCCGAATAAAGACATTAAGCCTTTGTCTTCACCCATTCGGCTACTTTTTCCTCCAGCTAAAATAAATATTTCGAAATCTGCCATGTCTCAAAATAAGGATTAGAATTGAGAATTTAACCTCCAATGGTGGTCATTGATCTATTTTTTATTTTCTCGTCTATATCAAACGAACTTATACCAGCTAGTTTCTTCTTTTTACTTGAAACGGCTTGTTCTATGAAAGGAATGATATTTTCTTTACTTCTCAAAGCAGAAAGAATGTCCGTTTCATTGTTGCTGAAAAGACAATTTTTTATCTTACCATCTGCAGTTAATCTGAGTCTATTGCAACCATCACAGAAAGGGTTTGTTACGGTTGATATAATACCGAAAGTTCCTTTAAAGCCATCTATTTTGTAATTGTGAGAAGTGCTGTTCGGCCCTGATTCTAGATTTGATAATCTATTTGGATACTCTTCCTTTGCAGTTTCTAGGATTGATTTTTCTGATACTGTCTTTGATCTGTCCCAGTTGTTTCCGTCGAAGGGCATGAACTCAATGAACCGCACATTCAAATCGTGATTTCTCGTTAAGTCAATAAAATCAATAATCTCGTCATCATTTTCCTCTTTAATAAGGACTACATTGAGCTTTACTTTAAAGCCCTTTTCAATTGCAGTGAAGATGTTTTGATAAATGCGACTATAAAAACTTCTTCGTGAGATCTTATTGAATTTCTCTTCAATGAGCGAATCCAAGCTAATGTTCAATGTCTCAATCTTAGCGGCTTCAAGTTCATCCCAATATTGATCCAATAGAATGCCATTTGTAGTAATGTTTAAATCAACATTTTGCTGAGCTAGAAAACTCAGAATTTCAGCAAAATTCTTTTTAATCAAGGGCTCTCCACCTGTGAGTCTGATTTTGTTTATTCCGAGACGAACAAATGTTTGAACAATCTCAAACAATTCTTCTTGACTCATGAATTCTTTTTTATCTCGCAATGGAATACCTTCTTCGGGCATGCAGTAATGACAACGAAGATTACACCTCTCGAGAAGTGAGATGCGCAAGTAGTTGTGATTTCTACCGAATTGATCTGTGAGAATTTGAGTCATGACATAAAAAAACCTTCTTTGAAACTTCAAAGAAGGTTTTTAATACTTTATAATATCCTATCTACCTAAGTAAATCTTTTCAGCAAGATTTGTGTTCTCACCTTGTACTTGAACTAGATAAATTCCACTTGAAGTTTCAGGAATGCTAAAAGTCGCATTCTCAAGAGAAGCATCAATTCCGCTTTCTTGAGCGATCAATTTACCATTCATATCTAATACTGAAATTGCAATTAAATCGTCATTTAAATCTCTCCACATTACTTTTACTTCAGAGGTATTTGGTTGGTATGCATTGAAATATGGTTTAGAAACTGGCTTTTCGTCTTCACCTAAAAGCTCCCACATTGCGAATGAGAAAATTCTCGTTCTAGCATTGTCTGTTCCCCCCATGTATTCTCCAGTGAACCAGAAAGTAGCATCATCAGTTGGGTCAACCGTCATTTGAGAATAATCTCCATATCTATTTCCAGCAAGAGGATTCGTTTTAGAACCAGCTCCCTCAACTGCAATTTGTTCTTCAACTGTCATTTCATTTAACGGATCCGTTGAATATCTACCGGTATATCTGATTCCAGGATACTCGCTTGAACCAGAAATTGAATATGCCATTCCAATATTACCATTAATATCCATAGCGGCATTACCCATCCAACGGCTGTTTCCGTCATTCGGGTCAAATGTTGATTCTTGATAGATGTACCATTCACCAGGATTTGCTGTCAAATCTTCTCTTAATTCATACCATCTAACACCTGCTCGGTTAGCTCCATTAGCATCTACAGTAGTAACAAGTAGCATTGAATTATATCCAGGAAATCTTCTATACTGTGCTCTGTACATGAAAATACCTGCTACGGCATCTAGTTTTTGTGAAGTACCAGGCTGGGTGATGTCATCCCACGACCCTGTAAACACACTGTTAAAAGAAGTTGTATTTATTTCTTGATGTACAACTACAGATGAGTTGTTAGGAGTGTCCCAATCTAATTCAATTTTTAAAACTTTTATATGGTCGTCATTAATGCCAGGCCATGAATCATCTTGAACTGCAAATGCCCACCCTGGTTCATTATCTTCAGGTGCCCATAGACCTTCTGCATATGCAGGTGCTACAGAGTTGAAGAATTGATAAAAGTTAGGAAATGTCATGGAGATCATTGATGCAGTTGGGTCACCTAAAATCATTTTTTCTCTTTCAAAAGCAACACAGTCGTTAGATCCTGAGTTCGCAGTCATGTAATACGCATTTGACCAAACTGCAAATTTTGGATAATCTGGGAATCCAGAAAAACTGAATTCATATAGGTAGTATGAACCGAGAGGGTCTGAAGTTTCAGAAACTGCCATTACCATTGAATATGGTGGCGCTTGATTGTTATGTTGGAATTGTGAAATAAACCATCTGTCAGCATACCTGTCATACATTACAATGGGATCTCCGTCACTATCAGTTCCAGGCCACATTTCACTCAAGGGGTAAGACGCACTAGCTGAGCTTCCGTCTTTATTATAAATTCTCCATGACGAGTTTACAGCCTGCATGTAGTGATCAGGTCCAGCCGCTCCAGATGGATCTGGAGGATTTGCTCCCCATTGGCCAATCCAATTAGCTTTAGTTCCACTGCCTTTATGTCTTCCGTAAACTTGCTGTCTAGCAGGGTCAATGTTATTGTTTTCAGGAATTCCGTGGTCAGAGATTTGAGAAAAATCCGAATATTTTTTTCTGTCATGCGACACCCAATTTTCGTAAGCGGTCTCTTCGTCAATTGGCTCAAAATTTTTCATTAAATTTTTAATGGGTGCAGTTTTCATAAAGAAACTACACTGAGCATGTTTTACTTCTTCTTGCATTTTTTGACCTTCCTGAGCCATAGACAGGCACGAGAAACCAACAATTGCAGTTAGAGTGAGTATTTTTTTCATGGTAATTTGATGTTATTTCTATAAAGTTAAAGAAAATAGACGTACAAAATGAAAGATTCTTACGTCTTTTCTTGCATTCTTAACAGTCTTAGCGTTAAAATTGTTCTTAAAATGCATTGTGAATTTTTATCTTCGCATTAAATTAATCGATTGCCTTTATTTAAGAAAAACATATTTGGTCAGTATATCTTTGTAAAAAGATGGATAATTCGAACCATAGGTTGGATTACTTATTTACGTTTCAAATTTTTGTACAAGCAAGATATTCAGGGGGCCGAGATATTTAAAGAGCTGAGAGATAAGAATGTTCTCATTGTCTCAAATCATCAAACGTACTTTGCGGATGTGTCGTACTTTCTTATCGTCATTCATTCTGCCTTGAATAATCGCCCTAACAAACTATCGTCCTTAGGGCCATTTAATCCAAAAAAGCATAACATTTACTATATAGCTGCAGAAGAGACCATGAAAAGTGGTTTTTTACCGAAACTTCTGGCTTTATCGGGGGCGGTCACTGTTCAACGTAGCTGGCGAGCAAATGGTGAGAATGTTAGAAGAAAAGTATCAAAGAAGGATACCGAAAACATAGACAAAGCATTGCAAGATGGTTGGGTAATTACTTTTCCTCAAGGAACTACTTCACCCTATGCACAAGGTAGGGTAGGAACTTCTATCATGATAAAGAATCATAAACCGATAGTGGTTCCAATTGTGATTGATGGCTTTAGAAGAAGCTTTGACAAAAAAGGTCTAAAGACTAAAAAAAGAAAATCTACATTGAAAATTAGGGTAAAAGACCCTTTGGACATTAACTACGAAGATACCGTTGAGAACATCCTCAAGCAAGTGATGGAAGCCATAGAGCAATCACCTGAGCATGACTTTATGGAGACTGTAAATAAAAAAGAGGCAGTTGAATAACTACCTCTTTTTTTTGTTTTAGGCTTCTAGTATGAAGCGAGATTTACATTTTGTGTTTTATCGTATTTGACTGTGTACTTTATGTCAATTTCTTTTGAGGCAGATGGTTTCATTTTGAATTTCCATTCCGCAATCCCTGTAATTTCATCTAAAGATGCTTTACTTAGGTTGTCCAAAGTCACCTCAATTTCTTTGTTTCGCGAAACCGGTACTTGGTCTTGAACAATTAATTTGATGGCTCGAGACTTGTGGTTCTTGATTTGGATTTTATATGAAACGGATTTCACAATTTTATCTCCAACAACTTTTTGCTTAGAATCATTTTTAAGCATGGTGCGCTTTACAATCAAGTTCGGATCTTTCCCTAAACTCAGATCAAGAGTATCTTGCATTGTGTTAGGGTTTATGTAGGTGTTTCCTAAATAAGCTCCATCATGAAATAGATTTGCTTTTCCAGGAACAATATTAAGTTCTCCTAATTCCGTTATTCTTGCGACCATGTATACAGACAGATCAAGTTTTGGTATCGCATAATACATATACTCTGTTTTCAGAGTTTTCGAATTAACCAGAACCATGTTAGGTTGGTTGTCTGATTTGATAGAGTAGGGAAGGTCGATTTCGTATTCAACCGAAATTAAATGTTCAATCATTTTGGTAAACTTATCTGCAGAGAGGGCGTCAAAGTCATCTTCAGCCATTTCCATTTCAGCCATTTTATCTTTCGATTTTTTCAAATTTACTGCATCTGCTGATCCCGCGGTAGTTCGGTTTGCGGGAGCATTATTGTATCCTAAATACTGATCATTTCGATATGTGTAGTAATCTAAATACCAAGGGTTCAATGTGGGTTTAGTTTTATTCGCATAAGGGTTGTTCGTAGACAAATTCAGTTTTACACCATTCCAATCCACACCTGAGTTTTGGTATACTTGAGCTTTGTAGGTAAGATCAATTTTACTGTCTTTTGCAGAGCTTCTCAAATCATAAGAAGGTGTCCAGCCGGCTTGGTTGACTAAATAAGAGAGCTTCACTCTCCCAGTAGCTGATTCTTTGGCTGATATCGTTATTTTAACTTGATGAACAGGAGGTTTTTGAGGATTGGGAACAAAGTTGTTATTGGCATTGTAATTTTTAAATGCAGTTAATCTTCTGTTCATTCCGTTTTGATCCTTTTGAAGAATGTTTTTGCTTCTGTTCAGTTTTAGAAGATCTCTATTGATTTCGAGCATTTTTCTGTGATAGAACTCAATTGCGTCTGCAAGTAAGGGAATTGAATCATTTACTTTTCCTTCTCCTTTCATAGTACCGTTATTCTCAATGATTCTTCTTTCGCTATTTAGAACATCAATTTGATATTGCAATTCAGAAATGTCATAGGCGATATCAAAAAGAGAGTCTTCAAGAACTCCAATTGATTTTAAAATCTTTGGAGGTATTCCGTTAGTAGGATTTACAACTGGAGCAGGAGTGGGGTAGAAAACATTGTATTTAGTATCTAAGATGATAATGCTCCCAGTAGCCTGAACTTGCAATGAGTTGGCATCTATATTAGGGCTTACACCCTCTATCACTAAAGTGGTGATTCCTTTGCTCACCGAATAAGAGGCTTTTCTTTGGATTTGTGCACCTTGAGTGTAGACTGTTACTTTATTTATCTTGGATTTCACAACAGATTCTTTTTCAGCATTTGCTGATAAAGAAATCAAGCTGATTGCGAAAATGGCTAATACAATTTTTTTCATTTTGATTTTTTTTAATATTCAATCCGTTTCTCAAATCGAACATTAACAACTACATCTTATGAAAAAAAAAGTTCAAAAAAAAAGCGCTTTCAAATTAATGAAAGCGCTTTTGAATATTGTAAATGTTAGACTATCTGTATCTTCCAAGTCCTTTTGGAGAACCTAGTCTATCCATTGCACATCTAAATCCAATTGTAGATGTTGATAGGTCTTCATCTAAAAATCTTCTGTTAGAACCTACAATCCAGAATGCTCTGTCTCTCCATGAACCACCTTTGTAAACTCTAGACTTATCAGATACTAAAGTTGTTGGCCATGCATCTTGAGCATTTGCATTAATAGGTGCACCAGTTAAATCATACTCTTCGTGATCATTTTGGTACATAACTAAAGACTCATCTCTAATTCCTTGATTCACTTTGTCCTTACGAACATCATGACGTTCCATTGATCTTTCAGTAGTACCACCGTAGTAGATAGAAGACTCAAAGTCACCATCAACGAAATCTCTATAATCAGAGTTCTTGTAGTTTCTTCTGTTGATATTCTCTTCAGCAGTTACTTGTCTCCATTTAAGTTTACCAGGCGTGTTAACAATGTAATCAGCCATTCCAATTCTCAAGTCAGAGATAATCTCAAGTGGGTAAGTATTACCTAAATTATCTTGAATATCGAATCTTGGATCAACTCCATCAAATAAACCGTCAAAAATATTCGTTTGAACAATTTCTGAAGCTTCCATGTACCATTGGTTGTTAGCAGCTTCAATTGCCTGGTCAACTACTCTGTTAAGTTCGAATAACAATTCTAACTCAATTGAATCTTTCACCTTGTTTTTTGATAAATATACTTGCTCAGGTGGAGCATTGTAATAATCAATGTCATTTCTTGATTTCACATTCATTGACATTCCAGGATAAAGCTTAGAAGAATCATCTACAATAGTTTTCTTTTGTACGTGATCTCCAGCACTAATTCTCTGGTATCTTTTTCTTTCAAATTCGTGCAAGTATTCTTTGATTCCGTAAACATCATAGATAACTTGAGTAGTTTTTTCGTCAACTACACCATCATTACCAAGAACCTTAGTTTTGAATACGTTACCTCTAAATGGTCTGAATTCATCAAAGTCTTCATGAGAAAGAGGTCTGTAAACATCCATTACCCACTCAGATACGTTACCAGCCATGTGGTATAAACCGTAATCATTTGGCCAGTAAGAATCAACAGGAGCAGTAACATCTGCAGCATCATTCAATGCACCAGCAGTTCCCATATAATCACCTCTACCTCTTACGAAGTTAGCTCTAATATCACCTTGAAACTCTTGGTTGTCTTGTCTAACCCAGTGACCAGTCCAAGGATATGTTCTTCTGTTTTCAATTACACCAGGATCTTCTGCATTTGTCATTGAACCAACAAGTCCAAAGTATGCAAATTCCCATTCAGCCTCAGTTGGTAGACGGTAACGTGGTAATAAGATACCATCTTCCATTCTAACAATACGTTGACCTAAATCTTTTCTTTTACCACTCCATCCTTGCATTGGATCAAGATCAATCAATTGTTGCTCTTTATCTTCTGCTGGTTGCGGGTGATATTGATTTGCTAAATAAGCATCAGTTGTAAACGGTTCACCAGCTTGGTCAGGGTTCCAAGTCAATACACCTTCTCTAATTAGGATAAACTCGTTTACACGGTCAGTTCTCCATTTACAGAAATCATTTGCTTGGTTCCAGCTAACACCAACTACAGGGTAGTTTTGGTAAGCAGGGTGACGTAAGTAATACTCTACGTAAGGCTCATTGTAAGCTAAAGGAGATCTCCATGCGTTTGTATCTGGTAACGCATTATGATAAATCATTGGAAATTCTTCATATGTTCTTCTTGTCCAGTAAAGGTACTCTAACCAGTTAAAGTTAGTCACCTCAAATTGATCCATGTAGAATGAAGAAACTGTTACACGTCTTGGAATGTTATTCCATTCGTAAGTAACATCTTGTTCAGCTCTACCCATAGTAAAGGTTCCACCTTCTACTAAAATAAGACCAGGACCAGTTTCTTGATCGAAGTAAGGTACTTTTTGGAAACCACCATTTCTTGGTTGGTTATATTCCCATCCTGTCGTATTAGATCTCTCTCTTCCACATCCAATCAACATAAGACTGGCAGCTACGAATACGATTAATTTTCTCCCTTGCATTTTCATGATTCAGCTAATAATTTATTTATCAATTGTACAGCTATAACAATACGGTAATTAAAGGTTACATCAAAATTAGAAAGAAGGACAAGAAATTGTTCTAAATTTCTTTGGCTTCTGTCTACAACTAAAGTTAAAGCCCATTGAAAGTTCGTGAGAACCACCAGAGGCATTA